>NZ_WQNE01000048.1 GCF_009759665.1 Bradyrhizobium cajani
CTCTGCCGTTCAGGACCGAACGTCACATCCCAAACTCGATCGCAACGATGCGACGATACCTGAGCGTTGCGCTCATCAATCGCCTGCGACGATGTCCGTGCTGTACTGCTCTTATCCAAAGCCGCACCGTGCGAATGATTTTATGACACAGTAAGATTAGCGTGCTGGCCGCGCACCGCGTCGATGCCGCGCGCGTCTATCGGCTTGCGCTGGAGCATGGCGCGGCCGCAAAGGCGCTGTCACGCCGAAAGAAAAAGGGCTGATCGAGGATCTCGACCAGCCCTGTTGCTTCAAGACCTGACGGCCATCAGATGCAGTATCCGATCAGTCCGTCGTGATCGCCGTCTCCATGTCGGTCGGATCGATCTGCTTGGAGAGGTTGGCGGTGAGCTTGTCACGGTCGAGCTCGCCCTCCCACCAGGCGACGATCACGCAGGCCACGCCGTTGCCGCACAGATTGGTCAGCGCGCGGCACTCGCTCATGAACTTGTCGATGCCGAGCACGATCGCCATGCCCGGCACGAGCCGCGGATCGACCACGGCGAGCGTCGCGGCCAGCGTGATGAAGCCGGCGCCTGTGATGCCGGAGGCCCCCTTCGAAGTCAGCATCGCCACGACCAGGATCGTGAGCTGCTGACTGAAACTGAGGTCGAAGCCGAGCGCCTGCGCAATGAACAACGTCGCCAGCGTCATGTAGATGTTGGTGCCGTCGAGATTGAACGAATAGCCCGTGGGCACCACGAGGCCGACCACCGACTTGGAGCAGCCGAGCCGTTCCAGCTTCTCCATCAGGGACGGCAGCGCGCTTTCCGACGACGAGGTGCCGAGCACGATCAAGAGTTCGTCCTTGATGTAGGCGAGGAACTTGAAGATCGAGAAGCCGGCCATCCGCGCGATGAGGCCGAGCACGACGAACACGAACAGCGCGGCGGTCAGGTAGAAGGTTGCGATCAACCCGAGCAGGTTGAGGATCGCGCCGGTGCCGAACTTGCCGATCGTGTAGGCCATCGCGCCGAAGGCGCCGATCGGAGCCGCCCGCATCACGATGGAGATGACGCCGAACACCGCATGCGCGGCGTCGTCGATGAACGCGCGGATGGTGTGGCCGCGCTCGCCGAGGCTCATGATCGCGAAGCCGAACAGCACCGAGAACAGCAGCACCTGGAGGATTTCGCCCTGCGCGAACGCACCCACCACGGTGTCGGGAATGATGTGCAGGACGAAGTCGACGCTCTTCTGGCCCGCGGCCTGCTTGGCGTAATTGGCGACGGCCTGCTCGCTGGCTGCGGCATTGCCGAAGCCGGCGCCGGGCCTGACGAGATTGCCGACGATGAGGCCGATCACCAGTGCGAAGGTCGAGACGACCTCGAAATAGACCAGTGCCTTGACGCCGATGCGTCCGACCTTCTTGGCGTCCTGGATATGCGCGATGCCCGAGACGACGGTGCAGAAGATGATCGGGGCGATCACCATCTTGATCAGCTTGATGAAGCCGTCGCCCATCGCCTTGATCCAGTCGTTGGTGGCGAGCGACGGCCACAGCCAGCCGACGATGGCGCCGAGCACGATGGCGATCAGCACCTGGACATAGAGGACCTTGTACCACGGCTTGGCGGCGGTCGGGGCGACCGGCGCTCCCGCCATCGTTGTCGTCGTCATCGTTTCACTCCCCCTCAAACTCAGAGCCAGCCAAGATCAACTTGGCCGGCCCTGTCAATCGGAACTGCTCGTTATTGCGCGCTTTACCGGCGGCGATCGACGATCCGGCGTGCCGCCGGCATCAGTGTCGCGCCAAGCGCGTTCTTGACCAGCGAGGCCGCGATGAACGGCACGATGCCGACCTGCCAGGCCTTCGCGGCGCCGAGGCCAAGCCCGAACGCCAGCCAGCCGAACCCGGCCGCCAGGATGACGATGTGGCCAACCGCCATCGCCGCAAACAGCAGCACGACGCTGCGATCCCAGCCGCGCTCGGAGAGCCAGCCGGTCACGAAAGCCGCGGCAATGAAGCCGAACAGATAACCCGCGGTCGGGCCGACCAGCGGTGCAATCCCGCCCACGGGACCTGCGAACACCGGCAGGCCGATCGCGCCCTCGGCGAGGTAGGCGATCATGGTTGCGCTGCCAAGGCGCCAGCCATAGGCGGCACCGATCATCAGCACCACCAGCGTCTGCAACGTCATGGGCACATAGGGTAGCGGCAGGCTGACCTTGGCTGATAGCGCCATCAAGGCGGTACCGAGCGCGATCAGCACAAATGCACGCAGGGCGCCGACGGTTTCACCCGGGCGGGTCGGCCACATCAATGCGGCGAGAGAAGAATGCGTGGCGGTGGACGGGACGGAACGGTCAGACAAGTTGAACTCCGGAAGGCTGGCGAAAACTGGCGGCTATTTAAGCCAGTGAGCGATCCGGTCAACTGCCTCCCGCATCTCTTCTGCCGAACGGGCATAAGAGAACCGTATGAATGAACGGCCATGGACGGGATCGAAGTCCACGCCCGGCGTGGCCGCAACATGGGCCTGTTCCAGCATCTGCTTGGCGAATTCGAAACTGTCGGAGGTGAAGTCCGAGACGTCGGCGTAGAGGTAGAACGCACCATCGGCAGGCAAGAACTTGCTGAGCCCCGCTTTGGGCAATCCCTCGATCAGGATGCGCCGGTTCTCCTGATAGCCGTGCTTGATCGCCTCCATCTCGGCCGCGCCGTCGAAGGCGGCCTCAGCCGCGATCTGCGACAGTGACGGCACCGAGATCGACAGGTTCTGCTGGAGCCGCTCGATCGGCCGCACCAAAATCTCGGGCACGACCATCCAGCCGACGCGCCAGCCCGTCATGCAAAAATACTTCGAGAACGAATTGATCACGAGTGCGTGCTCGGACAGCGCGGCCGCTGTCACCGCCGGAAACGCATAGTCGAGCCCGTGATAGATCTCGTCCGAGATGAAGCGGATGCCGGCGTCTTCCGCCGCCGAGATCAGGCCGGAGAGCGCCTCGCGGGACATCATCGTGCCGGTCGGATTGGCGGGGCTGCCGACCAGTACGCCCTTGAGCGGCGCCTTGCGATGGGCGGCCAGCAGCGCCTCGCCGGTCAGCGCATGGCGCGTCTCGTTCGTGGTCTCGATCAGCACCGGCTCGCAGCCGAGCGCGGTCAGAATATGGCGATACGGCGGATAGCCCGGCACCGTCACGGCGACCCGATCGCCGGGCTCGAACATCGACAGGAAGGCCAAAATGAAGCCACCGGAGGAGCCCGTCGTCACGACGATCCGCTCGGGGCTGACGGTACAGCCATAGGCATCGCGGTAGTGGCGCGCGATGCGCTCGCGCAGTGAGGGGATGCCGAGCGCGGAGGTATAGTCGATCCGACCGGATTCGAGCGCGGCGTGCGCTGCGGCAATCGCCGTCTTCGGCGCGGACGCTGAGGGCTGGCCGACCTCCATGTGGATGACATGGCCGCCGGCCGCCTCGATTCGGGCCGCTGCGGCCATCACGTCCATCACCATGAACGGGGGAACATCACTGCGGCGGGAGGGCTCGAGCCACTGCCCCAACCGGTTCCTCAATGTCGCTTCGTGCATCGATTTCTGCTATTTCGCTGGCGGACCGGTCCGTCCGGTCCAGGAACGGGGCGCTTGCGCCCCAGACTGGCCGCATTGTACGGCTCATAAGGGCTACGGCTCACAAGGGCATATCGCGTATCCGGTCCGCCGCCAATCGCCAAAAACCAATCACGAAACTGCTTGATCAAGACCGTTTGACCCAGACCGCCTGATGTTGCTCCAGATCGCATTGCGCAAGAAGGCCTCCGCCCTCACCGCCCTCCTGACGGCCGCGGCGATCGCGCTGACGCCATTCTCGGCCGCGCATGCGCAGGCCAAGGGACCGCCGGTCCTGCGCGACACCGAGACCGAACAGCTCCTGCGCGAATATACGCGCCCGATCCTGCGGGTCGCCGGTATGGAAAAGCAGAACATCCAGATGGTGATCATCAACGACGGCTCGTTCAACGCGTTCGTCGCCGACGGCCGCCGCATCTTCGTCAATTGGGGCGCGATCCTTCAGTCGGAGACGCCGAACCAGATCATCGGCGTGCTCGCGCACGAGACCGGGCATCTGGCCGGCGGCCATCTGTCCAAGATGCGCGAGCAGCTCGCGACAGCCCAGACCCAGATGATCATCGCGATGCTGCTCGGCGCGGGCGCGCTCGTCGGCAGCACCCGCAGCGGGAGCGCCGGCAACAACGGGCTCGCCAATGCCGGCGCGGCCGCGATCGCCGGTCCGCAGGAGATGATCCGCCGTACGCTGTTGTCCTACCAGCGCCAGCAGGAGGAGAACGCCGACCGCGCCGGCGTGAAATTCCTGACCTCGACGGGGCAGTCGCCGAAGGGCATGTACGAGACCTTCAAGCGCTTCACCAGCGAGAGCCTGTTCGCCTCACGCGGCGCAGACCCCTACCTTCAGTCGCATCCGATGCCGGCCGAGCGCGTCGCGGCGCTCCAGGAGTTCGCCAGCACCAGCCCCTATTGGGACAAGAAGGACGATCCGGCGCTCCAGCTCCGCCATGACATGGTGCGTGCCAAGATCTCGGCCTTCATGGAGCGGCCGGAGACGGTGTACCGCCGCTATCCCCAGACCAACGACAGCTTGCCGGCGCGCTACGCCCGCGCCATCAGCACCTATCTGCACGGCGATTTGCGCAGCGCGCTCGCCCAGATCGACGCCCTGATTCAGGTCCAGCCGAACAACCCGTATTTTTACGAGGTGCGCGGCCAGGCCCTTCTGGAGAGCGGCAAGCCTGCCGAGGCCATCGCTCCCCTGCGCAAGGCGGCGCAGCTTTCGAACAACGCCCCCCTCATCGAGATGTTACTTGGGCAGGCTCTGGTTGGAACCGATAATAAGGCCTACACCGACGACGCCATTCGGATTCTCCGTGCCGCGGTGGCC
The DNA here is from genome assembly GCF_009759665.1 of Bradyrhizobium cajani. Lineage (GTDB taxonomy): Bacteria > Pseudomonadota > Alphaproteobacteria > Rhizobiales > Xanthobacteraceae > Bradyrhizobium > Bradyrhizobium cajani. Next base: position 4,942 of record NZ_WQNE01000048.1, read on the forward strand.
CGCGAGCCCGAGGCACCGCTCGGCTATATCCAGCTCGCGATGGCCTATGGCCGGAAGGGGGATTATGCCGAGGCGGATCTCGCCTCGGCCCAGGCCGCGTATCTGCGCGGCGACAACAAGACCGCCCGCGAGCTTGCCACGCGCGCGAAAACCCGTTTCGCCATCGGCACGCCCGGATGGGTCAAGGCCGACGACATCGTGGCGGCGAAGCCGCCGCGCAACTGACAGACTGAACGACGCCTGACACCACGACGTCACGACACTGAGCTTAAGTCCGCCGGGACGTTTCCCGAAACCTGCTTTGGATAAGAGGATTTGCCTATGCCTTCGCTGCGCTCGCTTGCTCCCGCGCTGTTTGCACTCGCCATGTTCGGCGCAGCCGCGCCCGCGTCGGCCGACAGCTTCTCCGATACCCAGCGCACCGACATCGAGGCGATCATCAAGAACTACCTCGTCAGCCACCCCGAGGTGCTCGAGGAGGCGATGACCGAGCTCAGCAAGCGGCAGGCCGCGGCCGAAACGCAGAAGCACGAGGCCAGCATCGCGCAGAACGCCGACGCGATCTTCAACTCGCCGCGCCAGGTCGTGCTCGGCAACAAGGACGGCGACGTCACCTTCGTCGAATTCTTCGACTACAATTGCGGCTACTGCAAGCGCGCCATGGGCGACATGCTCGACCTCATGAAGAGCGATCCGAAGCTCAAGGTCGTGCTGAAGGAATTTCCGGTGCTGAGCCAGGGCTCGGTCGAGGCGGCGCAGGTTGCCGTCGCCGTGCGCATGCAGGATCCCTCAGGCAAGAAATATCTCGACTTCCACCAGAAGCTGCTCGGCGGTCGTGGCGCCGCGGACAAGGCGCGTGCGCTTCAAGCGGCCAAGGAGGCCGGCCTCGACACTGCGAAGATCGAGAAGGACATCGCCAGCCCCGAGGTGCGCGCCACTCTCGAGGAGAATTTCAAGCTCGCCGAAGCGATGGGCATGAACGGCACGCCCAGCTACGTGATCGGCAAGCAGATCGTTGTCGGCGCCGTCGGCGTCGAAGGCCTCCGGGAAAAGATCGGCATCGCCCGCTGCGGCAAGGCGACCTGCTGAGCGCTGCGACATTGCGTTGAAAGAGGCCGGCTCACAGCCGGCCTCTTTTTTTGCGCGGTTCGGACCGTCGCGGTTTGTCGCGGTCCGGGCGCGACCGTTCATCTGGCGTTCAACAAACAAAGCCCTTCGGAACCCCTGAAATTCGGAACGACCGCGCTCTCCTTTCGTTGTCGGCGCGGGCAATGACGCAAAGAAATCACGTGAGGAGAGGTTCAAATGACTAATCGCTTTTTGGTCTCGGTTGCAGCCTTGGCGCTGATCGCCGGGACCGGTTTCGCCAACGCACAAGGAACCGGAACCAAGGACTACGGGAGTGGCCAGCAGAGCCAGCAGAGTACGCAGCCTTCTGGCGAGCGCAGTGGCTCCATGGGCAAGCAAGAGTCCATGGACAAGCAAGACAAGCGTGACAAGGGAACGGTCGGTCAGTCCGGCGGCATGAAGGATCAGCCGGCCGCTCAAGACAAGTCAACTCAGTCCGACAAGATGAACAAGGACCAGCCGGGTGCGAAGCGTGAGAAGTCGACGCAGTCGGAGAAGTCGTCGACGGTCGGCCAGAGCCCGCGGGGCGACGAGAAGTCCAAGGGTAGCATGAGCAAGGAAACCGAGACCAAGGGCGGCAAGGACATGAAGGCCCAAGGTCAGCAAGACCGCAGCGGCATGAACGCGCCGGGCCATCAGGGTTCGCAGAGCCAGACCCAGACCCAGACCGGGACCGAGCGGTCGCAGACCACGACCGGCCAGGCTGGCGCGGCCGCCAAGCTCTCGACCGAGCAGCGGACCCAGATCACGTCGGTGATCCGCGAGGAGCGCGTCGCCCCCGTGACCAACGTGAACTTCAACATTTCGGTCGGCACCCGCGTGCCGCGCGAGGGCATCACGCTTCACGCCCTGCCGTCCCGGGTCGTGACGATCTATCCGGAGTGGCGGACCTACAGGTACATCCTGGTCAAGGAAGAAATCGTGATCATCAATCCGGACACCTACGAGATCGTGGCGGTCCTGAACGTCTAAGGCCGGATGACGGCAACCTCTTGGGGCGGGCAGCGATGCCCGCCCCTTTGCATTCGGCCGACAGCCATGCTTTAGACTGGTTAACAAGCAATTTCCGCAGCTTCCGCACAGGTTTTTGCACACTGGATGAGGTACTTGAAGCCGCCCGGGAGGCCCTTCAAGGCTTCCCCTCACGCGCTTTGTTACCTATAACCCCCGCCACGCTGAAGCACCTCGTCCGGGATTGGAATGGCCGAACCTACAACCGACACGATCCTCGTTCTCAACGGGCCGAACCTCAACATGCTGGGGACGCGCGAACCCGAGAAGTACGGCCATGCGACGCTGGCCGATGTCGAGGCGCTCTGCCGGGAGACGGCGGCGACGTTCGGCCTCAAGGCCGATTGCCGGCAGTCCAACCGTGAAGGCGAGCTGATCGATTTCATCCACGAGGCGCATGCGCGCAAGATGAAGGGCATCATCATCAATGCCGGCGGTTATTCCCACACCTCGATCGCGCTCCACGACGCGCTGCTCGCGGTGCAGATTCCGACGGTCGAAGTGCACGTGACCAACATCCACGCCCGCGAGAGCTTCCGCCATCACTCCTACACCGCGCGCGCGGCCTTCGCGTCGCTCTGCGGTTTCGGCATCGAGGGCTACCGCCTCGCGATCCAGGGCCTTGCCGCCAAGCTTGGCATCAAGCCCAAAGCCTGACGCCCCTTCCAACAGAACATTCGGATCAGACAACATGGCGCGCCAGCCAGACGACAAAGCAGCCGCAAAGTTTTCCAGCGAGGATTCCGCGCTCGTCCGCGAGCTTGCCTTGCTGCTCGATGAGACCAGCCTCACCGAGATCGAGATCGAACGTGCCGGCCTGCGCCTGCGCGTCGCCCGCAACATCAGCGTTGCCGCGACCATGCCGATGCCGGTGGCAGCCGCTCCCGTCGCCCTTCCGGCAGCCGCCGCACCCGCCAGCGCCGCGGCCGATCTGTCGAAGCATCCGGGCGCCGTGACCTCGCCGATGGTCGGCACCGCCTATTGGGCGCCGGAGCCCGGCGCCAAGCCGTTCATCGAGGTCGGCAACAAGGTCTCGGTCGGCCAGACGCTGCTGATCATCGAAGCCATGAAGACGATGAACCAGATCCCCTCGCCGCGCGCCGGCACGGTGACGCAGATCCTGGTCGAGGACGGCCAGCCGGTCGAGTACGGCGAGCCGCTGGTCATTATTGAATAGCGAGTGGCGAATGGCGAATAGCGAATGGTGCCCGTCTTGCCATTCGCCGTTCGCTACTCCCTATTCGCCCGCTGAGGCACCATGTTCGACAAGATCCTCATAGCCAATCGCGGCGAGATCGCCCTTCGCATCCTCAGGGCCTGCAAGGAGCTCGGGATCGCGACCGTCGCCGTGCACTCGACCGCCGACGCCGACGCCATGCATGTGCGCCTGTCGGACGAGAGCGTTTGCATCGGTCCGCCGCCCTCCAAGGACAGCTATCTCAACGTGCCCGCGCTGCTCGCGGCCTGCGAGATCACCGGCGCGGATGCGGTGCATCCCGGCTACGGCTTCCTGTCGGAGAACGCGCGCTTTGCGGAAATCCTCGCGGAGCACAATCTGCATTTCATCGGCCCGAAAGCCGAGCACATCCGCCTGATGGGCGACAAGATCGAGGCCAAGAAGACCGCCAAGCGCCTCGGCATCCCCGTGGTACCCGGCTCCGACGGCGCGGTCGGTCCCGACGACGACGCGATGGCGATCGCGAGGAAGATCGGCTTCCCCGTGCTGGTCAAGGCGGCGGCCGGCGGCGGCGGCCGTGGCATGAAGGTCGCCAAGAGCGAGGCCGACCTCCAGCTGGCGCTGTCGACGGCGGCCAACGAGGCCAAATCCGCCTTCGGCGATGCCTCGGTCTACCTGGAAAAATATCTCCAGAGGCCGCGCCATATCGAGATCCAGATCCTCGGCGACGGCCGCGGCGGCGCGATCCATCTCGGCGAACGCGACTGCTCGCTGCAACGCCGCCACCAGAAGGTCTGGGAAGAAGGCCCCTCGCCCGTCCTCTCCGCCGCTGCGCGCGCCAAGATCGGCGAAACCTGCGCGAAGGCGATGCGCGAGATGAAATATCTCGGCGTCGGCACCATCGAGTTCCTGTTCGAGGACGGCGAGTTCTACTTCATCGAGATGAACACCCGTATCCAGGTCGAGCATCCCGTCACCGAGAGCATCACCGACATCGATCTCGTGCTGGAGCAGATCCGCATCGCCGCCGGCGGGGATCTGCCGGCGCGGCAGGAGGAAGTCCAGGTCATCGGCCACGCGATCGAATGCCGCATCAATGCCGAGAATCCGCAGACCTTCCGCCCCTCTCCCGGCCGGATCCAGCAATACCATCCGCCGGGTGGGCTGGGCGTGCGGATCGATTCCGCCGTCTACCAGGGCTATACGATCCCGCCCTACTACGATTCCCTCGTCGGCAAGCTGATCGTGCACGGCAAGACGCGCGCCGAATGCCTGATGCGGCTGCGCCGGGCGCTCGACGAGATGGTGGTCGAAGGCATCGAAACCACGCTGCCGCTGTTCCGCGCGCTGGTGCGCGAAGACGACATCATCAATGGCGACTATCACATCCACTGGCTGGAACAGTACCTCGCCGGCAAGACGGAACCTGCGCCGCAGTAATTTTCCGACCCCATGGAACCCTTTGGCCCCAATCGCGTTCCGGACGGTTGGGACAGTTCCAAGGGGGTGTTTTGAATTCCACTGAACATCATTGGGCGAGACCGTCGTGACCGCCGAGGGGCATCGACGGCGAGCATTGTGGCAGATCCTGCTGTTTGCGGCGGGTCTTTTGGTGCTGACTGTGATCAGCGCCGGCTCCGTCTACCTCGTCAACAAGGCGAGGGACGACAACAAGTGGGTGGTTCATACCATCGAGGCGCAGAACCAGATCAACGCGTTGCTGCTCGAGGTCCGGCGTGCCGAAAGCGCCCTGCGCGGCTACCTCCTGACACTGGGACCGGAATTCCAGACAGATTACGAAAAGGCCGTCGCCGCGATCATTCCCGCGCTCGACAGGGTGACGCGCCTGACCCACGACAACCCCGCGCAGCGTGAAAACCTCGAGAAGCTGAGCGCGACGATCGAGATTCGTCTGGGCCAATTCGCGCGTGAGATCGCCGCGATCAGGCAGGGCCAGCCGGACATGGCAACGGCGCTGGCGCGGGAGGCATCTGCCGAGGGCGCCACCACCACGATCGGCAATGTGGCGGGGGCGATGATCACCGAGGAGGAGCGGCTGTTCCGGGTCCGGACGGCAAACGCCGACCGCAGCCAGACGCTCGCTGCATCGTTGACGGGTATCGGCTCCGGCCTCGTGGTGTTGCTCGCCCTGATCTCGATCTGGCTGGTGCGGCGCTCGGCGCGCGCCCGTGACGAGGCCGAGACACGTCTGCGCGATGCCTACGCGAATCTCGAGACCGTGGTCGACGAACGCACGGCAGACCTGCGCGAAGCCAACAACGAGATCCAGCGCTTTGCCTATATCGTGAGCCACGACCTGCGCTCGCCGCTCGTCAACATCATGGGCTTCACCAGCGAACTCGAGGAGCTCGGCGGCGACATCTTCCGCCGCATCGGCGGCCTCACCCACGTCCCGGCCGACAGGCCGCCGCTCGCCTCCGGAGAGATCGCGCTCGAAGGCCCCGACAAGCAGCTTTCGGCGGACTTTTCCGAAGCGCTCGGCTTCATCAAGTCCTCGATCGCCAAGATGGACCGCCTGATCTCGGCGATCCTCAATCTCACCCGCGAGGGCCGGCGCGAGTTCCAGCCGGAGAAGATCGACACGCAAGAGCTGATCGAAGCGATCGCATCGACGCTGGCGCATCAGGCGGCCGAAGCGCAGGCCGAGATCCATGTCGCCGCCCTGCCGAACATCATCAGCGACCGCCTTGCGCTGGAGCAGATATTCTCCAATCTGATCGACAACGCGATCAAATACCTCAAGGCCGGGGTTCCCGGCGAGATCAGAATCCGCGGGCGTACCAAGCTCGGATACGCTATCTTCGAGGTCAGCGATAACGGCCGCGGCATCGATCCGAAGGATCATCAGCGGATTTTTGACCTGTTTCGCCGTGCGGGAACCCAGGACAAGCCCGGCCAGGGCATAGGTCTTGCGCACGTGCGTGCACTTGTGCGCCGCCTCGGCGGCACGATGTCGGTATCGTCGGAACTGAACGCGGGCAGCACCTTCACGATCACGCTGCCCATTGCCTGGAACGCCAGCAACCGGAACGCAGATCGATGACTCAGCCTGTCACCATCATCATGATCGAGGACGACGAGGGACACGCGCGGCTGATCGAGCGCAACATCCGAAGGTCCGGCGTCAACAACGAGATCGTCTCCTTCGCCAACGGCACCGACGCGATGACGCATCTGTTCGGTACCGACGGTAGCGGGCTCGTGCAGAAGGGCAATGCGCTCTTGATCCTGCTCGATCTTAACCTCCCCGACATGACCGGGATCGACATCCTGAAGCAGATCAAGGAGAACAAATATCTGAAGGCCTCGCCCGTGGTGGTGCTGACCACCACCGACGACTCCCAGGAAATCAAGCGCTGCTACGAGCTCGGCTGCAACGTCTACATCACCAAGCCCGTCAATTACGAGAATTTCGCCAACGCCATCCGGCAGCTCGGCCTGTTCTTCTCGGTCATCCAGGTCCCATCCGCCGCCTCATGAATCAGCGCACGCCAACACTGCTCTACATCGACGACGACGACGCGCTGGCGCGCCTGGTCGATCGCGGCCTGACGCGGCGCGGCTACAAGGTCGTCCATGCCGCAAGCGGCGAGGAAGGCCTGGAGCGCATCCGCGGCGCGGAGACGGACGGCGGCATCGACGTCGTGGCGCTGGACCAGTACATGCCCGGCCTCGACGGGCTGGAGACGCTCGAGCAGATCATGGCGATCCCCGGCGCGCCCCCGGTGGTGTTCGTCACCGCCTCGCAGGACTCCAGCATCGCGGTGACGGCGCTGAAGGCGGGCGCGGTCGATTATCTCGTCAAGGACGTCAAGGGCGACTTCATCCCCCTGCTTCACGTCGCAGCCGACGGCGCGCTGCGCCAGGCCGAATTGCAGAAGGCGCGCGATGAAGCGGAAGCCGAGGTCCATGCCTCGCGCGACCGCTACGCAGCCCTTGCCGCCGAACGCGAGCTGCTGCTGCGCGAGGTCAACCATCGCGTCGGCAACTCGCTCCAGATCATCGCCTCGCTGCTGCACCTCCAGGCGAGCTCGGCCGCGCAGGAGGAGGTCAAGGCGGCGCTGACCAATGCGATGGGCCGCGTCGCCGCGGTCGCGCAGGTGCACCGCCGCCTCTACACCTCGCAGGACCTGAAGAGCGTGGTGCTGAACCAGTACCTGGACTCCCTGCTCGAGGATTTGCGCCGCTCGGCCGAGGGCAACCGGATGTCGCGCCTGACGGTGAAGGCCGAGCCGATCGAGATCGATCCGGACCGTGCGGTCGCCGTCGGCATCATCGTCAACGAGCTGGTGATGAACGCGGTGAAGTACGCCTATCCGGACGGCGCCGGCCCCATCCATGTCGAGTTGACCTCGCAGGACGACGATCTCCTGCTGTCGATCACCGATGAGGGCGTCGGCGACAAGGTCAAAGCGGATCCTCGCTCCACCGGCATGGGCCAGCGCATTGTCGCGGCCATGGCGACCAAGCTCGACGCGTCGGTCGAGCGCGACCCCGCCCATTCCGGAACCCGCATCGTCCTCAGGTTCCGCCGCGTACCCGCAGCTCCCGGCAAGACCAGCACTGCCGCCGCGAGCTGATCCGTGCCCCCCATCGCAACCGCGTTGCGATCCTGCTATTGTCGCACGCCATGACTTCGCGCGATTCCGCTTCGTCTGAAATCACGCCGGCCGTACTGCTGCGCGCCTATGCCTGCGGTATTTTTCCGATGGCCGAAAGCGCCGACGATCCGACCCTGTTCTGGGTCGAGCCGGAGCTGCGCGGCGTCATCCCGCTCGACGGATTTCGCGTGGCCTCGCGGCTCGCACGCACCGTGCGTTCGGATTCGTTTCGCGTCACCGTCAACACGGCGTTCAAGGCGACCATTGCCGGCTGCGCCGCGCCGCAGGCCGGGCGCGAGGACACCTGGATCAACAAGCGCATCCGCGACCTCTATGGCGGCCTGTTCGAGCTCGGCCACTGCCACAGCGTCGAGGCCTGGCAGGGCGACGACCTCGTCGGCGGTCTCTACGGTGTCAGCCTGGGCCGCGCCTTCTTCGGCGAGAGCATGTTCCACACTGCGCGCGATGCCTCGAAGGTCGCGCTGGTGCATCTGGTCGCGCGGCTCATCCATGGCGGCTTCGAGCTGCTCGATACGCAATACGTCACCGAGCACCTGAAGAGCTTCGGCGCGGTCGAGATCTCGCGGCGGCGCTACACCGCGCTGCTCGACAGGGCGCTCGCGGGCGCGCCCGGCGATTTCCTGAAGCTGTCCGCCGGTGAAGTGATCCCGGGCGCGCGCGCGCTCGAGATCATCGCCTCGCGGCAATGATCGATAGCTGGCTTAGAGCATAATCCGGAAAAGTGTGAAGCGGTTTTCCGAAAAGATCATGCTCAAACAATAACCTAAAGCGCGATGACGATTCATCCCAATCTCATCGCGCTTTAGCGGCCGAAACCAGGAATACCGAACAGACCCGGCCGCTGCTCCGGTGGCGGAGGCGGCGGCGGTGCCGGTTGCTGCTGGACCGGCGGCAGAGGCTGCGGCGGTCGCTGCTGCACGGCCTGCTTGGGCGCGGCCTTCTTCTGCGCGGGCGGCGGCGGTGGCGCAGGCTTGTTTGCAGGATCGGGCGCGGCGGTCGCAATGGTCTGCTGCGGCTCTTTGCAGTCGGTCAGCCAGATGTCGTAGATCGGGTGCTCGACGCCGTGCAGGCCCGGGCTCGCCGCATACATCCAGCCCGAGAAGATCCGCTTCACCTCGCCCTGCAAGGTGATCTCGTCGACCTCGACGAAGGCGTCGGTGTTGGTGGCCTCCGTCGCCGGTCGCGTGTAGCAGGCGTTGGTCTTGACCCGCAGCGCGCCGAACTGGACCGTCTCGCCGATCTCCTCGTCGAAATTGATGATGCGCCCGGTGATCTTGTCGAGGCCCGAGAAGGTCGCCTTCTTGTTCACGATCTTCTGGGCCGGCGGCTCGGTGACGACCTCGTCGCCCGGCTGGAGGCTCGCCGGCGTTTGCGGCACGGTGCCCGGCGCGCCCTTCTGCTGAGGCTGGCGCTGACCGGGCGCACCCGGAGCTCCTTGCGGTCCGGGCGGCGCGATCGCCGCGGACGGCGGCTGGTTCGGCGGCGCGACGGTGGAGCCCGGCGGCGGCGCCAGGGGCTGGGTCTCGACCGGCCCCGGCATCACATTACCCTGGCGGCCCGGCGGCGGTGGCATCGGGCGCGACGGCAGCACCCGCCCCTGCGGCGGCAGCTCCGGCACCTCCTCATCGTCCTCGGGGATCTGCTGCGGCTGCGGCTGGCCACGCGGAATGGTGCCGGGCGGCCGCAGCGGCGGCGGATCGGAAAAGATCGTGCCGATCTGTGCCTGCGCGGGCGTCGCAACCGTCAGCGCGGTGGCGGCCAGAAGCGCCGCAAGGCCTGTCAGGGTATAGGTTCGGAACATCTCGCGCGGCTTCAACAGCGAATCGGGCTTGTTGGACATTCTACAGGGGTTACCGCCGCTCGCAGGCCATCCGGTTAACACGGCGAATACGGCGGGGGAAGGGCGGCATCCCTGCCCTTCCCGGGCGCCGTCTGGCCAGACCGCCTCCCGGATGGGATAGTTGGCGCCCTTTCCCCGGGGCCCGAGGCGGGCATTGCTCCCGAAAACGACGTCCAACGATAACCAGAAGCCCTGAGGCGCTCCGCATGCCCGTTGTGCTCGATCCCGATGCCGCCGCCGTCTACAGGGCCTTTCTGGAGGCCGGCCGCCCGGCCTACGAGACACTGACCGCGCCGGAAGCCCGCGCCGATTACGCCCAGGCTCGGTTTGCCACCACCCCCGAGCCGCCCGCGCTTGCGCGCGTCGCCGAGCTCGCGATCCCCGCGCCGCACGGCGCCATCCCCGCGCGCCTCTACGTTCCGAAGGAACCGCGCCGGCACGATGGCCTGTCCCCGGCCCTGGTGTTCTTCCATGGCGGTGGCTGGGTCATCGGCGATCTCGATTCCCACGACGTCGTCTGCCGCCAGCTTGCGGTCGAGGGCGCGCTGATCGTGATCTCGGTCGACTACCGCCTCGCGCCCGAGCACAAGTTTCCCGCCGCCGCCGATGACGCGATTGCCGCGACGGAATGGATTGCCGCGAACGCGCGCGAGCTCGGCATCGACGCCGCGCGCCTCTCGATCGGCGGCGACAGCGCCGGCGGCAATCTTGCCGCGGTCGTCGCGCTCGCCGCCCGGGACGGCAATGGCCCCGCGCTTGCCGGCCAGGTCCTGATCTATCCAGCCGTCGATTTCGCCATGACGCATGGCTCCCATAGCGAGCCCGAGACCAGCGTGCTGCTGACGCATTCGGTGATCCGCTGGTTCCGCGACCACTATCTCAACGGTGCCGCCGACATCCACGACTGGCGCGCCTCGCCCGCGCGCGCTGCGAGCCTCATTGGTCTACCGCCGGCCTATGTGTTGACCGCGGGCGCCGATCCCCTCCGCGACGAAGGTGCCGAATATGCCGACCGCCTCAGGCAGGCCGGCGTGTCCGTCACCACCAGGCATTATCCCGGTCAGTTCCACGGCTTCTTCACCATGGGCAAATTGTTGCCGCAGGCCAATATCGCCGTGCGCGAGATCGGCGCGTGGTTGAAGGGATTGGGCTGACGCCATTCGACATGCCTTCCGCCCTTCAACAAGTCTTCGCCCTTCCCCTGCGCGCCCTGACGTGGCTCGGCGACCAGGGCACCCGCGCGGTGGCGGCCATCGCCTTCATTGCGGTCGCGGTGCCACCGCTCGGCGCGCTGCTGCGCCCCTATGTCACCGAGGCGATTTTCCTTCTGCTCTGCATCTCCTTCATGCGCGTCGATCTCGTGGCGCTCTACGGACATCTGCGCCGGCCGGCGCTGGTCGCGGCCGCCACGGCCTGGACCACGATCGGCGTGCCGCTGATCGTCGGGCTGACTGCGCATGCGACCGGGCTTGCCAACAGCTCGCCCGGCCTCTTCCTCGCGCTGATGCTCCAGGGCATGGCCTCGCCGATGATGGCCGCGCCGGCGCTCGCCGCGCTGATGGGCCTCGATGCCACGCTGGTGCTCGTGACACTGGTGACCTCGACCGCGCTCGTGCCCTTCACCGCATCATTGTTCGCAAGCCTCTTCCTCGATGGCATTCTCAGCATTTCGCCGCCCGCGCTCGGCCTGAAGCTGCTCGGCATCCTCGCCGCATCGCTGCTGGCTGCTACCGTGGTCCGCCGCCTGTTCGGCACCGAAGCGATCCAGCGCCACAAGCGGCCGATCGATGGCCTCAACATCGTCATCCTCTTGGTGTTCGCCTCCGCGGTGATGGGCGACGTCGCCAGCGACCTCGTCGCCGATCCCCTGTTCACGATCGCTGTCGCGTTGCTCGCGTTTACGGTCTATTTCACACTGCTCGCGGTGACGACGCTGATCTTTCGCCGCATCGGCACCGAGCGCGCCTTCGCAATCGGCCTGATGGTGTCACAACGCAATCTCGGCCTGATGCTGGCGGCGACCGCCGGCGCTCTGCCGGCGACGACCTGGCTCTATTTCGCGCTGACGCAGTTTCCGATTCATCTCGCGCCGTACCTGCTGATGCCGATCGCACGGCGATTGACGGCCCGCACGGATACTTCCGCAGCAGCTGCGAACAGCACCACCGCTCGGGAAAGCTCCAGATGATTATTTTCCGAGCTGCTCAAGCGCGGCGAACCACAAGGCAAGCGGCTCCCTCAACGAGCCGGGCTCGGATGGCTTTTGCCTGACGGCGGTGTGGACCATCACAAGTTTTGAAGCGGGATCGACCAGGATGATCTGGCCGCGGATACCGAGCAGAGCGAACCTGCGCTGCTCTCCCGGAAGGAGCCATATCTGGTAGCCATATCCGAAATAGGAGGTCGCGACTTTCGGAGAGAGATAGTTGTCAGCCGGCCTGACCGTTGTTGCGTCCAGGATCCATTGCTTGGGGATGAGCTGGCGACCTTCCCAAGTGCCGTCGTGGGCTAGCAATCTGCCGAAACGGGCATAATCGCGCAAGGTTGCGTTGACACAGCAGAACGCTATCTCCTGCCCGCCACCGTCAATGGCCCATGAAGCATCAGCTTCGGCGCCGATCGCGTCCCAAATCCTGTCGTGGAGATAGTCGGCAACTGGCATAGCGGTGGCCGAGCGGAGTACCAATCCGAGGATCTCGGTTTCGATGCTGGCATAATGCCACTTGGTACCCGGCGGCACGCTACGTGTGTTGAACTGCGCGATGATGGTGGCCGCATCCTTTTCCTGTCCGCTGAACAGCGCTCTCGCAAGCCGGGCGATATCATCCTGCCCGTCATATATTTCCGAGAACGCCACGCCCGAAGCCATGTTCAGCAGGGCTCGTATGGAAGTGCTTCCATATTCCGTTCCTGCGAGATGAGGGACGTAGGTCGAGACCGGATCGTCAATCGACTTGATCCGACCTTCCGATACTGCGATGCCGACCAGCATCGCGACGATCGTCTTGGCCATGGACTGCGAAAGGAAGCGGTCGCGGTCGGTGCGCGAATATTGATAGTGCTCGTAGAGGATGGCGTCGTCCTTGGCGATCAGGAGACCCGTGACCGGGTTGCGCTTGAGGTAGTCGGCGATCGTCAACCGCTGCGAGCCAAAGGTGTACTCGATAGGCGGCTCCGGCTGCCGCTTGAACCGCCAAGGCGTCGTCGCGGCAGGTATCCGGCGTGATGGAAAAATCTCATCGAAATGGCTGTAGGTCCCGACAAGACGATCGAGCTGGGTGGTCGCAGCTCGCGAACCGACGGGATAGCCGTCTGCCGCACCGTAGATGGCGGCATCGGGGCCGGTGTCCGAAAAGACGGGACCCGCCTCGGCCTCTCCTGCACCGGGGCGCGGCGAGCTCAGGACGTCCTGTGCATGCGCTGACGCCCATACAAAGAGGAGCGTGGCAGGGAGAGACAACAAGATGCGCCCGTGCCGCCTGCAGGCTTCCCAAGACATTGCACTTGCCTTCCCGACACGTTCCTGTGTCTGCAGTCGACAACCTGATGCATCGATGAATGAACGCACGCTATCACAACGGGTCGATGAAAGTCAGCGCCGAATTGACGAGGACACGCCCCAGGCAGCCCGCGCCCTGCGCCGCAGTGCCATGGTAACTCACCGAAGGCGCTCTTGAAGGCGCCGTCACCATGACGGTCACGCCTTGTGCCGCTTGATCTTCTTGCATTCTGTCAGGATCCAGTCCCGGAATGCCTGCATCGCGTGCGTATGCCGCTTCGATTTCAGGGACGTGAGCCAGTACGATCCGAGATAGACACGGGCGTCATAGGGACAGACCAGCTGCTTGCGCAACACATCCTCCGAAAACAACGCGACTGGCAACAGCGCAACCCCGCCCCCTTGAGCTGCGGCATGCGCCATGGAGACCGATGAGTCGAAGGTCGGACCCGTCATACGGGGCTGCCTGCATTTCACGGCCTCGAACCACTGCGCCCACTCGCCTGACCGATACGAACGCAACAGCACCTCTTCGTGGAGGTCCATTGGACCTCTGAGACGCTTCGCAACGGACGGCGCGCACATCGGTGTGAAAAGAGCGTCGACCAGACGCTCTGCGTTGGTCCCGTGCCATGCGCCGTCGCCAAATCGAATGGCGTAGTCCAAGCCTTCGGCGCCGAGGTCGACGCGATTGTTGTTCGCAAAGATCCTGATGTCGACCTGGGGGTGACTTGAAGTGAAGCCCTTGAGGCGAGGAACGAGCCAGCCCGATGCGAACGTTCCGACGACGCCAATCATCAGGGTCTCGCGCACGCGGCCATTCTCAAATCGGTCCAGCACCTGGTTGATGCGACCGAAGGCGTCGGAAATGGCAGGCAACAGCGCCTCGCCTTCCTCTGTCAGAGCAAGCCCCCGAGTGAGCCGCCTGAACAGTTCCACGCGCAGGCTACGCTCGAGCGTCCGCACCTGCTGGCTCACGGCGGCCTGCGACACGCGAAGTTCCAGTCCGGCCTTGGTGAAGCTCAGATGACGCGCTGCCGCCTCGAAGGCGCGGAGCGCGTTCAGTGGAAGGCTGGAAACGCTGAGAGGACGGCGGGCCACGTCTGATCCAAGTTTTGCTTATGGATGGCCTCACGAACCATCGTTTGTCAATCGCGAGAGCGCGCAGCAAGAAACGCCTACGGTCAATGGGAGTTCACGATGCTAACGCGACGCCAGTTCGGCACATCCACACTTGCGCTCGCAGGAAGTCTTTTCCTGCCGAAATCCTCGGGTGCTGCAACGGTCGAAACGACACGACTGCTCGATGCCATTAAACAACTCGAGATCAGGAGCGGCGGTCGGCTCGGCGTCGCCGTGCTCGATACCCGGACCGGAGCGTCGATTCATCACAAGGGAGACGAGAGATTTCCCATGTGCAGCACCTTCAAGGCGCTTGCTTCCGCGGCGATACTGAAAGGCGCAGGCGACAAGCTGGACCGCCTCGATCGACGGATTCGGATCGAACAAGCCGACATCGTCGAGAACTCGCCAGTCACCCGTGAGCATGTCGGGTCAGACGGCATGTCGCTGCGCGAACTCTGCGAGGCCGCCATGACGAGGAGCGACAACACGGCGGCCAACCTGCTTCTCAAGAACATGGGCGGCCCCGCCGGCCTCACCGCCTTCGCGCGCAGTCTTGGCGACAAGGTGACGCGACTGGACCGGACCGAGACCCAATTGAACGAAGCCGCGCCGGGAGATCCCCGAGACACCACGAGTCCGAACGCAATGGCAGGGAATTTCAGGCGCTTGCTGTTCGGCAACGAACTCATGCCGGAAGCTCGCGATCAGCTCGCAAAATGGCTGATTGCAAACAAGACAGGCGATTACCGATTGCGCGCCGGTCTTCCACAAAACTGGCGCGTGGGCGACAAGACCGGAGCCGGCGGAAACGGCACCAACAACGACGTTGCGGTTGTTTGGCCGCCTCAGCGTTCGCCGCTCATCATCGCAGTCTACCTCACTGGAGCCTCGCTCGACATGAACGGGCA
The DNA here is from genome assembly GCF_009759665.1 of Bradyrhizobium cajani. GTDB lineage: Bacteria > Pseudomonadota > Alphaproteobacteria > Rhizobiales > Xanthobacteraceae > Bradyrhizobium > Bradyrhizobium cajani. Next base: position 20,273 of record NZ_WQNE01000048.1, read on the forward strand.
AAACGAGGTGATCGCTTCCGCCGGACGCGAGGTCGCGCGAGAGTTCGGCTGATCCGGGCGCCCTAACCCGCCCGCGCCGCGCGCCGCAACGCCTGCGGCGGCTGGCCGAAGGCGCGGATGAAGGCGCGCCGCATCCGCTCGGGGTCGCGGAATCCGGTCGCCTCCGCGACCAGCTCGATCGCCTCGCGCGAGGCCTCGACGCGCTCGCGTGCGACCTCGATGCGCAACCGCTCGATCGCCTTGGACGGCGTCGCGCCGGTCTCGGCGGCAAAGGCGCGGGCAAAATGCCGCGCGCTCATGCCGGCGCGTTCGGCGAGATCTTCAACCGTCAACCGTGCATCGAGATTCTCGCGCGCCCATGACAGCAGCGCGCCGAAGCGGCCGTTCGGCGTCTTCAATTCCAGCAGCGAGGAGAATTGCGACTGGCCGCCGCTGCGGCGATGGTAGAGCACGAGCTGGCGCGCGGTCTGCTGCGCGATCTCCTCGCCATGGTCCTCGGTGACCATCGCGAGCGCAAGATCGATGCCGGCGGAGATGCCCGCCGACGTCCACACATTGCCGTCGCGGGTGAAGATCCGGTCCGGCTCGAACTTGACCTTCGGATAGCGCGCGACGAATTCGCGCGTCCGCCCCCAATGCGTGGTGGCGCGACGGCCGTCGAGCAGGCCCGCTTCGGCCAGCACATAGGCGCCCGAGCAGACGCTGGCGACCCGCACGCCGCGCCTTGCCAGCCGCTGCACGAAGGCGCGCGTGACCTCGCAGCGTGCGGCGTCCGTCACGCCGACGCCGCCCGCAATGACCAGCGTCGTGATCGCATTCACCGACTTGAAATCGCGCGCCACCATCTCGACGCCGGACGAGCTGCGCACGGCTCCCGCGTTCGCTGCCAGCACCCGGATTCCCGGCGTCGTCTTGCCGGTGCAACGCGCGGCGATCTCGAACACCGAGATCGGGCCCGCCGCGTCGAGCAACTGGAAATCCGGGAAGATCAGGATGCCGATCATGGCCATGTCCGAAAGTGAGGGAATTATGCCGTTTCGGACAGAAGGGCATCATGCCAGTTTGCCGGCGTCAAGCTCATAATTGGAGGCCCCCATGTCGTCACCGCTCCAGATCGGACTCCTGGTGTTTCCGCGCGTCACCCAGCTCGACTTCACCGGCCCCTTGCAGGTGTTCGCCATGGTTCCCGGCGTAGAACTGCATTTGATCTGGAAACGGATCGAGCCGGTGCCGAGCGATTCCGTGCTGACGCTGACGCCGACCACGACATTCGCCGACTGCCCGCAACTCGACGTGCTCTGCGTGCCCGGTGGTGGCGGCACCAACGACCTGCTCAACGACGAGGAGGTGCTCGATTTCCTGCGCAGGCAGGCCGAAGGCGCAGAGTATGTCACCTCGGTCTGCACGGGATCGCTGGCGCTCGGCGCCGCCGGCCTGTTGAAGGGCTACCGCGCCGCCACCCATTGGAGCGCGATGGAGATGCTCGGCCAGTTCGGCGCAACGCCGACCAGGACGCGCGTCTGCATCGACCGCAACCGCATCACCGGCGGCGGTGTCACCGCCGGCATCGATTTCGCGCTGACGCTAGTGTCGATCCTGCTCGACCGCACCACGGCGCAAGCGATCCAGCTCCAGATGGAATACAACCCTGCCCCGCCTTTCAATTCAGGCTCGCCCGACACGGCGCCGGCCGAGGTGCTGGCGTTGCTGAAGGAGCGCGGCGCGCAGAACCAGGCGCGACGGCTGGAAGCGGTCAAGCGCGCGGCGGAAAGGGTGGTTTAGCTTTTGGAGGCACGAAGCGAAGTTTGACGCAAGCTGCATCGGCATCGTCATCGCGAGCCAACGGGTCCGCGCGTAGCACGGCCCGACGGCTCGCAATGACGGAACGTGGAGCAGCAGCATTCGTCCCACGCGTGCCCCAACAGAAAAAGGCCGCTCGGTTTCCCAAGCGGCCTTTCCTGTCTTACGGCGGCTGCACATTCCATCGGGCGATTTCGGAACTTCCAGACCGGGGGCCTATCTCCCGATCGAGTCCTGGTCGGCGGCCGCTGCATCTCGGGACAGTCGCGAACTGTTGCCCGAACCGAACGCGATGGTTTCCCATCTCCGTAAGATGGGACCATTGAGCCGGATCTCTCGCGTGAGCGCAACGCCGGCGCAGGCGGCGTCCCCGCTGTTCCCGTTGTCCACAATTGTACGAGCCGGATGCGGGTGCATCCAACCAGCGACGAAGATTCGGCGGTGCGCGAAGCCTAGCCAGGCGTCCAGGGCTGATAGTCGCCGGTTGCCTTCGGCCGCCGGCCGCTGGCCAGCGTCGATCCCGAGGGACGGTACGCCCTGGACGTGCCCGTCAGATTCGGCTGGTGCGGCTTTTCCCACTCGCGCGGCTGGTAGTTGATCTCGGTCGGCGGCGTATCGACGACGTGATGGATCCAGCCGTGCCAGGACGGCGGGATGCGGCTCGCTTCGGCGTAGCCGTTATAGACCACCCAGCGCCGCTCGAAACCGAGCGTGGGATCGATCGCCCCGCCGCGGGTGCGATAATAGAGGTTGCCCTCCTCGTCCTGGCCGACCAGCTCGCCATACCGCTTGGTCCAGAGTTGGGTGCCAAAAGTCTGGCCGTTCCACCAGGTGAAGAATTTGAGGAAGAATTGTTTCATGCGGCAAGGGCCCTGCTTCGTCGGGTCCTGATGCCATCCGGGCGCAGAAATGTCCAGTTCGCCGGGCGCGGCAGTGCCCCGCGGCGAATAGGGTTGCCCCCCGGGGATCAGCGCTGCCGCAAATCGGACGCGATCCGTTCATGCCGGATACAGCGGCCCGGTGCGAGGCTCATGGCGCCCACGCAAACCGGCGTGATCCGGGAACCACTGCCCTTTCGCAGGGTTGGGTTCCGGGAAAGGAGTCTTGTCATGAAAAGTCTGAAAGTTTTGAGCGCCGCGGCAGCCGTGGCGCTGGTACTTCCGTTGGCGACGCCGAGCTTCGGCCAGAATCGTCCCGCCTTGGGCGGCGGCGGTGGCGCCCATGTCGGCGGCGGTGGCGGCGGTGCTCACGTCGGCGGTGGCGGCGCGCGCATGGGAGGCGGCGGCCTCGGCGGCGGTGGCGCGCGGATCGGCGGTGGCGGCCCGGCGTTCCAAGGTGGCGGTGGCAATGTCGCGGCCGGCGCAGCGATGCGTCCGAGTGGCGGCGGTTTCGCGGCCGGCACAGCGATGCGTCCGAGCGGCGGCAGTTTCGCGGCCGGCACAGGGGTACGTCCGAGCGGCGGCGGATTCGCAGCCAGCCTGCCGCCCCGCCCCGCGCTATCGCCATCCGTCGGCGGTCCACGCCCCGTCGCAACCGCGGGCAACTGGCAGGGCGGTAGCGGCAATTGGAGCGGTCGCCGCTGGCACGGCGGTCACTGGCGTCACCGTGGCGGCGGCTTCTGGCCCGGCTTCGCAGCGGGTGCGGCGATCGGCGGGCTCGGCTCGTACGCCTATTACGGCGGCGGCTATTACGACGACCCCTACTACTATGGCGACAGCTACTATGATGAGCCGTCCGTGGCGGTGGTGCCCGATAGCGGCGGCGACTCTGCAGCCTACTGCGCGCAGCGCTACAAATCGTACGACCCGGCTTCCGGCACCTATCTCGGCTACGATGGCCAGCGTCATCCCTGCCCGTAACCGGATCGATCGCATTTGAAGCAAAGGCGCCACAGCGATGCGGCGCCTTTGTCATTTCGTCGCTACGCCTGCTCCGCTCGCGATTGCGACCGGCCGTACTTGCGAAATAAACGGACCCGTATGCACCGAACCGTGCATATCTACTCTGATCCAATCCAAAATTGACCCGGTGCGCGATTCACCTGTATCACCCATATGGTGGTGACTTCGATTTGCTGGGAAGTGTCATGCGGCGCATTCTCGTGGTTGACGACGATCCGATGGTCGGCGCGACCATTGAGGTCCTCCTGCAGCGTCAGGGCTTCGACGTCACGCTCACCGACGGCGGGGAAACGGGACTGGCGGCGCTGGAAGCGCAGATGTTCGACGTGATGCTGGTCGACATCTTCATGCCGCACATGCGCGGCTTCGAATCCATCCGCATCTTTCACGAGCGCGCGCCGACGATCCCGCTGATTGCGATGTCCGGCTACGCGTTCGCATCGTCGACCGCGCCCTCTCCGGATTTTCTCCGCATGGCGCTGGAGCTGGGTGCCACGCGCTGCCTGCGCAAGCCGTTCACGCCGGACGCACTGCTCACCACCATCCGGGAATGCCTCGGCGGCGGCGGCGGGAGCGCACTGCCGAAGGACAAGAAAGAAGCCCCTTGATCCCCACGCAGCGCGTCATTCTCGGTGCTGGACTTGCCATCCTCCTGATCATCACCGCCGCCTCGATCGGCCTCGACGTCAAGTCGCGGTCCGATGCGGCCTGGGTCAATCACACCATCGATGCACTGAAGAAGGTCTCCGATTTGCGCGTGCTGATGCGGCGGGCCGAAAGCGCTGCGCGCGGCTATGAGCTCTATCGCAGCTCGGCGTTCTCCGACGAGTTCCAGGGGGTGCGCGTCCAGATCGCCCCCGCGCTGGCCGAGCTCAAGCGCGCCGTCCGCGACAATCCGGATCAGGTCACGCTGCTGGAGGGCACCGAATCCCTCGCCCTGCGCCGGATCGAGATCGCGGCCGAAGCGATGCGGCTGCGCGCGGAGAACGACCTGGCCGGGATCGCCGCGCTCCAGCGCAGGGCCGAGGGCCGCGGCCTCATGGACACGGTGATGGCCAATCTCGACCGCCTGACCGCGGAAGAAGAGCGGCTGCTTGCCGCGCGCAGCTCGGATTCACGGCGATCCGGCATCGTCCTGCTCGGCATCGACGTTGCCGGCGCGGTGCTGATCCTGCTCCTGGTCGTGCTGCTGATGCGCGAGAGCCGGCGCGCGACGGTGCAGCTCCAGAGCTCGCTGCACGAGACCCAGGCCGCCAAGGAGGTGCTCGAGGCGGCGGTCGCCGAGCGTACCGAGCATCTCGTCGCGGCGCATGACGAGCTGCGCCTGTCGGTCAATGTGCTGCAAAGCACGTTCCACAGCATGGCGGAGGCGGTGCTGGTCATCGACAGCGAAGGCAATGTCCTGCTGTCCAATCCGGCTGCGGAGCGCATCTTGCTGCATCGTGCCGGCTTGAACCTGAGCAATCTGCGGGCGCTGTCGGACGTGTACCACGGCGACGGCGTCACCCCGCTCAGGGCCGACGAGCTGCCTTCCGCGCGCGTGCTGCGGGGCGAGCAGTTCGAGGAGCTGGAGATGATCGTCCGCCCGCACAGCGACAATCCTCCCCGCCATCTCATGATCAGCGGCCGGCCGATGCGCGACGGCCATGGCGAGATCTCCGGCGCCGTGCTCGTCTACCACGACGCGACCGCCTCGCGCGAAACCGAGCGGCAGCTTCAGCAATCGCAGAAGCTGGATGCGATCGGCAAGCTGACCGGCGGCGTCGCGCACGACTTCAACAACATGCTGACGGTGATCTCAGGCAATACCGAGACCCTGGTCTCGAGCCTGAAGCAGCAGCCCGAGCTCCAGCGCGTGGCGCGCCTGATCGACGATGCCGCCGAGCGCTGCGCCGAGCTGATCCAGCACCTGCTCGCATTCGCGCGCAAGCAGCCGCTCCAGCCGCGCAACGTCGAGATCAATGCCGCGGTCGCGGACATCGCAAAGCTGCTGCGTCCCACCCTCGGAGAGCAGATCCAGATCGAGACCGTGCTGGAACAGGGACCGATGACGTCGCATATCGATCCGTCCCGGCTCACCAATGCCGTGCTCAACATGGCGATCAACGCCCGCGACGCCATGCCGAATGGCGGCAAGCTGCTGTTCGAAGCTCACCATGTGGTCCTCGACGAGACCTATGCGCAGGCTAATCCGGATGTCCGGCCCGGCCCCTACGTGATGCTCGCCGTCAGCGACACTGGCACCGGCATGCCGGCCGAGGTCCAGCAGAAGGCATTCGAGCCGTTCTTCACCACCAAGGAGGTCGGCAAGGGAAGCGGCCTCGGCCTCTCCATGGTCTATGGCTTCGTCAAGCAGTCCGGCGGCCACATCAAGATCTACAGCGAGGAAGGCCACGGCACCACGATCAAGCTCTATCTGCCGCCCGGCGAAGGCACGGCGGACGTGGCCGCTGCCGCCGCGCCGCAGGCCGAAGGCGGCGCTGAGACCATTTTCGTGGTCGAGGACGACGCGCTGGTGCGCAACTTCGTCACCGCGCAGCTCCAGAGCCTCGGCTACAGGACGATCGCCGCCGCCGACAGCCGCGCCGCGCTGCAGATGATCGAGGCCGGCGAGCCGTTCGATCTGCTGTTCACCGACGTCGTCATCCCCGGCGGCATGAGCGGGCGCGAGCTCGCCGACAAGGTGGCGACGCTGCGCCCGGGGCTGAAGGTGCTGTACACCTCCGGCTACACCGACAACGCCATCGTCCATCACGGCAAGCTCGACGACGGCGTGATGCTGCTGACCAAACCCTACCGCCGCAACCAGCTCGCCGAGATGATCCGCAAGGCGCTGAACGGCGGTGGGATGGGAGCATGATCCGGACCCGTAGGGCCGCGTAAGCGCAAAGCGTGCAGCGGTTTTCCGACAAGATCATGCTCAAACAAAAAGCCTAACGCGTCGCCAGCACCACGGCGGCGAGCGTGAAGATCAGCGCCGCGATCTGGCCCGCCCCGAGCGGCTCGCCCAGGGCGATCGCCGAGGCGACGACGCCGATCACCGGCACCGCCATGGTGCCGATCGCGGCGACGGAGGCCGGCAGGCGGGCGAGCGCGGCGAACCAGGCGACATAGGCGATGCAGAACTGCCCGACGACCGAATAGACCAGGAGGGCCCAGCCGACCGGCGTCACGTTGGACAGGTGCGTGGTCTCCAGGGCGAGGCCGGCGAGCACGACAGGCAGGCAGCCGAGGCCGATCTGCCAGGCCGCCGCCGTGATCGGCGGCAGCTGGATCGGATACTTCTTCAGCAGCACCGTGCCGAGCGCGAAGCCGGCGGCGCCGATCAGCGCCATGATGATGCCGGGGAGTTTCGCCTCGCTGGCGGCAAAGCCGTTGCCGCCCATGATCGAGGCAAGGCCGGCAAAGGCCATCATCAGCGCGATGCTGCGCAAGACCGTCGGCCGCTCGCCGAGCACGGGCCAGGCGATCAGCGAGGCCCAGACCGGCATGGTGTAGGCGATCAGCGCCGTCTCGCTCGCCGGCAGCCAGAGCAGCGCGAGCCCCATCAGGGTCATCCAGCCGGCGACGTTGAGCAGGCCCGCGAGCAGCAGCCGCGGCCAGATTGCCCGCGCCACCGTCAGACTGTCGCCGCGCACCAGGGCGAGCAGCGCCAGCAGCACCGCCCCGAGCACGCCGGTGCCGCCCCGCAAGGTCAGCGGCGGCAGCTCGGCGAGCAGGAATTTCGTCGCCGGCCAGTTGAAGCCCCAGCCGACCGAGGTGATGGCGAGGAACATCAGGCCGGCCGGGGCGATGCGTGGCCGCAGCACCGGGCGAGTCGAATCAAGCATGTGGGCAGTCCGGCAAATCGAGGCCAGCTTGGCGCGGATTCGCGAGGGCGACCACCACCTCGGCGGACATGCCTGCCCTCACCTTCCGTAAGGCTACGTGAGTCCTGCTGACGCAATCCCGTTGCCCAAAAATATACCTGCCCTGTGAACAGCGGGATGAAGGGCGCAGATCGTCATCGCATGCAAATTTTTTCGGTTGGGAATCCCTGAGGACTCACTGATACTTGCTCCACAACAGGCGCGGGCTTGCCCCCTGTTATCCCCCGCTTTCCACCATATTTAGTATTTGATTCAGGAACTCGCACTAGTTCTTGACGGGCGCAGCGGAGAGTCCTAGCTTTCGGTCCGTTCGGCGCGAGTGAGTTTGCGTCCCGCCGGCACTCCCCCAAAGGGTCTCGCAAATCTCAACTCCGCCAGCCGGCCAAGGGCTGCGGGATGAGGGCTTGTCTGCCCTCGGATAGCGGACTTTTCGGGCGCCAGAACGGGCCGGCAACAGGCTCGCATGGCAAATGGTTGAAGTGACGTTGTGGGGCGTTGAACGCAGGTCGGGCCCATCCCTCTGGGGCGGAGGGGTCTGGACATGCCGGCGGATGATCGGTGCGCGCATCGAAGAGTCGCGTCGGGAAAAAACAGGGCCGGATCCACCGGCTGAACTGCGGTGCCTTGCGGCCGAACGGCCTTCAGGGAAACGCGAAGCGAAATGTCGACCCGGGCGCCTGAACGGAGGCGGTCTGGTCAAAGATAAGGACGGGGCAAGACGATGCGGATTGAGCGGCGCCACACCACTTCAGGACAGTCACCTTACGCCGGGATCGATTTCCGGCTGACCACGTCGGAGATTCGCAATCCCGACGGCTCGGTCGTGTTCAAGCTCGACAATGTCGAGGTGCCGACCGAATGGTCGCAGGTCGCCTCTGACGTGCTCGCCCAGAAATATTTCCGCAAAGCGGGCGTCGCCGCGCGCCTGAAGAAGGTCGAGGAGGAATCCGTCCCCTCGTTCCTGTGGCGCTCCGTGCCCGACACTGAGGCGCTGGCCGCTCTCCCCGAGAAAGAGCGCTATGTCAGCGAGCTCAGCGCCAAGCAGGTGTTCGATCGCCTCGCCGGCTGCTGGACCTATTGGGGCTGGAAGGGCGGCTACTTCACCTCGGACGAAGACGCGAAGGCCTTCTATGACGAGCTCCGCTACATGCTCGCCATGCAGATGGTCGCGCCGAACTCGCCGCAATGGTTCAACACCGGCCTGCACTGGGCCTATGGCATCGACGGCCCCGGCCAGGGTCACTATTACGTCGACCCCTTCACCGGCAAGCTGACCAAGTCCAAGTCGGCCTACGAGCATCCGCAGCCGCACGCCTGCTTCATCCAGGGCGTCGGTGACGACCTCGTCAACGAGGGCGGCATCATGGATCTCTGGGTCCGCGAGGCACGCCTGTTCAAATACGGCTCCGGCACCGGCTCCAACTTCTCGCGCCTGCGCGGCGAAGGCGAAAAGCTCTCCGGCGGCGGCCGCTCGAGCGGCCTGATGAGCTTCCTCAAGATCGGCGACCGTGCCGCCGGCGCGATCAAGTCGGGCGGCACCACGCGCCGCGCGGCCAAGATGGTCGTCGTCGACGTCGATCACCCCGACATCGAGACCTATATCGACTGGAAGGTGAAGGAGGAGCAGAAGGTTGCCGCCCTCGTCACCGGCTCCAAGATCAACCAGAAGCACCTCAAGGCGGTGCTGAAGGCCTGCGTCAACTGCGAAGGCTCGGGCGACGATTGCTTCGACCCCGAGAAGAACCCTGCCCTGCGCCGCGAGATCAAGCTCGCGCGCCGCAGCCTCGTGCCTGACAATTACATCAAGCGCGTCATCCAGTTCGCCAAGCAGGGCTACAAGGACATCCAGTTCGACACCTACGACACCGACTGGGATTCGGAAGCCTATCTCACGGTTTCGGGGCAGAACTCCAACAACTCGGTCTCGCTGAAGGACGACTTCCTCCGCGCTGTCGAGACCGACGGCGACTGGAACCTGAACGCCCGCACCTCGAAGAAGGTGACGAAGACGCTGAAGGCGCGCGACCTCTGGGAGAAGATCGGCTACGCCGCCTGGGCGTCGGCCGACCCGGGCCTGCACTTCAACACCACGATGAACGACTGGCACACCTGCAAGGCGTCCGGCGACATCCGCGCGTCCAATCCGTGCTCGGAATACATGTTCCTGGACGACACGGCGTGCAACCTCGCCTCCGCCAACCTGCTGACGTTCTACAACACCGAGACCAAGCAGTTCGACGTGAAGGGCTACGAGCACCTCTGCCAGCTCTGGACCATCGTGCTCGAAATCTCCGTCATGATGGCGCAGTTCCCGTCGAAGGCGATCGCCGAGCTCTCCTACGAGTTCCGCACGCTCGGCCTCGGCTACGCCAATATCGGCGGCCTCTTGATGACCATGGGCCTGTCCTATGACTCCAAGGAAGGCCGCGCGCTCTGCGGCGCGCTGACCGCGGTCATGACCGGCATCACCTACAAGACCTCGGCCGAGATCGCCGCAGAGCTCGGCACCTTCCCCGGCTACAAGAAGAACGCCGCGCACATGCTGCGCGTCATCCGCAACCACCGCCGCGCCGCGCATGGCGAGCCTGGCGGCTACGAGGCCCTCTCCGTCAACCCGGTGCCGCTCGACCACGCCTCGTGCCCGCAGGCAGACCTGGTCGCGCACGCCAAGGCGGCCTGGGATGCGGCGCTTCAGCTCGGCGAGCAGCACGGCTACCGCAACGCCCAGACCACGGTGATCGCGCCCACGGGCACGATCGGCCTCGTCATGGATTGCGACACCACCGGCATCGAGCCCGACTTCGCCCTGGTGAAGTTCAAGAAGCTCGCCGGCGGCGGCTACTTCAAGATCATCAACCGTGCGGTGCCCTCCGCGCTGCGCGCGCTCGGCTATCGCGAGAGCGAGATCGCGGAGATCGAGGCCTACGCCGTCGGCCACGGCTCGCTCTCCAACGCGCCGGGCATCAACGCCTCGACCCTGAAGGCAAAAGGCTTCACCGATGAAGCCATCGCCAAGGTCGAGAAGGCCCTGCCGACCGCGTTCGACATCAAGTTCGCCTTCAACAAGTGGACGTTTGGCGAGGATTTTATTCGCGACCAGCTCGGCATTGGCGCTGAAGCCATTGCCGCGCCGGGCTTCGACCTCCTCCAGGCGGTCGGATTTACAAAACGCGAGATCGAGGCGGCCAACGTCCACATCTGCGGCGCGATGACGGTGGAGGGTGCTCCGCACCTCAAGGCCGAGCACTATCCGGTGTTCGACTGCGCCAATCCCTGCGGCAAGATCGGCAAGCGCTATCTGTCGGTCGAGAGCCACATCCGCATGATGGCGGCGGCGCAGCCCTTCATCTCGGGTGCGATCTCCAAGACCATCAACATGCCGAACGACGCCACGGTGGAGGACTGCAAGTCGGCCTACATGCTGTCGTGGAAATTGGCGCTGAAGGCCAACGCGCTCTATCGCGACGGCTCCAAGCTGTCCCAGCCGCTCAACTCGCAGCTCATCAGCGATGATGAGGACGAGGACGATGCGGTCGAGCAGCTCTATGAGAAGCCGCTTGCGGCGCGTGCCGCCCAGGTCTCGGAGAAGATCGTCGAGAAGCTGGTCGAGCGCATCATCGTGATGCGCGAGCGCGAGAAGATGCCGGATCGCCGCAAGGGCTACACCCAGAAGGCGGTCGTCGGCGGCCACAAGGTCTACTTGCGCACCGGCGAGTATGACGACGGCCGTCTCGGCGAGATCTTCATCGACATGCACAAGGAAGGCGCAGCGCTCCGCTCCTTCATCAACAACTTCGCCATCGCGGTATCGCTGGGCCTCCAGTACGGCGTGCCGCTGGACGAATATGTCGACGCCTTCACCTTCACCCGCTTCGAGCCGGCGGGCCCCGTGCAGGGCAATGACAGCATCAAGTACGCGACCTCGATCCTCGACTACGTCTTCCGGGAGCTCGCGGTGAGCTACCTCTCGCGCTTCGACCTCGCCCACGTCGATCCCAACGAGACGGGCTTTGACGCGCTCGGCAAGGGCGTCGAGGAAGGCAAGGAGCCGGACGAGGACGGCGGCCACCACGCGACCAAGCTGGTCTCGCGCGGCCTCACCCGCTCCCGCACCGACAACCTCGTCGTGATGCGCGGCGGCTCGACCGCGGTCGCCCAGGGCAACGACAGCGCGCCGACCGGCGGCAGCAAGGTCACCGCCCTCGCCTCCCACGGCACCTCGGCCCGCGCCGGCGATGCCATCGAAGGCGCCGTCGCCCTGAAGCAGGAGGCGGCCCACGACCTCTCCCCCACGGAGAAGCTCGAGCAGCTCCAGTGGAGCAAGGCCGGCAGCGCTCAAACGCTGGTGCCAACCAAGGCCGAGCGCCGCGCCGAAGCCAAGGCCAAGGGCTACGAAGGCGAGATGTGCTCAGAGTGCGGCAACTTCACGCTGGTGCGGAATGGCACGTGTATGAAGTGCGATACTTGCGGAAGCACGACGGGGTGTTCGTGAGAATCACCCTACTAGATTGATGACATCAACAAGAGTCCGCACTCTGCAAGTGCGGGCTTTTTGACAGGGGCACTCGGTTCTCTATCTGCTCGACCTCAAATGTGTAGAGCAAGCACCGAACGGCACCTACGCCTACAAACTTTCCCCGCGTGGAATCGCGTTGCTGAAAGCTCTCAGCTCCTAGGATGGCAGCCCGTAGGATGGGTTGAGCACAGCGAAACCCATCAACCGCAGCCAATACGATGATGGGTTTCGCAAGGGCTCTACCCATCCTACGCGTTTGGCTCGATCTCATTTTCGGGAATCAAATCCCGAATCTCCGCAAGCGCCTCCAGCGCAATCTCGCAAGCTCTGTCGATGAACTCCTCGCCCCGCGGAGTTGCGTTGATCAGGCTTCTCATCTCCGATTGATACTGGTGCTTCGCGAGATTGAGCCGGTTCAGCGCGGACGACACGACATGATCGGTGACTGCCGGAGATTGCGCGATCTCGCCTAGCGCCGAGCGATCATGCAAATGGATCGCGGCAAGATCGAAGGCGTCGCGCGCCGTGTATGTCGATGCGCGATAGACCAGTTTCTTGGTCGCGATTTCCGCGGACCGCTCCGCCGCAACGGAACGCTCGCCAACTCGCAGTTCATACGTCGGATTGGCGGTGTAGGACGGAGCGTTCAGGAAATCGATCTCACCCAGGTCGCGCAGGATGAGCTTCAGGTACTTGCCTGGCCATTGCCAGGTATCACAAAGCGACTTCGTCACCGGGTTCATGTTCGGCGCGAGGTTCTTCAAGGCCGTGCTTGAATCCAGGAAAATATCGACGTCGTAGCTGATCCGATGACCCAGTATCTGCGCCAGGGCAGTGCCGCCGCCGAACGTCCACGGTCCGGAGCCGCCCTCCAGACTATCGAGGGCGATCAGCGCCTTCTGCAGGAGATCTTCCCACCTCGAAGGAAGCCATCTCCCTGACCCATCTTTCATTCTCGGACTCCGTGACTTGCCAGGCGTCGATTGCCCTCAATAACTGATCGAACGTCACGACCTGATCAATGACGAGATTGTGGATGACGGATACATCGACCTCGTCGAACAACGCCTGCACGTACACGCGCCATTTTCGCTCGGAAATCTCGCCCTTCAGACATGCCAGCAGAGTCCCTTCGTCGATGCTGGCAGGCATCGGCGTGTTGATCGTCGTCACGGCTGACGTCAGGTTCTCGAACGCATCTTTCGACATCCTCGCAATATGGTGCCATTTGGAGAAACCCTCAACCGGCGCCTTTGCTTCATCATTAACCTGGGGTCACGGAATGACCCCATAGGTCATTGAGACTATTCACTTTTTAACGATTCACTAGCCACCGAGATCCATGCCGAGAAAACGCAAACGCCTCCTCCCTCGCCTTCGCAGCGTCCGGCGGGGCGCCCGGTGGGCGCGGAAGACGTTCGCGCGAGCACCGCGGACACTCCGGATAGCAAGCGTCGCGACAATCCTGCTTGCGGCCATAGCCCTCCTCAACACCGCCTACCACGTCCTTCGCAAACCAACCGAACTCTTCGTCGTCATCGGCACCTCGCTCGACAAGGAGCCGGCCGAGACTTGGCGCCAATACGCCCCCCTCTTCCGTACCTACGCCACCGCAACAATCCCGCCCGAATTGCTGGCCGCGCTGGCGCAGGTCGAGAGTTCGGGCAATCCGGTGGCGCGGACCTATTGGCGCTGGCGATGGAGTTTCAATCCGCTGGCGATCTACCGGCCGGCCTCCAGCGCCGTCGGGCTCTTCCAGATGACCGATCCGGCCTTTGCAGAAGCTGCGCGGTTCTGCGTCCGTGGCAATGCGGTCACCGACATCGGCTGCGGCTTCACCAGCTTCTACATCCGCGCGATCCCAAGCCACGCCATCGAGCTGGCTTCGGTGTATCTGGATCGCCAGGTGGCCATGGTCCTCACGCTTGCGGGCGATGTGAAGGCGAGCGCGCAGCAGAAGCAGGATCTGACCGCCTTCATCCATCTCTGCGGCGCAGGTCCCGCCACAGCCTACGCGCGCCGCAAGTTCCAGATGCTGGCCGGCGAGCGCTGCGGCGATCATCTCGTCGCGGGCTATGTCGCCCGGGTCAACGCGATGAAGCGGCAGTTTCTGCGGCTTGCGGCGGACGACGGCGATTAGCTCGCAGGATGGTTGAGCGACGCGTCCGCCGTGGATTACAGTGGGATTACAGTGACAGTGCAGTTAACTCTGCACCATTTTGAATTGAATGCACTGTCACGTAACTCTGTTGTGTCCGTCAGTACTTGGACTTCAATACCCTGACTTTGTGCTCGAGCCGGTGGTTTGACCTGGAGCGTAATTCGACGCGCCGGGGCCGGTCCTCTTCGAGGCCTTCGAGGCCTTTTGCATCTTATGTCCAGGAGCGTAGCCGGAAGCGCCCGGCTGGCCTTTCTTGGAACCTGTTTGCTGCATCTCCTGACCTGGCGCCTTGCTCGATACGCCCTGAGCAAACACGGCCGGTGCTGTAGCCATGACAACAGCAGCAGAGAGCGCGATGATCGTTGTTTTCATGATGTCACTCCTCCCGAAAGCTCCTCAACGCAACGAATGGACCCAACGCCTGTTCCTCTGAATGAATGCGCATGAGTGTGGGATCTCCCACCAGCGAGCGCCGGCAAGGGTGAGCCAACGGTTGGCCCGCAGGATGAGGCATGGAGCGACGCATCTACCGTAGCTCGGCGAGCAGCGCTTGATGTAGCGGAACTTATTCGACCTCCATTGCTTTGAAATGTACTGCCTCCGTTACGGGTGGGCAGTGAGAGTTAGTGCTGATGGCGTCAGGCGCGAGCTTTTAGCTCGTTAGGATGGGCAGAGCCCGTAGGATGGGCGGAGCGAAGCGATACCCATCGTTATCGCTCTGCGAAAAGACGGGTTTCGCAACAGATCAACCCATCCTACGCGCTGCCGGTCCCCGGCAAAATCTCACCACACGGCCGCCATGCAAGCGACAACCCACAATCGCGATTTCAGCGCAAACGCGGCGGAGGCTTGCGGCTTCAGCGATATTCAGGAGCCATCTGCAATGTTGAGTGCGGTGGAACATAAGCCAACGGGAAAATCGGGCCGGCGCGGCGGGAAGAAGAAGGCCGGGCAACGGACCGGGGCCGGCGAGCAACACGCAGGTGCAGCCCATCAAGTGCCGGATGCCTCGGCGGAGATCAGCCAAAAGACCGAGCCAGAGAACAGGCAAGCGACCGAGCAAGAGACGAGCCGGGAGATCAGTACGCAGGTACCCTCGGCTGCAGCCTTGCCGGGCAAGGCTGCCGGGATGGAGATCGCCGCAAGCGCGCCCGTCGCATCGGTGGAAACCTTCCAGGCTGGCACGCAGGCGATTGCCGATGCCTATAGCGACTACACCAGGACGTCGCTTGAGCACGCCTGGACCTTCCTGGGAAAGCTCGCGGCGGCGCGCTCACCCGTCGAGGCCTTCGAGCTTCAGATGGAGTACGCGAAACAGGTGTGCGACTCGTTTGTCGCCGAATCCCAGAAGATCGCCGAGTTGCATGAACAACTGACCAGACAAAGGGTCATGCATCTTGAGGGGTTCGTGGCCAGGCTCACCCAGACAACGCTCGAAATCCGCACGACACGTCACTAACGACAGATCCCGAGCCATGCCATCGAGCTGGCATCGGTGAAACGGCAGTTTCTGCAGCTGGCGGCGAACGACGACAATTGAGGAGCGTAGCCCGGATGGAGCGAAGCGCAATCCGGGACCAGCGCAGTTTGAGGCAAGACCCCGGATTTCGCTTCGCTGCGTCCGGGCTACAGGCAGCGCCTCCGCTCCGCTCCCGAACCCGCCATAATTTTTCCTTTGCACGCGCGTTGTGTCGGGCAGCGGCGAGACCTATCCTTTCCTTGATCGGACTGCCTCCCATTGACGCCCGACCGGATGGAGAGCGCATCGGTGCCTAAGACGAACGACCCCAAACCTGATACCGCAAAGCCTGATACCCCTGATCATTCCAAGCCTGATGCCGCCAAGCCGGACGAGGCGCGCGCCGACGGCGGGCTGGCGCGGGCCTACGACCGGATCAAGAGCGCGGGGGAAGACCTTGCGCGGCTGGACCGGCTGGTTTCCGGAATGGAACGCGACAGCGAAGGCCAGCGGGCGTCCCACGCAAGCGCCGGTGTCAAGGCAGCCGGGACTTCCGCAAACAAGGCCCCGACGCCGGATGCCGGTGTTTCGAATGCCGGGGTTCGCGATCAAGGCTTGAAGGGAGATCGGACCATGCTGCGCGCTTTGGTGGGCCTCGTGCTGGTGATCGGCCTGCTCGGCGCCGCCTTCGCTTCGCAATATCGCGATGAGGCCAAGTCAATCAGCAAGTCGATCATGGCGCGATGGGCGCCGCCGGCCGCGAGCCAGCCCCCGCAAGCGTCCGCGGTGGAAGGCCCAGCGCCGCCGCCGGCCGTGCAGCTGGCTGCTGCGGATCAGCCGGCTCCGGTGCCCGCGCCGCAGGTCACCAAGGAAACGGACAGCGCTCCAGGAACCGGCGCCACAGCACCCGACCAATCATCGTCTGATCTTGCGCAATCGCTCAAGGCCATCACCAGCGAGCTTGCGAGCATCAATGGCAAGCTCGAGCAACTGAAAAGCCGCAACGAGCAGACCCTGCGCGAGCAGGCCGACACCATTCAACAGCTCAAGGCGGCGCAGGAGAAGGATGCGGCGGACAATGCGCGCCTCGCCGCGCAGGTCCAGGCGCTGCAAACGCAACTGACTGCTTCATCCGCATCTGCAGCCGCTAAACCCGTCGTGCGCAGTGCGAACAACGAAGCTGCGCCAGCTCGGTCTCACGTCCCGGCGGCCGCACCCCGGCGGCCCAGGCCGCCGCCGCGAGGACCCTGGATGCCCCCGCCCTATATGGGCGACCCTTACGACGATTGGTGAGTCCGCGGGGCGGATGGGGCGAAAACCGCGGACTGGAGGGCAAACCCCATTGAACATTCACAAACGATCGTCATGTCCGGGCTTGTCCCGGGCATCCACGTTCTTCGTGCACGTGGCAAGGCGTGGATGGCCGGGACATAGGCGAGCGGAAGCGACGCCGTCCTTCGGACGGCTATGCCCGGCCATGACGCTGTGGAGACTGTCAGCGTCCCCAGCGCTCACCTCATATGGATTGCCCTGCCGCGGACCGGGACTCGCAAACGGCTTGTTTCCCGGCTGTGGGTGATGCGGTTTGAAGCCCAGCTCGCAGGATGGGCGAGCGCGAGAGCTCAACCCATCCTGCGAACGAAGCTCTACGCCCGCCTCACCGTATCTCGTTCATCGACACCTTGGCGGCGATCCCGCTCAGCTCCGGCTCTTGCGGCTCGAGCACCTCAACGGAAGATGGGCCGACCGAGCCTTCCACCATTCTGCGCTTGACCTCTTCGCATGTCTTGCGGACGTCTTCGGTGAACAGCGCGCATTCTTCGATGCGCTTGAAGATCTTCCGTCCCTCTTCACGATACCCCGCCGCCGTTTCGCGCATGAAGGCAATCGCATCATGGACCTGGGCTGTCAGCGCCTCGCATTTTTGCGCGGCGTCGATCAACTCGGCGCCCATGGCCTCGATCTCTTTTGCAGCGGACTCATAGTCGCGAATGACCGCCTCAGCGCTGAGCGCGCCGACGCGTGTCACGCCCGCGGTGTGCTCGACGTAATCAGGCAGAGCAATGGAAGCGATAGAGCTTCCGGAGCGGACCGACGCAATGTCCGCCTCAAGTTGGACCAGGTTCACTCCGTCCCGTCTGTGCAATTGTTCAACACTTGCCATTGATTGATCCTCCCAATACGCCCCGGACCCCCAACAGCATTGGGTTTATTACGGGCAAAAATGCCATTCTAGCCCCGATCTGCCCTTGACAGTCTTGGGTTTGCCATTTTTCCCCGATCTCTGACGCCGCATGCAGCGATGGTCGACCTGCAAGCGCTCAACTTCTGGGAAGATCGTCAATTTGGCGCGAACGCGACCTGTCCGCCGGGACGTGCGCAGGGTGGGTTAGCCCTCAGATGCACGAAGCGCATCTGCTCGGCGTAACCCACCTCTTTCGTTTTCCCATTGATAGGCCCGTGGTGGGTTACGCCTTCGGCTAACCCACCCTACAAGCTCGTCAGTTCGGCGTCCGTCGACGGCCGATCAGCACATGCCCGGAATGTGGTCGCTATTCACCACCAGTACGGCCACCGCCAGCCCTCATAGAGGACATAGGAGGGCACCGGCGGCGGGGCGTAGGGATCGACCCGGTCGTCCTCGGGGCGATAACGATATCGCGGAACAATATTGTAGTCCCACGGCGTCGGCCTGAGCACGGGCGCCGTGACGATGAGCCTCTGCTGCGGTTCACGAACGACTTGCGCCTTCCGCGTCCGGGCTTCGGCACCTGACGTCCCAAGGCTGCACAGCACCAGGGCCGTTCCGAGCGCGCACGCGACGGTCATTATTTTCATGCGTTGGACTCCTTCGTTGGAAGAGTGCTCAAGGACGCAAAGCAACGCAAGCCCAATTCGCGCTCGGCTTGCTCGAATGACCGATGTTGGCTGTGGCGCACTTTAGCCGCCGCCCGCACCAAAGCACACTGGTGACATCACCTCAGCGAGTCGTTCAGTCAATTCCCAGCAACGCAGCCAGCCGTTCGCGAACCTCGGTGCGCAGCATGTCCGGCGCCCGTCCGGCAAGCGTGATCGGTCGTTTCTCCCAGGAGATGCTCCGAGGTTGGTCTGCGAGCACGACGCCGCGGACGCTCGCACCTTCAGGCAGCGCAGCCTCGAACGGATAGCCGCGCACACGACTGGTGATTGGACAGATCACGCAAAGGCCGGCGACTGCATTGTAGCTGCGCGGCGACACGACCATGACCGGTCGTCGCCGGCCGCTTTGTTCGTGGCCGACCGTGGGGTCCAGATCGATCCAGATGACGTCCCCGGCGTCCGGACAATAGTCACCAGACTTCGTTGCCAACAGCCGGTCCCCAATCGATCTCGTCATGACGGTTGGCCGGCGTGATCCCGGCAACCAGATCGTCGAGCGCATAACGGCGTTTGCGCCGCTGCGTCCGCGCGATCTCGATGACCAGCTTGCCGTCGCTCACGGTCATCTCCGCGGCTCTTCCGTCACGGGCACCGATTTCATCGGCGAACGCCTTCGGCACGCGCAGCGCGAGGCTGTTTCCCCACTTCCATCCTCGACCTCCGATCGAAGTAGATACAATGTAGACACATCCTCGACGTTAATCAGGGGAAGGTATCGCTCAGCTGCTGGCCCCCTCCCACCATGCGCCCCTACTCCCGCGCGCGGCGTACCGCCTCCTCCAGCTTCATCCTTTGCTTGTCCCACCGAGCCTGCTCCGCCTCCGCCCGTTCATCGATCGCCGTCCGCTCGGTTTCGATCTCCTCCGCCCGCGCCTCGTGCGCGCGCCTCGCCTTGTCCAGCGCCGCCTGCGCGCTCGCGACCGCTCTGTCGCGGCGCGCGCGCTCCTTGGCGCGTGCGGCCTCGTCTTTCCGCCGCTCGGCTTCGCGCCGCCGCTCTTCCTTCTCGAACGCCGCCGCGGCCTTGCGGGCCTGTTGATCGTCGGTCTTGCGGGGTGGTTTCTTTGCGGTCTTGGCTGGACGCTTCTTGGACTTACGTTTCGGCCTGGCTTCGCCATCGGCGAGATCGGTCGGCAGCCCGGCGCTTTCGGTGAACGGGCCGTCCGAGCCCACGGGACGCCGGAGCACGACGCCGGGGCTGGCCATGGTCGCAGCGACGATGTCGGGGTCGTCGGTCTCCTTGGCAGCGCCTTGATGGAACAGATTGGAGCTGGCGCCCCAGGCCTCCAGCGCCGCCTTCATCGAGGGCGCGGCGACCGCCTGGTCGTAGAAGCCGAGCGAGGTCTGGTAGGTCTTCAGTTTTCTTTGCAGTTTCTTTGGCATCTCGCCCCGCGGCCACGCGACGCGCAAGCTCTCCCCGTCGCACCGGCGCCACCCTGCCAATGTGCCCCTGTTTTGCCCGACGAGTCAAACTCTTTTCGGTATCGCCGAAGTCAACCCGGAGCGAACGTAGCCCGGATGGAGCGAAGCGCAATCCGGGAATCGCGCGGCGAGGACCTGTCCCGGACTACGCTTCGCTCCGTCCAGGCTACGCAAAATTTTCGGTATCGCAGAATTTTGAAATCCCTAGGGATTTTTACTGTGCATGGGGTTGTTTTCGTCGTTTTGCTTTGACGCAACGCGACTACGCCGCGTCGACATCCTCAGGCGCCGGCCCTGCCACCAGCCCGTCGAGGCTGACCATCAGCAGATCGGCGACGTGCAGGAGCTGGTAGAGCGGAATGTCCGCCTCGCCCAGCTCGGCCAGCGACACGAAGCCGGGCGCGACGCCGATGCGCTCGGCGAGCTGGGCTTCGGTGTAGCCGCGCATCTCGCGCGCAGCTCTGACCCGCGCGCCGATCGCCTGCCGGTGCCGGGACTGCTCGTCCGCGGTCATCATGACGGCCTGCTCGTCCGCGCTCGCATAGCCGTCAGTGAACGCGCTGCCGATCAGTCTCCCTTTGCGCCAGGCGACCTTGCAGGCCTTGCGCAGCCCGCTCTGGAAGATCAGCGTGAACTGCTCGGCGACCCAGAGCGACGAGTTCAGTTGCAGGCGAGCGCCGGTACCTGAGACATCGCGGATCGTGCAGGGCACGCTGATGATGCTGCCGGTGCCGTTGTCGAACTCGACAATCCCGGTCCGCAACGTGTGATGCCTGACGGCGGCGCGGTGTTCGCTCATGAGCTGGGCGCTCCTCCTGCGGCGACGTCGCCCGGCGTATCCGGCGCGTCCCCGAAAACTTCAGGCACAGCTTCGCAGACTTCTCCTTAACGCCGCCACCGGTTCAGCCGCGACCGGACGCCATGGTAAAGGATTTGCTGCCGCGCTCGACCTACGTCCCGAGCAACGCGTCATAACCCTGCGCGCTGAACGCCAGCAGACAGAACCCATGCCCGAACGGATCGGCCAGCATGGCGATCCGCCCATAGGGTGCATCGCTTGCGGGGACCTCCAGGATCGCGCCGGCGCGCAGCGCGCGTTCGACAGCGGCATCGACATCGTCGACGACGACGTCGATATGCAGCGGCGTCCAGTGCCGCTCGTAGCGGCGGCGGTCGCCGCCGGCGCCCACCGTGCCGGCCCGCTTGGTGAGCAGATACACCGGCGCGGGCCAGCCCAGCAGCTCGACGAAATCGGCGCCGAAGCGGCGGCCGACGGTCAGGCCGAAGGCGGCGGTGTAGAAGGTGGTGGCGGCTTCGACGTCGGGGACGTCGATGTTGAGGAGGAAGCTCATGATGGGCCCTCGTCGGTACTCCGAACCCAAGCCGCTCTAGCGCAACGCCTCGCCGATGGCCATCAGGCGGAGTGGCGCAGCGGCGACGAATTGCAATGCGGCTCAACGAAGTTACACTCCCCTCACCCGCCGCGCGCCAGGGAGCCATTGCATGCCCGAACTTCGTTTCGACGATGGTGTCGCCTATGAGCAGATGATGGGGGTCTGGAGCCGGCTGGCCGGCGACGTGTTTCTCGACTGGCTGAAGCCCGGGCTGGGCCTGCGCTGGATCGACGTCGGCTGTGGCAACGGTGCCTTCACCGAGCTGATCCTGTCGCGCTGCGCCCCTGCCGAGGTGCAGGGCATCGATCCGTCCGAGGGGCAGCTCGCCTTTGCACGAACGCGGCCGGGGGCACGCGGCGCGCATTTCCAGCAGGGCGATGCGATGGCGCTGCCGTTCGCGTCGGACAGCTTCGATGCCGCGGTGATGGCCCTGGTCCTCGTCTTCGTGCCCGACCCGGCGAAGGGGATTGCAGAACTGGTGCGGGTGGCGAGGCCGGGCGGTCTGGTCGCAACCTACATGTGGGACATGCTGGATGGCGGTTTTCCACTCGATCCAATCCTTGCCGAGATGAACGCGATGGGATTGTCGCCGACACGCCCGCCCCGCATGGAAGCCTCGCGCCTCGATGCGTTGAACGCGTTCTGGACGACAGCGGGGCTGGCGCAGATCGAAACCCGCGAGATCCGCGTCGAACGGACATTTCGCGATTTCGAAGAGTTTTGGCTGGTGGAGACGAAAGCCCCCTCCATCGCTCCGGTGATGGCAGCGATGCCGCCCGGCGAGATCGCCACCTTGCGGCAGCGCGTGCAGGCACGCCTGCCCGCCGGCGCGGATGGCCGCCTCACCTATGGCGCCCGGGCCCACGCGATCAAGGGGCTTGCCTAGAACGGCAAATCGACATGTCTCTCGGAATGGTCTGCGAAGATGAAATTGACGTGCATCAAGGGATTGACGCGGCGCCCTTAGGAAGAGATGGAGGACCGGCCCGCTGCCGTGCGGCGGGCGACAACGCGAGCCACGCAATTTCCCGGAAGGATCGTCATGAACGGCAATCGCTATTACGGCGTCCGCGTCGAGGGCGCGAAATACGGCGTGGGCTTCGGCTCGGCGCTCGCCATCGCGATCTCCTACACCAACAACCATTCGATCCTGTGGGCGATCATCCACGGCATCCTGGGCTGGCTCTACGTCATCTTCGTCGCGCTGTTCCGCTGATGGCTCACCGGCCGCGCCCGTAGCTCCGCCTCACGGGATCTCGTACACCGAAACCTTGTCCGCGATGCCGCTCAGCGCGACGCTGCGGCGGGTCGGGTTGAGGCCGCCGGCGTCCAGCAACGTCCGCGTCTCCGCGTTGTCGACGACCGCCTCCGTCACCATGATCGCGCGCGAGGCCGCGAGGCCTTGGACGCGGGAGGCGATGTTCACGGTCTGGCCGAAATAGTCCTGCTGGCCGTTGAGGGTGACGGCAAGGCACGAGCCCTCGTGGATGCCCATCTTGAGCAGGAGGCCCTGGTGCTGGCGCTGGGCGCCGAGCTCGCTCATGGCTTCGCGCATGCGCATCGCGGCGGCAATGGCGCGGTCGGGCGTCTCGAAGGTCGCCATCACGGCATCGCCGATGGTCTTGACCACGGCGCCCTGCTCGGAGGCGATGATCTCCTGGAGCAGGCGGAAATGCTCGTTGACGAGATCGAAGGCGACGAGATCGCCGACATGCTCGTAAAGCCCGGTGGAGTCCTTCAGATCCGAGAACAGGAAGGTCAGACTGAGGATCTTGAGGCGCTGGCCGATCGCGAGCGTGTCGGTGCGATAGAGATCGCGAAAGGTCTGGTTGGTGAGGAGGCGCTTTGCGGTGAGGCTCGGCTTGCGCCGCGTCAGGAGGTCATCGAGCCGCTGGCTCATCACCCACACCGCCGGCAGCACGCGGCCATCGGTGCGGTTCTCCAGCGCAAGCCGCAGCGCCCCCGGGCGCAGGCTCACGGCGTCGACGGGGACCTCGGTCTTGTTGAAGATCAGCGATACGGTCTGGCGCTCGGCCGTCTCCTCGCCCTTCACCTCGATGTACTGCGCCGTGTGGGTCACGGGATCGAACACGATCAGCATCCCCGGCTGCACCTGCAGGGACAGGATGGCGCGCTCGCCCGGCGGCAGGTCGACGGCTTCCAGCGTCAGCTCGCGGATCAGGCCGTCGAGATCGGGCGGAAGCTCGATCGCCGAGCTCCAGAACACCTGGCGGTAATATTCGGCAAGAGGCAGCTCGTCGGCGTTATGCGCGGCGATCCTGCGCACGCGCGGGCTGACCGCGAAGGTCACCTCGACCAGATTGTCGAGCGTCGTCTCATAGCCGGCGGCGCAGAAGGCGCAGTGATATTGCGGGCTGTTGACGGTCTTCAGGCTCTTGTTGGCCGAGAGCACGCCGGCGCAGCTCGGGCACATCACGCTCCAGCTCATCTCGAGGATGCCGAGCCCGACCGCATGCAGCAGCCCCGCGATCACCTGCTCCTCGCCGAGGCCGGAAGCCCTCGCCAGATGCAGCGCGTTGATCTTGCACAGCGCATGGTCAGGCCCCTCCCGCACCAAGCGTTCAAGCATGTCGACGACGGGCGCGTCGGCCGACTGGCGCAGGACACCGAACAGGGTCTCGATCTCGCTCATGCCGTGATCTTACATGGAAGGGGGTGAAGCGGAAATCCGCGTGCCTTTTAGCTAAGCCTTGTGAGGCGAAGCGCAAGCCGTAGCACTCAATTGCTGCGTCACGGTGATGCGAGTTCGC
>NZ_WQNE01000049.1 GCF_009759665.1 Bradyrhizobium cajani
CAGGCGGAAGATGTTATCCAGGATCTTGGCGTTGTTCGGCTCCTGCTCGAACTTCACCAGCTGATTGTCGACGGTGTCCAGGCTCTCGCTGGTCTCCGTCAAAAACTCCCGCAACAGATCATCCATGAAAACAGGCCTTCATACAGGGAGGGCGCGCACGAGACGTGATGCGCCATTTCGGAATGGGGCCAGCTTCACCGCAAAGCGTTTAATATTGGTTGAGTATGTGCAAAAGAACGGAACCAACAAAGAGATAAGGCGCTCCGGACAAACCGAAGCGCCTCGTCAAGATTCGATTAACAGTCTGAGAGCGATGCGCGCGTTTACGAAGCGCTAACGATGATGGCTTCGCCTTCCGGTGCGAGCTTCACGGTGAGCCCGCAGGCCTGCGCCAGCAGCCGCGTATAATAAGGCTGAATCGCGTGCGCATCCGCGGCAGGCCCGCGCTCGCCGCTCAGGAGCTCGGAGATGTTCTGCGGCAGGCGCGCATTGTGTCCGGTCGCGGTGATGCGAAAGCTCATGGACTCGCCCTCGCCGATCGGATCGATCGTCAGCATGCCGCCACGCGGGATGGTGTGCTGGGCGACGACCAGCATGTTGAGCAGCAGCTTGACGCGATTCTTCGGCAGCAGCAGCCGCGGCAGATTCCACGTGATCGTGCACTTGCCGTCCTCGATGTGGCCGCGCGCCATGGTCTGGGCATCGCCGAGATCGATCTGCGCGCCGGAAGAGCCGGCCGCGCCGAAGGCAAGGCGGCAGAACTGGAGGCGGGCGGAGGCCGTCTTGGCGCTCTTGCGAATCAGGTCGAGCGCGAACTCGCGGTCTTCCGGCTTGGGATCGTCGTCGAGCACTTCGAGCCCGTTGACGATGGCGCCCACAGGGCTGATGAGATCGTGGCAGACCCGCGAGCACAGCAGCGCTGCGAGTTCGAGCATATCGGGAGCAGTAGCGGTACCGGTTGACGAGGTGCCAGACATTAAGGGGGTCCTGGAGGGTTCCTGGAATTGCACGGCGCGGACGCGGCGAATCACACATGCTTACGGATGCCGCGGGTTCTAACATTCGCAAGCCCGCGGCAGCTAGCTTGCGATCGGCTCGAAGCGGCCCTAAAGCCCAATCGAATCAATCGGGGCGAATCAGTCGGGAAGGAACGGAACTGCCGATGAATGAGGCATGCAGGTGAAGCGGATCATCGACGGCGCGGCCGCATCCGGCCTGATGGAGCCGCTCACCGCGCTGGTGGTGCAGGCGGGCGAAGCGATCCTCCGCGTGAACCGCGCGGCGATGCGGGTCGACGGCAAGCAGGACGGCTCGCCGGTGACCGAGGCGGACCTCGCCGCCGACCGCATCATTGCGGACGGCTTGGCGCAACTTGCGGGCGACATCCCGACGCTCTCGGAAGAGCGGACCCAGCTCGCCGCCCCGCCGTTTCATGGCAGCTTCTTCCTGATCGATCCGCTCGACGGCACCAAGGAATTCGTCGCCGGGCGCGACGAGTTCACCGTCAACCTCGCCCTCGTGACTGAAGGCGTGCCGCTGCTGGGCATCGTCGCCGCACCGGCGCTCGGCCTGCTCTGGCGCGGCATCGTCGGCCGCGGCGCCGAGCGCGTGCGGTTTGACGGCGCGACCATCGGTGCCGCCGAGCCGATCCACACCCGCAAGCTGCCGGCGCCGGGCGAGCCGTGGATCGCCGCGGTGAGCCGTTCCCACGGCGACCCCAGGAGCGAAGCGTTCATCGATCGCCGGCCCAATGCCGTCAGGCGGACGGTCGGCTCGGCCGTGAAATTCGGCCGGATCGCCGAAGGCAGCGCCGACATCTATCCCCGCTTCGGGCCAACCTCGGAATGGGACGTGGGAGCAGGTTGCGCGGTCGTGACCGCGGCCGGCGGCCGTGTCACCGACGGCCAGGGCGGCGAGCTCCGCTTCGGCGAGCGGCACGATACCGGCTTCATCATCCCGGCGTTCATCGCCTGGGGCGACCCGCAGGCGGCAGGTCACTACTGACTGAGCTGCTCCTGAAGACCCGGCCAGCGCTTGCCCACCTCATAGAGGAAGCGCTCCGGGTCGGCGGCGAAGGCGTCGCGATTGGCTTCCCGGCTGAACAGATAGAGCCGCTGCGCCGCGATCACGAAGAAGCGGGGATTGCCGGCGACGGTGACGCCGCGGGCAATATCGGCCGGATCATAGCCGCCAAATTGCGGCCCATAGATCTCGGGATGGGCCAGGAAAGAGGCCCGGTTGCCCTCGTTGCGGAAGCGCCAGACCGCGCCCCAGAGATTGGCCTCGAACTCCGCCGTCCCCTGCAAGGCGCTCCCGTCGACGAAATAGGCCACGGGGTCGAAGCCCTCGATGGCGACGCCCGTGAAACGGTTGACGACGATCCGCTCGGTGGTGGCGGCCTCTGCCGGCCTCCCCGGGCAGACGATCCAAATGCCCGCCAGCAGGCAGGCCAGGAGGCGGATCAAGGCAATTCCGGGGCGCAAAGGGCTATCTTCCTGCCGTTGTGCCGTCATAGTTGCTGCGGATAACATCCGAGTCGAGGGGACATCCGGCGCAGCCTAGAACCGTGCCTGTTGGCACCAGGTTAAGGACGTGATCGGTTTCGATACCAGGGGTTCTTTGATGACTTTCGCATCACGCTTCGCCGCGGTCGCGCTTGCCGCGCTGGTCGGCTGGATCGTGCCGGCCTCCGCCCAGCAGGCACCGCCGCCGAACCTGCCGCCGCCGCAGCGGACCCCGACGCCCAGTACCTATGGGCCGGACGAGCTGGTGACCGCCGGCCACCGCTTCTTCGGCAACGTCTCGCGCGGTCTCGCCTCGATCATCGAGAAGGCGGTCAGCCAATGGGGCCTGCCGAACGGCTATATCCTGGGTGAAGAAGGCTCCGGCGCCTTCGTCGCCGGCCTGCGCTATGGCGAAGGCACGCTCTACACCAAGAATGCCGGCGACCTGCGCGTCTACTGGCAGGGCCCCTCGCTCGGCTTCGACTGGGGCGGCGACGGCGCGCGCACCATGACGCTGGTCTACAACCTGCCCGCCACCAACGCGATCTACCAGCGCTTCGGCGGCATCGACGGCTCGGCCTACATCATCGGCGGCTTCGGCATGACGGCGCTCACCGCCAACAACATCGTGCTGGTGCCGATCCGCTCCGGGCTCGGCCTGCGGCTGGGAGCCAATATCGGCTATCTCAAATATACGCCGCGCGCGACCTGGAACCCGTTCTAGGCCTCCCCCTCCCGTCTGGGTACGGATCAAGGTTAACGACAGCGCGGGGCTGGCTTTTTGCCGGCCCGCCATGGCATTGTCGTTGGTAAATTTTTCCTTAGCTCTGGGAGTTCTGGCCCATGGTCGAACCGATCATGTACCTGGCGATCGGTTTCCTGCTCTCGATGCTGTGCGGGCTCGCCATCGTGCCGCTGGTGCATAACCGCGCCGTGCGCCTGACCACGCGCCGGCTCGAGGCCGCCACGCCGCTATCGATGGCCGAGATCCAGGCCGACAAGGACCAGCTCCGCGCCGAATTCGCGATGTCGGCGCGGCGGCTCGAGATGAGCGTCGAACAGCTCAAGAACAAGACCACGAGCCAGCTCGCCGAGCTCGGCAAGAAGAGCGACGCCATCAACCGCATGAAGATCGAGCTCGGCGAGAAGAACGCCACGATCTTCGCGCTGGAGGCGCGCGAGAAGGCGGTGAAGGAGCAGCTCCGCGCCACCGAGGAGGAATTCAACACCAAGACCGAGGCCCTGCGCGCCGCCGAGCATGCGCTGACCGACAAGCAGGGCGAGCTCGCGAAGATCAATTCCGAGCTGTCCGACCGTTCGATGATGGCGGAGAGCCGCCAGGTCGAGCTGGTCGCGGTGCGCACGCAGATCCAGGAGCTGAAGAATCGCGTCGGCGACGCCGAGAAGGAATTCGCCGCAACGCAGGCGCGGCTGGCGCAGGAGCGCCTGGAATCGGAAACCGCCTCGCGCGAGCTCGGCGAGGCGCGCGGCCGCGTCGAGAATCTGAGCCAGCGCGTCAACGAGCTCGATCGCCAGCTGATCGTGCAGGTGAAGGAGGCCGAGATGCTGTCCGGCCGCGTCGCCGATCTCGAAAGCCGCCTCGCCACGCAAGGCAAGCTGCTCGCCGAGCGCGACTATGAGAACAACCAGCTCCGCCAGGCCAATGACGGCAATGAGCGCATCATCAAGGAGTTGCGCGTCGAGATCGCCGCCTTGAGCGGCGGCAAATCCTCGGCCGCCTATGAAGCGCTCCGCACAGAGAAGGCCGCTCTGGAAGAACAGCTCCGGACCGCGCGCGACGAGCGGGCCAAGCTCCAGCGCGACATCAACGGGATCCAGCAGCAGGCCGAAAGCTCCTGGGCGACCGAGCGGATGGAGAATGCGCTGCTGCGCGAGCGCATCAACGACATCGCCGCGGAGGTCGCCAAGCTCGCGATGCAGCTCGAAGGCCCGAACTCGCCGATCGAGGCGCTGCTCGCGGCCGAGGCCGGCCAGCCTCCGAAGCCGGCGCCGCGCCCGGCCAATGACGCCGCGACCAATGGCGCGGCCGGGCCTACCCTGCCCGAAGGCGGCGGAACGCTCGCCGAGCGGATCCGCGCACTCCAGGCCCACGCCTCCCGCGCCCGCCAGCAGGGCGCGTAAGCGGGCCGAAACGCGGTTTCCTTACCGATTGCGTGACTTGCGGAAGGTTTTCCGCCCTAGCTGCGCCTGGAAACTTGACACCTTCGGCCCGCACTTCTAAATCGCGGGCTCCGATGTGCTGGCCGGCCGCAAGGTCCGGCCGCCTGCATGATGGTCCCGGGCGCATAGCTCAGCGGGAGAGCGTTCCCTTCACACGGGAGAGGTCCAAGGTTCGATCCCTTGTGCGCCCACCATTTCCCCTCTTCAATCAGTAAGTTAGCGACCTTGTTCCCTTCAAGTGTGCCCCGAAAAAGTTGGGGCACAGCAGGGGCATAACGCGCCTCGTGCAAAAATCGCTCTGCCGGGGTGCCCCTCACCGGCACCATTCAAGAGAGCCCGCAATGACCGTTGCACAATATCCGTAAGGATGTCGGCTGCAGCAACTATGATCGCTGGTGCTACCATGCCCGAGAAGCGCGCAGGCATGGCGCGCTGGGACAGCGCTCGTGCTCGCGCTCCTGAAAAGAAAGCCAACAGCACATTGATGAAGGCCGCGTGAGCTGCCGTATCGACTTCTTGCCGTTCAGCTTGCATTGTTCGAAACAATCGCCCAAACCGATTATTATAGGTTGGGGTGGAATAACTTGACTCCAGAAACAAAGGCTCGGCTTCTCGCCTCTATGAATGCGGGGCGGCTACTGGTGGTCTGCGGGGCAGGCCTGTCGATGGCGGCAGCAGTTTGCCTTCCGCGCGATCAGTGGCAGAGCAGTGCTTTGATAAGTACCGACTGGAATCAGATCCGAACTGCGATATCGCCTTGCGAGCCGACCTCGAGGCTCTCGCGGAACATTTCGCAGGGTTGAATACGCTGCAGTCGGTGTTCATTAAACACTTGGTCCCATGGCGGGCCTTTGTCCGACCCCCGAACGCGGGCCATGCCGCGATTGCTGATTTCCTCATAACCCGAGCGGCCATTGCCGGAATATCGAGCAACTACGACGCACTGATCGAGCGTCGGGCATGGGACTATGGGTCCGACTTTCAAGGCTCTCTGGACGGTGACGAAGCGACGGTCGATGCAACTCAGCACGGCCCATTGTTGAAATTCCACGGATGCTCTCATCGCGATCGCCTTTCAACGATCTGGGCGCGTTCTCAGCTGACCGAGCCAACGATTGCCGCGCGCATCCATAGAAGCAGAATATGGATGGCCGCGAATCTGCGGCAAAAGGATCTCCTGATCGTCGGGTTTTGGTCTGATTGGGAATATCTCAACGCCATCATCAGCTCGGCGTTGGAGAGCGTGCAGCCACTCTCGGTAACTGTGGTCGACCTCTCGCCGGCCGACGTCCTTCAGCAGAAAGCCCCTGAACTCTGGCAAATCGCACACGCTGAGAATGTGACATTCGAGCATGTTCAGGAGTCGGGCGCCGATGCGTTAGACGAACTGAGGCGCGCGTTCTCTGCAAATTACCTCCGTCAAGTTCTAGCCGCCGGCCGCGTGATTTTTGAGCAAACAACTGGTATCGTCTGCGATGCGGCTTGGCTCGACATGGCCAAATTCGATAGCGAGACGTTGTACGGATGGCGAAGAGACGCCGAAGGAGTGTCCACCGCCGAGCCGGCAACCCGAATACGCCCTGGCAATTCGGAAGCACTTGGATTCTTCCACCTTTTGCTTCGGCGGGCCGGTGCTACGCAGAGAGCGGATGGCTATGACCTCAATGGGCGTGTCATTCGTGTCATCAATGGCGCGGAAGCAGTCTTAAGCTCTCTCCGCGCCAAATTTGTCGAGCCTCCCGTCGCCATGACGGCAGACATCGTGGTCGCGGCAGGCGCTACGGATCTGGGTGTTCCGAGCAATGTCGTTCGCTCGGGGCGGCCGGGTGACCTCGTCCGGCCTGAGACCGGTGGAAGGTGGCTCGACTTGCCAAGTGCCCGGGCGGAGCTGAACATCTGATGGATATTCAAACTCAAGCCGAAATCGTCTTGCGAGACGCCCAATACGAGACGTGGACCTGGACCTGGACGGGACCAACCTCGCCGGTGACCTGTTTCGAGAGCGCGGCCCTGCTCGGGTTCGTCCACGTATTCGAGACTGCGAGTAAGCTTTTGGACGGGTGGAAGGCGAGCCAGCAGTCGTCACTGGCGCGGCATGCTCCCTCGCTCCGCGCGGCCGGCTCCAAGGCCTGGAATGTCTATTCGGTTTTTCTGACCAGCGATCCGACGGCTTCGCATACACGAGCCATAGAAAGAATAGAGGAGGACTTCTCGCTCACGCGCAAGATCGCCCGGGCGTCAGTAACCACGCCTGATGACGTAGAGCGCGCCCTTCTGCCGCTAATTTCTATCCGATCAAAGCCATTGCTAGGGGCCTCGAATTTCGAAAATCGGCTTCGAAGCCGGCTCAAGGACGTCCCGCACGATGCTGTCACTGCTTTTTTGAATGACACGCCAAGCATTGAAGTTGCCCGGATCTTAGGGGCAATCTCATGAGGCTCGATTTTATAGAGATCTCCGGATTCCGAGGCTTCCGGGATAAGGTAAGGGTGAGCTTCGGTCGAGGCTTTACGGTCATCACCGGCCGAAACGGCGTCGGTAAGAGCACTCTTTGCGACGCAGTTGAGTTCGCAATCACCGGCTCGATTGATAAATATGCGGTGGAGAAGGCGGCGAAGGAAAGTGTCAGTGATTATTTGTGGTGGAGGGGCGATGGCACACCAAACGCGCACTACGTCACTGTCTCATTCATCACCGATAGCGGGGAGCCGTTTACGATAACGCGCACGCGTGAATCTGGCTCGAATCGTTCGGAGGGCGAGATTCGCGCGGCTTTGTGCGTCGAGCCAGCGCCCGAGGACGCGCTCAAACAACTAACGCGCACATCGATCATTCGAGATGAGTGGATTGCCGCACTTAGCCTCGATCTAACTGAAACTGAGAGGTTCGACCTCGTCCGCTCAGCTCTTGGGGCACTTGAAGGTTCGGAGTCGGGAGCCAAGGCCAAGGAGGTTGTCGCCGCCGCCGAGGCGGCGCACACCCGGAACGATGCGGCATACGAAGCTGCGCGATCGAAATTATCTGATCGACTCGTTCAGCAGTCAGAGGCTCAAGCCACTCTGACCAGATCCGGCGATGTGGCAGCTGCCCTTCAGGTGGTCGCGGCCGCAGTCCCAAATGCACCCACGGAACTCTCGGCTCGGATCGCGGCAGGTCGGCGAGCCCTTGCTGATCGCCGCGGGCAACTCGGTCGGATGGGCGAAGCTCTTGTGCTCGGTCGGGACGTAGCACTTCGACAGCAGGCGTTCAACGCACCGGCCGCGGTTGCCGAGCGGCAACGGGCGTCAGATGCCTTGGAGCGCGCAAGACAGGCAAGGGACGCGGCCGAGAATGCAGTCGCCGAGGCAGAAGGCCGCTTGGCAAAAGAGGAAGCGACCGACGCAATTGCGACTTCCCTAACACTTCTCGTCGAGCACGGAGAAAAGCTGGGGCTTCATGATGATCGCTGCCCTCTCTGTGCAGCCACGCGCACGTCTGAAGAATTCGCTTCTGGCCTCGAAGTCGCCCGCCAGCGTATTGCGGCGTTGTCCTCAGAAGTTCGGACCGCACGCGAGGCCTTGGCGATCGCCAAGCTAAATGCGCGCGAACCCGCAGCGACTTTCCAGGCAGCTGAGGCCAAAGTTGCGGCCAACGCGGACGAGCAGCGAAGATTGCGGGCGCAGGAACTGGCTCACGTGGAATTCTATGACAAAGCAAGTCTGGACCACCGCTTCATCCAGGATCCTGACGGCTTGGAACAAGAGATCGCTCAAGAACGCGATCGACTCATCGAACTCGAACGGGCCCTTCTTATTCTTGATGCCTCTCAGTCTGTATCCCGGATGTCTTCTATTGAGGGCCAAGTCGCCGTGCTTCGAGACGAGATCGAAAAGCTCGCCGACGC
This sequence comes from Bradyrhizobium cajani, assembly GCF_009759665.1. GTDB lineage: Bacteria > Pseudomonadota > Alphaproteobacteria > Rhizobiales > Xanthobacteraceae > Bradyrhizobium > Bradyrhizobium cajani. The sequence continues at coordinate 8,569 of NZ_WQNE01000049.1, forward strand.
GGTAAGTCGTTCCCAAGCTGCACTTGCATCCGCTCGCGAAATTGAGCGATCGGTCAGGCGCGTGAGCGCCGAGATCATCGATGAAAGGCTGGCCCAAATCAGCCCCCTACTCAACGAGCTGTATCAGCGCCTCCGCCCGCATGCCGACTGGAAAACCATCGACTACAGCATCCGCGGGGACGTTCGCCGGTTCCTGAGCCTAAGAGTTGGAGAGGGGCTTAATCCGCAATTCGTTTTCAGCAGTGGACAGCGCCGAGCCGCAGGCCTGGCATTCCTTCTATCTGTGCATCTGGCTCGCGCGTGGACGCCTTGGCACTCGCTTCTCCTCGACGATCCCGTTCAGCACATCGATGACTTCCGTGCTCTTCAGCTTGTGGAAGTCCTCGCCGCGCTTCGGCTCGACGGCCGCCAAATCGTCTGCGCGGTGGAGGATCCAGCGTTGGCTGATCTGCTGTGTCGGCGCCTGCTAAGCACGTCGAACGAAGGCGGGCGACGCCTCGATATAGATCTCGGTCCTCAGGGATCGACGAATGTTGTCAGTGATGTGGAAATTCCACCTATGCCTGTTGGGGTATTGCGTGGCAGTTCTAGCTTGCAGGTAGTCGGCGGCGTCTGAGGCGGTTGGCCATGATCTCCGGCGCTCGCGCATCATGCGTGAGATTGACTTGACGCAAGCATCTGAAATTTCCGACAGAACAGCCAATTAAGAGACTGTCGCACCACTGGGCTCATCCGACTGAAAGTGGCCATTCGTCGCACGATCATAGTGATTGCACCGCCTGATATCCGAACACGTGTTACTCGAACTTTACCAGGTCAACTGCGACTACAAGGCCATCGATCGATAGGTTCAAATCGGGGAGGCGCAACCACCGATACCGACATTCGGTTCAAGTTACGATCTGATCGAGGCCGCCTCCTGCGTCCCGAACGCAGTGAACATCTTCTAAGTCATTGACTTTCTTGACACCGCAAGCCCGCCGATCGCGTTCTGTTCACGATCGTTTCGTCCAATTCGTTGCGAATTCATTGCGGCATTCCTCCAGGAGAATGAGAGCCGACGACGAAATGGGATCAAAGCCATCGCTAACAGTGCGCTGATCGGGGGCGCCACGACCGAGTTGGGCGCCGGCGCCGCCGATCGCTACCGGACGGCGGTGACCTCGGACGGAGGCGGACTGCGGCTCGATGGCATGAAGTATTACGAACTGGCACGCTATACGCCGATAACTTGATCGTAGCGGCTGACCAGAGCGGCAAGCGGATCGCCGTACTCGTCGACACCAATCAGCCCGGCGTCAGCATCCACGACGATTGGTATGGCTTCGGCCACCGCGAGCGGTACAACTGATTTCAAGAATGTAGCTGTCCCCGAGGACCGAATTCTTGGTCCCAGATTTAGGACGGAGAGCCGGTTTTTTGGAACGGCATATGTTCAGCTGGTCTTGCTTGCGACCCTCGCTGGAATTGCGCGGCGCGTCGCTAGCGACACGACGGAGTGGATTAAGGCGCGAACCCGCACGTTCACGCACGCCGTTGCCGACCTGCCGCGGAACGATCCCTGGTGCAACAGGTCATCGGCAAGCTTTTTCAGCGCTGCTTTTGGTGCGCGTGCAGCAGTCCTCGCCGGCGTCGACGAGCTCGCGAGAACACTCGACAGGCCGCTAACAGGACCCGCAACAGCTTGATGCGTCTGAGCTCGCGGCAGCACAGGCACAGTTGTCGTCTCTCGCCGCAACGACCGAGCTTTTCGAGGTCGGCGGAGCTTTCTCTGATCTCCGAGAACTCGCGATCGACCGGCATTGGCGGAACGCGCGCACCATCGCCTCACACAACCCGGTGAACTCAAGCTCCGCGCGATCGGCGGATATGAATTGAATGACGAGCCCTGCTATACGCGTGGAGCGCAGGTATCCGAGCGACACGACAATACAGCAGCTAACCACTGGCTTTTCGGCAGCTTCATGCTTTGCCAGGCGAGGCCGCTCGGACCCCCGTGGATGCGATTGCCGCGGACGTCGACCTCACCATCTGCGACGGGAGCAAAGGACGCGGTGAGCGGCCGTGCTCACCGTGTCTCGGCGAAACTGCCGGCGCTCCTGCTGTAGGAAGGCGAGATGCTCGCCTGGCCGATCTGCCTGTTCTGGTCCGCGGTGAGACTTAGCCTCGCACTTGTTCTAATTGGCATTGCAAGGATGCCAGCCACCCGATAAACGATCCCCTGCAACCTTGCTGGCTGCTTTTCGGTGGTCGCCAGGACTGGGCCTGTAGCTCAATGGTTAGAGCCGGCCGCTCATAACGGTCTGGTTGCAGGTTCGAGTCCTGCCGGGCCCACCATTATTTTCGAGGGCGGCTTGCGGGCCGTTGCAGGTCTTGGTGCTTCCCTCAATCCACGTGTGTCGGGAAGGAATTCCGTTGCAGTCCCCCGGATCGAAGAAGGCAGCCGTCTGCTTCATGTCCGCTATGAGCTTCCCGTTCTTTTGGGCCTGACAGAATTCCGGATGGTCAATCCAACGGTTGATGGTGCGCTCATCCTTCTCGAAAAAGGCGGCTATCTCGGCATCCGTGGCGCCGAGACGGCAAAGCTTCGCGGCCTGGTCTGCAAACTCAGGTTTGTAATCGGAGGGACAGCCGGCTTTTTGCCACGCATCATTATGCGCACAGTGGAGGGTTAGTTGGCAATCATACCCGTTCTGTCTTTTGAGAGATAAGCAACTTTGCATCGGTCGGCTTTGAGACGTCTCGGACGTAGAACTCTCTAGCGTATTCAATCGGCTCACGCACATCTTTAGGCAAAAAGCTGATCAGTGCTTGAATAGCTCTCCAAGCATCGTCCTTCAGTTTTGCCCACGCCGGCATCCGTCCCGGCACCGTCCAGGTGTTCTCGCCATCGCGATACGTCGCCGGCCGCTTAGGACGCGCTGTGGATGGCTTTGATGTGACGAGCGCACCGACCTTCTCGACCTCCGCCAAAAATGCTCTTTCTGGCGCGCGGTCGCTGCGCTAGCGCTGCCAGCTTCCCGGAAGAAGAGCCGGGCTGCGCACAGGACTGCCGGCATATCAGCAGCGGGCTCGTCGTTCGCTGCCATTCCGGTTATCATCATTACTGCCAAGCCAAACCAACTTTAAACAACACTACGACGCAACCGAACGCGAACAAGCACGGCTAATCCTCGTCAAGTTCACCAGCCTTTTCAATATCTCGCTGGATCCCCTTCCCGCTCATAACGGTCTGGTTGCAGGTTCGAGTCCTGCCGGGCCCACCAATATTTTCAAGGGTGTGCGGACACCGAAAGACTGACTCGATTCCGCTATAAGAAGTCGGAATCGACCAGGCACCTTGTCGATGAAGGTACAGCCACCTTTCTCCTTGACCTTGCTCTGAGCCTTCATCGACTCGTCGGAGCGGATGTAGTTGTTGGCCAGCGTGTCGTTGACCACCTGCAGGCCCATCTGGATGGCCATCTCGTCGGACGATGCGCAGTATTTACCGAGCAGGAACTCCAGGACGAAGACCGGCACATTGGCGCCGACCTTCACCTTCCGGACGAGGTCCTTACGGACCACCTTGCCAGCGAAAGTGCGATTGACCTTGTCGTCGAGAGCGTCGCGTGCGGGAACGTTACTCATCACCTAAACTCCCAAACGAACGGGAATGTCTTTCTTCGAAACGTACAGGACGGCGTCGGTCTCGGCGTCCAAAACCTGGATGCGGACGTGTCTGACCGTGTCGTCGGTCAAGATGAAGCCGACGTTCGCCTTGACGGCGGGCGGCAAGGTCAGAACGCCCTCCGCCAGCTCTGCGCCGGTCGCAATGGCTGCGCGGGCGACCGGCCGATCGTCGGATATGCGATCGCGCGAACCTTGCGGGCGCCGGCGAAGAGGTCCTTGGACGCCGCCCCCAGCTCGATATGAACCGTGAAGATCCGGTTCGTAACCGCGTCGAAGTCGTGGGTGAGGATTACGGCGTCCTTTTCGGCCTTGGCGCTCCCGTCGACCTTCAGCTTCACGGCGATGACGGGAATGATCATTTCCTGAAGCGAAGTGCCCCCATGGTGATAGCAGAGATCCCCTCCGCTCTTGAAGACGGAGGTGCTGGCGGGGAAAGCAAAATCGAGATCGGTCGCGTAGCCGAGCTTCGCCCCCGGCACCCTGACGGATCCGGCCGGCGTGGCACCGCCGCGGCCGACCCAACAGCGACGATGCAGATCGATCGCATCGCCGCCGGGCGTGTCCAGGCGCATGGATGGGTCGCGATCGGCGGCGAAGAAGAGATGGCCGTGGTCGGCGGCCACGACGGCCTCTCCGACCCCAATGGCCGCCGGACGGCCGAGGCACCGGGCGAGGTCTTCGACGACGTTGTCCATGAGCCGGCGGGCATACGTCGTCGTGGTGGCGTTTTCGCCGGCGGCGTCGATCTCCGTGGAGCGGATAATGATGACCTTCGAGTTCCCGATCTTCTTCTGCAGCGCCTTCGTGCTCATCGAGATCACCTCGTCGAGCGTAAGGTCGACCAAGTCGGGAATGTGCGACTTCAGAAACTTCTGGCGGGCCGAAAGATCCGGCAGGAAGGTGCCGTCGATCGAAGCGCCGAGCTTATCCTTGTTCGAGACGACCGAGAAAGTCGCGGAGGCTCCCGGCAGCAGCGCGGCCATGCCGACGGGCGTGATGGAAGGAAGCGCAGCCAACGCCGGATGCATCTGGACTTCGGAGGCTCGCGTGGTCAGCGGCATCTTCTACCGACTGGCGATAGGCAAGCGCGCGACACCAAACGCCAAACGCCCGTGCCTTTGCCGCGGCGGCTCCTCACGCACTTGCGGCGGTGGTCGCGGCTGGGAATCTCAAAGAGCCACTTCGTGGAATGGAACGGCCAGCCCGTTGCTTCTGTAAAGACGGGCTTCGCTTCAGCGGTTCGATTGGCAAAGCCCGATGTGTCTCTTGGCAACGTGACGCCCCATACGCTGCGGCACACCGCGGCAAGGTGGTCGATGCAGCGTGCGGCGCCGATGTGGGAGGCCGCCGGCTTCCTAGGTATGAGCGAAAAGACGCTTCGCGAAACCTACGGCCATCACCATCCCGACCATCTGCGAGTTGCCGCGAACGCTAGGCATCGCAATGTCGCGAATTTCTGGTTCAGGACACTAAAGCAGAATGAGGTGGGCGTGCTGGCATCTGCTCCTTTTTTGATCATTGCCATGCGTCCGCTGCCGGCGAGCCCGGGTGGATGGTCTCGTTGTCGATGAGTTGGCCCGACACTTCTCGAGATTACCGCCTACGAAGAAAACGGCCAACGAAGCCCTCCTCACCCAGTGAACCCGGAAAGATACCGAGCCATTTTGATGGCGAGGACACAATGACGCTCGCGCCTGCCATAGGCAATCCGCTCCTCCCGCCCGGGCGGCAGTCGAAAACCCCGGCTGGAACCTGGGGTTTTCTTTTGTACTATTATAGGCACCAACTCTCGTAAACTGCCGCGGTGCGATCAGTACAGAGCACCTCACGGATTGAGCCGAATTGGCTTCGGCTTCATTCCGTCCAAGGCTCGATCGTAAGCCGCAGGTGTCGGTTGGTCTGCGCTCCTGCTCCACCTCAATGGATTGGTGGAGATCTCAGGTCACATAAAGTCTCCATCCGAGTCGGAGTCTGATGAAGGTTCATCATCGCTCCGCGTTTTGACTTTGGAGAGATACGCCGGAGAATTGGTTGCGCGCTGCCATTCACCATCCCTATATCTCCACTGTCTGGACTGGGTGGGATCAAGTACCATATCATTGCCATCTACATCAACGAAGCCCATTTGTTCTGCACGGGCTCTCGCTTCGTCATTAGCAGGACGCCAGTTCACCAGCGGCCGTTCGCCGTCTCGCCGTAGTTGGTGCTCGAGCAGAATGTCGCCGGCGTTGCCGACGAGCGGATGAGCAACTTGAAAATCCACGATTGATGTGACGTGAGTTCGTCCGGGGAACTGCTCTCGCCACCCTTGGCTGGTGAACTCAGTCTCCATAGGAAATCCGGCTTCCGTTCTTTGGAGGCCGACGCTCCTATTCCCTAGTTGGTAGCTGTAATATCGGGCGGCATCAGAATCCCTTCGGATCCCGAAACTTGAAGCGACATCCGCGGTGCGCCTAGCTCTCTCGGACACAAATTCTGAGTATTCCTGCGGATTGTTGGCGATATTATTGATTTCATCACCATGAAAGCTCCTCACCCGTTCCCGGAATTGGGCTTGGTCGATCTCAATAATGGGAGGTCTTGAAGTGAGGTAATAACTCGGCTCCGAGGATGAGCTGGCACCCGAATCCTGCAATCCCATTCTACCGAGCGCGTCCGCGAAATCGTCGGCATTCCTGTGCTCCGAGGAGCTTGCGTAATGATACTCATCATCGGATGGAACATCCGACCAATTGTTAATTCGACCGTCCATGACGACCACACTCCTATGGCTGTTGCATTGTGTTAAGGTCATTAGACCTGACTCCGCAGATAAGCAGCTTGGCTGTCCGTAAGCTGACGGCAAATAAAACGGAAAACTAAATTCGCTGAGACGATAGGGCGAGCCGGCGAGAGCGCGCAGTTCGGCGCCGCCGGCATCCCGGTCAAGGCCAGCTCCGAGAGGCGCAAGCCCGTCTGGGCCGCAACCAGCAGCAAGGCGTGATCGCGGCGACCAAGCCACGTCGTTCGATCGGGCGCGGCGAGAACGGCCTCGATCTCGGGGCGCGTCAAGAAGTGAACCTGCCGCTTGTCATGGTGCTTGCTCGGTATGGCGAGCACGCGCTGGATCAGCGCACTGTGTGCCGGTTCCTCGAAGGACACGAACCTGAAGAAGGATCTGATGGCCGTCAGACGCAGGTTACGCGTCTTCACGCTGGCGCCGCGCTTTACCTCGAGATCGGTGAGGAACGCGTCGATGAACGCTGCATCCAGATCGGCGAGCGTCAGCGCCGATGGGGACTTACGCAGCCGCGCCTGTGCGAACATGAACAGCAGCCGGAACGTGTTTCTGTAGGAGGCGATCGTGTTGCCGCTAACATTGCGCTGGCGTATGAGGCGCTCGGTGAAGAAGCGCTCGATCAACGTGGCGACATTGCAGGCGGGCTTCATGGCGTCACCTCCCATCGCCGATCGAGACGCCGCGCCGCTTCTTCCATCAACTCGGGGCAGGCCGAGAGATACCAGTAAGTATCGCGACACGCAGGCGTGGCCGAGGTAAGTGGAGAGGACTGGGAGTTGCTGCTCGACGTCCTTGCCTTCGCGATACCAGTCGAGCAGCGTCCGGATGGCGAAGCGATGACGGAAGTCGTGCACGCGTGGCCCGCTACGATCACCTGGGTGCCGCAGCCCGATCTCTCTGGACAATCGCCAGAAGACGCGATGAACGTACTGGTGCAGCAAGCGGCCTCCCTGTTCGGCAACGAAGAAGGTCGAGCCGCAGCGTGATCCGAGCAGCGCATCGCGCCGATCGGCGTAGTCGCGCAGCGCAGTTCTCCTCGTCGGATGCAATGGCACGAGTCGCGACTTGCCGAACTTGGTCAGCCGGACCGTCAGCACGCCGGCGTCGAGGTCGACGTCATCACGCTCATATGCGCACGCTGTCACCGCGATCAGCCCGAACAGGGTATGGTAGGTCCATCGGCGCAGCCCGTCCGCTGGCGGCAGAGCCAGCGCCGCCATCAGCATCGCATCGATCTCCGCGTCGCTGTAGACATAGGGCTTGGCGTGCTTCCATCCAGGCAGCATGCCGACGGGCGGCACCTCCGTTCTCGGATCGAAGTTGGCGACATGGCGCGCGAACCCGCGCACGTCGCTCAATCGCAACGACCAGGATGCATGACGATCGGGCGGCAGCGTTGCCCATTCCATTGCCAGCTTCGTCGTGATGATGCTGGCTTTGCGCTTCTCCATGAAGGCGACGAAGTCGGCGAGCCGACGGGTCTGGTGCTCGTACTTGTATCCCAACCCCTTGCGCATGCTCAGGTACTTATAGAGTGCGGAGCGCAGATCGGTCATTGCACGCCTCCCGGCCCGGGCAGGCTCAATTCTCAGCGCATCGATGTCGACCTCGCGTAGATCCGGGTGGTGTCGTGGTTCTCGTGCCGCAGCAACTGTCCGATTTCCGACAAGGTCGCCCCAGATCGGAGAAGCTCTGTAGCGAGGCTAGCGGAAGATATGGGCGCCGCGGTGGGCGCAACCTTCGATTCCAACGCGATCGAGAGCGGCCTTGGCGATCATGGTGATCGCGCATCCGGAAGCAAACCCGACGTGTGGCGCGAGTGTGCGGACGAACAGCCGTCGGCACGACGACTTTGAAGGCCATCCTGCATGCCAACCTCATTGCGACTGCTTCGTTAACACGAACGCTGTCGTCGTCCCTGGTCGGCCCAACGCCGCTGGTGGGGAACACTGGCCGATCCCGCTCCGAGGGGCCCTCTTGGAGTCTGGTTCGGCATTCGCGCGAGCGACCCTCGCTCTCGTTCCTTCTAGGCTTTTAGATGAGCGACTTCGGCCTTGGCTGCACGCCTCCTAAGCGCCCTTTTCCATCGCTACCGTCTTCTTATCGGTGCGCTTGAATGAAAGATGTTTCAGCGGGGCAGCACAGGCTACGCGCGACACTTGAGCGATCAGACAGGTCTGGCACGATGTCGCTGTCCCTTGCGGTCACATCTGACGCTGATTGCTCCTCAGCGCGGCGTGAAGTTCCAGGTAGGGGTCTTCAAGATCCTGGCCAGCTGTCCGGTTGAACCAAATGAGCGGATGTCTCATGCGCCTGGCTTGTTTATGCCCCCTCCCGCGCAAGTGTCAGGCGCCAAGCACGCGGCCCTGCAGGCTGGCTTTAGCTTTTCATACCTTCGCGACGATTTGCCATGGTAGTGCAGGCGCAACGTTCGGGGCATCGAGGCTCACGACAGCAGAGCTTAACCAATGCGCAGGTTTTCTGCCGATGTTTTGCCAGGGCGCCCGGTCCCTCGTTCGTAGCTGATCTTGCCTCCCTCTGGCAGTTCGCTCAGCCCCGCTTTCTTGACCGCAGATATGTGCACGAACACGTCAGAACCGCCTTCATCTGGCTTGATGAATCCATAGCCTTTGATTGCATTGAACCACTTCACAGTCCCCATCGCCAATTTTGTATCGCTCCTTGATAAAAAACGCTCGCGCACTGGGTATAGCTGCATTCGCTCCACCGCAACGGAAATCGCAACAGGATCGGAATCAAGGGATCACAACGACCCTTCTCGCCCATTTGTACGCATCGTATCCGATGCACGTCGCCGGCGTCGACAACCGGCAATGGATGTAACGAGTCCATCGGTCGTACAGTCAAGATCGGCTTTTCGTTTCGCCTAAGCCTCACGCGGGGCGGCACCCGCGCCATAGGCAGGAAGACGAAAGGTGGATCAATCGGCTGTTCAAGAATTCATGACGGGCGGCATCATCCTTTTCGGAAGATCGCCGCGGCCAGCACAACAAGCTCTTACACGTGAGCGATCGGTCTGTCGTGTAAACCGCGGAGCATTGCTCGACGACAGCTCGACTTGATCTCGTCACGGCTAACAGTGTTGCAAAGTCCCGTGTCTTGGCTTCCAAAGAGGAGACGTGGATGACACACTGGCACCAAGGAGCTTGATTGTCGACCGCACACCTGTAGAGCCCCGAAACCTCGCGATCGCAGGACCGCTTCAGCACGACGCCGCCAGTGTTTGTCGTCGCAGAACATTCCCTTCACGTTCATGCAGACGAACAGCATCTAATGGAAGAAGACAATGCGACACGTGTCCTGTATAAGAGCCCGTAGGCCGCGCTCCACATTGCCCATTTGTCGCCGTCTGTCGATCACTTTCGATGATAGCTTGGTATTCGGTGAGCCGCGCAAAGCATTCAAGCGCAGCGAACACGCTTCTTCAGATCTCCGCACCGCTCGACTTGGGCCACTCAGCGGCCACCGATGACGCTTTCTGTCGTTCTATCCACCCTGTCGTTGGTGGAATGTACGGATCTCGACATAACGCTTGAACCGCACGTGGCGTCAGATTGTAGGATCTTAACGCAGGCGCGACCGTGTCTGGCCACCCAACGGCTTCCGGCTAATGAGAATCGCGAATGTCTCACAATCTTTTGCGCACTTTCCGCCCCAGCCTGTCCCGGAGAACTTCCACGAAAGGTCCGTCGCCCCTTCAATGCCCCCCGGTTTCCTGGCTTGATGCGCTGGGGATTAGAGACTTTCGTCAAATACATCAGCCAGCGGACGGACGCGGCTCTTCGCCTGCAGCACCTACCAGAGAGATTTCACCCCGCGCTTGTCGGATCTTTGGCTCCAACGAGAAGGAGCTTGCGCATGTGGCGCTCGGTTTCAGCGAAGGAGCGAGAGAAGACCATCCTTCCGCGATCATCGTGCTGATCGCCAAGGAAGCCGATGACCATGCCAACGAAATATCAGCAGGAGCGCGCGCAGTTGATCAACAGTTCCATAAGTAAGCAGGCCGGGCCGTCCGTGATAAAGCGTCAATGGCGACCTACGGCTTGAGAGAGCTGCGCGTTACGACCTCTTGCAGCTCGAATTCGACCATCGGAATTCCGAGTCCCTCGGCCCGCAGGCTCCGAAGCAATTCAACTCTTCCAAGCCGGCACCCCATGGGCGGGCCGCCGTCGCACCTGACGACAGCGCCGTTAAACGAGGCCTAAGTCGGCTTGGCTTTTGACGAAGATGTGGAAAATGAAGCAATTGCCCTTTGATACAGTTTTGATCGCTAATAGAGGTGAGATTGCTGTACGTATCATCAAGACCCTACGCAAGCTCGGGCTTCGCTCTGCAATCGTGTACCACGAGATCGATGCGGACACTCCCGCGGTCTCGATGGCCGACGCTGCTATACCAATCAGCGGGCGTACACCCATTGCGGCATATCTCGATATCGCCCAGATCATCGCTGCTACTCACAAAGCGCGGGCCGGCGCCCTTCACCCTGGCTATGGCTTTCTATCAGAGAATGTCGAGTGCGCCCGCGCGGTTATAAAGGCTGGCATCACCTTCATCGGTCCGGCTCCCGAAAGCATAGAACTGATGGGCGATAAAATTCGCGCTCGCGACTTCGTCCAGCGGAACGGATTTCCGGTCGCACCTTGCGCAGTTGAAGAAGACGATCCAGGGACATTCTTATCTCGCGCGCGAGCAGTCGGAGCGCCTTTGCTCGTCAAACCTTCGGCGGGCGGCGGTGGTAAGGGAATGCGGATTGTGCGCGATCTCGGATCGCTGGAGGACGCGATTGCGCAAGCTCGCAGTGAGGCTCAGCGATACTTCGGATGCAGTCGGCTTTATGTCGAACGATACATCGAACATCCGCGGCATCTCGAAGTTCAGGTGCTCGGCGACACGTTCGGACACGTTTTGCATCTTTTCGAGCGGGAGTGCTCGGTCCAACGACGATTCCAAAAGATAATCGAGGAAACGCCCTCGCCAGCGTTAACCTCCGATATGCGTCAACGATTGTGCGACGCCGCGGTCGGAATCACGCGTGCAGCCAACTATCATAATGCCGGAACTGTTGAGTTCATTTTTGACGGAACAGAGTTCTATTTTCTTGAGATGAATACGCGCTTACAGGTCGAGCATCCAGTGACCGAATTGATCACCGGCATCGATCTTGTTGCCGAACAAATCTATGCCGCCGCCGGCTGTAAACTCGGATTCTCGCAATCCGACATCTTGCAAAGTGGTCATGCGATCGAAGTCCGGTTGTGTGCAGAAGCGCCGGAACGAGGGTACGCACCCACAACCGGCAAGATACTTATGCTCGAGTATCCGGAGGGCGACGACATACGGATCGACAGTGGCATCTCGGAAGGTCAGAGAATTACGACCGCATTCGATCCCTTGCTCGCTAAGATTATCGTGCATTCGCCCACACGCTTGGAAGCTGTGCAGAAGGCAGGTCGCGCTATCCGGGAATTGGTACTTCTCGGCTGTGAAACAAACGCGAGCTCCCTGGCGCGCATCCTCGCGGACGAGGGCTTTCTACGCGGCCAAGTTCATACGGGATATCTCGACGCGAATCCGTTGCTTGCAGAGAGTGGCTCGGGGGTCGCACTGCCGCCCTTCTTGGCAGCAGCCGCTCTGCTGACAAGACAAGTCCGAGACTCCGCGGATGCTGTACCCGAGCTTCACGCGGCGCTAGGAAGCTGGAGAAATTGAGGTGAAACACTGCTTTGAAGTCAATGGCGTAGAATATCCGGTATGGCTTGTACGCCACGAAGACGGATATCGCCTTCGCTTGGAGAATGAGGTGATTGCCTCACTGAGGTTCTCCCGCCAAACTGAGCGTCGCGGTACCCTCACTATAGCAGGTGAGCCCGAGCCAGTTAGATTCGTTGTTGATGGTGAGACTGTCCATTTGCATATGCGGGGCCTGGCGCGCAGTTTGCGTTATCGCGATCCCATGCGGGCCCCTGCTTCGGCTAGCCAGGAAACAAATCAGCTGATGGCCCGTGCGCCAATTCCTGGGATGGTGTTAACCATCAACATTGTGCCGGGACAGTCCGTGGCCGGCGGCGCAGCCTTGATGACTATCGAGAGCATGAAGTTGGAAACCATCATACGCGCTCCAAAGCATGGCGTCGTCAGCCGCATTCATTTCAAAGAAGGCGAAAGCTTCGAGCGTGACGCTGTACTTGTTAGCCTTGCAGAGGAAGGAATTTAGAATGCAGCGGATCGCCTCTCTGGTAGACCCGAGATCGGAAGGGTTTCGCGCCAACGAACTTCACAATAAGCGGCTTGCAACCGAGTTGAAGGCGCTCCAGCATGCCATCCGCTTCGACCGGCCAGCGCGAGAAATCGAGCGGCTGCAGCAACAGAACAAGATGTTCGTTCGTGATCGGATCGAGGCATTACTCGATCCTGATACGCCGTTCCTGGAGCTCTCGACGCTGGCTGGCAACAGGGCGTACGACGGTGAGGTGCCGAGTGCGGCCCAAGTCGTTGGCCTAGGAATCGTTGCTGGTCGCGAGGTTATCGTTCACGCGGATGATCCCAGTGTGAAAGGGGGGGCCTGGTATCCGCATTCGGTCAAGAAGATCGTGCGAGCTTTGGACATAGCGATCGAGAATCACCTGCCTGTGATTCATTTGTGTGATTGCGCTGGCGGTTTCCTACCGATGCAAGCCGAGTTTTTTGCGGATAAATACCATGCCGGACGAATCTTTCGGAACCAGTCCATACTCTCGAAGATGGGAGTGCCGCAGGTCGCTATCGCAATGGGTCATTGCACCGCGGGGGGCGCCTACGTTCCGGCACTCAGTGACTACAACATTATCGTCGAGGGCACGGGAGCGATTTTTCTCGGCGGCCCCCCGGTTGTCAAGGCTGCCACCGGCGCGGTAGTTACTGCCGAAGAGCTTGGTGGCGGCCGCGTGCACACCAGCGTATCGGGGACGTGCGACTATCTCGCCAGGTCCGAGGCACATGCGATTGCGATCGCTCGTGACCTCATCGCTCGCTTCCATCAGCCCGCGAAGACCCTGATCAACCGGGCCGCCCCGGAGCCGCCGGCCTACGACGTGTCAGAACTGTATGGTATCCTTCCAAGGGATCCACGCGCGCAGCTCGAGATGCGAGAGGTCATTGCCCGTCTGGTCGATGGCAGTCGCTTCCACGAATATCAGCCTTGCTACGGCGAGACTCTGGTGTGCGGCTTTGCACAGCTCCACGGCTATCAAATCGGTGTCCTGGCGAACAATGGTGTGCTCCTGAGCGAAAGCGCACTGAAAGGTGCTCATTTCATTCAGTTGTGCGACAAGAACCGAACACCCCTTCTCTTCCTGCAGAATACCACCGGTTTCATGGTTGGCCGAGACTACGAAAGGCGAGGCATAACCAAGGATGGCGCTAAGTTGATCATGGCGGTGGCTGGAGCGTCTGTGCCCAAATTCACGCTCATTTGCAGCAGCTCCCATGGAGCCGGCACCTACGCTATGGCAGGACGGGCCTTTGACCCACGCTTTTTGTTTTCCTGGCCGAACTCTCAGATCTCAGCAATGGGCGCCGAACAAGCGGTGGGCGTGCTCACACATGTCAAGGCAAAGCAATTGGCGTGCCGGGGTAGGCGACTTTCGGAAGAGGAGCTGACGGCCATTCGTCAGCCCATTGTGGAAGAGTATCGGGAGCGGTCGAACGCCTACTATGCGACATCCGAAATATGGGACGACGGAATTCTTGATCCGGTGGACACCAGGACCGCCCTTGCTATCGTTCTTAGCGCCTCGCTCAATGCGCCCATCGCGGCGCCCCATTACGGCGTCTTCAGAATGTAGTGGCGGCACCGGAGATCGAGATCAGATGAAGGCAAGACACGATGTTCCTCCGCTACACCAGAGCCGGCGTGCCATTCGCATTCCCAGACGCGCGGCCAAAGCGCCGTGCTCGCTCCCACTCACGAAGGAGGCCCTGCGTCGGAGAGCTCCACACACACCGTCGGCGTATAATCCGCAAGACTTGGGTCTGGGCGCACTTTAAGGGATTAGGTATGGCGTTGCGCCCGGCTCGACGGCAGAGCGAACACTCACCAGGCTTAATCAGCCACGAACCTCGACTTGAGTCGGCTTCGCACGGCCCAGTTTGAAACGGCTTCCTCCCATATGTCGGGATTCTACGGCGCACGCCTCGATCGTGTTGTTCGTCTCTGGCGCCTGCAGGCTGGCTTGTGCCCAACCCTGATGCAGACGTAGAGCCCAAAGCACTCGTGCAGCCGACTACGACATCGCGCGAAGCTCAACAGTCAAGGAATCTGCGTCTATGCTGTGCCCAAAATGTCACTCGAATAAATGGTGCCAAAGCGCCTTGCACGATCCCTGGACTGGCCGACCGGTGAGGGCGTGTAGTGCTTGCGGCGAGCATGCCGATTACGACTGCCCGCGGCGCAACAAAGCGATTGCGCTCATCGCCGGCGCGTTATCGGATGACCTCAACAAAGAACATCAGGGCAGTCCGCGAGTGGCTGCGGAGAACATCTTGGATGCTCTCGAGAAAGCCGGCCTGACAGTCGCTCGCACTGAGACGATATGGACACGTCTTTGGCGGAGTTAAGTTCCCTCCCCGCCCGTCAGGGAGCTTGCTGCTCCGATTGACGTCGGCCTGCAGCCGTAGCGCTGATGGCTCTTGCCTTCAGACCTGGATCGTCATTAGGAGAGCTGCACTGCGCTCTAGTGATAAGTGAGTGCGATGGTGGAATTTCCGCGGCCCGATACAGCTTATTCGCGTCACCTCAAACGCGACACCAATGCCTACTACGTCGAATTTGAAGCGTCGTTCGGCGACTCAACGATCGCGCCGGTCGCCCAAGTGGAGAGGCGCTCAACGCTTCACTGAGCTCGACGCAGGCCAGGCATTGTAGGTCCCGATGTCATTCTCGAAATTGGCTGATCGGAACGATCGCCATCGTGCGATGGTATTGAGGTACATCGCCGCTTCGCCTTCCCGACTGTCAATTCGCGTGATCCTTCTACATGTCTGTGGTTGGCGTCGGCAGATGATTGTCGCTTTGCGAGCGTGAACGACCGTCCGGCAGAATAAGCCGCTAGAACGCCATCGCAGGGCTTGAAACGCACGTTGCGTCAGGTTGTAGCCTGTACGCTATCGTGGCGCCAACCTCGATCTATTTGGCCCCGACGGTACTAGCGCGATTGGGCTTATAAAGAGCAGCATAGAGGAAGGTCCCGTGTGCATCGACTTCTGACTTATGACGCGAGCGGCAGGACACTGGGCGGACGGTACGCCGCGCAAGAACGAAACGGCCGCAGCCGAAGACACCGTCTTTCCCTGCGGCTGCGATGGCCTGGAATCCGGCGAATAGATGTATTTGTCGTGAGTTCCTGAGGGAGGTTCGGCTTTTTGTCGCGAGATGAAGGGCCGATGGCACCCTTCGTCCACCCGACTACCAGATCACCCACCAACTTCCGCGACCAGCAGCAACCAAGATTGGGGCTCGCACTCACCATGGACTCCCTCAAGTCTAGCATTGGGAAAGTCGCCACCGGCGCCGGATTGACCCACGAAGAAGCAGCATCGGCATTCCAAATAATCATGTCTGGCGAGGCCACGCCTTCACAGCTTGGTGGGCTCCTGATGGCGCTGCGGGTGCGGGGCGAAACCGTCGAGGAGATCACGGGAGCGGTTTCGGCCATGCGCAGCAAGATGCTCCGGGTGAGCGCGCCCGCCGAGGCAATCGACATTGTCGGCACCGGAGGGGATGGTTCTGGCACCGTGAACGTGTCCACATGTGCCGCTTTCATTGTCGCAGGCGCTGGCGTTCCAGTTGCAAAACATTGCAACGGAGCGGCCTCCTCGCGCTCAGGTTCCGCCGACGTCCTCGCGTCGCTCGGCGTGAAGCTTGATCTGGATCCTGATCGCGTTGGCCGGTGTGTGCGCGAAGCTGGAATTGGATTTATGTATTCGCCCATCCATCATCCCGTGATGAAGCACGTCCGCTCGACACGGGCCGAGCTTGCGACTCGTACCATCTTCAATATGCTGGGCCCGCTAGCCAATCCGGCAGGGATCACGCGGCAGCTTGTGGGGGTTTTTTCGCGACGGTGGGTGCAGCCTTTCGCGGAAGTGTTGAAGACTCTTGGCGCTGAGTCGGCCTGGGTCGTGCATGGTTTGGATGGGCTCGACGAGCTCACTCTTACCGGTCCTACTCTAGTCGCCGCACTTAGCGAGGGCAGTATCCGCACATTCGAGGTGACGCCGGAGGAAGCAGGCCTCACTCGTTGTGGCGGAGAAAGTCTAAAGGGCGGCGATGCCGACGCTGGCGCAGTGGCGCTACAACGCGTGCTGGAAGGCATACGAGGCCCGTATCGGGACATCGCGATTTTCAACGCCGCAGCAGGGCTGGTGGTCGCCGGCCACGTCAAGACCCTAAAGGAGGCCGTCGCCATTGGAGAGCAATCACTCGATACGGGCGCCGCAGCGGCCCGACTGAAGCGTCTGATCGAAGTGTCAAACGCTTGACGACGGGATAGCCAATGTCGGACTTTCTGAGCAGGATCGAGGCCTATAAGCGCGAGGAGATCATCTACGCCAAGGGAGCAGTTCCGCTATCAGAGGTCGAGGCGCTCGCACGGCGTGCTCCGGCGCCACGCGGATTTGTCAGCGCGATCCGCAACAAGCATGTTGCGCGCGAGTACGCACTAATTGCCGAGATAAAGAGGGCATCCCCCTCTAGAGGCCTCATTCGCGCCGACTTCGATCCGTCCTTGCTGGCGAAAGCCTATGAAGCCGGCGGAGCAGCCTGCCTCTCGGTCCTGACGGATGGGAAGTCCTTTCAGGGACATCTCGATTTTATGATGGCAGCGCGAGCTGCAACAAGTCTGCCGATACTGCGAAAGGACTTCATCTTCGATACCTATCAGGTAATCGAAGCGCGCGCCTATGGATCTGATTGCATCCTGATCATCATGGCGGCTCTCGACGACGGCGCTGCCCGCGATATCGAAGCCGCCGCACACTCATATGGTATGGACGTCCTAATCGAGATCCATGATCGGGAGGAGCTCGAGCGCGCGCTAAGGCTTCATTCGCCCATGATTGGCATTAACAACCGTAACTTGCGTACCTTTGTGACAACCCTAGCGATCACAGAAGCGCTGGCGCCGCTGGTTCCACGAGACCGTTTAACCGTCTGCGAAAGCGGCATCTTTGCGAATTCCGATCTGCAGCGGCTCTCACGGGTAGGCGTCTCAACTTTCCTCGTCGGCGAGAGTTTGATGCGACAGTCCGATGTCACGGCAGCAACCCTTGCGCTGCTATCGCAGCGGCCTGCCGTTAGGCCCGGAACGCATTGATGCACGCAGAATCCTCCGCTCCGACTCGATTAGCTCCCGTTCGGCAAGACCGGCATCGGCCTATGCGCGTGGCAGCAATCGCCTCGGCCTACATTGACGGTCCGGCCAACTCTTTCGAAACGTATCGCAATGATCATCGAATACTCACGTAAACGTGGCCTACACCTGCACGATCCCTTCGATTTCCGTAAGCTTAAGCTCGTATTCAAGGCTGAAGCGCCTGTAGGATCGCCTGCTTTAAGAGGGATTGTCATCGCGGACAGGGACAATGCACTGGTACCTGTTGATCTTATTCCCGTTCTGCCAGGCACCCCGCATGACGATAACTCCTGGGCAACAGCTTACCGAAAGATGGTTGAATTGGCCCGCGAGCTAAACTGGATCGATGTCGACGCAAACGCAATTCGCGTGCACATCGAGAAAAAATTCTGATTATGGACGCCCCACTCCCGTAGCGAGGCGGCCGGTCCAGTAGACGTTACCCCCGGGTTGCCGCAGGTATCTGCCGCCGGCCGTCATCGGGGAGCAAGGGGATTGGTCTGGTGGCGTTCCAAATCGGATTTTGAATGGCTTGGCGTAGCGGCCCCGCGACCGCCTGGGAGCCGCTCCTCAATCAACCGATGACAACGCAATCGAACTCCACGACCCAGGATCTGACTTTCCATTTGGCCACGTCGGAACGACGACGATGTCAACGACGAAAACGGCGAGCGACTGATGATAAATCTTAGCACTCTGGTTGAGAGCAACGCGGCGTTCGAGGCCGACAAAGCCGCAATCCATTTTGAGGGGACCACGTTGACCTATGGCGCTCTCTTCGGCCGTATCGAACAGGCCGCGCGAGCCTTGAAAGTCCGGCTCGGCGTCGAGAGAGGTGACCGCATTGCGATCCTTAGCCTCAATCGGCCTGACTATCTCGTTCTGCTGTATGCCTGCGCCCGGCTCGGCGCAATTCTCGTACCGTTAAATTGGCGGCTTGCGATCGCCGAGCAGCTCTTCATCCTGTCCGATGCTGGTATCAAAGTCCTTGTGCTTGAACCGGCCTTTGAGAGACTCCTCCCGACGCTAGCGGAGCAGTTGCCCTCGGCAACCATTATAGGATTCGACTTTGACCCAGTCGGCGGAAGCAAATGGTGTGAGCTGCTCGAGGAAGCGCGCGGTGATGACCGCAACGCGTATGTCGATCTGTCCTGCCCACTCCTGATCGTCTATACGTCGGGAACTACGGGACGACCCAAGGGCGCTGTGCTGCGCCAGGAAGCCTTGCTTTGGAATGGCGTCATGAGTCGGCACATGCATGGGCTCGGCCCCAGCGATCATATCCTGTCCGTGTTGCCTTTGTTTCACGTCGGCGGCCTCAACATTCTGACCACGCCAGCGCTGCATTACGGCGCAACCGTGACGCTCCACGGGCGGTTTACGCCAGAGGCAACGCTTGCAGCGTTTGAGCGCGATCAACCCACTTTAACTGTATTGGTGCCAGCGACGATCCAAGCTCTGGCCGGTCATCCCGGGTGGCCGATGGTCAACGTATCCTCACTGAAGGCCATCTCCACCGGCTCAACCATGGTGCCAAGGCACGTCATCAAACAATTGGCCGAACGCGGCGTAACGGTGCTGCAGGTTTATGGCTCGACGGAAACCAGTCCAATTGCTCTCTATACACGGCGAGGCGGCGATCTCACACGTGATGGTTCGACCGGACTGCCGGGCCTGTGCTGCGAAGTGGCAATCATGAATGATGCCGGCGATAGGCTGCCGCCAGGCACTGCAGGCGAGATTGCAGTACGCGGGCCCAATCTCTTCTCTGAATATTGGAACAACCAACATGCAACCCGCGAGGTTTTGCGCAACGGCTGGTATTATACTGGCGATGTCGGTCGCCACGATACGGATGGATATTTTTGGGTACTAGATCGCAAGAAGAATATGATCATTTCCGGCGGAGAAAACATTTATCCGGCGGAGGTAGAGCGGGTGCTTACGGGACACCCCGATGTCGCGGAGTGCGCCGTTATCGGCCGGCCCGACCCTCGTTGGGAGGAAGTGCCCGTCGCCTATGTAGTCAAGCAGCGCGGGGCCCGGATTGAGGCGGACCTGCTGATCGCCTTTGTGAAGGCGCAGCTCGCAGGCTTTAAGGCGCCACGCGAAATCATCTTTACAGATGGGTTGCCGAAGACGGAGTTGGGCAAAATCCAGCATTTCAAGTTGAAGGAGCTCGATGCCCGCACAAGCAGTCAAATCTAGGCAGATTGAATGTATAGGATTGGACACCAACGGTAGTATCTACCTTTCAAGCCCGACTTGGCTACTCAAGCCATCATCGCCTCCAATCTGCTTCTGGCCTTTTTGTGTCACACAAGATCGCAGTAATCGGTTCGGAGTTGTCGACTAAAACAGGTAGTCGTCCGTATGAATCAAGAACCTCGGACGAGCCGAGCCAGGAGAGAAACTTGGGCGCAACACCAGTTTCCCCCACGGCGAGGCCCGGAAGTGATAGCCAGCACTCGAGGACCGCGTCGATGGCGTCTCCTTCGCGATACCATCGTTAATTGCCCGTGCCGCACTCGATCTGATCTGGCGATGACCGGCTCGACAGTGGCCCCCGCGGAGCGCGCTTGGTTTGGTGGTGTAACCCGCCATTTCTGTCCGAGATGAACGCCCTTAGCGTGTAATGCGGGGAAGTCGCAGCGACAGCCTGGTCGAGCCCCTTGCGCTCGATGCTGTTTGATGACCACCTCCATCTGGAGGATGACGGTTACAAGTGTGTGATCGTTAAGCCGTTGCAGAGCATCGTCTTCACATGGGCCACGAATTGCCCGTCTTGGCGTGAACCAGCGTGTTGCCGACCTAAACTTCGGCGCCAAACGTAAGGTCGTAACCGGTATGCGCTCCCACATCCGCAGTGATCAGCGGGCGCGTGCGTAGCGTCGGCATCCAGTATTGGCGCAGCGCCTCGACGGCCGCTGGAATATCGAGGTGGGCGTTGCGGAGAAAGTCCTCGATTTCGCGGCCGCTTCGCGGCGGTCCGAGCAGCGGACCACCCGATCGTCACGACAGTGCAGCAGGACGGGCAGCAGCAGGCCGTGATTGACGTCGCTGGTGTCCAGCAACGGCGCCCACGCCGACAGCCTGAGCCGCATCGCGACATAGAAGCCCTGGCACCAGGGACGCGCATCGATATCGCCATTGGCTTCGCGCCGGTGCATCGGCGCGAACTGGCGAGGCATGGTCGAAAGGGTCTGGCGGATCTCGTTATGATGCAGCGCGACGGCGGAAATCGCCGCGAACTCCGGGGTGCCGCCGTGGTTGAAAGCATCGGCATCGATGGCGAGCAGCGGGCAGATCCAGTCGAGCGGGCTCGTCGACACCGGTCCGGTCCCGATCGCGGCGACGTAACCGTCGAGCATGGGGAGATTGGTGGCGGCGGGATGCCGATCGACGCGAGCCTGGAGCCATCGCTCGAGGTCCGTAAGCCGTATCGCGGCGGCGGCCATCGACGACGATGCGACGTGGGCTCACGCGGCTGCCTGCGCAGTGCGCTGGCGGGCAGCCTTCCAGTTCCAGGCAAGCAGCTCGTGGAGCTGATGGCTCTTGGTGCGCCCGGAGACGATGCGCTCCAGCACGTCGGTCAGATTAGCCCTGCGGATCGAGCTCATGGAGCTTTGCGGTGTTCACGATTGACGCCAGGATCGCCCAGCTCTCGGCACCGCCTTCGCTGCCGCTGAACAACGAGTTGCGCCTCCCCATGGCAATCGGGCGTATGGAACGCTCGACCGTATTGCTGTCGACCTCGACGCGGCCGTCGCGGAGAAACAACGTCAACCCGTCCCAGTGGTTGAGCGCGTAGTTGATGGCCTCCGTCAGCTTCGACTGGGAGAAGAGCTGGTCGACCATGGCGGTCAGCCGTGCCCTGAGCGCCGCCATCAACGGAGCGGCCCCGGTGCGGCGGGCGGCCAGCCGTTGCTCGGCACCGCTGCCGCGGATCTCGGCTTCGAGCGCATAGACCACCAGCAGGCGTTCGATCACCTCGCGCGCGAACGGCGACTGCGTCATTTTGAACACCTCGACGAATTTGCGCCGGGCATGGGCGAGACAAAAGGCGAGCTGGATCGCGCCGCCATGACCGCGGGCGAGCGCCTTGTAGGCGGCATAACCGTCCACCTGCAGAATGCCGGAAAAATCCGTCAATTGTCTGGCGATCTCCTCGGTGCCGCGGCCGTCGGCGAACACGTAGGCGACCGCCGGCGGCGAAGGGCCACCCCATGGCCGGTCATCCATGGCATGCGCCCAGAACTGGCAGATGCGAGTGCGATGTCGTCCGGGATCGAGCACCGGCATCGGAGTCTCGTCGCCGAACACGCGCGGCGAGGCCTGGATTGTGCGCAGCTGGAGCTCATAGAGGCTCTTGAGCCACCAGGCCGCAACGCTTCACCCAGCCGGCAAGCGTCGATCGGTCAAGATGGATGCCCTGGCCGGCCAAAATCTGCACCTGCCGGTACAGCGGCAAATACCAGGCGAACTTGGAGACCACCACGTGAGTCACGAGCGCGGTTGAGGCCATGCCGCTCTCGATCAGGCGCGGCAGCACCTTCGCTTGGACCACACCATCGGTGCAGCCGCGGCAGCCATATTTGGGACGGATCGTCCGCAGCACCCGCAGCATCGCCGGGATCACGTCCAGCACCTCGCTGACGTCCTCGCCGATCTTGTGGAGCTGGCCCTGGCAGCACGGGCAGGCGGTCGCCTCCGGCTCCAGCACCTGCTCGCAGCGCGGCAGGTGCTTGGGCAGCGCGCCGATGTTGCGGCGCGCCTTCTTGCGTAGCTTATCAGACGGCTTCGCCGCAGGCGGGGTGGCGCCGGTCTCAAGGTCGTCAAGCTCAAGCGCGAGTTGCTCGGCCACGAGCGTGGCAAGCCGCTCCGAGCGCTTCCCGAAGATCATCTCCTTGAGCGTCTGCATCGCCCCGCGCAGCTTCTCGTTCTCGACGTCAAGCGCGAGCACCATCTCGGTCAGAGCCGCCGGATCGGTCGGGAGAGCATCGGGGCGAATCGCCATGATCGAACGATACATGCGCCCACTCCATGCTCCAGCGAAATCATCACCTCTCAGCCAACAACGGCCGGCTGCTTCGCAGGCTTGGGAGAGACACGCGTCCGCTCGAGTCCCTCGAGCAGCATCGCGAGCTGCGTCGCACTTAGATGCACCACACCGTCGCGGATCGGCGGCCAGGTGAAATGCCTCTGGTGCAACCACTTCGTCACCAGCACCATGCCGCTGCCGTCCCACGCTAAAAGCTTCACTCTGTCCATGCGTTTGCTGCGGAACACGAAGACGTCGCCACAATACGGGTTCGCACGCAGCGCTTCGCTCACCAGCGCCGACAGCGTGTGCACCGACGTGCGGAAATCGACCCGCTGTGTCGCCAGCACCACCTTGAGGCCAGACCGCAGCGCAATCAACGGATGCCCCGAAGCGCCGACAGCACCGTCAAAAGCGTCGCCAGCTCCACGCCCGGCTCAACCCGGATGCGCGCCCCACTCAGTTCGATTTCGATCACTCCGCAGTCCTTCGCCGGCGGCGCGGCGATCTCCAAAGGCCTCGTCTGTGCTGGCGAACTGCGCTCGGCCTCGCCGGCCGTCTCGCCGTCGCTCTCGGCCCCAATTTGGATCGGCACGAAGCTCGACGCCTTGCCGGCTACCACCGTCGCAACCTGGCGTCGCCACACCGTGAGCAGTCCGCGGGAAACGCCATTGCGTCGCGCCACCTCGGAGATGTTCGCACCTTCCTCAAAGCTCTCCGCCGCGATCCGGGCCTTCTCCTCGCCCGTCCATCGTCGCCGCCGGCGCTCCCCGGTGATTACCTCGACGCGACGATAAGAATCGCCTTCCTGTCTGACATCAAGCATGGCATTTGCCATCGTTCCACTTCCAGCGAACCGCTCATGCCAGGCTGTATTGCGCGCAAGCCGACGGATGGCTAGGTGGGGGCGTCATGCCGCTTACGTAAGGTCGGTGTGTCCTGCTCTTTCAACAGATCCCACCTCCAGCCCGTGCAAAGTAGACTTTCGGTCCAAGTTGGTGCTGGTTCTGCTGAAGCAGGCGTCGCGCACGCGCCAGTATACACTCCAACGCCTTCGATCCTGTTGAGTCCAGGAAATTGACTGCAAGGCGCACTAGGGGCTTGAATCGTACGTGGCGTCAAATTGTACGATCTAAGACAACGAGGCGGT
Organism: Bradyrhizobium cajani; assembly: GCF_009759665.1. Lineage (GTDB taxonomy): Bacteria > Pseudomonadota > Alphaproteobacteria > Rhizobiales > Xanthobacteraceae > Bradyrhizobium > Bradyrhizobium cajani. The sequence goes on from NZ_WQNE01000049.1 coordinate 32,625, forward strand.
GGTGCATCACCACACCAACTCCAGCTAGGCCGCGGCTTAGGGTTCAGGGGCTCACTTCTCGACGGAGTGCCGGGAGAACGGATGAGATTCGGCACCACGAGGATGATTGGTCGGAAACTGCTTGAGCGAAGGATAGAGGATTGTACTGGACAGCGCGAGGATGATCGATACGGCCCCAGTCTTTGAACGAGAGACTTCGCCCGACAAGACCTGCGGACCCATTCGTTCGTGGCTGACATACATCGATAGCGCCATCAAAGGGGTCCGCCAGCTTGGAACGTCGCTCGTTGAAGAACTGGATCTCTGGATCCTTTTGCAACGGAGCTGTGTGATGCGGAAGATAATAGCTTCTGAGCTCAAGACGACGGACAGCGAACGCGTCTTGGTCGTTCAGATCAGTTGAGTTTCGTCCTGCTCACAGCATCGAGATAGCCCACCCGCACGGGTGACTTCAGCTCACCTTCGCTGGCGCCTGACCCGATGCGCTCGACCCCACTAAGACTGCTTAGTTCGAACATCCCAGCCCGCCAGCTTTCGGCGCCGTTGGCGCGCCACTCGCGCAAAACTCTTCACCGGAGAACGAAAGACAATCATGACAGACGCAAAAATACCGAGCCTGCTGTCATTGCTTACTCCGATCGCTCGCGAATTGGACGCTCTCCCGGCGGGCCGGCCAGCGCCGGCTGCTTGTTTGATGAGGCTAAATGCAAATGAGAATCCATTTCCGTTGCCAAGCATTGTGATGCGAAGTGCAATTGCAGCGCTAGAGCGGCAATACCTGTATCCAGAGCATGACAATATCACCTTGAGGGAAGCAGCGGCCGCCGCCTATGGCATGTCCGCGGATCGCGTCATGGCTGGTAATGGATCATCTGAACTTCTTAGCCTGATTTATAGAGCTTTTCTCGCTCCGGGTGACAGCATCGCAATGTTGTCGCCGGGGTTCTCGTTCAACCGTAAGCTAGCCTCGTTACAAGGGGCGCAGTTTATTGAAGTCCGCGGCAACGAACTTGACAGCCTGCCGATCGACAGCTTTCTCTTCGGACCTGCAAGACATGCCAAATTCATTCTGTTGGCAAATCCGAACAATCCGACGGGTGCCTTCGTGCCAGTCGCTGAGATCGAGCGCCTCGTAGCGAAGTATGACCGATTGGTCGTGCTGGACGAGGCGTATATCGACTTCGCGCCTGAGAACGGGCTGCACCTGGTGAACCGATATTCAAATCTTCTGATTCTGCGTACGTTCTCCAAGAGCTATGCAACCGCAGGCATTCGCATTGGCTTCGCGTTCGGACATCCCGAGCTGATTGGGAGGCTTCGTAACATCCAGAATATGTTCAACATGAATGTGATTGGGCACGCCGTTGGCATGAGCGTCCTTTCCAATCGTCGCGCTTATGACGAGAACCACAGCCACATCAAGCATGAACGGCAGCGAGTCTCGGGCGCGCTCTCCGAGTTCGGGTTCTCTGTAATACCCTCGCACGCGAATTTTCTCCTCGCCCGTGTGCCTGCGGGTCGGGACGGCAAATGGTGGCAGAGCGCTTTGGAGCGTCAGGGGATCCTTGTCGCCTTCTTTCCGGATGACGGTCTAGAAGATTGTATTCGCGTTAGCATCGGTACAAGGAACCAGATGGACCCATTTCTTGAGGCTGTCGACAAGATTCGTCGGGGAGCAGACAGCTCTTAAGTCCGGCATGTTCATCCAACCGTCGGGCACGTGAGCAAGAAGGTTTGGCGCGCCCGCCCGGCTCCTCGCCAGGCCGCCTCTTCGATCTGCTGTCGGACGTACACTCTGGATCCGCAGAGCTATCGCCGCAGGCGGCATGAACTCGGCCCTTCAAAAGCAACGCATTCGCCAAGCCGCTTCAGCTTTCGACAGTCAGCGGTCCTCAACCTCACACACCGGAGATAGTCTAGTGACTAACATCCTTGATTCAAATCTGACTTGCGGCATCTTCGATCATTTTGATGAAGATGGGCGCAGTATTGCCGATCAATATGCAGACCGTCTGGTCTTGGCCGAGACCTACGATCGCCTCGGATTCTATGCGTATCATCTCGCGGAGCATCACTGTACACCCCATGGACGAAGCCCCTCGCCCAACCTGTTTTTATCCAGCGTGATACAGCGCACCCAGCGGCTTCGCGTCGGCCAATTGGTCATGCTGCTCAACCTCTATCACCCGCTGCGTGCGTTCGAGGAGATCTGCATGTTGGATCACTTGAGTAATGGCAGACTTGAAGTGGGTATTGGGCGTGGCTCCCTCCCGATGGAACTAACTTATTTCGGGGTGGACGCGGATGTGGCTCCCAGTCGTTACGAAGAAGCTTCCCAAATCCTTCTTAATGCGATGGATGGCGGAGTTCTAAACTATCGGGGGCAGCATTTTGTCCTCGACGGTGTTCCTCTGACCCTTTCGCCCCACCAGCGTCCGCACCCTCCGACATGGGTCGCTACAAATCGGCCAGAGTCCGCCAGTTGGGCAGCAGCAAATGGCGCAAACCTTGCGTGCGTGGGGCCGTCTTCTGTTGTACGCAAAGTCAGCGACGTGTTTCGCGCTCATGAGAAAACCAAGCGCCTGGCTGAAGGTAGGGACCGGTTTATTGCTTTGCTCCGCATGATCGTGATTGGTCGCTCTGAAGCAGAGGCCTATTCGCTCGCCGCACCAGCTTACGAACGCTGGCTCACCAGCTTTAAGTTCTTATACGAGTTGAACGACCTATCCCTGCCCGCCAATCTTCCTCCGACTTTCGAGGCCGCAATCGAAAGTGAACTGTGCGTCGTAGGAACGCAAGCTTCTGTGCGGCAGACCCTTCTTCATCATCTGGAAGAGGCCGGTGCCAACTATCTTCTTTGCCAGCCCGCATTTGGAAACCTGCCTGTCGACGCAGCCGTTAACACGGCAGCTGCGATCCACTCTGAATTCATCGCCCCAGAGAGGTGATTGGTTTCGAGATCCACTCAAAACAACTATTTGCGTGAGATGCTCGATGAGCTCCAATGTGCTGCAGAGCACAGCACACCCCCAAACTGGGTCGGCCCGGCAGTGACAGACCGATCTCCTGGGTTCTCTGCGGCGCGTTCGAGAGGAGGCCGATATTCTAAGGCCTCTTCGTCATCCGTGTGGATTGGATTTCACGACTTCGAATGCCTACTCTCGGCAAATGACAGCATGGTGGCGGCGAGTGCTTAACGAGATCCGATTCGACTGGCATTCTTCGACCCCAGCTAATGTCATCGCCGGCGTGTTAGGCACCTCCTTAGGCTGTCTGCGTTCCGATATCTTTTGTTCGCAACGGCAAAACTGTTGCGCCGCCCCGCGTCCGCGAGTTGTCTTCCAGCATCCTATTCATGCCTACGCGCAGCTTCCGCCGGTTCTGCCTCGCGCACGAAGACAACCGCAAGCCCGAGGCCGACAAGGCCAATCAGTATGGACGCCCCGGCAAGGGATTTAACCCCGTTGGTTTCGACGATAATTCCGCCGAAAAACGCGCCGATAGCGATGCCTGCAAGGATGGTCGAGCTGTTCATCGCCAGGACTAGCCTCGACCTTTCCCCGGCTAAACCGAGGAGTCGGTGTTGGATGGGGACAAGATACATGTAACTCACGTTCCCCCACAGAAAGGCGATGAGCAGCGTGAGGAAACCGTGTCGCCCGAATGCAACTATTCCTACCAGTAAAATTAATTGTGCGGTGACTGCCCCGATGAGGACCTTGTAGGAGCCCAAGCGATCGGTCAGAACGCCGCAGGCCTCGTTTCCGATCAACGCTTCGAAACCATAAGCAAAGAGCGCGGATGAGAGCAGCGGGACTCCGTGAAGCAGTGAACCCGGCCCGCTACTCGTCTGAAAATCAGCGAGACGCGTCGATCGAAGATCAGTTGCGGCTCTGCCGCCTCCACGCCGAGAAGCAAGGTTGGACGGCGGTCGACAGCTACACGGACCGAGCGATCTCCGGTGTATCGCTTCTTCGCCCTGGTATCCAGGAACTGATCAGCGACGCTATGCGGGGGAAGTTTGCGGTGGTGCTTGCCGAGGCGATGGACCGCTCAGCCGCGATCAGGAGGACATTGCCGGGCTATTTAAGCGCATGGCCTTCGCTGGCGTACGGATCGTCACCCTTTCGGAGGGAGACGTCACGCATCTCCACGTCGGGCTGAAGGGCACGATGAACGCCTTGTTCCTGAAGGACCTCGGACAAGACGCGGCGAGGTCTGCGCGGCCACGTCGCGGACGGCAAGTCGGGCGGCGGGCTGTGCATCGGTTATGACGTCGTCAAGCAATTCGCCGCTAATGGCGAGCCGATCCGAGGTGACCGCGCCATCAACGAGACCGAAGCAGCTGTTATCCGCCGCATCTTTGCAGACTACCTAAGGCGCATCGCCAAGCAGGCGGCGATGATGGCGGGTCGTTATGCCCATGCCAAACAGTTCAAGCGCCATCTAAGTCGCCTGTGAAAAAGCGCCCAAACCGTTGAATACGAGTCGTTTTTTCGGGGCGGCGCTGGTTTGGACTTGCAAGCTTTCGAGGGTTAACGCCTCGAAAGCTTGCAAATCCATTTTGAAGATTTCCTCGAATCGGCAGTCGTGATTCCTTGGTCGCACCGGAGGGGAACGATGCGACCCAAGAAGCCGGAGACGACGGAAGGCGATCTGTTTCGCGCCAGGCTCGATCAGATCATCAATCTGAAGCACGAGCTGGTGCAGCTCGGTACCAGGATCGACTGGGACTGGATCGATCGCGAGATCGCACCCCTCTACAGCGAGAAAGGCCGACCGGGGATCGAGAGCCGTTTCGTCATTGGGCTGCTGTTGCTGAAACATCTACGGCTCATCCGACGAGGGCGTCTGCCAGCGCTGGGTCTACGACCCGTATTTCCAGCACTTCACCGGGTTTGAGTTTTTCCAGCACGAGTTTCCGCACGAACGAAGCGACCTCAGTCATTGGCGCAAGCGGCTCCCCACAGCCCCAAAATGATTGCAATAAGCGGCGCTTCGTTTCCGCCGAAGCTGGCGATGACAGCCTTCATAATCCGTATCGGGGTCGAGCCGCTTAAGTGCCAAGGATGGCCTGCCTTACCCCGGCTCGCAAATCCGGCTTCGCTGCAACAACCTATGTACGCCGTCACGCTTCGCTCGGTAGTGCTCGCGCAAGCGTGTTATGTGCGAGTCGAGCGCGCTCGATTGCAACAATCCCAAAACGACATTACTGAGAACGGGACTTACGCCACCGTCGCGTTTGAGGTGTGCAAGCCCGTTGATGATGTCAGACTCCGCAAGCACCCAGCCCATCCGAAGTCCCGGTCCGGCAATTTTTGAGATGCTATGGACATTGACCACGTTGTTGCCCGGCGCCAACCAATGCGCTGGACCGTTATAAGGCAACTCAGAATACACAAGATCCTGCACCAAGAGAGCGCCACTGCGGGCTAGCAGTGCCGCCAGTTTGGCCACATAGTCGTATGACATCTGGTGCCCGGTTGGATTATGAAATGCCGGCATCGTGTAAAAAAGCTTCACCCGGGTGCTGGTCTGCAGGATTGCCTCCACCTCGTTCAGATCCACACCCTCTGCGGCCATACCTAGCTGGACTACGGTTGCGCCCGCGATCGAAAACATACGCAGTGCACCCAAGTAAGAGGGGTCCTCCGTCAGGACGACGTCACCGGGGTCAATCCAGCCATCGGCAAGCAATTGCAGGGCCTGTGAAGCCCCTCCCGTCAGCATAACTTGGTCACGCCCCACACCGTACCTCAGTGCCAGCTTTGTACGAAGTTCGGGCAAGCCCGCCGAGTCCGTATACTGCGGCAGATCGGCGGGAGCCACGCCTGTCCGTCCGTCGAACGCGTCAGGCCACGGCAGTTCTGCAAACATTACCGGGTCGGGCAGCGCGTAACCGAAATTGATACCCTTCCTGGCACTTGAGGCGTCGAACGGCGCAAAACCTCGAGCGAGAGCGCTCCGTTTTGAAACGCGCATATTCATGGCTTCGTCATTCGGACCTTCATGATTGTCAAATTTTTCCTTAGCGAAAGCGCTTTTTGTACTCCAAGGCAAAGCTTGCAGGTATTGGCGCGCCAAAACGGGGCAGGTCCACCGATGCTTTTGGCTGGGCTGCTACAGCTGACCTCTCGAGGGACGGCGCCCACGCCTCGCCAATGTAGTGTCGGCCGTAGCCCATCGCGAGCTCAGTTATTACGGGATAGATTAAGCTCAGGAACAGCGAGATCTGGACAGAATTCCATGTCCCATTCTCTGCATTTGCGAAGCCAACTAGCTCGAAATATCTGTCGATGATATCAAGGGCATCCCAGAAGCGAAGGGCGGTGACCGCGGCGGCGTAATCATCAGCGAAGCGGCGGCATTTCGGGGAGAGTTCGGTGCTCTCTGCGGTGCCTGCGCTTTCTGCATATCGCCGCAATGCATCCTCCCATACCCGAATGCGTGAGGCTGCCGACATGAGCACATCGAGATCGAAATGGTTTGCGTCGGTTCCAAACGGCTTGGCCACCCGTGCCAGCGCATAACGGAGTACGTTTGGGCCCACCGCGCGCGCCACCTCATCGGCCCAGAGAGCATGATCACGACTGGTGGACAACTTCTCGCCCTCAAGCTTGTAGAAATCTTGGACGGAGTTGTTTTTTGGAATTGGATATCCATAGCTGAGGAAGCTGATTGAAAGCGCAGCTCGGCGTATTCCGCCGCGGTCTCGTTACGGTGCACGATGATTTCGCAGGACCTGCTCGGCTTCGCAACGGCGCGCAACAAGGGAACGTGCAATAACCGCTTGAACATCCGGCGCGACGCGTTGGAGGCGTCCGTACTGAGCGGTCTCCGCACGCATCTCATGGAACCCGAGCTGTTTAAGGAATTCTGCCAAGAGTTTACCCGGGAAGTGAATCGACTCAGGATCGAGCGCGGAGCCGATATCAAGGCGCAAAGGCGCGAACTCGAGCGTACCGACCGCGAGCTGGATAAAGCGGTTCAAGCTATCCTTGATGGCGTTCGGGGAGTGAAGCTGAAGGACAAGATTGGCGTTCTGGAAGCCCGGAAGGTCGAGTTAATAGACCTCCTGGCGAACGCGGCGGAGCCGCCGCCCCTCCTTCACCCGAATATGGCGGAGATCTACCGTCAACGCGTGGCCGCCCTGTACGAGAGCCTGCAAGGTGAAGGCGGGAGAGCCGAAGCGGCGGAGGTTTTGCGCGCGTTGGTCGATCAGGTAACACTTGTCCCCGATGGCGAAGAGCTGGCGATCGTATTGCGCGGCGACCTGGCCGCGATCCTGCGCTTTGCGGCGGGCAAGAAAAACCCCGACTTCCTTTCGGAAGCCGGGGCTCTGGATGGGCTTGCTATCGCAAGCATCGGTGGTTGCGGGGAGGCCCAACATCCGATTATTGCGATTGATTAAACAAATCAAATGATCTGTGATCTTGATCTGAGGCCGGACCTGACTCGATCTGGAGGAAATACGCAGTGGCAGGTCAATATCCGCCGCTCCAATCGATGCCCGAACAAGGTTAGCTCGGGGGTACCTGTGATTGCTGCCGACGGTCTGGTGAATTGGACAAGGCTATCGAAAGGCATCGAGCCAGAATTCGGCGGTTTTCTGGGATGTTCATCATCGTCGTGTGGTCACCCGGAACGGACACGGCGTGAATGGCTTCAGCACGCAAAACCCTGTCCCACCCCCGCAACGGCGAACTTGCTCCCTGACCCATTGAACCTCGTCCACGACGGCTGCGGGCAGGTCCGTTGACATAAAACTGGTTGATCTCGATTCCAAGAGGTGGAGCTTCATACAAGTCCAGTGCCCTTTGGAACTGCGCTGCCTTTTCATACGTCAGAAGAAGGCTTTCTAGATCACGATCCAGAGGTATCGCCCCAATTTGCTGTGCCTTTTGAATCAGTTGGCCAATCGAGCTGTTTGCAGCAAATCGTTCTAAAACCTGGAAGCTGTCATCGTCTAAGAATTCCAAAGAATCCAGTAGCACTTCCCGTACCATCTGGGTCAGCGATAAGCTTCGTCGATTTGCAGATAACGCAGTATCCATGAAGGCCATGAACGACACAGCTTCATCCAGATTCAGTAACTGCTGCGCAATCGCGTAAGCCAAGATTGCCCCTGATGAGTATCCAGCAAAGCGATACGGTCCACGTGACTGGATCTCTCTAACTACCAGCATTACTTCCGCGGCTATCGCCTCAAGAGTTAGTGGACGTTCGTCGTCGAAATGCGGCCATGGCAAAGCATAGACCGGACAGTCGACGTCCATTTCCTTCACAAGGGGGAGGACATAGGAACAATCGCCCAATCCTGTGGGAACAAAGAAGAGCGGTGGCTGTGATCCCGTTTCCAGAACGGAAATCACTTGCGGACTGCTGGGCTGTCGCTTCAGATGAATCTTCGATGCGAGCTCCCTCAGAACAGGGGCTTGGAAGAGATCGGCGGCGGTAAAGTTGAACCCGGCATCGAGCGCTCGACTGAGCAGCTGCACCGCCAATAGCGAGTGCCCGCCCAGTTCGAAGAAGTCGTCGTGGCGTCCGACCCGCTCCACACCCAGAAGCTCGGCCCAGATCTGTGCCAACGTGATCTCGATCTCGCCTTGCGGCGGCTCATAGGCGCGAGGCGCATACGCCTCATCGTCCGGCGCAGCCAGCGCCTTGCGGTCCAGCTTGCCATTCACCGTCAGCGGCAGCGCCGCCAGCCGCACGAACGCCGATGGCACCATGTACTCCGGCAGGTGTGCACTTAT
>NZ_WQNE01000004.1 GCF_009759665.1 Bradyrhizobium cajani
GCGGACCCGAACTGGATTGCTTCGCTACGCGCGCAATGACGATGTGGAGGCAGTGGGGCTCGAAGACGGCTGAGCGTCGTCCCGGCGGTCGCTCCGATGAAGGCCCAGCGCCCGATTATCCGCCCCGCGGAATCCTCCCCCATCTCCCGCATGATCGCCCCGCCGCCACCGCACGGCGGCGCAATAGACTTTTCCCCACCCGGGCGGCATCCTCCCGCCATCAACCGATAACAGAGCGCCACGCGAGGCGGGGGAAACTGATCATGTTGCAGACACGGTTCACCAAGCTCGTCGGCGTCGAGCACCCGATCGTCCAGGGCGGCATGCAATGGGTCGGGCGCGCCGAGCTGGTCGCGGCCGTGGCCAATGCCGGCGCGCTCGGCTTCATCACGGCGCTGACCCAGCCGACGCCGGAGGACCTCACCAGGGAGATCGCGCGCTGCCGCGACCTCACCGACAAGCCCTTCGGCGTCAATCTCACCATCCTGCCCGCGATCAAGCCGCCGCCTTACGCCGAATACCGCGCCGCCATCATCGAGAGCGGCATCAAGGTGGTCGAGACCGCCGGCAACAAGCCGCAGGAGCATGTCGACGAGTTCAAAAGGCACGGCGTCAAGGTCGTGCACAAATGCACCAGCGTCCGCCACGCGCTCTCGGCCGAGCGCATGGGCGTCGACGCGATCTCGATCGACGGGTTCGAATGTGCCGGCCATCCCGGCGAGGACGACACGCCCGGCCTGATCCTGATCCCGGCCGCGGCCAACAAGGTCAATATCCCGATGATCGCCTCCGGCGGCTTTGCCGATGCCCGCGGCCTCGTCGCCGCGCTGGCGCTCGGCGCCGACGGCATCAACATGGGCACGCGCTTCATGGCGACCAGGGAAAGCCCGATCCATCAGCTCATCAAGGAGAGGATCGTCGCCAATGACGAGCGCGAGACCGAGCTGATCTTCCGCACCATGCGTAACACCTCCCGCGTTGCGAAGAATGCGATCTCGACCAAGGTGGTCGCGATGGAGAAGGAAGGCGCCAGGTTCGAGGACATCCGCGAGCTCGTCGCCGGTACCCGCGGCAAGATGGTCTATGCCACCGGCAATTCCGACGAAGGCATCTGGTCGGCCGGCCAGGTGCAGGGCCTGATCCAGGACATCCCGAGCTGCGCCGAGCTGGTCTCGCGCATCGTGCGCGAGGCGGAGGCGATCATCAGAAGCCGGCTCGAAGGCATGATCGTTCATCCGAACGCGCAAGCTGCGGAATAGTCACTTCAAGAAGTGAGAGCAATTGATGAAGGCTTATGTCTACGGCCCTGACGGCGCTAGGATTTCCGACGTCGCTCAACCAAAGCCTAAAGGCACGCAGGTGCTGGTACGCGTCCGCGCCTGCGGGCTGAACCGCGCCGATACCGGCATGCGCAAGGGCCACGCCCATGGCGCGGCCGGCGGTGTCGGCACCGTGCTCGGCATGGAATGGGCCGGCGAGGTCGCCGAGCTCGGACCGGATGCGAAGGGCGTGAAGGTCGGCGACCGCATCATGGGCTCGGGCGGCGCGGCGTTTGCCGAATACACGCTGGCTGACCATGGCCGGCTGTTCCGCACGCCCTCGAACATGAATTTCGAGGAAGCCGCCACCCTGCCCGTCGCGCTCGCGACCATGCACAACGCCGTCGTCACCGTCGGGGGTGTGCAAGCCGGCCAGAGCGTGCTGATCCAGGGCGCGAGCTCCGGGGTCGGCCTGATGGCGATGCAGATCGCCAAGCTCAAGGGCGCAAAGCTCGTGATCGGCTCGTCGACCGACGCCTACCGCCGCGGCCGGCTGACCGAGTATGGCGCCGACCTCGCCGTCGATTCCTCGGATCCCAAATGGGTCGATGAGGTGCTGAAGGCGACGAACGGCGAAGGCGTCGACCTCATCGTCGACCAGGTCTCGGGCAAGGTCGCGAGCCAGAACCTTGCCGCAACGAAGATCAAGGGCCGTATCGTCAATGTCGGCCGGCTCGGCGGCACCCATGCCGACTTCAACTTCGACCTGCATGCCGCGCGCCGCATCGACTATGTCGGCGTCACCTTTCGCACCCGCACCATCGAGGAGATCCGCGAGATTTTTGAAGAGGTTCGCAAGGATATCTGGAGTGCGGTGGAAGCGCGCAGGCTGCAACTGCCGATCGACAAGGTGTTCGCATTCGCCGACATCGACAAGGCGTTCGAGCACATGGAGGCCAACAAGCATCTGGGAAAGATCGTCGTGACGGTGTGAGGCCTCGCTGTCATTCCGGGGCGATGCGAAGCATCGAACCCGGAATCTCGAGATTCCGGGTTCGCCTTCTGCGCCCCGGAATGACTGGTGGTGCGAGGCCCCCGCTCCTGCAAATCACTAGCGACTACAGCTGTGGATCACGGCTTGATGTTCACCCGCGGGCTGCTAAATCCCCGGCCATGACCTCCCAGCACAACAAGACTTCGGTCGCCGCGATCTCGATCTTCGCCAGCGGCGGCATGGCGGCGGCCAAGTTCGTGGTCGGGATCGCGATCGGCTCGCTGGCGCTGATCTCGGAGGCGCTGCATTCCTCGATCGACCTGATCGCGACCATCATCACCTGGGCGGTGGTGCGGGTGTCCGACAAGCCGGCCGACGACGAGCATCATTACGGCCACGGCAAGCTCGAAAGCGTCTCCGCGCTCGGCGTCACCGCCCTGCTCTACGTGCTCGCCGGCGGCATCCTGGTCGAGGCCTATAGCCGCCTGCGCGAGGGAACCCCGCCGCCGACGATTTCGGCCGTGCCGTTCGTGGTGCTGGTGATCGACATCGCCGTCAATCTGTGGCGCGCCCGCGCCCTGCACCGTGCCGCACGGGAGACCAGGAGCCAGGCGCTGGCGGCGGACGCGCTGCATTTCGCCTCCGACGTCATGGGCTCCTGCGCCGTCATCGTGGGCCTGATCCTCGCCGCCCTCGGCTTCTGGTGGGGCGACGCGGCCGCGGCCGCCGCGGTCGCCGTGATGATCGCAGCCCTCGGCCTGCGCATGGCGGGCTCGACGGTGCAGACGCTGGTCGACCGCGCTCCGGAAGGCGCGCTGGAGAAGGCGACCGCGGCGATCCGCAGCGTGCCCGGCGTGATCGACGTCGAGCGACTGCGGGTGCGCATGGTCGGCGCAACCACTTTCATCGACAGCATCGCAAAGGTGCCGCGCACCTATCCGATCGACCGCGTCGAAGACATCAAGCGCAATGCGCAAGCCGCCGTCACGAGAACATTCGGCGATGCCGACCTCACCTTCACGGCCGTCCCCGTGGCGCGCAACAACGAGACCGTGCGCGACCGCATCATGGTGATCGCGCGCAACACCGGCCTCGCCATCCACCACGTCACGGTGCATGACCTCGGCGCCAAGCTGATCGTCGGCATCGACCTCGAGGTCGACGGCGAGATGCAGCTCGAGGCCGCCCATGACATCGCCAACACGCTGGAGCGGAACATCCAGGAGGAGTTCGGCGAGGATGTCGAGGTCGACGTCCATATCGAGCCGCTGGAACCGGAACTGCCGTTCGGGGTCGATGCTCCCCCCGAACGGGTGCAGGCCATCGCCGTTGCACTGGCCGAGTTCGCCGGTGAGGGTGAGATCCACGACATCCATAATGTCCGCGTCCGCAACACCGATGCCGGCGAGATCGTCAACTTCCATTGCCGCGCTGCGCCGTCGATGAGCGTGATCAAGGTGCATGAGCATGTCGACGCGATCGAGCGCGCATTGCGGCGCGCGTTCCCGAGCGTGAAGCGCGTCATCAGCCACGCCGAGCCGCCGCGCGCATGAGACGGAATGTACGAGGAGTCACACGTTCTCGTTTCGGACTCATCGCGGACGTGAGTTTGCGGACGCGCGATGCGCAAACTGCGCGTTGGATAAGAATAATTTCGCGTTAACGATTCGTTGACTCTCGACAGCCCGCGAAAACTGGATTCAAATCGGTGTGATTCGAAAGCGACGTGGGGCTGCTTTCGAAACTCAGGTTTTCAGGGGGCCGAAGGCATGTCGCGTGCAGACGCCGCGAACGCATGCGTCCAATCCGATTCGATCAAGGGATTGGCGCAATCGATCGCGAAACCTGCCTATCATCGGCTTTTGATCGCGGAGCCGGCGCTGCGCCGCGCCGTGCCGACGCTCATCATCGCGTTCCTGATCACGATCTGCCTCGGCGCGTTCGTGCAGGTGGTCGATCAGATGCGCCAGAAGCGGCTGGTGATCCGTCACGACATCTCGGCGCTGGCCGACCTGCTCGCCGAGCGCATCGACCGCCTCACCTCCGTGCGACAGGAGCGGCTCAAGAACATCGAGACCCTGCCGACGCTGCTGCCGGACCTGATCCCGTCCTGGGGCACGGCCACGGGCCGCCACGTCATCGTCACCTCGGCCGGCGTCGACCGCCGCATCCTCGCCCGCATCCCGGTCGACAGCGATCCTTCTGGCAACGACCGCCTGCTCGATGCGATCACCACGGCGCAGCTGGTGGCGTCGCCGCCGCGCGACGGCAACATCTCCGACATGACGCTGCCGAGCGGCAACGCCGCGATGGCGACCTCGCGCCAGATCAAGTCGCTGCCGGGCTTCGTCACCGTGATCCAGGAGCGCAACGAGCCGATCTGGGGCTCGGACGCCGCGCTCTCGGTGACGCTGTCGGCGACTACGGGCTTCGTCGTCCTGATCCTGGGCTTTGCCTTTCACTGGCAGTCGACCCGCGCCCGCGAAGGCGACCTCATCAACGACGCCGTGCGCGGCCGCATCGACACCGCGCTCAACCGCGGCCGCTGCGGGCTGTGGGACTGGGATCTGTCGCGCGGCCGGATCTTCTGGTCCCAATCGATGTTCTCGATGCTCGGCCTCGACGGCCGCAACGAGCTCCTCACCTTCGGCGAGGTCAATGCGCTGGTGAAGTCCGACGACATCGACCTGTTCGCGATCGCCGACCAGCTCATCTCCGAGAAGATCGACCACATCGACCAGACCTTCCGGATGCAGCATGTCGACGGCCACTGGATCTGGCTCCGCGTCCGCTGCGAAAAAACCCGCGGGGCGACCGATTCCAGCGTGCACCTGATCGGCATCGCCGTCGACATCACCGAGCAGAAGAGCCTCGCCGAGAGGACGGTGGAAGCCGACTTGCGCCTGCGCGACGCGATCGAGACGATTCCGGAGGCCTTCGTGCTGTGGGACGCGAGCGACCGCCTCGTGCTCTGCAACTCGCACTTCCAGCGCCTGCACAAGCTGCCCGACACGGCCGTCATCCCCGGCACCTCCTACGAGACCGTGCTGGAAGTCGGCCGCATGCCGGAGGTGCGCACCCGCCACAACGAGACCGCCGCCCAAGGCCCGGGCGCCCGCACCTTCGAGGCACAGCTCGATGACGGCAGCTGGCTGCACATCAGCGAGCGCCGCACCAAGGACGGCGGCTACGTCTCGGTCGGCACCGACATCACCCGCATCAAGGAGCACGAGCAGAAGCTGGTCGACAACGACCTGCGCCTGCGCGCCACCGTCATCGACCTCAAACGCTCGCAGGCAGCCCTGGAGCGCCAGACCAACGAGCTTGCCGATCTCGCCGAGAAATACCAGCGCGAGAAGACCCGCGCCGAGGAAGCCAACCAGACCAAGTCGAAATTCCTCGCCAATATGAGCCACGAGCTGCGCACGCCGCTCAACGCCATCATCGGCTTCTCCGAGATCATGGGAAGCGGCATGTTCGGCGAGCTCGGAAGCGAGAAGTACCAGGAATACTGCCAGGACATCCTGACCAGCGGGCACTACCTGCTCGAGGTCATCAACGACATCCTCGACATGTCCAAGATCGAGGCCGGCCGCATGAAGCTCGACATGGAGGAGCTCGACCTGTCGCGGACGCTGGCCGAATCCTTGCGGGTGGTCTCCGGCCGGGCGCAGGACAAGCATCTGAAGCTCGATGCCGACATCGCGAAATCCATCTCCGTCGTCGCCGACCGCCGCGCGACCAAGCAGATCGTCGTCAACCTGCTCTCCAACGCGGTGAAGTTCACCCCCGACGGCGGACGCATCGTGGTGCGCAGCCGGCAGCTCGACGACCGGATCGTGCTGATGATCGCCGACACCGGCATCGGCATCGCGCCGCATTCGCTGGAGCGGCTCGGCCGCCCGTTCGAGCAGGTCGAGAGCCAGCTCACCAAGACCTATCACGGCTCGGGACTTGGGCTGGCGATCGCGCGCTCGCTGGCACAGCTCCATGGCGGTACGATGCGATTGCGCTCCAAGCTCGAGGTCGGCACCGTCGTCCGCGTGACGCTGCCCCGCGATGCGATCAAGGCGGCGTCTGGGGTCTCGGTCGCGGCGTAGAGCAAGGCGAAGCTCGCCTGCGGCCATCCTTCGAGACGCCCGCCTCCGGCGGGCCCTCAGGATGAGGGCGGAGTACGCGGCAGCCGTTTCAACGAACACCTATACAACGGAGCCTCATCCTGAGGAGCCCGCGAAGCGGGCGTCTCGAAGGACGAGGCGCTTGCTCGGGAAAGCGCTACAGCCCCTACAATTGCAGCGTCGGCGCGACTTCCCTCGCGACATTGACCAGCGCTGCGATCAGCGGCGTCATCGGATCGCGCTGCGGGATCACCATGCCGATGCTGTAGTTGACTTCGGGATCGACGATCGGGATCGAGCGCACCGTATCGGACAGGCCGAGCGTCTCGGCCAGCTTGGCCGGCATCACGCTCGCCCAACGGCCTGTCTTGACGTGCGTGAACAGCACGAGCAGCGAGTTCGAGGTCAGCGTCGGCGTCGCCTCGGCGCCGACCGAGCGCAACGCGCGGTCGATGATGCGGCGGTTCTGCATGTCGGGCGTGAGCAGGCACAGCGGCACCTGCCCGACCTCCTTCCACGTCACCGTCTCGCGGTCGCCGAACATCGCATCGGGCGCGGTCAAGAGGCGATAGCTCTCGTTGTAGAGCGGGATGGTGCGCACCTTGCCGATCGGCTCGTTCTCGATATAGGTCAGCCCGGCATCGACCTCGAGATTTTCGAGCAGCCCCAGCACCTCGGATGACGTGGTGGACTGGATACGGAAGCGCACCTCGGGATGCCTGGCGCGGAACGGCGTCGTCAGCGCGGCGACCATGCCGAGCACGGTCGGGATCGCCGCGATGCGGATCTCGCCTGAGAGCTGATGCTTCAGCCCGTTGATCTCGTCACGCATGGCGCGGGCATCGCCCACGATCCGCCGCGCCCAGTCCAGTGCCCGCTCGCCTTCCGGGGTAAAACCCTGGAAACGGGAGCCGCGCTGGACCAGCATCACGCCGAGGATCTCCTCGAGCTGCTTGAGCCCGGTCGACATCGTCGGTTGCGTCACGCCGCAGGCCTCCGCCGCGCGTCCGAAATGCCGCTCCTTCGCCAGCGCCAGCAGCAGTTCAAGCTTGTCGATCAACCGTGCGTCCCCTCGAATTATGGCTTGGCATGCAAGCTAGCATGCCGGGTCCTCGCCAACACGGAAAAACCGGCAGGCGGAGGCGTCTTTATCGCATTTCCGTATCGCCCGATTGCGCTTCCAAATCGATCTGAATTCGCAATCGCAGCACGGAACAGCTTTATTGATCTTCGAATGATTCCAAATAGTTTGCGAGAAAGAAACGCTCTGGTTGAGAACGACAAATGACAGCGGTTTACGAGCCTCGTTACGAGCCCTGGGACGAAACACGCGGCGCCGAGATCATCGCCGAACACGCTCAGCAGGAAGGCGCGACGCTGGTGATTCTCCACGCGCTCCAGGAGGCGTTCGGCTACGTGCCGGAAGCGGCCGTTCCCATGGTGGCGCAAGCTCTCAACCTGTCACGCGCCGAAGTGCATGGCGTGTTCACGTTCTACCATGATTTCCGCCACAAGCCGGCCGGCCGCCATGTGCTGAAGCTCTGCCGCGCGGAGGCCTGCCAGGCCGCGGGCGGCGATGCGCTGGCTGCGCGCGCCGAGGCCAAGCTCGGCGTCTCGCTCGGTGGCACCACGGCGGACGATCGCGTCACGCTGGAGCCGATCTACTGCCTCGGCCTGTGCGCCACCGCGCCCTCCGCGATGCTCGACGGCCGGCTCATCGGCCGGCTCGATCAGAAGCGCCTCGATGCGCTGGTTGCGGAGGCGCAGCGATGAGCATCCGTCTTTTCGTCTCACGCGATGCGGGCGCGGTCGCCGTCGGCGCCGACGAGGTTGCGCTTGCGCTGGAGCAGGCCGCGGCCAAGCGCGGCGTGGCGGTCGAGATCGTCAGGACCGGCTCGCGCGGCATGTACTGGCTGGAGCCGCTGGTCGAGGTGGCGACGCCCCAGGGCCGGATCGCCTTCGGCCCGGTCACCGAGGCCGATGTGCCCTCCCTGCTCGACGCGCTCGCCAGCAACACGCCGCATCTGCTGCGGCTGGGGGCGACCGACGAGATCCCCTGGCTCAAGCGCCAGACCCGCCTCACCTTCGCCCGCTGCGGCGTGATCGATCCGCGCTCGCTCGACGACTACCGCGCCCATGGCGGCTACAAGGGCCTGGAGCACGCGCTGTCGCTCGGCTCGGATGCGATCCTCAACGAAGTCACGGCGTCCGGCCTGCGCGGACGCGGCGGCGCGGGCTTTCCGACCGGCATCAAGTGGAAGACCGTCGCGCAGGCGAAAGCCGACCGCAAGTTCATCGTCTGCAACGCCGACGAAGGCGACAGCGGCACCTTCGCCGACCGCATGATCATGGAGGGCGATCCCTTCCTGGTGATCGAGGGCATGACGATCGCCGGCATCACCGTCGGCGCGACCAAAGGCTACATCTACATCCGCAGCGAATATCCGCACGCCGTCGAGGCAATGAACGCCGCGATCGCAGCGGCCAAGCGCGGAGGTTATCTCGGCGACAAGATCGGCGGCTCCACCTACGGTTTCGACCTCGAAGTGCGCGTCGGTGCCGGCGCTTACGTTTGCGGCGAGGAGACCTCGCTGCTGGAGAGCCTCGAAGGCCGCCGCGGCCTCGTGCGCGCCAAGCCGCCGCTGCCCGCGCATCACGGCCTGTTCGGCAAGCCGACCGTGATCAACAATGTGCTGTCGTTCGCCGCCATCCCCTTCATCCTCGCCGAAGGCGCCAAGGCCTATGCCGATTTCGGCATGGGCCGCTCGCGCGGCACGATGCCGATCCAGCTCGCCGGCAACATCCGTCACGGCGGCCTGTTCGAGACGGCGTTCGGCGTGACGCTCGGCGAGCTCGTCGACGACGTCGGCGGCGGCACCTTCACGGGCCGTCCGGTCCGCGCGGTGCAGGTCGGCGGCCCGCTCGGCGCCTATTTCCCGCGCGCCTTGTTCGACACGCCGTTCGACTACGAGGCCTTCGCCGCGCGCGACGGCCTGATCGGCCATGGCGGCATCGTCGTGTTCGACGACAGCGTCGACATGCGCCGGCAGGCGCGCTTCGCCATGGAGTTCTGCGCCATCGAATCCTGCGGCAAGTGCACGCCGTGCCGGATCGGCTCGACCCGCGGCGTCGAGACCATCGAGAAGATCATCAATGGCGAGCGCGTGAGCGAAAATCTCGCGCTGGTCGAAGACCTCTGCAACACCATGAAATTCGGCTCGCTCTGCGCACTCGGCGGCTTCACGCCCTACCCCGTGCTCAGCGCGTTGAAGCACTTCCGGGAGGATTTCGTCCCGGCGCCGACCACGCTTCAGGCCGCGGAATAGGAGAACGACAATGTCTCTGATCGAGGAAATCGACTTCGGAACACCGCGCTCGAAATCGGAAACGATGGTGACGCTGACCATCGACGGCAACCAGGTCACGGTGCCCGAGGGCACCTCGATCATGCGCGCCGCGATGGACGCCGGCCACCAGATCCCGAAGCTCTGCGCAACCGACATGGTCGATGCGTTCGGCTCCTGCCGGCTCTGCCTCGTCGAGATCGAGGGCCGCGCCGGCACGCCGGCCTCCTGCACCACGCCGGTGATGAACGGCCTCGTCGTCCACACCCAGACCGAGCGGCTGAAGAAGCTGCGCAAGGGCGTGATGGAGCTCTACATCTCCGACCATCCGCTCGACTGCCTCACCTGCGGCGCGAACGGGGATTGCGAATTGCAGGACATGGCCGGCGCCGTCGGCCTGCGCGACGTGCGCTACGGCTATGAGGGCGAGAACCATGTCTTCGCCAAATCCAACGGCGAGGTGAATCCCGCCTGGATGCCGAAGGACGAGTCCAACCCCTACTTCACCTATGATCCCTCCAAGTGCATCGTCTGCTCGCGCTGCGTCCGCGCCTGCGAGGAGGTGCAAGGCACCTTCGCGCTGACGATCTCCGGCCGCGGCTTCGACAGCCGCGTCTCTCCGGGCATGAGCGAGAGCTTCCTCGGCTCGGAATGCGTCTCCTGCGGCGCCTGCGTGCAGGCCTGCCCGACCGCGACGCTGACGGAAAAGTCGGTGATCGAGATCGGCCAGCCCGAGCACTCCGTCGTCACCACCTGCGCCTATTGCGGCGTCGGCTGCGCCTTCAAGGCCGAGATGCGCGGCGAGGAAGTCGTGCGCATGGTGCCGTACAAGGACGGCAAGGCCAATCGCGGCCATTCCTGCGTCAAGGGCCGCTTCGCCTGGGGCTACACCAACCACAAAGAACGCATCCTCAAGCCGATGATCCGCGAGCGGATCGAGGATCCCTGGCGCGAAGTGTCCTGGGATGAGGCGTTCTCATTCGCCGCGGCGAAGATGCGCGGCATCCAGAAGAAATACGGCCGCGATGCCATCGGCGGCATCACCTCGTCCCGCTGCACCAATGAAGAAACCTATCTGGTGCAGAAGCTGATCCGTGCCGGCTTCGGCAACAACAATGTCGACACCTGCGCCCGCGTCTGCCACTCGCCGACCGGCTATGGCCTCGCCACCACCTTCGGCACCTCCGCCGGCACGCAGGATTTCGACTCGGTCGAGGACACCGATGTCGTCGTCGTGATCGGCGCCAACCCGGCGTCGGCGCATCCGGTGTTCGCCTCGCGGCTGAAGAAGCGGCTGCGCCAGGGCGCAAAACTGATCGTGATCGATCCGCGCCGCACCGAGATGGTGGAATCGCCGCATGTGAAGGCGTTGCATCTGCCCTTGATGCCCGGGACCAACGTCGCGGTCATGACCGCGATTGCGCATGTCATCGTCACCGAAGGCCTCGTCAACGAATCCTTCGTGCGCGAGCGCTGCGACTGGACCGAGTTCGAGGAATGGGCCGCCTTCGTCGCCCAGCCGAACAACAGCCCGGAGGCGACCGCGATCCTGACCGGCGTCAACCCGAAGGATCTGCGCGAAGCCGCCCGCATCTACGCCACCGGCGGCAACGGCGCGATCTATTACGGCCTCGGCGTCACCGAGCACAGCCAGGGCTCGACCACCGTGATCGCGATCGCCAACCTCGCGATGGCGACCGGCAATATCGGCCGCCCCGGCGTCGGCGTGAATCCGCTGCGCGGCCAGAACAACGTGCAGGGCTCCTGCGACATGGGCTCGTTCCCGCACGAGCTGCCCGGCTACCGCCACATCTCCGGCGATGCCGTGCGTGACCAGTTCGAGGCGCTGTGGAACGTCAAGCTCAACCCGGAGCCGGGCCTGCGCATCCCCAACATGTTCGACGCCGCCGTCGAAGGCACCTTCATGGGCATCTACGTGCAGGGTGAGGACATCCTCCAGTCCGATCCCAACACCTCGCACGTGGTGGCGGCACTGTCGGCGATGGAATGCGTCATCGTCCACGATCTCTTCCTGAACGAAACCGCGAACTACGCCCACGTCTTCCTGCCCGGCTCGAGCTTCCTGGAGAAGGACGGCACCTTCACCAACGCCGAGCGCCGCATCCAGCGCGTGCGCAAGGTGATGACGCCGAAGAACGGCCTTGCAGACTGGGAGGTCACCATCGGCCTCGCCAAGGCGATGGGCTTCGAGATGAAGTACAGCCACCCCTCCGAGATCATGGACGAGATCGCGGCACTGACGCCGACCTTCGCCGGCGTCTCCTACGCCAGGCTCGACGAGCTCGGCTCGGTGCAGTGGCCCTGCAACGAGAAGGCGCCGGAGGGCACGCCGGTGATGCATATCGACGGCTTCGTCCGCGGCAAGGGCAAGTTCGTCGTCACCGAATATGTTGCGACCGACGAACGCACCGGGCCGCGCTACCCGCTGCTGCTGACGACGGGGCGCATCCTGAGCCAGTACAATGTCGGCGCGCAGACGCGGCGCACCGAGAACGTGGTGTGGCATGCCGAAGACCGGCTGGAGATCCATCCGCACGATGCCGAGCAGCGCGGCGTGCGCGACGGCGACTGGGTGCGGCTGAAGAGCCGCGCCGGCGAGACCACGCTGCGCGCGGAGATCACCGATCGCGTCGCGCCCGGCGTCGTCTACACCACCTTCCACCACCCGGACACGCAGGCCAACGTCATCACGACGGACTATTCGGACTGGGCGACCAACTGTCCCGAGTACAAGGTCACCGCGGTACAGGTCTCGCCGTCGAACGGCCCGTCGGATTGGCAGAAGGCCTATGACGCGCAGGCGCGGCACTCCCGCCGCATCGCGCCGGCCGAGGCTGCGGAGTAACGGCATGCACGTGGCGGTGCAAGCGATCGACCGCGAGATCTGGCGCGACGGTGTCGCGTCCGAGGGGACGCGGCTGATCCCGGAGGAGACGCCGCTGGCGCTGACCTACAATGGCGGCACCTACGCCGTCATGATGGGAACGCCGCAGAACCTGGAAGATTTTGCCGTCGGCTTCAGCCTGGACGAAGGCATCATCAAATCGGTTGACGACATCAAGTCACTCGAGGTGGTTCGTCTCGACGACGGCATCGAGCTGCGCATGTGGCTTGCACCGGAAGATGCCGCACGCATCAGCGAGCGCCGTCGGCACATCGCCGGTCCCACCGGCTGCGGCCTCTGCGGCGTCGAATCCATCGCCGAAGCCGTACGGCCTGCGGCCCTCGTGCCGCAGGGGCAGACCTTCACGCCCGAACAGATCATGGCGGCGATGCAGGCCATCGCGCCGCTGCAATCCATCAATCTGCAAACCCGCGCAGTTCACGCCGCCGCCTTCTGGTCCCCT
Source organism: Bradyrhizobium cajani (assembly GCF_009759665.1). Classification (GTDB taxonomy): domain Bacteria; phylum Pseudomonadota; class Alphaproteobacteria; order Rhizobiales; family Xanthobacteraceae; genus Bradyrhizobium; species Bradyrhizobium cajani. Next base: position 13,084 of record NZ_WQNE01000004.1, read on the forward strand.
GCCGGCAACATCGTCGCCCTGCGCGAGGATGTCGGCCGTCACAACGCGCTCGACAAGCTCGCCGGCGCACTGGCGCGCAGCCGCACGGACGCTCGCAGCGGCATGGTGCTGCTGACGAGCCGTGTCTCGGTCGAGATGGTGCAGAAGACCGCCGCGATCGGCGCGCCGGTGATGGTCGCGGTCTCCGCGCCGACAGCACTTGCAGTACGGACGGCGGAAGCCGCCGGCATCACGCTGATCGCCATTGCCCGCCAGGACGGGTTCGAAGTGTTTTCGCATGGGAGCCGCGTCGTTGCGCGCCATGCCACGGAGGTTGCTCATGTCGCCTGACCGCCTGATCTACATGGCCAACCAGATCGGCAAGTTCTTCCAGAGCCAGGGCCATGACAAGGCCGTGCCGGGGATTGCCGAGCACATCAAGAAGTTCTGGGATCCCCGGATGAAGCGCGCGATCTTCGCCCATCTCGATGCCGGCGGCGCGGGCCTGGAGCCGAACGTGCGCGAGGCGCTCGCTTCGCTGAAGCAGGCTACGTCCGTTCCAGCAGCGTCCTGAACACGCGCCGTACCTCGCTCTGCGTTTCCTTCACACGCGCCTCCAGCGACGAGAAGTCCGGCGTATCGCCGGCGCGCGCCATCACGCGCAGGAGGTCGGTACCCGCGGTCTCAGGCTTGAAGCGGTCGCTGACGCAGAGCCGCAGGATCTGTGTGAGGTCGTGATAGAGCCGCGCCGCGGCGCGCAATATCTCGGTTTCAGATTGCGCGAGCACGCCGAGCCGGCATGCATTGTCCAGCACTACCATCGTGCTGACGTCGAGGATCTCCGGCATGTCATGGGCGTGCACGAGCTGGAGATATTGCGCGATGAAGTCGATGTCGACCATGCCGCCGGCGGCATATTTGAGATCCCAGCAATCGGCCTCGCCCTTCTCCTGGGCGATCGCGCGCCGCATGTCGGCGACGTCGTTGGCGGTGATTGCGGGATCGCGGCGGCGGGTCAGGACCTCGCGGATGACGCGCTCGATCCGTTCGCGGAACTCGGGCGAAGCCGATACCACGCGCGCCCGCGTCAGCGCCATGTGCTCCCAGGTCCAGGCCTCGTTGGCCTGGTAGTCCGCGAACGAAACGAGGCTTGAGGCCACGGGACCAGCGCGCCCCGACGGACGCAGCCGCATGTCGATCTCGTAGAGAACGCCGTAATTGGTGCGCGTCGTGAAGGCGCTGATCAGGCGCTGGGTGAAGCGCGCGAAGTAATGCGCGCCTTGCAGCGACTTCGGCCCGTCCGAGTCCGGATTGTCGCTGTCGAAATCGTAGAGCAGGATCAAATCGAGATCGGACGACGCCGTCATCTCGCGGCTGCCGAGCCGGCCCATGGCGATCACCGCGGTCTCCTGAGCCGTGATCCGGCCGTGCTGGACGGCGAAGCGATCGGCGACGAGGCCGTGCACGGTATGGACGATGCCTTCGGCGACGTCCGCAAAGGCCGTGCTCGCCTGCTGCGCCGAGACCGTCCCGGACAGGATGCGCGTACCGATCAGGAACAGGCTTTCCTGCCCGAACAGACGAAGGCGATCGAGAAATTCCTCATAGGAGTCCGCATCGCGCACGGTGGCCGCGAGGCGAGCCGACAGCTCCTGCCTGTCGGGCATCGCGCCGAAGAAGCGCGGATCGATCAGGCCGTCCATCAGCTGCGGCTGCCGCGCCAGCATCTCGCCGAGCCGCGGCGCCGCGCCGAGCACCAGCGCCACCAGCGCGACGAGATCGCGGTTCTGTCCGAGCAGTGTGATCAGCCGCCCGCCGCGCTGGAGCGCGCGGAGGAAATGGTCGAAGGCCGCGACGGCGCGATCCGGCTCCTCGGCATGCGCAAGCCCGTCGATCAGGGCCGGGACGAACTCGACGAAGGCGCTCCGCGTCGCCTCATTGCGGAACACACGATAGTCGCCGGTGATCCAGTCGCAGACGGTCTGTGCGAGGGCGGCGGGTTTCTTGAAGCCGAGCGTCGCCAGATGCTGCAGCAGGCGCGCGTCTTCGGGGCCGGCACGATAGTCGACCGCCGGCAGGTTTGCCGTGCCGGCCGGATCGTCGCCTTCGAACAGTTTTTCGTAATGCCCCTGCACGATCTCGAGCTGGCGCAGCAGGTCGCGGGCAAAGGCTTCGCGATCCGGGTAGCCGAAGAACCAGGCAAAACGCTCGACCGCCTCCCTGTCCTCGGGCAATGCATGGGTCTGCTCGTCGGCGATCATCTGGAGACGGTGCTCGACCCGGCGCAGGAATTCATAGGCCCGCGTCAGCTCGTCGCGTGCCTCGAAGGTGATCCAGTTGCTGGTGGCGAGCACGTCGAGGGCTTTGAGCGTCGGCCGCACCCGCAATTCCGGATGCCTGCCGCCGGCGATCAGTTGCTGCGTCTGCGCGAAGAACTCGATCTCACGGATGCCACCGCGCCCGACCTTGACGTTGTGGCCCTCGACTGCGATCTCGCTCTGGCCGCGATAGGTCTGCATCTGCCGCTTCATGTCGTGGACGTCGGCAAGCGCGGCGAAGTCGAGATGCTTGCGCCAGACGAAGGGCGCGATCTCGGCAAGCAGCGCCTCGCCCGCCCCGGCATCGCCGGCGCAGGCGCGCGCCTTGATCATCGCGGCGCGCTCCCAGGTGCGCCCTTCCCGCTCGTAATAGTTCAGCGCGGCGTCGCGGGAGATCGCCACCTGCGTCGAGGACGGGTCGGGGCGCAGGCGCAGATCGACGCGGAAGACATAGCCGTCATAGGTGCGCTGCTGGAGGATGCGCGCCATTCCCTGCGTCAGCCGGACGAAGAACGGCTGCGGCTCGATATCCGCCGCCAGCGTCGTGGCGTCGGGATCGAAGAACACGATGAGGTCGATGTCGCTGGAATAGTTCAGCTCGCCCGCACCCATCTTGCCCATCGCGAGCACGATCAGACCGCTGCCCTCCTCCGGAGCTTCGGGATTGGGCGGCGAGAGCTTGCCACGTGCGGCTTCCTGCCGCAGCAGGTACCGGAGCGCCGCCTGCACCGAGGACACTGCGACGTCGGTCAACGCCGCCGTCACCCGCATCACCGGCCAGACCCCGCCGATGTCGCAGAGCGCGGTCAGGAGCGCAGTTTCCGCCTTCATGCGGCGAAGCAGCCGCATCACCTCGGCTTCGTCGGATGCCGCCAGCACCGCGCCTCTCGCCTCTGCGATGAGCGCCGGCAGATGCGCATCCGGATCGCATTCGAGCAGCCGGATCAGGCGCAAGGGATCGGCGCGCACCAGATCGAACAGATAGGGCGAGAACTCCGCGATGCCGGTCAAGATATCCCGCGCGAAGGGATGAACCAGCAGGGCTTCGAGACGGGCCGATTGCGCCGGCTCGAGCTCGGCCAGCCAATTCCCAAAGCGTCTGTCGTCGGTTGTGGAAGCGGCAACACAGGGAGCCTCCGCGAAGCGTGCGGCGAGGCTCTCACCATGCTTGTCCGCGTTTCCCGGCGCGGAGTGGTTCATGCCACCTTCTGTGGCACATCCGGCATTGGAGGAGCAACCCTGTCGCTGGCGCCCGCGCGCGCCGGCAGCACCAGCGTGGCGACGAGACCAGGCTGGGCATCGCTCAGCCGCAATTCGCCGCCATGAAGCGTGGCAACCGCGGAGGCGAGGCTGAGGCCGAGGCCGGAGCCCGGCAGTGTGCGGCTGGCTTCCAGCCGGACGAATCGCTCGACGACGTGCTTGCGATCCGCTTCCGGGATGCCGGGACCGCGGTCGACGACGCTGAGCAGCACCTGGTCGCCCTCGCGCCGCGCCTCGATCGTGATCTGCCGCGCGTCCATGTTGACCACGGTTCCGCCGGTTTGCGCCGCCGGCTTGCCGTACTTGATCGCGTTCTCGACGAGATTGGCGAGCGCCTGGCTGATCAGCTCGCGGTTGGCGTGAACCGGCGTCGGATCGGCCCTGACCTTCAGGGTCATGTCGTCGTCCTCGGCGAGCGGCTCGTAGAGCTCGTGGATGCCCTGGGCGACATCGGCCGCGTCGAAATCGTCCATGTTGCCGCGCGCCTGGCCGGATTCTGCACGCGCGATCATCAGCAGCGCATTGAAGGTGCGGATCAGGCCGTCGGATTCCTCGATGGTCCGCTCCAGCGCGGCGCGGTAATCGGCCTCGGTGCCCGATTTCGCCAGCGCCTCCTCGGCGCGGTTGCGCAGCCGCGTCAGCGGCGTCTTGAGATCGTGGGCGATGTTGTCGGAGACCTCCTTCAGCCCCGCCATCAGCGCCTCGATCCGCTCCAGCATGGCGTTGAGGTTCTCGGCGAGGCGGTCAAGCTCGTCGCCGCTGCGCCCGACCGGCAGGCGCTCGCTGAGGTCGCCGGTCATGATGCGCTGGGTCGTGCCGGTCATGGCGTCGATGCGGGTCAAGACGCGGCGCGCGACGAAGATGCCGCCGCCGAGCCCGAGCACCACCACGATCAGGACCGACCATTGCGCTGCCTTGGCCACGATGCCGAACAGGCGCCGCCGCTCGTCGAGATCGCGGCCGATCAGCAGGCGAAAGCCGTTCTCGAGCTCGGTGACACGGACGAGCGCGCGATGGTCGCGTTCGTCAGCATCCTCGATCCGCCGATAGGCGGTCTCGGACCAGCCGCGCGTCGCCATCACGCCGGGCGCGAGGGAGCCGACATTGCCGGCCACCGCCTGCCCGGTCGGCGTCGTCACAAGATAGAGGTTGGCGCCCGGCCGCAGCGCCCGGTACTCGATCGTTCGCACGAGGCGGACCAAGCCGCCGCGATCATAGATCTCGTTGATCTCCGAGGTCTCGGAATTCACCGTCTGCGTGATTTCCTCGGTGATCAACCGCCGCGTATTCCAGGCGAAATAGGCCAGCAGCGAGGCCGCGAACATCGCGAACAGCAATAGATAGACCAGCGTCAGCCGGAATGCCGTGGTGCGGACGAGTTTACCGAATGCCGTCACGGATCATGTACCCGGCGCCGCGGATCGTGTGCAGCAGCGGCCGCTCGAAACCCTTGTCGATCTTGGAGCGCAGCCGCGAAATGTGCACGTCGATCACGTTGGTCTGCGGATCGAAATGATAGTCCCAGACATTTTCCAGCAGCATGGTGCGGGTCACCACCTGGCCGGCATGCTTCATCAGATATTCGAGCAACCGGAATTCGCGCGGCTGGAGCGTCAGCTCGTCCTTGCCGCGGGCAACGCGGTGCGACAGCCGGTCGAGCTCGAGATCGCCGACGCGGTAGAGCGTGTCCTCGGCAGGTCCCCCGCGGCGACGCGACAGCACCTCGACCCGGGCCAGGAGCTCGGCGAAGGAATAGGGCTTCGGCAGATAGTCGTCGCCGCCGGCCCGCAGGCCCTTGATGCGGTCATCGACCTGTCCGAGCGCGGACAGAATCAGAACCGGCGTCGTCTTGTCCTTGTCGCGCAGCGCGCCGATCAGCGACAGCCCGTCGCGCTTGGGCAGCATCCGGTCCACCACCAGCACATCGTAATCGCCGTTCTCGGCCATGGCGAGGCCTTCCTCGCCGTCGGCGGCGTGGTCGGCAATGTGTCCGACTTCGCGAAACGCCTTCACGAGGTAGTCGGCGGACTCGCGGTCGTCTTCAATGATGAGGAGGCGCATCGTGCGTTCGGCGGCGGTCAAGGAGGTCAACCTTCTCTAAACATGGCGCGAGCGGCAATCGCATGCAAGCCGAGCGGAAGAGTCCCGAAACGAGAAAAAGGCGGGCGGTGAAGCTGGGGGGACTCCACCGCCCTAGGCCTTCCGACGGAGGGGGGCGTAATTCCACCGGAAGGTAGACAGGGGGAGCAAACGTTGCGCTGCTCCCCAGAGGGGCGCCGACGGCGGGGGCGACTGATGCCGGCGACACCCCTCATCTCTCAAGCTCCTGAAGGCCCTAGCCCTTGATTAGCCCTTGATTAGCCCTTGGCGATGGGCACTGCGACGAAGCGCGACTGGCCGCCGCTCTTCACGCGCATCAGGACGCTGTTCTTGTTGTCGGTCCGCGCCGTGTTGATGGCGTCGCGGACTTCGCCGGCGGTGCTGACGCTCTTGCCGCCGACTTCGAGAATCACGTCGCCTTCCTTGAAGCCGCGTTCGGCCGCGGCACTCTTCGGATCGACTTCGGTGACCACGACGCCTTCCTTGCCGGCACCGGCCACGGAATTGGCCGGCGCAACGGTCATGCCGAGCTTGGGCACGTCGGTGCCGCGGGGCGCAGCCTTGCCGCTGTCATTGTCGTTGTCGGCCTTGGCCTGGACCGTGTTCGGCAGCTGGCCGAGGGTGAGGTTCACGACCTTGTCCTGGCCCTTGTGCAGCACGTTGAGCTTCACGGTCGCGCCGGGCGCCATGCCACCGATGGTGCGCGCGAGCTCGCGGGCATCCTTGACGGATTCGCCGTTGACCGCGGTGATCACGTCGCCGGACTCGATGCCGGCCTTGGCCGCCGGACCGTTGGCCTGCGGTTCCGCCACCAGCGCGCCTTCGGCCTTCTTCATGCCGAGGCTGTCGGCGATGTCTGAGGTCACCGGCTGGATCTGCACGCCGATCCAGCCGCGGCTGACCGAGCCCTTGTCCTTGAGCTGGGCCACCACGCTCTTCACGGTGTTGGCCGGAATCGAGAACGCGATGCCGACGCTGCCACCGGAGGGCGAGTAGATCGCGGTGTTGACGCCCATCACCTCGCCTTCGGTGTTGAAGGCCGGACCGCCGGAATTGCCCTTGTTCACGGGCGCGTCGATCTGGATGAAATCGTCATACGGACCGTTGCCGATGTCGCGGCCGCTGGCCGAGACGATGCCCGCGGTCACGGTGCCACCGAGGCCGAACGGGTTGCCGACCGCGAGCACCCAGTCGCCGATCCGCGGCTTGCCGTCGGCAAGCTTGGCGAACGGGAAGTTCGAGCTGCCCTCGACCTTGATCAAAGCGAGGTCGGTGCGCTGGTCGGTGCCGATCACCTTGGCGGTATAGGTCTTGCCGTCGTCGGTCGTGACCTCGACCTTGTCGGCGCCGTCGACCACGTGGTTGTTGGTCACGGCATAGCCGTCAGCCGAGATGAAGAAGCCGGAGCCCTGGCCCTGCACGACGCGGCCACGACCGCCGCCCTTCAGACCGGGAATGCCGTCCGGACCGCCGAAGCGGCGGAAGAAGCGCTCCATCGGCGAGCCCGGCTGGAACGGCGAGGAGGAATCATCGCCGTCATCGTTGCTCGCGGTCTTCTCCTTGATGTTGACCTTCACCGAGATCACCGACGGCTTCACGCGCTCGACGATGTCGGCGAAACCGATCGGACGCTCGACCTTGCGGACCTCGTTGTTCACCTGCGCATGCGCCGGGCTCGAGAACAGGTCGGCCGGCGAGCGCGACGGGCCAAAGCCGTAGGCGGCGGCGCCGAGGCCGGCGACGACCGAGGCCATCAGCGCGATCCTGCGCGCGGAGAACACCGACCGGCGCGGCTGCCGGTAGGACGGAAGGTTCGAGAGGTCGGGACGGTCGGTCATGCAGAGATCTCCAGGGCCTTGAAATCCATTTGGTGCCTGATGGCGGCACGTTACGATCCTGAAGATGGGGGCTCGCGCCTTACCATGCGCTGGCGGCGGGGTTAAACTTTCGTAATGAAGGGTCGCGTCGATGCGGCAGTTTATCGCAGGCCGAAAATGCTGGCCTGACAGGAACTTAGTCGGGTTCCGGTGACGGACGCCCAGAGCGTGTACGGGCGATGCTAGCTCGCCCTGACGCTGACGATGAATTCGTCGACTTCGCGCTTCAGCGTCTCGGCCTGCCGCGACAGATCGACGGCGGAATCGCGGGCCTCGGCGGCCATGCGCCCGGTCTGCGCGGAGGTCGAGGTGATCTGGACGATGTGATTGGAGACGTCGAGCGTGCCGTGCGCGGCATCCTGCGCGCTGCGCGTGATCTCCTGCGTGGCGTTGCGCTGCTGGGCGGTGTCGACCTCGATGCCGGACATGATCGAGGAGATTTCCGACAGCGTCCTGGAGATGCCGTCAATGGCGCCGCGCGTCTCGGCGGTGATGCCCTGGATGCTGGCGACGTGCGAGGTGATCTCCTCCGTCGCCTTGCTGGTCTGGTGCGCCAGATTCTTCACCTCGGAGGCAACCACCGCAAACCCCTTGCCGGCCTCCCCGGCCCGCGCCGCCTCGATGGTGGCGTTGAGCGCGAGCAGATTGGTCTGCGAGGCGATCGCCTGCACGAGCTGCACGACCTCGCCGATCTTGTCGGCGGCATCCGACAGGGTGTGGATGGTGTCGCGGCTCTTCTCGGCCTGCGTCGCGGCCCCCTCGGCGCGCTGGGTCGCATCCGTGACGCGGCGGCTGATCGTGCCGATCGAATTCGTCATCTCCTCGGCCGAGCCCGCGACAGTCTGGACGCTGGTGCTGGCCTGGCTCGCGGCGCTCGCCACCGCATTGGCCTTGGTGCTGGTGTCGTTGGCCGTCCGCGACAGCGTCTCGGCGTTGCTCTTCAGATGCACGGCCGACGATGCCACGCTGTCGACGACGCTGGCGACGAGATCGTTGAAACGCCTGATCCGGTCGTCCAGGAATGTCGACCGCTCGGCCTGGTGCTGCGCTTCGCGGAGTTGCTGTTCGGTGAGGCGCCGCCGCTCGAGGCCGTTGGTCTTGAAGACCTCCAGCGCGCCGGCGAGCAGGCCGATCTCGTTGGTGCCGCCGAGCCCCGGAACCGGCGTCTCGAACTTCTGGTCGGCAACCTCGCGCATGGCATGCACGATCGCCGCCAGGGGATTGAGGATGCCGTTGCGCACGGCGAACCAGGTGGTGAGGCAGATCGCGAAGGCGACAACGGCGATCACGCCGCAGGCGATCAGGAAATACGAGAACGCCGTCTGGGCCTGCTGGTAGATCTGCATCGCGTGCTCGCGCGCGGGCCCACTGAGCGCGGCGAAGTCCGACGACAGGCTGGTGATTTCGTTGTTGAGATAGAGCACCGCGACAAAGCCGGTGCCGCCGCCGATGCCCAGCAAGAACAATAATGCGGCGACGACGGCGCCGACCAGGAAGCGGATCGTCAGATTGCTGTTCGCGAACATCGGGGGACTCAGAGTCTGGAATCGGATCTCGCGACAAGCTTCCAGACAAAGGTCAACATACCATGAAGCGCGCGGCGACCGGCCGCCTACGTATCGTTACGTAGCCACGACGACATCAGGCAGTCAGGAAGATTTGGCGTCGTCCGACATCAATGCCGCGAGCCTCGCCTCTTCATCCGGCGTGAGCGGCGGCGCTGGTAGGTCTGCACCGCTCCGCGAGCGACGCCGGATTTGCAGCCACAGCGCCAGGCCGCCGCCGATCAGCAGCAGCGGTGCGAGCAGCCACAACAGCATGGTCTGGCCCTCGAAGCGCGGCTTGAGCAGCACGAACTCGCCGTAGCGCGCGACCAGGAAGTCGAGCACCTGCGAATTGCTGTCGCCGGCCGCGATCCGTTCGCGCACCAGCAGGCGCAAATCGCGCGCGAGCGGCGCGTCGGAATCGTCGATCGACTGGTTCTGGCAGACCATGCAGCGCAGCTCGCGCGACAGGTCCCGCGCGCGCGCCTCCTTCGCCGGATCCGACATGATCTCGTCGGGCTGCACCGCGTGGGCCGCAGGACATGCCAGCAGCACCAGCGTGACGATCGCGGCCATCATCCGGCGCATCGGATCACTCCGCCGGCTGGAGGCGCGGCTTGGCGCGCGCCGGCTTCGGGGCGCCGACCCGCAGGCGCCGGTCCGACAGCGACAACACGCCGCCGAACGCCATCAGCACCGGTCCCCACCAGATCAGGAGCACCAACGGCTTGTGATAGATGCGCACCGCGATCGCGCCTTCGGCGGTGGCGTCGCCGAGCGAGATGTAGAGCTGGCTTGCGCCGCGCGTCAGCAGCGCGGCCTCGGTCGTCGAAGAGCCGCGGGTGGTGAAGCTGCGCTTGGACGGCGTCATGACGCTGAGCGTCTCGCCGTCGCGGCTGACGTTGAACTCGGCGATCATCTCGCGGTAGTTCGGGCCCTGACGCTGAAACAGCCCGTCGAGCTTCACGTCGTAGCCGGCGATATGGGCGACCTCGCTCTGCTTCATCGTCGCGATATATTCGCTGTTCCAAGTGGTCTCGCAGACGATCCCGATCAGTGCGACGCCGAGGCCCGCGTGCGCAAACGCCGTGCCCCAGGCCGAGCGCGGCAGCCCGCGGGCCCGGTGCAGCACCGTTGCGAACGGCAGCCGCACGAGCCCGGTTCGCTCGACGATGTCGGTGACGGCACCGCCGATGACGAAGACGCCAAGCCCGATCGCGAGCGGCGCCAGCGTGCTGCCGCCAGTCGCCCACCCCCAGGCGATGGCGACGGCGACGAGCCCGGCAACGCCCGCCGCGAGCAGGCGCTGGGTGACGCCGAGCAGATCACCGCGCTTCCACGCCAGCATCGGCCCGAACGGCACAGCGAGCAGCAAGAGGGCAAACAGCGGGGCGAAGGTGAGGTTGTAGAAGGGAGCACCGACCGACATCTTGAAGTCGGCTAGCATCTCCATCGCCAGCGGATAGAGCGTGCCGAACAGCACGACGGCGCAGGCTACCGTGAGCAAGAGATTGTTCAGCACCAGCGCGCCCTCGCGCGAGATCGGCGCGAACAGGCCGCCCTGCTTCAACGAGGTCGCGCGCCCTGCGAACAGCGACAGGCTGCCGCCGATGAACAGGCACAGGATCAGCAGGATGAACACGCCGCGGGTCGGATCGGTGGCGAAGGCGTGCACCGAGGTGATGACACCCGAACGGACCAGGAAGGTGCCGAGCAGCGACAGCGAGAAGGTCAGGATCGACAGAAGGATGGTCCAGACCTTCAGCGCGTTGCGCTTTTCCATCACCAGCGCGGAGTGCAACAGCGCGGTGCCGGCCAGCCACGGCATCAGCGAGGCGTTCTCGACCGGATCCCAGAACCACCAGCCGCCCCAGCCGAGCTCGTAATAGGCCCAGTAGGACCCCATGGCTATGCCGAGCGTCAGGAAGATCCAGGCCATGAGCGTCCACGGCCGCACCCAGCGCGCCCAGGCCGCGTCGATCCGTCCCTCCATCAGCGCGGCGATGGCGAACGAGAACGAGATCGAGAAGCCGACATAGCCGAGATAGAGCATCGGCGGATGCACGGCGAGGCCGATGTCCTGGAGCACCGGATTGAGATCGCGTCCCTCGATCGGCGGGCTCGCGATGCGCAGGAACGGATTCGATGTCACCAGGATGAAGAGATAGAAGGCGCTCGCGATCCAGGCCTGGACGGCGAGCACGTGCGCGCGCAGCGACATCGGCAGATTGTTGCCGAACGCGGCAACCAGCCCGCCGAACAGCGCCAGAATCGATACCCACAGCAGCATCGAGCCTTCATGGTTTCCCCACACGCCGGTGATCTTGTAGAGCAGCGGCTTCATGGAGTGGGAGTTCTCGTAGACGTTGGCCACGGAGAAATCCGAGTTCACATGCAGCATCACGAGCGCAACGAACGACGCACCAACGAACAGCAACTGCGCCAGCGCGGTGGAGCGCGCCACGTTCATCAGCGCGGCATCGCGCAGGCGTGCACCGATCAAGGGCACGACGGACTGGATCAGTGCGAGCGCAAGCGCCAGCACCAGCGCGTAATGTCCGGATTCTGCGATCACCGCACCGCTCCCTGCGGATTGCCCTGCGCGGTCGTGGCCGCAGGCTTTGCCTCGTAATCGTCCTTCCAGTGCCCCTGCTTCTTCAGGGCATCGGCAACGTCCTTCGGCATGTAGGTCTCGTCGTGCTTGGCGAGCACGGTGTCGGCCTTGAACACGCCGTTGGCATCGAGCGCGCCCTCGGCGACGACGCCCTGCCCTTCACGGAACAGGTCGGGCAGGATTCCCTTATAGGCGACCGGGAGCTTGGCGTTGCCGTCGGCGACTTCGAAGGTCACCGCGAGATTGTCGCCGCGCTGGAGCGAGCCGGGCTGCACCAGCCCGCCGAGGCGAAACCGCTTGCCGGGCGCGACATGCTTCTCCGCGACCATGGTCGGGGTCGAGAAGAACACGATGGAGTCGCGCAGTGCGTTGAGCACCAGTCCGGCCGCGAGCGCGAGCACGGCGAGCGAGCCGCCAATGATGGTCATACGTCGCTGCTTGCGCGTCATGGTGTATCCGTTCTCCGCTCGTCTCGTCGCAAGAGCTTCATCCGTCGAGTCCGAGAGTCTTGAGGCCTTCGTTGAGCTGGCGCAGCCGGTCGGCGTCGTTGGCGACGGCCTGGCGGGCATCGCTCGATGCGCCCACCGCCTTGTCGCGATCGCCCATCACGAGATAGGCGCGCACCAGGCGCAGCCAACCCTCGACGTCGTCGCCGTTCTGCTTGAGGCGCGTCGCCAGACGTTCGACCATGCCGCGAACCATCGCGTTGCGATCGCCCTCGGCCATGTCCTTGGACGCTGCGACCGTCTCATCCGACAGCGCCGGCATCGCGCCGCCGCCGACCCGCGCCAGCGAGGACTGCACCAGCGGCCGCCACGGCGCATCGGCGGGCGCCTTCGCAAGCAATGCGCGCCAGATCGAGACCGCGTCGTCCTTGCGCCCGTCCTGCTCGGCGGCAAGACCGAGGAAGTAGTTCGCCTTGGGATCGTCGGCGCTCAGGGCATGCGCGCGTTCGAACTCGGCCTTGGCCTCGGCCGTCACCACGCCGCCGGCGGCGGCCGAAAGCGCCTCGCCGAGATCCGACCGGCGCTCCGCGCTCTCGCCATTGTAGGTGAGCGAGTTCCGGAAGGCGCGCGCGGCGTCGTCGAAGCGGCCGAGCCGCTCCAGCACCGGCGCGAGCACGTTCCAGCCGCGTCCGTCGGTCGGATTCTTTTCCAGATGCTGCTCGACCTGCGCGACGAGGTTCTCGAGCGATTGCGCCATGCCGGACCCGGAGCCGCGCTCCCGCTGCGCCAGCGGGAAGGCCTGAAGCCTCGGCGAGCCGAGCGGCATGTAGACGCCGATGGCAACCAGCGGCAGGCCGACAAGGGCCAGCACGGCCGCGGCGCGGCGCCATTTGAGGCTGGACTTCGGCTCCACGGCGGGCTTGCTGCCGGCGGCCGCGAGCAGCCTGCGGCCGATCTCGACGCGCGCAGCCTCGGCTTCCGGTGCGGCGATCAGTCCGGCACCGAGATCACGCTCGATCTCGGCGAGCTGGTCCTTGTAGACCGCGACCTCGCTGCCCTGATCCTGCACGCGTCCGCTGCGGCCAAGCGGCAGAAGCACGGCGAAAATCGCCGCGACCGTCATCAGCGCGAACACGAACCATAGTGTCATCTGGCAAGCTTCCGGCAGCGCGCAAATCGCGCCCATAGGTGGCTTTACACCACGGCCGGACGATGCGGCAATTGACAATTGTCAATCTGGCGTGACCGCGCGCAGCCCCGAAACGGTTGAAATCCAACGGCTTAGCCGATCTCGAAATCCGTGCTCCGAGCGGCGTCCTCGCCGTGCCCGTTGAAGGCCCTCAGGAAGTATGTTCCCGGCTTGATCGCATCAGGCAATCGGATGCGCAGCGCCCCGACCGGAACCGGAGATGCAACCCTCGTGACTGTCTCGGACAGTTGCCGACCGCTTGCCTTCTCGACCAGCACCACCTTCGCGCCGACCATCAGCCTTTGATATTTGACAACGACGACGCGGTTCTCGATCTCGATGGAGCTGATAACGGGTTTCATGCGCCCACAAATAGAAATTCCCCGGACTTACACGAAGACCGTACGGCTCGTCATCGGCACCGTCAACCACAAATTGTGACTGCGAAAATATGCGCCTGGATCAGCTTGCGCGCGACGATTTGCGCTCGCCGGTGAGCGCATTCTCCGCGGCGCGGCTCATCAGCGAGGCGTAATCGTCGCCGAACAGCACCTGGCAGAAGCGGATCGCGGCCTGCACCTGCTGCTGCCGGTAGGTGCGGACCTTGTGATCGGCGGCGCGCAGCGATTGCACCAGCGATTCGGTCGAGCGCTCCACATATTGCTGGAGGTCGGAATAGGTGCGCAGCGTCACCTCGTTGATCGCAAGCTCGCTGGCGTAGTTGCGGCAGGTCGCGACGAAGTCGATCAGCGCCGCGGATTCCTCCACCTCGGTGCTGTCGATCCGCGCCCCCGGCGGAATGTCCTTCTCGGCACGCTGGCGCAGGATGCGGCGAACGCGGCCGGGCACGCTGTCGATCTCGGATTGCAGCGCATTGGAGATATCGGCCCGGATCGAGGTCAACTGCTTGCCCCAGGCGGAATCGTTGCGCAGATCGAGCTCGGTGCGCAGGCCGCGGACGCCGTCGTGCAACGCCTTGAGATTATCGGCCACATTGTCGAAATGGCCGCGCTTGATATCCATGCGCAGGATCGCGGCTACGCAGGACAGATCGTGCAGGGCGATCGTGACGGCGACGCCATACGGCGTTGCTGCGACGCGGATCTCGTCGTCGGACGCGGCAATCTTGATGGCGAGGCGGATGATCTGCCACGGCGCGGTCATCCGTTGCGCGACCATCGACAGCGCGAAGGGCAGCATCTGCGGCGTCTGGAGCACGGGAATGTTGAGCGCGGCCGAGACCGAAGCGATCTGGGATTCCCCGAAGGCGCGCAGGAAGCGCGGCAGCTTCTCGTTCAGGGTGGCGATGGCTTCCCGGACCTGGAGCACTGCCCCGACCGAATAGAGGTCCTCGATCACATTCGGCGGGCCGACGCGGGCCAGCGCGCGCGATCTGTCGCCGCCGCCGGGGCCCGTCAGCTGGAAGATCGCGTCCGCGGCCACCGCCTGGAGCTTCTGCGCCAGAGCTTCGACCTGCCCGGCATTTTCGGCCGCCGGCATGCGCGCCAGCGCCGCCTCGAATTCATTGACCTTGTCCGGGGCACCATCGCGGCCGAGCCATTGCCAGATCGGATGCAGCGAGGAGCGGCGGATCTGGCCGACCCGGATCGGGGCGCCGGCCTCGACCAGGAACGGTTCCAGGACCTGAAACAGCAACCGCGACAGATCGTCCGTGCGCGGCGGCGGGGCTTCGTCAGCTTCGGTCTTGCGGACGATCTTGCGCAACTGCTCGAGCACGAGGGGCGCCACCGCCGTGTCCTGGCCGCGCTCGAGCGCGCGCTCGAACTCCCGCATCAGCAGTGCCTGCGACTGCGGCGGGAGCTGCGCGAGATATTCCCTCAGCCGCTCGATCGATGTCTGGCTCATGCGCCCGGGTAATGCACGGTGAAGTGGCGGACGTGGGATGCGTCCGAGCGCGATCATAGGTGGATGCGCCTTAAGAAGCGGTTGAGGAAGTTGGATCGAATACTGCCGTTTCCGGGCGGATCGGCCCGATCCGAGGCAAAAAATCCCGTGGAAACAAGGGATTATATTGCGGGGAGCACCAGTTCGGCGCGCAGGCCGCCGATCGGCGCGCTACCGAGCGAAAGGCTGCCGCCATAGAGCGCGGCGAGGTCGGTCACGATCGACAGCCCCAGTCCCGAGCCGGGCTTGGACTCGTCGAGCCGCTGACCCCGTCGCGAGACCTGGGCACGCTCGGCCTCGGACAGGCCGCGTCCGTCATCGTCGACGATGATCCGCAGACGCGGGCCGGAGCCCGCCTTGGGCGGCGCCTCGACCAAAACCTCGATGAAGACCCGCGAGGCCGCCCATTTGCAGGCATTGTCAACGAGATTGCCGACCATTTCCTCCAGATCCTGACGCTCGCCCCGGAACTTTGCCGACTGATTCGCCTTGGCCTCGACCACGATGCCGCGGTCGCGATGGATCTTCTCCATGGTCCGCCGCAACGCCTCGATGGCGGGCGCAACCTCGGTCACGGTCGCAACGACCGAGACCCGCGCCGCGATGCGGGCACGCTCCAGATGATGAGCGACCTGGTCGCGCATCACGTCGGCCTGCTCCATCACCTTCTCGGCGAACGGATCGGCGGCATGGGCGCCGGCCTCGTTGACGATGACCGACAGCGGCGTCTTGATCGCGTGCGCGAGATTGCCGACATGGGTGCGGGCCCGCTCGACGATCTCGCGGTTGGCGTCGATCAGCGCGTTGGTCTCGCGCGCCAGCGGCGCGATCTCGACCGGGAATTCGCCCTCGAGCCGCTCCGCCCGCCCCGAACGGATATCGGCGATGGATTCAGAAATGCGCTTGAGCGGTGCGAGACCGAAGCGGACCTGGAACACCGTGGTCAGCAGCAGCACGATGCCGAGCGCGGTGAAGGTGCCGCCGAGGTAGTAGTCGAAACTGCGCGTCTCGTCGAAGATCTCGGTGTCGTCGCCGGCGACGCTGACGAGATATTTGCCGTCAGCACCGAGATCGACGGGACGCTCGACCATGCGCAGGTTCTGCCCTTCGGGACCGTCGACATAGCCGAGGCGAATTCCGGCGGCGGTGAGCTCGGCGCCCTGCTCCTCCAGTTTCGGCAGCTTCTTGTCCCAGAGCGAGCGCGAGGAGCGCACCTCCGGCTTTTCGGTGTCGGTGCGCGTGATCTGCCAGTACCAGCCGGACAGCGGCAGCTCGAACAGGGGCTCGCCGAGCGACTGGAACTGGCGGTCCGGCGGCTCGTCGGGGGTTGCGACCTCGGCGATCAAGGTGCGCAGATAAAGGTTGAGCCGGCGGTCGAAGGCACGCTCGGAGGCGTTCTTGTAGACCGACGACAGCACGACGCCGGTGATGGCCAGGATCACCACCAGCCAGGCGGTCGCCGACAGGAACAGGCGGTTCGCAAGCGAGCTAGCGGGCATCGGAATGATCCCGGCAGGTGCAGGAGGTCAAGGCGTCGGAGCTCATGTCCCGACCAAGGCCCCTGTCCGGCCGGCCCGTCAAGTCCCTGCGGGCGGCGGGGTCAGGAGATAGCCGAGGCCACGGACGGTCTGGATGATGTCGACGTCGAGCTTCTTGCGGATGCGGCCGACGAAGACCTCGATGGTGTTGGAGTCGCGGTCGAAGTCCTGGTCGTAGAGATGCTCGACGAGCTCGGTACGGGAGACGACGCGCCCCGAATGGTGCATCAGGTAGGCCAGAAGCCGATACTCGTGCGAGGTCATCTTGACGGGATTGCCCGACACGCTGACCCGGCCGGTCCTGGTGTCGAGCGTGACGGGACCGCAGCTGAGCTCGCTCTGGGCGTGGCCGGTCGAGCGGCGCAGCAGCGCGCGGATGCGCGCCAGCACCTCCTCCAGATGGAACGGCTTTGCGACATAGTCGTCGGCGCCGGCATCGAAGCCCTGCACCTTGTCGCTCCAGCGGTCGCGCGCGGTGAGGATCAGGACCGGCATGGTGCGGCCGTTGCGGCGCCAGGCCTCCAGCACCGAGATGCCGTCCTTCTTCGGCAGGCCGATGTCGAGCACGACGGCGTCATAGGGCTCGTTGTCGCCGAGATAATGCCCCTCCTCTCCATCGAAGGCGCGGTCGACGACGTAGCCGGCGTCGGTCAGAGCCTTGGTGAGCTGGCGATTGAGATCGGGGTCGTCCTCAACAACGAGCAGGCGCACGCTTCTCTCCAGGATCGGCTGCAGGAACAGGCTGCATGACTACCGCCAGAGATGATCAAGTCCGGCGTGAACTGAATATGAACGCGGGGAACCCCGACGTTACTTTTTGGTCATATACGACCTATCGGCTGCCGACGCGACTGCGCCCGCCAGGCCAGCGGGCGAGCCGGCGGACTGGCGGGCGCAATGTGCCGCGTTGCGCGGCGAATAGGAAGGCCCGAGGGGCGTCGGGATCCCCGGCGGTCAGGTCCGGAAGAATACGAACCAGACGACGGCGAGGATCAGGATGGCGAGGCCGGTCGAGATGGCGAGCAGCGCTGCCACCGAAGGTCCCGGCTCGCCCTGGCGCGCCTCTGTCGGAGTTTCCACGATCCGGTTTTGCTCTCGCGTGGTTGCCATGGGTGACCTCAATCTGTGGCTGTCGCGTCGGATTGCCGCGACCTCCTCGCGGCCATGAGTGCCGGGCTCGCGGCCATGAGTTGTCGGGGCAACGCCCGATCGCGGGCGATGTTCCGGACCGGCGGCCTGCCCGATCGCGCGCGGAGCGGCGGTTAACGCCGTTGCAAGATTCCGCGCCGGCGGTTGCTATGATTCGCTCCGGGCCGATGTTATCCTTGGGGTTCGTCCCCTGTTGCGTTTGGAGTAGCCCATGGCCCCCCGCGCCAATTGGAAGGGTTTTCTGCGTCTGTCGCTCGTGACCTGCCCGGTCGCGCTCTATCCGGCCACTTCGGATACCGAGAAGGTTTCCTTCAACCAGATCAACCGCAAGACGGGCCACCGGATCAAGTACCTCAAGGTCGACGCCGAGACCGGTGACGAGGTCACCTCCGAGGACATCGTCAAGGGCTACAAGGTCGACACCGACACCTATATCGAGGTCACCAAGGACGAGCTCGACGACATCGCGCTGGACTCGACGCACACGATCGAGATCGACGAGTTCGTGCCGAAGGCCGACATCGACAACCGCTACCTGATCCGCCCCTACTACCTCGTGCCGGACGGCAAGGTCGGTCACGACGCCTATGCGGTGATCCGCGAGACCATCCGCAGCATGGACAAGGTCGCGATCGGCCGCGTGGTGCTGACCAACCGCGAGCACATCATCGCACTGGAGCCGCTCGAGAGCGGCCTGATGGGCACGCTGCTGCGCTACCCCTACGAGGTCCGCAGCGAGACCGAATATTTCGACGACATCCAGGACGTGAAGCTCACCAAGGACATGCTCGACCTCGCCAAGCACATCGTCGAGAAGAAGTCCGGCGCGTTCGACCCCGAGCTGTTCGAGGACCATTACGAGACCGCGCTGATCGATCTCATCAACAAGAAGCGCAGCGGCATGCCGATCACGGCCAAGACGGCGCCGAAGACCGGCGGCAACGTCATCAACCTGATGGACGCGCTGAAGAAGAGCCTCGCGAGCGAGAAGGACGTGGCGCCCGTGGCGAAGGTCGCCAAGGAGACCGTCAAGGGCAAGAAGCCGAAGAAGCGCGTCGAGGGGCAACGCGAGATGCTGCTGCCGATCGCCGGCAAGGGCGGCAAGGAGGCAGCGGCAAAGACTGCGCCCAAGGAAGCCTCGAACAAGGAAGCTGCGAAGAAGGCCGACAAGCCAGTGCGCGCGCCGGCGCGGGCGAAGAAGGCCGGGTAGAAGCTTCGCACCTGCAATCGCGCCGTGATGTCTCCCCTCGCCGATCGGCCGGCCTGACATGCCCTGGTCGACGGCGTTCGACGATCCCGTTCGCGTGGGCGACAAGCGCGAGCTGCTCACGCTTCAACAGGCGGCCGACTACATCATGCAGCTGCCGGAGGACGCCCAGCACGACGTGCATTGGCAGACGGCGATCGAGACCCTGATCAACGCGGCCGAGACCGGCGGCGGCTGGGTGATGTTCGCCCGCATCGCGATGTTGCGGGCGCTGAATGCGGACGGCCGACGCAAGTGAAGCCAGACATCGCAGCGGATCTGGCCTCGGTCCGCCGCTGCCCCGCACAAGAACTGGCTCAACAATCCGTTAAGCTGCGCCATCGCTTGCAGCGCCCGCCTGCGGTCACTGGCGATACGTAATCCTACGGAAGACAAAATTAACCGTCGATTCCCGCTGCCCGTGCATCGTCGCCCTTCGATCGAACGGGGTTTGCGGTCTCGTGCAGCGGCAGAACGCCAAAAAGAACTACATCGGCATCGTGACCGACACGGCCGAGGAAGATCGTCTCGCAGGCAGCTCCGCGCGGGCGCAGCCCCGCGTGGTGAGTTACCTGATCGGGCGCCTTGCAGCGATGCTGAAGCGCCCCGGCAAGGCCGGCGACGCCCGATCTTGTCCCGGGACGAGGCCACGACATCGCCAAATTCGCTGGAATTGAGTGACGAAACCTTAAGTCAGTCGATGACAATATGCGACCGGCAGGCGGGGACCATCCGACCTGCGTTTTGACGCGCCCCCAAGAGTTAGTGAATCAATTTACCATTCCGAAAACGGCACCAGCCTACGTTGGACGGATGAACAGGAGTTGACGATGACTTTGCTCAGGTCATTTCTTGCCGACGAAAATGGTGCCACCGCCATCGAATATTGCCTGATCGCCACCGGCGTCGCGCTCGCGATCATCACCGTCGTGAACAACACGGGCAGCGCACTTCTGAACAACAAGTTCAACTCGATCAGCTCGGCGATGAAGTAATCGGCACGGCCGACGCTCCCAATCTCGTCAGGGCGAGTCCGCGCGCGGCGCGGACCGGTTACAGGCTCCGCGAAGCAGCCTTCCGCGGAGAAAATCCGGACCACTTCGCTGTGCTCGCGGCTGCGCGCTTGTTTTTAACATGTTCGCCTTATGACGCTGTGTCGAGCAATTGCGCCATTGCCGGGCGCGAGCTCAAACTCCCAGCGGCCCGATCAACATGGTTCCTTCCGACCGACCGACACTGACGATCCGGGCTCGTTTTGACTCGGAGCGATCCGTGGCGATCGCCGTTCTTGCAGTGCTGGCGGCCGTCTCGTTTCTTCCGATGCTGCTGACCCCCATTCCCGCGATGGTCGATTATCCCAATCACCTCGCCCGCATGTATATTCTGAGCCAGAACGGCACCCCCAACGCCAATCCGCATTACGAGGTGGCCTGGGCATTCTATCCCAACCTTGCAATGGACTTGCTGGTCCCGCAGATGGCGCGGCTGATGAGCGTCGAGAACGCCACGCGGCTGTTTCTGCTCCTCAGCCAACTGTTGATCGTCGGGGGCGCGCTTCTGCTCGAACGGGTCCGGAAGGGACGGGTCCATCTCGCCGGCTTTGCGGCGCTCGCCTTCCTTTATTGTTTGCCGTTCAGCTGGGGTTTTGTGAATTTCGAGTTCGGACTGGGCCTCGCGCTGTGGGGCATCGCCGTCTATCTGATGCTGGCCGAGGGTCCGTGGCCATTGCGTTTCGTCGTCAATACCGCCTTCGTCGCCGCGCTGTATGCGGCGCATTTCTTTTCGCTCGGCATCTACGGCGCGACGCTTGGCCTTTACGAACTCTGGCGCATCCGCCACCGGCGAGTAACCTGCCGGGTCGCGGCTGCGCGGCTGGGCGCGCTGGCCATGCCGGCGCTCGCTCTGTTCGCCGTCATGCACATGACCGCGGGCTCGATCGGAAGCGAAGGCACGAGCTGGTTTCTCGCATTCAAGCCGATCTGGCCGCTCCGCATCATGAACGGCTACAATCTGACGGTCGCGGCGATGACCGGACTGGCGCTGATGATCGCGCTGCTTTTCGCTGCAAGACGCGGCTTCCTCAAGCTCGAGCCAGCCGGGATCTGGCTCGCGGTCGGCTTTGCGCTGCTGTACGTGGTCATTCCCTCGAAGCTGTTCGGAACCGCGTTCGTCGATCTGCGCGTGATTCCTGCTGCGGCTCTGATCCTGCCGGCCTTCTGCTCGCTGTCGCTGCCGAGCCGGACGTGGAGAATGGCTGCGCTCGCCGCGATCAGTGGCGTCATACTGCTCAATCTCGTCGTCGTCCTCGCTGTGTGGCTGCCTTACCGCGCCGACTATGCGGCCATCATCGAGTCCTTCCACAAGATCGATCGCGGCTCACGCGTCCTCGTCGGCGGCACGGGCGACAATGGAGACCCGCCCTTCGCCGATCTCACCACGTATCCCATGTATTATGCGCCGACGCTGGCCGTGCACTATGCGGGCGCGTTCGTGCCCAATCTCTTCACGGAAGCGGGCAAGCAACCGGTGCGGGCACGCGAGGCCGTGCGCCGTCTCGCCATTCCCTACGGAGGGCCCGTGCCGTCGGACCTGCTTGCCGCGATTGCGGCGGGCCGGCCGCCGGCGGACGTTCCGCCCTTTATCCGCACCTGGTACCAGGATTACGACTATCTCTATGTGCTTGGACCGCCAGCTCCAAACCCGCTGCCGGACCTGCTGGAGATGTTGGACACCTCGGAGCGCTTTGTTCTCTACAAGGTCCGCCGCAGGTCCTAGACCGAAGCTGTGGCTGCACGGCATGGTTAACCGGGCATCACCATCCCGCTCGGCCTCCCGATCGCCCCTTCTGAACCCGCCGCATTGCTCCTGAGCCCTCGATCCTTAGCAGTTGTGGCAAGGCCACCTTAACCAGCATCGACTTAGACTTCCGCTCCTCCAAGGAGTTGAAATCTCTCGCATGGCGGCCAATTTCCGATCGATCCGCTACAGCCTCGTCATCCCCGTGTTCAACGAGGAAGCCGTGCTGCCGATCTTGTTGCGCCGGCTCGAGCTGGTATTGTCCCGGCTCGACGGGCCGGCCGAAGCGATCTTCGTCGACGACGGCAGCAGCGATTCCAGCTCCATCGTGCTACGGGCGCTTGCCACGCGCGACCCGCGCTTTCGCTATATCGGCTTGTCGCGAAATTTCGGCCATCAGGTCGCCATCACCGCCGGCATGGACGCCGCGCAAGGCGAAGCGATCATCGTCATGGACGCGGATCTGCAGGATCCGCCCGAAGTGATCGAGCAATTGATCGCGAAATGGCAGGAAGGCAACGACGTCGTCCACGCCCGTCGCCTGTCGCGCGACGGCGAAAGCCGGTTCAAGCGCGCGACCGCGCATCTCTTCTACCGGATTCTCGGCAGGATGTCCTCGGTCGGCATCCCCGCCGATGTCGGCGACTTCCGTCTGATCGATCGCAAGGTGCTCGACGCGCTTCGGCAGATGCCGGAGCAGGACCGCTTCGTGCGCGGCATGATCGCCTGGCTCGGCTTCCGGCAGACCGAGGTCGCCTTCCACCGCCTCGAGCGCGCTGCGGGCGAAACCAAATACCCGCTATTCAAGATGGTGCGGCTCGCGATGAACGCCGCGCTTGGCTTCTCGGATCTGCCCTTGCGGCTTGCAGTTTGGTGCGGATTGACCGTCTCAGGGCTCGCGCTGCTCTACGGCGGCTGGGTGATCCTGATGTGGCTCAGCAACGACCCTCATCTCGTGACCGGTTGGTCCTCGACGATCCTTGTCGTGTCCCTGCTGTGCGGATTCAACATGGTGATGACGGGCATCGTGGGACTCTATGTCGGCCGCATCCACGCCGAGGTGAAACGCCGCCCGCTCTATGTGGTGCAGACCCAGATTGGCTTTGATCGCAACGAGGCGATGACCGCGCCCGCGATCCACGCCGTCAACGAGTGACGCAGCGCATGACCGAGCTCTTCGACGGCTATCACGACAACTATCGTGACGTGGTCCAATCCTCGATCGACTTCTCCGGCTTGCCGCATCATTTCTTCATGCGCGCGAAGGCCGATCTCCTGCGCGATCTGATCGCCCGGCGGCTGGACACGGAAAGGCCCGAGATGCTTGACGTCGGCTGCGGCGTAGGCAGCCTTCATCCCCTGCTGCACGGCATGGTCGGCCGCCTGAGCGGTATCGACGTTTCGTCGGCCAGCCTGGCGCAGGCGCGCGCCAGCAATGGTGGGGTCGATTATCGCGAGTTTGACGGCCGCACTTTTCCCTTCGACGATGCCAGCTTCGACCTGGTCACGACCGTCTGCGTGATGCACCACGTCGTGCCGACCGAATGGGCGCCATTCATCGCCGAAATGCGGCGCGTGGTGCGGCCCGGGGGGCTCGTCTGCGTGATCGAGCACAATCCGTACAACCCGCTGACTCGCCTTGCCGTTGCGCGCTGCGAGTTCGACCGGGACGCCGTCTTGCTCAGTGCCGGCACGACCCGAAGGTTGATGGCTGCCGGCGGCCTGCGCGAGATCGGCGCGCGCCATTTCCTGCTGCTCCCCTGGGACACCAAACCGGCGCGGCGTCTCGAAGATACCCTGAGCGGCGTGCCGCTCGGCGGCCAATACGTCGTCTTCGGGACCGCTTGACCTATCTTGGCGGCGTATCTCGCCGCTTGTGCACGACCGCCACATCGTCGCTGTAGACGCGCTGCCACTGGGGCAGCCGGTCGAGCATCGCTATCGCCGGCGTGGTCGGCGCGAGCAGCGTCGCGCCGATGTTGTATTCGTCGAGCAATTTGAGAAAGTCGCCGAGGTCGGCCAGCGCGATGGCACGATTGTAGCGGTTGATGAACGGCCCCCCGTACAGTTCGCCGCGACCGTCGATGAAGGTGGGAATGCCGGCAAAGATCAGATAGCCACCGAAGCCATAATCGTTGAGCACGGGCCCCGTCTTGGCGAGGCCGGCATGAGCGATCGCAGCCTGAGGTGTGATGTTCGCAGCCGGTCGCAAGTCACGCGCCAGCGCCGCACCGCTCATCGCGACCAGCATTGCGAGCGCTGCCAGATTGAGGCCGCGCGACGAACCCCGCGCATCGTCCCCGGCCGGTCCGCCGAACGCCCGTCCCAGCGGAGCCGCCAGATAGAGCGGCGCCAGCATGGCCAGCAGATCCGCGTTGCGAACCTGCGCCAGCGCGAAATGAAGCAAGCCGATCACCACCAGTGCCCGCACGACCGGCAGCGTCACACCGCGCGAGAGTGCAAAGATGCCACCCAGCAGCAGCAACTCGAAGACACCGATGTGGCTGAAATCCTGCGGCCGCCATTCCGCGATCCAAGCGAGCGCAGAGCCGAGGCCGAGTGTCGTCAGCGGCATCAGCAGCGATTCCGGCCCGTGCGGCGTCAGGCAGGACGCTGCGACCGCAAGTGCCGTGAATGGCAGCCACCGCAGGAACACGCGCGGCCATTCGCTTGGCTTCTCGCGCAGCAGCGCCTCGAGCCCCGCGGGGCCAATCAGCCCAAGCGCCAGTATCACGCTGCCGTGCAGATTGGCCCACAGGACCAGCAGCGGCAGGGCCCAGTATGGCGGTGGCCCACCGCGATCCATGCGGCGGACCAGGGCAGCTGCCCAGGTCACCATCACCGGCAGCACGAGGACGTGGGGCCGCGCCAGCATATGCGGTGCCGACAAGATGGCGGCCGCGATCACCATGAGCAGCGTATAGGTTGGCGAGAGCTCGCGCAGCAGGAAGAACGTGAACAGGCCAAACGCGAGCGCTATCGCCGCCGCGGCGACGACGACGACGCCTGACCAGCCGGACAGCGCGTAGGCTCCGGCGTAGATGACCTCCGAGAGCCATTCGAAGGGGACCCAGGGCGCCCCGTGCATCGAAAAGGAAAAAGGGTCATTCGCCGGCAGGGTGCCATGCGCGATGATCCAGCGCCCGACCTCGATGTGAGAATAGCTGTCGGGATCACTGAGCAGCCGCTGTCCAAGGATCAGCAGCGTTGCATAGACGCCAAGGCCCACCAGCCAGGGGAGCGCCGCGCGCGCCGAAAACGGTTGAACCTCGCTGTGGACGACCTGCTCAGTCATGGCGGCGCAAGTTAGGACGCAAGCGTTAAATTCTTCTTTGATGTCGACCGCGCCTGGCCGATGGGTAACGTCTTGTGAACCATATTTTCGAGCACATCCCCGCTCGCATCACCGACGGCTGGCGTGCGCTCGCTGTCGAACCAAGCGGGGACGCTGTCAGCGCCGTGTCGTATCGCGCAGTCGGCTGCGGCCACCGCATCCCGGCCAGCGTCTCGTGACGGCCGCGAAACGCCTTGTGGCGGGCCGGGATGTCAAGCGCAACGCTTCTGGTTCGGCCTCCGTTCGGCGCTTACGGGCAGAAGCGGACATCAACCTGCCGACAATCCCTGATGAATCCGTCGAAAATGGCCCGTATGCGACGTCGCTTTCGCTCCGAGCGGGATATCTCGGCAGCTATCGCACCCACAGCTTGAGCGGAACGGCTTGTCGACCGGGGCAGTCGATCGTGCCCATATAAGAGTCTGACAATCGTCCGCCGTAGGTGCATTCGACGCCGGCTAACGAGATTGTCGCGTGCAATTGAGATGACGAGGCTGATATCTGGAGACGCATTTCACCATTCTTCTCCTCTGGACCATCCTGAGTGCACACACCAACGTGCTTCATCGTCAATGGTCCGGAGTATTCCTTTGTATGTCCCGAAGTCGTTTCTGTGACGGTGGCAGTCAACTCCCACTCGCCGAGATAGCCCGAGTATCCGATGACCTGAAGCGACTGGGCGACAGCCGGCGTCGCGAGAGCACTCAGAACGACAGGCAGAACGAACGCTCTCACGACATGCTCCCGCGCCATGGCCGCATGCACCTCAGCGCTTCGTCAGAAACGCGCGCGCGTCGGTCACTTCGGTCCGGGTACTATCCGCAGCATCAGCGATCGCGACGACCTTGCTGTAGTACTCATGAGCTTTGGCGGACTCACCGGACTTTTCGGCGGCCTTCGCCGCACCTACATAGGCGCCGAGCCGGTTTGGCTCCTTTTTCAGCGCCGCTTCAAACGCGACGAACGCGTCCTTGGCGTTACCGCTTTCGAACAGCATGACACCATAGAGCTCGCGTGCGGGTTTGGCTACGCCTGGCGTCACCGGATGCTTCTCGGTCCTGTCCTCGGCGTCGGCCGCTGCGCTCATCAATATCAGGGCTTCGTCGCGCTTGCCCTCGGCATGGAGCATCCAGGCGGTCGCGACCTGTCGCTGAACGTCTACTTGCTCCGACCAATAAGCATCCTTTGCATCTCGCAGTTTGTCGCGCAACTCGGCGAGCTTGGCGATATCAGCCCTGGCGGCTTCGGGATTGCCCGAGCGGGCTGCGCCTAGAGCTCGCGCGAAATAGGTGACCGCCTGCACGTGAGCCAGTGGGCTGGCACGGACTTGAAGCGCCGCTGCAGCCATCCAATCGCCGCGCTCCACCGCGTAGCGTGCCGGCGAAGCCGCCAGCGCATATGGCCCGGCGATGAAAGTCTCGGTGAACCCAGTGACTGCCTTCATCTCGTCGATGACGGTCGCGGCTTTCTCGTCCTGCCCGAGTTGTAGATAGGCGTAGACCAGATAATCCATGGCGTGCAGCTGATCATGGCCTTCTTTGTCAGCCTTCGCGACACGCGCCGACTCGACATTGGACGCAATCGACTCCTTCCAATAGCCAACGCGCGTGAAGATGTGCGATGGCATATGCTGCGCATGCGCTGCCGCTGGCGCGACCTTGGCATAGCGTTGGGCAGCCTGAAGGCCTTTCTCAGCGATCGGCGGATAATCATAGAGGTGGATGAGGTAATGCGCCACGCCGGGATGTTGTGGCTGGCGTATTGCGATCGGCTCTAGGATTGCTGCGCCTTTGAGTTGGCTGGCATAGGTCTTGTCGGCCGGCGAAGCCGAGGTATTTAAGGCGAGCGCATAATAGATCTGCGCTTCGTCGTCATCGGGATAGCGCTGTGCCAGTTGCTCCATGGCCTTTGTGTAAGCCTGCATGCGCGTACGATGATCGACCTTTTCATAGTCGGCGTACATAGCGCCAAGCGCGTTCAGGTAGTCGCGCTCGCGTTGCGTCTTGGTGCCGACGCTCTTCCCCTTTGTGATCGCGTCCGCGCCCTCGGCGAGGTTCTTTGCCGGCGTCGGAACGTGGGGATTCCATAACAGGCTGAGCGCGATGCCCCAGTAGGCGATACCGCACTCAGGATCGGCCTTCAGTGCATCTCCAAACACGTGTTGCGACGCGCGGTACCAGAACGAGTGCTGGTACAGCATCCCCTGGTCGAATAGCTTTTGCGCTTCCGGTTTGCACGATGTCTCGAAATGCACAGTGCCGAGCTGGCTGCCGTCAGATTGTCCTAACGCTGGTTGCGCGAGCGAAAGTCCCGCTGCGGCCGCCGCGGCAATTGCAAATGGCGATTTGATCATGAGCAGGCTCCAGGCAAAAATTTAGATTTCCACCGAGCATTGCGCAGATTAGACCAATTTCTTGAGACCCACCATGCATCGACATTCGCTTTGCGTCTTTTTTGCAGAGGCATGTCAGTTGTGCTGACAATTCATTCACGCTCTAAGTCGGTATCGTGCCTCGGCCGAAGTCCTAATGCCGGCTATGTTCACCGAACCAAGGCATCTCGGCTTCAGTAGCGCCAATCAAGCGCGACGAATGTACGCTTCTGGCCCATCGCGACATTTGCCGCGGTTTCACAAAGGCGGTTGGTGTCGGCGCGAACCGGACATCGACGAAGGGTTATGAGTACGCGCCCCAGCAAAGATCGCGAAGATTCATCTTAGCCAGGATAATTGATCGCAAATCAATCCAAGCTTTGTTGGCTCGCAATCAGCGTTGCGATCCGACGGAACGCATTTTGGATATATGCCCATTGAACTCCCTCTGGAGCGTATTCTACCCGGCCGGGACACTTTGACGGCCATGTGAGTCCTGATACTCTGCACCGCGTCGTGGCTCGGCGGGCCATGCTGTCGATCGTTGAACCAAAGCTGCCGAGAGGATGCGGATGAGAAGCGTGACGCTCTTGGCTTTCAGCCTCATGTTTGTCGGCGCATGGTCGCACGACAGCGCGAGAGGCCAGACTTCGGTCGCGCCGCCGGTCTCGCTGGCTCCGCCCCAGGCATCACCGCCACGCGCGAGCGCCAAGAATTCCCGAACTCCGCCGGCGGCACCCAGTCGAGAGGCTTCGCCACCCGTGATTGGCGGGCTTCCCTCAGCGCCGGCCACGGACTACGATGGCTTCAGCGTAGGCACTGCCGACGATCATGACACCTCAGATCAGGTGGCCCCACCCCTGAGGTCCCGTGCAGCAAAGAGCACCAGGTCCAATCCGGATACAAATGGCCCCGCCGGACAGTCATCGATCGATCAGGAAGATGAGGCGTTGAAGCGCAAGCTGACGATCTGCAAGAACTGCAAATAGGCCGCCATCTGCCGAAGGCGTCAATTCGGACAGGGTTGTCCGGCGGCGCCCCACAAAGCCATGTCCTTGACATGATCCTCGAAGGTGCCCGGCGGCGTCGTGCGGCCTGCTCCGGGCGCCCACCCGCGTGGAATGAAGCCGCTTAACGACGCATCGTGCCGCAAGTGCTCGACGAGACCGGCGGCGTCGCGGCCGCCATTGCGCTTGGGATCCTTCAGTTGCGCGCAGATTTCGGCGCCGCTCTTGCCGAACCAGATGAACGCCACCGGAGCGAGTTGCCAGTCGATGCCGGCGCGCGGCGGCGCCGGTGCCGGCTCGTTGGCCTGGGTGGAGGTTATGTGACAGGTCGAGCACGGGATCGTCTCCGCGCCGATGCGGCTCTCGCCGCCGTGGATGTTCATGCCGTGCACGCGGGGCCTGGTTTCGCCGGCCGGCGTCCAGATCGGGATCGCCTTGGCGTCGACGTGGCAATTGGCACAACGCGGATGCGTCACCACGGCTTCGATCCGCTTCCAGGCCTCCAGCCCCTCGGCGCGGCTGACGCTGCCCGGCGGCAGCACGTCCTTGGCCGCCTCGTCCTTGGCTGCCACAATTCCGGTGAAGGCTGCAATTGCCGAAGCCGCGAAGGCGACCGCGATCAGAGATCTCTTCATGGCGCGCCTCACACGAAATCGATGAACTTGTTGAAGGGCATTTCGCGGATGCGCTGTCCCGTCGCCGCGAAGATCGCATTCGCCAGCGCGGGCGCGGCCGGAGGAACAGGCGGCTCTCCGACGCCTCTCACCTTTGGATCGTTCTCGAGCCCGCGCACCTCGATGACGGGACATTGGTAGATCCGCATCGCTTCGTGGTGGTTGTAGTTGGTCTGCTGCACCGCGCCCTTGGCGTAAGTGAGCTCGCAATTGATGGCATGGCCGAGCCCCCAGACGACGCCGCCCTGCACCTGGTTCTCGAAATTGACGGGATCGACGACCTTGCCGACGTCGACCGCGACCCAGACCTTGTCGATCCTGATGCCTCTGTCCGTCTTCGTGACTTCGACGACCTCCGCTGTCGGCGTGCCGAAGGCCTCCACGAAAGCGACGCCCCGACCCCTGCCGTTGCCGAGCGGTCCCTTCCAGTCCGACATCTCCGCGACCGTCTCCAGCACCTTGCGGTAGGTCGGCACGGTGCACATCTCGATGCGCGCCTTCATGGGATCGAGACCCGCCGCGTGGATCAGCTCGTCGATGAAGCTTTCGGTGAAGAAGCCTGATGTTGAGGCGCCGACCGACCGCCACGTGGTGCACGGCGAAAGTCCCTGCGCCTCGTAGCTCGTGCCCCGGAAATTGGGGATGTCGTAGTAGACATTCCACAGGCCGGCGGCCAATTGGCCATCGGGATCCTTCGAGGGTATGCCCGAACGCTCGAGCAGCCCCTTGAGCGGAGCTGTCGAGGCCAGCTGCAGATCCGCTGCGACGATCTTGCCTTTGTCGACGCTCCCTCTGTGCCGGGCGATCGCAATCTGCCGCGGAATATCCTGGAGAAAGTCCTCCTCGCGCGAGAACACGAGCTTGATCGGCGTCCCGCGCATCTGGTTTGCGATCTCGGCAAGGACACGGACGTTCTCGTATTCGAGACGGTGGCCAAAACTTCCACCGGTCCACTGGTTGTGGAATGTGACCTGTTCCGGCTTGAGGCCGATCGCCGTCGCGGCGACATCCTGCACGAATTGGGGGCTCTGATGGCCCACCCAGATCTCCATCCCCTTGTCGGTGACGAGGCCGATCCCGTTGAGCGGCTCGAGCGGCTGATGCGCCACATAGGGCGCGCGATACTCGGCCTCAAGGCGCGTGCCGGTCTTCAGCCCGGCTTCGACATCACCGATCTTTCGCCACTCCTTGCCCAGGAATTCGGGCGTGAACGAGGATTCCAGAACCTTCCAATGGTCAGCCTGCTCGGCGGGATAGGCCGAGGGCGCCCACTCGCACGTGACGGCATCGGCCGCCTTGATCGCGTACCAGCTGTTGGTGGCGATCACCGCGACGCCATTCTTGATCTCGAGGATCTTCTTGACCCCCGGCATCACGCGCGCCTTGCTCGCGTCGTAGGATTTCAGCGGCTGACCCTTGTTGGGGTTCAGCTTGACGGAGGCGTAGAGCATACCGTCCATCTTCATATCGATGCCGAACTTCAACTCGCCCATGACCTTCGCGCGGACGTCGAGCCGCGTCATCGGCTTGCCAAGCATGCGCCATTGCGACGGGTCGCGCGGCTTCGCATCGAGCACCGGCGGAATCTTTGCAGCGTCCGCCGCGAGCGCGACATAGGCGATTTTCTTCCCGTCGGGCAGGATCACATGGCCGGACTGGGTGCGGAGGTCGGCGACAGCGACACCCGAACGCTTGGCAGCGGCCGCCTTCAACGTTTCGCGCGCGACCGCGCCGGCAACGCGCAGCTTTTCGTAGGTGTCCGGGATCGTGCTCGAGCCGCCGGTCATCTGCAGGCCGGACTTCCTGAGAGATTCGAGCACGGCGGCCCGCGCCTCCTCGGCAGCCGGACTTTGGTCCGCAGCCACGAACGGCGCGAACTCGTCGGCAAAACCGGTGTTGAAGTAAGCGGGGCTCGGCCCTGCGAAGCGGATCTCGAACTGACCGGGATCGAGGTCCATCTCTTCGGCGATCATGATCGGCTGCACCGAGCCGACGCCCTGACCGATGTCGGCGTGCTGCGCGATCAGCGTGATCTTGTCGGGGCTGATCTCGACCCAGGGATTGAAGGCTACGGAGTTCGGCCCGAGGCCGGCGAGCAGTGGATTGTCACCTGCGCTCGCGGCCGCTTCCGCAGGGCCGTAGGAGCCGAAGGCGATACCGCCGGCGACAGCGGCGGAGCCGAAAAGGAAGGCGCGACGGGAAAGACTCTGGATGTGGCCCATCTCACTTCTCCGCCAGCTTCTTTGCGGCAGCCGCATGGATTGCGGTGCGTATGCGCGGATAGGTTCCGCAGCGGCAGAGATTGCCGGACATCACCTCATTGATGTCTTCGTCCGTTGGCTGCGAAATCAGGTCGAGAAGCGAGATGGCCTGCATGATCTGCCCGGTCTGGCAGTAGCCGCATTGCGGGACCTGGTGTTCGATCCAGGCCTGAAGCACCGGGTGCTGGTCCTTGTTGCCCAACCCTTCAAGCGTGACGACCGACTTGCCCGCGACCTCGCCGATATGCGCCTGGCAGGACCGGACCGCCATTCCGTCGATCTGGACAGTGCAGGCGCCACATTGCGCGACCCCGCAGCCGTATTTGGGACTGGTGATGCCGAGTTCGTCGCGCAGGACCCAGAGCAAGGGCATCTCGGGAACGACGTCTACCTGACGCTTGACCCCATTGACGGTGAGCTCGATCATGTCGATGTGCCCCTTTGCGCTGTTGTGTTTCAGCGTGCCCGCGGAGCCTCGATCCTGTCAATTTGAAACCCGGCAGCATCGACGTTCACTTTCAGAATCGCACGATAACAGCAGCGAGATGCGCCTTCTCGTCGCGCGACATTTCGATCCGCACGAGAGCAATTCCGAACTGCGCATATTGTGGGCAAATCAAGCTCGTTGCGCTTGCATCCTGCATGGCAGACCTACCTGCCGGCATGACGGACCGCGCTTTACGCGTCCCGCAATTCCTGATCCTCTCTCCTGCAATCAGCCGGGACCAACCGGCCTCGCCAGGGAGAGAGACGCCATGAAGCTCGGCACCGCGATCGCGGAAATCATGAGGCGCGAGGGCATCGAGATCCTCTGCGGCTACCCCGTCAACCACCTGATCGAGCACGCCGCCAAGGCCGAGATCCGGCCCGTGATGGTGCGGCAGGAGCGCGTCGGACTCCACATGGCGGACGCGATCTCGCGCGTGACGTCGGGGCGCACGATCGGCGCGTTCTGTATGCAGCATGGGCCCGGCGCCGAGAATGCCATGGGCGGCGTCGCGCAATGCTTCGGCGAATCCGTCCCGGTGCTGGTGCTGCCGATGGGCTACCAGCGCAGGCTTTCGCACATCGAGCCGAACTTCAACTCCAGCGAGGCGATGAAGCCGTTCGCGAAATCGTCCGAGCCGATCATCCTCGCCGCGGAAGTCGCCAACATCTTCCGCCGCGCCTTCACCAAGCTGAAGAACGGCCGCGGCGGTCCGGTCATCGTCGAGATTCCCGCCGACATGTGGAACGAGGAGGTGCCGGAGCCGCTCGACTACACGCCGGTGCTGCGCACGCGCTACGGCGCCGATCCCGTGCATGTGAAGGAAGCAGCCAGCCTGCTCGTCAACGCGAAGCGACCGGTGATCTATGCCGGCCAGGGCGTGCATTACGCCCAGGCCTGGGCACTGCTGGAACGGCTCGCGGAACGGCTGGCCATTCCCGTCACCACCAGTCTCGGCGGCAAGTCGGCATTTCCGGAGACGCACCCGCTCTCGCTCGGCTCCGGCGGCCTCGCGGTGCCGCGCGCGGTCCCGAAATTCCTGGCCGAGGCCGACGTCATCTTCGGCATCGGCTGCTCCTTCACCGAGACGAGCTTCGGCATCGCCATGCCGAAGGGCAAGACCATCATCCATTCGACGCTCGATCCGAACCATCTCAACAAGGACGTCGAGGCCAGGATCGGCCTCGTCGGCGACGCCGGGCTCGTGCTCGATGCGCTGCTGGAGGAGATCGGCAAGACGGTCACCGCGGATCGCGATGCTTCCGCGGTCGCGGCCGAGATCGCGGCCTCGCACAGGGAGTGGCTGGCGAAATGGATGCCGAAGCTCACCAGCAATGACGCGCCGCTCAGTCCCTATCGCGTGCTGTGGGACCTGCAACGCACCGTCGACATCCACAACACCATCATCACGCATGATGCCGGCAGCCCGCGCGACCAGCTCTCGCCGTTCTGGAAGGCGGTCGAGCCCCTTTCCTATCTCGGCTGGGGCAAGACGACGCAGCTCGGCTATGGCCTTGGGCTTGCGATGGGGGCCAAGCTCGCAAAACCCGACAAGCTCTGCATCAACGTCTGGGGCGATGCGGCCATTGGTTTTACGGGCATGGATTTCGAGACCGCGGTGCGCGAGCGCATCCCGATCATGTCGATCCTGCTCAACAATTTCTCGATGGCGATCGAGCTGAAGGTGATGCCGGTCTCGACCGAGAAATATCGCTCCACCGACATCTCCGGCGACTACGCCGCCATGGCGCGCGCCTTCGGTGGCTATGGCGAGCGGGTGCTGAAGCCGGAAGACATCGTGCCGGCGATCCGGCGCGGCATCCAGAAGACGCAGGAGGGCGTACCGGTGCTGCTGGAGTTCATCACCAGCAAGGAGACGGAGGTGTCGCGGCCGGGCACGTGAGCGGGGCCGGTTTCGACGGCACGGCGGCGGGCGCTGGCTCCGGCCACTGGTGATGTGATAATCCGGCTAGTGCCGCGCACGTCGCGGCATCAAGCCGGATTAGGAATGACCACCCCCTCCAACGATATCGCCGGGATCGACGAGCTCAAACGGCAGTTGCGGTCGGCCGCAGCCGAGAATGCACGGCTGCGCTCCGAGCTTGCGATTGCGCGCGATCGCCAAAGCGCCAGCGCCGAGATCCTGCGCACCATCGCCGCCTCCCCCTCCGATGCCCGGCCGGTCTTCGCGGCGATCGCCTCCAGCTCAAAGCGCCTGCTCGGCGGCTTCTCCGCCACCGTGCTTCAATTCATCGGCGACGAGCTGCACCTCGTGGCGTTTACGCCGACCAGCCCGGAGGCGGACGCAGGACTCAAGGCCTCGTTTCCGCGCAAGATCGCCGACTTTCCAACCTTTGCCCTCGTGCGCGGCGGCGAGACGATCCAGTTCCCCGACAGCGAGGCCGCCGACGTCCCGGCACTGAATCGGGAGCTGGCGCGGTTGCGCGGCTTCCGCAGCGTGCTGTTCATGCCGCTGATGAACCGGGGCACGCCGGTTGGCATGATCAGTGTCACGCGCGCCGAGCCGGGCGCATTCGCGCCCGATCACGTGCAATTGCTCCAGACCCTTGCCGACCAGGCCGTGATCGCGATCGAGAATACGCGGCTGTTCAACGAGACGCAGGAAACGCTCGAGCGCCAGACCGCCACGGCCGACATCCTGAAGGTGATGGCGGCCTCGCCCTCCGACGTGCAGCCGGTGTTCGACGCCATCGCGGCCAATGCCAACCGGCTGATCGGCGGCTTTTCCACCGCCGTGCTGCGCTATATCGACGGTGCCGCCCACCTTGCGGCATTCACGCCGACCGACCCCGTCGGCGATCGCGTGCTCCAGTCCTCCTTCCCGGTGCCGTTTGCGCAGTTTCCGCCCTATCGGCTCGTGGCCAATGGTGCGGCGGCGCAACTGCCCGACACCGAGCTCGAGCCGGCCGCACGCGACATCGCGCGCGCACGCGGCTATCGCAGCATGCTGTTCGCGCCCTTGATGAGCGAGGGCGAGGCGATCGGCATCATCATCGCGACGCGACGCGCGACCGGCACCTTCGGCGAGCACCATGTCGGGCTGTTGCAGACCTTCGCCGACCAGGCGGTGATCGCGATCAAGAATGTCAGCCTGTTCAACGCGACGAAGGAAGCGCTGGAACGGCAAACCGCGACCGCCGACATCCTCAAGGTGATCGCCGCCTCGCCTGCCGACGTCACACCCGTGTTCCAGGCCATCTCCGACAGCGCCAAGGCGCTGATCGGCGGACACTCGTCCACCGTCACCCGCGTCATCGACGGCATGCTGCACCTGGCCGCCTTCACCACCGATAACGAAGCGGGCAATGCGGATTTGCGCGGCTCCTTCCCGGCACCGCTGTCGGCGTCAGGCATCCACAGCCGGGTGGCGCAAAGCGGAGAGGTCGCCTTCCGCACCGACATGCAGAACGAGCCCGACCTCACGGCGGCAATGCGGGAGCTGGCGCGGACCAGAGGCTATCGCAGCATCCTCGTCGTGCCGATGCTGCGCGACGGCATTGCAATCGGCACCATCGCCGTCACGCGACCGGAGGCCGGTCATTTTCCGGACAAGGCGGTCAACCTGCTCAAGACCTTTGCCGACCAGGCCGTGATCGCCATCGAGAACGCACGCCTGTTCAACGAGGTGCAGGACCGCACGCGGGAGCTCGCCAGATCGCTCGACGATCTGCGCGCAGCGCAAGACCGGTTGATCCAGACCGAGAAGCTTGCATCGCTCGGCCAGCTCACCGCCGGCATCGCCCACGAGATCAAGAACCCGCTCAACTTCGTCAACAATTTCGCCTCGCTCTCCGCCGAGCTGACCGACGAGCTGAACGAGGCGCTTGCGCCCGTCCCACTCGCCGACGATGTCCGCAGCGAGGTCGACGAGCTGACCGCGCTTTTGAAGGACAATCTGCAAAAGGTCGTGCAGCACGGACGGCGCGCCGATTCCATCGTCAAGAACATGCTGCTGCATTCGCGCGAAGGCGGCGGCGAGCACCGGCTGAGCGACATCAACGCGCTGGTCGAGGAGAGCCTCAACCTCGCCTATCACGGCGCGCGTGCCGAGAAGCCGCAATTCGACGTCACCCTCGAACGCGACCTCGATCCGGCGGCCGGCATGGCCGATGTGTTTCCGCAGGAGATCACGCGGGTGCTGCTGAACCTGATCTCGAACGGCTTCTACGCGGCGGCCAAGCGCAAGGCGGACAATGGCGCCGCCGGTTTCAAGCCGGTCGTGGTTGCCGCAACGCGCGACCGCGGCGACCACATCGAGATCCGCATCCGCGACAACGGCACCGGCATTCCCGACGCGGTGAAGGAGAAGATCTTCAATCCGTTCTTCACTACCAAGCCGGCCGGCGAAGGCACCGGCCTCGGGCTGTCGATGAGCCACGACATCGTGGTGAAGCAGCACGGCGGCACGATCGACGTCGAGACGAGGCCCGGCGCGTTCACCGAATTCACGATCCTGCTGCCACGGACAAGCAGCATCCCGGACAAGGGCAGCGGGTAGCGGCGTTCGGAAGGTGCTTTGATGAATCCAGCGAGGCTTATTCGGCGACAATTGCTCTCGCTGTCCGGCGTCGGCCTGATGCTGGGTGCCCTGTTCTTCGCTGCCGCGCTGACGCCGACGCTGGTGCCGCGGAGCTATCTCACCCAAGGCGCCCTCGCCGGTGCCTGCTTTGCGATCGGCTACCTCGCCGGAAACCTCTGGCGCTGGCTGTGGCACTATCTCGAGCTGCCCGAGCCCTCGGCGCGCCTGAGGTCGATCGCCAACGCATTGATCGCGGCCGGCTGCCTGATCGTGGTCATCATTTGCCTGTGGCGGGCTGCCGAATGGCAAAACTCGATCCGCAGCGTGATGGAGATCGCGCCGGTCGAAACCGCGCATCCGCTCAAGGTGAGCGCCGTCGCCCTGGTCACCTTCATCGTTTTCCTGGCCCTGGCGCGGCTGTTCATCGTCATCTCGCGATTCCTCGCCGTGCGCACGATGCGCTTCATCCCGAGAAAAGTCGCCAACGTCATCGGCGTCGTGATTGCAGGCCTGCTGTTCTGGTCGATCGCCAACAATTTCCTGATCCGCACGGCGTTCAACGCGCTCGATTCATCCTTCCGCGAATTCGACGCCTTGTTCGAGCCGGAGCGGCCGCAGCCGACCGATCCCGGTCGAACAGGAAGCGCGGCATCGCTGGTGAAGTGGAAGGAGCTCGGACGCATGGGGCGACGATTCATCGCCTCGGGTCCGCGCGCTGCCGAGATCAGCGCCGTCACGGAACAGGCAGCGCAGGAGCCTGTGCGCGTTTATGTCGGCCTCGGCGGCGCCGACACGGCGCAAGCGCGCGCCAGGCTTGCGCTCGACGAGCTCAAGCGGCAGCACGGTTTCGACCGCGCCATTCTCGTCGTCATCACGCCGACCGGGACCGGCTGGATCGATCCGTCGGCGATGGATGCGGTCGAATATCTGCATCATGGCAATGTGGCCAGCGTCGCGGTGCAGTATTCCTATCTCAACAGCCCGCTGTCACTGCTGTTTCAGCCCGAATACGGCGCGGAGGCGGCGCGCGCTCTGTTCTCCGAGATCTACGGCTACTGGACAACACTGCCGAAGGACCGGCGGCCGAGGCTCTATCTGCACGGGCTCAGCCTCGGCGCTCTGAACTCGGAACAATCCGCGGAGCTGTTCGAGACGATCGGCGATCCGATTGCCGGCGCGCTGTGGAGCGGAGCGCCGTTCGCGAGCCGGATCTGGCGCTCGGTCACAGCGAACCGCAATCAGGGTTCGCCGGCGTGGCTCCCGGAGTTTCGCGACGGCCGCTTCGTGCGCTTCATGAACCAGAACGGAGCGACGGTGCCGCCGGATACGCCCTGGGGCCCGATGCGCGTCGTCTACCTGCAATATGCCAGCGACGCGATCACGTTCTTCGCCTACCGCGACGCCTATCAGGCACCGGCCTGGATGACGAGCCCGCGCGGGCCGGATGTCTCACCGGAGCTGCGATGGTATCCAATCGTGACGATGCTGCAGCTCGCCCTCGACATGGCGGTCGCAACCAACACGCCGATGGGTTTTGGCCATGTCTACGCGCCCGAGCATTACGTCGATGCCTGGGTCG
Source organism: Bradyrhizobium cajani (assembly GCF_009759665.1). Lineage (GTDB taxonomy): Bacteria > Pseudomonadota > Alphaproteobacteria > Rhizobiales > Xanthobacteraceae > Bradyrhizobium > Bradyrhizobium cajani. The sequence goes on from NZ_WQNE01000004.1 coordinate 51,298, forward strand.
CGGTCACGGATGTCCATGATTGGCCCGCCGAAGCGCTGGCACGGCTCAGGAGCCATCTTGCGACAAGAGCGCGGCAGGCCGCCACGGGCAGTGCCGGCGAAGACGCCTACGCCGATCGCGGCGGCTAGCCGCTACTCCGCCATCTCCACCTGCGGGGTGACGGAGGGGCCGGCCAGAGGCCGCTCCTCCATCGCGATCAGGCAGAGCGCGGCGGCGGTCATCAGCGCGGTGGCCGCGCCGAAGACGTAGCGGAACGCATGCCGCATGTCGTCGGCGGGAATCGCATTGACGACGGCATGATGCTCGCCGAGCGGGATGTCGGCCCCGAGCGCGATCAGCAGGATCGCCGCGAATGCCGCGACCGTGAACGAGGACATCAGCGAACGGAAGAAGTTCAACGCGCCGGTGATGGTGCCGACTTGCGGACGGGCGACCGAATTCTGGAGCGAGACCACGCACACCGGGAAGGTGGTGCCGAGCCCGAGCGCAAACGCGGCCATCAGCGTCAGCAGGCCCCAGAGCGGCAGCGTCGTGAAGGTGAGACCGAGGCCGCAGAGCGCGGCCCAAGACGTCCCGATGATGGCGACGCGCTTGTAGTGCTTGGCCCGCGCCATCGTGCGCCCGGCGATGGCCGCACCGCAGGTCGAGACCGCCGCGAGCGGGATCAGGGCAAGCCCCGCCTCGCTGGCACTGAGGTGATAGACGGACTCATAGTAGAGCGGGAGCTGGACCGTGAGGCCGGTGATCGCGCCGAGCGCGCAACCGCCGGCCGTCAGCCCGAACGGTGCGACGCGTCCGCCGAGCAACGGCAGCGGCAGGAACGGCTCGTCCGCCCGCCGCGCGTGCCAGACGAAGGTGACGGCGAGCGCGACCGCTCCGCCCACCATCGCAAGCACGGTCGGCGAGAGCCACGGATAGCGCGTGCCGCCCCAGGTCAGCACCAGCATGAAGACGACGGCGGAGGCCATCAGCAGCACGCCGCCGAGCCAGTCGACCTTGCGCTTGTGGTGAAACACCGGGATCTTCTTCATCTTCGGCAGCAGCAGCGCGATCGCGGCGGCCGCGAGCGGCAGATTGATCCAGAAGATCATCGACCAGTGCAGATGCTCGGCGAACACGCCGCCAATGACCGGACCGAGGATGCCACCGACCATCCAGACGCTCGAGAAATAGGCCTGGTACTGGCCGCGCTCGCGTGGGCTCACGACGTCCGAGATCACCGTCTGCACCACCGGCATGATGCCGCCGCCGCCGAGGCCCTGAAGGCCGCGCGCGAGAATCAGCATCGGCATGCTCGGCGCGATCGCGCACAGCACGGAGCCTGCGACGAACAGGCTGAGCGAGGTGATGATCATGGCCTTGCGGCCGTAGATGTCGCTGAGCGTGCCGAACACCGGCGCGACGGCGGTCGAGGCGAGCAGATAGGCGGTGATGACCCAGGACAGATTGGAGACGTCCTGGAACTGGCGTCCGATGGTCGGCAGCGCGGTCGCCACGATGGTCTGGTCGAGGGCGGCCAGGAACATCGTCAGCATCAGGCTGATCACGATGGTGCGGACTTCGTCCTGTGACAGCGGCGCCGGCGGCGCGATGGACGGCGCGTCATCGACGCTCAAGACCTCGCTCGGAAGCCGGGACAGCTCCTCGGCGATGTCGTCGGGCAAAGGCTGGATGTCGGCAGAACTGCTCTGCCGGTCGAACTTGTTCATCTCGATCGGACGCCGTGTCGCGGCGCAACGCCGCAAAGGATTCGTTCTATGCGGGCAATGTAGGCAGCAAAGATCTTCTCAGGCAGCCGTCGCGGCGCATGGGTGCATCCCGCGCCAAGGCCATCCCGAAGACGTGATCGGCGCGCGAGCGCGGACGGCGGATCAGTCCTTCGGACGTCGCTTCAGGCGTGCCCGTTTCGGCAGCATCTCGGGCCATCGCACGATGTGGTCCTCGAGCTCCTCGTCCGGGATCTCCTCCTCGCTGGCCTCGACCCGGCCGCGCACGGAGACGCCGGCCTCATGCACGGTGTTGGGATCGCCGGAGACCAGCGGATGCCACCAATAGAGGTCGCGCCCCTCGGCGACGAGCTTGTAGCCGCAGCTCGGCGGCAGCCAGTTCAGGGTGCGGACATTGGCCGGGGTCAGGCGGACGCAGTCCGGAACCTTGTCGGACCGATTCGGGTAGTCTTTGCAGGCGCAGCTCGCCCCATCGAGCAGCTTGCAGCCGACATGGGTGAAATAGATCTGGCCGGTATCCTCGTCCTCGAGCTTGTTCAGGCAGCAGCGCCCGCAGCCGTCGCACAGGCTCTCCCATTCGGGCCCCGACATCTCTTCCAAAGTCTTGGTTTTCCAGAAGAATCCCTCCTGGCCTGAAGGTCGTTTGGGAGCTGCGGTCATGCGCCTCAACTGGATTCGAAAGAGCTACGGCTGATGTCATCTAGGGCGTGCGGCCGTGCTGCTGCAAGCAACGCCCCGTAGTGCCCGCAATGAACCGGGGTCAATTAGGCCTATTGTTCAAAATCGCGAGCGTGACCATTGGTTTATAGGCCCCGCTCGGCTAGAACAACAGCAAGTCCCCTCGGACGCGAACGGGCGCCTTGGGTTTGCCGCAACATTCCCTCAAGACGTCCCGATGCCGCCCCGGCCGGGTGCTTGAACGCTGTCGAACCGAGCCTTGAGGGTTCTAGGTGGTCCAGAACACACCATCCGATTGGAAGAGCCGCATCCGGAACTTCTTTCTGGACCTCGACGCGCGCATCGACTCCTCGCTGTTCTCCTCGGCCAAGGGCATCCGCGAGCTCTATGAGCGCTACTCGACCTTCATGGACCGGTTCTACGTCGGCCGGTGGAAGCGCTGGGTGTTCATCGAGCCGCTGTCGGAGGCCGCGACCCTCGGGCTCGGCGGCCTGGTCGTGATGCTCACGCTCGCCATCCCCGCCTTCCGCGAGACCGCGGACGAGGACTGGCTGAAGAAGTCCGACCTCGCGGTGAGCTTCCTCGACCGCTACGGCAATCCGATCGGCAGCCGCGGCATCAAGCACAACGACTCCATCCCGCTGGAAGACTTTCCGGACGTGCTGATCAAGGCGACGCTGGCGACCGAGGACCGCCGCTTCTACGAGCATTTCGGCATCGACATCGCCGGCACCGCGCGCGCGCTCGTCACCAACGCCCAGGCCGGCGGCGTCCGCCAGGGCGGCTCCTCGATCACCCAGCAGCTTGCCAAGAACCTGTTCCTGAGCAACGAGCGCACCATCGAGCGCAAGGTCAACGAGGCCTTCCTCGCGATCTGGCTGGAATGGCGCCTGACCAAGAACGAGATCCTCAAGCTGTACCTCGACCGCGCCTATATGGGCGGCGGCACCTTCGGCGTCGACGGCGCGGCGCATTTCTACTTCAACAAGTCGGCGCGCGACGTGACGCTGGCGGAAGCCGCGATGCTCGCCGGCCTGTTCAAGGCGCCCACCAAATACGCGCCCCACATCAACCTGCCCGCCGCGCGCGCCCGTGCCAACGTCGTGCTCGACAACCTCGTCGATGCCGGCTTCATGACCGAGGGCCAGGTGTTCGGCGCCCGCCGCAACCCGGCCTTCGCGGTCGACCGCCGCGACGAGGCTTCGCCGAACTACTATCTCGACTACGCCTTCGACGAGATGCGCAAGCTGGTCGACACCTTCCCGAAGTCCTACACCGAGCGCGTCTTCGTGGTGCGCCTTGCGATCGACACCAACGTGCAGAAGGCCGCCGAAGACGCGGTCGAGAACCAGCTGCGCCAGTTCGGCCGCGACTATCACGCGACGCAGGCGGCGACCGTGGTGGCCGACCTCGACGGCGGCATCCGCGCCATGGTCGGCGGCCGCGACTATGGTTCCAGCCAGTTCAATCGCGCCACCGACGCCTATCGCCAGCCCGGCTCCTCGTTCAAGCCTTACGTCTACACCACCGCACTGCTCAACGGCTTCACGCCGAACTCGATCGTGGTCGACGGCCCGGTCTGCATCGGCAATTGGTGCCCGCAGAACTATGGCCATTCCTATTCCGGCTCGGTGACGCTGACCCAGGCGATCACGCGCTCGATCAACGTCGTCCCCGTCAAGCTGTCGATCGCGATCGGACAGAAGGAGCAGCCGAAGGCGCCGAACCCGGCCAAGATCGGCCGCGCCAAGATCGTCGAGGTCGCGCGCCGCTTCGGCCTCAAGGCGCCGCTGCCCGACACGCCGTCGCTGCCGATCGGCTCGGACGAAGTCACCGTGCTCGAGCACGCGGTCGCCTATGCGACCTTCCCGAACCGCGGCAAGGCGGTGACGCCGCATTCCGTGCTGGAGGTGCGCACCGGTGCGGGCGATCTCGTCTGGCGCTGGGACCGTGACGGGCCGAAGCCGCGCCAGGCGATCCCGGCCTCCGTTGCCGCCGACATGGCCGGCATGATGAGCCACGTCGTCAGCGAGGGCACCGCGCGCCGCGCCGCCCTCGACGGCATTCCGACCGCGGGCAAGACCGGCACGACCAATGCGTATCGCGACGCCTGGTTCGTCGGCTACACCGGCAACTTCACCTGCGCGGTCTGGTACGGCAACGACGACTACTCGCCGACCAACCGCATGACCGGCGGCTCGCTGCCGGCGCAGACCTGGCACGACATCATGCTCGCCGCGCATCAGGGCGTCGAGGTCCGGGAAATCCCCGGCATCGGCATGGGCCAGAAGCTGCCGCCGCAGCCGATGGCCGCCCAGGCCAATGCGGCGCCGAAGGTGCTGGAGACCAAGCCCGGTCCGCCGCCGGTGCTGACCAAGCGCGGCGCCGACATCCTGGTGCGCGTCGAGAAGCTGCTCGATGACGCCGCCAAGACCGCGAACAAATCCGCGGCCGACGACAGCGGGCCGGCGAAGCCGGCCTCGTCGACCAGCGCGCTCGCCTTCCCGCAGAACTATGCGGAAGAGAACGTCAACGCATCCGCCCCGCGCAAGAACTGATCGAAACCCGTGCGGCTGATCCTGATCACATTGACGGCCCTCCTGCTCGCGACCGTGGTCGGCGTCGGCGCGACCTGGATGACGACGACGCGCGGCACCGAGATCGGCGCGCTGACCATCGGCGCCTGGACCGCGCGCCCGCGCACCGGCACCGCCGATGTCGATCCCTATTCGCGCGCCACCATCGTGCGCAACGGCGAGCTGCCGATCGGCACCGGCGACGGCGTCGCCTTCACCGCAACCGCCGACGACAAGAAGAAGGCGCTCGACGGCCGCTGCGACGTGATCGTCTCCGGCGTGACGCCGCCGGCGCGGTTTTGGACGCTGACGCTCTACGACCGCAAGGGCCACCTCGTCGCCAATTCGCTGCAGCGCTACGGCTTCACCAGCCAGGAGATCGTGCGGCAATCCGACGGCTCGTTCGAGATCCGCATCGCCTCGCGCTCGCGCGCCGGCAACTGGCTGCCGACCGGCGGCATCGAGCGCTACGCGCTGATGCTGCGCCTCTACGACACCCCGGTCGGAGTCGCGACCCGCACCCAGCGCGATGCGCCGATGCCCAGCATCACGACGGTGGGCTGCTCATGATCCGGCTGCTGTTCACCATCGTTGCCGGCATCGTTCTGGGCCTCGTGGTCCATCTCGTCAGCGTGCTGGCGCTGCCGCGGATCGCGACCCAGGACGCCTATTCGCGGCTGACGCCGATGACCAAGCTGAACGGCGTCACCCAGCTTCCCCTCGCCGATCCCAACACCTCGCCGATGCCGTTCATGGACCCGGCCTTTGCGCTCGCGATCTGCCGCTACGACCTCACGGGCGGGCCGCTGAAGCTGACCGTGCCCGTCAGCCAGGCCTATACCTCGGTGTCGTTCTACACCCGCAACGAGATCGCCTATTACGCCATCAACGACCGCTCCGCGGGCCGCAAGGTGATCGAGCTCGACCTGATGACGGAAGCGCAGCACAACGAGCTGCCCGAGGACGAAGAGATCACCGCGGCCGACCGGCTGATCATCGATTCCCCCAGCACCACCGGCCTGATCGTGATGAAGGCCCTCGCCCCCGAGCCCGGCCTGATGCAGCAGGCGCAGGCAACGCTTTCCGCTGCGACCTGCGCGCCGCAGACCGAGCCGCCCGCCAAGGCCGAGGCGCCGCGCGGCCGGCGCTGATGCGCGCCGCTTCGGCGAGCCGCAACACAAGAACTGCGAAAACAACCCCATGCACAGTAGCAGGGGCATTGAAATCATTAAGTTAAACGCCGCTGCCAACACGATGAGAGAAACCGTCGTTCTTGCGATCTCATCGACCGCTTCGAATAGGTTTGACGCGTCGGGCAAAACACTGGCAGAATGTCAACATCGGAAAAATCGCAACACCCGCGCGGAGCAATCCAGCGCGGGTTTTTTCATGTCGGCGCAAAGACGTTGCTATCGGAAGAAGAAGCGAAAAAAGGGCGTGGCCCTAAAGCGCGATGAGATGCGGCCAACTTGCCTTTTCCGCCTGTGGCCCCATAGCGGACCTTCGCCGTGCCCGCCGTGATGTCAGCTTTTGACCCGCCAGCCGGTAGGCAGATCGGAACTTGTTTAGTGCTTTCGCTCCTCCACTAGCGTTACCAGGCCGCTTCGCAGGCCAAAAAGCACGAGCTCAACGTCGGATGAAACGCCAAGCTTCGATTTGATGGCGTAGTGATAGTTCGAGACCGTCTTCGGGCTGAGATTGAATGCGGCGGCTATCTCTTCGGCCGTCCGGCCATCGAGCAACATTCGCAGTACCTCGAATTCGCGAGGGGAAAGAGTGTCAATGACACTTGCATCTTCCTGTAGTCGGCTCCTTGCGATCGCCTCACTGACCTCGGGGCAAATTGCAACACGGCCGGCAGCCACGTCGCACACCGCACTAACGAGCAATTCGGGCGGGCTACTTTTGGTGACGAAGCCCTTTGCACCCGCCCGGAAGGCCTGCAGAGCGAATGTCGCGCTCAAGTGCATGGTGAAAACCAGCAGGCGCGCGTTTGGATCCCACTGACGTATCTGTCGAATGGCATCTATGCCGCCGCGACCCGGCAATGAAACATCCATCACCACAACATCGGGATTGTTGCTCTTGTAGGCTTGATAGGCGCCGGCCGCATCGGCTGCCTCGGCGACGACAGTAATGCCTTCATGTTTTTCAAGAAGCCGATGGTATCCCTCACGCACAACCGCGTGGTCATCGACAAGCATGACGCTGATATTTCGCGGCCTCATGGCGCTGGACCGGTGGTACTCGTCACGGGAATTCTGACGCTGAGGATGAGGCCTTTTTCTGGCCTCGGCACAACGCTCATCTCCCCACCCAGCGCGAGCGTTCTCTCGCGAATCCCGATCAGTCCGAGGCCAAAACCAACCTCTCCCCTGATCTCGCGCGCCAATCCCGCACCATCGTCCTCAACGGTCGCCTCCACCAAGCCGGCGCCAGACTGTGGCGCAGGGTCGATACGCACCACGGCACGCACGATGGCCGCCTGCGCATGCTTGGCAGCGTTTGTCAGACCTTCCTGAACGATATGAAAGATGTGACAAGTAACCGCCAGGGGGAGCGCGTTCACGTCGCCGTGCGCCTCCAGCAGGAATTGGGTCTTCCCGGAACCGCGGAGATTATGATCGGCGATTAATCCCTCAAGGCTCGTGAGCAGCCCGATATCGTCGATCTCCTGTACTCTCAACTCCTGCACGGTGCTGCGTAGCGCCTTCATGATACGGCCCGCAGTTTCCGTCAGGACCTGAGCTTCGGGAACAAGAGAGGGACAATCAGTCGAGGCGGTGACCTTGATCGAAGCAGCTGTCGCACTCATGGCACTGAGGCTCTGGGCCAGCTCGTCATGAAGCACGCGCGCGAGGTGACGCCTTTCCTGCTCCCGGGCTTCCACCAGACGCCGCGCAAGGTCGGCGCGCTCGGAGGTCGCGACTTCCAGGGTGTTCGCCAGATCGTTGAAGACCTTGCTTATTCTTTGCAACTCGGCAAGCCGGAACGGCGGGAGACGGCACTTCAGATCGCCTGCAGCCAACCGGTTGAGGCCGCTGACGACGTCTCTCGTCGGCCGCAGCGCGCGCTCGACGACAAAATACACGAGGATACCAAGAGCACCGATGGTCGCGGCGGAGAGGCCGAGCATCCGCGAGATTTCAGACCAGGCGCGCGCCGTCACGGCTGATGGGTTCGAGCTGACGACGAGCGTACCAGTTACGGCACCTTGACGCGTGACGGGACGCTCGTAAGTCATCCGACTACCAAACGCCCGCTGATAGAAGGCCGAAAACCATGCTGGTGCCTCGCCCGCCTGAACGTGGAAACCCAGACAGCGCGAGATGGCATCCTTCCCGGCTTCATTGAGCTGCATGCACTGACCCGGGCTCATCAGCTGGTCGAGAAAGCCGTCCATCTGAAGAAAGCGCCTTTGCAGATCAATTTGCAGATCAACCCCCTGTCTGGAGACAGACTGCGGTTCGCGGGACAGAAGCCGCATTTCCAGAAACCTGCCAACAACAACCCCTACGGTCCGGTTGGCCTTCAACGTCTCCTCTGCTGCCTGGTGCACGGAGATCGCCGCTCCACCAAGAAAACAGAGTAGCGCGACGGCTGCTACCTGCTTCAATAGCGACCATTTGAGATCAAACACCGGCCGGCGCCGAAGATGCATGGCCATCGCCCCGCGGATGCTCTCTTCAGACTACAACATACAGCGGCCGCCCGGTACTGCTTGGTTCGACGTCAGGCAAATTTCCCAGGACCTCGGGGGGAGTTCGCTCTTTCGCTGAGTGACGGTGTGCCCGATGCTGGGCCTGCGGCGCACATGGAGCGTCGGCGCACTGAAATAAGGTCAATCTGAAAGTCGTGGCGCGAGTATCTCTGTTTTCTTAGGGAGAATGCCATGTACAGGTTGTTATTGAGTGCAGCACTTGCCGTTTCCTTACAGGGAGCAAATGCGGCAGCTGGAGAGCTGCCAACGTTTGAATTGCTCGGCTTTCCGGTTTCCCGGCATCAGGTGGCGGTGCTCGGATCAGCGAACGTCGAAGAGCAGGCTCCCAATCCTACTCTTACCTGGGACGGCATGCCCGCCTCTCCTCACCAAGTGGCGGTTTTGACGCCGCGGCAACGGGTGGCGGAGGAAACTGCGGCGATGTCAAAGACGGTTGGTCTTTCAGCCAGGTAGATCGGAGTTTCCGGGATGCTGACGGCGCTGGTTCTTATCTGCTCGGCTGCTGCCGCACCCGATCTTCGAGAGTGCACACGGCACAATGCGACAGCTGTCTTTCGGGTCCCGGCTGAGTTCGGAAGTCCGGCAACATGCTTCCTACATGGACAGGCCTACCTGGCTGGAACCTCCATTGGTCGGGACCTCATGCCCGACGAGCGCGTCAAAGTGATTTGTGTGCGGAGCGAAGTATTGGCTGCCTCGATGCAGCGTCGATGAAGGTTGGAGGAGAGAGCTTGTGCAACAGCTCCGGACAGCGTCAGGGTCTGCCGTTTGAGCTAGACGTCGAAGGAGCCAAGGTCGACTAACAGCGAACTCAATTAATATTGACCAGCTGGAACGAGCAGTTCTTGGACCGCAGCGGACAAGGTGTCGGCCTTAGCTGATGTCGGGTCTTGACCCGTAGCTGCCGCTCGACATCGAAAGGCCGAGGTCAGCTCTCCGAGGCCACGCGGTATTGCCACGCCAGGGGTTAACCCAAAGCCGACATGCGGCGCTGTGCTCACCTAGCACGCGCTAGTTTCAGGAGGCCGAGCGCGAGAATTAGGAAGACCGGGACGATAGCCACAAAGGAAAGAATTGCCGTCAGGCTCTTATGCCAAAACAGAAAGTAAGTTGCGCCCGCAACGACGGTCATCGACAGCGTCGAGCCAACTAAAGCCAACGTCTGTTTTGTGCGCTTCACAGCAGCCCCACACAGTCGGACGCGTGCCAGCTTGCAACACCAAGCACCAATGCCAGCTAAACGGCCGGTACGCGCGTTCGCGCTCATGGCCCTTGGCTATCATCTGTCAATCGCCGTGTTGCCGGCTTCTCGGGCCGTGAGCGGACCCAGGTCGGACTGTGCCGGGACAGCCGCTTGTGACCCAAAGGGGACTTCAAGGTCACAATGTCAGCCCATGCCCCAGTAACACTCTTCAGCCAACAATACCGCGTTAACTGAAAGTTGTAAACGCGCTTCGACACTCCCGATGAGATGCTATTCGGGGCTCATTAATGATTCGGGTCTGAAATGAAGCGAGGGTGGGTCTATATCGTCTTCGGCCCGATCTTGGGCGTGATGGGCTCACTTCTTTGGGCAATTGTTCGGGATGGGATGGGCGCCGCACTCCGCGACCCTGCTTACGGCGCGACCTTGGTTTCTTGGCTATCTCTAATAGTCGATGCAGGGCTGGCGCGAGTCGCGCCTATTGTGGTGAGGGCCCCCTTGATGGCGGCAATAGGATCAGCAATCGCTTTCGCTTGTCTGTACGTTGGGCTTCAGGCCCCTCCGCTCCATCAATTCATGCCCGTTTACGTCGTGGCTGCGGGCTCCATAGAGTTGTGTTCGCTGTTGGCCAATGACTATTCAAGGTCCTGATTGAGCAAAGAGTGGCCCAAGGTCCGCTGCTGACCCATCGCGCCATTTCGTTGCTCTGCAACAATACGTCGGCTATCGGGGCACACCGGACTTTGGCGCTTTGTCGGCGTGGCAGATTGATGAGTTCACGGCCTAGAATTTGGCCGCTGAGAGCGCTGAGAGTCTGCTTCCCGGAGGTGACCCGAACAGGGCCGTGCAAGCTGGCAAAGGCAGCTTTTGACCCTTCGCAGACATATCGAAATCAAAAAAGACCAAAAGAGAGGCCGAGACGAGAAGCATCGCGGCTCAACTACGGAAGTCCTTTTGTCACCGTAAAGGGATTGAACCCACGTTCCGCGAGGGCAGCCCACGAAGCTGCGCCAAGATGTGACAATCGGAAATAGAGTCGCGGCTTGGTCGGATCGGTGTCCAACACGAACCCGGTCGGTAACTCGCGGACAGTTGTGGCATAGAACCCACCGTCGGGCGACCTCTGGGATTCGATTACAGCGATCAACGAATCTGCCCTCTCAGTCCGGCCGAGCAATTTCATCAAGAGAGCCATTTGGCCCGTCCCTTCGGTCCACACACCGTCCCGGTCTTCACCGTAAGAAAAGCCCCCGCCGACACTCATTCGCTGTTCGGCGGTCGTCATTGCTGATGCAAATTTCCCGGCCGCTCCGTGAAGCGCTGTTAAAGGCCAGATCTGAGCATCCAGAGCCAAAATCGGATTGTGCGTGACGCCGTCTTCAGCGGTCCCTGCGGCGAAACAGGCGCATACCGGATCCCACATCGTATTTACGAAGTGCTCAGCAGCCGTTGCCTTATCACGCCAACGCGAATCGCCTGTACGGATCGCAAGAAGGCCAAACGCGGCGGCGAGGTCAGTATTATGTTCAGTCGATTTCCACGTCCGCACTTCCGGCGTCGGTTCGTGCCCAAACGTACCACCCGTGAAACCGCCAGTGCCGCGCTTATCGGCCCATTGCGCGACCCAGGCGCCAAGCCGTGCTGCGCCATCGCGGAACCGAGAGCCGGTGTTCACATCATCAATCGACAGCAACGCCAACATGGCCCATGCCATGTTACCAACATCGCTGCCCACCTGATATCGATCCTCTAACCATTTGTTCTGAGTATTGTCCCACCACCCTGGAAGTTTAACGGGGCCATTCGCCACCACACCCGCGGCGTAGGCGTTCCTGAGCCGTCCATCATGCCAGGTGCGGTCGTTGTCGATGGCCCAGAGAATCGCCGAGCCAATCCGATGCGCTTTGTCTTGCTCACCGCAACCGACCAATGCGATGGCGGCTACCGCATTGTCATAGAGGTAGGCGGCGCCATGCAGAGGCCCCGATTCGACGGTCGGATAGCTGGGCAGGAACAACGGCCCTGATGGCGGTGCCTTATCAATTAGATCAGCGAGGTATCCGCACGCTGACATTTTTGGTGCTGTTGAAGCCTGCAGTGGAGCGGAGGCCATCATGATTGCGAAAGTCGCGACGACCCAAGTGTGAGGGCAGAGCCCGCGACAACGGGAGAAGCAATAAGTGATTGGAGCCGGTAGCATTTCGCTGCCTCTCGTGTCCTTTCAACCAAGATAGACTTTGCGACATCGGGAAGAAAGCAGGTCAGGATAGAATCGTGCCTTCATCTTCAATGGCAGTTTATGGCCCATCGCGCCATTACCCTGCTCTGCAGCAATACGTCGGCTATCGGGGCACACCGGACATTGGCGCTTTGTCAGCGTGGCAGATTGATGAGATCACGTCCTAGAATTTGGCCGCCGCAGTGAGGCGCACGGCGAGCGGCTCGGCCGAGTGAACGTGCCGGTCGGCAACGCCTTCGATCGGCTCGCCCGGCAAACGCGACAGATAATAATACTCGATCTGGTTTGTTCGCGTGTCGAAGAGGTTGAGCACGTCGAGTTGAAGTCTAAGCCCGTTGTCAAAATTGTACCCGACACGCGCATTCACAATGAACGACGAGAGAGAGCGCACGCTGTCGTCCTCGACGAGCGGGCGCGGGCCGAAATAGCGGGCCTTCAAAGTGCCGAACCAGCCCGTCTCCGTGCCGAAAGTGACGGCGCCGCTGGCAACCCAGGCTGGAGCGCCCGGGATGTGGTCGCCCACCACATCATAGTCGGTAAATCGCGCCTTGGTGTATGCAACGTCGAGATCGAAACCGAGCCAGGGGAGAGGCTTGTAATGATTGGTCCATTCCGCGCCGACGCGTCGGCTCGGCCGGCTCGGCTCCGTCGTGCCGGCATCACCGACAAACAGCAGTTCAGAGTCGAAATCGAGAACAAAAACGGCGAGCGAACTGGTGAGATCGGGGATTGCCTTCGTCCGGATACCAAGTTCGGCGCCGCGCGAGCGCACGAGCAGAGGCACCCGGTCAAGCGGGGTTACCTTGTCGTTGGGATCGACCGTGATCGTGGCGCCACGAATGTCGTTGCTATGCAGGCCGTAACCGGCATTTCCGTAGAATTCGGTCTTGAACCACGGACCGAGAACAATCCCCGCCTTCGGGCTCATCATCGAGGCCTGTGCATTGCCTGAATTCTCCGGCGTGTCGCTGAAGACGTGGCCGGCAAAAAAGTCCTCGCGCAGCCCGACCGTGGTTCGCAACCAGCCAGTCCAGCGCGTCGTGCTATCCGTCCAGATGCCGACGTTACCTTCTTGAACACGATCCTCTCGCACCGTGGACAGCAAGTTGCGCTGAGCGGTCTTGAACAGGCCGACATGAATGTCGTCATAGCGCGTTTGCACGCCTACGCGCGTCTGAGTTTCCAGCCCGGCGAAGCGCCAGTCGAATGTGTGACGCGCATCGATCCCGCCAAGCGTCCGACCATCGAGTTGGCTGAACTGATCGCCATTGACGGGGTCGTCCAGATAGTACGTGAAGTCGTTGAAGAGCCGCAGGTCGGATCGAATGACATAGGCACTGACGTCGGTTTGACCGTACACGCTGGACTGCGACCATTTGCCGGATACGCTGAAACGGCTCGAGGTGCCGCCGTCCGTTGGATCAAGTGTCCCCCACCGACTGATGATACCCTGGTCAATCGCGCGTTGCGCCACCTGATCGGTCGAATTCCAGCCGTTCGAGTAGGCCATTGCGGTGAGCGAGAAGCCGTCGGTGACGGTACCTTGGCTATAGCGCAGGACGCCGTTCAATTTGCGCACGTCGTCGCCGACGTCCCAGGGACCGTTGTACTTGGTCGCGTCGAAGGCCGCGAGCAATGTACCAGCACCCACATCATAAGATCCCGCAGCGAGACTACGGGCATAGCCAAAGCTGCCGTAAGTCACCTCCGCGAGATTCTTCGGAAGGCGCTTGACGTAGTCGATGTCGACCGCGCCGGCCGAACCGAAGTCGCCGACATCGGCGAAATAGGGTCCTTTCCGGACATTCACCGAACGGATCAATTCGGGAATGAGAAAATTGATATCTGCATATCCCTGACCATGGCCATGCGTCGGCATGTTGACCGGCATGCCGTCAACGGAGATTGCGAGATCCGTGCCATGATCGAGATTGAAGCCGCGCAGAAAGTACTGATTGGCTTTCCCTTCACCCGAATGCTGAGTGACAATCAAACCCGGAACGATCTCGAGCGCCTCTCCCGGACGGGAAAAAGGTATTGCGTTCACTTGTTGGCCGGTGAACGTGACGGCGCTGGCGGCCGTCGGCTGCATGGCTGCGGCCCTTTCGGCGGCTGCGTCTGTCGCCGAACCGCTGCCGCTGAGGGATGACCGGTCCGAGGCGGGATTCGCACGGCTTGCGCCTCGCGTTACATGCGGCTTGGATCGTTCAATGCGCTTGCGCGGCTGCTTCTCGGCAGCGACCGTTACAGGCGACAGTTCGGTGAGAGGGTCGTGCGCTTCAGCCGGGATCGTCAAAAAAGCCGACGACGACACAACGGAAAGAATCCGTAAGACGGCCTTACGCACAGCGATGCCTCTGCACTCAACCACGGCCACCAAGTGCCGCCTTATTCCGCCAAGATATGCCGTGCCAGAATAACCGACGCAGTATGATGTTTCAATGACATCCTCATACCGAGATTGGGCCCGAACCTCGCCTGGCCTGCATCAAAGCAATCTAACCGCGGCCGCAATGGCAGGAGCTGTCAGGCGACAGCAGGACGCAGTCGCAAATCGATTTGCGACGTTGAAGCCACAAATCCACGGCGTTATCGGTCTGCAAGACCACCTTCAATCGGGAGGAACGCATGAGCGCCATCACCGGCGGTTGTCACTGCGGTGCAATCCGTTATGAAATTGAGGGCGACGTGATCATGCACGCGCTGTGCCACTGCCGCGATTGCAGACTTCACGCCGGCGCGCCGGTGGTCGGCTGGACGATGTACGCGGAGGATGCCGTCAAGCTGACCAAGGGTGAGCCCAAGGTGTATCGCTCGTCGGAACATGGCCGGCGGCACTTCTGCGGCGACTGCGGAACCGGTCTGTTCTACGTCACCAGCATGCAGCCCGGCGTCATCGACGTCCAGAGCGCGACCTACGACGATCCCGATGCCGTCCCGCCGACGATGCACATGCAGGTCGCCGAGCGCCTGCGCTGGATGGAGCATGCGCACGAACTGCCGACATTCGACCGCTTTCCGCCGCAGCCGTAGGCAGGCATCGAACGTTCATGGCTAACTCCGGCAAAGCTGGACAGACGTCTATTTCGTCTCACCATATGCCAGATCATCGAACAGGGTCACGCTATCCGCCTTGGTCCACAGGCCGATCATGCCGGCATTCATGATGGTGGCGTCCTCCACCTCGAATAACGGCTGTCCGTCATAGGTCACCTTGAACCGGCTTCCCGCGAAATCGCAACGCAGCGCGTGCCATTGCCCGGACGGCACCGGCCTGCTGACGCCATAGCCGCCTTTGCGACCGACGATGTCCAACGACGTTCGAATGCCGTTGATCGTCTTGTAGAGCACAACGTTATCCTCCAGCGCGTTGGCCCGGACGACGTAGTAATTGTCGGCATCCTTGGCGCGCCAGATGATTCCCGCGGCGCGATCCTCGGAGCCGGCGACGGCCTTGAATTTCACCTCGACGAAGCCATCGCGAATGGCGGTATCGCTTTTGATGGCCACCGGAAAAGTCGCCTGTCCGGATTGCTTGAGAACGTTCGGCTTGCTTGGCGCCGAGGGCTCGGCCTCGACAGTCCATTTCGGTTTCCCCTTTCCCGTCATCGTCAAAGTCCAGCCTTCGGGCGGCATTCCGGCGGGCACGTTGTCGAAATTCAAGGTCTGGGCCACGGTATTCCCTCCCACTAACAGAGCCGGCATGGATGCCAGGGCGAGCCTCGCCCATGCAGAAGGTCGCCACGGAAACGTCAAGACGGTGCAGTTCATCGGCTGTCCTGATCCCCGAACTGGTCAGTTGTTCGTCCAGTCGATCAGCAGCAGATCGTCTCGGACCTCCAGTGCGCCAAGGGCGAGCGCGAAGCCGGATCGGACCTGCTCCGCATCGCCGCAAAAGACGATCGTGTCGAATGGCCTCACGGCCGGTTGCTTCGCCTGTGGTCCGCCCGAAGTGGGCGGATCGGTGGGCGCGGCGACTTCATCGCGGCACTCTGCGGCGGCTCGCTTCTCTTCGCTCATTGTCTTCAATCCTTTCAGCTCTTCGTGCTGGCGGTCTTGTCCAGTGCCGCCCGCAGGCCCTCGGCCAGCTTGATCGCATCATCGTTGGCCCAGAAATGCATGAAGAAGAGCCGCGGCTGCTCGTTCAGCATGTGGCTGTGCAGCGCCGTGACCTCGATGCCGTGCGTCCGCAGCGCCGCGACGACCGGGTTCACCTCGTCGCTGGTCAGCACGAAGTCGCCGGTGATGGCCGCCCTGCCGCCGCCGGTCGGCTGGAAATTGATGGCGATCGCAACGCCCATCGCACCGACGGGGGTCAACAGCATGCCGTCGTCCGTGATCGGGTCCCGCCGCTTCACGTTGAACTGGTAGACGCTGCCATTGCCCTGCCCTTTGACGCCGATGATCTGGTCGAGTTTCGCCGTATCGAGGTCGATGGCGGGCGCCTGGCTCGCCGGCGCCGCTGAAGTCAGCGGGGTCTTGCTTTCGGCGAGCGCATCGTGAATTGCGGAGGCCAGCTTGACCGGATCCCCGTGACCGGCGATGTGCATGTAGAACGTCGCCGGGTTTGCGCGGAGGAGATGATTATGCACGGCGGTGATCTCGAGACCGCTCGCGATCATCTTCGCCATGACGGGATTGACTTCGGTCTCGAGGAGCACGAGGTCGCCCATGACCATGGCCCCGCCATGTGCGGGCTTGAACGCGACCCAGCCGCCAAGTGCGAGCGCCGGCTTGATCGTCACCCCGTCCAAGGTCACCGAGAGATCGGTGCGCGGGAAGCCATAGCGGTGAACATCGTCCGCGACGGAGGGCTTCCGGCCCAGCGTTTCGTCGACCTTCTGCCAGTCGATGCCCTGCGCGTGGGCGCTGGCGAAGCAGCAGGCGCCGATAGCCAACAGCGCCGAGATTGTCTTACGCATTGGTCTACTCCCTCAAGCTCAATCCGGTTTCCAAAGCCTAGTTCTGCTCTTTGATCTGGCCGCCGCTGTCGACGACGAGCCGCACCGGCTTGCCGTTCTTGATGGCCTTGGCGGTGATTCCCTCCGCGGTCGACTTGATGTCGCTGACTTGCGTGTATCCGGCCGCCTGGATCCTGGCGATCAGCTCATCTTGGGTCAGCGCATGTGCTGTCGACACGCTCCCCATGATCGCCAGAAACAGCAGAGAGTGAAGAAGTGTCGGTGTTTGCATGCTCATTCTCCTGGTGGTCGTCCCCGCCACAGGTGAAGTCCGCAGCCCGCCTCGAATCCAAGCGAGGGTCCGAGCCCAAGTCGACACGCGCGCCGACGAGTGCCGGCGTGATGCGCAGGACCGATATGATAAGTGGGATGGAATCGAGATGCTGGATGACATGCTGCGTCCTTGGCGAAAAGCAGGACGCGATTCTTGGGCATGTCGCCTCACGGGGAGATCGCATATCCCCGTCGCACCGAATAGAAACCCGCAGAGCCGGGCTGTCAACGGGCGATGTCCGAGGACACCTCACGAAGAGTTCACAGTTGGGATGGAACTGAGCCAAGGACGACTTGAAATCCGAGGACCATCTCACGTAAGGTGACCCCTACGGGGACAAAGCAGACTCCCCGCGAGACCTCGGTCCAAGCTCTGCGCAGCACGCCACTCGTGGAGCTTGCGCATGGACACCGAACGACACCCTTCTCACCGACATACCGTCGCCATCCTCTCACGCGGAGACGCTGCCGCGCGCCGGGAGGCGACCGCGCAGAACAGCCGCTTCGTGCGCGTCTTCGAAGCATTCGCCGCTGCCGGCATCGAGGCCCGACCTGTGATCTACGACGAAAGCGTCGCCGACGCGGTCCGCGATCAATTGCTCGCAGCCGACGGCGTGCTCGTCTGGGTCGATCCGATCCACCAGGGCAAGACACGCGCTCATCTCGATGACCTGCTGCGCGACGTTGCCGCGCAGGGACCATGGGTCAGCGCACATCCGGACGTGATCCTGAAGATGGGCGTCAAGGACGTGCTCTATCGAACGCGCCGTCTGGGTTGGGGCGCCGATACGCATCGCTATGAGGACGCCGCGGCGTTCCGCGCCGAATTTCCGTCACGTCTTCGCGCGAACGGCCCCCGCGTGCTGAAGCAAAATCGCGGCAATGGAGGCCAGGGCGTCTGGAAGGTCGAAGCGCTGCCAGACACGGAGTCCGTCGTGCGGGTGCTCCATGCGCAACGCGGCAGCATGCCCGAAGATGTTCCGCTCGAGGCCTTCATCGCGCGATGCGAACCGTATTTCGGCTGGGGCGGCTGCATCATCGACCAGATTTTCCAGCCGCGCCTGCCCGATGGCATGATCCGCTGCTACATGAGCGGCTCCAAGGTCGCAGGCTTCGGGCACCAGCGGATCAAGGCCTTGATCCCGCCGCCGCCCGAAGGCCCGGACTCGCCCGAAGCGCAACCAGGCCCGCGGGTCATGCACGGGCCCGATGCGCCGCAATTCGGGGCGCTCCGCAGGTCGATGGAGAACGAATGGACGCCGGGCATGATGGAGTTGCTGGACATCGACGAGGCGTCGCTACCGGTCATCTGGGACGCGGACTTCCTCTACGGCCCGAAAGACGCGGCCGGCGCCGACACGTACGTGCTGTGCGAGATCAACGCGAGTTCCTGCTTCGCCATCCCCGAGGAGGCCCCGGCTGCCATAGCGCGAACAGTCGGCCGGCGTCTTCGGCTCGCTCAAGGGGCGCACGCCGGCTGATCGCCGTGGTTCAGCTTCAACGCGCGCGGCGGAGGCTGCTCAGGACGGGCCGCGGCGTACTGCTGGAGTTCGCTTCATGTGCATCCGTTCGCGCCCTTGCACGCCGCTGGGGCGACCGCATCATTCATGTCGCAAACGATGCCAGGGATCGGCTCGGCTTGAGCGCCGTGCTGCTGCGTCCCGATGGCATCGTCGCCTGGGCCGGCGAAGGGGACGGCATCGACGGGCTGGAGGATGCGCTCCAGCGCTGGTTCACGCCGCCGCAGGACGTGGCGTTGCGGCCTCAGCCCTTCGAGATGACCGCGCGGCCGTAGGGCGGCTGGCCTGCGACCGGCGGGTTGGCGGTCTGGGCGGCGAGCTCGCCGATCAGGCGGTCGGCATCGGCGGCCATGCCGTCGGGCGCCTGGATCACCAGGCGCTCCAGTGCCCAGCGATAGGACGAGACGCGCTGCTCCAGGCATTGCTGCACCCACTGCACGATCAGCGAGTTCTCCTGCATGCGCGCGACCGCGTCGTCCCTCTCCCGCGGCGAGAGCGCGGAGACGCGCGTCATGCTGGCATCGCGCTTCCTGTCGAGATCGATGACGCGGATCGCGGAGGCGAAGAACGGCTCGAAACGGGTGATGTCGTTGCGCACATCCTCGATGAGCTGCGCATAGCGCGAGGAATGCGAACGGTGCGGCTCGTCGATCAGCGTGCGGCCGTACATGGTGCGGTCGAACACGATCTTCTGCCGCCAGGGCGAGGGCAGCGCCTTGTAGTCGCCGAACACGCTCTTCCATGCGGGGCGCGACAGCGGCGGCTCGATCATGGGATAGGCGAGGTCGCGAAGCTGGCGCTCCTCGTCGGTGAGCTGGAATTGCGAGGGCCTCAGGCCGACGCTGGAGGTGGCCTCGGCCCCGAGCCAGCGATGCATGTCGTCGCTGCGCATGTCGGCGCGGGTGCGGCCGAAATCGCCGCCGCTACAGGCGCCGAGAGCAAGGGCAAGAACAAGACCAAGCGTCGCGCCGATCAGCGCGCGCAGGATGGACCGGATATGACGGTTGGCTTCCGGCATTGCACGAAGCCGGATCTCAGCGACGGCGACGACGGCGCCCCGGCGCTGTGCCCTGCTCCGGTCCGCGATCGCCGCTGGTTTCGTCGGTTTCACGCTCGATGCGGATCACGGGGAGGATCACGATCGTTCCCGTTTCCGTGCGCGGTGTGACTTCCCCCGACGAGCCCACCCGGCGACCGGCCGGAAATTCGATGATGGTCCCCATGTCAGCTCTCTTCAATTGCCGCGCGACCAAACGCGCCCCTGCAACATCGGGATCATTAAGATCAGCTCATGGTTAACGGGGTGTAAACACGGCCGTTGGACCGTAACCGCACGGGCCGGCTGCGGCGTCCCGTTGCGGCACGGAACCGCTTAAATTGCAGGGCCACCTTCACGGCTCATTTTCCTTAACGAGGCTTTAAAGGACCCTGCGATAGGCTCGCCCGCAAGTATCTCTTCCGAGTTGCGTACGCCTCCATGACCAAGTCGCTGTTTCCCGGATTCGACGGGCTGATGAACCTGTCCCGTCGCGAAGGCGTCGATGTCCGCCCGACGCTGCTGCGCGTGCTGACCGACCTCTATGTCCAGACGCGCGTCCACAGCGAGGACGAGCAGCGGCAATTCGTCGAACTCGCCACCCGATTGATCGACCAGGTCGACGATGCGACGCGCGCCGCCGTCAAGGCGCGGCTTGCGACCTATCCGTCGACGCCCGTCCCGGTCCTGCAGAAGCTCGGGCTGGTCGCCGCGCAGGAAGGCCGCAGGGTTCCGCTGGCGCGAGAGATTCCCACTTCGGCGCCGGCATCAACCCCGGTCCACACCCCCACCGACGCCGAGCAGCGCATGGCCGCGAACATGGCGATGCAGCCGAAGGATGCCGCCGAGATCCACGACATGTTCTTCCGCGCCGGCACATCCGAGCGCGCGCTGATGCTGCACAATCTGGCGCAGACGCCGCTGAAGGCCGCGCCGCGGATTCCGACCGTGCGCGCCAGGCGCGCGATCCAGATCCTGGAAATGGCGGCGATCGCCGGCGACGTCGAGAATTTCATCTACGAGCTCGGCGACAGCCTGATCCTGCCCTCGCGCGTCGCAGCAGAGATCGTCGACGATCCCGGCGGCGAGGCGATCGCTGTCGCCGCGCGCGCGCTCGACATGCCGAGCCCGAACTTCCAGCGCATCCTGCTGTTCTTCAAGCCGGAGATCGGCACCTCCGTGAACGAGGTGTACCGGCTGTCCCGGCTCTACGACCGCCTCAGCGACCGCTCGGCGCTGGTGATGCTGGCGGCCTGGCGCGGCTCGACGCTCGCGGTCACGCGCGCAAAGTACCAGTCCTCGCTGCACGACGGCGAACGCCAGCGCGCCCGTGCGGGCGCAAGCCAGACGCGGCCCGGCGTGCAGCCCGGCTCCGCGCCTGCGGTACGGACGGGCTCCGGCGGATCGGACCGCTAGTTCGCCAACGCTCGCCTTCAGTACGGGGCGCACCCAATCTCGTCATTGCGAGCGCAGCGAAGCAATCCAGAGTCCCTCCGCGGAAAGATTCTGGATTGCTTCGCCTACGCTCGCAATGACGACGAGGGCACCAATCACGTCTTCGCCAATTCGAGGAAATGCCGCCCCGCGCGATCTTCGGTCTCGACGATCCAGGCGTCCGGATCGAAGCGGATTTCCCTGGTCAGCCGCTCCTCGATGGTATGGTCCGGCAAGGGCTGCGGCGCGACCGGCACGAAGAAGCGATCGACCGGACGGCCGTCGTCATAGACGGTCTGCGGCGCCGGCACGTACAGCATCGCATTGCCGTCGAGCAGCGACACCTTGACGAACACCGCGCCCGCCTCCTCGGCCCCGCGGCGGCGCACGGCGCCGAACACGCCGTCGGTCTGGCAGCGGCGCAGGTAAGCCGCCACCCAGATATTTGATTTCAAACGCATCGACTAACCCGTGGCAGAATTGCGCTTGCGCTTCACCACCTTGATGAGAGCTTCATCAATTCGGCTCTGCCAACCCGGGCCTTCCGCCTTGAAATAGTCGACCACATCGGGGCTGAGACGCAAGGTCACCTGTCGTTTTGTTGGGGCTCTATTGGGCCCCCGGCCCTTCCGCATCGCCGGAAAGACCTCGTCGAATGACTTGGCCCTGGCAAAGTCATCCTTGGTCCATTCCGGATTATCGCTCACCGCGCGCATGTCCCGCGCAGAGTAGCCTTTCTTAGCGGCGGTTCCCTTCATAGAGCTCCCTTTCCTTCTTGCTGGCAGGGCGCATGCTGATGATGCTGACGCCCTCGGCTCCAAGGGTCGCGACGATGACCGAGATGACGCCACGAATGCTGAGGCCGATCGCTCGCCAACGGTTGCGATACGAGGCCAAGACCAGAGCATGCCGAAGAAAGCCTCGTTGAGATCAGCGAAATCCATCCCGTGCTTGTCGAGATTGGCTCGGCGCTTTGGCTCGTCCCAAACGATCTTCAAGGCTTATTTTGTAACTACAAAATAAACCGAAGTCAATCATGAGAGGACCTTCGCCGCGCAATGCAGCGAGGACGATTGGGATTTTGGATGCGCGCTAACCTAACGGTTATTCGACGGGATGGCCGATCGCGGCCGCAAGCTCGCGCAGGAGACGATCGGACACCTGGCCGGTGACCTGCATCTTGTGCTCGCGTTCGAACTTCTGGATCGCGGACTGGGTCTCGCCGCTCATCGTGCCCGTGATCTTCAGATTGCCGTAGCCGTATTCGGCCAGCGCGCGCTGCACGCCGGCGACACGCTTTGCGGCCGGGCTCTGCACCGGAATCGGCGCCGGAGGACGCGCGACGGAGGGCGACGTCGAGGTCGTCGCCTTGACGAGATTGGTCATCGGATCGCCCGAGCGCGGCGTCGATGCGGTCGCCTCGACCGGCTTCTCCGCGGCCTTCTCGGCGGCTCTTTCGGCAGGTTTGGGCTCGGCGCGGAACTCCGTCGCGCGCGGCTCGAGCGGCGAGGTATCGGCGCCGACGGGGCGCGGACGCGGCAAGGGATTGGACAGAGACACGGACGACGGCGCGGGAAGATTGATCACGGTGCCGAACATCGGCGCCGGATGCCGGCCGGTCTGGAGGAACAGCGCATTGGCGACGATCGCACCGATTGCGGCGACAGCGACGAGGCCGGCCAGCGTGTCCTTGGGACTATGCAGGAGAACGCGCATCACGAGATTGCGCTCGGTCTCGACATCGATGACCGCGGCCTTGGCACCGCGGCGACGCGGAGCGGCATCGTCCTTTGCAGACTTCTTAGGCACTTTTCTTCACCAGAGCGGGTTGGTTCTGAAGTTGATCTTGATGCAAGTCTTGAGGTTTGTCTTGTGGTTTGTCTTGTGGTTTGTCTTGGGTTTCCTGGCGCGGCATCGGCGTCAAGGTCGCGATCTTGCTCTCGGCCGGCTTGACTTGCGGCGGCGTGTAGACGAGCGGCAGCTTGATGGTGACGGCGGTACCCTCCCCTAACCTGCTTTGCACCGTCAATTCGCCGAGATGCAACGCCACGAGGCTCTTCACGATCGAAAGACCAAGACCGGTGCCTTCGTGACGGCGCTGATAGGTCTTGCCGGCCTGGAAGAACGGCGCGCCGATGCGCTTGAGATCGTCAGGGGCGATACCGACGCCGGTGTCGCTGATACGCAGGGTGAGCTGCGAGCTGGACGCCGACGCTGACACGGTGACCTGGCCGCCGCGCTCGGTGAACTTGATGGCGTTGGCGACGAGGTTGAGCAGGATCTGCTTGAAGGCGCGCGGATCGCCGGTCATGACAGGCAGGTCCTGCGGCGCATCGGTAATGAGATCGATGCCGTTCTCGCGTGCCTTCAGCGCCAGCAGATTGCAGCAATGCATCAGCGAGGCGCGCGGCGAGAAGGGTTCGGAGGCAATCTCGAAATTGCCCGATTCCATCTTCGACATGTCGAGGATGCCGTTGACCACCGACAGCAAATGCTGACCGGAATCGTTGATGAGCTGGGCGTATTCCTTGCGCTGCGCCGCCCCCAGCATCAAGGTCTGCTCCTGCGCGATCATCTCGGAGAAGCCGATGATGGCGTTGAGCGGCGTGCGGAGCTCGTGGCTCATGGTGGCGAGAAAGCGCGTCTTGGCGGCATCGGCCGCCTCGGCCGCGCTACGCGCCTGATCCAGCGCCTGCTCGGAAAGCTTGCGGTCGGTGACGTCGCGCATCACGGCGACGACTTCCGCCTCGCGCGTGGACTCGCGGCCCATGTCCTGATCGAGCGGGCGGCAGCGCATCTCGACCCAGATGAAGTCGACATGGCCGCGTTCGGAGCCGACGGGCTCCCGCCGCAGCCGGAACTCGACGCTGCGCACGTCGCCACGTGCGGCATCGGACAAGGCGGTGAGATAGGCCGGGCGATCGGCGACATGAACGCGGTCGAACAGGCCGTGGCCGTGCAGTTGTGCGACGGGCATGCCGAGCATGGCCTCGGCCGCCGACGAGATGAACTGCACCGCGCCGTTGCGCTGATGCCGGGAGATGACGTCGCTCATGTTGCGCGCGAGCAGGCGATAGCGCTCTTCCTCGCGCGACAGCAGCGCCACGCTGGTGCGCGCGAGCGACTCCGCGCCGAAGGCAAGGCCCGCGGCATAGAGCGTCGCCGAGCCGACGCCGAACGCCATCAGCACGCCGCGTTCTGCGGCGCTGGCCTCTCCAGCCGCCAGCCAGCCGAACTGGCCGGCAAGGATCAGGATCCCTGCGCAAGACAGCGCAAGCAGTGACGCAAAGGTTGCGACGCGGCGTGAGGCCGAGAGCGCAGCTTCGAGGGGAACCACGACCAGCCAGATCGCGGCGAATGATTCGATGCCGCCGGTGGTGCCGGCAATCGCCATGATCAGGCCGGCGAGCGCCAGCGACGACAGCACATGCGCGCCTTCGTAGCGGCCGGTGCGCGACAGGAACCAGGACAACAGGATCGGCGCGATCAGCCACGCGAAGGCCGCAGCCTCGATAGCGCTCGGCGCACCGCGCATGGCGAGATAGACCGGGAATACGGCAAAGGCCGCCAGGCTGCCGAGCAGCCGCGGCGCCATGAAGGCACGATGGCGCGCTCGCGTCAGCGCATCGTAACGCGCGGAGGGATGCAGCAGCGCATCGAGACAATCGCGGATGATACTCAAAACGGTCACGGGTCTCGCGCTTCGGCTCAATCGTCTTAGAAGACGCGCCGGAACGCCTCCTTGTCGTTGAGCCACCGTGTCAGAGCGACCTTAAACGAGTGCTAAGGCGGCGCGGCCGGGCGCCGGACACCGCGTCATCGCGGAGCTTTTTAGACGATTTGGCGACGTCTTCGGTGGGGATGGTGAACACAGGGTTTCACCCGTCCGCTCATGGTTTCGAAATGGTGGATGGGCGATCCCGGCAGAATCACAACATCGCCGTCAATCGAAAATTTACGAGAACGTCGACGGCAAAGATTCTTGCGTAAATTTTCCGCGAATTAAGCTCAAGGCAATCACTTGCGATCTATCGAGGATTGCTAGGTCGAATGCGCGCGGGCCAATGCCGCGGGCGGGATCTAACATACAGGTCGATCAGATGCGCTTTCTGCTCCGCATCACATTCTGGCTCGGGCTGGTGCTGGTGCTCCTGCCGCGGGACAAGACGCCCGAATCGGAGAAGCTGCCGCAGATCGGCGCTGCCGACGCGGTGCAGGCTGCGACCGCGGCCGTCTCCGACATGACCCAGTTCTGCAAGCGCCAGCCGACGGCCTGCGAGGTCGGCGGACAGGCCGCGACCATCATCGGCCAGCGGGCGCAGGACGGCGCGCGCAAGCTCTACCAGATCATCAACGACAAGAAAGACCAGATCACCAACGAGAAGAACGACAAGAGCGACAAGAGCGACAAGAAGGCGCCCGACCACACCGGCTCGATCGCGATGGCCGGCGAAGGCGGCATTGCCGCGAGCGAGGCGCCGCGCGACACGCTGACCCAGGACGACCTCGCGCTGGAATGGCGCGGTCCGGCGGCGAATTAGCCCCCAAACCCTATCGATTTCGCGGCTTCGCATCCCTATATTGTGGGGAACGGGGAACAATGGGCCGATATGACGACAATCGACGAAATCAGGGATAATTTCGAGGTTCTGGACGAGTGGGACGACCGCTACCGGTACGTCATCGAGCTCGGCCGCACCCTGGAGCCGATGCCCGAGGCGGAACATTCGGCCGAGAACAAGGTGCAGGGCTGCGTCAGCCAGGTCTGGCTCCAGAAGCTGGTCGATCGCAGCAATGGCGCGCCGATCCTGAAATATCGCGGCGACAGCGATGCGCACATCGTGCGCGGGCTGGTCGCAATCGTGCTCTCGCTCTATTCGGGCCGCACGCCGCAGGAGATTCTCGCCACCGACGCGATCGCGGTGTTCGACGAGTTCGGCTTCCGCGATCACCTGACGCCGCAGCGCTCCAACGGCCTGCGCTCGATGGTCGAGCGGATCAAGACCGACGCCAAAGAGGCTCTCGCGGAAGCGTAAGGTGGGCACGGCGCAAGAGCGCCTTTTGCGGCCCCTACGAAATCTCGCCCGCGGCCATCCTTCGAGACGCCCGCGTTGCGGGCTCCTCAGGATGAGGGCGGAATGAGTGGCGCTACTTCCGCTTCCGCTGCTGCTGTCCGAGCCCCATCTGCTTCGCCAGCTGCGAGCGCGCCACCGCATAGTTCGGCGCGACCATGGGGTAATCGGCCGGCAGGCCCCATTTCTCCCGATATTGCTCCGGCGTCATGTTGTACTGGGTGCGCAGATGGCGCTTCAGCGACTTGAAGCGCTTGCCGTCTTCGAGGCACACCAGATAGTCGGGCGCGATCGACTTCTTCAGCGAGACCGCCGGCTTTGCCGGCTCGAGCGCTGCCGTCTCGGGGCGGCCTGACGAGACCCGCACCAGGGCGCCGTGAACCTGGCTGATGAGGTTGGGAATCTCGGCAGCCGGCGTCGGATTGTTGCCGACATAGGCCGACACGATGCTTGCCGTCAGCTCAATGAAATTCTTAGCCCCCGCATCCGACATGCGCCCGACCTCTCTCCACCTTGCATCCTCACGGGATTGACGACACCGAAGTATTCCGTGTCAACAATACGTTCGGCTGAAATGTGACGACTGACGACTATGCGCTGATTACTGGCGAAGCGACAGGAATGGTGGCGCTTTACTTGTGCGCCGCAAGCATCAGGACCGCTGGTCGAGGTGGGTGCGCAACTCGTCGATCGAGGCAAAGCGCATCATGCCCTCCGGCATCTGCGCTTCGATCGAGCCGTCGGAATAGAGCGAATAGGCCATGCCGTCGACGATGCCGGATTTGAGCA
The DNA here is from genome assembly GCF_009759665.1 of Bradyrhizobium cajani. Lineage (GTDB taxonomy): Bacteria > Pseudomonadota > Alphaproteobacteria > Rhizobiales > Xanthobacteraceae > Bradyrhizobium > Bradyrhizobium cajani. The sequence goes on from NZ_WQNE01000004.1 coordinate 78,528, forward strand.
CGGTCACGGGTGCCGGCTCGGCGGGTGTGGCAGGCTCCGGTGCGGGCGGCGGCGCGGCCTCCGCAAAGCTCGACGGCGAGCGCGGCGGCGGGCGGCGGGACGCGGCGGGCGGCTCCGGCGGCCGCATGCGGTCCGGCTTCGGCCAGGCATCCTCGAAGCTCGCAGGCGGAGCCTCCGGTGCGGCAGGCGCAGCGGGCTCCTGCGGCGGCGGCCCCTCCTCGGCGGCCTTGGCCTGCGCGCGTTCGCGCTCCCTGCGCGAGGTCGAGGCGAACAGCAGGTTGCGCTTGCGCGGCGCTTCCGGAACCGGCGGCGGCGCTGCAGCTTCCGGCTCCGGCGGCACCTCGAGGCGCGGACGCTCGCGCGCGGCAGCTTCGCTCTGCCATGGCGGCGGCCCTGCGGCTGGCGATGTCGGCTCCGCCTTCATTGCAGGTGCAGGCACAGGCTCGGGCGCGCCCGGCGTCGCGAGTCCCGGCAGCACGGGCCTGACCCGAACCTCGGAGGGCGCGACCGCACCAGCCAGTCGGCGAGCGATGCCCTTCAGCTCCACGACCGCGAGATAGAGGCCGGACAGTAACATTCCGGAGCAGACGCCGATGGTTCCGCAGATTATGAGGGTGCTGCCGACGCTGAATTCCCTGACGGTGAAGCCAAACAGGATCGCAACGAGGCCCGCCAGAATGGCGAAAATCCCCGCGATCAACAATGCCAAGGTCATCGAACTCACCCCCGGCCGCGAATCCACACGCGACATCCGTCACGCCACGATACCGTCATACTGCGTTCCACGCCAACGGCCAATTGTAGCTGGCGTTCCTAAAGGAAAGGAAATCAGGGACTTATTCACATTCCCTTCAGCTACGGCTCGCTACTTCTGAGCTGCTCCCAAGCTGGTCGGATTTGCTGCGTCGCATCAGGAATTTAGCCATAATGCCCAATTACTTGGTAATGGAACTGCGCTATAGGGAATTCGGGGAACAGGCCCGCGCGCACCAGCAGGGCCAAGAGGGGATTCCGGGTCACCAATAGCCATGACATCCATCACGACTTCGGCGATCGACACGCCAGCGCGGCGCTCGATCGAACGGTCTTGCGACGATCTCGCCATGCTGGTGCTGGCCGCGGTCGCCGTCATTGCAGGCTTGACCTTCCGCGATTACGGGCTCGGCTGGGACGACTACACTCACGCTGAATATGCCGACCTGCTGCTGCGCATGTTCGGTTCCGGTTTCAAGGATACCGCCGCGCTCTCCTTCGCCAACCTCTACATGTATGGCGGCGGCTTCGACATGGTCGCAGCCCTCCTGCACAAGGTCATTCCGCTCGAACTGTTCGAGACGCGCCGCCTGGTCGGCGCCATCGTCGGCGTGGTCGGCCTTGCGGTGACATGGCGGCTCGGCCGCCGCATCGGCGGACCGCTTGCCGGCCTTGCCGCGCTGTTGCTGCTCGCGCTCTGCCCGATCTTCTACGGCCACATGTTCATGAACCCGAAGGATGCGCCCTTCGCGGTGGCCATGATCATCCTGATGCTCGGCCTCGTCCGGCTCGCCGAGGAATATCCGCAGCCCTCGCCGCGCACGATCCTGATCGTCGGTCTCGGCGCCGGTCTTTCGCTCGGCTGCCGCGTTCTCGGCGGGCTCGCGCTGGTCTACGCCCTGTTCGGCTTCATGCCGCTGCTCCTGGAGGAGCTGCGCACCGAGGGCGCGCGCGAGGCGATCCGCCGCTTCGCCCATGTCGTCTACGTGCTGCTGCCCGGCCTCGTGTTCGGCTATCTCGTCATGGGCATGATCTGGCCGTGGTCGATCATGGAGCCCGGCAATCCCTTCGAGGCGCTGACCTATTTCTCGCACTTCTTCGAGAAGCCCTGGAAGGAGATGTTCGACGGCGCGATCGTCTCCGTACCCGACATGCCCTGGTCCTATCTGCCGACGCTGTTCGCGCTCCAGCTCCCCGAGGTGATGCTGGTGCTGACGGGCGGCGCCGTGTTCAGCACCTTCGCGCTGCTGCCGCGCCGCGGGGTTCCGGCGCGCCGCAAGACCATCCTCTTGATGCTGACGCTCGCCGCCACGCTGCCGCTCGCGATCGCAATGGTGAAGCGGCCGGCGCTCTACAACGGCATCCGCCATTTCGTCTTCGTGATCCCGCCGATGGCGGTGCTCGGCGGCGTCGCCTTCGCCTGGACGATGGAGCGCCTGCGCACCAACCATCGCACCTGGCAGCCGGTGGTGCTCGCCACCTTCTGCTTCGGCCTGGCGCTCTCGCTCGCCGAGATGATCCGGCTGCATCCCTACCAGTACACCCACTTCAACCACATCGCCGGCACCGTGCGCGGCGCCGACGACCGCTTCATGCTGGACTATTGGGGCCTCGCTCTGAAGCAGGCCTCCGACGAACTGCGCGAGCAGCTCGTCGAGCGCCAGGAAGTGCCGCCGAGCAATCGCAAGTGGAAGGTCGCGGTGTGCGGTCCGCAGCGCCCCGCGCAGGTCGCGCTCGGCCCCGACTTCACCATCGGCTGGGACTCCAACGCCGCCGATTTCGCGATGACGCTGGGCGAGTTCTACTGCAAGGGCCTGACCGCGCCCGTCATGGTCGAGATCAAGCGCGACGACGTGGTGTTCGCCCGCGTCTACGACATCCGCGGCCGCAGCATTTCCAGCCTGCTGTCGATCCCGGCGCCGTAATCATTTTCTCCTGAACCGTAGCCCGGATGAGCGAAAGCGACATCCGGGACCTCTTTGAGCGGCCCGCATATCGCTTTCGCTCATGCGGGCTACGCTGAACTGCCGCGCTCTTGACGCGCCTTGCCGCCAGCTTCCACCGCGACTACGCTCCCCCTCCGCAACAACGAGGTTCGGAGAAATTTGCCATGTCGCCAGCGGAAGCACGCTTGAAGGAAGTGCCGTCGAACATGACGGAGGCCGAGTGGCAGCAACGGATCAATCTCGCCGCCTGCTATCGCCTCGTCGCGCTCTACGGCTGGGACGACCTGGTCGACACCCACATCTCCGCCCGCGTGCCCGGCCCGGACCATCATTTCCTCATCAATCCCTACGGGCTGATGTTCGACGAGATCACGGCCTCGAGCCTCGTCAAGGTCGACCTGCACGGCAACCAGCTCTCCGAGAGCGAGTACAGCATCAACCCGGCCGGCTTCACCATCCATTCGGCGATCCACGAGGTGCGCGAGGATGCGATCTGCGTGCTGCACCTCCACACCCTCGACGGCACCGCGGTGTCGAGCAGCGCGGAAGGGCTGTTGCCGCTGAACCAGACCGCCCAGCTCGTCACCCACGATCTCGCCTATCACGACTATGAAGGCATCGCGCTCGACCATGACGAGCGGCCGCGGCTCCAGAAGGATCTCGGCGACCACAACCACATGCTGTTGCGCAATCACGGCACGCTGACGGTCGGCCGCTCCGTGGCCTCCGCCTTCGAGCGCATGTACCACCTCGAACGCGCCTGCTCGATGCAGGTGCGCACGCGCGCGCTGGGCACGCCGGTCTACCCGGTGGAGGAGATCGCGATCGAGAAGAACACCGAGCTGCTCGCCAACCGCGACCGCGCCGAGCTGCGCGCCACCAACCTCGTGTGGCCGCCCTTGCTGCGCAAGCTCGACCGCGAGCTTCCGGGCTACCGGTCTTGAGATTTTCCGGATTCCGTGTAAGGTAGACGTCACCTACCTCTGCACGTTTTGGAATGAAACGCCGCCCAATTCCGGGCGGCGTTTTTATTTGGGGCAGCCGCATCCTCCGCTCGTCATTGCGAGGAGCTCTTGCGACGAAGCAATCCAGACTGTTTTCCGCGGAGGGATTCTGGATTGCTTCGCTTCGCTCGCAATGACGAGGATGGAGCGCCCTTATTTCACCTCCGCGAGCGCCGCGAGGATGCGGGCCCAGGAACGGATGCCCTTCTGGAAGCTGCGGAGGTCGTACTTCTCGTTCGGCGAATGGATGTTGTCGTCGTCGAGGCCAAAGCCGACCAGCAGCGAGTCCAGCCCGAGCGTGCGCTTGAAGTCGGCGACGATCGGGATCGAAGCGCCCGAGCCCATCAGCACGGTCTCCTTGCCCCATTCCTCCGTCAGCGCCTTCTTGGCGGCGGCGAGCGGCTTCATGTTCCAGTCGAGCGCAACCGCGGGCGCGGCGGAATGATCGCCGAACTCGACCTTGCAATCTCCGGGAATGCGCGCGGACACGTAGTCGCGGAACGCCTTGCGGATCTTTGCGGGGTCCTGCCCCTCGACCAGGCGGAACGAAACCTTCGCCGAGGCGTGCGACGGGATCACCGTCTTGGAGCCCTCGCCGATATAGCCGCCCCAGATGCCGTTGACGTCGCAGGTCGGACGCGAGGACGCCTGCTCGATCAGCAGCCGTCCCTTCTCGCCCGCCGGGATCGACAGGCCGATCGGCTTGAGGAACATCTCGGGCGTGAGGTTGAGGTTCTTCCACTGCGCGAGGATGTCGGGCGGAAGGTCTTTCACGCCGTCATAGAAACCGGGAATGGTGATGCGGTTGTCATCGTCGAAAAGGCTGCCCAGAATCTTGGTCAGCACCCGGATCGGGTTCATCGCGCTGCCGCCGAACACGCCGGAATGCAGGTCGCGATTGGCGGCGGTGATCTTCACCTCTTCATAGAGCAGGCCGCGCAGTGACGTCGTGATCGCCGGCGTGTTGCGGTCCCACATGCCGGTGTCGCAGACCAGCACGTAGTCCGCTTTGAACTCGTCCTTGTTGGCCTCGATGAAGGGCACGAAGTTCTTCGAGCCGACCTCCTCCTCGCCCTCGATCAGGAAGGTGACGTCGACCGGCAGCGAGCCCGTTACTTTCTTCCAGGCCCGGCAAGCCTCGACGAAGGTCATCACCTGGCCCTTATCGTCCTCGGCGCCGCGCGCGACGATGATCTTGCGGCCGTCGGCATGGTCGGTGACCACGGGCTCGAACGGCGGGCGGTGCCAGAGATCGAGCGGATCGACCGGCTGCACGTCGTAATGGCCGTAGAACAGCACATGAGGCCGTCCGCCCGCCTTGGCCTTGCCGACCACGGCGGGATGCCCGGCGGTCGGCCGCACCTCGGTCGCGACGCCGAGGCTCGCGATGTCCTTGGCAAGATGCTCGGCCGCCGCCTTGCAATCCTCGGCAAAGGCCGGATCCGCGGAGATCGACTTGATCCGCAACAGCGAGAACAGACGCTCCAGGCTGTTGTCGAAATCCTTGTCGATGTGATCGAGCACGGATTGAAGCTGCGCGTTGGACATGGTCGTGTTCCTGGCTTGTGAATCTCAAGGCGTCTGCGCTTTTAACCCTGCCGCGGCGTCGGAGCCAGCCGCAACCGGCGGATGCCGGATGTGCCATGCGAGACTACCGGCGAGAATGGCGGTAGCGATGAGGTTGTTGCCCCAGGCCTGGATGACGTTGGGAAACCACGGCAGCGACAGCAGCATGAGGATGCCGGCCGCGCCCAGCGCGAGCCAGGTCCCCAGCCGCACATTCGCGCGTTCGTCGAAGGCGGCGCGATGCATCAGCACCGTCATCGGAAAGAACAGCCACATGAAGTAGTATTGCCGCGCCAGCGGCGATGCGACCGTCATCAGGCAGAACAGGATGCCGAGCTCCTCCGCATCCGAGCGCGCGGTTCGCCGCTCTTGTCGTGGCATCACCGCGACGAAGCCGAGCCCCAGCAACGCCGACAGCACCAGCACGATCCAGTTCGCCGTCCTGTAGTCGACGTCGATGATGTTCATCGTGCGCGGCGGCTTGCTCGGATCCTCCTGATTGTAGTTGATCGGCCGCACCAGCCGGTGCGTCACGGCGATCAGCGACTGGTTGACCCACGACCAGTTCTGCTCGTCGCGCTGGCCAAAGCCCTTTTCCGAGCTCGACCCGACCATGCCCCGATACCAGGTCGCAAGTTCGGCAGCGTTGCGCTCGAAGCCGCGGAACGGCGCCGGCGCAACGTACAGAAGAATGCCGATGAAGGCGGTCGTGCTGACGACGGCCGCCCACTTCCGCCGCCAGATCAGATAAGGCAGCACCGCGACAGGAAACACCTTGATGGCGGTGGCGAGCGCGAACATGAAGCCTGCAAGCCAGGGGCGCTGATGCCGCAGGCTCCAGAAACCGTAGAGCATCATCGCCAGCAGGACGAGGTTCGGCTGCCCGAGGTCGAACATGTCGAACGCGAAGCTCACGGTGACGACGACAGGCAGCGCGTCCAGCCAGGGGCCGGGCCTGCGGCCTGAGCCGGTCATGACGTTGGAGAACACCCCCGTGCAGGTCCATGCCACCGCATTCAGGATCGACAGGACGATGTAGAGCGGGATCTTGCCGAACCAGCTCGGGATCGCCAGCAGGATTGCCGGCAAGGGTGGATAGAGGAATTCAAACGACTGATGAATGTCGCTGGGATAGAGCGGCCCGCCATCGAGCACCTGCTGACCGGCCCAGTACCACAGCGGATAGTCCTTGGTCTTACCCTGCCCGAATATCTCGGGGACGAGCACGTCGGCGGTCAGGAGGACGCAGCAGAACAGGAACAACAGGTCCAGCGGCGCACGCAGCGACAGGCGTCTCGGCGCATCAGGTTTGGCTAACGGTTGGGTCGAGGTCACGGTGAGGTCCAGTCGGCAACGCACTAGCACGTAGCAGACGGACCGACGCTTGGAGAGTCCATCACCCGAATTTGTACCCGTCGCGCAGGCGTCTCCACCCCGGAACTGGTCGAGGCGCCGCTGCCCGCGGACGAATCGCCCTAAATAGGGCTCGCTGCCTACCTTCGCAGCAACCCGCCGAGCGCGCCGCGGACCAGGGTGCGGCCGATCGAGCCACCGAGCTGGCCGCCGACCGACTTGCCGATATTGGCGGCCATGCCCCCGATCACCTGGTTGGTGACCGAGCGCGTCACGTCGCGTGCAATCACCTGCCCGGTCGACAGGCGGCCGCGCTTGACATTGGTGCCGAAGATGGTGCCGACGATCGAGCCGATCTGGCCGAGGATGCCGCCGCCTCCACCCGCCGCGCCGGCGTCGGCCGTCGCAGCCGTGCCGGCGATGCGTTTCTGGATCATCTCGTAGGCAGACTCTTCATCGACAGCGGTGTCGTATTTGCCCTTGACCGGGCTCGCATCCATGATCGCCTTGCGCTCCTCCGGCGTAATGGCACCAATGCGGGCCGATGGCGGCCGGATCATCACGCGCTCGACCATCGTCGGCGTGCCGTTTCCTTCGAGGAAGGACACCAGCGCCTCGCCCTTGCCGAGCTCCATGATCACCTTGGCGGTATCGAGCTTCGGGTTCGGCCGGAAAGTCTGGGCTGCGGCAGCGACCGCCTTCTGGTCGCGCGGGGTGAAAGCCCGCAGCGCATGCTGCACCCGGTTGCCGAGCTGCCCGAGCACACGGTCGGGCACATCGATCGGGTTCTGCGTCACGAAATAGACGCCGACGCCCTTGGAGCGGATCAGGCGCACCACCTGCTCGATCTTGTCCATCAGCGCCTTGGGCGCGTCGTTGAACAACAGATGCGCCTCGTCGAAGAAGAACACGAGCTTGGGCTTGGGCAGATCGCCGGCCTCCGGCAGCTCCTCGAACAGTTCCGACAGCATCCACAGCAGGAAGGTCGCGTAGAGCCGCGGGCTCTGGAGCAGCTTGTCGGCGACGAGGATGTTGACCATGCCGCGTCCGTCGCGGTCGGTCTTCATGAAGTCCTTCAACGTCAGGGCCGGCTCGCCGAAGAATTTGGTGCCGCCCTGGTTCTCCAGCACCAGAAGCTGGCGCTGGATGGTGCCGACAGTGGCCTTGGTGACGTTGCCAAAGCCCTGGGCGGCCTTTCGAATGTCGGCAAGCGGGTCCTCGGCCGCATCCGCGCCCTTCTTGCCGCTGTCGGGCACGATGGCATCCAGCAGCGCGCGGAGGTCCTTCATGTCGATCAGGACAAGGCCGTTGTCGTCGGCGACGCGGAAGGCGACGTTGAGCACGCCTTCCTGCACATCGTTCAGGTCAAGCATGCGCGCAAGCAGCAGCGGCCCCATTTCCGTGACGGTCGCCCGCACCGGATGGCCCTGCTCGCCGAACACATCCCAGAACACCGTCGAGAACTGATCGGGCTGGAACGTCAACCCCATGCCGGTGGCGCGTTTGACGATGAAGTCCTTGGCTTCGCCGACCTCGGAGATGCCGGAGAGATCGCCCTTGATGTCAGCCGCGAAGACCGGAACACCGGCGCGCGCAAATCCTTCCGCCATCACTTGCAGCGATACCGTCTTGCCGGTTCCGGTTGCGCCGGTGACGAGGCCGTGGCGATTGGCGAGCGCCAGCGTCAGCCATGCTTGCTCGTCTCCCTTGCCGACGAAGATCTTGTCGTCGGTGTCGCCGAGCTTGCTGTCCTGTGCCGTCATTATTTTCTCTGATCTCGCTGCCATGTTTCGCGCATCGAAAGCCGAATGCACCTGTTCGGTAGTTTAGCGCATGTCGCGCGCCGATTAAAACCATTCAAGACGCCCCCGACATGCGACATTGTCGGACACACTTGGACGACATCAGCCGAAAGTAGGAACGGCGCGTTCGCACCGCGGTATTTTTGCGCCGATTCCATCTCCGCTCTTGCATCGCTGCAACACTTTTCGCGCGTTCGAGGCTGAATCGCGATGAGGCGTGCGTTCATCGCTTGTATTTCACATCGCCCGGGCTCAAGATCATTTTGAAACAATACTCCGGCATGTGAACCGGCTGAGGGGCAGGCCATATGGACGAGCTGATCGGACGGCTGGCGACAAACGCCAGCATAGATAGTGCTGTCGCGGAAAAGACCGTCGGCATTATCCTGGGCTTCCTCCGCAGCGAGGGCCCATCCGACAGCGTGCAGGCCCTGATCGACAAGATCCCCGGTGCGGAAGCCGCGATCGAGGCGTCCAGGAGCGGCGGCGGACTGTCGCGGCTGATGGGCGGCGGCCTGATGGCCGTCGGCACGCGGCTGATGGGCCTGGGACTTGGCATGTCCGAGATTCAAAACATCGCCCGTGAACTTTTTCGCTTCGGTCGAGACAAAATCGGAGCGGATCAGATGGGCAAGATCATTGCGGGGACGCCGGGCCTCAGTCAGTTCGCCTGAGGCTTCGCATTTTTATATCGAGTATCATGACATATCCCATCTCCGACATTGAGGGCCTGTCGGCCTTTGCCGCCAACAAATTGAAGGCGCAAGGTATCCGCACCACCGACGCGCTGCTCGAGGCGGCCTCGACTGTGAAGGGCCGCAAGGCGCTCTCCGCCAAGACCGGAATCAGCGAGCAGCTGCTGCTGGAATGGGCCAATGTCTCCGACTACATGCGCATTCCCGGAATGGGGCGGGCCAAGGTCGGCCTGGTCCGCGCCGCCGGCGTCACCACCGTGCGCGAACTTGCCTATCGCAATCCGGCAAGGCTTGCCCAGAGCATGCGTGAGGCCAACGAGAAGAAGAAGCTCGTCCGCATCCTCCCTTCCGAGAAGTCGGTCGGCGACATCATCGCCAAGGCCAAGAAGCTGCCGCCGAAGATCACGTATTAGGAACTGGCGCCTCTTCCGCGAGCTACGACCCTGCATCATTGCCGGGACGCGGAAGGGGTGATGGCACACCGCTGCTTCAACGTCGTCATTGCGAGCTCAGCGAACCAATCCAGAATCCCACTGCGGGGACAGTCTGGATTGCTTCGCTGCGCTCGCAATGACGGCGCCTGGACACGGCGGGACCGGCCAATCCCGTCTTGACTCCCCCTCCCCGACCGCGCAAAGCGAGCCGCATGAATGCCTCGCCCTCCCCATCGGTCCCGCCGGCCGGCTCGGCCGGGCCTGACGCGCTGCGGACGCTGCTGGAACGGCCGCTTCCGGCGGTGATGGGGGTGCTCAACATCACCCCGGATTCCTTCTCGGACGGCGGCGAGTTCATCGCACCCGAACAGGCGCTGGAGCGGGCACGGGCGATGGTCGATGCCGGCGTCGACATCATCGATATCGGCGCAGAGTCCACCCGGCCCTACAAGGGCGCCCGGCCGGTCACCGCAGCGGACGAGCTTGACCGGCTGAAGCCGGTGCTGGCCGGCGTGGTGGCGCTCGGCGTGCCCGTGTCGATCGACAGCATGAAGGCCGAGGTGGTGGCCTACGCGCTCGACCAGGGGGCTGCGATCGCCAACGACGTCTGGGGCCTGCAGCGCGACGCCGGCATGGCGGCGCTGGTTGCCGCGCGAGGCGTCCCCGTCATCGTCATGCACAACCGCGACAGCGTCGATTCCGCCATCGACATCATGGCGGACATGAAGGCGTTCTTCCTGCGCTCGCTGGACATCGCCGCCAAGGCCGGCATTGCACGCGAGAAGATCGTGCTCGATCCCGGCATCGGCTTCGGCAAGACTGCCGAGCAGAGCATCATCGCGCTGGCGCGGCTGCGGGAGTTCGACATGTTCGGCCTGCCGATCCTGGTCGGCGCCTCGCGCAAGCGCTTCATCGCCTCGGTATCGCCGTCGGAGCCGAAGGAGCGCCTCGCCGGCTCGATTGCCGCACATCTGATCGCCGCGCAGATGGGCGCAAGGATCATCCGGACCCATGACGTCGCCGAGACCTTGCAGGCCCTGCGGGTCGCAAACGCAATCGAGAGCAAGCAATGACCGATACGATCTTCGTGACCGGCCTGTCGATCCATGCCCGCCACGGCGTGATGGATCATGAAACCGAAGTCGGCCAGCGCTTCGTGATCGATCTCGAGCTCTACACCGACCTGTCGGAGCCTTCGCGCAGCGACCGGCTGGCCGATACGGTGTCCTACGCCGAAGTCGTGGCGACCACGACAGCGGCGTTCAAGAACACCAATTACAAGCTGCTGGAGCGCGCGGCCGGCGCGGTGGCCGATGCCATCCTGTCGCACTTCCCGCGCATCCGCGCGGTGAAGATCACGGTGCACAAGCCACATGCGCCGATCGCCGCGATCTTCGACGACGTCGGCATCATGCTGACGCGCTCGCGGCACCCCTAACATGGCAAGCGTGCTGATCGCACTCGGCGGCAATGTCGGCGACGTCCGCGCGACATTCGGCAAGGCGATCGCGCACATCTGCGGCATGGCGCAAGGCGTGCTGATCGCGCGCTCGTCGGACTATGCGACGCCGCCCTGGGGCGACGAGGACCAGGATCCCTTCATGAATGCCTGCATCGAGATCGAGACCAGCCTCGATCCGCATGCCCTGCTGTTCGTGCTCCAGAAGGTCGAGCAGAAGTTCGGCCGCACGCGGACCAAGGAGCGGCGCTGGGGCCCGCGCACGCTCGATCTCGACATGATCGCCTATGACGATGTCAGCTTGCAGAAGCCCGACCTGACCTTGCCGCATCCGCGCCTGTTCGAACGGGCCTTCGTGCTGGTGCCGCTGGCCGAAATCGCGCCCGACCGCGTGATCTCAGGCATTCGTGTGCGTGACGGCCTCGCCAGCGTCTCGACGCAAGGCATTGAGCGGCTTCCGGATACCGGTTAACCAAAAACAACCGTTTGCAGGGACGGTCCGCCGTGGCAATTTCGCCTGCGAATAACAAGATGTTCGGGAGCCCCGCGCCGCATGACCTCCGTGACTGACGACCTGCCGCTGGCGGCGGATTTTCCCAAGGCGACGGCCGAAGACTGGCGCAAGCTGGTCGACGGCGTGCTGAAGGGCGCGCCGTTCGAGAAGCTGGTCGGCAAGACCTATGACGGGCTGAAGATCGATCCGCTCTATCCGCGCGCCAAGGGCGTTGCGCCCGTGATGGGACGGCCGGCGGCGGCGCCGTGGCAGATCATGCAGCGGGTCGACCATCCCGATGCAGCTGCGGCAAATGCGCAGGCACTGACCGATCTCGAGAATGGCGCGACGGGGCTTGCGCTGGTGTTCGCCGGCGGCAGTGGCGCTCACGGCTTCGGCCTGGAACCTTCCGCCGATGCGGTCGCCAAAGTCCTGAAGGACGTCCATCTCGATGCCGGTATCGGCCTCGAGCTCCAGATCGGGCCGCAATCGCGGATGGCGGCGATCCATGTCGCGGAATATGTGAAGGGCAAGGGCATCGATCCCGCGGCCTGCGACATCCGCTTCGGGCTCGACCCGCTCGCGGCCGGCGCGGTGTGGGGGCACAGCCCGTATACCTGGGACGAGATCGTTCCCGCGGTGACCGGCGCGATCAAGGGCCTCGCCGCGCTCGGATTCAAGGGACCGTTCGCGTCCGCCGACGGACGCGTGATCCACGATGCCGGTGGATCGGAGGCGCAGGAGCTCGCCTTCGTTCTCGCCTGCAGCGTCGCCTATCTGCGCGCGATCGAAAGCACCGGCATTCCGCTGGAAGCCGCGCAAGGCATGGTCTATGCGCGGCTCGCCGCAGATGCCGACCAGTTCCTGACCATGGCGAAATTCCGCGCATTGCGGCTGCTGTGGGCGCGCATCGAAACGGCCTGCGGGCTCGCGCCAAAACCGTTGTTCATCGCTGCCGATACGGCCTGGCGCATGCTGACGCAGCGCGACCCTTACGTGAACATGCTGCGCGCGACCATGGCGACGTTCGCGGCCGGGCTCGCCGGCGCCAATGCGATCACCGTGCTGCCGCATACGCTCGCGCTCGGCCTGCCCGATCCGTTCGCGCGGCGCGTGGCGCGCAACACGCAACTCCTGCTGCTGGAAGAGAGCAACCTCGCCAAGGTCAGCGATCCCGCCGCCGGTGCAGGCGGCATCGAGACGCTGACGGCGCAGCTTTGCGACGCGGCCTGGACGCTGTTCCAGGAGAGCGAGAAAGCCGGCGGCGCCTTCGCCGCGCTTCAGCAGGGCCTGTTCCAGAGCAAGGTCGCGGCTGCGCGCAAGGCGCGCGAGGCCAACATCGCAAAGCGCCGCGACGTGCTGACCGGCGCCAGCGAGTTTCCGAATCTGCATGAGAGCGAAACGGCGGTGCTGAAGGCAACGCCGGTCGCGCTCGCGCCTTACGGCGAGCAGAAATACAAGTTCGACGCGCTGCCGCCGATCCGGCTGGCGGAACCCTTCGAGGCGCTGCGCGACAAATCCGATGCGGCGTTGAAGGCGCGCGGCGCGCGGCCAAAAGTGTTCCTGGCCAATCTCGGCACGCCGGCCGATTTCACGGCGCGGGCAACCTTCGCCAAGAGCTTCTTCGAGGCCGGCGGCATTCAGGCCCTCGACAGCGAGGGTTTTGCCGATCCGGCCCAGCTGGCCGCGGCGTTCAAGGCCTCCGGCGCCGAGCTTGCCTGCCTTTGTTCCAGCGACAAGGTCTATGCGGAACAGGCCGAAGCCGCAGCGAAGGCCCTGCAAACGGCAGGCAGCAGACATATCTATCTGGCAGGCCGCCCGACCGAAGCCGAGGCGGCCCTGCGCACGGCCGGCGTCGCCGGTTTCGTCTTCGCCGGCGGTGACGCGCTTGCGACACTGCAGGACGCCTATCGGCGGATGGAGCTGCCATGACCGACACCAGCAAACCCGTTCTCACCGGCGGCTGCCAATGCGGCGCGGTGCGCTTTGCGGTCATGACGGCGCCGAACCGGGTCTCGATCTGCCACTGCCGGATGTGCCAGAAGGCGACCGGCGCGCCGTTCGCATCCTTCGCCGACATCATCAAGACGGATCTTGCCTGGACCAAGGGCAAGCCGTCGTTCTTCCGTTCATCCACCATCGCCGAGCGCGGCTATTGCGCGGCCTGCGGCACGCCCCTGAGCTTCGGACGCATCGACGGCGACCGGATCGAGATCATGACCGGCAGTTTCGACCGCCCCGACCACGTCGTGCCGACGCGGCAGTTCGGCACCGAATCCCGCCTCGGCTGGGTGGTCGGCATCTCCAACCTGCCGAGCCAGACCACGCAGCAGAATTACGGACCGGAGAAGATGGCGACCATCGTCAGCCATCAGCATCCGGATCATGATTGAGGAACGCCGCATCGAGGCAGCAACTCATGATGAGATATGACAGGCTGTGGAAGCTCGGAAGACTGTTACGGGTCTTGATAGAGTGGGACATCGAAGTCGCCCGGCTGATCTGGGCCGGGACTGGTGCAATGACTGAGAAGCGGTTCGACGATCCGGTCTACAAGAAGAATGTTCAGAGACTGATCGAACGAAACTGCAGGTTTGAGGAATCCAAGGGATGAGCCGCATTCCCAATTTCGCCGATGTCGCCTTCGCGCGAGCCACAACCGCCGCGCCAGCCGGCAGCGCCGAGCCGTGGCTGACGCCCGAGGGCATCCTGGTGAAGCCCGCTTATGGCGAGGCCGATCTTGCCGGGCTTGATTTCCTCGAGACCTATCCGGGCATCACGCCGTACCTGCGCGGCCCTTACCCGACGATGTATGTCAACCAGCCCTGGACGGTGCGGCAATATGCCGGCTTCTCCACGGCGGAGGATTCCAACGCGTTCTACCGCCGCAATCTCGCGGCCGGACAGAAGGGCCTTTCGGTCGCCTTCGATCTCGCCACCCATCGCGGCTATGACTCAGATCATCCGCGCGTCGGCGGCGACGTCGGCATGGCCGGTGTGGCGATCGATTCCATCTACGACATGCGCACGCTGTTCGCGGGGATTCCGCTCGACCAGATGAGCGTGTCCATGACCATGAACGGCGCGGTGCTACCGATCCTCGCGCTCTACGTCGCCGCCGCCGAGGAACAGGGCGTGCCGCCGGAAAAGCTCTCGGGAACGATTCAGAACGACATTCTGAAAGAGTTCATGGTGCGCAACACCTATATCTATCCGCCGGCGCCCTCGATGCGGATCATCTCGGACATCTTCGCCTACACCTCCACGAGGATGCCGAAGTACAACTCGATCTCGATCTCCGGCTATCACATGCAGGAGGCCGGCGCGACGCAGGACCTCGAGCTCGCCTACACGCTCGCCGACGGCGTCGAATATCTTCGCGCCGGCCTTGCCGCAGGCCTCGATGTCGACCGCTTCGCGCCGCGCCTGTCGTTCTTCTGGGCGATCGGCATGAACTTCTTCATGGAAGTCGCCAAGATGCGCGCCGCGCGGCTGCTCTGGGCGAAGCTGCTGAAGCCCTTCAACCCGAAGGACCCGCGCTCGCTGTCGCTGCGCACGCATTGCCAGACCTCGGGCTGGTCGCTCACCGCGCAGGACGTCTTCAACAATGTGATGCGCACGACCGTGGAGGCGATGGCGGCCACGCAAGGCCACACCCAGTCGCTGCACACCAACGCGCTCGACGAAGCGCTGGCCTTGCCGACCGATTTCTCGGCGCGTATCGCCCGCAACACCCAGCTCTTCCTGCAGCAGGAGAGCGGCACCACTCGCATCATCGATCCCTGGGGCGGCTCGTACTATGTCGAGCGGCTGACGCGCGACCTCGCGGCCAAAGCCTGGAGCCACATCCAGGAGGTCGAGGAGCTCGGCGGCATGGCGAAGGCGATCGAAGCCGGCGTGCCCAAGCTGCGCATCGAGGAGGCCTCGGCCAAGACCCAGGCTCGGATCGATGCCGGCAAGCAGGCGGTGATCGGCGTCAACAAGTACAAGCCGACCGATGAGGCGCCGATCGAGATCCTTAAAGTGGACAACACCAATGTCCGGCGCTTGCAGATCGACAAGCTGACGCGGCTGAAATCCGAGCGCAGCCAGAAGGACGTCGATGCCGCGCTTGCCGCGCTGACGCGCTCGGCCGGCGAAGGCAACGGCAATCTGCTCGCGCTCGCCATCGACGCAGCGCGGGCCAAGGCGACCGTCGGCGAAATCTCTGACGCAATGGAGAAAGTGTTCGGCCGGCATCGCGCCGAGATCAAATCCATCACCGGCGTCTACAAGCGGGAGGCGTCCAGCATGGGCAGCCAGGTCGAGAAGGTTCAGGCGCTGATCGATGCCTTCGAGGAGGCGGAAGGCCGCCGCCCGCGCATTCTGGTCGCCAAGATCGGCCAGGACGGCCATGACCGCGGCCAGAAGGTGATTGCCTCGGCGTTCGCCGATATCGGCTTCGACGTCGACATCGGGCCGCTGTTCGCCACCGCCGACGAAGCCGCGCGGCAGGCGGTCGAGAACGACGTGCATATCCTCGGTGTCTCCTCGCTCGCCGCCGCGCATCTGACTGCAGTGCCGGAGCTGAAGGCCGCGCTGAAGAAGCAGGGCCGCGACGACATCATGATCATCGTCGGCGGCGTGGTGCCGCCGCAGGATTACGATGCGCTCTACGCCGCCGGTGCCGAGGCGATCTTCCCGCCGGGCACCGTGATCGCAGAGGCCGCCGAGGAGCTGATCCGCAAGCTGAACGCGCGGCTCGGGCATAGCGAGGCGGCGGAGTAGATGATAGACTGGCCGCGTAGCCGGCCAGGGTCTGTCCATGACACGTGACGAAATCGTCGCTGCGATACGACAGAACGCGGATGCCATCAAAGGCAAAGGCGTGTCGAAGCTCGCCATCCTCGGCTCGCGGGCCGGCGAAGACTACCGCGCCGACAGCGACATCGACATCCTGGTCGAGGTCGAACCGGAGACCACCTTCTCGCTGCTCAACCTGATCGACGTCGAACACATCATCGAGGATGCGACCGGCTTGCAGACGCAGGCAACCGTTCGCCGCTCGATGTCCCCGCGCTTTGCGCCGCACAGCGCTGACGACATTGTTGAAATATTCTGACGCTCACGCAGGGGCACCATCCTTGAAGTTCATGACCGGTTTGAGCGTCGCCCTGGCGCTGAGCGCAACGTGCGTGTTTTCCGCCCTCGCCGCCGACCCCAAGCCTGACGCCGTGGTCATGAGCAAGAGCATCGAGGCGCGCGTCTTTCTCGACGACAGGATCAAAGCCGATGCGGCGCTCGCCTATCTGACTGCGGAAGGCACCCGCATCTTCGGCGGCGCGCGGCCGAAGGGCGACGCGGACGGGCCGTGAGCGGCCGCTAGCTGGATCGCGGACGGGTCCGCGCCAGTGTCCGCGCAAGTGAATCCGTCCAGTCGGGGATCCAGGAGCCAAACAGGGCTTGCCAGCGATCGGCGTCCGCAGGTTCCGTATCGAGGGCGACCGACCATTCGATGAGGGTGCGGTTGCCCTCGATGATCGGGCGCAGATGCATGGTGCCCTGGTAGCGCGTCGGCCCTGGCGCTTGGTCCCCCGCTTGGCTTCCGGCATCCTGCGGATACGGCAGCGCTTCGAGACCGGCATAGGTCAACGTGTGCTGCCGATCCGAGTGATCGACCAGGCGCTGGCGGATCCAGTTTCCGAGGTAGCAGAAGCGCCTGATGGCGCCGACTTCATCGCCGCGCTTGTCGTCTTCGATCAGGCTCTCGCTCACCCCATCGATATAAGCGGGGTAGTTGTTGAAATCGCGGATCAGCGACCAGACGTCGTCCAGCGGACGGTCCAACACGGCGCTGTAATAGGCTTGGGTCATCGGAGGCGTCCCTTTGGTTTTCGCTACGCACTCAGGTTGGTGACTTGCGCCGGCAAAACCCACCCGATTTCCGACTGCCCATCCCGACCGGCGTCCGGCTTCACACAACGCAGCGATCTCGTTGGTAGCGCTACCTTGCAGCGGCGCCGCAAAGCCGACTAGAATGCCGCCATTGACAAGAGCGCCCAACGTCACGGGCGCCGCTGGGAGGCATTCATGTCCAAGATCTCGCGCCGCGCCTTTGCGGCTTCATCTGCCGCAGTCGCCGCATCCGCCGCCTTCGGCTTCAAGCCCGCCCTCGCGCAAGCCTATCCGGCGCGCCCGGTCACCGTGATCGTGCCCTGGGGCGCCGGTGGCGGCACCGATGCGACTGCGCGCATTGTTGCAGCGCTGCTGGAGAAAGATCACGGCCAGCCTTTCAACGTGGTCAATCGCACCGGCGGCTCCGGCGTGGTCGGCCATAGCGCGATCGCGACCGCGCAGCCCGACGGCTACACCATCGGCATGCTCACGGTCGAAATCTCGATGATGCACTGGCAGGGTCTCACCGACCTGACGCCGAAGAGCTACACACCCCTCGCTTTGATGAATGAAGATCCGCCGGGCATCCAGGTCTCCTCCTCTTCGCCCTACAAGACGGTCAAGGAGCTCGCCGAAGCGATCAAGGCGGCGCCTCCGGGCAAGTTCAAGGCCTCGGGCACCGGCCAGGGCGGCATCTGGCATCTGGCGCTGGTCGGCTGGATGCAGGCGATGGGCCTGCCCGCCAACCAGGTCGCGTGGGTGCCGTCGAACGGCGCAGCGCCGGCGATGCAGGACCTCGCCGCCGGCGGCCTCGACCTCACCACCTGCTCGGTGCCGGAGGCGCGCGCCATCATCGAGGCCGGTAAGGCCAGGAGCCTTGCCATCATGGCGCCCGCGCGCAATCCGGTATTCAAGGACGTGCCGACGCTGAAAGAGGCGATGGGCATCGACTATGCGACCGGCGCCTGGCGCGGCATCGGCGCGCCGAAGAACCTGCCGCCGGAGATCGCTACGAAGCTCACCGCGGCCCTGAAGAAGGTCTATGAGTCCGCCGAGTTCAAGGACTTCATGAGCAATCGCGGCTTCGGCACGGTGTGGGGCGATGCCGGGCAGTTCGCCAGCTTCATGGACAAGGGCGACGCCCAGATGGGCGAGGCGATGAAGGCCGCGGGTCTGAGCAAGGCGTGACGTTTCGCAGCTTTCGCGTGAGATGATGCTGGCCGCAGCGTCGAGCACTTCTTCACCTCTCCCCGCGTGCGGGGAGAGGTCGGATTCGAGCAAAGCTCGAATTCGGGTGAGGGGAGCTCTCCGCGAATGCAACTCTCTCCGTCCCTGCGGAGACTTCCCCTCACCCCGACCCTCTCCCCGCAAGCGGGGCGAGGGAGAAGACTAGGACCCTTCCCCATGCGTCTTCCCGACTCCGTCACGGGATCGTTTCTCGTCGCACTTGGCGCTGCGGCCGCCTATGGCGGCTGGATCTTGCCGCCGGTGCCGGGGCAGCCGGTCGGCCCCAACGTGTTTCCGCTCGTGATCGGCTGCGGCCTTGCATTGTGCGGGCTCGCGATCGTGTTCGGCATCGGCCATTCCTTCGAGGAGGAGGAAGAGCTCATCCCGTTCGAGGACGGCCAGGCAGCCAGCCCGCCGCCGCAGAGCAAGCTCTACGGCCTGCGCGCCTTGCTGCCGCCGGCGCTGCTGCTGTTCTACGTCCTCGCGGCGGATCGCCTCGGCTTCATCATCACCGCGGCGATCATGGTCTACGTCACCTCGACCGCGCTAGGCGCGAAGTGGAAGCTGGCGCTGCCGCTTGCGGCACTCTCGCCCTTCGCCATCCACCTCATCTTCGGCAAGCTGCTGCGCGTGCCGCTGCCTGTCGGCCTGTTGCCGACGCCCTGGTGATCCCATGCTGAAGACCCTGATCGATGCTTTCGCGCTGATCTCCACCTGGGAGGTCATCATCGCGATGTTCGCAGCCTCCGTGTACGGGCTCGTCATCGGCTCGCTGCCCGGCCTGTCGGCGACGATGGCCACCGCCCTGCTCGTTCCCGTCACCTTCTATCTTTCGCCGATCGCGGCGATCGCGACCATCGTCGCGGCCTCCTCGATGGCGATCTTCTCCGGCGACATTCCCGGCGCGTTGCTGCGCATTCCCGGCACGCCCGCATCCGCCGCCTATGCCGACGAGGCCTACGCCATGACGCGCAAGGGCCAGGCCGAGCTCGCGCTCGGGGCCGGCGTCTGGTTCTCGGCGGTCGGCGGCATCGCCGGCGTGCTGTCGCTGATGATCCTGGCGCCGCCGCTCGCCGAGATCGCGCTGTCGTTCTCGACCTTCGAATATTTCTGGCTGGCGCTGCTCGGCCTGATGTGCGCCACTTTGGTGGCGCGCTCCTCGCCGGTGAAGGCGATCGCGGGCATGTTCATCGGCCTCCTGGTCTCCTGCGTCGGCATCGAGAATCCCGGCGGCATCCCGCGCTTCACCTTCGGCATCACCGACCTGTTCGGCGGCATCGAGCCGATCCCGGCGCTGGTCGGCGTGTTCGCGGTGGCGCAGGTGATGCGCGCGATGCTGACGCCCGAGCCGCCGCCGCTGCCGCGGCGCAAGTTCGGAAGCATCATGGCGGGCCAGTGGAAGCTGACGAAGCTGTATCACTGGCAGATGACGCGCGGGAACATCGTCGGCATCATCATCGGCGTGCTGCCCGGCGCCGGCGCCGACATGGCGGCGTGGGTCTCCTACGCGATGTCGAAACGCTTCTCCAAGGAACCCGAAAAGTTCGGCACCGGCCATGTCGAGGGCCTGGTGGAGGCCGGCGCCAGCAACAATGCCAGCATCGCCTCGGGCTGGGTGCCCTCGCTGCTGTTCGGCATTCCCGGCGACACCATCGCCGCGATCGCGATCGGCGTGCTCTACATGAAGGGCCTCAACCCGGGTCCGACGCTGTTCACCGAGAAGGCGTCGAGCATGTACGCGATCTACCTGATGTTCATCATCGCGAACATCCTGATGATCCCGCTCGGGATCGCCATGATCCGCGTCGCCGCCTACATCCTGCTGGCGCCGCGCTCCACCGTGATGCCGATCATCATGCTGTGCTGCGCGGTCGGCTCGTTCGCGATCGGCAACAACATGTTCGGCGTCGTCACCGTCGCAGCCTTCGGCGTGATCGGCTACGTCATGGAGGCGAACGGCTACCCCGTGGCCGCGATGGTGCTCGGCATCGTCATGGGCACCATGGTCGAGCAGGCCTTCGTCACCTCGCTGATCAAATCGGACGGCAGTGTCCTGCCGTTCTTCGAGCGCCCGGTCGCCGCCATCCTCGCCGCCATGGCGATCGGCGCGCTGCTCTGGCCAGTGATGGTGTGGATCTGGCGGAAAGTGAAACCGGTACAGACGGCGGCGGCAACATCCCGGTGATATCGAGCGAGCGGCCCTCGCCTGCCCTGCCGGGGCGTTGTAAAGCAGGGCATGATTGAGAAGAAGGCCTCGCTGGACATCAAATCCCTCGCCCGCGACCTCCGTTCCGGCAGCCGCGCGGCGCTGGCGCGGGCCATCACGCTGGTGGAAAGCCGGCGCGGCGACCACCAGGCGCTGGCGCGCGAGCTGGTGCAGGTGCTGCTGCCCGACACCGGCAAGGCGTTTCGCGTCGGCATCACCGGCTCGCCCGGCGTCGGCAAGTCCACCACCATCGACGCGCTGGGCACCTATCTGATCGAACAGGGCCACAAGGTCGCGGTGCTCGCGGTCGATCCATCCTCGGCGCGCAGCGGCGGCTCGATCCTCGGCGACAAGACGCGGATGGCGCGGCTGTCAGCCTCCGACCGCGCGTTCATCCGCCCCTCGCCGTCCTCGGGCACGCTCGGCGGCGTCGCCGCAAAAACGCGCGAGGCGATGCTGCTGTGCGAGGCGGCCGGCTTCGGTGTCGTGCTGGTCGAGACCGTCGGCATCGGCCAGTCCGAGACGGCGGTCTGCGACATGACCGACTTCTTCCTCGCCCTGATGCTGCCGGGCGGCGGCGACGAATTGCAGGGCATCAAGAAGGGCCTGGTCGAGCTCGCCGACATGATCGCGATCAACAAGGCCGATGGCGACAATCTCAAGCGCGCCAACATCACCGCCGCCGACTATCGCAGCGCGCTGCATATTCTCAGCCCCCGGTCCGAACACTGGCACCCGCCGGTCGTCACCTATTCGGCACTGGCCGGCACCGGCATCGCCGAGCTCTGGCAGAAAGTCTTGGATCACCGCAAGGCGATGAACGCGTCCGGCGAATTCGCCACGCGGCGACGCGAGCAGCAGGTGAAATGGATGTGGTCGATGCTGGAGCAGCGCATGCTGGCGCGATTGCGGAGCGAGGCGTCGGTGCGGACCAAGGTCCGGAAGATCGAGGCCGAAGTCGCCGACGGCCATCTCACGCCGGCGCTCGCCGCCGAGCAGATCCTGGAGTTGCTGCAATGAGCGACAAGCTCCGCATTCTCCTCACCGGCTTCGGGCCGTTTCCCGGCGCGCCGCATAATCCGACGCAGCCGCTGGTCGCGCGGCTGGCGCAGCTGCGCCGGCCGGCACTCGACGGTGTCGCGATATCGAGCCACATCTTCCCGGTGACTTACGCGGCGGTCGACCGGCAGTTGCCGGAGGTGCTCGCGGCGCAAAAGCCCGACGCGCTGCTGATGTTCGGTCTTGCCGCGCGCACGCCCTATCTGCGCATCGAGACCCGCGCGCGCAATGCCGTCACCATGCTCTGGCCCGATGCCGCCAACACCCGCTCGAGCAAGCGCGGTATCGCCGGCCATGCGGACGCGATGATGTTCGGTCCGCACACGGCGAGGCTGTTGCGCGCCGCGCGCCTCACCGGCATCGACGCCCGCGCTTCGCGCGATGCCGGTGCCTATCTCTGCAATTACCTAAGCTGGCGCGCGATCGAGAACGTGAAGGCCGGCAGGCCGCCGCTTGCGGCGTTCATCCACATCCCCCTGCTCGCGCGTAGCGGTGCCGTGCGCCGCAAGGGCGCGCCGCGGATCACGCTGGAGGAACTGGTGGATGCGGGGGAAGCGATGCTGATGGAGATGGTGCAGCTGGCGCGGAAGGCGCGGAACACGCCGGCTTCGTAGGGTGGGCAAAGGCGCGCTTGCGCCGTGCCCACCATGCATCTGCATTGGTAGCGACGATGGTGGGCACGCTTCCGCCTTCGCTCTGCGAGCTACGGCGGACGAGTCGCTTTGCCCACCCTGCGGCACCTCCCCTTGCATAAACATTTAACCCTACCGCGAACAATCCCAACGATCCCCATCGCCCTGCGCTACCTAGTCGGTCGCGGACCCCCGCGTCCGCCGGAGGACGCGTCATGGACCTCAATCGCCGTCACCTCATTGGAGCTACCACCGCAGGCATCGCGGGCGCGCTTGCCATGCCGGCCGACGCTGCGCGCGCGGCGCCGCTGACGTCGCTGCTCGGACGCGACGCAACCCAATACGGCGTGCGACCCGGCAGCAGCGAGGATCAGACGCGAGCGCTCCAGCGCGCGATCGACGAGGCCGCGCGGGTGCAGGCGCCGCTGGCACTACCACCCGGGATCTACCGCAGCGGGTTGCTGCGGCTTCCGAACGGCGCACAACTGGTCGGCGTGCGCGGCGCGACAAAACTCGTTCTCACCGGCGGAGCCTCGGCGGTTCAGAGCGACGGCTCGGATGCGATCGGCCTCACCGGCATCACCTTCGACGGCGGAAACATTGCGCTGCCGACGCGACGCGGATTGATCCATGTCCTCGGCGGGCGCGACGTCCGTATCACCGATTGCGAGGTCACCGGCTCGGGCGGCAGCGGCATCTGGCTCGAGCAGGTGTCCGGCGACATCTCCGGCAACATCTTCAACAACATCGCGGTGACGGCGGTGGTCTCGTTCGACGCCAGGGGACTCAGCGTCTGCCGCAACACCATCATCGGCACCAATGACAACGGCATCGAGATCCTGCGCACCGCGATCGGCGACGACGGCACGCTGGTCGCCGATAACCGCATCGAGGACATCAAGGCCGGCCCCGGCGGCTCCGGCCAGTATGGCAACGCCATCAACGCCTTCCGCGCCGGCAATGTGATCGTGCGCGGCAACCGCATCAAGAACTGCGACTATTCGGCGGTGCGCGGCAATTCGGCCTCGAACATCCACATCACCGGCAACAGCGTCAGCGACGTGCGCGAGGTCGCGCTCTATTCAGAGTTTGCGTTCGAGGCCGCGGTGATCGCCAACAACACGGTGGACGGCGCCGCCGTCGGCGTCTCCGTCTGCAATTTCAACGAGGGCGGCCGCATCGCGGTGGTCCAGGGCAACATCATCCGCAATCTGATCCCGAAGCGCCCCATAGGCACCGCGCCGGATGACGATGCCGGCGTCGGCATCTACATCGAGGCGGACACCTCGGTGACCGGCAATGTGATCGAGAACGCGCCGTCCTACGGCATCGTCGCCGGCTGGGGCAAATATCTGCGCGACGTCGCGATCACGGGCAACGTGATCCGCAAGGCGCTGGCCGGTGTCGGCGTCTCCGTGGTGCCGGGCGCCGGCACCGCGCTGGTCAACAACAACATGATCTCCGAGACCCCGCGCGGCGCCGTGGTCGGGCTCGATCACGCGCGGGCCGTGACGTCGGACCTCTCGGCCGACGGCGCGCAACGCTTTGCGCAGGTGGTGGTCGGCGGGAACGCGGTGCGGCGGTAGCTGCGGGGCTGGCAGCCGGGCCGTGCATCCTTCGAGGCTCCCCACGTGGCGCGTTGCGCCACGTGTCTCGCGCCTCGGGATGACGGAGCGAGAGAGTGTGCCGGGTCTCCCCCCTTGGAGATTAGAACGCGTTCCTCAGCAGGGGGTACTTCGCTTCCAGGCCGTCGAGGCTGAGGGTGAATTCGACGACGCGCTCGGGGGCTGCGACGATTTCGGCGGCGGGCGGAGCAAACTGCGGCAGGAGCGCTGCCATGGCAGCGGGCGTGGCGACCGGCGGCCTCACGGCAGGCGCGGTGAGCGGCGCCCTCGCAGCGGGAGCCTTGAGCGGTGGCATCTCGGCAGGCGCGGCGAACGACGCCATTGCAGCAGGCGCCGTGGGCGGCGCCACCGCAGCGGACGGCAAGAGCGGCGCGATCGGGGCTTCGGTGATCTCGGCGAGAACGTCCGGCTTGGGATCGAGCCTGACCGGCACGGCGGTCTCGGCCGCGATGTGGACGGCCTTCGGCTGCACGGTCTGCGCCTGTTGCTCGCGCGGAAGCACGCGGGGCATGGTCGCAGGCGACCAGCCGAATGCAGGTGTCACGCTCGCGGCCGCCGCAGCGACATCCGCACCGGTTGCGAGCGCGCGCCAGGTCTGGACGGCGCGCTTGGCTTCCTGGATGTTTTCGAGGAATGCGATCTCGGAGTGATAGCGGCGCCAGCGCCCGGTTTCGAACATTTCGGAGAGATGTTCCAGCCGCTGCTCGGCGAGAGCGCACCAGCGCGCCGCGATGTCGCGGCTGACAGCCACGTCGCGGACGATCCCTTGGCGATGAGTCATGAACCAGCCCGTCATGAGAAAAATACGGACGCGACGCAACGCACACGAATCAATTTAGACGCGACGTGAATATTTTGTGGAAAAGTTTTGACTTGTCCAGCAACGACACGGCGTTCGTCACGAAAGACCGTAGTCGTGCGGAGATTTGCTGTGTTTTCGAGTCAAGCTTCGCGCAAGCATGACCGGCTTGCGGTGCGCCGCCCGGGCGTTTCGCCGTAAGCGCACACGTCATCGCTCAACCGGAAGCTGATCTGGCGCACTGGTTCAGGAAATCAGACCCCGAAAAGAAAAGACCCGTCCGGGGGGACAACCGGACGGGTCGAGCCATATGGGCGCTTGGGGTGGATGGGCGCTCGCGCCTGATATGACCGATGGGGAGGGATGACCGCTCCCACATATTTTGGTCGTGGCAGCAGGCTGAACGTTCAATGCGGCGTTCGATTTTTTGACCTTCGCGACACGCGCAAAGTTGTCGCAGCCGCTATCGCGTCGCCGGCCTATCCACCTGAGAAATCGTGCCTTTATCGTCCGTGCTCGACAGCGAGGGTTGCTCGATGGCGCGGATGCCGGGCTCTTCGCGACGCCTCTCGGCATCTTCACGTTTTGTTGTACCGGGCGCAGCCGCAACCGGCGTCGCGCCGTCGGCGGGAACGGCCATGACAGCGGCGAAAGCATCGGCCTCGCCGTCACCGAAGAGATCATCCCGCCCGGGTGAACCGAGGTCGCGCGCGGTCTTCGCCAGCGTCATCCGCAGCGCTTCCGGCTTCAAGGCGGAATTGCGCTCGAGCAGCAGCGCGGCGACGCCCGAGACATAGGCGGCCGAGAACGAGGTGCCCGACGTCATCTGGTATTTGCCGTCAGGCGCCGGCAGGAAGATGTCGACCCCGGGCGCGGCAAGCGCGATGTAATTGCCCCGGTTGGAGGCGGAGAACAGCTTGTCCTGCTGATCGGTCGCGCTGACCGCGATCACGTTGGGATTGGCGGCCGGGTAAAGCGGCGGCGATTTGGCGCCCGCGTTGCCGGCGGCGGCGATCAGCACCAATCCGCGCGCGGCGGTTGCCGCGATGGCACGCTCGATCACGGCGTCCTTCGGGCCGGCAAAGCTCATATTGACGATCTGCGCGCCGTGCTCGGCGGCGTAGTTCAGCGAGCGCAGGATGATGTAGGACGAGCTCTCGGCAGCGCCCGCGCTGCCGCCGAAAGCGCGGATGGCGATGATGCGGGCTTCGGGCGCGCTGCCCATCAGCCGCGCATGCGCCACGATCACACCGGCGATGCCGGTGCCATGGACGTGCGGCCCCTCGGCGCTGCCGAGCGCATCGAAATTGTCGGCGACGGAATGGGCGAGCTCGGGATGCCTGGCGTCGATGCCGGAATCGATCACCGCGACCGTGACATTGGCGCCATGCGCCAGCGTGTGCGCCTGCGGCAGGCGAAGCTTGGCCAGTGCGTATTGGGCGGGATCGCCCTCCGCCGGCACGGACGCTTTCTGGTCCTGGAGCACGTAGCGGAAGTTCGGCTGCACCGAGCGCACGCTGCCGTCGGCGGCGAACTCGCGCCGTACCGTTTCGGACGGGCGGCCATCGGTGATGCGGAACAGGCCGAACGTGGCCCCGATCAGCGGGAAATTCTCGGATGCGACGCGCGTGAGGCCGTGGCGGCGGGCGAGCTCGTCGGCCTCGGTCGGCGAGAGCGCGCCGTCGATCTCCGCCACGAATTCGTTGGCGAAGGCGCGCACATTGGCGGCGACAGGCGTGGCGTTGCCGCGGCCCTTGCCGACGCTCTTCTTGGCCACCTTGCCGGAACCGCCGCCGCCTGCGTTCGGCCGCGCCAGGCATTCGCCGTCGGCGTCGCGATTGCAGGCCGGATAGAGGTTCGGCGAATAGCGTGCATAGGGCAGCACCGGCGTCGGCCCCAGCCGTGCGGAGATCCTGGGAATGGTTGTGATGGGCCCCGGACCGCGGGCAACACCCACCGCCCTCGCCGCCACGCCGGGGCTGACGCGCGCGGCGACGCTCGGATTGATGGTCGGCGTGCGCGAGGGAACGCTGATCGTGGGCGTCCGCATGATCGCCTGGGCCTGGGCAGCCTCGACGCCGAGGCAGGCCGCCAGCAGCAGCGCGGCTCCCACCGAAGCATAGGCCCCGGCCCGCACCCTGCTCTCGGATTTGCGCGTCATCGGTTCAGAGACGCCTTACGGCGTCGCCACGGCGAGGTTGACGAACTTCTCGCGCTGCATCTTGCCGAGCAGCGAGGCAAGCTCGTCCTGGCTCATCGCCTTGTCGAACTGGAGGCGGAACATGCCGCCCCTGGCGCCGTCGATGATCGAAGCGTGGTAGCTGTCGAGCAGCGCGGTGATGTCGGCGATGCGCGCCTCGGGCGTGAAGCGCACCAGCGCGCGTGCCGGCGTAGCGGAGGTACCGAGTTCGCGCGTGATCGGAGCGCTGGTCGAGAGCGATGCGGTCTGGAAGGTCGCGGTCTGGTTCTTCATCAGCACGGCGCCGATGATGCCGGCCTGAAGCAGCAGAGCGATCGCGCCGAGGCTCGCCGACCAGGCCAGCGTGCGTGGCGACAGGCTCGCAAAGAAGGTCGAGATGCGCGCCGACAGCGGCAACGAAGCGGTCGCCTGCGCAGGCTCGGCGTCGATCGCGGCGAACAGCTTCTGCATCGCGCGCCCTGACGGCGCACCCAGGCTCTCGTTCAGATGGATGGTCTCTTCGTACTCGCCGCGGATCGCGGCATATTGCCTGGCCAGCTCCGGATCGCGCAGCAGCGCTTCCTCGACGCGGCGTGCATCGCGCGCGTTCAGCGTGCCGGCGGCGTGCCACGGCAGCAGCATCTCGATTTCACTGGGCTCTTGCTCCAGCATCTTCTTGCTCAAAGCCATCATGGCCAGCCTCGCTCAACGCCGGCTGCCTTCAGCAGTTCGGCCAGTTTCTTGCGCGCATAGAACAAGCGCGTCTTCACAGTGTTCTCCGGTATCCCGACGATTTCGGCCACCTCTTCCACGGACTTCTCGTGGTAGTAGACGAGATCGACGATCTCCCGGTGTTCCGGCGAGAGGCCCGTCAGGCACTCCCGCAACGCTTCACTGGTATCCTTCTTCTGCACCACCGTTTCCGGATCGTCGGACGTATCCTCGATCGCGTTCGCGGCGTCTTCGTCCAACTCGAAATCCTTCCTGCGCCGCAGCGCAGACAGGGCCTTGAATCGGGTGATTGCCAGCAGCCACGTGGAAACGGCGGATCGGCCCTCGAACTTGCCGGCTTGACGCCAAACGTCGAGAAACACCTCGCTGATGAGGTCTTCCGCCGCCTGCTCGTCCCGCACGAGCCGGAGGCCGAACCGATACACCCTGACATGGTGCCGCCCGTACAGCACCTGCATGGCAAGCCGGTCGCCTTGAGCGATCCTGGCGATCAGGACCTCGTCCGAAGCCGCCTGGGTCACGCTCAAAGGCCGTCTCGCAAGATTGGTCGGGTCGATATGGCGGACGGTTCGACGGGAGGTGCGAAATTCTTCAATTTACCGCACTCATACGGGAGCCTGTGTGATCCACCCCACATACACGCTTTTTTTCTGACCCGCCCGTGGCGGTCCGCCCTCTCGATCCAGATAGGTAACATAATACTTAGAAACTTCCCTGCGGAATGCCTGTCCGGCACAGGCGGCCCGGTCAAGTCTGGATCCATAGCAGTCCTGCACGACGTATGTCTCACGACCCCCCGCTTTGGCTCGACCGCATTGCACACGATGCCTAATCGCCGGCAAAGATTATCGCCGGCCGGTCTCCCGCGCTCCCTGGATGCACGGTGTGGATTCGGTTGCAAAGGATACCAAACCTAAAGGCTTGCTACGTAGATTTTTGGGCTGACATCCACCACTGGCGAGACCATGAGCACGGCCGCGACGTCCCTTCCGGACCGGAAAGCCGCAGAAGCCGCGGAACTCGCATTGGCGAGCGATGCGTCCTCGCTGGAGGTTCGCGCGCGCCGCATGCGCCAGCGCCGCCAGATGTATATCGGCCAGGTGGTCAGCTACTCGCTCGGTGCATCGGTCCTGCTGCTCTACGCCTACGACGGCACGGTCTCGATGGCCGTTCCATCGATGTTCTGGTTCGGCGGCCTCATGATCATCGGCACGTTCAGCGTGCTGTCGGAGTCCGGCTTCGGCGACCAGTTCGAGGACCACTACCTCACGGTCTTCCAGATCTCGGCGCACACGGCGCTGCAACTGGCGTTTCTGCTCGCGGTGCCGACGGTCGGGGTGGCCTTCATCAGCGTGCTGTTCCTGATCTTCGCCTTCGGCTCGCTGCGCATGACGTCGGGCCAGGCGATGATCACCTGGAGCCTCGCCACCGCCGGGCTCGCATTCGTATTCCTGGCGTCGGACCTTCCGATCGGGCTGCCGGTTGCAACGCGCCTCGAGCGGACCGCCTCGATGCTTTGCTTCGTGCTGGTGATCGGCCAGTGCGCATTCCTCGGGCTGTTCGGCAGCACCCTGCGCAAGATCCTGTACCGGCGCAGCATCGAGTTGAAGGCCGCCTATCAGCGCATCGAGGAGCTCGCCGAGCTCGACGAGCTCACCGGCTCCTACAACCGCCGCTGCATCATGCGGCTTCTCGACACCGAGATCGAGATGTCGCGGCAGGCATCGATGCCCTGCGCGATCGCGCTGATCGATCTCGACTGGTTCAAGCGCATCAACGACGCCTACGGCCACCCGATCGGCGACGAGGTGCTGCGCACCTTCGCGATCACCATTTTCGCCAACATCCGCCCGACCGACTGCTTCGGCCGCTACGGCGGCGAGGAATTCCTGCTGCTGCTGCCGGGCACCGATGGCGAGGCGGCCTCGCGCATGCTCGAGCGCTTGCGCGGAATTGTTGCCGATCTCGACTGGAGCGCATTCTCCCCCGGCATGCGCGTGACGATTTCCGCGGGCGTCGTGACGCTGCGCGACATTGATACTGCCGACACATTTCTCGCGCGCGCCGATAGCGCGCTCTATTCCGCCAAGGCGCACGGGCGCAACCGCATCGCAACGGGCTGACCAATCCATTTTTCCCGGTGCGCGAGAATCCGCCGCCGGACCCAACGCTCCAGGACAGGGCCATGAGATCAAGATCCGCCGAACCAGCCGAGAACCTGCTCGAGGAATTGCAGGCTGCGCTCTCGCACGGCACCGTTGCGCGCCGGGTGGAGACGCTGCGCCGCGTCACCGATCTCTTCGTCGGCAACGTCATGGATTATTCCGACGACCACGTCCGCGTGTTCGACGACGTGTTCCAGTGCCTGATCGAGCAGATCGAGATTTCGGCCAAGGCCCTGCTTGCCGACCGCCTCGCGCCGATCGCGGCCGCACCGCCGAAGATCATCCGCACGCTCGCGCTCGACGAGGTGATCGAGGTCTCCGGCCCCGTGCTGTCGAAATCGGAACGGCTGGACGAGGCGACGCTGATGGAGATCGCGCGCACCAGGGGCCAGGCGCACCTCAAGGCGATCTCGCTGCGGCGGGTGCTCTCGGAAGCGCTGACCGACGTGCTGGTGACGCGCGGCAACGAGGACGTGGTGCAATCGACCGTGAACAATCCGGGCGCGCAGCTCTCCGAGGGGAGCCTCGCCGATCTCGTCACGCGCGCCGAACGCGACGACGGCCTCGCCACCTGCATCGGCCTGCGGCCCGACCTGCCGCGCCATCACTACCTGAGGCTGGTTGCGAAGGCGTCGCTGAGCGTTCGCAGGAAGCTCGAAGCCGCCCATCCGGATCTCGCCGACGAGGTCTCGAGCGTGGTCCAGGAAGCGGCCCAGCGGGTCCGCGCCGCCGCCATGACCAGACAGACCGAGATGGCACGGGCGCTGGTGAAGTCGCTGCACGAGGACGGCCGTCTCAACGAGCTCCAGGTCACCACCTTCGCCGAACAGGGCAAGTTCGACGAGACCAATGCGGGACTCGCGGCGCTCGCGGGCATCCCGGTCGAGACTGCCGAGACCATGATGATCGAGAGCCGCACCGAGGGCGTGATGATCCTCGGCAAGGTCGCGGGGATGTCATGGTCGAGCGTCCGCGCGATCATCGCCATGCGCGAAAGGCTCTCCGGCGGCTCGCAGACCGACATGCTGACGCTGCGCGACACCTACGAGGCCCTGCGCTCATCGACCGCACAGCAGGTGCTGCGCTTCCACCGCATGCAGAGCACGATTCCGGCGGCCTGAGGCGGGATCAGCTAGTACCGTAACACCCTGGAGCCCACCGCGGCGCCGATCGCGGTCACGACCGCAGTCGCGATCGTGTACCAGGTCGCGACGAACAGCGGCGAGTCGTCGGTGCAGTGCGAGGCGTACAGCGTCGCGGCAAGGCCGGCGGACACCAGGCCGGCGAGCGCACCGGCAAGCGCGGGGCGCGACGGCGCGCCGTGGCGCAGGCCGAACAGCGCCCCCGCCAGCAGCGGCAGCGACATCGCGGGAATCGCGAGCAGGCAGACCCTGGAGTTCTTGCCCATCATGCGCATCGTCATCGGCATGGCCGGCGCCATCATCGCCTCGCCGCCGATCGCGACCGCGAGCAGGCCGACCGGCAGCAGCAGCAGCCAGCCCCAGCCGCGCAGCAGGGCTTCGGGCCGCGACAGATGCAGGCTGACGATGATCGCGGGAATCGCGAGCGACAGCGTCACCGCGAACTTCATGTCGAAGAACGGGTTACCCATCGCGCTCATCGCGTCCGGCCGCACGCCGAGGAACGTCGCGAAGATCAGGATCGACAGCGGCGCAGCCACAAGCAGCGCCATGGTCAGCACGGCGCCGACGCGCGGCGCGCGATGGGCGTTGTCGGCTGCGAGCGAGCGGATGAGTTGATCGGTATCCATGACTATTGGTCCCGCAGTTTTGCGGTCAGCGCCGCCAGGCCCCGATGCAGCGCCACGCGCACCGCACCTTCGCTCATCGAGAATTTCGCCGCCGTGTCCTTGATCGAGGCGCTGTCGACCGCGATCGACTGCAGCACGTCGCGCTGGCGCTGCGGCAGGGTGCCCAGCTGCGCAGCAACCTCGCCGGCCGAGGCCGTCTCCTCCCGCGCCTCGCCCGGCAGCGTCTCGGCAAAGTCGTCGATGTTGACGAAGACGCGCCTGCCGCGCCGCCGCAGCGCGTCGATCAGCTTGTTGCGGGCGATCGCGAACAGCCAGGGCGCGAAGGGGGCTTCGCTGTCCCAGGTGTGCCGCTTCAGATGCACCGCCAACAAAATCTCCTGCACGATATCCTCGGCCTGGTCGGGAGGCTGCCCGGCACGTGCCAGGCCGCGCCTCGCAGCAGCGCGCAGCACCGGCGTGACCGCCTTCAACAGGCGATGATACGCCGCATCATCGCCCGCCATGGCCGACCGCATCAGGCCGGTCCACTCGTCCTCACGTCCGCGCACGCGCGCCCCTCACCAAGCAATTCGGCCGCTTGTTCAATTTGTTACGCCGGCCTCCGCGCAATCACGAATTCGTGATTGAAGCCGGAAACCTCGCTCCGATGACGGCCATAGAACCCGCGACGGCTCATAACACCGATCGGTCCGATCCGCACCCGGCCTGCGGCCGCGGCAGGGGTTTGCCGCTTTTTTGCCCGGTGGAGCGCGAAGATTCCCATTTTTTGCCCCGCTGTGGTCACGCCCCGGCGTCTCTGTTCGGTCCCGGGATGGGTGGATTGGGGAGATCGTCAACATGATGAAAGCCAGCGGACACGCCGCCCTGATTCTTCTGGCCGGCCTTTTCTTGCTGTTCGGAGCCAGCGTACAGGCGGCGCCGAACACAGCCGCAAGCGACAAATCGGACAGCGCGGGCAAACAGGCCGACACGGTCAAGCCGAGCAAGCACCGGCGCAACGAGTCGCGCCGGACCGGCAGCAGCAAGACGGTGCAGAAGTCCGACGACAAGGCCGACAAGAAGGCCGACGAGGCGAAGGCCGACAACGGCGTTCCGGCCTCGAGCCAAATGCCGCCGGACGTCGCCAACGCCAATGCGCAGCTCGCCGCCGCTGATACGCCGACCGCGGCCGCGGCATCCGCGATGACGGACCGCGCCAACGGCAATGTCCAGGCCGCGGCCGATAATACCGCCGCCCCGAACGCCGAGAGCCAGATCGTCGCACCCGATCAGCTCAACGATGTCGATCGCGCCCTGCAGCAGGACAACCCGCCGGCGCAGAAGGCGGTGATTGCCGCGACCGACGCGCAGCCGCGCCCCTCGCCGGTGCTGGCAAGCAGTCAGCAGAGCTCGGCCTGGGACCAGAGCTCCCTGATCGGCAAGATCTTCATCGGCGTCGGCACGCTGCTGACGCTGGCCTCCGCCGCACGCATGTTCATGGCGTGATTGCCGGCGGCTGGATCCTGGCCTGACCTCGTCCGGAACGCGCTTCCCGCCGCGCGTTCCGGCTGCCGTGCCCCTTCCCGATCCCCTTGAAGCCCACCGCGCCAGCGGGCACATTGTCCGCCCAATCAAAAGCGTGGGTGGAGCATGAGCACGTTCGAACACATCATCGTCGAAAGCAAAGGCGCGGTCGGCATCGTCAAGCTGAACCGGCCGAAAATGCTCAACGCGCTCTCCTTCGGCGTCTTTCGGGAGATCGCTGCGGCCGTCGACGATCTCGAGGCCGATGACGCCATCGGCTGCATCGTCGTGACCGGCAGCGAGAAGGCCTTCGCCGCCGGCGCCGACATCAAGGAGATGCAGCCGAAAGGCTTCATCGACATGTTCTCCGAGGACTTTGCCGCGATCGGCGGCGACCGCGTCGCGCGCTGCCGCAAGCCGACCATCGCCGCGGTCGCCGGTTACGCACTCGGCGGCGGCTGCGAGCTCGCCATGATGTGCGACATCATCATCGCCGCCGACACCGCCAAGTTCGGCCAGCCCGAGATCACGCTTGGAACCATTCCCGGCATCGGCGGCACCCAGCGCCTGACGCGCGCGATCGGCAAGTCGAAGGCGATGGACCTCTGCCTGACCGGCCGCATGATGGATGCAGCCGAAGCCGAGCGCAGCGGGCTCGTCAGCCGCATCGTGCCCGCCGACAAGCTGATGGACGAGGTGATGGCGGCAGCCGAGAAGATCGCCGCGATGTCGCGTCCCGCGGCCGCGATGGCCAAGGAAGCGGTCAATCGCGCCTTCGAGACCACGCTCGCCGAAGGCATGAGCGTCGAGCGCAACCTGTTCCACGCGACCTTCGCGCTGGAGGACCGCTCCGAGGGCATGGCGGCGTTCATCGAGAAGCGCAAGCCGGTGAACAAGAACCGGTAGGCCGAACGGTCAGGCTGGCGTAAGGCGCTGACGCGCTTCCGCGGGAAAATCCTGTGACGAAGCTGCAACAAGCACGGATTTCATGGGGGTTTTCCCCGCGGCAGTTTGCCTGCGGGACCTCGGCTGGTTAAACAGGTAAGAGGGCCGCCGTCGGCGGGGGCGGACAGCCGGGGTTTAGCGGGATTACATGATTGGGCGTGCCGCCAGAGCTGGTCGCGTGATGACGCGGCATCTATCGGGCGTGGGTCCTGTACTTGCGACATGGACCACGTTGGCGCTCGCGTGCGCCCTTTCCTCCACAGCATCGGCCGAAGCCCTGCCCGAGGCGCTTGCCAAGGCCTACCAGACCAATCCGCAGCTCAATGCCGAGCGCGCGCGCCAGCGCGCCACCGACGAGAACGTGCCGCAGGCGCTCTCCGGCTACCGGCCGCAGATCGTGGCCAGCCTCAGCGCCGGCCTGCAATCGGTGCGCAATTTGCTGCCCGACAACACCGTCCAGACCGGCAATCTGAAGCCATGGATCATCGGCGTCACGGTGACGCAGACCCTGTTCAACGGCTTCCGCACCGCCAACAGCGTGCGCGCCGCGGAACTCCAGGTGCAGTCGGGCCGCGAGGCACTGCGCAATGTCGGCCAGGGCGTGCTGCTCGATGCGGTGACCGCCTACACCAACGTGCTCGCCAACCAGTCGCTGGTCGAGGCGCAACGATCCAACGTCGCCTTCCTGCGCGAAACGCTCGCCGTCACCCAGCGCCGCCTCAACGCCGGCGATGTCACCCCCACCGACACGGCGCAGGCCGAAGCGCGCCTCAACCGCGGCCTTGCCGATCTCAACGCCGCCGAAGTCGCGCTCGCAGTGAGCCAGGCGACCTATGCGCAGGTGATCGGCAATGCGCCCTCGCAGCTTCGTCCGGCCGAAGTGGTCGACCGCTATCTGCCGAAGAGCCGCGAGGACGCGATGACGATGGCGATCCGCCAGCATCCGGCGGTGATGGCCGCGAGCTTCGACGTCGACGTCGCCTCCACCAACATCCGCATCGCCGAAGGCACGCTGCTGCCGAGCGCCACCATCCAGGGCAGCGCCAGCAAGAGCCGCAACAACGACCCGACGCTCAGCACCCTCGCCGAGGACCAGGCCTCGATCGTCGCCAATGTCACCGCGCCGATCTACGACGGCGGTCAGGCCGCCGCGCAGACCCGGCAGGCCAAGGAGATCACGGCGCAGAGCCGGCTCGTGCTCGACCAGGTGCGCAACCAGGCGCGCACGGCGGTGGTCAGCGCCTGGGTTGCCAATGAGGGCGCCAAGATCACGGTCTCGGCCTCGGAGTCCGAGGTGAAGGCCGCGACCGTCGCGCTTCAGGGCGTGCAGCGCGAGGCCGCCGGCGGACAGCGCACGACGGTGGACGTGCTGAATTCGCAGGCCGACCTGATCCAGGCCAAGGCCCGCCTGATCGGCGCGCTGCGCGACCGCGTGATCGCCTCCTACACGCTGCTCAGCGCCGTCGGCCATCTCGACGTCAAGACGCTCAACCTGAACACGCCGGACTATCTGCCCGAAGTGCACTACCAGCAGGTCCGCGACGCCTGGCACGGCCTGCGCACGCCGTCGGGGCAGTAGTTTCACATCCTTGGCCCGGTGCCGATGAAGAGCCGCCGCATCCATCTGATGGGAGCTTCGGGCTCCGGCGTAACGACGCTCGGCCGCGCAGTGGCGACCGGCTTGCGCTTCCGCATCACGACAGCGACGATTATTTCTGGCTGCCGACCGTGCCGCCCTACCAGACGACACGCCCGGCTTCCGAGCGCCTGCGCTTGATGCGCGAAATGTTCCTGCCGCGTCTCGACTGGGTGCTGAGCGGATCCGTCACCGGCTGGGGCGAGGAACTCGTTCCGTTCTTCGATCTCGTCGTCTTCGTGACCGCGCCGCGCGAACTCCGGATGAGACGCTTGCAAGCCCGCGAAGCCACGCATTTCGGCACGGAGGCCGTGGCACCGGGCGGCTGGCGCCACGAGGAGACCCAATCCTTCGTGGAATGGGCCTCACATTATGAAGCCGGCGATCGCGAAGGTCGCAGTCTCGCAAAGCATGAGGCGTGGCTCGCGGGTCTGCCCTGCCCGGTCGTGCGCGTCGACGGCTCTCGCCCGCTTGCGGATCTTGTCGAGCAGCTATGCAGCGAAGCGGAGCGACTGCCGGGCTGATGTGATACTGTCCCTGCATCACATCCAAATAACGAAGCGGGACAGAAACCATGCTCAACCGACGCAGCGTCCTGCTTGCCTCCCTTGCCGCCGGAGTAGCCATGTCCAGCAAAGCTCACGCAGGCCCGTCGCAGCCCGCGACGCCGGTCAATTTCGACGTTCCGGCGCATGCCTGCGACTGCCACACGCACATCCATGGCGATGTCGATAAGTTTCCGTTCTTCGCGGGACGCGTCTACACGCCGGAGCCGGCGAGCCCCGAACAGATGGCCGCGCTGCACAAGGCGCTGCATGTCGAGCGCGTGGTGATCGTCACGCCGAGCGTCTACGGCACCGACAACGCCTCGACCCTGTTCGGCATGAAGGCGCGCGGCGCGACTGCGCGCGGAGTGGCCGTGATCGACGACAAGACGACGGAAGCCCAGCTCGACGCGATGCATGCCGACGGATTCCGCGGCATCCGCATCAACCTCGCGACCGGCGGCATCAGCGATCCCAATGTCGGACGCAGCCGCTTCACCGCAGCGGTCGAGCGCATGAAGGCGCGCGGCTGGCACGTGCAGCTCTACACGACGCTGCCGATGATCTCGGCGATCAAGGACCTGGTGCTGGCCGCGCCGGTGCCCGCCGTGTTCGACCATTTCGGCGGCCTCGAGGCTTCGCTCGGACTGGAGCAGCCGGGATTTTCCGATCTTGTCGCGCTGGTCAAATCCGGCAAGGCCTATGTGAAGATCTCCGGCGCCTATCGCTCGTCGATGCTCGCGCCCGATTATCAAGACATGGCGCCTTATGCCCGCGCGCTGATCGCGGCGAACGCGGACCGCGTCGTCTGGGGTACCGACTGGCCGCATCCGGACTCGAGCCATGTCGAGGGACGCAAAGCCACAGACATCGCGCCGCTCTATCAGATCGACGACGGCCGGCTGCTCAATCAGCTCCCGGTGTGGGCGCCGGATGCGGATGTGCGCAAGAAGATCCTGGTCGACAATCCGGCGCGGCTCTACGGGTTCTGACGGTCAGCGCGCGCGGCGGGAGAAGAAGGAGATCAGGACCGGCAAGGTCACCAGGATCACCACCGGCGCCAGCATCATGCCGGTGACGACGACGACCGCGAGCGGCTTCTGCACTTGCGAGCCGATACCCTCCGACAGCGCCGCCGGCAGCAGGCCGACGCCCGCGACGACGCAGGTCATCAGCACCGGCCGGAGCTGCAATTCGCCGGTGCGCACCACCGCGCTCATCCGATCCAAGCCTTCCTCGATCAGCTGGTTGAACTGCGACAGGATGATGATGCCGTCCATCACGGCGATGCCGAACAGCGCGATGAAGCCGATCGCCGCGGAGACGCTGAATGCGGTTCCGGTGATCAGGAGACCAAGCACGCCGCCGAAGATCGCCATCGGGATCACGCTCATGGCGAGCAGCGTGTCGGTCATCGAGCCGAAATTGAACCAGAGCAGCACGCCGATCAGCGCCAGCGAGATCGGCACCACGATCGACAGCCTTCGGATCGCGTCCTGGAGGTTGCCGAATTCGCCGACCCAGTCCATGTGCGAACCGGGCGGCAGCTGCACCTGCTCGGCGATCTTCTGCTGCGCCTCGCGGATCGCGCTGCCGAGATCGCGCTCGCGCACCGAGAACTTGATCGGCAGATAGCGCTCCTGCTGCTCGCGATAGATGTAGGCCGCTCCCGAGACGAGGCTGATGGTGGCGACCTCGCTCAGGGGAATCTGCGTGACGGCGCCGTTCGGCCCGGGCGCGCCGATGCGCAAATTCTGGATCGCCTCCGCGCTCCTGCGATATTCCGGCGCCAGTCGAACGATGATCGGGAAGTGGCGGTCGCTTCCGGGTTCGTAGAGATCGCCCGCGGTGTCGCCGCCGATCGCGACCTTGATGGTGGCGTTGATGTCGCCGGGCGTGAGCCCATAGCGCGCGGCCTTGGCGCGGTCGATGTCGATCTGCACCGTCGGCTGCCCGAGCGAGGTGAACACCGCAAGGTCGGTGACGCCCTGCACGGTGGACAGCACCTGCTTGATCTTGTTGGCGGTGTCGGTGAGCGCCTGGAGGTCGCTGCCGAACAGCTTGATGGAGTTCTCGCCCTTCACGCCGGACACCGCTTCGGAGACGTTGTCCTGGAGATACTGCGAGAAGTTGAACTCGACGCCGGGGAAGCGGTCGTCGAGCTGCTTCAGCAGCTGCGCGGTCAACTCTTCCTTGTCGCGCGTGCCGGGCCACTGGCTCACGGGCTTCAGCGGCGCGAAGAACTCGGCATTGAAGAAGCCGGCGGCATCGGTGCCGTCGTCGGGGCGGCCGTGCTGCGACACCACGGACTCCACTTCGGGCCGCGCACGGATCACCTTGCGCATCTCGTTGACGTAGCTGTTGCCCTCCTGGAGCGAGATCGTGGGCGGCAGCGTAGCGCGAATCCAGAGATTGCCCTCCTCCAGCTTCGGCAGGAATTCGAGGCCGAGCAGCCGGCCGAGCGCCACCGTCATCAGCACGAGGCCGACGGCGCCGCCGAGCACGATGTTGCGATTGGCGACGGCCCAGTTCAGCACCGGCGAGTAGATCCGGTGCAGCATCAGCATGACCCTGGTCTCGGTCTCCTCGACATGCGCGGGCAGGATGATCGCGGACAGTGCCGGGGTCACGGTGAAGGTCGCAAGAAGTCCGCCGGCGAGCGCATAGGCATAGGTGCGCGCCATCGGCCCGAAGATGTTGCCCTCGACGCCGGAGAGCGTGAACAGCGGCAGGAAGGCCGCGATGATGATCGCGGCGGCGAAGAAGATCGAGCGCGACACGTCGGCCGCGGCGCTGAGGATGGCATGGCTCTTCATGCCGAACAGCGTCTCATTGGAGACATGCTCGAATTCGGTGAACGGCGTGGTCTGGGTCAGCCGGCGGAAGATCGCCTCGACCATGATGACGGTGGCATCGACGATGAGGCCGAAATCGATCGCCCCGACCGACAGCAGGTTCGCCGATTCCCCGCGCAGCACCAGGATGATCACGGCGAAGAACAGCGCGAACGGAATGGTGGCGCCGACGATCATCGCGCTGCGCAAGTCTCCCAGGAAGATCCACTGCAACAGCACGATCAGCAAGATGCCGATCACCATGTTGTGGAGCACGGTGTGGGTGGTGAGCTCGATCAGGTCGCCGCGATCGTAGATGCGCTCGATGCGCACGCCGGGCGGCAGGATGCTGGAGTTGTTGATGGTTTGAACGAGTTGGTGGACGCGCTTGATGGTTGGCGAGCTCTGCTCGCCGCGGCGCATCAGGACGATGCCCTGCACGATGTCGTCGGAATCGTCGAGGCCGGCGATACCGAGCCGCGGCTTCTGGCCGACGGTGACAGTGGCGACGTCCTTGACCAGCACCGGATTGCCGCCTGTCTGCGCCACCATGGTGTTGGCGAGGTCGTCGATCGACCGGATCAGGCCGACGCCGCGAACCACGGCCGATTGCTGCCCGATATTGACGGTGTTGCCGCCGACATTGACGTTGGAATTGCTGACCGCCTGGAGCAATTGCGGCAGCGTCAGGCCGTTGGCGACCAGCTTGTTGAAGTCGACCTGGAGCTCATAGGTCTTGCTCTTGCCGCCCCAGCCGGTGACATCGATCACGCCGGGCACGGCGCGGAAGCGGCGCTGGAGAATCCAGTCCTGGATGGTCTTGAGGTCGAGCACGCTGTAGTTCGGCGGACCGACCAGGCGGTAGCGGAAGATTTCGCCGATCGGACTGAGCGGCGAGATCTGTGGCTGCACGTTGCCCGGCAACGGCGCGAGTTGCGCCAGGCGGTTCAGGACCTGCTGCAACGCCTCGTCGTAGGTGTAGGCGAAGGAGAACTGGAGTTTGACGTCGGAGAGGCCGTAGAGCGAGATGGTGCGGATCGTGGTCAGGTTCTTCAGACCTGCGACCTGGGTCTCGATCGGGATGGTGATGTAGCGCTCGATCTCTTCGGCCGACAGGCCGGGGCTCTGCGTCACGATGTCGACCATCGGCGGGGTCGGATCGGGATAGGCCTCGATGTTGAGTTGGTTGAAGGCGATCAGTCCGCCGATCAGCACGGCGACGAACATCCCGACCATCAGGAAACGCCGGTTGACGGCAAGGGCGACGAGACGATCCATTTACGCCGGCAGTTGTTCTCCCTCGCCCCGCTTGCGGGGAGAGGGTTGGGGTGAGGGGGAATCTCCGCGGGGACGGTGAGAATTGGACTCGCGGAAAGTCCCCCTCACCCGGATTGCTTCGGACGACGCTTTGCGTCGCCGAGCGCAATCCGACCTCTCTCCGCAAGCGGGGCGAGGTGAAGCGAGCCCGCGCGCGACCTGGTTCACGTCAACATTCTTTCAGCTACCGGACGCCGCGCGGTCGATGAACAGGCTGCCTTTGGTGACAATCTGCTCGCCAGGCTTCAGATTGCTGGTCACCTCGACGAGATTGCCGTTGATGAGGCCGATCTGGATCTGGCGCAACTCGACCGACTTGTCCTCGCGCGCGACCCAGATGCGGACCTGGCTGCCCTCATAGATCAGCGCCTGCTTGGGCACCGCAGGCGCGGCGCGGTCGCCGGCCGAATAGATCGTGACGTTGGCGAACATCTCCGGCTTGAGCAGACCATCCTTGTTGTCGATGGTGGCGCGCACCAGAAGGCGGCGGGTGGTCGGATCGATCGCGGCGGCGACGTAGTTGATCTTCGCGGTGAACGGCCGGCCCGGCAGCGCCATCACGTTGACGGTGATGTCCTGGCCGATGCACACGGCGGCTGCATCGCTCTCGCGCACGAAGGCGGTGAGCCAGACCGTGGAGAGATCGCCGATCACGAAGACCGGATCGCTGGCGCCCGAATTGACGTACTGGCCGGGGCCGATCTTGCGCTGCACGACTGTGCCCGCGATCGGCGAATAGATCGTGATTTCCGGATTGATGGCGCCCCTGTCCTGGAACGCCTTGATGGTCTCGTCGGTGAAGCCGAGGATGCGCAGCTTGTTGCGCGCAGCTTCCAGCGCCGTCCCCGACGAGCGCATGTCGTTCTGCGCCTGGACCTGGGTCGCTTCCGCCTGCTG
Source organism: Bradyrhizobium cajani (assembly GCF_009759665.1). Classification (GTDB taxonomy): domain Bacteria; phylum Pseudomonadota; class Alphaproteobacteria; order Rhizobiales; family Xanthobacteraceae; genus Bradyrhizobium; species Bradyrhizobium cajani. The sequence continues at coordinate 119,979 of NZ_WQNE01000004.1, forward strand.
ATAATCCTTCAGCGGAATGGCGTGGCCTTCATAAAGGTCCTTGGCGCGCTTGAACTGGATGTCGGCGAGCTCGAGCGCCGATCTCGCCTTGTTCTGCGAGGTCATCGCCGCGATGAAATCGTTCTGGGCCTGCACGGTGTCGGCGGCCTCGATCGTGAACAGCGGTTGGCCCTGCTTCAGACTCTCGCCGGGCTTGGCGAGCAGCTTGGTCACCCGGCCCGCATAGGGCGAGAACACCGGCGTCGAACGGTCCTCGTCGACCGCGACCTTGCCCTCGGTGACGTATTCGGCGCGGAAAGCCTTGGCCTTGACCGGCTCGATCGTCAGCGTCGCCCACTCGGACGGCGTCGGCGTGAAATTCTGCGCATTCCTGCGCGACTGGCTGGAGATCTCGGAGTGCTTCTTTTCCTTGGACCCGTAATAGAGGAAGCCGTAGGTCCCGGCGCCGGCAAGAGCTAGCAAAACTACGGATGCGATCACCCGTTGTTTTGTAAGCACCTGCGTTCGCTTGGTGTTTTGAGCTACCATGGACCCGGTCATGTCTGCGATGATGCCGGCAGATGACTGCCTGATCGATTGCGCTAATAGTGCCGAATTGAGATTTCAAACAACCTAAAAAGTGCAGATCGCCTTACGGTTTGCGTTAAAAAACCCTCCCGTGTCAGCTCCACGTCAGCTTGGGGCCGGCCATTGCGGCGGATGACTGCCGAGCGGCATGGCGGGACGCGCCCATCGCGCCGGCGTTGTCGACAGCATCGCCGAATGGCGCACCGCCTTCAACATGCCGAAGCCAGATGGCATGCTCTCGATGAACGCAGCATGTACGGCTTCGCCCGTAAGATCCGGAGTATCCAGCCCGCCGTCGAGCCGGCCGAGATTCCACAACCAGCGCGCGGTCTGCGCCAGCGATACCCGCACGTGCCAGCTGCCGCCTTCGCGGGCCTGACGCGCCCTGGCCATCATCGCACCGAACGCCATCAGATAGCCGGTGGCGTGGTCGAGCATCTGCGCAGGCAATTCCTTCGGTCCGTCGATGCCGGCGGCCTGCCCCTCGGCATGGTTGAAGCCCGTCGTGGTCTGCACCAGCGAGTCGAAACCGCGCCGCTCGGCCCATGGTCCGGCATGGCCATAGGCCGACAGCGTGACATAGACGATGCCGGGATTGATTTGCGCTGCGTCCTCCGGTGCGAAGCCGAGGGCGGCAAGCGCGCAGGGGCGATAGCCCTGCGAGAAGATGTCGGCCTCCTTCAGCAGCTCGCACAGTTGCGCCCTCCCCGCTTCGCTCTTCAGCTCGATGAAGGTGGCGAGCTTGCCGCGGCCGGTGTCGATGGCGAGCCATGGAATTGCGGGCAGCTCGGGCCCCGATACCAGCAGCACATCCGCGCCGTGTGCCGCGAGCGTGCGGCCGGCGACGGGGCCCGCAATGACGCGGGAGAGATCGAGCACGCGAAGGCCGGCGAGCGGACGATCGCCTTTGGACCACGGCTTGGGCGGGGCTTCGCCGATCTTCTCGATCGAGATCAGCGGCAGCTCGGCGAGCGCACGCGCCTGCGGCAGCGCCGACCATTCGTCGCAAGTGCGCATCAGGGCAACGACGCCGCCCGCTGCATAAGCTGCAGTCTCGAAATCCTCGCCCTTCCATTGCATCAGTGCCGCCTGCACCTTGTCGCGCGCCGCCTCGCAGGCGAGCACCTTGCAGACGGCGTCGCGGTGATGCGGGAAGTTGGTGTGACAGCGCACGAAGCGGCCATCGCCGGTCTTGTAGACGCCGGCGATGGCGTCCCAGGCCGGGGGCGGCGGCTTGTCGTCGACGCGCAAATAACGCTCGGAACGGCATTCGGCGACGGCGTGGCGCATGTCGACATGGACGTCCTGCACCTCGCCGCCGCGCAGCCTCCAGATTTCGGCAGCGGCGAGGCCGGCGGCAGCTATCGTTGCTTGTCCCGCAACGGCGACACGAAACGAGGATGGGATCTGCGGCTCCTCGCCCGTCAGCCGCACGCGGTCGAGCGCAGCCGCATCGCCGCCGGCGGAAGTCCAGATGTCCCTGAGAATGCCGGCGGGGCTTCGCATGGCCGCTTCTCTCCCGTTCGGATGGGCATGATACCCGAAAACCCACTAAAGACTTTTCCGGATCATGCTCTAATTTTCACCATCCCACGATCGCAGAAAGGATTGCAATGGCCGCCATCGATCCCCTCACCGCGGGCGCCGTGTTCATCGCAACAGCAGCCACCGACGCGGTCTATGTGATGTTCACCTCCGCCGTGATCGGGCGCAAGCGCATCCCGGCGGCGAACTGGAGCGCGATCTGGTACCTGCTCTCCTCCTACGCGGTGATCAGCTACACCGATAACCCCTTTTATGTCGCCTTCGCCGCGATCGGCTCCTGGGCCGGCGCCTACGCCTCGCTGACCTTCCTGCACCGCCCGCCCGGCGGCCCGCCGGTGGGGGCGGCACCGGAGTGAGGGAGCGCGCCTCTCTCTCTGCGTGTCATTGCGAGGAGCTCTTGCGACGAAGCAATCCAGGCTATTTCTGCGGATGCATTTCTGGATTGCTTCGCTGCGCTCGCAATGACGGTGCGGCGATATCCTATGTCACGATCTCAATGAAAATCCCGCGACGGCGGCAGGATGCGGACGTTGCGAGGGTGGCGGATTTTTTGCGCCGGCATATCCGCGTGGGCGCGGGGGTCGTCGTTGAGCGGTTTGATCAGGTCGGCGCCTGACGGCACCGGATGCTTGCGGCTCAGGGCATCGTTGGCAAGGCCAATCAGATCGTGCGAGCGGTCGACCATGCGTTGCGCGATCAGATGCGTCACCATCTCCGGGCTGCTCTGGATATAGCCTTCGACCAGGATGAGGCGCGCGCCCATCACCTCTTTCCGGTACTGCTCCATGATCTTGGGCCAGACCACGACATTGGCGATGCCGGTTTCGTCCTCCAGCGTCATGAACACGACGCCGCTGGCGCTGCCCGGCCGCTGCCGCACCAAGACCACGCCGGCGCAGCGAACGCGGCGCCGCTCGTTCTCATGGCTGATATCCTTGCAGGCGACCACGCGCTCGCGCGAAAACATCTCGCGCAAAAATTCCATCGGGTGGCCCTTCAGCGACAGGCGGATGGTCTGGTAGTCCGCGACCACCTGCTCGGCGCGCGGCATCACCGGCAGCGGTTGTGCGCCTTCGTCCGGTTGCTCGCGCGCGGTGGCCGCCTCGAACAGCGGCAGCGGCACATCGTCGGGCAGCCGCCGCACCTGCCACAGCGCCTCGCGGCGGTCGAGCCCGAGCGAGCGGAACGCGTCGGCGTCCGCCAGCAGGATCAGCGCGCGCTTGGGCAGCCCGGTATCGCGAGCGAAGTCTTCCAGCGAGGTGAAGGGCCGCCGATTGCGCGCGGCGACGATGCGGTCGGCCCAGTCTTGGGTTTTCTCCGTATTATCCCGAACCACCTCCACATTGTCATTCCGGGGCGCGCCTCTTGGCGCGAGCCCGGAATCCATACTCCCGATCGTGGTTATGGATTCCGGGCCTGCGCCTAACGGCGCATCCCGGAATGACAGCTGAGAATGTTTCAGCCTCTCCTCATCTTCATCGAGCCAATGGAAACCGTCAATCTGGCGAAAGCCCAGGCGCACGGCGCAATATTTGCCGGTCCCCTCCTCCAGCGTGTTCTGCGCAAAGCTGTAGGACACGTCGATGTCGCGCACCTCGACGCCGTTCTTGCGGGCATCGCCGACGATCTGCGCCGGGGCGTAAAAGCCCATCGGCTGCGAGTTCAGCAGGCCGCAACAAAACGCATCGGGATGGTAATGCTTCAGCCATGACGAGATGTAGACGAGCTGGGCAAAACTCGCGGCATGGCTCTCCGGAAAACCGTAGGAGCCAAAACCCTTGATCTGGTCAAAGCAGCTTCTGGCGAAATCGGGATCGTAGCCGCGCGCGACCATGTTGCCGATCAGCTTGTCCTCGTATTTGCCGATCGTGCCGACGTTGCGGAAGGTCGCCATCGAGCGGCGCAGGCCGTTGGCTTCCTCTGAGGTGAATTTTGCCGCCTCGATCGCGATGCGCATCGCCTGCTCCTGGAACAGGGGCACGCCCATCGTCTTGTGCAGAACCTTGTAGAGCTCATCCTTGTCGCCGTGCTCGGGGGACGGCGATGGATAGCTCACTTTCTCCTGGCCGTTCCGCCGCCGCAAATAGGGATGCACCATGTCGCCCTGGATCGGCCCCGGACGCACGATCGCAACCTCGATGACGAGATCGTAGAACGTCCGCGGCTTCAGGCGCGGCAGCATGTTCATCTGGGCGCGGCTCTCGACCTGGAACACGCCAAGCGACTCCCCGGCGCACAGCATGTCGTAAACCCTGGGATCGTCCTGCGGGACGCTCGCCAGCACAAAACGCTCGCCCTTGTGCTGATCGATCAGATCAAAACATTTCCTGATGCAGGTCAGCATGCCCAGCGCGAGCACGTCGACCTTCATCATGCTGAGCGCGTCGACGTCATCCTTGTCCCATTCGATGAAGGTGCGATCGTCCATCGCGGCGTTGCCGATCGGCACGTAGGTGTCGAGCCGGTCCTGGGTCAGCACGTAGCCGCCGACATGCTGGGAGAGATGACGCGGGAATTCGATCAGCTCGGTCGCAAGCTCCACCGCAAGATTGATCATGGGATTGTTGGGATCGAGCCCGGCCTGCCTGACCTGCATGTCGTTGAGGCCCTTGCCCCAGCTACCCCAGACGGTGTCGGCGAGCGCGGCGGTGACGTCCTCGGTCAGGCCCAGCGCCTTGCCGACGTCGCGGATGGCGCTGCGCGGACGATAGTGGATGACGGTGGCGATGATCGCGGCGCGATGACGGCCGTAGCGGCGATAGACATATTGCATCACCTCCTCGCGCCGCGAATGCTCGAAATCGACGTCGATGTCGGGCGGCTCCAGCCGCTCCTTGGAGATGAAGCGCTCGAACAGGAGATCGACCTTGGTCGGGTCGACCGAGGTGATGCCGAGCACGTAACAGACGGCCGAATTCGCCGCCGATCCCCGCCCCTGGCACAGGATGTTCTGGCTGCGCGCATAATGCACGATGTCGTGCACGGTGAGGAAATAATGCGCGTATTTCAGCTCGGCGATCAGCGCGAGCTCCTTCTTGAGCGTCGCGCGCAATTTGTCGTCGATCCTGCCGCCGAAATATTTGTCGACGCCCGCCCAGGTGAGATCCTCCAGATGTCCTTGCGCGGTCTTGCCCGGCGGCACCGGCTCGTCCGGATATTGGTATTTGAGCAGGTCGAGCGAGAAGGTGATGCGATCTGCAAAGCGCATGGTTTCCGCGATCGCCTCAGGGAAATCGCGGAACAGCCGCGACATCTCGCGGGGCGTCTTCAGAAAGCGCTCGGCATTGGCCTCAAGTCTCCGTCCGACCGCCTCGATCGTGGTCTTTTCCCGGATGCAGGTCAGCACGTCTTGAAGCGGGCGGCGGGCGGGATCGTGATAGAGCACCTCGTTGGTCGCGAGCAGCGGGACCTTTGCCCTCGTCGCGAGATCATCGAGCCGCGCCAGGCGGCGCCGGTCGTCGCCGCGATAGAGCAGGCTCGCCGCCAGCCACACGCCTTCGGCGCGGTTGTCCCTGAGCTTTGCCAGAACATCCAGCGTTTGCTCCGGATCGAAGCGATGCGGCAGCGTCAGAACCAGGAGCTGGCCTTCCGCAAATTCGAGCAGATCGGCGAAGGTGAGACGGCATTCGCCTTTCTCGATCCGCGTGATGTCGTCGCCGCGCTTGCCCCTGGTGAGGAGCTGGCAGAGCCGGCCATAGGCCGAGCGGTCGCGCGGATAGACCAGGATATCGGGCGTGCCGTCGATGAAGACGATACGCGCGCCGATCAGGAGCTTCGGCTTGTGCAGCACCTTTTCATTGTCGAGCTCCTTGTAGGCGCGCACCACGCCGGCGAGCGTGTTGTGATCGGCAATGCCGATCGCGGGGATGCTGAGGATGCTGGCCTGATGCACATAGGCGCGTGGATCCGAGCCGCCGCGCAGGAAGGAGAAGTTGGTGGTGATGCCGATCTCGGCATAGGCAGGCGTGTTCATGCGAAGAGACCATGCACATACCAGTTGGGAGAAACCGGCTTGCCTTCATCGTCGAACACCTCCCCCTCATAGAGACCGTCGCGAAAGATCCAGAAGCGCAGTCCCTCGGCATCCTCGATGCGGAAATAATCCCGCGTGAGCTGCTTGCCGTCCTGCCGCCACCATTCCATCGCGATGCGCTCGGGTCCCTCCACCCGCACCACGGCATGCAGCGCGCGGCGCCAGGTGAATTGATGCGGCGGACCGTCAGGCACGGTCGCGAACGGCACCTTGATCGGCTCCGGTCTGTCGAACAGCCGCAAGGGGCGCAGCGGCGGCTCGCTCTCGGCGCGTGCCGGCCATTCGGCCTGCATGGCGGCGGCGAGATGGTGCTGGGCAGGTGCGGCCAGCATCGCACATTCAGGGATGTGAGTGTCCTGCGGCAGATGCACGACGACGCGCTTTCCGCCGATGCGCGCGGCAATGCGGTCGAGCAGCGCGGCAAGCTCGTCATTGTCGTGGACATGGGCGTCGAGATCGCGTTGCTCCTGCACCACGATCTCGGTGCGGCTCGCCGACAGGCGCACCATGTCGAAGCCGAAGCCGGGATCCAGCGGATCGGCGAGCGCATCGAGCCGCTCGCGGAACAGGCGGTCGATCACGGCGCTTCGCGTCACCGGCCGCCCGGTCTCGACCATGATCGTACGCACCACGCCGTCGGTGCGGAAGAAGGCGGCTTCCAGGCGCCGCGCGCCCTTGCCTTGCTTCTCCATGGACGCGATCAACGTCTCGGCCAGCCGCGACAGCGTCATCGCGATCATGGTGTCGGTCGCGATCGGCTCGGCGAAGCGCTTCTCCACGATGTAATCGGGCAGCGGTTTGCGTGGATTGATCGGCGCATCGCCCTGCCCCAGCGCATGCGCGAGCAGCGTGGAGAATCGCGCGCCGAACCGCGCCGTGATCTCATGGGAGCTGCGCAATGCAACATCGCCGATGGTCTTCAGGCCAGCGCGGCGCAGACCGGTGGTGATGGCCTCCCCCGCGCCGAGCGCCGACACCGGAAACCGGCTGATCGCCTCTGCTTCCCCGCCATCGGCAACGATGGTACCTGTGGCCTGCCGCGTCAGCGTGCGTGCGCAGACCGAGGTGCCGGCGATCGCCGCGCTGACGGAAAAGCCCTGGCGAGCGAGCGCGCGGACCAATGTCCGCAACAACGCGGCCTCCCCGCCGAACAGATGCGCGCAGCCGGTGATGTCCAGGAACAAGCCGTGCGGCGCATCGAGCGCCACCAGCGGCGTGAAGCGGTCGCACCAGTCGGCGACATCGCTGAGCGTCTTCACATCGGCGACGGTATCGGCGTCGAACACCCGCAAGTCCGGGCACATCGCCCGGGCATTGGCCAAGGGCTGGCCGATGTACAGGCCGAGGCGCTCGGCGGCCTCGTCCAGCGCATGGATCACTAGCGCATTGTTGTCCTTGATGACGACGATGCTCGGCTCATTATTATTTTTACCCTGCCCGGCGCTGCCAAGAAACCGCTGGATCCGGTCGATGGGCAGGCGCGGCAGCCACAGGCTGAGGATACGTCGACGGCTCACTGAACTGGCACTCATCACAATTCCATTCCATGATCCACCGGCCACACAGGCCATGACGATTGCGCAAGAGCTCGGCATCGAAGCGCGGCGCGCCCCAGACACTCCACACTGGTCCCGGCGGCGAATGTGCCGCGCGCAGCATCCATCTGGTCTCGGCAGTCGACGGCAAGGGTTGCGCGGCCATGCGCAGCAGCAGCCCGGTGACGCCGGAAGATTGCGCCGCGAGCGTCAGCTTGCGGCTCGCCACGAGATCGAACTGCCTGGTCTCGCCCCAGAGCTCGAGCACGACGGCGCCCAGCGCATCGCAGGCGAGCGCATCGGCCGAGGTGCGCAGCGCGCTCTCGACATCGGCGGCGCGCACCATCACCACGCGGCGCGGATCGAGGCCGAGCTCGGCGAGCCCGCTCATCGACAGCGCGCCCGTCTCGATCTCTGAAAAATCCTGCCGCACCCACAACAGCGGCTTCCGCGCCGTCACGCGCCCCGCGAGCCCGGTGACAAAACCCGTTGCGGCGGCGCCCTGACGCCCCTCGCAAAACACCTCATGGATCGCCGCGCGCGCGAGCCCGCCCTTCAGCGCGCCGTCGGCCTCGCCGTGGCCAAGCGCGACGCGATCGCGCTGATGCACGACCTCCGCAGTCTCGATGCGCTCGATCTGGCCGCGCAAGATCGCAAGCGCGCTTCCACGTGCGCCGCTCATGCTCGCCGCTCCTTCAGGGGTGATTGCCGGTGGCTCTCGAAAAGAGAACCAACGGCTGGCTCATTTGTTCATGGTATGTTCTAATATAAAGCTAACGGCGCCAGAAGAGTCAACCGAATTGGCGCGTGTTCGGATTCATGAGCGGAATCAATAGGATTCAAGGTGCCATGTACCTCATCACCCTTGACAGCCAGACCGATTTCGACGGCTGGCGCAAAGCCGCCCGCACGCTCGCGCTGCATCACGTCGCACCAGCGGATGTGACGTGGGGCGTGCAAGGCCAGCTGAACGGAGAGACGCCAGCCGGGCTGTCGGAAGCGCCAAGCCTTCCGCCGGTCGAGATCGAGAGCACCTTCAACGTGCCAGCCGATTTCATCGCGCTTGCACGCGTCACAATCCTGCATCGCGATGACGACCGCTTTGCGCTGCTTTATCGCCTGCTGTCCCGGTTGAAAGCCGATCACGATCTTCTGGAAAGGATGAGCGATCCCGACGTGGCGCTGGCTGCCGCGATGGCCAGCAGCGTGCATCGCGATGCCCAGCGCATGCGCGATGTCGTGCGCTTTCGCGAGATCGGCCGCGAGCAGAAGGCGCATTACGCAGCCTGGTTCGAGCCGGAGCATTACATCGTCGCATTCGCCGCGCCGTTTTTTATACGCCGCTTTGCCGACATGCCCTGGTCAATCCTCACGCCTGATGTCTGCGCGCATTGGGACGGTCACGCGATCTCGTTCACGCCCGGCGTCAGCCGGACGGAGAGGCCCGAGCCTGGCCGCCTGGAGGAAACCTGGCGCCGCCATTTCGAGCCGGAGCGGCCGCGAGCGTCGGCAACGCGCCGAAGGAACCTCTCGGAAGCCTCGATACTTGAACCCTTGCTCACCGATGCCGAACGCTGGACCGGCGGACGGATCGCTCCACGTCCGGAGGCTCCCATGCCCCGCAAGACCTCAGCCGCCGACGATCTCGAAGCGCTCCGCGAGGAAGCCGCGCACTGCCGCGCCTGCCCGCTCTACAAGGACGCAACGCAGACCGTGTTCGGCGAGGGTCCGAAGTCCGCCAATATCATGCTGGTCGGTGAGCAGCCCGGGGACAAGGAAGATCTCGCCGGCCATCCCTTCGTCGGTCCGGCCGGCCAGATGCTCGACCGTGCGCTGGAGGAGGCCGGCGTCGACCGCAAGAAGGTCTATGTCACCAACGCGGTCAAGCACTTCAAATTCGTGCCGCGCGGAAAGATCCGCCTGCACCAGAAGCCGGCGACGCCGGAGATCCGGGCGTGCCGGCAATGGTATGAACGGGAAGTTTCGGCAATCCAGCCCGATCTGATCGTGGCGATGGGCGCGACCGCGGCGCAGAGCGTGTTCGGCAAGATCACTCCCATCGGCAAGACCCGCGGCCGGCTCATTGACCTTCCCGACGGGCGCAAGGCTCTGGTGACGGTGCATCCATCCTATCTGCTGCGGCTGCCTGATCCTGAAGCCAAGGCGCTGGAATATCAGCGCTTTGTCGAAGACCTGAAGATCGCCGCCGGCTTGCAGAGGAAAGCGGCGCGCGCCGCCTAAACACAGGTAGGAAAACGGTTTTCACGCCTCGGTTGTCATCCGGCCTTCAAATCAATCACGGACAATAGCCCTTCCAAAAAGTTAAGGGGCGTCCAAACATGACCGATGTAGCATTCGATCGCGCGGTAGGCGATCCAACTGTCCAGCCGGCCTCCCGGCCCAATCTCGACAAGGGTTTCAACCCGCTGACGATGATCCTGTTCTTCGGCGTCCTCGCCGCGGGCCTGCTGTTCGTCGCCTACAGCATCTATATCGACGTCAACGCGACCGGCGCCAAGGCCACGACCTTCCTGCCCTACATCCTCTTGTTCGTCGCGCTCCTGATCGCGCTCGGCTTCGAATTCGTCAACGGCTTCCACGACACCGCCAACGCGGTGGCCACCGTGATCTACACGCATTCACTGCCGGCCGAAGTCGCGGTGATGTGGTCCGGCTTCTTCAACTTCCTCGGCGTGCTCCTGTCCTCCGGCGCAGTCGCCTTCGGCATCGTCTCGCTGCTGCCGGTCGAGCTGATCCTTCAGGTCGGCTCGAGCGCCGGCTTCGCCATGGTGTTCGCGCTGCTGATCGCCGCGATCATCTGGAATCTCGGCACCTGGTTCTTCGGCCTGCCCGCCTCCTCCTCGCACACGCTGATCGGGTCGATCATCGGCGTCGGCGTCGCCAACGCCGTCATGCGCGGCCGCGACGGCACCTCTGGCGTGGACTGGACCAAGGCGACCGAAATCGGCTATGCGCTGCTGCTGTCGCCGCTGTTCGGCTTCATCTGCGCCGCCACGCTGCTGCTGCTGCTCAAGTTCATCGTGCGCAACCCCGCCCTCTATGCTGCGCCCGAAGGCAACAAGGCCCCGCCGCTCTGGATCCGCGGCCTGCTGATCGCAACCTGCACCGGCGTCAGCTTCGCGCACGGTTCGAACGACGGCCAGAAGGGCATGGGCCTGATCATGCTGATCCTGATCGGCACCGTTCCGACCGCCTACGCGCTCAACCGTGCGCTGCCGGAATCCCAGGTCGCCCAGTTCCAGAAGACCTCCGAGGCCGCCTCCAAGGTGATCTCGGCCAAGGGCGCCGGCCACAGCATCATCGGCGATCCCCGCCCGGCGGTGACACAGTACATCGCGCTCCGCCACATCAACGAGGGCACCTATCCCTCGCTGGCGGTGCTGGTGAAGGACGTCGGCGACCAGGTTGCGAAGTACGGCTCGCTCAACAAGGTGCCGGCGGAAGCCGTCGGCAACACCCGCAACGACATGTACCTGACCTCGGAAGCGATCCGCTTCCTGATGAAGGACAAGGAGAACGACCTCAACAAGGAAGAGGTCGCAACCCTCAACGCCTACAAGGGCTCGCTCGACTCCGCCACCAAGTTCATTCCAACCTGGGTGAAGATCGCAGTGGCGATCGCGCTCGGCCTCGGCACCATGGTCGGCTGGAAGCGCATCGTCATCACGGTGGGCGAGAAGATCGGCAAGAGCCACCTGACCTACGCGCAGGGCGCCTCGGCCGAGCTCGTGGCCGCCGCGACCATCGGCGCCGCCGACGTGTTCGGCCTCCCGGTCTCGACCACCCACGTGCTGTCGTCCGGCGTTGCCGGCACCATGGCCGCGAACGGTTCGGGCCTGCAATGGTCGACCATCCGCAACCTGCTGATGGCCTGGGTGCTGACGCTGCCCTGCGCGATCATGCTGTCGGCCACGCTTTATGTGATCTTCGCGCGGATCTTCTGAGCGATCACACCTCTCAAAGACAAAGGGCCCGTGCACGATGCACGGGCCCTTTTCCGTTCCAGCTCGGCAAGCCTTACGACGCCGCCAGCTGCTCCTCGACCAGCTTGACCCAGTAGGACGTGCCGAAGACGATCGCCTCGTCGTTGAAATTGTAGGCGGGATGATGCAGGCCGGCGCTGTCGCCGTTGCCGCAGAAGATGAAGGCGCCGGGCCGCGCTTCCAGCATATAGGCAAAGTCCTCGCCGCCCATCAGCGGCGGCATCTCGTGCACGTTGGGGTCGCCCGCGACCTGCCTGGCGATGCGTCGCGCCACCTCGGTCTCGGCGGCGTGGTTGTTCACGACGGGATAATTGCGCTTGTAGTGCAGATCGATCCTGGCGCCGGTGATCTGCGCCACGCCCGCCACCACTTCGTGCACCCGCTTCTCGACGAGCTTGCGCACTTCGGGAGACAGCGTGCGGATGGTGCCCTTCAGCGTCGCGGTCTGCGGAATGACGTTGCGCGCATTGCCGGCATGGAATTCGCAGATCGAGATCACGGCGGAGTCCAGCGGATCGACGCTGCGCGCCACGATCGATTGCAGCGCCGTGATGACTTGTGCGCCGACCAGCACGGAATCGATGCATTTGTGCGGTCGGGCGGCATGGCCGCCGACGCCCTCGATCATGATGTCGACCTCATCGGTCGCCGCCATGATCGGACCCGGCCGGATCGCGAACGAGCCGACCGGGATGCCCGGGCCGTTGTGCATGCCATAGACCTGCTCGATGCCGAAGCGCTCCATCAGGCCGTCCTTGACCATGGCCGCACCGCCGGCCCCGCCCTCTTCAGCGGGCTGGAAGATCACCACGGCATCGCCGGCGAAGTTGCGGGTCTCGGCAAGATAGCGCGCGGCGCCAAGCAGCATCGCGGTATGACCGTCATGGCCGCAAGCGTGCATCTTGCCCGGATTCTTCGAGGCGTAAGGCAGGTTGGTCTGCTCCTCGACCGGCAGAGCGTCCATGTCGGCACGCAGGCCGATCACCTTGAGCCCCTCGCCGGCCGGCTTGTTGCCCTTGATCACGCCGACCACACCAGTCTGGCCAAGGCCCGTCACGACCTCGTCGCACCCGAACTCGCGCAGGCGGTCCGCGACGAATGCTGCGGTGCGGTGAACGTCATACAGCAGCTCGGGGTGCTGGTGGATGTCCCGCCGCCAGGCCTGGATATCGGGTTGAAGGTCGGCGACACGGTTCACGATGGGCATGGAGGGGTCTCGAGCTTTGTTGGGAATACAGGACTGTCTACCATGCAAGCGCCAGTCCACCTACCTCCCGCGGATCGAGGATGGCCCTGTCCTCTCGTCATGGCCGGGGTCGAAGCCAGCTTGTCTTGGCCGTCCACGTCCGACTATTAGGACAGAAAGCGCGTGGATGCCCGGGACTACCCCGGGCTTGTTTGGGTGGACGCAGAATGCCAAGACGGCTCGAGGGTGAGTTTGACTACATTGTCGTCGGAGCCGGCACCGCGGGCTGCATCCTCGCCAACCGGCTGTCGGCCGATGCAGGGAATCGCGTCCTCATCCTCGAGGCCGGCGGCGACGACAACTGGATCTGGTTCCACATTCCGGTCGGCTACCTCTTCGCGATCGGCAATCCGCGCTCCGACTGGATGTTCAAGACCGAGGCCGAGCCCGGCCTGAACGGCCGCGCGCTGGCCTATCCCCGCGGCAAGGTGATCGGCGGCTGCTCGGCGATCAACGCCATGATTTCGATGCGCGGCCAGGCCGCCGATTACGACCACTGGCGCCAGCTCGGCATGACCGGCTGGGGTTATGACGACGTGCTGCCGCTGTTCAAGCGGCTGGAGGATCACTTCCTGGGCGCAAGCGAGCATCACGGCACAGGCGGCGGCTGGCGCATCGAGGCGCCGCGGCTGTCGTGGGACGTTCTCGACGCCGTCGGCGACGCCGCCGAGGAGATGGGCATCAAGCGCATCCCGGATTTCAACACCGGCGACAACGAAGGCACCAGCTATTTCCACGTCAACCAGAAGCGCGGCCGGCGCTGGTCGTCGGCGCGCGGCTTCCTCAAGCCCGCGCTGAACCGCCCCAATCTGCGGCTCGAGAAGCACGTGCTGGTCGACCGTCTCATCATCGAGCAGGGTCGCGCCGTCGGCGTGCGGTTCATCCAGAACGGCGAGATCATCGAGGCGCGCGCAAAGCGCGAGGTAATCCTCTCGGCCGGCTCGATCGGCTCGGTGCAGGTGCTGCATCGCTCCGGCATCGGCCCCGCCGACTGGCTGTCGCCGCTCGGCATCGACATCGTGATGGACAAGCCCGGCGTCGGCCGCAACCTTCAGGACCATCTCCAGCAGCGGGCCATCTACAAGGTCGAGGGCGTGCGCACGCTGAACGAGACCTATTACAACCTGTTCCGCCGCGGCCTGATGGGCCTCGATTACGCCTTCCGCCGCCGCGGGCCGCTGACCATGGCGCCGTCGCAGCTCGGCATCTTCACCCGCTCCGACGCCACGCGCGCGCGCGCCAATATCCAGTTCCATGTGCAGCCGTTGTCGCTGGACAAGTTCGGCGATCCCCTGCACCGCTTCCCCGCAATCACCGTCAGCGCGTGCAATCTCCAGCCGACCTCGCGTGGCACGGTGCGGCTGCGCTCTGCGACACCCGACGAGAAGCCGATCATCGCGCCGAATTATCTGTCGACCGACGACGACCGCCAGGTCGGCGCCGATGCCATCCGTACCACCCGCCGCCTGATGCAGCAGAAGGCGCTGGCAAAGTACCGCCCGACTGAATACCTGCCCGGTCCCTCCGTCGGCGACGACGATGCCTCGCTCGCGAAGGCCGCCGGCGACATCGGCACCACCATCTTCCATCCCGTCGGCACGGCAAAGATGGGCGCGGCGAATGATCCGATGGCCGTGGTCGACGAACGCCTGCGCTTCTATGGCCTCTCGGGCCTGCGTATCGTCGACGCCTCGATCATGCCGACGATCACATCGGGCAACACCAACACGCCGACCGCGATGATCGCCGAGAAGGGGGCGACGATGATTTTGGCGGATGCGAGGTAGACGATGCTGACGGAGTTCGGTCGCGATATCTGGATTTCGGATGGCCCCCACGTCTCCGTCGCTGGATTTCACTATCCCACCCGAATGGCCGTCATCAGACTTTTGGACGGAAGCCTCTTCGTCTGGTCGCCGACCATGATCACGGAGAGCCTGCGAACGGCGGTCGATGCCATCGGCGAAGTCCGGCACATTGTTGCACCCAATTCGCTTCATCATCTCTTTCTTCCCGAATGGAAGCGCGTCTACCCAAAAGCCAGGCTCTACGCGCCTCCCGGCCTGAGAAAGAAGCGGGCCGACATCGGCTTCGACGCCGATCTCGGCGACACACCGAGCCCTGATTGGGCCGGAGAGATTGATCAGGTTCCGATGCGCGGCAACCTGATCACGACGGAAGTGGTGTTCTTTCACGCCAGCAGCGGGACCGCGCTCTTCACCGATCTCCTTCAGCAGATTCCGCCGCACTTGCTCTCGGGATGGCGCGCCGTCGTTGCGAAGCTCGATCGGATGACCGGGCCTGAGCCGTCGGTGCCGCACAAATTCCGGATCGCGTTCGCCAACCGCCGGCCAGCGCGAGAAGCACTCGCGCGCATTCTCGCATGGCCCGCTGAAAAGGTGCTGATGGCGCACGGCACGCCGGTCGAGACGGATGCGCCTGCATTCCTGCGCCGAGCATTCGGGTGGCTGACCTGAGGCTACGTCTGCCAGACATCTCACGAAATCGTCATCCCATCCAGGAATAAACCCACCTCTCCCCCGATCACCTCCCCGAGCCCAATTCAGGGCGAAGTGGAGATGCGCGATGAGCGGACATGATCACGGGAACGACGGCGTCAGCCGCCGCAAGGTGCTCGAATGCATGACCTGGGCCGGCACCGGGGTGCTCTGGACCATCACGGGCGGCGTGCCGCGCTCGCTTGGAATCATTGATTCCGCCGAGGCCGCGACCGCGGCCGCACCCGGCATGACCTTCCTCCAGATCAGCGACAGCCACGTCGGATTCGACAAGCCGGCCAATCCCAACGCGCTCGGCACGCTGGAGGAAGCCGTGGCCAAGATCAACGCGATGCCGGCAAAGCCGTCCTTCATGATCCATACCGGCGACATCACCCATCTGTCGAAGGCTGCCGAGTTCGACAATGCCGAGCGCATCATCTCGCAGACCAAGCTGGACGTGCACTACGTTCCCGGCGAGCACGACTTCATCGACGAAGAGGTGAAGCTCTATCGCGAGCGATATGGCCGCGGCACCAAAGGCCACGGCTGGTATTCGTTCGACGCCGGCGGCGTGCATTTCATCGGCCTCGTCAATGTCGTCGACCTCAAGGCCGGCGGCCTCGGCAATCTCGGCGCCGAGCAGCTCGAATGGCTGGAGGACGATTTGCGCGGAAAGTCGAAATCGACGCCGATCGTGCTGTTCGCTCACATCCCGCTGTGGACGGTCTACCCGCAATGGGGCTGGGGCACCGAGGATGGCGGCCGCGCGCTGGAATATGTGAAGGGCTTCGGCTCGGTCACCGTGCTCAACGGCCACATCCACCAGGTGATGCAGAAGGTCGAGGGCAACGTCACCTTCCACACCGCGCGCTCGACCGCCTTCCCGCAGCCGGC
The DNA here is from genome assembly GCF_009759665.1 of Bradyrhizobium cajani. Lineage (GTDB taxonomy): Bacteria > Pseudomonadota > Alphaproteobacteria > Rhizobiales > Xanthobacteraceae > Bradyrhizobium > Bradyrhizobium cajani. The sequence continues at coordinate 136,304 of NZ_WQNE01000004.1, forward strand.
GCCGGGGACCGCCGCCTCGCCCGGACCGATGAAGGTCGAGGATGCAAAACTGCGCTCCATGCTTGGCGTTGCCAGCGTCAACTTCAAGCAGAACGAGCAGCGGCTCGCGATCATCGATACGCCGCTCCAGGGTTGATTCAAGGCCGAACGGACGCTGACAATGAAGAGATTCAATCGCCGCGACTTCGGTGTCGACTTCGGTCTCGCTTTGGCCGCGGCCATCCTGTTGCCCGCCACAACCGTCCGCGCCGACGACACGGCGGTGCATATCGACAATTTCGTCTTCCAGCCGGCCGAGCTCAAGATCAAGGTCGGCACCACCGTAACCTGGACCAACCGGGACGACATCCCGCACACGATCGTTTCGGCCGGCAAGTTCAGGTCCAAGACGCTGGACACCGACGACAAGTTCTCGTTCACCTTCACCAATGCGGGCGACTACAAGTATTTTTGTTCGTTGCACCCGCACATGACGGGGATGATCAAGGTTGAGTAACATCTCGAACCAAGGCATCCCTGTCTTGCCCGGCCGGTGGTTCCACGCCGGCCCGGCGAGCGCGCATTCGATCGCGCACGCGGACGAAACGAAGCAAAGAGATCAAGAGGCAAAGCGAGGAGCGATGCCCGCCAACGACGATGTGCAGAGGGCGCAGCGTTTCCGCGAAGCGGCGCTGCCCCATCTCGACGACGTCTACACGCTCGCGCGCTATCTCTTGCGCGACGCCTCCGACGCCGAGGACGCGGTGCAGGAGTGTTATCTGCGCGCGCTGAAGCATTTCGACAGCTATCGCGGGCCGGCGATGAAGCCCTGGCTGTTCGCGATCCTGCGCAACGTCTGCAACGCCGAATATGCGCGACGCGCGCATTCGCACAGCGCGATCGAGGATACGCCCGGTGCCGCCGCGCAGACGCCGATATGGCAGGAAAGCGAGGCGAGCCCGGAGACCGAAGTGCTGCGCAGCCGCGATGCCGGCGCGATCCGGAAGCTGGTCGACGCGCTCGCCGAACCATTCCGGGAGACGTTCGTGCTGCGGGAGATCAACAATCTGTCCTATCGTGAAATCGCGGAGGCCGTCGGCGCGCCCGTCGGCACCGTGATGTCCCGCCTCGCCCGCGCCCGCGCCATGCTGCGCGCGGCCTGGACGGCGGAAGAGGAGCGCTCGAAATGACCTGCGACGAAGCAAGGATCCTGCTTCACGCGCTGCTCGACGGCGAGCTCGACGCCGGCCATGCGCGCGAGGTCGAAGCCCACATCGCGAGCTGCCCGGCCTGCGCCGCGGAGCTCGCCGCGCAACGCGAGATGAAGCACGTGCTCACCGAGACCAATCTGCGCTACACCGCGCCCGCAAGCCTGCGTGCCCGGATCGAGGCCTCGCTGCCGGAGCCGCAGCGCCAGCAACCGACGCGACGCGCCTTGCTGCGCGGTTTTGCGATGGGCTCGGCGGTCTCCGCGCTTGCCGCTTCAGGCGTCGTCGCCGTGGTGCTGCGCCAGGACGACCAGCAGCGCATCCTGTCGGAGGTCGTCTCCGCGCATCTGCGCTCGCTCCAGGCCGGCCACCTCACCGACGTGGTCTCGACCGACCGGCACACGGTGAAACCCTGGTTCAACGGCAAGCTCGACGTCGCCCCACCCGTGATCGACCTCACCGCACAAGGTTTTACGCTGGTCGGCGGCCGGCTCGACTATATCGACGCCCGCGCCATCGGCGCCGTCGTCTACCGGCGCCGGCAGCACGTCATCAATTTGTTTGTCGCGCAGACATCGAGCACAGAGCACCGGTCACCGAAGACCCAGACCATGCAGGGCTTCAACTGCCGCCGCTGGGGCGAGCGCGGCCTGAACTTCTGGGCCGTCAGCGATCTCGGCGCCGACGAGCTCGCCGAGTTCGTCGACAAGTTCGAGGCGACGATGAAGGCGAATGTGGAGGGGTGACGGCCTCCGCCGTCATTGCGAGGAGCGAAGCGACGAAGCAATCCAGATTGCCTCCTCGGAGACAGTCTGGATTGCTTCGCTTCGCTCGCAATGACGATTACCGAGACGACCCGGCAAGATATTACGCCGACCTTCGCACCGCGTTGTCCACCAGCGTCTTGCCGAGCGACCAGATCGCGCCGGGGACCTTGTGGCTGCCGGCGATGACGTCGTCGAAGGCGCGCTCGATCCAGTTGCAGTCTTCTTCGGTGATAGTAAGCGGCGGCAGCAGCTTGATGGTGTGGCTGCCGTGGCCGGCGACCTGGGTCAGGATCTTGTGATCCTTGAACAGCGGCACGGTGATGAGCTGGCAGAACAGGCCCTTGTTGGCGGCCTCCAGCACGTTCCAGGAGGCCTTGAGTCGCAGCGACTTCGGCGGGCCGAACTCGACGCCGATCATCAGGCCCTTGCCGCGCACTTCCTTCATCAGCTCGTAGCCGGGCACCATGCGCGTCAGCGCGAGGCGCAGCTCGGCGCCACGCTTGGCGGCGGACTCGATCAGCTTCTCGGACTCCATGACATCGAGCGTGGCGATGCCCGCGGCCATCGCCAGGTCGTTCTTGGAGAAGGTGGAGCCGTGCACCACCGCACGATCCATCTGGTTGAAGATCTTGTCGAAGATGCCCTTGCGCGTCAGCACCGCGCCGACCGGCACGTGACCGCCGGACAGCGACTTCGACAGCAGCACCATGTCGGGCTCGACGTTCCAGTGCTCGACCGCGAGGAAGCGGCCGGTACGGCCCATGCCGGTCTGGATCTCGTCGGCGACGAACAGCGTGCCGTATTTCTTGCAGAGCGCCGCCGCCCCCGGCAGGAACTCGTCGGTGGGCATGTTGACGCCCTTGCCCTGGATCGGCTCGACGACGAAGGCCGCGACCTCGCGCGAGGCCAGTGCCTTCTCGAGCGCGGCGAGATCGTTGAACGGGATCGAGGTGCAGCCCGGCAGCAGCGGCTCGAAGCCGGTGCGGAAATTCGAATCACCCGTCAGCGACAGCGCGCCATAGGTCAGGCCGTGGTAGCCGTGGGCGCAATAGACGATGCCGGGACGGCCGGTGGCGCCGCGCGCGAATTTGATCGCGGCCTCGACGCATTCGGCGCCGGAATTGGCGAAGAATGCCTTGTCGAGATAGGGAACATATTTCAGGAGCCGTTCGGCGAGCACGCCGGCGAGCGTCGAGACGTCGAACTGGACGAGGTTGGGCAGGTCGGCATCGAGCACGCTCTTGAGCGCCTCGCGCATGACAGGATGATTGCGCCCGATCGCGAACACGCCAAAGCCGGACAACAGGTCGAGATAGCGCGCGCCCTCGCGATCGTAGAGGTACTGCCCCTGCCCCTTCTGGAAGCCGACGTCGTAGCCAATCGTCTTGAGAACGCGGACGAATTGCTCGTTCAGATACCGATTATGCAGGGCGCTGCGCTGGGCCTGACGGTCCGCGAACAGCTGAGACATGTCTGGATTTGGACTGTGCATCCGCTACATACTTCGGTTGAGGGCCGTCTCGTCAACTGAAAACGGACCGTTGCTGGAAACGGTCTGTGCGGCCTTTTGCCCTTTTTCGGACCATCTTCGCAAGCACAGCTTTAAACCATGTTGCACTGCCAAGGAACACTCATGCGTTTGGCCCTTTACACCGGAATAATACTGGCTGGCGGTTACACCTGCCTGACCCCTGCGCTCGCCGCCGACCCGACCGGCGACTGGCGGGTTGCCGACGGCGTCGCCAACATCCGCGTCGCCCAATGCAACGGCAGCATGTGGGGCGCGGTTTCCTGGGAGAAGCAGCCCGGCGGGCGCGACCAGAACAATCCGGATGTGTCAAAAAAGAACAGGCCGACGCTGGGCATGCCGACCCTGATCGACATGAAGAAGAAGTCCGGCGTCGATCAATGGGAAGGCCAAGTCTACAACGCCCAGGACGGCCAGACCTACAGCGCGACCATCACTCCGATCGGGACCGATCAGCTCGAAATCAAGGGCTGCGTGATGGGCTTCCTCTGCGGCGGCGAGACCTGGACCCGGGTTGGCCCCCCGATCCCCCTGAGCACTGCGAACGCCATGGCCAAGGGCGGCGCGCCGAAACCCGCCGGCGCGGCGCCGAAAACCCAGGGAGCTCAGGCAACGACGGGAGCGACAGCGCCTGCACCTGCACCCGCTCCGAAGACCGCCGCTGCGGCCAAGCCCGGTCAGAAGGGCGTCGCCGACCAGGTCGGCGACATCTGCCTACTCCCTGAGATTGCGGGGTTTGCCCATTAGGGCCGGCTGGAACAGCAGCACCGCGGCAAGCGTCGTCACCAGCGAGAGCGCGAGCAGCTTGCCCATGCTGGACGTGCCGGGATGGCTCGACAGCCACAGGCTGCCGAACGCGGTTGCCGTCGTCAGCGCGCTGAAGAAGATCGCACGCGTGAGGCTGGTCTGAAGCAGGTTTGTCCTGCCCGACCGCCAGGCCACGACATAATAGATCTTGAAGGCGACGCCGACGCCGAGCAGCAGCGGGAACGCGACGATGTTGGCGAAGTTGAGCGGCAGGCCGATCAACACGCAGATCTCGAGCGTCACCGCGCCGGCAACCAGGAGCGGCACCAGCGTCATCAGCACGTCCACGAACCGCCGCAGCGTGATCCACAGGAGCAGGCCGATCACCAGCAGCGCATAGATGCCGGCGTGGATGAACGCCTTCACCACGGTGTCGCCGGATTTCAGGATCGAGACCGGCCCGCCGATCGCGGTCGGCTCGGCCGCCAGCACCGCAGCGGCGAACTTGCGCAGCGTGTCGTTGTCATTGGGGTCGCCCTTCGGCAATGCCTCGACGCGGATGACGCCGTCCTTGCTCTTCCAGGCGCTGACGAGATCCGGCGGCAATGATTTCAGGGTGACCGGCTCGGCCTGCAACGCGTTCCTGAGCTGATCGAACACGATCTTCATCGGCGTGACGAACACGTCCTGCGCCTTGTTGCGCGTCGCCTCGTCGGCCTTGGCGAGCTTTTCGAGCGCGTCGGCAAGCCGGCGCGAGGCGACGGCGCCGGCGCCCTTCGCATCGCCCGCGGTCCGGCGCAGATTGTCGACCGAGGATTTCAGCGATTCGACGTTTTCCTGATCGGACGGCGCCGCATCGATCTGGTCGGGATTGAGCGCGGGGTTCAGCACCTTTGCGCCCTGCGCGATCAGCTTCAGCTTCGGCTGCTGGTCATCCGGCACGAAGCTGTCGAGCGACATCACCCGCAGCACCTCCGGGACCTTCTCGAGCCTCGCCTGGACCTGCCTCGCCTGCTCCTCGGACGTGGTCATCACGTTGATGGCATTGGCGCCGGTGTTCGGGTCCTTGCGCAGGTCGAGGAAGGTCGCGATCGATTCGGCGTGCGGGTTGCGCAGGTTCATCGGGTTGAAGTCGAACTTCATGAAGTAGAGCAGCGGCAGGCCACCGAGCGCCAGCAGCAGCGTGCCGCCCACGATCAGCACGCGATGCTTCTCCAGGAAGTGATCGAGCGGCGCCAGGAAGGCGTAGCCCACCGGCTCCATCTCGCCGGGCGGGTTCAGAAGCTTGAGCAGCGCGGGCAGCACGGTGATCGAGGAGAGGAACGCCACCAACATGCCGACGCCGGCGATCTGGCCGAGTTCCGCGATGCCTTTGTAATCGGTCGGCATGAAGCAGAGGAAGCCGGCAGCGGTCGCCATCGCCGCGAGCGACAGCGGCACCGCCGAGCGCTTCGCCGCCAGCACCAGCGCGCCCGACAGGTCGTTGTGCTTGTAGCGCTCCGAGCGGTAGCGGACGCTGTACTGGATGCCGAAATCGACGCCGAGGCCGACGAACAGCACGGCGAAAGCGATCGACAGCAGGTTGAACGAGCCGACCATCATCAGGCCGGCGGCAGTCGTGATCGCAAGCCCGACAAAGAGATTGACGAACACGGCGAAGATGATCTTCGCCGAATGCAGCGCCAGCCACAGGATGAGCAGCACGACGAGGACAGTGCCGACGCCGTTGACGACGGCGCCTTCCTGGACGGTCGCGTATTCCTCGTTCGCGATCGGGACCGGGCCGGTCAGCCGCACCCGCGCCTGGTATTTGTTCGGGAAGTCCAGATCCGCTGCGGCCTTGCGGATCGCGTCGGTGGCGCCCTTGCCGGGCTCGAGCGCGTTGTAGTCGAGGATCGGCTTGAATTCGATGAACGCGCGCTTGTCCGAATCCTTCAGCGGCTCGTCGCTGACGAGCTCGCGCCAGGAGAAGCTCGCATTGCCCTTGTTGAGCACGGTCTCGACCGTCTGCGCGATCAGGTTGAACGGCCGATCGGTATTGTCGAGCTTGACCTGGCCGCGCTTGACGCCGGCAAGTCCCGTCTCCAGCGCGCCGGTGAGGCCGCGGATCGACGGGTCGCCCGCCATGATCTCGATCAGGGGAGCTGCGGCTTCGAACTGGCCGGTGGCCTTTGCGACCTCCTCGGTCGGCAGGAACAGGAGGCCGTTCTTCTCGAAGAACTCGCCACTGCCGAGCTGCTGCATCGACTGGAAATTGGTCTTGTCGTCCCTCAGCTTGGCATAGAGCGCATCGGCCGCCGCGCTCGCCATCTCGGGCGTCCTCGCCTCGACGACCGCAAGAATCGTCGCGTCGCGGTCGAAGGAGCGATCGAACTGCTGGTCGCGCTGGCGCCAGTCCAGCTTCTGGGAAATCAGCGAATTGATGTCGGTGTTGATGGCGAAGTGGCGCGCAGCGTAATAACCCGCGCCCACCGCCAGCAGGAGCCCGAGAACGACGACAAGGGAGGCAAACCGGGTGCAGGCCCTGACGATGGCAACGACTACGCTTTGCAGCACATCTATTCTTTCTGGTGTTAACAGCTTGCCGGAAACGCCGGCTGTTTATCGGAGTTCCCGAGCGAAACCTATTGCTGTTTTGAGTGGTTCTCACCGCAAGAAGGTTCGAGGGTAAACGGCGACAGACCGTGGCGAAATCATGCGGGCGGTTGGTATAGCCGGGGAGTTGAGGCGGGAAAGTGACGAAGGAGTGAGCACAAATGTCGCCATTTTACTCACGGAAATGACTGCACTATAATACCTCAAACTGGGGAACTCGGAACCCGAGTTTCATTCGACCTTCCCTTGCTGCCGATTTTTTGACACAAAGTGCTGTGCCTCCATGCGCCGAGGCCCAGTTTGGGGTTGGCGGTTACCGCGTGCGCGAAAACCAATGGTGCGGATATTGCAACCCATTGGCCAGTATCGAGGTGCCGCCGAGGACAATTGAGCGGATTGGTGCAACTTGCGTGATGGGCGTCCGATGGAAGTTTATCTAGCGCAGCCGCGCGGCTTCTGCGCCGGCGTGGTGCGTGCGATCGAGATCGTGGAACGGGCGCTGGAGAAGTACGGCCCGCCCGTCTACGTGCGCCACGAGATCGTGCACAACAAATATGTCGTCGAGACCCTGAAGAACAAAGGCGCGGTCTTTGTCGAGGAATTGTCCGAGGTGCCGCCGAAATCGGTAACGGTTTTCAGCGCTCATGGGGTCGCCCGGAGCGTCGAGGAAGAGGCCGCCGCGCGCGACCTTCCGGTGCTCAATGCCACCTGCCCGCTGGTCACGAAAGTTCACAATCAGGGGAAGCGCTACATCACCAAGGGCCGCACGCTGATCCTGATCGGCCATGCCGGCCACCCCGAGGTCGAGGGCACGATGGGCCAGGTTCCAGGTCCCGTGCTGCTGGTCCAAAGCGTTGAGGAGGTTAAGGCCCTGACGCTGCCGGCAGATACGCCAGTGGCCTACATCACCCAGACCACCCTGTCGGTCGACGACACCAGGGACATCATTGCGGCCCTCCAGGCCCGCTTTACAGATATTCAAGGCCCGGATATCCGGGATATCTGCTATGCGACACAGAACCGCCAATCTGCGGTAAGGGACTTGAGCAAGCTGGTCGACGTGATCTTGGTGGTGGGCGCTGCCAATAGCTCGAATTCGAACCGGCTCCGCGAAATCGGCACTGAGGCCGGCGTCGCGAGTTATCTGATTGCCGATGGCAGCGAGCTCAATCCGGAGTGGTTGAAGGGTGCCAGGACCGTCGGCGTCACGGCCGGCGCTTCGGCGCCCGAGGTGCTCGTGGATGACGTGATCGAAGCGATGCGGCGGATCGGACCGGTGAAGGTCCAGGTGCTGCCGGGCCGCGAGGAAAACATCGAATTCAGGCTTCCGGCCGAACTGGCTGCGAGCTGACCTACCCCGAATTCCAAGCCCAGAAAGAAACGTGTAATGGCAATCCCCTTCTTCAAGGAAATGCGTATCGGCGGCTATTTGCTCAAGCAGAAACTGCTTGGCCGCAAACGCTATCCGCTCGTGCTGATGCTGGAGCCGCTGTTTCGCTGCAACCTCGCCTGCGTCGGCTGCGGCAAGATCGATTATCCCGACGCGATCCTCAACCGCCGCATGACGGCGCAGGAGTGCTGGGACGCGGCCGACGAATGCGGCGCGCCGATGGTCGCCATTCCCGGCGGCGAGCCGCTGATCCACAAGGAGATCGGCGAGATCGTGCGCGGCCTCGTCGCGCGCAAGAAGTTCGTCTCGCTCTGCACCAACGCGCTGCTGCTCGAGAAGAAGCTCGATTTGTTCGAGCCCTCCCCGTATTTGTTCTTCTCCGTCCATCTCGACGGCCTGCGTGACCACCACGACAAGGCAGTGTCGCAGAAGGGCGTGTTCGACCGCGCCGTCTCCGCGATCAAGGCGGCCAAGGCGCGCGGCTTCACCGTCAACGTCAACGCCACCATCTTCGACGGCCATCCGGCCGAGGAGATCGCGAAATTCCTCGACCTCACGGTCGAGCTCGGTGTCGGCGTCTCGATGTCGCCGGGCTACGCCTATGAGCGTGCGCCGGACCAGGAGCACTTCCTCAACCGCACCAAGACCAAGAAGCTGTTCCGCGACGTCTTCGCGATGGGCAAGGGCAAGAAGTGGAACTTCATGCATTCCGGCCTGTTCCTCGACTTCCTCGCCGGCAACCAGGAATACGAGTGCACGCCCTGGGGCATGCCGGCGCGCAACATCTTCGGCTGGCAGAAGCCCTGCTACCTGCTCGGTGAAGGCTACGCCAAGACCTTCAAAGAGCTGATGGACACCACCGACTGGGAGACCTACGGCACCGGCAAGTACGAAAAGTGCGCCGACTGTATGGCCCATTGCGGCTACGAGCCGACCGCGGCGACCGCAGCCCTCAACAACCCGCTGAAGGCGATGTGGGTGTCGCTGCGCGGCATCAAGACCTCCGGCCCGATGGCGCCGGAAATCGACATGTCCAAGCAGCGCCCGGCGCAGTACATCTTCTCGGAGCAGGTCCAGAAGAAGCTGTCGGAGATCCGCAAGGACGAAGCCGCGGCCGCGCAGGAGAAGGCTGCAAGGAAGGCTTCGACGGCCGCTTAAGCGCGAGACGGCCTGTAGCCCGGATGGAGCGAAGCGAAATCCGGGAACAGCGTCTTCGCATCGCAAGGCCCGGATTGCGCTTCGCTCCGTCCGGGCTACGGCATCAAACGAAAAAGGCCCGGTCGCACGACCGGGCCTTTTCTTTCTGTCAGCTCGAAGAAGCCGCTCAGGCCGCCTTGGAGACCAGCGCCTCGCTCTCCACGAGCTCGGTGCCGATCAGGAAGTCGCGGCAGCCGCGTAAGCTACGCAGTGCGCGGTTGAAGTCGAGGCCGGTCGAGACCAGCGCATGCAGCGTTGCCGGGTTGCGCACGATGCCGCGCAGCACGGCGGCGAGGTCGATCTGGCCGTTCGGCTTGATGGCGGCGCGGGCGAGCGCCGGCAGCGCGCGGTGGGCGGGATCGCTGATGACACGGACCGCGGCAAAGGGCAGCCCCGCCTCGGCGGCGTAGGCCGCCGCGATGTGGCTTTCCATGTCGACGGCAGAGGCTCCCGTCTCCGAATGCAGCGCCGCCTTGCAGGAGCGGCCGGTGACCACCTCCTCGGCGCCGGCGAGGCTGCCGCGCACCACGCGGCGGCGTCCCGAGGTCAGGCGGTCGATGAGGTCGTCGCTGAGCGACAGGCCCGCGGCCCAGCGGGTATCGCCCGAGAGCACCTCGGTCGCCAGCACGACATCGCCGGAGCGCAGCGTCGGGTCGAGCCCGCCGGCCACACCGAAGGAGATCACGCCGCGAATCGTCTCGGGATCCACCACCGTCAGAAGCGCCCGCAACTGGCCGGGACTGCTGGACGAACAGATGACCGCCATTCCCGGCCCGGCCGCGATGCGGGCCTCCTGAACCAGACCGGTCACAATCAGTATCGGCCGCGGATCAATGGCATTGCCCGCGGTAATATAGTCCCCCGTCCCCAAAGTCACATTCCGACCCCTACCACCCTGCTGTTGGTGTTCCGCAAGTTCCGGTACCGCGCCAGCGCCCACAGCGGAAAGAACTTCGGGTAACCATGATACCGTAGATAGAACACGCGGGGAAAGCCTGTGGCGGTATACCGCTGCTCGTCCCACAGCCCTTTTTTGTTCTGTGTTGCAATCAGGTACTCCACCCCGCGGGCGACGGCGGGGTTATCGACCTCGCCAGCCGCCATCAGGGCAAGCAAGGCCCATGCCGTTTGCGAGGCGGTCGAGGGGGCGGCTTCCCAGCCCTTGTAGTCCAGCCGGTAGCTGACGGCGTCCTCGCCCCAGCCGCCGTCCTCGTTCTGGATCGAGGCCAGCCAGTCGGCCGCCTTCCGAATCATCGGGTCCTTGTGGTCGACGCCGGCCATGTTCAGGGCACAGAGCACCGACCAGGTTCCATAGATGAAGTTCATGCCCCAGCGGCCGTACCAGGAGCCCTCCGGGTGCTGCGTCTTCCGGAGGTAGGCGACGCCGCCGGCGACGTGCTTGCTGGTCTTCTCGGTCTCGCCGAGCTGGGCCAGCATCGAGATGCAGCGCGCCGTGACGTCTTCGGTGGGCGGATCGAGCAGCGCGCCGTGGTCGGAGAACGGGATGTTGTTGAGGTAGTATTCGAGGTTGTTGACGTCGAAGGCCGCCCAGCCGCCGTCGTCGCTCTGCATGCCCTCGATCCATTCCTGGCCGCGGGCGATCGCGGCATCATAGCCGGTCACGCCGTGCTCCCGGCGCATGCGGTCCATCGACATCACCACGACGGCGGTGTCGTCGAGATCGGGATAATGCGCATTGTTGTACTGGAAGGCCCAGCCGCCGGGGCGCACGTCGGGCCGCTTCGCGGCCCAGTCGCCCTTCACCTCGAGCTCCTGCTTCGGGATCAGCCAGTCGAGGCCCTGCCTGGCCGCCGGCACCGCCTTGTCGCCGCCGGCTTCCAGCAGAGCGTGAGCGGTCAGCGTGGTGTCCCACACCGGCGAGACGCAGGGCTGACAGTAGGCCTCGTCGTCCTTGATCACGAGCAGCTTGTCGATGCCCCGCCGCGTCGTGGCGCGCGGCGGATAATTCTCATCCTTGCCGAGCGCGTCGTACATCATGACGATGTTGGCCATCGGCGGATAGATCGCGCCCATGCCGTCCTCGCCGTTGAGCCGCTCCTCGGTGAAGGCGAGCGCGGCATCGATCGCGCGCTTGCGCAGGCTCTTGGGAAACATCGGCTCGATAACGCGCAGAATCGCATCGAGCGAGCGAAACAGCAGGAACCAGGCCATGCTCTGGTGCGGCGCCTTCGCGGTCATGCCGATCGAGCGCGGATCCTGGAGGAACAACTCGTCGATGCCGACGCCTCGCGGATTCTTCGCACGCGGCTTCAGAGCGGCGATCACCATCAGCGGCACCATGGTGGTACGCGCCCAATAGGAAATCTTGTTGAGATGGAACGGCGACCAGAACGGCAGCAGCATGATCTCGATCGGCAGCACCGGCACCGCGCGCCAGGTCACGACGCCGAACGTCGCGAGCAGGAAGCGCGTGAAGACGTTGCTGTTGATCGCGCCGCCGCGCGCGTGAATGGCCTCGCGCGCACGCACCATGTGCGGGCTGTCTGTGGAATCGCCGATCATCTTCAGCGCGAAATAGGCCTTCACGCTGGCGCTCATGTCGAACTCGCCGTCATGCACCAGCGGCCAGCCGCCATGGGCGCCCTGGACGCGGCGCAGGTAGTTGCCGATCTTGGCCTCGAGCACGGCGTCGACGGGCTCTGCGAGATAATGGCGCAGGAGAATGTATTCGGCCGGAATCGTGCAATCGGCCTCGAGCTCGAACACCCAATGGCCGTCGGATTGCTGGAAGCCGAGGATGCCTTGCGTCGCAGACGCAATGCTCGATTCCAATACCTTCGATTCCAATACCTGCGATTCCAAGGCTTCGCGGCTGGTCGCGTTCACGGAATCCATGTTGCTCGATTGCTCCGATCGTCGATTGAAATTGGACGGGCCATCTGCCCGTCAGGGCCGCTTTGCGGCCAAAACCAGATCGGCGGCGCGATCTCCCGACCGGACCGATCCCTCGATGGTTGCAGGCAATCCCGTAGCAGTCCAATCGCCGGCAAGGAACAGGTTTTTCAAAGCGGTGACCGGCCCCGGACGCAGGGCATTCTGTGCCGGCGTGGCCGCAAATGTGGCACGGCGCTCGCGCACGATCTGCCAAGGGGGCAACTGAGCGGGCAGCTCGCCGGACAGGCCGCCAGCCTTGCAGACGTCGTTCCAGATCACCTGAGCGAGCTCCTCGCGCGGCATGTCAACCAGGCGGTCGCCATTGCTGATGGTCACCGAAAGCCGGTTCGGGAACGCGAACAGCCACTCGACGACGCCGCCGATCACGCCGAGGATCGGCGCCGAGCCCGGCGGCGGCTCAAAGCGGAAATGCGCGTTCACGATGGCGCGGAATTCGGTCGGCGTCTTCAGGCCCGGCAGCAGGCTGGAGGCAGCGCGCGGCGGCACCGCCATCACAATGACATCGCCCTCACCGAGCTGGATCACGTCCTCGCCGCCGAAATTCAGCGCACTGGCCTTGCCGTCGCTGGTCACGAACGAACGCAGTTCATGGCCGAGCTGAACCGAGTGGCCTCGCTCCTGCAGGAATTTCACGGCCGGCTCGATCAGCACGGCGCTGAGGCCGTCACGCGCGATCAGCGGCCGGCACGCCTGCCCGCCGGCGAGCAGCGTCTCGCGCACGATCGCGCCGGCAAGCCCGGCCGAGCCTTCGGGCGGATCGACGTTGAGCGCCGCCAGCAGCAGCGGCTGCACCAGGCGCTGATAGAGAACGCCCTCGCAGGGAATGGACTTGCCGACCGGCGTCTCCTCCGACGCCCAGATCAGCGGCGCCAGCTTGAGATAATCGGTCAGCCCGGTGTCGGGAACGCGGCGACTCTCGTCGAGCACCCAGGTCGGCAGCCGGCCGGCGCCGAGATCGATCTGCCAGCGCTGACCGGTCTTGATGTCGACGAAGGGAAACTGTGCGCTTTCAGGGCCGACGAGGCCCGCCTCGGTGCCGATCGCGCGCGCATAGGCGCGCGCGTGGCCGTTGCCCGAGAGGAGCAGATGATTGCCGTTGTCGATGGTGAGATTGGTGGCACCGTCGAAATAGGAACGGCAGCGGCCGCCGGCCTGGTGCGTCGCCTCGTGCACGGCGACCTTGAAGCCGGCATTGGCGAGCCGCACGGCGGCGGTGAGGCCGGAAATCCCGGCGCCGATGATGTGAGCTGTCTGTTGCATCAGATGAAAGCGTAACGGAGCAGGATCAGGATGCGTGTGACCTTCGACACACGCACCGGCTCGCGCGGCGCGTTGAAGCCGCGCGCGATCAGGAGGTCCAGAATGGCGTGATAGTATTTCGACATGATCCGCGGCGCGCGCACGGCGCGACGCCTGTTGCGGTCCATGATCTCGTCCGACTTCTCGAAATGCGACTTGGCGCGCTGCGCCAGCGGCAGGCAGACCTTCGGCAGCGCGCGCTCGGTGATGACGCGGTTCGGGTCATTTGACGTGATGCCGGCATGCAGCAGCGCCTCGCGCGGCAGATAGAGCCGGCCAAGCGTTGCGTCCTCGTCGATGTCGCGCAGGATGTTGGTGAGCTGGAGCGCACGACCGAGATGATGGGCGAGCAGGATGCCATCCTCCTCGGGCAGGCCGAACACCCGTACCGACAACCGCCCCACGGCGCTGGCGACCCGGTCGCAATAGAGATCGAGCGTCGCCATGTCGGGCGCGCGGATGTCCTGCGGCACGTCCATCTCCATGCCGTCGACGATGGCGAGGAAATCCTCGCGCTTCAGCCCGAAGGTCTCGACCGAGGCGACATAGTCCTTCAGCCGCGGCGGCGGATTGCCCTGATACAGCGCGTCGATGTCGTTGCGCCACTGCTGAAGCGCGGCGAGCCGCTCCTCGCGCGGGCCGTCGGAATCGGCGATGTCGTCGACCTGGCGGCAGAAGCTGTAGATCTGGAACATCGCCTCGCGCTGGTCGCGTGGCAGGATGCGCATCGCGGCATAGAAGGAGCTGCCGGATGCGGTCGAGCCATAATTGGCGCCGGGCGCGGTCGCCTCAAGCGTCATGGGCAGTCCCCGGTCTGGTGATGGCCTTGCGCCCGATCGCGCGGCGACCGACTTCGCCGATCATGCCGGCGAGGCTGAAGCTGAGAAGCTCGAGCTTGTTCAGATGCACCCGCTCGCGCAGGGGATCGCGCACCTTGAGCAGGCGCACGATGCGGTCGGCATAGGCCTGGATCACCGCGACGTCGACGCCGAGGCGAAAATCCCGGATCTCCGCGCTCAGCGACCTGCCCTCGTCGAGCAGCGCTTCGTTGCGGACGGCGAGCCCCTGGAGGCAGGCCAGCAGCGCCGGCGGCGACTGGGCAAGGCCAAGCTGCTCGACCGAGGCGCCGCTCGCGGCCAGCGCATCGCGCGGCAGATAGACGCGATTGAGCTCGCGGAAATCCTTGCCGCAATCCTGGAGGTGGTTGTTGATCTGAAGCGCCGCGCAGAGCGCATCCGATGCAGCCCAGGTCGAGGTGCTCTCGCCGTGGACATCGAGCATGAAGCGGCCGACCGGCATCGCCGAATAGCGGCAATAGTGGATGACCTCGTCCCAAGTTTCGTAACGCAGCTTGGTCACGTCCATGCGGAACGCGATGAGCACGTCGAGGGCGTGGCGTGGCGCCATGCCGCGCTCGGCGAGCGCGCGGCGCAGGGTGACGGCTTCGGCCTGGGTGTCGCCCTTGCCGAGCAGTTCCGCCTCGAGCAGGTCGAGATAAGCGAGCTTCTGGTCGGGCGGCAGCGTTGCGTGGTCGGCGATGTCGTCGGCGGTGCGGACGAAATTATAGTACGCCAGGATCAGGGCGCGATGACGCGGATGAATGATCCAGGACGCGACGGGAAAATTCTCGTCGCGGTCACCCTTGCCGGATCGCAATTCGCTCGCAGAGGTCATCGAGGGCTGGTTTACAATCGTTTGGACAGGAGGGGCTTTTTCGCTCGCGGGCTCATGCCGGCGATGCCGCCGCGGCCCCCATATAGGGGAATACGGCCGCAAAACCAATCCTGTCTCTCGATGGCTGCCCTGTGCGGATCCGGCCCGAAAAGGCGGCCCGGGAGCCGCCTTTGAGGGCCAGTGGCCGAGCTTACTGGTTGTGGTTCTTCAGGACCTGGTCACAGGCCTGCGAGATCTTGGCCCGGTTCTCCTTGAGGCAGGCCAGGATGGTGAAATCGCCCTGGTCGATGACCGGACGGCAGAACTTCTGCACATCGCGGGTGCAGGCCTTCTGCTCGGCGTCCGTGCCGCGGCCTTGCTGGGCGAACGCCGCGGTGGACAGGGATGCCGACAGCAGGGTGAGAGCGACGAGAAGCTTACGCATTGTATTCCTTCATTCTGACGGCAGAATCGCACCAATCCCGGACGGCACAGGGCGAACGGCCGGAACGGATTGTTCTGATGGCAAGTCGCCGCGGAGCGAGCGGCCTCGGAGAAGGCACAAGCACTGGCAAATGCGGCCAAATTGGCGCCACGCCCACCAAATCAGGTCTTCCCTGCACCTTCATTGGCAGATGTAAGAGATTGATACTACGTCATAATTCAGACGCACCGCATTTTACTGCACGGCTGTTGCAGAGCTGCATCTCTCCGCCCGCCGTTTCAGCCAGAAACACACCGAAACACAGGAGATCGCGGGGTCCGGGTATGGCGCGGTGGCTCGTGAACCGCCATCTCTGGCGTTGAACCTGACACAGGCTCGGAACACTAAACTGTCGATGTGGCGAGACGTCCTCGAGCGGACGTCATTCCAAAACGGGATATTTGTGATGACATTCTTTGGACGATCTGGACTGGCAATCAAGGCGGCCGGCATTGGGGCTGCGCTGCTCTTCTCGGTTTCGGCAAGCCACGCTCAGTCGTCCGGACCATTTGCCGGTTTCGACGGCGCATGGACAGGCACCGGCACGGTGTCGCTGTCCGACGGATCCACCGAGCGCATTCGCTGCAAGGCGGACTACAAGGTCGCCGGCAGCGGCCTCGCCCTCAAGCAGGCGCTGCACTGCGCCTCCGACAGCTACAAGTTCGACCTCACCAGCGACGTGACCAGCCAGGGCGACCGCATCTCCGGCAATTGGAGCGAGGCCAGCCGCAACATCTTCGGCAATCTCCAGGGCACCGCCGGCGGCGGCCAGATCGAGGTGTTCGTCGAGGCCAACGGGTTTGCCGCCAACCTGTCGCTGCGCACCAACGGCACCAAGCAGACGGTGCAGATCTCTTCCAAGGGCGAGATCCGCGGCGTCAACATCACGATGACGAAGAGCTGACGCCCTTCCCGATCAGACAGGATCATGGCCCCCGGTTCTTGCGCGCCGGGGGCTTTTTGCTGACGTGAATCGCAGATAAGCCTGATGTGATGGACCCAATTCGCAGATACCTGCTCAAGGCCATCGGGCTCTTCGCAGCCGGTCGTGCCTTCGCCGGTGATCAGCCGTCAGTTCAGCGGGGGACGGAAATGCCTCCTTCATCCGTGAAGCCGCGTCACGTGCTCTGCTTCCTCGGCAAGGATGAAAGCCTGCTGCACCCGCCGAAGGCGGTGGCCAAGACAATCGCGGATTTCGGCTTCGAGATCGACCGCACCTATTCGCAAGCCAGACCAGATCCGCATATGGAGCGATCGTTCGGCGTGTGCTGGGATCGCGTCTTCCCGAAAGCATGGTCCCCGGCAGACGAAGCGGCCGTGGTCAAGCACAAATCGGTCCTCTACGTGCTGGGCCCACCGATGGACCAGCAGAAGACGGTCGCCTATTCGGCGGCGGCCTTGCGCATCGTCGAGGAGATGATCGAGGCCGGCGCCATCGCCGTGAAGGGCGAGAGCGCAGGCGTTGCCCATGGCCTCGAACGGTGGCGGCAACTAGCCGATCAGGCGCGCAAGGGCGCGAGCACCGGTCAGGGCCTTGCCGTGACTCCCGCTGTCGCCAAAGCATGTCGTCTTGCCTTCGCCAAGCGCCCGCTCGGCGGCGAACGCTACTACGAGACCGTCGGCTATCACCTCGTAGGCCTGCCGGAGATCCATGTCGCGAAATCGCGCGGCAACGAATGGGCCGCGGTGATGCTGATGGAAGAGATTGCCAACGCCATGACGGAGCGCGGCATCGAAGCCACGCTGCGCGACCGCAAGCTCACGCTGTCGCGGGAGCAGGACTACGCCGAGAACGACTTCAAGTTCAATCCGTATGGAATCATCCGCGTCGAGGCATGAGCGCGAGGCGGCGCGTGCCGCCCCGCCCGCTTAGATCGCTGGCTTGTCGGGACCCTGCAACTTGGCGTGCAGGTTGATCAGCCACATCGCCGTCGGCCGCAGGATGAAGAGGTCGGCGACGAGAGCCATGACCATCGAGAAGGCACTGAGCCAGCCGAACAGCCGCAGCGACGGCAGGTCGGAGAACACGGTGACGACGAGGCCGCAGGCCAGCACCACCGTGGTCAGGATCAGCGCCGGGCCGACCAGCACGGTCGCGCGCTCCACCGCCAGCGCCGAACCGACGCCCGGCCTGCTCTCGAGCCTGAGGCGGTTGAGGAAGTGGATGGTCGCGCTCAAGCCCAGGCCGAACGAGACGGTGAGCGCCACGACGCTGGCGAATTGCAGCCCCTCGCCCATCGCCCACAGCACCGTTCCCGACATCACCACCGGGAAGATGCCCGGCAGGATGCAGGCCAGCATCACGACCCAGGAGCGGAAGGCGAGGCCGATGAAGATCGCGACCAGCGCGAATTCGATCGTGAGGCCGTGGTTCAGCTTCTCGATCATGCTGGCCGAATTGCGCGCGGCGATGGCGGCAAGGCCGGTCACCGCAATCTCGTAGCCGGGATGCTTCTTGCGGACGGCGTCGAGCTCGGTATCGAGCTTGTCGACGATCGGCAGCAGCTGGCTGGAATCCTTGTCCGGCACGCGGCCTGCAACCACGACCGCATCCTGCTCGGCGTCGATGAAGCGCCGGACCAAATGCTCGGGGATGACGCCCACATATTCCTTCAGCGTCGCGACGTCGGCGCTGCCGGCCTTTTCCGCGAGCCAGCGGCGCAGGGTCTCCAGCGACCAGACATTGCCGACGCCGGCCGCCTTCTCCACGGTCGCGTGCACCTCGGCGATCGTTTGCAGGGTCTGGGGCGAATAGAGCGTTTCACCCTTTGGGAACTGGATCAGCACGTTGACCGGATTGGCGCCGGTCAGCTTGGCGTCGAGCCGGTCGCTGGCGGCGACGGCCTGGCGCTTGTCCGGCACCTGATCGGCGAGCCGGTAGCGCGGCTCCAGATTGGCGTAGATCACGCCGAGGCCGCCGACGAACAGCACCGCGATCAGGCTGAACAGGCCCGGCCGGCCCACCATGCGCACCGCGATCCAGTAGCAGAAATTGCGCAGCGCCTGGACGCCGGCATCGGCGCTCTGGAATTTCACGGCAAAGATCTTCTCGTTGCGCACGAACAGCACGCCGAACACCGGCACCAGCGACAGCACCGCGACCAGCGCGATGATGGTGGCGGCGAGCCCTGCCTCGCCGAACTTGCGGATCAGGTCGGAGTCGGAGAACTGCAACGCAATGAAGGAAATGCCGGCGGTGCCATGCGTCAGCACGCAGGCGGGGCCGACCACCAGCACGGCGTTCTTGAACGCAGTGAACTTGTCCTGCCCCGCGATCAGCCGGTCGCGGGCAGCGAAAGTGAGCTGCATTGAGTCCGAGAAGCTGATGACCATGATGAGCGGCGTCATCACGTTCAGGAACATGTTGAGATTGAAATTGGCCCAGCCCAGCGCGCCGAGCGCCAGCAGGATCGCGATCATCGGCGGGAACGCCGCCGCGATCATGAACGATATCTTGCGGAAGAAGATGATGGCGATGATGCAGCCGGCGAGGATGCCGAGGATATTGTAGGTGAGGCCGTCGCGCTCGACGGCGTTGCGGATCTCGAGCTGCATCACCGGCACGCCGGAGAGCTGCACGTTGAGGCCGGTGTCGCCGAGGTCCTCCTTCATCAGCGCGCGGATGTCGCCGACGGTCTTGGTGAGCTTGTTCGAGCCGACCACCTGCGGATCGAGCGACAGCACGATCAGGGCCAGCGTGCCGTCCTCCGACAACAGCTTGCCGCGGATGATCTCGTTGTTCTTCACGGTCTCGATGAACTTGTCATAGGCTTCGCCCTCGGGCAGCTCGGGCGGGAACAGCGCCGCCGGCAGCTTGCCCGGCGCCGGCGCCTGCCGCGCCGAGAACAGCGAGACCAGCCCGCGCGTGCCTTCGACCAGTTGCAGGTCGGTGACGAAGTCGCGCAGCTTCTCGAGATTGTTCCGCGCCAGCAGGTTCTTGCCCTCGACCACGACGAGGACGTCGAATTCTTCCGCCGGGAACTTCTTGGTCACCTCTTCGTACTGGCGGAATTCGCGGGTGTCGGAGCGGAACAGCTGGGACAGCGAATCGTCGATCTTGATCCTCTGGATGCCGAACACGGCACCGACGATCAGCGCGAGCAGGACGATGCAGGAGACGATCGGCGCCCGGACGGCGATCAGTCCGAGCCGCTCCAGCCCGAAGGCGATGGAGGACGTAGGTCCCTGCTCGACCTTGTCGACATGAACCTCATTCTCGCTGTGCTTTTCGAGCATGCCTTATCCAGTTCCTAAATCGGCTCGGTCTGTGAGCTTATTGCGCCCCGCGAACGGCTTGAAAACGCCATACCAATGGGAGGCTTGCCCCTTGAAAATGCGCGGAAAATCGCCGCGAGGGGTTTAGCAGGTCAAGCGCCCGACTCGCAAGCAGGCGAAGTGTGGCCAAATCGGTCAAGATGCGGCGATTTCGGCTCCCGATGCCGGTCATCCGGGCGATGCCGTGCCAATTCGACACGGCGCCCGGTCCGCGCTTTCGTCCTTCAGCGCCACGCCGGTCACCTGCCGGGCGAGCCCCTCGCGGACCAGCCAGGCAATCTTGGCGGCGGCCTCCTCGTAGCTCAACCCAGCGTGGTGGATATTCGACACGCAGTTGCGCTCGGCGTCGGTGCGGCCCGGCTGCGGCGCAAAGGTCAGATAGGCGCCGAGGCTGTCCGGCGCGGACAGGCCCGGCCGCTCTCCGATCAGCGTCACGACCATGCGCGCACCGAGAATCGCGCCGATCTCGTCACCGAGCGCGACCCGGGCGCCTGAAGCGACGACGACATGGCCGACCGCGACGGCGTCATCCGCCGCGAGCAGCGGCAGCAGGCGCGCCAGCAGTGCCACCGCATGGGCGTGGACCGCCGCCGCCGACAGGCCGTCGCCGATCACGACCGCAAGCTGGCACGGCACCGAGGCATTTCGCGCCAGCAGCTCGACCGAGCCGGCGTCGAGCTGTCGTCCGAGATCCGGCCGCCGCAGATAGTCCCTGCGATCGACCGCCCGGCTGCTCGCCGCGGTGACGACGAGGCCTAGCGCGCCGAGATCGGCGACCAGACGCGGCGCGTCGAAGGCGGCATGCACGGCATCGCGGGCGCGGGCATGGTCCAGCGTGAAATCGAGCAGCGCTCTGGTCGGCACGCTTGCGCCGCTGCGGCCCAGCGCAACGCGTGCGGGCGTGAACGCCCGCAGATCGAGGGTCGGTCGGCGCGGCGGAGCCGGATCAGACATGTCGCATCATTCGGCGGGAACGGCGGCCTCGCGCAGCCGGATCGAGTAGTTCGAGGCGTTCTGCTTGCCGCTGGAGGCCGCGCGCGCAAAGGTGATGAGATGGTGCGCGATCAGGGTGCAGCCGATCAGGCCTTCGAGGTCGCCGCGCTTGATGCGTCCCAGCGCGAACGTCCAGAACACGCGCCTGTAGTCGCCGAGCACACCCACCTTCCAGAAGATGTTGCGCAGCATGACGAGGGCGCGCCTGATGTTGGGCCAGGTCTTCATCTCGTCCGGCACCGGCACCTTCAGGCGGTGCACATAGACGTGGTCGCATTGATACTGGAAGCGCGCATAGACCTTCTCGGGCTCGTAGGCGACGCCCATGGCGTGCTTCCAGGATGCGATGACCTCGTCATAGGGCAACAGGAAATCGACGTTGGAGTCGCGCCCCTCGTCCTCCACCAGGCGCCCCTCGCGTTCCAACCGGTCCCACAGCGGCGTCTTCGGCAGCGCCTGGAGCAGATTGATGGTGAGCAGCGGAATCTGGGAATCGTCGACGAAGGCCAGCAGCGCATCGGACGTGTTCGGCTTGTCGGTGTCGAGCCCCATGATGATGCCGGAGACGACCTCCATGCCGTAGGAATTGATCGTGCGCACGCCCTCCAGGATCGGGACCATCATGTTGTGGTCCTTGTGCATCGCGTGCAGCGCGTCGGGATCGGGGGTCTCGATGCCGCAGAAGATGGTGATGAAATAAGCCTCGCGCATCTTCTCGAGAATCTCGGGGCGCTTGGCGATGTTGAGCGTCGCCTCGCAGGCGAGCCGCACCACGTAGCCGGTCTTCTTCTGCCATTCGATCAGATGCGGCAACAGGTCCATCGCCGCCTTGCGGTTGCCGATGAAATTGTCGTCGACGAAATAGACCGTGTCGGTCATGCCGCATTCACGCAGGCGGTCGAGCTCGGCGATGATCTGCTGCGGCGTCTTGATGCGCGGGTTGCGCCCGTAGAGGCCGGGGATGTCGCAGAACTCGCACTGATAGGGACAGCCGCTGGAATACTGGATACTGCCGAGGAAATATTTCTTCACATCGGCGAGCTCATAGGCCGGGATCGGAAACTCCGTCATCGGCACCCGGTCCTTGGTGGTCAGCACCACCTGTGCCTCGGGACGCGAGGTGTCACGCGACAGGATCTCGATCAGCTGGTTGGTGGCGTCGCCGAGCTCGCCGACATGGAGATAGTCGAACGACGGATAATAGTCCGGGCAGGCGCTGACCGACGGACCGCCGAGCGCAACCGGCAGATCGAACTCATGCGCGCGGCGGCAGATGTCGTTCATCTGCTGGCGCTGGATGTGCATGCCGCTGACGAACACCGCCTCCGCCCATTCGAACTCCTCCTTCGTCGTCCGGCGCAGATTCTCGTCGACGAATTTGACCTGCCAGTCGCTCGGCAGATAGGCGGAGATCAGCAGCAGCCCCTGCGGCGGCATGAAGGCGCGGACGCCGTCGGTCAGAGGATAGGAATGCTCGAACGTACCGAACGAGGAGGTGTAACGCGGAAACACGCAAAGAATCCGCCGGGCCGTACCGTTGCTTTCAGCTCGCATCAAAGCTCCCCCGCCACGCTCGACCTATGGTGCGGAAATTGCCAGCCAGACACATACCGTAATGCTCCGGCCGGAATTTCTCAATATTGTGGCACGACCTTAATTCGCGAGAGGGGCCAATGGTTTCCCAGGCGGGAATTGGCGCTTCAGGCGCCTCACGCGATCAGCCGCGAGGCAAAATCGGGCAGCAGGCCTGCATCGCCGGCAAGGCGGAAATCGGCACCGGCGATGCCTGACTGCGCCAGCCAGTCGTCGAACTCCGGCGCGCGGTGCAGGCCGAAGACGTCGCGGACATAGAGCGCGTCGTGAAAAGACGTCGACTGGTAGTTCAGCATGACGTCGTCGGCGCCCGGCACGCCCATGATGAAGCTGACGCCGGCGGCGGCGAGCAGCGTCAGGAGATTGTCCATGTCGTCCTGGTCCGCCTCGGCGTGGTTCGTGTAGCAGATGTCGACCCCGAGCGGCAGGCCGAGCAGCTTGCCGCAGAAATGATCCTCCAGTCCTGCCCGGATGATTTCCTTGCCGTCATAGAGATATTCCGGACCGATGAAGCCGACCACGCTGTTGACCAGCAGCGGGGCAAAGGCGCGGGCGACCGCATAGGCGCGCGCCTCGCAGGTCTGCTGGTCGACGCCGTGATGGGCGCCCGCCGACAATGCCGAGCCCTGGCCGGTCTCGAAATACATCACGTTCTGTCCGACCGTGCCGCGCCCCAGCGACAGCCCGGCCTCCTGCGCCTCCTTCAGCAGGGCGAGATCGATGCCGAAGCTGCGGTTGGCGGCTTCGGTGCCGGCGACCGACTGGAAGACAAGGTCGACGGGTACCCCCTGCCCGATCAGCGCCAGCGTCGTCGTGACGTGGGTCAGCACGCAGCCCTGCGTCGGGATCTTCAGCCGCGCAATGATCTCGCCAAGCAGCCGCAGCAATTGCGCGATGACCGCCGGATCGTCGCTCGCCGGGTTGATGCCGATGCAGGCATCGCCGGCCCCGAGCAGGATGCCGTCGAGGATCGAGGCGGTGATGCCCCTCGCATCGTCGAACGGATGGTTAGGCTGGAGCCGCGTGCTCATCCGGCCCTTCAGGCCGATGGTGTTGCGGAAGGCGGTGGTGACCTCGCATTTCCGCGCCGCCAGGATCAAATCCTGGTTGCGCATCAGTTTCGAGACCGCGGCCGCCATTTCCGGGGTGATGCTTGGCGCCAGCTTGCGCAACACCTCCGCCGTCGCGGCGTCCGACAGCAGCCAGTCGCGGAAGGCGCCGACCGTGAGCGAGGCCACCGGCGCGAAAGCCTTGGCGTCGTGGCTGTCGATGACCAGGCGGGTGACCTCGTCGGCCTCATAGGGGATGACGGGTTCCTGCAAGAACTGACCGAGCGGAACGTCCGCGAGCGCCATCCGCGCCGCGATCATCTGCTCGGCGCTTGCAGCGGCAATGCCGGCCAGCCGGTCGCCGGAGCGCGGCGGCGTCGCCTTGGCGAGCAGGTCGCGCAGGTCCGGGAATGTGTAGGTCGTGGCGTCGATGGCGTGACGGTAGACCAAGGGCCCCTCCGGGTTTGTCGGCCAACGGCCGAGTCAAGCGCGATCCCAACACCAACACTATACCTTCAGATCAAGACGCTGAAATATCTTACTTTCTTTCGATTAAGGGCGAAGCGGCAAACCCCGGCGCATTAACGCCGCATCCATTTTCGTTCTGCATAGTTTTGCATCAAATCCAAACGACCGCGCTCACCGGCCGCTCCAGGCCATCTCGGGCCCCTGAACACCATGACAATTGGCCGATCTGGGAATGCCGCCCCGCTGGCAGGCCGTTTCACGCTTGCCACCAAGCTCTATGCGATCTTCGCGCTGTTCGCGCTGCTCACGGCGGCGATCGCGATGCTGTCCGACTACAACAGCCGCCGCAGCGCCGACCTGACGAGCGCGATCGAGACGGCCAATGCCGCCGCGCTGAACGTCGAGCGCGTCAACTCGCTGGTCTATGCGGTCGTGATGGAGTCGCGCGGCGTCTACATGTCGACGGACCCGAAGGTCGTGAAGAAGTTCGGCGACGGGCTGCTGAAGTTCAACGACCAGATCCTGGACGTGGTGAAAGGCTGGGCGGGCATCGTCAAGGCCGATGACGCCGAGCAGTTCGCAACGTTCAAGAAGCGCATCGAGCAGTTCGTCGACTTCCGCAGGGAGCTGGTGCGCCGCGCCAACGAGATCAGCCCGGCCGCGGGCCGCGAATGGGGCGACAACGACGCCAACCGCTCCGTGCGCTCGGCGCTGAACAAGGATCTCGAGGCGCTGTCCAAGGTCTATGCCGGGCGCGCGAGGGAAATCGCGCAGCAGACCGAGACCAACCGCACCCTGTCCTTCGTGCTGACCTGCCTCGGCGGCATGGCCCTGGCGCTGGTCGTCGTCGGCATCGTCATCATCGCCCGCTCGATCGCCCGGCCGCTCGCCGCGATCACTGCCACCATCAAGCAGGTTGCCGACGGCGCCGAGGATGTCGTGGTGCCGCACTCTGACCGCGCCGACGAGATCGGCGCGCTGGCACGCGCCATCCAGGTCTTCCAGGAGGCGATGGGCCGCAACCGCAACCTCGCCTCGCAGGTCTCGCAGGATTCCGCCGCGCGCGAGCAGCGCGCCCGTCATATCGAGCAATCCGTCGAGGCGTTTCGCGAAGCGATCGGCGCCATCATGCGCGGCCTCGGCGACAACGCCTCCGTCATGCGCGAGACCGCCCAGACCATCACGCGCGTCACCGCGGATGCGAACAGCCGCGCCGGCACGGCGGCGAACGCCACCGAGCAAGCCTCGCACAACGTCACGGCGGTGGCGAGCGCGGCCGAGGAGCTGTCGGCGTCGGTGGAGGAGATCGGCCGCCAGGTGAAGCAGAGCGCCGGCGCGGTCGAGCAGACCGGCCAGCGCACCGAGAAGTCGATCTCGGAGATCGAGAGCCTTGCGGCGGCGACCCAGCGCATCGACGGCGTGCTGAGCCTGATCCAGGCGATCGCCGAGCAGACCAACCTGCTCGCTCTCAACGCCACCATCGAGGCCGCGCGCGCCGGCGATGCCGGCCGTGGCTTTGCCGTCGTCGCCCATGAAGTGAAGGCGCTCGCGGGCCAGACCGCGAAGGCGACCGCCGAGATCGGCGAGAACGTCTCGATGATCCAGGCCTCCACGCGCAACGCGGTCGACGCCGTGCGCGAGATCGGCGGCGCGGTGCGCGAGATCAACGAGGTCACCTCGGCGATCGCCGGCGCCATCGGCCAACAGGATCAGGCCACGCGCGAAATCTCGTCCAACGCGCAATCGGCCGCGCAGGGCAACGAGACGCTTGTGGCGAACATCACCTCGCTGCGCGACGCCATCGGCGAGACCGACACGGCGGCAACGTCCGTCCTGACGGCGGCAAGCAGCCTGACGGAGACAGCGGACACGCTGTCGCGGGAGGTGGAGAAGTTCTTCCAGAACCTGCGCTCGGGAGCGGCGGACGATCGCATCGCCAGGGCGGGATAGGCGCGCGCGGACGCCGCCGGCGGCGAGAGCACTCTCGCCGAAATCGCGAAAACAACCCCATGCACAGTAGCCGGCGCCAGCCAGATCAATGGTTTGACGGCGGACCAGGATGATTGCTGATTTTACGAATCAAGGTTGACACGTCGGGCAAAACACCGGCATGATGTCACCATGGCGATGGCGCGCCGCACGCGACCCTCGTCTCGCTGCCGAGGCCAGCGCGCGCAAGCTTCAACAGCAATCGCGCCCGTATCGTATGTCCTGTCTCCAGAAGCGGGAGCGATCATCCCGAAGAGCGGAAGCGACCATGTCGCCTCGGCAGGTCGGCGAAGGCTGACGGCGGAACTCGCCGGTTTGGCTATTCAATCACTACGTCGACACGGGTCAGCATGTTGATTCAAATCAATGGCAATCCCAATGCCTCGACATCAATTGCCGGAATGCCATCTCATCCTCGCAGGAGACGAGCATGCGCTTGCTGGCTATAGCGGCTGTACTGAGCTTGACGCCGGTTTCGGCTTTCGCCGTTTCCGACTGCCGGGTCACCGGTAGTCCATCCGCGTTTGGCGTCGACATGACGGCCTACGTCGCGGTCAGGTCGGGTGAAACGTGCAATTTTCCGATGCGAATTCCGGGAGCAATGCATCGCTCCGGCGTTTCCCGGAAGCCTGCGCACGGAACGCTCAGGCAGCTGAACGTCACGACGTTCAGGTACACCGCTGCATCGGGATACAAGGGCAACGATACGTTCGCTATCTATGGTGAAGGAAAAGGGCCGTACGGCTCGGGACGATCCGTCATGACGGTGAATGCAACGATCGAATAGGCGCGGCACCCCGAATTGCCGAGACCATGGCAAGCCGGGATGAGCGGTTTTGAGTCGATCGGCGAATTGGCGACGCCGGAGCAAATGCGCGAGCCGTGAGAATCGGAGGATGCGATGCGTTTCGTTTCGATCCTGTGCCTCTTGATCACTCTGTGCGCATCCACTGACGCCGCTGCGGCGTCTCACTCACAGCGCCGACATACCGTTGTTCGCCCGAACCAAGGCGTCGTCACCGGTACTGTTCCGGGTTTTGCTCGCGCACCACATAGGCCTCGGAGTCCGGCTCCTCAGCCAGCGCCACCGGATAGATGGTATAACAATCGTTATCCGAACTGGGGCATGTAAGTCGATTGATGACGGCCGCAGCGTTGGACGCCGCCGGCGCTTGGCCGGCCCTCCTCCGCCTGCCCTCAAACCGTCAGCAGCGTCTTGATCGCGCGGCGCTGGTCCATTGCCTTGTAGCCTTCCGCGACCTGATCGATTGGCAGCGTGAGATCGAACACCTTGCCCGGCTGAATGCGTCCATTGAGCACCCGGTCCATGAGATCCGGCAAGAACCGCCGCACCGGAGCGGGACCGCCCAGCATGCGCCGCTGCGCGAAGAACAACGCCTGGCCGTCGAAGGTCACACCGTGGGGCACACCGACATAACCAATCGTGCCGCCGGGCCGCGCGCATTCGAGGGCTTGCGACATCGCTTCCTGCGTGCCGACACATTCGAGCACCGAGTCCGCGCCGACGCCTCGGGTCAACTCCCTGACGCGCGCGATGCCTTCCGCACCACGCTCGACGACGATATCGGTTGCGCCGAACTCTCTGGCCAGATCCTGCCGCATCTTGTGGCGGCTCATGGCTATGATGCGCTCCGCGCCCATCTCTTTCGTCGCCAGCACGCCCATGAGGCCGACCGCGCCGTCGCCGACCACCGCAACCGTGGAGCCTTCCTTCACATCCGCAGCGTCGGCCGCATACCAGCCGGTTCCGAGCACGTCGGAGGTCGCGAGCAGATGCGGGATGAGGTCGCTTCCGGGCAGCTCCTTGGTCGCGACGAGCGTGCCGTCCGCGAGGGCAACACGGGCGTAAGGCGCCTGCGCGCCCGACATGAACTCCCGCTGTTCACACGAGGACTGGAAACCGAACTTGCAATGCGGGCAGGTATTGTCCGAAAGGCAGAACGAACCGACGACGAACTGGCCGGGCCTGATGGTGCGCACCGCACTGCCGACTTCGACGACGACGCCGCAATATTCGTGGCCCATATGCGCAGGGCCTTCGTTCGGCTGTAGCCCGCGATAGGGCCAGAGGTCGGAGCCGCAGATGCAGGTGGCCGACAGCTTGATGATGGCGTCAGTTGGGTGAATGATCTTCGGATCGTTGACGCCTTCGTAACGGATATCGCCGGGTCCGTACAGGATGGTTGCTTTCATTGTCATGCTCCTTTGGCGGCAGGGCGCCGTACTGCTCATCCGTCACCCGTTCCATCCATGTGACCGGGTTGCCGTCGAGCGATTCCTGAATCGCGATATGGCTCATGGCCGACGTCGCAGACGCGCCGTGCCAGTGCTTCTCGCCGGGTTCGAGCGAGACCACGTCGCCCGGACGGATGTTTTTGACCGGTCCACCCCAACGCTGCACGCGGCCGAGGCCTGAGGTCACGATGAGCGTCTGGCCAAACGGATGCGTGTGCCACGCCGTGCGCGCGCCGGGCTCGAAGGTGACGTGGTTGCCGGCGACGCGAGAGGGATCGACGGCCGGAAACAAGGGATCGATACGGACCGTGCCGGTGAAATACTCCGCCGGGGCTTGGACCGACGGTTGGGAGCCTGCTTGTCGAATTTGCATCTGATGCCTCCTTGATGTCGTCGATCCGACGAATGCCAATGACCGGCGTGTGCACGCGTTTCAAACGCGGTGAACGGGACTGCGTTACAAGGCTGGGCTTGCCGGCACACAGCCTGCGCATTGCACGTCGGCTCTTGTCCTGCGACGAAGAGCTCCGATCAGAATGACTGAAGATGAGAGAGCGAGGATGACTGCGCTGAACAGAAAGGTGGCCCGATAGCCGCTGCAGTCGAAGAGCACGCCGCCGCCTGCCGCACCCGCCGTGATGGCAAGCTGAACCACCGCCACCATCAAGCCTCCGCCTGCCTCCGCGTCATCGGGCAAAGCCTGGCTAAGCCAGGTCCACCAGCCCACGGGCGCCGCGGTGCCGATGAAACCCCACAGGAACATCAGCGCAGTCGTGGCGCCGAGTGAGGCGCCAAACGCCGTCAGCGCGACGGCCATCACCGCCATTGAGAGCGGCATGAGGACGAGGGACGCGTAAAGACGCTGCCGCACGACAATTCCAATCAACGACGTCCCGATGAGACCGGCAACACCCATCACGAGCAGCAGAGCCGAAATGGTCGTCACGTCGACGCGCGTTATCGTTTCGAAGAACGGGCGCAAATAGGTGAACAGCGAGAACTGCCCGAGAAAGAACAGCGCCGCTGCGAGCATGCCGTAGGGCACTTCCGGGCGGCGCAGGACCTTGAATGCCGCTGCCGCGCTTGCGCGCTCCCGGCTCGGCATCTTCGGCAGGGTGACGAATTGCCAAAGCAGGGTCAGCGCTGCAATCGGCACGACGCAAAAGAATGCGCCGCGCCAGCCGATATACTGCCCGAGGAAGCTCCCCATGGGCGCAGCAATCGTCGTTGCGAGCGCATTGCCGCCGTTGAGGATCGCAAGGGCGCGCGGCAGGTTCTTGCCCGGCGCGATGCGGATCATGGTTGCGGCGGACATCGACCAGAAGCCGCCAACCGCCATGCCGACGAGGGCGCGCCCGGCCATGAACAGCGGATAGTTGGGCGCGAAGGCCACAACGAGGCCCGAGACCAGCGTGACGCCGGTGAGCCACAGCAGAACGGATCGCCGGTCGATACCGCGCGTTGAGGCCGAGATGAAAAGACTGGTGAGGATGGCGAACAGGCCGGACACGGAGATGGCTTGCCCTGCCTGCCCCTCAGTCAATTGCAGGCTATCCGCGATAGGCGTGAGCAGGCTCACCGGCATCCACTCGGAGGCGACGAGCATCGAGGCACAAAGGGACAGCGCGAAGACCGCGCTCCATGCGGCCACCGGCTGCGTTGTTTCCTGATCTGTCGTGACGTCCATCGGGGATCCATCGGTCGCGAAGCGCCTAGGGCTGGCGCTGTTCACGGCAACACATAGAGCCCAGGACGGCATTCGATTAGCCAATATAATTTGCTTGCATTAATCGATATCGGCCATGAATAGTGAGGCCATGGCAAACCAGGATTTCAACGACCTGCTGGCATTCGTAGCCGTCGCCCGCGAGCGCAGCTTCACGAAGGCTGCGGCGAAACTTGGCGTCGTGCAGTCAACGCTCAGCCATACGATCAAGCGGCTCGAGTCGCAGATGGGCCTGCGGCTCCTGACGCGCACGACCCGAAGTGTCGGGCTGACCGAGGCGGGCGAGCGGCTTCGGCAATCCGTTGCGCCCCGCATCGACGAGATCGAACGCGATATCGCGGCCCTGATGTCGCTGCGCGACAAGCCGTCGGGCACCATCCGGATTACGCTCTCGGACCACGCGCTGGAGAAAGCGGTCTGGCCGAAGCTGGCCCCGGTCCTGAGGAAATATCCCGACATCAAGGTCGAATTCAGCCTCGACACGGCTTTCCGCAACATCGTCGAAGACGGCTTCGATGCAGGCATCCGCCTCGGCGAGAGCGTCGAGAGGGACATGATCGCGGTGCGCATCGGTCCGGATTGGCGGCTCGTCGCGGTCGCCTCCCCTGCATATCTGAGAGAGCATCCCAGGCCGAAACACCCGCAAGATCTGGTAAGGCACATCTGCATCAAGCGCCGTGAGGCCGCCGGCGGTCACTATGTATGGGAATTCGGCAGGAATGGCTCCGACCTCAGGGTGCGCGTCGAGGGGCAAGTGACGTTCAACGACTCGCGCGCGATGATCGACGCCGCCGCGAAGGGCTTCGGCATCGCCTATGTGCCCGAGGACATGGTGACGCAGCACATCCGGTCCGGTGAACTCGTTGTCGTGCTCGACGACTGGTCGCCGGAATTCGACGGCTACTACATTTATTATCCAACCTCGCGGCAGAATTCGGCGGCGTTCAAGGTGATTGTCGACGCGCTGCGCCATCAGGAGCCACGAAGAAAGCGCGGTTAGCATCCCTGTCCCCGAGCCATCCTCGCATTCGGATTTGAGGATGCAACCCCTCATCCGGCGCTTCGCGCAACCTTCTCCCGCAAGGGGAGAAGGAAAAAAGCTCGTCGCTCACGTCCGCTACCCCATCACCCCGCCGCGCCTGACCAGCTCCTTGCCCACTGCGGCGAGATGCACCTGATCCGGCCCGTCGCCGATGCGGATGAAGCGGGCGTAGACATAGGCGCGGGCGAGGAACGTGTCCTGCGAGACGCCGGCGGCGCCGTGGATCTGGATGGCGCGGTCGATGACGCGGGCAGCCATGCTGGGCACAACGATCTTGGCCGCCGCGATCAGGTCGCGCGCCGTCTTGTTGCCCTCGCGGTCCATCTTGTCGGCGGC
Source organism: Bradyrhizobium cajani (assembly GCF_009759665.1). Classification (GTDB taxonomy): domain Bacteria; phylum Pseudomonadota; class Alphaproteobacteria; order Rhizobiales; family Xanthobacteraceae; genus Bradyrhizobium; species Bradyrhizobium cajani. The sequence goes on from NZ_WQNE01000004.1 coordinate 167,794, forward strand.
TTGCAGCGTCAATAGCCGCGCCTGGGCGATCTCGCAGAAGGAGTTGGCGATGTCCTCGCGTACCGAGCCTTGCTCCGCCAGCGGCTTGCCGAAAGCTGTGCGCGAGATCGCGCGCTGGCACATCAATTCCAGCGCGCGCTGGGCGCAGCCGATCAGCCGCATGCAGTGGTGGATGCGGCCGGGCCCGAGCCGACCCTGCGCGATCTCGAAGCCGCGGCCCTCGCCGAGCAGGATGTTCTCGGCGGGCACGCGGACATTCTCGTAGACGATCTCGGGATGGCCGACCGGCGCGTCGTCGTAGCCGTAGGTGAGCATGTCGCGGACGATGCGCACCCCACGCGTGGCCTTCGGCACCAGGATCATGGATTGCTGGCGGTGGCGATCGGGATCGTCGGGCGCGGTCTTGCCCATCACGATCAGGATCTCGCAATCCTCGTTCATGGCCCCGGAGGTAAACCATTTGCGGCCGTTGATGACGTAGTCGCCGCCGTCGCGCCTGATCTCGCACTGGATGTTGGTGGCGTCGCTGGAGGCAACCTGCGGCTCCGTCATCGAGAAGCCGGAGCGGATCCGCCCCTCCAACAGCGGCTTCAGCCAGCGCTCCTGCTGCGCCGGCGTGCCGTAGTTCGCCAGCACCTCCATGTTGCCGACATCGGGCGCCGAGCAGTTGAAGACCTCGGGCGCCCAGAGGATGCGACCCATGATCTCCTTCACGGGCGCGTATTCGAGATTGGTCAGCCTTGGGCTGGTAGGATCTGGCCCATGCTCGCCGGAGAGGAACAGGTTCCAGAGCCCCTGCTCGCGCGCCAGCCGCTTCAGCTCCTGGAGCACAGGCGGCGTCTTGTAGCGCGCGGCTTCCGGCTTCACCTGCTCGTAATAGAGCTCCTCGACCGGCTCGACATGCGTCCGCATGAACTGGCGGACGCGATCCTGGAGCTCGAGCGAACGGGCGGAGTGTTGAAAGTCCATGATGGTCTCCTCTCCGCTTCTCCCCTTGTGGGAGAAGGTGGCGCGAAGCGCCAGATGAGGGGTTTTTTCCGTGAGTTCAAATGTAGTGACGACTCGCGAAGAGAGACCCCTCACCCGTCTCGCCGCTACGCGGCGATCCACCCTCTCCCACAAGGGGAGAGGGTGCACCGTCTTTGCGGCACGCTAGGTGCCTCGCAGCAGCTCGCTCGCCACGATCCAGTCGTTGCCGTCGAACTGGAGCATGTAGCCGTCCTTGATCGGGCGGAAATCCTGCGGCGTGGTGTTGAGGGTGATGCCGGGCATCAAGAGCGACAGCGGCACGTTCTTCAGGTTCGATGCCTGCGCCATGATGTTCTCGCGCGTCAGATTGTCCTTGCACTGCTTGAGCAGGACAACCAGCGCCTCGGCGACGGTGTAGCCGTAGAGGCCGGCGACATTGTTGATGTCGGCATTGGGCAGGCGCTTCCTCATGAAGTCGATATAGGCCGCCATCGCCGGATCATCCTTCGGCATCTCGACGAACGGCTTGAGCGCACCGAGCGACAGCACGCCCTTGCCGGCATCGAGGCCGGCCGGCGCCATCACGGTCGCCTTGTTGGCGCAGCCGCTGGCGAGGAAGCGCGTCGGCTGCCAGCCGACCTCATGCGCCTTGCGGATCGCCTGCGCGCAGGCGCGCGGCGTCACCGAATAGATCATGAAGACGTCCGCCTTGGTATTGGCGAGCGTCAGCACCTGGGAATCGACGGTGGGATCGGCGACCTCGAAGCTCGAAGCCATCGCGATCGCCTTGTCGGCGTCGGTGCCGAGCGCTTCCTTGACGCCGCGAAGATATTCCTTGCCGGCATCGTCGTTCTGATAGAGCACCGCGAAACGCGCATTCGGGTTCTTGGCGCGGGCATAGGCGACGTCGATCGCGGCCTCGCTGGTGTAGTTCGGCGCCCACGGCAGCGCCATCGACCACGGCATGTTGGCTGGATCATTCCACTTCGAGGCCGAGCTGATCAAAAAGAGCTGCGGCACCTTGTTGCTGTTGAGGTATTTCGCGATCGCCGAGCTCGGGGCCGTGCCCATGGTCGCGAAGATGAACGCGACGCCGTCGCCCTCGACCAGCCGCCGTGCCGCCTCCATGGTCTTGGGCGGCGAGAACGCGTCGTCGAGCGAGATCAGATTGAGCTTGCGGCCGCCAACGCCGCCCTTCTCGTTGACCTCGTCGAAATAGGCCGCGATCACCCTCCCGGTGATGCTGAGCGGCGAGGCCGGCCCGCTATAGGGCATGGTGTTGCCGATCTTGATCTCGGTGTCACTGACGCCGGGACCGTAGGACTTTTGCGCGAAGACGGGCGTGGACAGGCAGGCGGCAGCGAGCGCTGCGGCCAGGACCAAAGCGGCTTTCATGGTTTCTCCCCGATGATCATCGCCGCGCGAGGCGAACGCGCGGCGTGCTGCTTTTTGTCAGCGCGTCAGATCAGCGGAGTTCCGCAAGACGGTCTTGCGTCGAGTTGCTGATGGGTTAGCCGCGTCGCTTCAAGCTGAAGCCGAGGCCGATCCAGCCGGCGCCGGCCATGATCAGATCGATGCCGAGGAACAGGCCGAGGATGTAGACGCTGTTGACCGGCCAGCGCGCCACGATCAGCAAGCCGAGCAGCAACGTGATGGCGCCGGACAGCGCCACCCACACCCATGGCGTTTCACGCTTCATGCTGAAGGCGAGGAACAGCCTGATGGCGCCAGAGGCGATCAGCGATGCACCCAGAAAGAGCGTCAGCAGCACTGCCGCAAGCAACGGGTTCTGGAAGGTCAGGAAGCCGGCGACCACGTAGAGCACGCCGAGCAAGGCCCAGACCAGGAACTTGCCCCAGCTCTTCAACTGGAACGCGCCGATGATCTCGGCGACACCGGCGACGATCATCATGGCACCGACCACGAGCACGCTCGCCACCGTCGCCATCACGACGCTGCCGAGCGCGACGAAGCCGGCGATGAGATAGACAACACCGAGCGCGACGATCCAGCCCCATTTGGCATGTAGCGCCGCGATGCCCGAGCCGAGGCTCGAAGCGTGAGACGTATCCGAAGCACTTGTCATGGCGTCACTCCTGCTGCGAAGCCCGGAGGCACAATTCAGGATAGCACGGGCCTTAACCGGACGACAGCCAGCAGAGCAGCCATGGCCGGCAGCAACATTGACGCAAATCAAGATCGAATGCGACGCTTCAGGCGCGCAACCGCTCCATCTCGAGCTCGGCCTTGAGGTTGTCGAGATCGCGATAGATCGAGGCGACCGCCAGCACGCGTCCGCCCTTGCGGTACTTCAGCAGGCAATCCTTGCCTTCGATGCTGCCGTCGATCGCGATGTCGTCGAAGCTCTCGGCGTGGCCGACATAGTTGATCGGGACGTCGTAGTGCTGCGACCAGAAGAACGGTACGGCGTCGAAGCGCTCGCGCTTGCCGAGCATGTTGCGCGCCGCGGTCTGGCCCTGCCGTTCCGCCACCACCCAGTGCTCGACGCGGATGGTTTGCCGCGAATGCGGATCTGGCCAGCGCGCGATGTCGCCGGCCGCGAAGATGCCGGACACGCTGGTCTCCAGATATTCGCTCACGCTGAGGCCGCGGTCGGCCACAAGCCCCGCCTGCTCGGCGAGCGCAAGGCGCGGCTTGACGCCGATGCCGACCACGACGAGGTCAGCCTCGATCACCACGCCGCTCTTCAGCGTCGCGCGCATGCCGTCGAGCTTCTCCACGGTGTCCTCGAGGTGGAAGTTGACCCCGTTTTCCTCGTGCAGCGCGCGAACGAAATCGCCCATCTCGGGGCCGAGCACCTTCTGCATCGGCCGCTCCTCGGGCGCGACCACGCGGACCTCCAGCTTGCGCGCCCGCAAGGAGGCCGCAACTTCGAGGCCGATGAAGCTGGCGCCGATCACCAGCGCACGCCTGGCGCTGCCCGCGGCCCTGATGATGGCGCGGCTGTCGGCGACGGACCGCAAGGTGTGGACATGCGGCTGGTCCGCGCCCGGAATCTGCAATTTGACCGGCTCAGCGCCGGTCGCAAGCAGCAGCCGGTCGAACGGCAGCTTGTCACCATTGCCCAGCGTCACGCTGCGCGTCTTCGCATCCACGGCGGACACGTTGGTGTTGAGCCTGAGGTCGATGCCGGCGTCCTGATAATAGTCGTCGCCGCGCAGCGGCAGCCAATCCTCCGGCGCGTTGCCGGCGAGGTAATCCTTGGAGAGATTCGGCCGGTCGACCGGCATCGCGCCGTCATTGCTGAGCATGGTGATGGCGCCGGCAAAGCCCTCGCGCCGGAGCGTCTCGGCCGCCGCGAAGCCGGCTGCGCCGCCGCCGACAATGACGAATCTTTCCGGCGTCGGTGCGCTGCGATGAGCCGCTGACGGCTTCGGTGTCTCGCGCTTGCGCTGAACGATTATCCTATCCCGGTCGCGCGTCACCTCCCATACCGCCAGCGCGTTCAACGCGGGCGGGCGGGTGGCCTCGCCTGACCGCAAGGAGAAACAGGCGTGATGCCAGGGGCAGCGGATGGTGTCGCCGACCACCAGACCTTCGACGAGCGGGCCGTGGTAGTGGCTGCAAGAAGGCTCGATCGCGAAGATCTCGTTGCCGGCCTGGACCAGGAGGACATCCTCCTCGCCGACATGGCCGAGCAATTTTCCGTCCTTGAACGCGGTCAGCGACACGCCTTTGGTCAGGTCGGGTCCGCTCGGCTTGTTGTCCTCGGCCATGGTCATCTCCCTGGCAGCTTAATGTGCAGCTCAGGATTTGGACGGCGCCAGCAGCGAAAAGTTCCCGCCTTCGCGAAAATCAGGACCGTGCAGCCGCCGTGCGAACGTCGAGCACGGCCTGCGCCCATTCGGCGGGCCGCTCCTGCGGCAGATTATGACCGGCGCGGGCGAAGACGCGCCGCTCGAAGAAGCCCTCGAACTTGCGCGCGTGATGGGCGGTGCCGGGATTGACGCCGTCGCTGTCGCCGTCGATCGCAATGGTCGGAACGCGGATCGGCGGCTGCGCCGCAAGCGCCGCCTCGATTCCGGCATAGGCGGGATCGCCCGCGACCAGTGCGTAGCGATGGCGATACGAATGGATCACGACGTCGACGAAATCGGGATTGTCGAACGAGATCGCGCTCTTCTCGAAGGTCGTGTCGTCGAAGGCCCATGTCGGCGACCACATCGACCAGAGTTGGCGGGCAAAGCCGCGGCGGTTGCGCTCCAGCGCGCGGCGGCCGCGCTCGTTGTGGAAGAGATATTGATACCACAGCGCAGCCTCCTCCGGCGGCGAAGCCGGCTCCATGGCGCGGGCGATGTTCTGGATATTGTAGGAATTGCCGGAAACGAGGGCGATCACGCGCTCCGGATGCAGCGCCGAGACCACGCAGGCCGCGCGTCCGCCCCAGTCATAGCCGCCGACGACGGCGCGCGTGATGCCGAGCGCGTCCATGAAGGCAAGGAGATCGGCGCCCAGCGCCGCCTGCTCGCCGGAGCGCAGCGTCTGGGGGAAGCGAAACCGCGTCGGCCCATAGCCGCGCAGCCAGGGCACCAGCATCCGCGCGCCCGCCTCCGCGATGATCGGCGCGGTCTCGGCGTAGGCGTTCACATCGTAGGGGAAGCCGTGGCCCATGATGCAGGGCCAGCCATCCGGCGTGCCGTATTCGAGATAGGCGATGTCGAGGATGTCCGTGGTGATGGTTTTTTGTTGCATGATTTGCTCACGGATTTGGGAGGCCGTAGCCCGGATGGAGCGCAGCGCAATCCGGGATTCCCACAGCAGGCACCGGCCCCGGATTACGCTGCGCTCCATCCGGGCTACAAGGCCCGACCTATTTCTGCGGGCCGGACAGCGAGATGTCGCGCTCGGCGCGGAACACGTTGCTGTAGAGGTTGGCGATCCACTGCCGGCCGATCTCGGTCTTGTTGAGGTAGCCGATCTCGGTCTGAATGTGCGGTGCGACGCTGTTCCAGTAGAACTGTGGATAGCGGTTCACGATGTCGGCGGGCGAATCGTAGCCGAGCTGGCGGTTCATGCCGACCTCCTCGAACTCGTAATAGAGCGCATTGGCCTTGCGCAGATAATTGGGATCCCCGAGCTGGCCGATGAAGTCGGCCGCGCGCAGGATCGAGGCCTCATCGTCATACTCCTGCCCCTCGCGGGCCGGAAAGCGCGTCCCCTCGATGGCGCGGGCGATGCGCTCAGGGTCGAGGCCGCGGACCGGCGGCAGCCGCCGCCGCACGAACAGCTTCGAGCGATCAACGTGATACATCATCAGACTGGCATCCGAGGCGCCGCGCGGCAGCGACACCTTGGTCCCGGCCTCGTCGATGATGAAACCGTCTTCATCATCCTCCGGAAACAGGCCGCGGACATAGCCGATGTCGTGGGCAAGGCAGGCGATCAGGATATGGAGGTAGTCCTCCGCCGCAAGATGCGCATGGAGATTACGTCCCGTGAGGATCGCCTGCGCGGCCAGAGTCACCAGCATCGTATGCTCGATGTTGTGGTACAGCGCGTCGCTGTTGCCGATGCATTCCATCGCGGTTCGCGTCGAGCCCTCAAGCACCCTGGCATAGGACTCGTCGTACCGGCGACGCATGAACGAGCCCAGCATCTTCTCCAGGGTTTCCGCCGCCAGTCTCGGTAACGTCATCATGGATGCAGCCCCGCTTGTCGGCGGTGTCCCACGCCAACTCCCGACGTCTCGTTCTTGTCTTCGACGCACGGACCAGCATAGCCCATCTTGGGCCTGGTCATCAAACTTCGGATTGAAAATACGGAAATATGTTGCTCTTGTGCTGTGCGACATAACAGTTGCGGCATGCGCCCGATACGCCCCTGGCGGCTGGAGCAAGTCTGCTGTTAATCCACCAGGAGCACGTCCACGGCGACGCCGAGCTTCTGCTTCGGCGAGCCGACGATGATGCCATCGACCGGCGAGACGTCGGAAAAATCGCGCCCGACCGCGAGCACGATATGGTCATTGGCGACCAGGAGATCGTTGGTCGGATCGAAATCGATCCAGCCGAGCTCAGCTCCGCACCACAGCGACACCCAGGCATGGGTGGCGTCGGCGCCTTGCAGGCGCGGCTGGCCCGGCGGCGGAATGGTGCGCAAGTAACCGCTGACATAGGCCGCCGGCAGGCCGAGCCCGCGCAGACCTGCGATCATGACATGGGCGAAGTCCTGGCAGACGCCGTGCCGCTTGTCGAAGACCTCGCCGAGCGGCGTCGAGATCACCGTCGCCTTGGGATCGTACCGAAAATCTGTCCGGATGCGATGCATGAGATCGACGGCGCCGGCGAGGATGCCCGCGCCGGGCGCAAAGCTCAAAGCCGCATAAGCGCTGACCGGACGCAGCACCGGCACCAGCGGGCTCGCAAAGACATAGCCGACGGGCGAGGTCGGCCCGAGGCTCGTCGCCTCGAAGGCAATGTCGCGAATGCTCTCCCATGCCGGGCTCGAGGCATCGCGCGCCGGCGGCTGTCGCGAGACCGAAACGCGCGAGCGCGAGTCGATGCGCAAGTTTCGATGCGCGGCCTCGATCACCACGCTCTCGGTCAGCGTGCCGAAGAAATCGCGCCGCACATTACGCTCGGCGGGGCGTGGACGGATCTCGACATGGTGCGAGATCAGCTCCTGGCCATTGCCGCTCTTCGGCTCCAGCCGCAGCGTGCAGCGGGCGAAGCTGACAGGACTTTCATATTCGTAGGTAGTGACGTGATGGATGTCGTAGATCACGCCAGCCCCGTCAGCTTTTCCGGCCGGCTGGCATTGGGACCATGCGGGAAGTAATGCAGCCCGATCGCCTCGGCGAGACTGAGCAGGTCCTGCTCCAGCGAGAACAGGGTCTTGACCTCCAACTTCTCGGCCTCGGCGGTGGCCAGCATCGCCTGCACCGCCACCGCAAGCCGTTGCGGCTGCTCGATCAGGCCATGCTCCTTCAGGCTCGGCAGCGCAACGATGTGCTCGTTCAGCATCGCCACCTGGAACGCCACCGAGCGCGGATTGTAGCTGTCGAGCACCGCAAGATCGCGCACCGGCGCCAGGATCGGCGCCAGCAGATAGCGCGAGCGGTAGGTGATCTGGGAATCCACCAGCGTCAGCAGGATGTCGAGATCCTCGTCGCCGGCCTCGTCATAGGCAAATTGCCGCGCAAAGCGCGTGGTGTTGATGGCGCGCTCGGCGCGGCGGCCGATGTCGAGGAAACGCCAGCCGGCGGCGCGGTTCATGTTCTCCTGCGCCAGGCCTGCGAAGCTCGCCAGCTCCTGCAAGGTCAGCTCGGCCGCGCTGACGACGCTATCGTCGTCCTCGACCTCCCAAGCGAGTCGCTCGGCCATCTCGGTGATGACCTGCCAGGCGTCGGGCGACAGCCGCTCGCGCAAGGAGGTCGCGGTGCGCTGCGCCGCGCGGACCAGCGACAGTGCCGAGCCGAATCGCTCCGGGCTCTGCAACGCTTCGGCGACGATGCGGCCGGGCGCGGTGCGCGACGTCTGCGAGATCGCGCCCCAGGCCACCAGCAGACGCTGGATGCGTTCGGCCGATTGCAGCGAGGCCGCGGTGCCCTTGTTGGGCCCACTCGGCGAGCCCAGCGCGCGCACCAGGCGCAGCGTCGCCTCGGCGCGTTCGAGATAGCGGCCGAGCCAGAACAGATTGTCGGCGGCGCGGCTCGGCAGCACGCCGGCGATGCGGCGGATGCGCACCTTGTCGGTCGCCGGCAGCAGCGTCGCGGTGGAGACTTGCTTGTCCGAAACGACCCAGACATCGGCGGCGCGCGCACCGTCGCCCATCGACACCGCGCGTGCATCAGCCCGCTCGGCGATCCGGCAGAAGCCGCCGGGCATGATGACCCAGCCATCGGGCGTGGCGGCCGCGAACACGCGCAGCACGAAGGGGCGCGGCGTGAGCTGCCCCTGCTCCCACACCGGCATGGTCGAGAGCCGGACCACCTCCTGGCCGACATAGTCCATGCCGCGCGCGGTGATGGCGTCGATCAGGCGCTGGCGTTCGCCCGCATCGAGCTCGCTCGCGAGCACCGGCCCCGTGCTGTCGAAACCGGGAACGCCGCGCCGGTAGGCGCCTTCGATCGCGACCTCGTCGAGCCGCGACAGCACCTCGTCGCGCGCCGAGCGCTGGCCGCACCACCAGGTCGCGATGTGCGGCATCTTCAGCTCCTCGCCGAGCAGGCGGCGGCTCAGCGCCGGCAGGAAGCCGAGCAGCGCCCGCGCCTCCGGCACGCCGGAGCCCGGCATGTTGGCGACGACGACGCCGTCCTTGCGCAACACGTCGATCAGGCCGGCGACACCGAGCCGCGACGAGGCATCGAGCTCGAGCGGATCGAGCGAGCTGGAATCGACGCGGCGGAGCAGTACGTCGAGCCGCTTGAGCCCGGCGACGGTGCGGATGTGGATACGGTTGTCGCTGACGGCGAGATCGTCGCCCTCGACCAGCAGGAAACCGAGATAGCGCGCCAGCGTCGCATGCTCGAAATAGGTCTCGCTGAAGCTGCCGGGCGTGAGCACGCCGATGCGCGGCTCGTCGCGGTCGGCACGCGCGCGCAGACTGTCGCGAAACGCCTCGAAGAACGGCGCGACGCGCGGCACGTTCATCGACTTGTAGAGATCGGAGAAGGCACGCGAGAGCACCAGGCGGTTCTCCAGCGCGTAGCCCGCGCCCGACGGCGCCTGGGTGCGGTCGCCGAGCACCCACCAGCGACCGTCGGGGCCGCGGCCGACATCGGCGGCGTAGATCGAGAGGTAGCGTCCGCCGGGCGGCGGCACGCCGCAGACGGGACGGAGATATTCGGGACTGCCGGCGATCGCAGCCGCAGGCAGCGCACCTTCGGCAACGAGGCGGCCTTCGCCATAGATGTCGCGCAGCACCAGCTCGAGCAGCTCGGCGCGCTGGGCGATGCCGGCGGAAAGCTGCTGCCAGTCGGCCTCGTCGATCAGCAGCGGCAGATGGCTGATCGACCACGGCCGGTCGGCGCTGTCGCCGGGCGCGCGGTAGGTGACCCCGGCCTCGCGCAAATGGCGGTCGGCCATGGCAAAGCGCCGCTCGGCCTCGTCGGGCGCGAGCGTGCCGAAGGCGTCGAAGAAGCGGCTCCAGACCGCGCGCGGGGCGCCGTCGGGCCCCAGGAACTCGTCGGGGATGCCGGGCAGGCGGCTATAGTCGCGAATCCATTGCGCAAGGCGGCGCTGGCCTTCACGCTGTCCTTGCGCCCTGCCCGCCTTGTCGTCCTGTTCGGCTGCGCCCTCGCCCATGCGCCTCTCCCTGCCCCACCATCATACTCATTGCAGGAGCGGTGTCCGCAAGTCGAGGGTCAGCGGAAACTCATTTGTGCGTTCCTCGGGCGGCGGCAGCATCGGGCCCGGGGTATGGCCGTGGTCCTGGAAGCGCGCCAACCGCCGCGCCTCGGCCTCATAGGTGTTGACCGGCTTGGTGTCGTAGCTGCGGCCGCCGGGATGGACGACATGGTAGACGCAGCCGCCGAGCGAGCGGCCGTTCCAGGTGTCGATCAAGTCGAATGTCAGGGGCGCGTGGACGGGAATGGTCGGGTGCAGGCCGGAGGCCGGCTGCCAGGCCTTGAAGCGGACGCCGGCCACCGCCTCGGCCGAGCGGCCGGTCGCGGTCATCGGCAGCCGGCGGCCGTTGCAGGTCACGATGTGGCGGCCTTCGACGAAGCCCTCGGCCTTTACTTGAAGTCGTTCGACCGAACTGTCGACATAGCGCACGGTGCCGCCGGCCGAGCCCTCCTCGCCCAGCACGTGCCAGGGCTCCAGCGCCTGGCGCAATTCCAGCGTCACGCCGCCATGATGAACGCGGCCGAAGGCGGGGAAACGGAATTCGAGCTGGGCCAGATACCATTCCGGCTCAAAGGGATAGCCGGACTGCTTTAACTCAGAAAGCACGTCAAGAAAATCCTGCCAGATGAAGTGAGGCAGCATGAAGCGATCATGCAGCGCCGTGCCCCAGCGCACGAACTTGCCGTGTTGCGGCTCGCGCCAGAATTTTGCGATGAGCGCGCGGATCAAGAGCTGCTGCGCCAGCGACATGCGCGGATCCGGCGGCATTTCGAGCGCGCGGAATTCGACGAGACCGAGCCGCCCGGTGGGCCCTTCCGGCGAATAGAGCTTGTCGATGCAGATCTCGGCGCGATGAGTGTTGCCGGTGATGTCGACCAGCAGATGCCGGAACAGGCGATCGACCAGCCACAACGGCGTCTGGTAGCCCGGCGGCGGCACATGCGACAGCGCGATCTCGAGCTCGTAGATGCTGTCGTGCCGGGCCTCGTCGATGCGCGGCGCCTGGCTGGTCGGGCCGATGAACAGGCCGGAGAAGAAATAGGACAGCGACGGATGCCGCTGCCAATAGAGCACCAGGCTTTTCAGAAGATCGGGCCGGCGCAGGAACGGCGAGTCCTGCGGCGAGGAGCCGCCGACCACGACGTGATTGCCGCCGCCGGTGCCGGTGTGGCGGCCGTCGACCAGGAAGCGGTTGGCGCCGAGGCGAACCTTGGCCGCATCCTCATAGAGGCCGGAGGTGATGTCGACCGCGTCGCGCCAGCTCTTCGCCGGCTGGATGTTGATCTCGATCACGCCGGGATCGGGCGTCACCTTGATGACCTCGATGCGCGGATCGAACGGCGGCGGATAGCCTTCGACATGGACCTGAAGCTGCATCTCCTCGGCGGTGGCTTCAAGGGCCGCGACCAGCTCGAGATAATCCTCGATGCGCTCGACCGGGGGCATGAAGGCGCAGAGCACACCGTCACGGACTTCGACCGACATCGCGGTGCGCACCGGGACGGACGTGTTGAGATGCTCAAGCGCGACCCGCGGCGGCGATTCCGGACGCGCCGCGAGGCTGAACACCGGCAGCTTGCCGCGCGGCTCCATCGGGTCGCGTTCGACGATGTAGGGGTATTGGTTAGGTGGAACGTAGCCGAGCGAGCCGATCGGCAAGCGCAGACCCAAAGGAGAATCGCCCGGCGTCAGGAACAGATGGTTGCGCCGGAGTTGCCAGCGCTCGCTGCGCCAGCGCGGCGGCGCGTTCCAGCGCTGCACCGGCAACACGAAGCCGCGTGGCGTGCCGAGGCCCTGGTCGAACACACGCGCCATCCGCGCCCGTGCTTCCGGATCGGATAATTTGGAGTCGGTGGGATCGACGTTGACAGGAAGCTCCGCCTCCTTCTGGAGCCAGTGCGCGGTGTCCTCATAGGCCGGCATGATGTAGCCGGGATCAAGTCCGAGGCGCGCGGCTGTGCCCTCCATGAAGGCTTGCGCATCACTCACCTGCGGCCGCCGCGGATTCTCGATCTTCGCGATGAGGTCGGCGTTCTTCCAAATCGGCACGCCGTCCTTGCGCCAGTACAGGCCGAACGCCCAGCGCGGCAGGCTCTCGCCGGGATACCATTTGCCCTGGCCGTAATGCAGCAGGCCGCCCGGCGCGAAGCGACTGCGCAGGCGGCGAATCAGATCGTCGGCGAGCGCACGCTTGGTCGGGCCGACAGCCTCGGTGTTCCACTCGCCTGCTTCGAGATCGTCGACCGAGACGAAGGTCGGCTCGCCGCCCATGGTGAGCCGCACGTCCTGCGCGGCGAGATCGCCGTCGACCTGCTCGCCGAGATCATTGAGCCGCGCCCAGGATTCGTCGGAGAACGGCTTGGTGATGCGCGGCGCCTCGCGGATGCGCTTCACGCTCATGTCGAAAGCGAACTCGACCTCGGCAAAGCCGGCGCCGCCAGAGATCGGAGCGGCCGAGCGATAATGCGGCGTGGCGGCGACCGGGATGTGCCCCTCGCCCGCAAGCATGCCGGAGGTCGCGTCGAACCCGATCCAGCCCGCACCCGGCAGGTAGACTTCGGCCCAGGCGTGCAGATCGGTGAAATCGTTCTCCACCTCGGGCGGCCCCTCGATCGGGTCGATGTCGGGCCGGATCTGGACGAGATAGCCGGAGACGAAGCGGGCCGCGAGCCCGAGATGACGCAAGGTCTGGATCAGCAGCCAGGCGGAGTCGCGGCATGATCCGGCACCGGACGACAGCGTCTCCTCCGGCGTCTGCACGCCGGGCTCCATCCGGATGATGTAGCGGATCTTCTTCTGGAGCTCGCGATTGAGCTCGACCAGGAAGTTGACGGTGTTCGGGGCTTCATTCGGGATCGTATCGAGATATTGCGCGAACAGCCGATCGGGCTTGATGGTCTCGAGATAAGGCGCGAGCTCGGTCTTGAGATCTTTCGGATACTCGAACGGAAAGCTGTCGGCATAGGGCTCGACGAAGAAGTCGAACGGGTTGACCACGGTCATCTGCGCCGTGAAGTCGACCTCGAATTTCAGCTCGGTGGTCTTCTCCGGGAAGACGTAGCGCGCGAGCCAGTTGCCCTGGGGGTCCTGCTGCCAGTTCACGAAATGATTGGATGGCGTGACCTTGAGCGAATAGCTCAGGATCGGCGTGCGCGTGTGCGGCGCCGGCCGCAGGCGGATGGTCTGCGGGCCAAGGTCGATCGGGCGGTCGTATTTGTAGTGCGTGACGTGGTGTAATGCGACGTAGATCGACACGGGGTGCGGTGCTCCAGCAGCTTTTTTGAGCAGAACACCTGAGATGACCTCGATCAAGCACTAACAACGGGCAGTGCGTGCCCAGGAAATATTCGCCGTAGCCCCCGTAGCCCGGATGGAGCGCAGCGTAATCCGGGGTTCTTCATCCGCGGCCTGAACCGTCCCGGATTGCGCTTCGCTCCATCCGGGCTACGCAGTCACGTTACATCGTCGCCCCTATCACCCACGGCGCGAACTCGGCGCCGCCGAAATCGAAGCTTTCGCTCTTGGTCGGCTGTCCCGACGCCGTCTTCAGGATGAGATCGAAGATGCGCTGGCCGCATTGCTCGACGCTCTCCTCGCCTTCGAGGATGGTGCCGCAATTGACGTCCATGTCCTCTTCCATGCGCTTGTACATGGGGGTGTTGGTGGCGAGCTTGATCGAGGGCGCCGGCTTGCAGCCGAACACGCTGCCGCGGCCGGTGGTGAAGCAGACGAGGTTGGCGCCACCGGCGACCTGCCCGGTCGCGGCTACGGGATCATAGCCGGGCGTATCCATGAAGACGAAGCCGCGCTTGGTCACGGGCTCGGCATAGCGCAGCACCTCGACGAGATTGGTGGTGCCGGCCTTGGCCATCGCGCCGAGCGATTTTTCCAGAATTGTGGTGAGACCGCCGGCCTTGTTGCCGGGGCTCGGATTGGCGTTCATCTCGGCGCCTTCGCGTTCGGTGTATTCGTCCCACCAGCGCATCAGGTCGACCAGCTTCTCGCCGACCTCGCGGCTGACGGCGCGGCGCGTCAGCAGATGCTCGGCGCCATAGGTCTCCGGCGTCTCAGAGAGAATGACGGTGCCGCCGTGACGGACGATGAGATCGCTGGCGGCGCCCAGCGCCGGATTGGCGGAGACGCCGGAATAGCCGTCCGAGCCGCCGCATTGCAGGGCCACGGTGAGCTCGCTCGCCGGCACCGTTTCGCGCTTGACCTTGTTGGCGTCAGCGAGCGCCTCGCGCACGAAGGCGATGCCCGCCTCCACCGTCTTGCGGGTGCCGCCGACCTCCTGGATGTCCATCGCGCGCAGGCGGCCGGCGAGCTTCTGCTCTTCCATCAGGCCGCCGATCTGGTTCACCTCGCAGCCGAGGCCGAGCACGATGACGTGAGAGAAATTGACGTGCCGCGCATAGCCGCCGAGGGTGCGGCGGAGCAGCGCCAGGGGCTCGTTCTGCGTCATGCCGCAGCCGGTCTTGTGGGTCAGCGCGACCACGCCGTCGACATTGGGGAAATCGGCCAGCGGATTGTCGCCGGTGAAGGGATTCTTCTTGAAGACGTCGGCGACGAGGCTGGCGACATGCGCGCTGCAATTCACCGAGGTGAGGATGCCGATATAGTTGCGCGTCGCGACGCGGCCGTCCGGGCGGCGGATGCCCTCGAAGGTCGCCGGCAGGTCGAAGTTCGGCGTCGGCTTGACGTCGGCGCAATAGGCATAGTCCTTGGCGAAATCACCCATGCCGCAGTTCTGCACGTGCACGTGCTGCCCCGGCGCGATCGGCACCGTGGCAAAGCCGATGATCTGGCCGTAGCGTATCACCGGTTCGCCCACCGCGATCGGCTTGATCGCGACCTTGTGGCCGGAGGGAATGCGATCGACCGCCGCCACCCCATCGGCCACCACCGTTCCGGGCGGCAGGCTCGCGCGCGCGATCACCACGCCATCATTGGGATGCAGGCGGATGACGGGGCTGATGGTCATGAGTGTCTCCTTGGCGAATGGTGAGTAGCGAGTGGCGAATGGAAAAAGGGAGCAGCGTCATTCGCTACTCCCCACTCGCCATTCGCGAGTTCTTAGGCCTTGCCGCCCGAATCCTTGCGGGTCGCATTCACCTGCATCTTGGCGTAGGTCGTCATCAGACCGACCTCGTTCGAGAGCGTCACAAGCTTGAAGCCCATGTTGATGGCGCGCGCCGCGCCTTCGGCGCCGCTGCAATGGATGCCCGGGTTGAGGCCGCGCTTGCTGCACTCCTTGATGATCTTGTCGTAGATCGCGAGGATCTCCGGCTCGCTGCGGTCGAGCTTCGGCTCGAGGCCGTAGGAGAAGCCGAGATCGGACGGGCCGATATAGACGCCGTCGATGCCCTCGACATCGAGGATCGCTTCCATGTTCTCGACCGCGGTCCGGGTCTCCATCATCGGCAGCAGCACGATCTCGTCGTTGGCCGTCTTCTGATAGGAGCCCGCGGTGCCGTACATGCCGGCGCGGATCGGGCCGTTGGAGCGGACGCCCTTCGGCGGATATTTGGAATAGGAGACGAGGTTCCTGGCTTCCTGCGGCGTGTTGACCATCGGGCAGATCACGCCATAGGCGCCGCCGTCGAGCACCTTGCCGATGATGCCGGGCTCGTTCCAGGGCACGCGGACCATCGGGGTGATCGGGTGCTTGTCCATGGCCTGGAAGCACTGGACCATCGAGAGGTAGTCCTGCACGCCGTGCTGCATGTCGACGGTGACGCTGTCGAAGCCGCATTGCGCGACCATCTCGGCCGAGAAGCCGGAGGGTATCGCGAGCCACGCGTTGACCACGGCCTTGCCCGACTTCCAGATTTCCTTGACCTTGTTCGCCACGTTGCCTTCCTTCTTTGTTGTTTGAACCTTCGTCACCATGACGAGCGCCGCGACAGCACGACCCAGCTGTTACCGCGAACCGGACCGCCGCGCTACGCTCGCAATGGCGCAAGACCTATGCGGTCACCCTCTGGATGCTGACTTCGCTGACGCCGACCTCGCGGGCGGTGTTCACTATTGCCGCCCAGGTGTCATCCGGCAAGGGGACGCCGTTTCGGGTCCGTTCCACGCGGGTTTTCCGCTCCGGATCGCCGGGAATCGGTGCCTGATCGACCCCGGTCACCGCCGCTGCCGATATGGCCGGCATTTGGGCGCCACTTTGAGCTAAAAAGCCCGGCCATGTCCATAGTTGCTGCCGCGCGGCTGTCATTCCTCGGCACTTGCCTCCTCGCTCGCACCGAGGCCTGCGAGACTCTGTTCGAGCTCGCCGAGCATGTCCTGCAACTCGGCGAGCTTGCGGGCGCCAAAGCGTCGCGTGATCTCCGCATAGATCGCTTCCGATGTCGGCGCGACCGAAGCCATCAGCTTCACGCCCTCTTTCGAGATCGAGACCATGCTGCGGCGCTGGTCAGCTTTTGCGGTCTTGCGCTCGATCAGATTGCGCCCTTCGAGGTCGCGCAGGATGCGCGACAGGCTCGGCCCGAGCAGGAACGCCGTGCGCGCGAGTTCCGTGACCTCGGCGGCCTCGATCGCTGCGAGCGCGCGCAGGATGCGCCATTGCTGCTCGGTCAACCCATGCTCGCGCAGCGAGGGGCGGAACTGCCGCATCACCGCCTCGCGCGCCCGCAGCAGCGACATCGGCAGAGAGCGCGAGAAATCGCGCATCGGCACCTGACGTGCCGCAGGCGCGCTTCCGTTGGCGGGATCGGCCGGTCTCTTCGTCATGACGCCCTTTCAGACCGCGAAAATTTCGCAGTGCAGCAAGCCTAGATTCCGTTTGACGCATTCACTTAACATGTTAAGTATCTCCGGGCACCACGATTTGTAAGATCTCAGATGGCGCTTTCCAACGACGATATCCAAGCTTGCGCGAGGCGTCTGCACCAGGCAGAGAAGACCCGCACGCAGATCCGGCAGCTCTCGCAGGATTTCCCCGACATCACCATCACTGACGCCTACGCGATTCAGAAGGCCTGGGTCGACGTCAAGATCGCCGAGGGACGCCTCGTCAAAGGCCACAAGATCGGCCTGACCTCGAAGGCGATGCAGAGCGCGCTCAATATCGACGAGCCGGATTCCGGCGTGCTGCTCGACGACATGTTCTTCGCCGATGGCGGGATCATTCCGACCGAGCGCTTCATCGCGACGCGCGTCGAGGCCGAACTCGCCTTCGTCATGAGCAAGCGCCTCGCAGGGCCCGACTGCACGCTATTCGACGTGCTCAACGCCACCGACTTCGTCGTGCCGGCGCTGGAGATCCTGGACACGCGCATCGAGCGCGTCGATCCCACGACGAAAGCGACGCGGAAGATCTTCGACACCATCGCCGACAATGCGGCCAACGCCGGCATCGTGCTCGGCGGGCGGCCGATCCGCCCGCTGGATGCTGATTTGCGCTGGATCGGCGCACTCTGCTTCAGGAACGGCCAGCTCGAAGAAACCGGCCTTGCGGCCGGCGTCCTCAATCATCCCGCCACCGCTGTTGCCTGGCTTGCCAACAAGATCGCGCCGCTTGGGCTGGCGCTGGAGCCCGGCCAGGTCGTGCTCGCGGGGTCCTTCATCCGTCCGATCGAGACCCGCAAGGGCGACACAATTCAAGCCGACTATGGCGCCTACGGCTCGGTGAGCTGTTACTTCGCTTAGGCGAACAAAAAAAACAGGGAGTGAAACCGCGATGCCGCATTTCACCATCGAATATTCGGCCAATCTCGATGACCGCCTCGACATCGCGGCGGTTTGCGAAGTCGTGCGCAAGGCCGCTAGCGAGACCGGCATCTTCCCGCTCGGCGGCATCCGCGTGCGCGCCGTCAGGTGCGAGCACTATGCGATCGCCGACGCGCGGCAGGACTACGGCTTTCTCGACATGGTGCTGCGCATCGGCGAGGGCCGCGACCTGCCGACGCGCCAAAAGGCCGGCGAGCATGTCTTCCAGGCGCTCTCCAAACATCTCGATCCCGTCTTCGCCGCCAGCAAATTCGCTCTGTCGTTCGACATGCAGATCAACGACAAGGACACCAGCTGGAAGCGCAACAACATCCACGACGCCCTGAAAGCGGAAGCCGCCCATGGATAAGCCCACCCCAAAAGCCGATTTGTTCCAGGCCAACCGCGACCGTGTCGCGCCGCTCTTGAAGAGGCTGCGGGCCGACGGCATCGGCCACATGATCGACGGCAAGATCGTGCCCTCGATCTCCGGCGAGACTTTTGAGACGAAATCGCCGGTCGATGGCGCCACGCTCGCAAGCGTCGCCCGCGGCAATGCCGAGGACATCGATCGCGCGGCCACGGCTGCTGCGCTTGCCTTCAAATCCTGGCGCGACATGGGACCTGCGACGCGGCGCAAGCTGCTGCATCGCGTCGCCGACGCGATCGAGGACAATGCCGACGATATCGCGGTGCTCGAATGCGTCGACACCGGGCAGGCCTATCGCTTCATGGCCAAGGCCGCGATCCGCGCCGCCGAGAATTTCCGCTTCTTCGCCGACAAATGCGCCGAGGCACGCGACGGCCTCAACACACCGAGCGACGAGCACTGGAATGTCTCCACCCGCGTGCCGATCGGCCCGGTCGGCGTGATCACGCCGTGGAACACGCCGTTCATGCTCTCGACCTGGAAGATCGCCCCTGCGCTCGCTGCGGGCTGCACCGTCGTGCACAAGCCGGCGGAATGGTCGCCTGTGACGGCCGCGGTCCTGGCAAGGCTGGTCAAGGAAGCCGGCGTTCCCGACGGCGTGCTCAACACAGTGCACGGCTTTGGCGAAGAGGCCGGCAAAGCGCTGACCGAGCATCCCGCGATCAAGGCGATCGGCTTCGTCGGCGAGAGCGCGACGGGCTCGGCGATCATGATCCAGGGCGCACCGACCCTGAAGCGCGTGCATTTCGAGCTCGGCGGCAAGAACCCCGTGATCGTGTTCGACGACGCTGATCTCGACCGCGCGCTCGATGCCGTCGTGTTCATGATCTACTCGCTCAATGGCGAGCGCTGCACCTCATCCAGTCGGCTGCTGATCCAGGCCAGCATTGCCGAAAAGTTCGTGGAGAAGCTGACCGCGCGCGTGAAGGCGCTCCGGGTCGGCCATCCGCTCGACCCGGCGACCGAGATCGGGCCGCTGATCCACGAACGGCACCTGGCAAAGGTCTGTTCCTATTTCGACGTCGCGCGCCAGGACGGCGCGACGATCGCGGTCGGCGGCAAGGCCTATGACGGTCCGGGCGGCGGACACTATGTCGAGCCGACGCTGGTGACCGGCGCGCACGGCAAGATGCGCGTGGCGCAGGAGGAGGTGTTCGGCCCTTTCCTCACCGTGCTGCCGTTCCGCGACGAGGCGGACGCCATCGAGATCGCCAACGACATCCGCTATGGCCTTACCGGCTATGTCTGGACAAACGACATGGGCCGCGCGTTGCGCGTCGCCGACGCGCTGGAGGCGGGCATGATCTGGCTGAACTCGGAAAACGTCCGCCATCTGCCGACGCCGTTCGGCGGCATGAAGGCCTCAGGCATCGGCCGCGACGGCGGCGACTATTCGTTCGACTTCTACATGGAAACCAAGCACGTCTCGCTGGCGCGGGGCACGCACAAGATTCAGAAACTGGGAATTTAGAACCACCGTCGTTCCGGGGCGACGGGACCGCGCAAGCGCGGCCCGGAGAGCCCGGAACCTCGAGATTCCGGGCTCGGCTCTGCGAGCCGCCCCGGAATGACGGGGCCTAAAGAGGGAAACGCACATGCCCGTACCGCAACACGTCTTCGAACCGCCGTTCAACATCATCCGCTCCAGCCATGTCGTGCTCGACGTCACCGATCTGAAGCTGAGCCGCGAATTCTACGAGACCACCGTCGGCCTGCATGTCGAGGACGCCGACGACAACGTCGTGTACCTGCGCGCCGCGGAAGAGCACCAGCATCACTCGCTGGTGCTGCGCAAGGCGGCCGCCCCGGCCTGCGCCCGGCTCGGCTTCAAGGTCGGCAACGAGAAGGACCTCGACAAGGCCGCCGCGTTCCTGTCCGAGAACGGTCTCGCCTACGCCTTCGTCGACCAGCCGTTCCAGGGCCGCACCCTGCAATTCACCGATCCCTTCGGCTTCCAGATCGAGCTCTATGCGGCGATGGACCGCCGGCCGCATCTGCTCCGCCGCTACGATCTCTACAGGGGCTGCCATCCGCAGCGGCTCGACCATTTCAACGTCTTCGCCGCCGAGGTGCAGGACACCGTCGAGTTCTATGCGCGGCTCGGCTTCCGTCTCACCGAATATGCCGAAGAGGATGGGCCGAACGGCCGCATCGCCGCTGCCTGGATGCATCGCAAGGGCAATGTCCACGATTTCGCGATCACCAACGGCAAGGGCCCTCGCCTGCACCACTTCGCCTACTGGACGCCGACGGCGATGAACATCATCCATCTCTGCGACGTCATGGCCTCGCAGGGCTTCGTGAAGAACATCGAGCGCGGCCCCGGACGCCACGGCATCTCGAATGCGTTCTTCCTTTATGTGCGCGACCCCGACGGCCACCGCCTCGAGCTCTACACCAGCGACTACTTCACCGGCGATCACGACCACGAGCCGCTGCGCTGGTCGCTGCGCGATCCGCGCCGCCAGACGCTATGGGGTGCGCCGGCGCCGCGCTCCTGGTTCGAGCAGGGCTCGCCGTTCAGCGGCCAGGCCGTGCGCGAGCCGAAATTCGTCGCCGACGTGCTGGTGGCGGATTGATGAGCCTCCCTCGCCTCGCCACCTATTCCGTCAAGGGTGCAACGAAGTATGGCGCCGTCGTGGACGGCGGCCTCATCGATCTCTCCGCGCGTCACGCCAAGGACCATCCGACGCTGCGCGAGGTGATCGCCGCCGGAAAACTCGCAAGCTTCGCCGAGGAGGCCGCCGGCCGCACCCCGGATCACGCGCTCGCCGACATCACCTGGCTGCCGCCGGTGCCCGCACCGGAAAAGATCATCTGCATCGGCGTCAACTATCCCGATCGTAACGCCGAGTACAAGGACGGCCAGGACGCGCCGAAATATCCGAGCATGTTCATGCGCTCGCTCCGTTCGTTCGTCGGCCATGACACGCCTCTGGTGCGTCCGCGCGCCTCCGCGCAGCTCGACTATGAGGGCGAGATCGTGCTGGTGATCGGCAAGCAAGGCCGGCACATTGCCGAAAGCGCAGCGCTCGATCACGTCGCCGCGCTGACGCTTTGCAACGAAGGCTCGGTGCGCGACTGGCTGCGCCATGCCAAGTTCAACGTCACGCAAGGCAAGAACTTTGATTCCAGCGGAAGCCTCGGCCCATGGCTCGTGCCGTACACCAAGGAATCGCAGATCGCGGACATTCGTCTGACCACGCATGTCAACGGTGAGCTCAGGCAGGACGATCGTACCGGCCGGCTGATGTTTCCGTTCCGCTATCTCATCAGCTATATCTCGACCTTCGCAACGCTCGTCCCCGGCGACATCATCGTCACGGGCACACCGACCGGCGCCGGTGCGCGGTTCGATCCGCCGCGCTATCTGAAGCCCGGCGATGTCATCGAGGTCGAAGCCGAGGGCATCGGGCGCTTGCGCAACGGCGTCGTCGACGAAGCCTGAACAAGAATGGAAGTGGAATAGTGCAATGACGACCCTCACCGGCGGCGAAGCGATCGTAAGCGGGCTTGTTGCTCACGGGGTCGACACCGTGTTCGGCCTGCCGGGCGCGCAGGTCTACGGCCTGTTCGACGCCTTCCACCAGGCCCAGCTCAAGGTGATCGGCGCGCGGCACGAACAGGCCTGCGGCTACATGGCGTTCGGCTATGCGCGCTCCAGCGGCAGGCCCGGCGTGTTCAGCGTCGTGCCCGGCCCCGGCGTGCTCAATGCCAGCGCGGCGCTGCTCACCGCCTTCGGCTGCAACGAACCGGTGCTGTGCGTCACCGGCCAGGTGCCGACGCAGTTTCTGGGCCAGGGACGCGGTCATCTGCACGAGATGCCGGACCAGCTCGCCACCTTGCGCACCTATGTGAAATGGGCCGACCGCATCGAATATCCCGGCAACGCACCGACGGTCGTGGCGCGCGCGTTCCAGGAGATGATGTCGGGACGGCGGGGCCCTGCCTCGGTCGAAATGCCCTGGGACGTCTTCACCCAGCGCGCGGACACCGCCGCCGCACGGGTGCTGGAGCCTCTGCCCGCCCCGCAGCCCGATCCTGACATGATCAAGCAGGCGGCCGCGCTGATCAAGGACAGCAAAGCGCCAATGATCTTCGTCGGCAGCGGCGCGATCGAGGCGCGCGAGGAGATACTCGAGCTCGCCGAGATGATCGACGCGCCCGTCGTCGCCTTCCGCAGCGGCCGCGGCATCGTCTCCAACGCGCATGAGCTCGGGCTGACCATGGCCGCCGCCTACAGACTGTGGCCGACCACCGATCTGATGATCGCAATCGGCACCCGCGCGGAGCTGCCGGCCTCGGGCTTCCGCTGGCCGTATCGGCCGAACGGACTGAAATCCATTCGGATCGACATCGATCCGGTCGAGATGCGCCGGCTCGCCGCCGATACCGCTGTTGTCGCCGACGCCAAGGCCGGCACGGCCGATCTCGTCGCAGCGGTGAAGAAGGCCGGTTATGCGAGGAGCCGCGGCCGCCGTGGAGAGATCCGCGAGGCCACCGCCGCCGCACAAGCGGAGATCCAGCGCATCCAGCCGCAGATGGCGTATCTCGACATCCTGCGCGAGGTGCTGCCGGCGAACGCGATCGTCACCGACGAGCTATCCCAGGTCGGCTTCGCCTCCTGGTACGGCTTTCCGGTCTACGAGCCGCGCACCTTCATCACCTCGGGCTATCAGGGCACGCTCGGCTCGGGCTTCCCGACCGCGCTTGGCGCCAAGGTTGCCAATCCCGACAAGCCGGTGGTGGCGATCACCGGCGACGGCGGCTTCATGTTCGGCGTGCAGGAGCTGTCCACCGCCGTGCAGTTCAACATCGGCGTGGTGACGCTGGTGTTCAACAACAACGCCTATGGCAATGTCCGCCGCGACCAGCGCGAACGTTTCGACGGCCGCGTGGTGGCGTCCGATCTCGTCAATCCGGATTTCGTCAAGCTGGCGGAGTCATTTGGCGTTGCGGCTGCACGCGTCACCGCGCCGGATCAGTTCAAGGCGGCAATGGAGAAGGCGCTTAGCCATAGCGGGCCGTATCTGATCTCGGTCGAGGTGACGCGGGATTCGGAAGTCAGTCCCTGGGCGTTCATTCACCCGCCGAAGCCGTAGTTTTTGTCATTCCGGGGCGCGCGAAAGCGCGAACCCGGAATCTCGAGGTTCCGGGTTCGATGCTTCGCATCGCCCCGGAACGACTCTTTTCATCATCGCGTCCTTCGAAACGTCAGATTGATCCGTTTCCGCCCGAGCAGCGCGTGCTCGCCGTCGGCGAGCGGCGCGACGCCGTGATAGGCGAGCCTGCTCGGCCCGCCCCAGACCACGACGTCGCCATGGACGAGCCGAAAACGGCGCGGCTTGTCGGCGCGCGCCATCCCGCCGAACAGGAAGGTCGCAGGCAGCCCGAGCGAGACCGAGACGATCGGCGCCGAGAAATCCAGCTCGTCCTTGTCCTGATGCAGCGATAGCCGCGTTCCGGGCTCGTAGCGGTTGACGAGGCACGCATCGGGCGCGAAGCCGGTGAAACCACCCTGCTCCGCCGCACGGCGGGCCAGATCACAAAACACCGGCGGCATCGCCGGCCACGGCGCGCCGGTGCGCGGGTCGATCGGATCGTAGCGGTAGCCGGTGTGGTCGGTGATCCATCCGCGCTCGCCACAATTGGTCATCGCCACCGACATCTGATAGCCGCCGGGCGTCGTCATCCGCCGGAACGGCGATTGCGCCACGATGGCACGCACCGCCTCGATCAGCTCGCTCTCGATCGGCTTGACGAAGCCGCGCAGCAGCACGGCGCCATCGGCGATCTCCTCGCGCGACGGCTGCGCCTCGGCAACGCTATCGAACAGATCCACCGTCAATAGCCTTACTCATTTCGCATCATGAAAGATCACACCCAGCGTGTGGCGGTGGCCGGACCTGATCCGGCTGACGCCATGGCGCATGTTAACGCGGTAGGTGCCGCGTGTCCCCTGCACCGGGCGGTGATGCACGGCAAAGGCGACGGCATCGCCCTGCGCCAGCGGCACGACCTCGGCGCGGGACTGCATGCGCGGGCGCTGCTCGGTCAGCACGAACTCGCCGCCGGTGAAATCGCGCGCCGGCTCGGACAAGAGGATCGCGACCTGAATCGGGAACACGTGCTCGCCATAGAGGTCCTGATGCAGGCAATTGTAGTCGCCGGCCTCGTATTGCAGCAGCAGCGGTGTCGGCCGGTTTTGCCCTGCCTCGTGGCAGCGCTTGAGGAACGCGGCATGCGCTGCGGGATAGCGGATGTCGATCCCCATCGCCTCGTTCCAGCGGTTGGCAACGCCCTGAAGGTGCGCATAGAGCGCCGGCCGCATCTGTGCGATCAGATCGGGCAGCGGATAGGAGAAATATTTGTACTCGCCGCGGCCAAAGCCGTGGCGACCCATGATGATGCGGCTGCGGAAGTGTGCGTCGTCCGGATAGAGCGCGGCGACGTCGCGGCATTGGTCCGGCGTGAGCAGGCCCTTCAGGACGGCGCTCCCCTGGGCGTCGAGTTCGGCGGTGATCCGGGGCCAGTCGAGGGTGTCGACGCGGGCGGCGAGATTAGTCGTTTCATGGTCAGCAGCGACACGTCTGGCGATTGCCATATCGATCATCCTATCCACATCCGTCATTCCGGGGCGCGCCCTCTTGGGCGCGAGCCCGGAATCCATCCATCCGCCGACTGTGCCGTACGATGGATTCCGGGCTCGCGACTTCGTCGCGCCCCGGAATGACGGATGTGGGTGTCGCAGGTCGCGGCCGCTATAACCACCCGATTTCCGACGAACTCCCCGTCATTGCGAGGAGCCCTTGCGACGAAGCAATCCAGACTACCTCCGCGGAACCAGTCTGGATTGCTTCGCTGCGCTCGCAATGACCGTGGGGCGACGTCTAGCCCAGCACCGGCAGGGTCACCACGTCGTAGCCGTGCCTGATCGTCCGCTTCAGCACGGGGTCTTCCAGCTCGAACTCGAAGCGGTCGGCGGGGCGGATGCCGCCCTTGGCGGCAAACGTGCCGCCGAACATGGCGCAGCCATCGGGGAGCTTCCCACCTTCGAAACCGCGCGCGACGAGATCGGCGACCGGCAGCATCGCGTCCAGCGTGCCCTCCTGGTAGAGCACGCGCTCGCCCTTGATCCAGGCGTAGGAGCGCAAGATCATCCTGTCCCAATGGCCGATGACGTCCTCGAGCTCCCACAGCGTCGAGGCGATCGGCTTGTCGCACATCTGCTTGGAGACGGCGACGCCGTAGGCCTCGACCTTGCGGTCGGTGTGGTCCGAGCCGCAGCCGACGAAGGTGCGGCCCTGCCAGCCGATCAGCACGAACTCGACTTCGCCGGACGAGTCGCCACCGCAGCATTCGATGCGGTCTTCCTGGGTCAGCCGCCGCGCCGAGGCGCGATAGTAGATCGGCGTCGAGGCCGGCGGGGCGATGCCCATCTCTTGCAGCTCGGCGATGTGCTTGTCGCGCGCGACGGGATCGCGGCCGGTCCAGCCGGCGATGACCATCTGGTCGATCGCCAGCGTCAGCGGCGTCGTGGTGTCCTGGGCGTCGACGGTGAAAGTCAGGTCAAACACGAATTACGGCCTCCATGCCGGCAGCAAGCTCGAAGATACGACGGTCCGATCCACCCGCGCCCGCCAGCATCAGGCCGACGGGAACGTCGTTCTTGCGATGCGCGGGCAGCGAGATGGCGCAGCCGTCGATCATGTTGATCAGGGTGCAATTGCGCAGCGCGCGCAGGTTCTCTTTGGTGAACGCCTTGTCATCGGCGAGATCGGATATTTTCGGCGGCGTGTTGGCGGTGGTCGGCAGCACCAGCGCGTCATAGGGCGCGATGCGGGCGTTGACACGGGCGATCAGCGAGCGGCGCTCGTTGAGGAGATCGATGTAGTCGGCCGCGCTCTGCGCCTCGCCGCGCATGATGCGCACGGCGACCCTGGGATCGTAGACATCGCCCTTGGCGGTGATGAGATAACGGTGCCAGGCGAAGCTCTCGGCCGCGGCAAAGCCACCCTTGGCGTTCATCGGGCCGATGTCGTGGAATTCCGTCATCGCAATGCGTTCGATGACAGCGCCGTGATCGGCAAGGGTCTTCAGCGTCCGCTCGAAGGTTTCGGCGACCTCTGCGTCGAGGTCGTCGAGCGCGATGGTGGTCGGCACGGCGAGGCGCATGCCCTTAACGGGGCGCGGCTGCAGCGAGGCGATCGGCTCGTTCGCCAGCATAGCATCAAGTATGGCACAGCAACTGACCGATCGCGCCAACGGGCCGATGCTGTCGAGCGAGAACGACAGCGGCACCGTGCCGTCGAGCGGCACGCGGCGCTGCGTCGGCTTGTAGCCGACGATGCCATTGAAGGCCGCCGGGATCCGGCAGGAGCCGCCGGTGTCGGTGCCGAGCGCGCCGTGCGCCATGCCGTCGACCACGGACACCGCAGCCCCCGAGGACGAACCGCCGGGCACATGGCCCGCGGTCCGGTTCCAGATTCCCTTCGGCGTGCCGTAATGCGGATTGATGCCGATGCCGGAATAGGCGAACTCGGTCATGTTGGTGCGGCCGATCAGGACGAAGCCGGCCTTGCGCAGGCGCGCCACCGTTGCCGCATCGTGCTCCGCCGGATCGGAATCGTCGAGCGCACGGGAGCCGGCGCGCGTCGTCTGTCCCTTGATGTCAAAGAGGTCCTTGATCGAGATCGGGATGCCGGCATAGCGCGACGGCTCGGCCTTGACCTTGCGCAGGGCATCCATCGCGTCCGCTGCCGCGAGCGCAGCGTCCCTGTCGACATGGATGAAGGCGCGCTGGCCCTCGCCGGCGGGATCGGCGATCCGGGCGATGCACGCCTCGACCAGCCTGCGGGAGGTGGTGCGACCGCTTTCGAGGTCTTCGGCGAGCTTCGCCAGTGTCGGAAAATCGGGCATGTCTGTCTCACGGAATATTGGTGCGCGCAATCTATAGCGCTGGCTCAGTTCGACACAAGCATTGTGCGCATGATGGCATGCATGCGCATTGCTGGACCGTTGACGCGCCATGGTCGATTGTCGCATCAAGATCGAAACCGGCGGGCGCAAAGCCCTTGCGTTACGAGATATGCCTTTGGGAGGGCTTTCCGACATGGCCGAACCGCAGCGCGCGCGACCGAAACCGACGCCGGAAACCCAGCATTTCTGGGATGGCACGAAGGCGGGCGAACTGCGCCTTCAGCGCTGCGACGCCTGCGCGCATGTCTACTTCCCGCCACGTCCGTTCTGCCCCTCCTGCGCTTCGCGCAAGGTCAGCATCTTCAAGGCGAGCGGCAAGGGCTTCCTCTACAGCTACGTGATCAACCACCGGCCCGCTGCGCCCGGCTTCACGCCACCTTACGCCATCGCGGTGGTCGAGCTCGCCGAGGGGCCGCGGATGATGAGCAACATCATCGACTGCCCGCAGACGCCGGAGGCGCTGGAGCTCGACATGAAGCTCGAGGTCGCCTTTGAGAAGCTCGACGACAAGATTACCCTCCCCGTGTTCCGCCCGGCGAGGGGGTAAGCCATGCGCAGAAACCAGGTTGCCGTCGTCGGTGCGGCCGAGACCACCCAGCTCGGCGTCATCCCCACCATGTCGCAGCTCCAGCTGCACGCGGATGCGGCGCTCAATGCCATTGCGGACGCCGGGCTTAAGCTCTCCGACATTGACGGCTTTGCCACCGCGGTCGAAACCCCGCAGCAGGTCTGCCACTATCTCGGTATCAAGCCGACCTGGGTGGACGGCACTTCGGTCGGCGGCTGCTCCTTCATGCTGCACGTCCGCCACGCAGCCGCGGCGATCGAGGCCGGCCTGTGCAAGACCGTGCTGATCACGCATGCCGAGAGCGGCAAGTCGATGATCGGCAAATTGCCGCGCTCGACGCCGGCGGACAGCCTCAATGGCCAGTTCGAGGCGCCCTATGGCGTCTACGGCCCGCCCAGCATGTTTCCGATCCCCGTGTTGCGGTTCATGAAGACCTACGGCATCACGCACGAGCAGCTCGCTTCGGTTGCGGTGGTGCAGCGGGAATGGGCGGCGAAGAATCCGCGCGCGATGATGAAGGACCCGATCACGGCCGCCGATGTCCTCAACTCGCGCATGATCGCCTATCCGTTCCGGCTCTTGCAGTGCTGCCTCGTCACCGACGGCGGCGGCGCGTTGATCCTGACCTCGGCCGACCGCGCCAGGGATTTTCCGCGCAAGCCCGTCTACGTCATGGGCACCGGCGAGAGCGTGGAGACACCGATGGTCAGCCAGATGGAGACCTTCAACTCCTCGCGCGCGTTCAAGACCGCGGGGCCGCTGGCGTTCAAGGAAGCCGGCATCGCGCACGGGGATGTCGACCATCTCATGATCTACGATGCGTTTGCGCATCTGCCGCTGTTCGGCCTCGGTGATCTCGGCTTCATGCCGTACGAGGAGACGGGCCAATTCATCGCGGACGGCAACACGCGCCCCGGGGGTAAGCTGCCGCTCAACACCAATGGCGGCGGCCTGTCCTACATGCACTCCGGCATGTACGGCATGTACGCGCTCCAGGAGAGCGTGCGCCAGATGCGCGGGATCGCGCCGGCGCAGGTGCCGAATGCGAAGATTTCGGTGTGCCACGGCGTCGGCGGCATGTTCGCGGCGAGTGGCACGATCGTGTTTACGAACGAGAGGTAATTCCTCGTCGTTCCGGGATGGTCCGAAGGACCAGACCCGGAACCTCGAGATTCCGGGTTCGCGCTTCGCGCGCCCCGGAATGACAGACACAACAGGAGAACCCACATGAGCAAATCACTGCAGGACAAGGTCATCATCGTCACCGGCGCAGGGCGCGGCATCGGGCGCGAGATCGCGCTGCTGTGCGCCGCCGAAGGCGCCAAGGTCGTCGTCAACGATCCCGGCGGGGCCGCCGACGGCGCCGGTGCGAACGCTGCGCCGGCCGAGGAGGTGGTCGAGGAGATCAAGAAGCGCGGCGGCACCGCGGTCGCCAATTTCGAGTCGGTGGCGGAAGCGATCCCCGCCAGCAAGATCGTCAAGACCGCGACCGATCATTTCGGCCGGCTCGACGGCGTCGTCAACAATGCCGGCATCCTGCGCGACATGATCTTCCACAAGATGAGCGTGGAAGCGTTCGAAGCCGTCATCAAGGTCCATTTGATGGGCTCGTTCTACGTCTCGCACGCCGCAGCGCGGATCTTCCGCGAGCAGGAGTCCGGCTCCTTCGTGCACTTCACCTCGACCTCGGGCCTGATCGGCAACTTCGGACAAGCCAACTACGCCGCCGCCAAGCTCGGCATCGTCGGGCTCTCCAAATCCATTGCGCTCGACATGGGCCGTTTCAACGTCCGCTCCAACTGCGTCTCGCCGTTCGCCTGGACGCGCATGATCGGAACGATCCCGACCGAGACCGACGCCGAGAAGGCACGGGTCGAGAAGATCAAGCAGATGGGACCGGAGAAGATCGCGCCGCTCTGCGGCTATCTACTCTCCGATCCCGCCAAGGACGTCACCGGCCAGATCTTCGGCGTGCGCATGAACGAGATCTTCCTGTTCAGCCAGAATCGTCCGATCCGCTCGGTACAGCGGAGCGAAGGCTGGACGCCGCAGTCGATCGCGGAACATGGCATGCCGGCGCTGAAGGGCTCGTTCTACAAGCTCGACCGCTCCGCCGACATCTTCACGTGGGATCCCGTCTAAAGCGCGATGAGATTGGGATGAATCGTCATCGCGCTTTAGGTTATTGTTTGAGCATGATCTTTTCGGAAAACTGCTGCGCACTTTCCGGATCATGCTCTAGCCGCGTTTCCGGCATCCCTGCCCTGCGATCTCTGGTCGTCTCGGTCAGAGATCGCCCCGCTTTCAGCCCGAATGCGGTCGGATGGTGGCCTCCCAACGAAACTTTGGGAGGAAACCATGACAAGAATACTGACCAACCCCAGCGACACCTCTGCAACCGGCGGCCTCGGCCGTCGCACTGTCCTCAAAGGCACGGCGGCTCTCGCCGCGTCCACGCTGCTCGCCTCACGGGCCGAGGCGCGCGACTTCGGCGCCAATGCCGAGCCTCAGCGCTATCCCGACCCCGACATCGTCATCATCGATCCCAAGCGCTTCAAGGCCAAGGTCGGCAACACCGCGATCAAGCGGCTCTACACCGGCTGCCTGTGGGCGGAGGGACCGGCCTGGAATGCGCAGGGACAATATCTCGTCTGGAGCGACATCCCCGCCAACCGGCAGCTGCGCTATCTCGACGACGACGGCCATATCTCCGAGCAGTTCCACAAACCGTCGAACGAATCCAATGGCAACTCGTTCGACACCGAGGGCCGCCAGATCAGTGCCGAGCGCACGCGCCTCGTCCGCTACGAGCACGACGGTTCGGTGACGACGCTGGCCGAGCAGGCCGGCGGCAAGCCGCTCAACGGCCCGAACGACATGGTGGTGCATCCCAACGACAAGGCGATCTGGTTCACCGATCCCGGCTATGGCGCGATCAGCATCTATGAGGGCAAGCTCGCCAATACCGGCTCGCTCCAGCCCCATCAGAAGGAAGCCGTCTACCGACTGGACACGCAGACCGGGCAAGTCGCGAAGGTCGCCGACGAGCCGTTCAAGCCGAACGGCATCGCCTTCAGTCACGACTACAAGAAGCTCTATGTCTGCGACACCGGCATCACGCATTACCCGCAGGCGGAGAACGTGGTGTGGTCCTACGACATCGACGGGGCGAAGCTATCCAATCCGAAGAAGCTGATCGACATGAAGCTCGAGGGCAAGTCGGGCTTCCCCGACGGATTGCGCGTCGACACCGAAGGCAACATCTGGGTCGGCGCCGGCTGGGTCGGCCCGGGCTATGACGGCGTGCAGGTGTTCGCGCCGAACGACGGCGCGCGCATCGGCCAGATCCTGCTGCCCGAGACCTGCGCCAATGTCTGCTTCGGCGGCAAGAAGCGCAACCGCCTGTTCATGACCGCGAGCCAGTCGCTGTATGCGGTCTACGTGGAGACGCAGGGGGCGCATTTCTGTTGAGATAGGCGAATAGTGAGTGGCGAATGGCGAATAGAGTTCTATTCGCTACTCGCCATTCGCAACTCGCCCCTCACCCCGTATTCCTCAGGCCCGCCGAAATGCCGTTGATCGTCAGCTGAATCCCGCGCAGCACCTGCTCGTCCGGGTTCTGCGCGCGGTGCTCCTTCAAGAGCTCGACCTGCACGTGGTTGAGCGGGTCGAGATAGGGGAAGCGGTGGCGCACCGAGCGCTCCAGCAGCGGGTTGCCTTGCAGCAGCCGGTCCTGGCCCATGATGTCGAGCAGCGTCTCGATACAGGAGTGCCATTCGCGGCGGATGCGGCCGAAGATTTTTTCGCGCAAGGCTTCGTCCGGCACCAGCTCGGCATAGCGCGAGGCGATTGCGATCGAGCTTTTCGCCAGCACCATGTCCATGTTCGACAGCAGCATGCGGAAGAACGGCCATTCCTTGTAGAGCTCTTTCAGGAACGGCATGCCCTTGTCGGGATGATCAGCGATCCACTGCTCGACCGCGCTGCCGAAGCCGTACCAGCCCGGCAGCATCAGGCGGCATTGCGCCCAGGAGAACACCCAGGGAATCGCGCGCAGATCCTCGATCGCGCGGGTCTTCTTGCGCGAGGCCGGACGGCTGCCGATGTTGAGCGTCGCGATCTCGTTGATGACGGTCGAGGCCCAGAAATAATCGACAAAGCCGTCGGTCTCGTAGACGAGGCAGCGATAGGCCTTGAAGGCGAGGTTCGACAATTCGTCCATCGCGCTCAGGTATTCGCGGCGCGGCGCGCTCTGGCGCGGATGCAAGAGACTTGCTTCAAGCGTCGCGGCGGCGAGGATCTCCAGATTGTTGCGACCAACTTCGGCGTTGGAATATTTCGACGAGATGATCTCGCCCTGCTCGGTGATGCGGATCTGGCCGTTCACCGCGCCGCCGGGCTGGGCGATGATGGCATCATAGCTGGGGCCGCCGCCGCGGCCGACCGAGCCGCCACGGCCGTGGAACAGGCGCAGGCGCACGTGGTGCCGCTCGAACACCTCGACGAGGCCGATCTCGGCCTTGTAGAGCTCCCAACCCGAGGTGACGAAGCCGCCATCCTTGTTCGAGTCGGAATAGCCGAGCATGACCTCCTGCACGGCGCCGCGGCTGTCGACCAGGCGGCGGTAATCGTGCAGCGACAGCATGCGGTCCATGATGCCGCTTGAAGCCTGCAAGTCCTCGATGGTTTCGAACAGCGGCACGATGTTGATCGCACTGCGTCCGGAGGGATGAACGAGTCCGACTTCCTTCAGCAGCACCGCGACCTCGAGCATGTCCGACATGCCCTTGCACATCGAGATGATGCATTGGGGAATGGCGTCCGAGCCGAACTTCGCATGCGCTTCCGCTGCGGCATGGAAGACGTTGAGCTCGCCCATGGTCTCGTCGCTGTACTTGACGAATGGCGAGACCAGCGCGCGCGTTGAGCGCAATTCGTTGGTGAGCAGCGAGATGCGGGCATCCTCGCCGAGCGCGAGATAGGACATGCCGGGGTTCGCCGCATCCATCAGCTCGGCAATGGTGCGTTCGTGCACGGCCGAGTTCTGGCGGATGTCGAGCCGCGCCAGGTGGAAGCCGAAGCAGTCCACCGCGCGCCGGAGCAGTCGCAGCCGGCCGCGGGCGATGACGCGGGCATTGTTGGAGATCAGCGAGCGGTGCAGCACGTCGAGATCGGCCTGCAGCTCCCTGACGCTCTCGTAAGGCCGGCCCCTGCCGACCGGCCGGCGCGTGATCTCGACCTCGAGCTTCTCGGCCGTCGCGGTGAGGCGCGCGTAGATGCCGGAGACCGCGAGGCGATAGGGCTCGCCGCTCCGGTGCGGCGAGGTGTCCGGCGAGCGTTCCGCCAGCGTGCGCAGCTCTTCCGACACGTCGGCAAGATGCGCCGCGATCGACAGCTCGGCGCCGAGCACATGCAACTCGTTGAGATAGAACTGCATCACCCGGCTCGACTGGAGCCGCAGCGTGCCGCGCATGACGTCGGCGGTGACGAAGGGATTGCCGTCGCGGTCGCCGCCGATCCAGCTGCCCATGCGCAGGAACGAGGCGAGCTCGCCGGCCGCCTGCTCGCCGCCCTCCTCCAGCCGGTCCTCCAGCGCGTTGACGAGGCGCGGCACCTCGCGCAGGAAGGTGTAGTCGTAGAAGGACAGGCCGTTGGCGACCTCGTCGAGCACGGTGAGCTTGGTCCGGCGCAACAGGTTGGTCTGCCACAGCGTCAGAACCTCGCGGCGAAGCTGCTCGTCGCTGGCGGCGGCCTCCTCCGCGGTCAGCGCGACGCGCTCGCGACGGTCGAGCAGGCCAGCGACCTCCATCTCGCGGTCCATGGTGCTCTTGCGGCGGACCTCGGTCGGATGCGCGGTCAGCACCGGGCTGACGAGTGCGGTCTTGAAGAAGCTGCGCAGCGTGTCGGCGCCGATGCCCGCCGCCTTGGCATGGGCGAGCGTCTCCGCCAGTACGCCCGAGCCGCCGTTCTTGCCGGCGCTGCGGGCGCGCATCTGGCGGATGTTGTTCTGGTCCTCGGCGATGTTGGCGAGGTGGGAGAAATAGCTGAAGGCGCGGACGATCCGCACCGTCTCCGAGGTCGACATGCTGTCGAGGATCTGCTCGAGCTCGCGGCGGGCCAGCCGGTCCTCGTCGCGGTGGAACCGGATCGAGGTCTGGCGGATGCGCTCGACCAGGTCGAACACGTCGGCGCCCTCCTGATCGCGCACGGTGTCGCCGAGGATGCGCCCGAGCAGGCGGATGTCGTCGCGCAGCCGCGCTTCCGCTTCCATCGCCTGGACGTCCTCGGGGCGGTTGGGGCGATGCTCAGCGGTGTCGGATGGTGCGGTCTGGAGGGACATGGCTCGCTCCCCTTCAAGAGCTCCCTGCGGCTCTCCGGTCCGGAGGAGTGTGCGATATTTTTCTACCGCAGTGCAAGATGAACTTGGTGGCGGCGCGGCAACATCGCCGATCAAGCGCGCGTCTTCGATCTCGCGGCGAACAGACCCCGGGCGTCAGGACCACACGCTTTGGCCGTCCGCGGACGTCCCTCCAAACCATTCGGAAGCTCGCGCGTCCTCGCCCCCGACGCCGAAGGAAACGCTGTGGCCGCGCCGTGTCGATCACGCGGATCGTGATGGCTCACGAGGCTCGCCCGCTCTACCACCCCGTCACGCGCCGGCGCTGGCGCGTCCATCGCATCCCGGTCTACGCATCGTGACGATCACGAACGTCCCTCTGACGGCCGTAGTGCCTTTAGCCGAAAACGAACTTCTGTTAATCAGAATATGTTGCGCTCCCGTCGCTTGACCTGCATGTCCAGCGCTTGCTGCGGCCAGAAAGCAAGATGACAACTTGCGGCGATGGTGGCAGAATGGTGACAGACGTGGTTTGAAGACTTGGCGACCAAGAACAACGAAGAGAAGAGTTCGCCGCGGTCACGTTGTCCAAGGGAGGAGATGGCTCATGAAACGCTTGTTTCTGGGGTTAGTTGCCGTTGCCCTGATCGCTTCGGCGTTTGTCGTATCCACCACAACAGTCATGGCGCAGACGAAGGTGTTGAAGATGCAGGCCACATGGCCGGCGTCGCTCACGCTCTATGACAACTTCACCTATTTCGCCGACCGGGTGAACAAGCTGTCAGCCGGCGCGCTGAAGATCGAGGCGATGCCCGCCGGCCAGGTCGTGCCGGCGTTCGAGGTGCTGGACGCAACCCACAAGAAGGTCCTCGACGGAGCGCATGCGTGGGCCGGCTACTGGACCGGCAAGAACAAGACCGCAATCCTGTTCACCGGCGGTCCCGGCGGCACCTTCGGCATGGACTTCATGGACGTGATGGGTTGGCTCTATCACGGCGGCGGCCTCGAGCTCTACAACGAGTTTTATCAGAAGGAGCTCAAGCTCAACCTCGTCGTGTTTCCAATCCTGCCTGCAGGGCCGCAGGCGTTCGGCTGGTTCAAAAAGCCGATTCAGACGGTCGAGGACATGAAGGGCATGAAATGCCGCCAGACCGGAATGGCCGGCGAAGTGTGGCAGGCGCTCGGCTTCACGGTGGTCAACATGCCGGGCGGCGAGATCATTCCCTCCGCGCAACGCGGCGTGATCGATTGCGCAGAATGGGTCGGCGGCATCGAGGACATGCAGCTCGGCTTCCACAATGTCTGGAAGTACCACTATTCGCCCGGCTTGCATGAGAACGTGACGGTCGGCGAAATCGTCATCAATGGCGATGTGTGGAAGGAGCTCAGCCCGCAACATCAGGAGATCATCAAGTCGGCGGCCAACGAGACATTCCTCGTCTGGTGGACCAAGTGGCAGCGGCAGAACGCCGACGCGCTGATCGAGATGCAGCAGAAGCACGGCGTACAGATCCTGCGCACGCCGACGGAGATCCTGCTGGCCTTCATCAAGAAGTGGGACGAAATCGCGGCGGCCGAGAGCGCCAAGAACCCGTTCTTCAAGAAGGTGCACGACTCGCAGAAGGCCTATGCCAGCGCCGTGGTGCCGTACAAGAGGTCCTATTTCCCGCCATACTCCTTCATGGCGAACCACTACTTCCCGGTCGAGAAATAGGACTTCCTCCGAGGGCGGCCGGTTCGGCCGCCCCCGATTCGCACGCAGGCGGCCTGCGTTGCGCCGCACGAACGATCGGCGAAAGAGGCGAGGCATGGCTGAGATAACAGGCAGGCAGCCGCCGGCGCTGCTGGCCATCATCAGGATGATCGACGGCTTCACGGACCGGACCGGCACGATCATCTCGTGGCTCTCGGTGCCGCTGGTTCTCGCCGTCGCCTACGAGGTCGGTGCGCGTTACCTGTTCAACGCGCCGACCATATGGGCCTACGACGCGACCTACATGCTGTACGGCTCGCTGTTCATGCTTGGCGCCGCTTACGCGCTGCACAAGGGTGCTCATATCCGTACCGACTTCTTCTGGGAGAAGTTCTCGATCCGCAGGAAGGGCTGGATCGATACGATCTCCTACGTCGTCTTCTTCTTCCCGAGCCTGATCATGCTGTTCCTGATCAGCTGGAACGAATTTTACTACGCCTGGCTGATCAACGAGACTTCGGACCAGACACCGTGGCGGCCCGTGCTTTGGCCGTTCAAATTCGTCGTGCCGTTCGCCTGCCTCCTGCTGCTGGTCCAGGGCGTGTCCGAGCTGATCAAGAGCATCTACATGGCGCGCACCGGCGTCGAGCTGGAGCACAAGGAGAAGGTCGAGATATGACCGCAGAAGCGCTCATCGGCCTCATCATGCTGCTGGTGCTGCTTGGCGCGATCTTCATCGGTGTGCCGATCTCGTTCACGCTGCTGTTTCTCGCCTTCTCGTTCGGCTACTGGGGCATGGGCGGGACGGTCTTCGAGCTTGGTTACTTCCAGACCATCGGCATGATGAAGGAAGAACTCCTCGCCGCCGTACCGCTGTTCATCTTCATGGGCTTCATCACCGAGCAGGCGGGGCTCATGGAGCGCCTTTTTACGGCGTTCCGCATGCTGCTTGCGCCGGTGCGCGGCGCACTCTTCCTCGTCGTCATCCTGACTTCGACCGTGTTCGCGATGGCGACCGGCATCGTCGGAGCAGCCGTCACGGTTCTCGGCATCATGGCCTCGCCGATCATGACGAAGGCGGGCTATGATGCCAAGCTTTCAGCGGGCACCATCACGGCGGGTGGCACGCTCGGCATTCTCATTCCGCCGTCGGTCATGCTGATCGTGATGGGGCCGGTGCTCGGGGTTTCGGTCGCCGATCTCTATGCTGCAGCCTTCGGGCCGGGCTTCCTGCTGGCCAGCATCTACATCGTCTATCTGATGGGCCGCTCCTTCATCAATCCCAAGCTCGGGCCGCCAGTGCCAAAGGATGAGCGGATCTACTCCGCTGGATACATTGCGCGCGAGGTGGTGGTCGGCACGCTGCCGCTGCTCGGGCTCATCACGGCGACGCTCGGCTCGATCATCGGGGGGCTTGCCACGCCGACGGAGGCCGCCGGCATCGGCAGCGTCGGCGCGCTGATCCTGGCCATCGCCTATGGCAGGTTCTCGCTCGGGGGACTGCAGCGAGCGCTGACATCGACGATGGCGACGTCGAGCATGGTGCTGCTGCTGGCGGTCACATCGAACATATTCGGTGCGGTGTTCGCCCGCCTCGGCTCGGCGAACTGGATCACCGACACGATGCTCGGCCTCCAGTTGCCGCCCAGCCTCATGCTGATTGTCGTGCTGCTCCTCATTTTCCTGCTGGGCTGGCCGTTTGAGTGGCCAGCCATCATCCTGGTGTTCCTACCGATCTTCTATCCGGTCGTGAAAGGCATGGGCATCGACCTCATATGGTTTGGAGCATTGGTTGCGGTTGTGCTGCAGACCGCCTTCCTGTCGCCGCCGGTCGCCATGTCGGCGTACTATCTCAAGCAGGTGGTCAAGGGCTGGAGTCTCACGACGATCTACGCCGGCATGTTCCAGTTCATGATACTGCAGGTGATCTGCGTTGGGCTGATGATTGCCTACCCGGGCATTGCGACCTGGTTCCCACACACGCTGCACGAAGCATCTCGCAGCCAGGTGATCCCCGAGGAGTACAGGAAGATCCTGGAACAGCAGAAACAAGCACCGTCCCTGGAAGACGAGGACTGGTCGACACCAAAAAAGAAGTAGCCCGCGCGATTGTGCGCTGCTGCTCAATTTCCGGAAGCTGAAGCCTGTGAACCGCGAGCCTTAAGCCGGCACGATCACCTTGCCGATCGGCCACAGCGCGATGCCCGCGAGCTTCAGATGGGCCCAGGCGAAGGGGATACCGATGATGGTGACGGCGAGGACCAGGGCGGTCACGAGGTGGCCGAGCGCCAGCCACCAGCCGGCGAGCACGAACCAGATGATGTTGCCTATCACCCCGAGCGGACCAGTGCCGATATCGTTCATGCCGGTGACCTCATAGCGGCTGACCGCCCGCGAGCCGAACGGCAGCAGCGTGTAGACGGCGATGTTGAACGCCGCCCGCGCCCAGGGCAGGCCGATGATGGTGATGGCCATGATGACCGCAGCGATCAGCCAGCCGAACGCCATCCAGGCGCCGCCGATGAGGATCCAGAGGATGTTGAGCAGGATGGAAACGGGAGCCATGGGATGATCCGCGAGGTCGATGATGTCGTATGTATAGCACGACCCGCGAGGTCGTGGTCCATGAGGCGGCTCAGGTCATCGCGAATTGTTGTAGCCCGGATGAGCGAAACGACATCCGGGATCTTGCTGCTTGTCATCCCGGGTATCGCTTCGCTCACCCGGGCTACGGACCGTCAGATTTTCCGTCCCGCCTGCTCCCAATAGGGATCGCGCAGGCGGCGCTTGAAGATCTTGCCGGAGTCTTCGCGCGGGAGGCCGGTCCGGATCTCGATGTGCTTCGGCACCTTGTAGTCGGCGAGCGAGGTTTTCAATCGGGTGCGGATGTCGGAGGACTCCAGCGTCACCCCCGCCTGCGGCTCGACCACCGCCATCAGGGCTTCGCCGAACTCGGCATCGGGGATGCCGAACACCGCGCAATCGTGCACGCCGGGGACGGCGTGCAGCACCGACTCGATCTCGGCCGGATAGATGTTGACGCCGCCAGATATCACCATGTCGCGCTTGCGGTCGCAGATAAAGACGTAGCCGTCCTCGTCGATGTAGCCGACGTCGCCGGAGGTGATGAAGCCGTCGCGGTCGATCTCGGCGCGCTTCTCCGGCTTGTTGTGGTAGGTGAAGTCGGCCATCTCGGCCATGCGCGAATAGATCTCGCCGATCTCGCCGACGCCCAGCACGCGACCGTCCTCACCGACAAAACGCAACTCGGCGCCGGGCGAGATCTTGCCGACCGTACCGGGCTTCTTCAGCGCGTCCTCTGACGTCGCAAAAGTGACGGCACTCGATTCGGTCGAGCCGTAGAATTCGTAGATCACCGGCCCCCACCATTCGATCATGGCGCGCTTCACCTCCGCCGGACAGGGCGCGGCGGCGTGAATGACGTGGCGCAGCGAGGAGACGTCGTACTTTTTGCGCACGGCCTCCGGCAGCTTCATCAGGCGGATGAACATGGTCGGCACCATGAAGATGGTGTCGATCTTGTACCGCGCGATCAGCTGAAGAAATTCCTCGGCCTCGAAGCGCGGCATCAGCACCAGCGCACCGCCGAGTTTTCCCGCGCGGATGCCGAACGAGTTCGGCGCGGAATGATAGAGCGGGCCCGGCAGGATCGCGCGGGCGCCGGGCTTCAGCCCATAGATCATCGCGCGCATGCGCTCGCCGGCCGCCGCCTGCTCCGGCGTCGGCGCATTGCGGCGCACGCCCTTGGGATGGCCGGTGGTGCCGGACGTATAGATCATGTTCATGGGCTGCGGCACGACCGGGCCGTCATAGGGCTGGTGTTGCGCGAGCCAAGGCTCGAAATCGATCGCGAAGTCCGGCGTCGTCAGATGACTGGAATCGATCTTGTAGTTGGACAGTATCTCCGGCGGCGTCGGCACGCTGAGCACGGTGACGCCGTTCGGAATCGCATTGCGCGAGCCGTGCAGCATGTCGGCGTGTCCGATCAGCACGAACGTACCGGTATCCCCGAGGATGTAGTTGATCTCCTCCGGCTTGAAATGCCAGTTGATCGGCACGCCATAGGCCCCGAGCCGCATCGCGGCGTAGGCGGTTTCCAGGAACGCGATGTCGTTGCGCATCAGCATGCAGACGCAATCGCCTTGCTTGACGCCGATTTTGGCGAGGCCGGAGGCGATGCGGTCGGCGCGGTTCGCGATTTCGGCGTGAGAACGGCAGCGCTTGCCGGAGACGATGCCGAGGAAATTGGACGCTTCGCTCATTTTTGCTTTCCGATCTTTCGTCGGGTTGAGAAACTGCAGCCACAATTGCGATTGTCATTCCGGGATGCGCCGAAGGCGCAGGCCCGGAATCCATACTCCCGATCGTGGTTATGGATTCCGGGCTCGATGCTTCGTATCGCCCCGGAATGACGGGGAGTTGCTAATCCACATACTTCGGCGCGCGCTTCTCCAGGTTGGCGCGCACCGCCTCGGTCTGGTTCGCGCCGCCGATCAGCTTCTGCTGTTCGACGGACTCCGCAAGCAACGCCGGGCCCGGATCGACCGAGAGATTGTTGAGCAGGCGCTTTGCGGCACGGATCGCATCGGGACTCTTGCCGGCGATTTCGCGTGCGACCTCGAGGGCGCTCGCGCGCGGGTCGTCGCAGATGCGCGTGGCGAGACCATAGGTCATCGCCTCCTGCGCGGAGAAGATGCGGCCCGTGTAGGTGAGATCGCGCAGGATGTCGTCGCGCACGAGCGAGGCCAGGATCGGCGTGCCCGCCATGTCGGGCACGAGGCCCCATTTGATTTCCATCACCGACATCCGCGCATCGGCCGAAAGGAAACGCATGTCGGCGCCGAGCGAAAGCTGGAAACCACCGCCGAAGGCAACGCCGTGCACCGCTGCGATCACCGGCACCGGAAGCTGGCGCCAGCCCCATACCGCCTGCTGCGGAAAGTTTGCCTGGCCGTGCGTGCGCACCGTGAGGTCGCGATTTTCGCCACCCGGAATTCCGTTGCCACCCTTCTCCTTCATGGCGGCAAAACGCCCCATGTCGAGACCGGCGCAGAAGGCGCGGCCTTCGCCGGACAGCACGACGACGCGCACGCCCCTGTCCTTCGAAAGCCGCTCGGTCGCAGCGACAAGCGCTTCGAACATGGCCTGATCCAGCGCATTCATCTTGTCCGCGCGCACCAGCCGCACGTCGGCGACGCCTTCCGAGATCGAGATCGAGACGCGCTCTTCCATGGATGAATTCTCCCCTGTTCTTGTTCGGTGCCGCTTTACAGGACGCTGGCGGCCGGATTTAGTCAATCGACCAATTAACTGACAATCCGTACGGGAGAAACAGCCATGTTCAAGGAAAATCTTCTGGCCGGACGGCGCATCCTCGTGACCGGCGGCGGCACCGGCCTTGGCAAATCGATGGCGGCGCGCTTTCTCCAGCTCGGCGCCGAAGTGCACATCTGCGGCCGGCGCAAGATCGTGTGCGACGAGACCGCGACTGAATTGATGGATCTGTATGGCGGCCGCGTCACCAGCCACGGCGTCGACATCCGCAACGCGCTCGCGGTCGAGGAGATGGTCGAGAACATTTTTCGCGATGGCCCCCTCACCGACCTCATCAACAACGCTGCCGGCAATTTCATCTCGCGCAGCGAGGAGCTCTCGCCGCGCGGCTTCGATGCCGTCGCCAACATCGTCATGCACGGCACGTTCTACGTGACCCACGCGATCGGCAAGCGCTGGATCGCCCTGAAGCAGCCCGGCAACGTCGTCTCGATCACCGTGACCTGGGTGCGCAACGGCTCGCCCTACGTGGTGCCGTCGGCGATGAGCAAGTCGGCGATCCACGCCATGACGATGTCGCTCGCCACCGAATGGGGCCGATACGGCATCCGCCTCAACACGATCGCGCCGGGCGAGATCCCGACCGAGGGCATGAGCAAGCGCATCAAGCCCGGCGATGAGGCCGGCGCGCGCACGAAGGCGATGAACCCGATGGGCCGCGTCGGCACCATGGAGGAGCTCCAGAACCTCGCGGTGTTCCTGATCTCGGGCGGCTGCGACTGGATCAATGGCGAGACCATCGCCATGGACGGCGCGCAGGCGCTCGCGATGGGTGGCAATTTCTACCAGCTCCGCGACTGGAGCGACGACGACTGGAAGGCCGCGCGCGAGAGCATCATGGCGCAGAACGAGAAGGACCGGGCGAAGCGGGGGTGATTTCGTGTTGTGAGCGCGCGATGTGTAAGGGACTACGCTTTCACCTCGCCCCGCCTGCCGTCCCGGCGAACGTCGGGACCCATAACCCCAGGGAGACGTGAGACCGGTAACTCCGAGGCTTCGCAAAGCCTCTCCCTGTGGCTATCGCGACGAGCGCAAGCGCTCGCGCGGGGGTCCCGGATCTGCGCTCCGC
Source organism: Bradyrhizobium cajani (assembly GCF_009759665.1). Classification (GTDB taxonomy): domain Bacteria; phylum Pseudomonadota; class Alphaproteobacteria; order Rhizobiales; family Xanthobacteraceae; genus Bradyrhizobium; species Bradyrhizobium cajani. The sequence continues at coordinate 210,215 of NZ_WQNE01000004.1, forward strand.
TTGTCCGGGACGACAGCGTGGCCCATCTTGTCTTCACCCGCGGATGTCGTCACACTCGGCGCCATAAACGAGACGTCACGGGAGAAACATGTCCACACAGCCATTGGCTGACCTCGCCGACATGGTGCGCGAGCGCGCGAAAAGCCGCGGCGATGCCATCGCCTACGAGTTCGAGGGCCGCCTCACCAGCTTTGCCGAGTTCGACGTCAAGACCAACAAGGTCGCCAACGCGCTTCTCGCGATGGGCCTCAGGAAAGGCGACCGCATCGCCTATCTCGGCAAGAACAGCGACATCTATTTCGAGCTGCTGATGGGCGCGATGAAGGCCGGCGTGGTGACGGCGCCGGTGAACTGGCGGCTCGCCGGGCCCGAAGTCGCCTTCATCGTCGCGGACTGCAATGCACCGGCGCTGTTCGTCGGGCCGGAGTTCATTACGCAGATCCGGCAGATCAAGGACAAGATTCCCGACGTGCGCACCGTCATCACCACCGAAGGCGGCGCGCCGGAATGGCAGGATTTTGGGGCGTGGCGAGACGCGCAGAGTGGCGACGATCCGAAGGTGCCGATCACTCCCCGCGACATCGCGATCCAGCTCTACACGTCGGGCACGACAGGCAAGCCGAAGGGCGCGATGCTGTCGCACGCGAACTTCCTCAATTTGGTGCAGTCCGGCAATGCCGAAGACAAGCCGGAGTGGAACCGGTGGTCGACCGACGATGTGTCGCTGGTCGCCATGCCGGTCTTCCATATCGGCGGCTCGGGCTGGGGCGTGATGGGACTCTATCACGGCGCCCGCGGCGTGATCGCGCGCGAATTCGATCCGACCAGGGTGCTGGATTTCTTCGAGCAGTCGGGCATCACAAAACTATTCATGGTGCCGGCGGCGATGCAGTTCGTGGTGCGGCAGCCGCGCGCCAGGACGGTCGATTTCTCGCGGCTGAAATACATGCTCTATGGCGCCTCGCCTATACCGGCGGCGCTGCTGAAGGAGTGCATCGAGGTCTTCAAGTGCGGCTTCGTGCAGCTGTATGGCATGACCGAGACCACGGGCACTATCGTCGCGCTGCCGCCGGAGGACCACGTCGAGGGACTGGAGCGGATGCGTTCGGCCGGCAAGGCGCTGCCGGGTGTCGAGATCGCGATCCTCGACGCGGACGGCAAGCCGCTGCCGCCACGTGAGGTCGGCGAGATCGCAACGCGCTCGGGCTCCAACATGGCGGGCTACTGGAACCTGCCGGAGGCGACCGCCGCGACGCTGCGCGCCGACGGCTGGCTACGCACCGGCGATGCCGGCTACATGGACGAGGACGGCTATCTCTACATCCACGACCGCATCAAGGACATGATCATCTCCGGCGGCGAGAACATCTACCCCGCCGAGGTCGAGAGCGCGCTGTGCGATCATCCTGACGTCGCCGAAGCCGCCGTGATCGGCGTGCCCGACGACAAATGGGGCGAGGCGGTGAAGGCGGTCGTGGTGATGAAGCCGGGCAAAGAGGCGAGCGCCACCGACATCATCAATTTCACCCGCGAGCGCATCGCCGGCTACAAGACGCCGAAGAGCGTCGAGTTCCTGCCGGCGCTGCCGCGCAACCCGTCAGGCAAGATCCTGCGGCGGCAGTTGCGCGAGCCGTATTGGGCGGGGAAGGACAGAAGGGTGAATTAGCTCCGCTGTATCCACCTCGTCGTCCCGGGGCGCGCGCAGCGCGAACCCGGGACCCATAGCCACAGGGAGAGGTTTGGCGAAGACTCGGAGTTACGGGCTCGCCCCAAACTTCTTCCTGTGGTTATGGGTCCCCGCGTTCGCGGGGACGACCCAGAGAGAGATATCGCGTAACAGCTAGCTAGCCACCACTCCATCCGCATCGTCGTCCCGGGGCGCGCGCAGCGCGAACCGGGGACCCATAGCCACAGGGAGAGGTTTGGCGAAGACTTGGAGTTACGGGCTCGCCCCAAACTTCTTCCTGTGGTTATGGGTCCCCGCGTTCGCGGGGACGACCCGGGGAGAGATGTTGCGTAACGCCTTAATGCTTCCCCGGCCCCATATACCCGAACAGGAATCCCGCCACCTTGCGCATCTGGATCTCCTCGCTGCCTTCGGTGATGCGGTAGCGGCGGTGGTGGCGGTAGATGTGCTCGAACGGCTTGTGGCGTGAGTAACCCATGCCGCCATGGACCTGCATGGCGCGGTCGGCGGATTCGCAGCAGAGGCGGTTTGCCCAGTAGTTGCACATGGAGACGCGGTCGGAGAGCGTGCGCTCGATCTGCTCCTCGGTGAGCTGGTCCATCTCCCAGGCGGTCTTGCGGATCAGAAGGCGCAGCATCTCGGCTTGCGTCGCAAGCTCGACCAGCGGGAACTGGATCGCCTGGTTCTCCGCAAGTGCTTTGCCGAACGGCTTTCGTTCGCGCGCATACTTCACACTCTCGTTGATGCAGTAGACGGCGGCACCGAGCGAGCTCGCGGCCTGGCGGATGCGGTTCTGGTGCACGAAGCATTGCGCCAGCGACAGGCCGCGGCCGACCTCGCCGAACTGCGCATCCTCCGGCACGAATACATCGGTAAAACTGACGCGGGGATGGTCGGTCGGCATGTTGAAGGTCCACATGTATTCCTCGACCTTCACCCCATGGCTCTTCGCCGGCACCAGGAAGCAGGTGATGCCGCGGGCATCGCCGTCATTGCCGCTCGTGCGCGCGAACAACGCGCAGTGGGTGGCGACGTGCATGCCGGTGGTCCACATCTTCTCGCCGTTGATGATCCAGCCCTTGACGTTGTCGCGGGTCGCGGGCACCGCGCGCGTCTCCATGTGGGTGGCATCCGAGCCGTGATGCGGCTCGGTGAGGCCAAAGGTGATGCGGTACTTGCCCTTGATCGAGCCGTCGATCATCGCCTTCTGGTCGTCGCGGCCGTAGCGGTCGAGCATGGTGACGACGGGGAAGTTGCCGACGATGGAGTGCTCGTTCTGGAGATCGTTGTGCAGGCCGAGGCCCTTGGCGGCAAAATGCTCGCGGATGACCGCCATCCAGAGATTGGAGCCGTCCTTGCCGCCGTACTGCTTCGGCACGGGAAAGCGGAGGTGGCCGGCGGCATCCGCGAGATCCTTGGCCTTGCGCAGCAGCCCTTCCCATTCGTGGCGCGGCAGGCCGCCATTCTCGAAATCGGTGCGCGCCCATTCGCGGCGATGGTCGAAGAAGCGGATGTTGTCGTCGGCCTGTTCCAGCGGCTTGATCTCGCGTTCGATGAAACGGTCGAGCTCTCCGAGATAGGCGACGAGATCGGCAGGCAATGAGAAATCCACGGTTCTCTCCCGGACTGTTTTTCGTTTTGCGTTAAGGCGCTACGCGCGCTGTTGCTTGCCTCGATTAAGGTGAGAAGAGCGTGCGCAAGTCAAGCAAGCCGAGGCGTGTGACGCGTGCAAGGCGCGTCCGCGCAATTCGATGGTGTTGCGGCGCGCATGCGCGCTAGTATGACGCCAATATTCCTTCACAAGAAAATGCGGGAGCGCGCGATGGAGCTGAAGTTTTCGAAGGTGGAACGCAAGGGGCCGATCACGATCGTCACGCTGTCGCGGCCCGAGGTCTACAACGCGCTGCACACCGACGCGCATTTCGAGCTCAACAAGGTGTTCGACGATTTCTCCACCGATCCCGAGCAGTGGATTGCGATCGTCACCGGCAGCGGTGACAAGGCGTTCTGCGCCGGCAACGATCTGAAGTGGCAGGCGGCAGGGGGAAAACGCGGCTGGGACAAGGGCGGCTTTGCCGGGCTCACTGCGCGTTTCGACTGCGACAAGCCGATCATCGCCGCGGTGAATGGTGTGGCGATGGGCGGCGGCTTCGAGATCGCGCTGGCGTGCGACCTGATCATTGCGTCGGAAAACGCGACCTTCGCCCTGCCGGAGCCGCGCGTTGGCCTCGCCGCGCTCGCCGGTGGCCTGCACCGGCTGCCGCGCCAGATCGGCCTGAAGCGCGCCATGGGCATGATCCTCACCGCGCGCCATGTCAGCGCCAAGGAAGGGCTCGAGCTCGGCTTCGTCAACGAGGTGGTGCCGCAGGGCGAGGCCCTCGCGGCCGCGCTGCGCTGGGCCGAGATGATCACCAAGAACTCGCCGATGTCGATCCGGGCCTCGAAGCAGGCGATCCAGAAGGGGCTCGGCGTGTCGCTGGAGCAGGCGATCGAGGAGCAGCGCGAGTACCCGGCGGTGAAGGCGATGGCGGCCTCGCAGGATTACATCGAGGGCCCCAAGGCGTTCTCGGAGAAGCGGCCGCCGAAATGGGTGGGGAAGTAGGGGTGGTTTTCGCCGCCGCCATTTCCGGGGCGCGCCGGCAGGCGCGAGCTATGATGCGCAATTGCGCATCTGAGAATCCATCAGGCGGCAGGACGCTCGGATGAATGGATTCCGGGCTCGTCGCTTCGCGACGCCCCGGAATGACGGCTGGAGAGAGCCGCACCACTGCCTCAACATCGTCATTGCGAGCGCAGCGAAGCAATCCAGACCGTCTCCGCGGCGACAGTCTGGATTGCTTCGTCGCAAGGGCTCCTCGCAATGACGGAGGATGGAGCGTGTAGCCCGCCTACCGCCCAAGCTCCCGCTTGTACGAGGCGTAGTTCGGCTGATCGACCGCCAGCTTGTCCATCGTGGTCTGCCAGAGATGCTCGGCGAGACCCGGCGTCGCGAGATCGAGTTCGCCCTTGGCGATGCGCTCCGCCAGCACGCGGTTGAGCTCGCTGACCGAGCCGTCCGTGCCGAGCAGCGCGCGCAGCCGCTCCACTTCCGCAGCATCGCCCCCCTCCTCCTGCGTCAACTGCCGCGTGACGAGGTCGAGGATGTTGATGGCCACGCGCAGCTTGAAGGCCTGGTGGCCGGAGATCAACGGCGTGATGTCGTTGCGGAGGAAATCGGCGACGGATTTGGTCAGCTCGATTGGGGTTGGCTCGTCCTGCATGGTCAGCTCCCGCGCGGCGCCAGCAGCCGCAACAGATCGATTTCGGTCTCGGAGGCGCGGCGGCCGATCATCGCGCGCTCCATGGAATGATCCGGGCTCTCGCGAAACCGCTGCATCATGCCGCCGCACATGATGCCCCAGCGTAGCGTCCCCATCACTTCCCAGAATTTCACGCGCAACGGATCGACCTTGCGGCCTGCGGCCTCATAACCCGCGAACAGCTCCTCACGCGAGCCAAAGCCGCCGACGGGCTTGTCGATCTCGCCAAAGCGCCAGGAGTTGACGCAGACCCAGCCGAGATCCTCCATGGGATCGCCGAGATGGGCGAGCTCCCAGTCGAGCACCGCACGGACGCCGTCAGCGCCGATGATGAGGTTGCCGTTGCGGAAATCGCCATGCACCAGCGTCTCCTCCGCCGAGGGGCCGGGATCGTGGTCGCGCAGCCAGCGCAGGGCCAGCTCGAACACGGGCTTTGGCCAGTTCAGGCTGCGATAGTCGCGCTCGAATTCGCCGATCTCCTGGGTCGCGTTCCGGCTGCGCAGCACAGGCAGCCTGTCCTGCGGCAGCCTGTGCAGGCCTGCAAGCACCCCACCGATCTGTCGCGCCAGAAGCGGCCGCGCGGCCGCGAACGCGTCATCGCGCAGGATCTTGCGCGCGATGGTCTCGCCCTCGACCCGCTGCATGATGAAGCCGGTGCCGAGATCATCTTCAGGCGCGAGCACATGCATCACGCGTGGCGACGGCACGCCGGCCTCATAGGCGAGCTGCATCAGCTGCGCTTCAGCCGCAAGACCCGCCGCGCGCGTCGGCGCCGCGCCATAGCCCTTGGGCGAGCGGCGCAGGATCGCGCCGATCGCACCATCGGGATGCACGATATCGAAACGCCAGGTCTCCTGACTGGCACCGCCGGACAGCTTTGCAGCGCCGGTGACGCCGGTCGCACCGGGACACCAGCGCTGAACGCTGCGGGAAAGCTCCGCTTCGATCATTTGCCTTTGAACTGCGCGGGCCGCTTCTCCAGGAAGGCGCCGACGCCTTCACGGAAGTCCTGGGTGTCGCCGGCGCGGAGCTGGCACTGGAATTCGAGATTGAGCTGATCCTCGAAGGAATTCTCCGGGCTGTCCCAATAGAGCTTGCGGATCAGGGAGAGCGCGACCGTCGGGCCGCTGGCGAGCTCGCGCGCGAGCTTCATCGCCTCCTCCATCAGCACGCCGTCGTCATAGACGCGGTTGACGAGGCCCCATTCCAGCGCCTTCTCGGCCGGCAGCCGCTCGCCCATCAGCGACAATTCGATCGAGCGCGCCCGGCCGATCAGGCGCGGCAGGAGCCAGGTCGAGCCGCAATCCGGCACGAGGCCGATGCGGCGAAAGGCTTGCAGGAAATAGGACGAGCGCGCGCAGAGGATCATGTCGCCGAGCAACGCGAAGCTCATGCCGGCGCCGGCCGCCGGGCCGTTGACCGCGGTGACGATCGGGCAGTGCAGGTTGCGGATGCGGCGCAGGAAGGGATGAAAGCCGGTCTCCAGCGTCAGGCCGGCCTTGGTCTTCTTCGACTGGTTGTTGCGGCCCTGGAGATTTGCGCCGGTGCAGAACGCCCGCCCTGCCCCGGTCAGCACGACGCAGCGCACCTCGTCCTTCTTCTCCTCGACCGCGTCGAGTGCTTCGGCAAGACCGCCCAACATGTCCACGGAGACCGCGTTCATCACCTCCTGATGGTCGAGCCTGAGGATCGCGACCGAACCATCGAAATCGAGCGTGACGTGTTTGAACTGCATGGTTTCCTCGTCAGTTGCAGCCCGCGATGTTTCGCAGACCGGAATTACTTTTGCCGGGGCGCATATTTGATTTTTGGCGCGGTCTTGTCCATGGTGATCAGAGCATAGCAAGCAATCTTGCGCGCAGCGGCTGATGGGCTGCACACCAAAAACAGGAAACGCGCCATGAACCTTTTCGACCTCTCCGGCCGCGTGGCCGTGATCACCGGCGGCAATGGCGGCATCGGGCTCGGCATCGCACAGGCGCTTGCCGGTCAGGGCTGCAACGTCTCGATCTGGGGCCGCAATGCTGACAAGAACAAGGCCGCTGCCGCGAGCATGGCGGGCCTCTCCGGCAAGGTCGACACCCGCGTCTGCGACGTCACCGATCCAGCCTCGGTCGATGCCGCGATGAAGGCGACACTCGATACCTTCGGCCGGGTCGACGGCTGCTTCGCCAATGCGGGCATCGGCGGCGGCGGCCGGCGCTCCTTCGTCGAGCGCACGGAGGAAGAATGGCGCACGATGTTCTCGACCAATCTCGACGGTGTATTCCATGCGTTCCAGGCCGCCGCAAAGCACATGACCGAGCGCGCCAATGCCGGCGATCCCTTCGGCCGGCTGGTCGCGACCTCGAGCCTCGCCTCGATCTTCGGCACCGCGCGCAACGAGCATTATGCAGCGACCAAGGCCGCGATCAACGCGCTGGTGCGCGCGCTCGGCGTCGAGCTGGCGCGTTACGGCGTCACCGCGAACGCGATCCTGCCCGGCTGGATCAAGAGCGACATGACCGCGGGCCTGATGGCCAACGACAAGTTCGTCGCCAACGTGATGCCGCGGATTCCGATGCGGCGTTTCGGCGAGGCATCAGATTTCGGCGGCATCGCGGTGTATCTGATGAGCAAGGCGTCATCCTATCACACCGCGGATACGTTCGTGATCGACGGCGGCTATACCGCGTTCTGATTTTTGCATGCGTAGCCCGGATGGAGCGAAGCGTAATCCGGGATCAGCGTAACATGAGGCAAAACCCCGGATTTCGCTGCGCTCCATCCGGGCTACAAATCATCATGAGGGGACAGGGCAAATGTTTTCACACATCATGATCGGCACCAACGACCTGGACAAGGCCAAGGCGTTCTACGACAAGCTGCTCGGCACGCTCGAGGTGCGGCCGGCCAGGGTCGACGGCCATCGCATCTTCTACATCACCAAGACCGGCGTGTTCTCGGTGTCGAAGCCGATCAACGGCGAGCCCGCGACCTGTGCGAATGGCGGCACCATCGGATTCGCCGCCAACTCGCCCGAGCAGGTCGACAAGTGGCACGCCGCTGGCGTCGCCGCCGGCGGAACGCCGATCGAAAATCCGCCCGGCATCCGCGAGGGAGCGGGAAACAAGCTTTATCTCGCCTATTTGCGCGACCTCGACGGCAACAAGATCTGCGCGATGCATCGACTGGCGAATTGAGCCACACACTCAATGTCGTCCCCGCGAAGGCGGGGACCCATAACCACAGGGAGCTGTGACTGCGCGAAGCTCTCAACTCCAAGCCTTTCTACTCCAAGCCTTCGCCAAACCTCTTCCTGTGGGGTGTCGCGACGAGCGCAAGCGCTCGCGCGGGGGTCCCGGATCTGCGCTTCGCTTGTCCGGGACGACGTCGGCGAGATAGCGCGCCCAACACGCCATTCAAACAACATTTCAAACGCTCTCGCGAAATTCCATCGCATGGCATGGCTCGCGTGAGAAAATGCGCGCTCGCACTTTGCGCGCGCTGCGACTATTCTCCGGCTCAACGCGATTTCAGTGACCCCGGGAGGAACAATGACAAAACACGCCTACATTCCCCGCACCACCAACTACACGCTCAATCCCGGCGACGAGCTCAACGACCTCCGCATGTCGGACCAGGTCCGGCCGCTCTATGATCATGTCAAGAAGTTCATCCGCGACACCGTCGAGCCGATGTCGATCGAGTTCGCCAAGGCCGGCGAAGGCAAGCAGGATCGCTGGAGCTTCACGCCGAAGCAACTCGAGGTGCTGGAGAAGGCCAAGAACAAGGCCAAGCAGGAAGGTCTCTGGAATTTCTTCCTGCCCGATGACGAGACCGGCCAGGGCCTGAAGAATCTCGACTACGCCTATATCGCGGCGGAGCTCGGCAAGAGCCCGCTGGCCTCCGAGACCATGAACTGCTCGGCGCCCGACACCGGCAACATGGAGGTGCTGGAGCGCGTCGGCACCAAGGAGCAGAAGGAGAAGTGGCTGAAGCCGCTGCTCAACGGCGAGATCCGCTCGGCCTATGTGATGACCGAGCCGAACGTCGCCTCCTCTGACGCCAAGAACATCTCGACGACGGCCAAGCTCGTCGGCGACGAATGGGTCATCAACGGCGAGAAGTATTACATCTCAGGCCTCGGCGATCCCCGCTGCAAGATCCTGATCGTGATGGTGAAGACCAATCCGGATGCGGCGCCGAGCAAGCAACAGTCGCAGATCCTGGTGCCGCGCGACACGCCCGGCGTCGAGGTGCTCGGCCCGATGTACGTGTTCGGCCAGGATCACGCGCCGCGCGGCCACATGCACATGCGCTTCAACAATGTGCGCGTGCCGAAGGAGAACATGCTGCTCGGCGAAGGCCGCGGCTTCGAGATCTCGCAGCTCCGCCTCGGACCGGGGCGCATCCATCACTGCATGCGCACCATCGGCAAGGCCGAGAAGGCGCTCGACCTGATGGTTCAGCGTGGCCTCACCCGCGAAGCCTTCGGCAAGAAGATCGCCCATCTCGGCGGCAACATGCAGATCATCGCGCAGGCGCGCTGCGAGATCGAGGCGATGCGGCTGATGGTGCTGAAGGCCGCGAAGGCGATGGATGTGCTCGGCAACAAGGAAGCCCGCGTCTGGGTCTCCATGGTCAAGGCCATGGTGCCGGAGCGCGCCTGCAAGATCATCGACCAGGCGATCCAGATGCATGGCGCCACCGGCATCTCGCACTGGACCCCCCTCGCCGAGATGTACCAGGACGTGCGCCATCTGCGCTTTGCCGATGGTCCCGACGAGGTGCACTGGATGGTGGTCGGCCGCCACGAGCTGAGCATGGCGTAAGCCACCCCATCTCTCTTTTCCCCCTCCCCGCAGGCGGCAGGGGAATCGCGTTTGGGAGAGATATCCTGCGGCCATCCTTCGAGACGCCCGCTTTATGCGGGCTCCTCAGGATGAGGACGGAGTGCGCGGCAGCAGTTCAACGGGCACTGATGCCGCTTAGCCTCATCCTGAGGAGACCGCGGAGCGGTCGTCTCGAAGGACGAGGCGCGCGCTCGGGCGTCCGCCTTCGCTGAAGCTTCGGCGGACAAGAGCGGGGCGAGGTGAAGTGCGCGACAGCTACGTCGCCGGTGCGAGCTTGTCCTGCGTCCTGGTCTCGAAGTCACTGGCGTCGTGGCGCTCGTGGAGCTGGCTGGCGGGATCGCCGGAGACGCGGTTGACCATGCGGCCGCGCTTCACCGCCGGACGCTTGGCGATCTGGTCGGTCCAGCGCTGCACGTTCTTGTAGTCCTGCACCGAGAGGAATTCGCCGGCGCCATAGACCAGCCCCTTGGCGAGCGCGCCGTACCAGGGCCACACCGCCATGTCGGCGATGGTATACTCGTTGCCGGCGAGATACTCGTTGTCGGCGAGCCGCCGGTCGAGCACGTCGAGCTGGCGCTTGGTCTCCATTGCGAAACGGTCGATGGCGTATTCGATCTTGAACGGCGCATAGGCGTAAAAATGGCCGAAGCCGCCACCGAGATAGGGCGCGCTCCCCATCTGCCAGAACAGCCAGGACATTGCCTCGGTGCGGGTCTTGATGTCCTTCGGCAGGAACGCGCCGAACTTTTCGGCGAGGTAGAACAGGATCGAGCCGGACTCGAACACCCGGATCGGCTCCGGGCCGGAGCGGTCCATCAGCGCAGGGATTTTCGAATTCGGATTGATGTCGACAAAACCGCTGCCGAACTGGTCGCCGTTGCCGATTCTGATCAGCCAGGCGTCGTATTCGGCGCCTTTGTGGCCGAGCGCCAGGAGTTCCTCCAGCATCACCGTGACCTTCACCCCGTTCGGCGTCGCCAGCGAATAGAGCTGGAAAGGATGCTTGCCGACCGGCAGCTCCTTGTCGTGGGTCGGCCCGGCAATGGGGCGGTTGATGCTGGCGAACTGCCCGCCATTCTCCTTGTTCCAGGTCCAGACTTTGGGCGGCACGTAGGCGGGGGCGTCAGTCATGAGAGGGGCTCCGACGGAAAGATGCGCCTGCATTAATTAGCCCGCAAATGGCGAATGACAAGGGCGCCGAAATGCATTGCCGGGCGGGGCAACTCTACGTTTTGTCATGGCACCTCCTCCCCGCCGTCATTCCGGGGCGCCCGCAGGGCTAGCCCGGAATCCATCGGGCCTCGCTGGTCCGCGGCGTGACGCCTGCACGCAAGATGCGTGGCCCAATCCGGCATGGCATCGCGAGCGACGACGAGCCAGCGTTGTCCTGCCTCGCCACGAAAGCAACGAGAACGCGAAGGCCGCCGGGAGAGAACGATGAAATCGCCGATCTGCGACATGCTGGGCATCGAGTTCCCGCTGCTCGCCTTCAGCCATTGCCGCGACGTCGTTGCCGCCGTCAGCCGCGCCGGCGGCTTCGGCGTGCTCGGCGCCACCGTGCACACGCCTGATACGCTCGAACGCGAACTGAAGTGGATTGACGATCACGTCGACGGCAAGCCCTACGGCATCGACGTTCTGATCCCCGAAAACATCTCGACCGCGGGCGAGAAGGACGTCACCTGGAAGAGCCTGGAAGCGCGCGTGCCGCAGCAGCACCGCAACTACACGCGCGATCTGCTGAAGAAGTACGACATAGAGCTCACCACCACGGAGGTCGCGGCTGACCAGCCGCAGCCGTTCGACGGGAAGACGGCGCTGGAGCTGCTCGAGGTGTCCTTCAATCACCCGATCCGCCTGATCGCCAATGCGCTCGGCGTGCCGCCGAAGGCGATGATCGAGATGGGCAAGAAGCATGGCGTGCCGGTCGCAGCGCTCGTCGGCGCCAAGGAGCACGCGCTGCGCCAGGTCGCGGCCGGCGTCGACATCCTCGTGGTGCAGGGCACCGAGGCCGGCGGCCATTGCGGCGAGGTCTCGACCATGGTGCTGGTGCCGGAGGTGATCAAGGCGATCAAGCCCATCCGCGACGTGCCGGTGCTGGCGGCCGGCGGCATCATGACGGGGCGGCAGATGGCGGCCTGCATGGCGATGGGCGCGGCCGGCGCCTGGACCGGCTCGGTGTGGCTTGCGACAGTGGAAGCCGAGACCACGGAGATATTCCGCGAGAAGATGATCGCGGCGTCCTCGCGCGACGCGGTCCGCTCCAAGGGCCGCACCGGCAAGCCGGCGCGGCAGCTCCGCTCGGTCTGGACCGATGCCTGGGACCGCGCGCCGGAGAGCCCGGGCGCGCTGCCGATGCCGCTGCAAAGCATCATCAGCCGCGACGCCTTCAACTCGATCGACCGCGCCGCGGCAAGCGGCAACGCCAAGGCGCGCGATCTCGTCAGCTATTTCGTCGGCCAGGGCGTCGGCCTGATCGACAGCGTGAAGTCGGCAGGCGCCGTGGTGCAGGAGTTCAAGGAAGATTTTGCCGAAGCCGTCGAGCACATGAATGCGCTGGTGGCGGAATAGGTGCCACACCGTCATTGCGAGCGCAGCGAAGCAATCCAGACTGCCGCCGCGGAAGTATCCTGGATTGCTTCGCTGCGCTCGCAATGACGAAACAACTGGTATCGTGAATTGAAGCATGACAGATAAGAGCAAGATTCCCCCCGAAGACCGCATCCCCGTCATCGTCGGCATCGGCGAAATCGTCGACCGCCCGAAGGAGATCACCGAGGGCCTTGAGCCGCTCGATCTGCTCGAGCATGCGCTGCGGCGCGCCGAGGCTGATGCCGGCGCGACGCTGCTCGGCGAGGTGCAGTCGCTCGACGTCGTCAACTTCCTGAGCTGGCGCTATCGCGATCCGGAGAAGCTGTTGGCGCAACGCCTCGGCATCTCGCCCGCGCATTGCTATTACGGCCCGGTCGGCGGCGAGAGCCCGATCCGCTACATCCACGAGGCGGCGAAGCGCATCGCGCGCGGCGAATGCACCGTGGCGGCGGTATGCGGCGCGGAAGCGCAGTCGACCGCGACCAAGGCGGAGCGCACTGGAGCAAAGCTGCCGTGGACTCCTTTCGCCCATGATGTCGAGGAGCCCAAGCGCGGCGCAGCGTTTCAGAAACCGCTGGCGGTGAAGCTCGGCGTGTTCCGCCCCGTCACCGTCTATCCCTTCTATGAGGCGGCCTCGTCCGCGCGTTGGGGGCAGACGCCGCGCGAGGCGATGGCGGAGTCCGGCACGCTGTGGTCGCGCTATTCGGAGGCCGCCGCGCAAAATCCCAACGCCTGGCTGACGCGGCGCTATGCGCCGGAGGAGATCACGACGCCGACCGCGGACAACCGCCTGATCGCGTGGCCCTACAACAAGCTCATGGTGGCGAACCCCAGCGTCAACATGGGCGGCGCGCTGCTGCTCACCAGCCTCGCCAAGGCCCGCGCGGCGGGCATTGCCGAGGACAAGCTGGTCTATCCGCTCGGCGGCGCCTCGGCGGAAGAGCCGCGCGATTATCTCTTGCGCGACCAGTTTTACGAGAGCCATCCGCAGAACGCCGTCTTGAAGGCGGTGACGGATCTCGCCGGCGGCGACGGCAACAAGTTCGACGCGATCGAGCTCTATAGCTGTTTTCCCTGTGTGCCCAAGATGGCGCGGCGGACGCTGGGGCTTGGCGCCGACGTGCAGCCGACCGTGACCGGCGGCCTGACCTTCTTCGGTGCTCCCCTCAACACCTACATGACGCATGCGGCCTGCGCGATGGTGCGGCGTGTGCGCGATGGCGCCGGGCTCGGCCTGCTCTACGGACAGGGCGGCTTCGTCACCAAGCACCATGCGCTGGTGGTGTCGAAGACGCCGCCGCGTGAGGCCTTGGCGCAGGAGACGAGCGTGCAGGCGGAAGCAGACCGCAACAAGCGCGCGGTGCCGGAGTTCGTCGCGGAGGCCCGAGGCAAGGGCAAGGTCGAGAGCTTTACGGTGCTCTACGGCCGCGGCGGCGATGTCGAGCACGGCGTGGTGATGCTGCGCACGGAAGATGACCGGCGCACACTGGCGCGGATTGCGGCGAGCGACAGCGCGACGCTGGCGCGCCTGCTCGACATGGATCGCACGCCGGTCGGCTCGCTCGGCGAGATCGCGATGGCCGGGGATGGCGTACCGGAGTGGCGGGTGGCGTAGTAGCCTCCCTCTCCCCGCTTGCGGGGAGAGGGTCGGGGTGAGGGGAACTCTCCACAAGGACGGTGAGAATTGGACTCGCGGAGAGTCCCCCTCACCCGGATCGCATCTTCGATGCGATCCGACCTCTCCCCGCAAGCGGGGCGAGGTGAAGAAGACCTAACTCCTCGGCGCCTGCTTCTCCGAGGCTGTTGTCGGCTTGCCCTTGGCACCAGCGCCAACCACGCGCACCGCATCGCCATCGGAAAGACCGTCCGGCGGGGCGGTGATGACGCGGTCATCAGCTGCGATCCCTGAAGCCAGCTCGATCTCGCGGCCGAGATCGCGGGCAATCGTCACCGTCTTGAACAGCACCTTGTCATCCGGACCGACGGTCGCAACGCGCAGGCCGCTGCCGTTGAAGATCAGGGCGCTCGCGGGAATGCTGAGCGGCGCGGAGTCGCGCTGCAGGTTCAGCTTCACGCTGGCATAGCCACCGGGCATCAGCTCGCCGCTGGAATTGTCGAGCCCGAGCTGCATGCGCGTCGTGCCGGACGCGACATCGACCGCCTGCGAGGAGGCTTCCACGGTCGCCTGGAAGGTCCGGTTCGGATACTCCGGCAGCGTGATGGTGGCCTTGGCACCGATCTTGATCGCCGGCACGTAGTTCTGGGGCACGTTGACGTAGACGCGCAGCTTGGTGATGTCGGAGACCACGAACATCGCCGGGCCCGAGCCGCCGCCGGCATTGATCAGTGCGCCGACGTCGGTGTCGCGCGCGGTGACGACGCCGTCGAACGGCGCGGTGATCTTCTTGTACCCGGCCAGCGCCTCAAGTCGCTCGACATTGGCCTGCCCCGAATGCACGGCTGCATTCTTGTTGGAAAGATCGGCGGTGCGCTCGTCGATCTCCTGCGCCGAGACGAAGTTGGAGGCGACCAGCGTCTTGCGCCGGTTCAACGTTGCTTCCGACAGCCTGGCGCTGGCCTGCTGGCTGGCGAGGTCGGCGCGAGCCTGCAAGAGCTGCTGATCGAGGTCGGGCGCTTCGATCTCGGCGATCACCTGCCCTGCCTTGACGCGCGCGCCGATGTCGGCGCTCCAGCTCTTCAGGTAACCCGACACGCGCGCGAAGATGGGCGCGCGATAATAGGCCTCCAGCCGTCCCGGCAGGTCGATGGTGGCGCTGAGCGCCTTGGCGTTGGGCTGGGTCACCGCGACGCTGGGAACGGCCTGATCGTCGGTCCATTCCTTCAGCTTGGAGCCCTGCTCCTCGCGGGCGCGGATGCCGGTGCCGACGACGAGGCCTGCCGCAATCAGCGCCACCACGCTGAAGATGCCCAGTTTCCGGTGCGACACCGGGGAGCGGGATTCAGTGGGCGACATGCGGAGTCTCCAATGGGGCGGCGACTTTGGCGCCTTGTTTCTTGTGTACCATACTGAACACCACGGGAACAAACATCAGCGTGGCGAAGGTTGCAAAGATCAGGCCACCGATCACGGCGCGGCCGAGCGGCGCGTTCTGCTCGCCGCCCTCACCCAGCCCCAAGGCCATCGGCGCCATGCCGATGATCATGGCGAGCGCGGTCATCAGCACCGGGCGGAACCGGACGAAGCCGGCTTCGAGCGCGGCCGCGACGGGATCGCCGAGCTCCTCGTAGCGCTCGCGCGCGAAGGAGATAACGAGCACGCTGTTGGCGGTGGCAACGCCCATGCACATGATGGCACCCGTGAGCGCCGGCACCGACAGCGTGGTCTCGGTGGTGAACAGCATCCAGATGATGCCGGCGAGCGCGGCCGGCAACGCGGTGATGATCACGAACGGATCGGACCAGGACTGGAAGTTCACGACGATCAGGAAGTAGATCAGCACGACGGCCCCCAACAGGCCGAACAGCAGGCCGGTGAAGGCACTGTTCATGGTCTGCACCTGGCCGAGCAGCACCACGGAGGAGCCTTTCGGCACCTCCTTGGCCGTATCGGCGATCACTTGACGGATGTCGGCCGCGACCGCGCCGAGATCGCGCCCCGAGGTCGTCGCAAAAATCTGCACCATCGACTGGATGTCGTATTGCGAGACCACCGCGCTCGATGTCGAACGCTTGATATCGGCGATGCCGCCGAGGATCGGCGACTGCGAATTGCCGGCAGCGGTGATCGGCAGCGTCTGGAGCGCGCTGAGCGAGTCGATCTGGTACTGCGGCGTCTGCATCACGATCGAGTAGGACACGCCGTTATCAGGATTGAGGTAATAGGTCGGCGCCACCTGCGAGGAGCCGGCGAGGTTGACGACGAGGCTGTTGGTGACGTCGCGCTCGGTCAGGCCGACATATTGCGCGCGGGTGCGGTCGACATCGATGTTGAAGGTCGGGTTGTTCGGCGACTGCTGGATGCGGGCATCGGCGACGCCCGGAATCCGGCGGACCTTCGCCAGCAGGTTGTTGGCATAGGCGAAATTGGCCTCGAGATTGGCGCCGCGGATCTGGAGGTCGATCGGCGCCGGCGCGCCGAAATTCAGGATCTGGCTGACGATGTCGGCGGGCAGGAACGCGAAGCTGACGCCGGGGAACAGCCGCGGCAACTGCTCACGCAGCACGCGTACGTGCTCCTCGGTCGGCTTGTGGCCTTCCTTCAGCTTGATCTGGATGTCGCCGTCCTGCGGGCCGATCACGCCGGTGTTGTTGTAGGTCATGTTGATGCCGGAGATCGGCATACCGATGTTGTCGGTCATGGTCTCGATCTCGCCCGGGATCAGCTTGCGGACCGCCTTCTGCACGTCGGCGAGCTGGTTGGCAGTCTCCTCGACGCGGGTGCCGACCTGGGTGCGGACATGCATCAGGATGTTGCCGGCATCGACCGCGGGGAAGAAGTTTCGCCCGAGGAACGGCACCAGCGCGAAGGATGCGCCGACGACGCAGAGGAATCCGATCACGAACACCGCACGGTGCGCCAGCGCGAGGCCGAGCAAACCACGATATCCGCCGCGGATGCGCTCGAATCGCGCCTCGAAGCCGCGCTGGAACCAGACGAAGGGATTGCGCGACTTCGGCGGCCCGCCCTCGTGATGGACATGCGCTTGCAGCAGGTAGTTCGCCATGGTCGGCACCAGCGTACGCGACAGGATGAACGACCAGATCATCGCGAACATCACGGCTTCGGCCATCGGCACGAACAGGAAGCGCGCGACGCCGGTGAGGAAGAACATCGGCACGAACACGATGCAGATGCAGAGCAGCGAGACGAAGGCCGGCGTCACGATCTGGTTGGCGCCGTCGAGGATCGACTGCTCGACCGGCTTGCCCTGCTCCAGATGGTAATTGATGTTCTCGATCGTCACCGTGGCGTCGTCGACGAGGATGCCGACCGCGAGCGCGAGGCCGCCGAGCGTCATGATGTTCAGCGTCTCGCCGATCGCCGACAGCATGATGATGGCACCGAGCACGGAGAGCGGGATCGAAACCGCGATGATGATGGTCGAGCGCCAGCTGCCGAGGAACAACAGGATCATGACGCTGGTGAGCAGCGCCGCGATCACGCCCTCGAAGGCGACGCCCTGGATCGCGCCGCGGACAAACACCGACTGGTCGCCGATGAAGCCGATCTTCAGCGCGTCGGGCAGCTGGTCCTTGACGTCGATGACCTTCTGCTTGATGCCGGCGATGATATCGAGCGTCGAGGTCGCGCCCGCCTTCAGCACCATCATCAGCACCGAGCGGTTGCCGTCGACATGGACGATGTTGGTCTGCGGCGGATTGCCGTCGCGCACGGTCGCGACATCGCGCACATAGACCATGGCGCCGTTGACGGTCCTGATCGGCAGATTGCCGAGCTCGTCGATCCTGAGCGGCGAATTGTTGAGCTGGATGTTGTATTCGAACTGGCCGATCTTCTGGGTGCCGACCGGCGTGATCAGATTTTGGGCAGCAAGCGCATTGGCGACGTCCTGGCCCGAGAGGCCACGGGCCTGAAGCGCCGTCGGATTGAGGTCGATCTGGACCTGGCGCTGCTTGCCGCCGAACGGGTACGGGATCGCCGCGCCGGGCACGGTGACCAGCGGCGTGCGGAGCTGGTTGATGCCGATATCGGCAAGGTTCTGCTCGGTGAGGCCGTCGCCCGACAGCGCCACCTGGATGATCGGCACGGTCGAGGCGGAGTAGTTCAGGATCAAGGGCGGCGTCGCGCCCGGCGGCATCTGCTTGAGCAGCGTCTGCGAGATCGCGGTGACCTGGGCGTTGGCGGTGCGGATGTCGACGCTCGGCTGAAAGAAGATCTTGATGATGCCGAAGCCGTTATACGAGTTGGCCGTGATGTGCTCGATGTCGTTGACGGTGGTCGTCAGCGCGCGCTGGAACGGCGTGGTCACGCGGCCGGACATCTGATCCGGCGGCAGGCCGGTGTACTGCCAGACCACGCCGATCACGGGAATGCGAATGTCGGGGAAGATGTCGGTCGGAGTTCGCAGCGCGGCGAGCGGTCCGATGATCAGCAGCAGAAGCGCGAGCACGACGAATGTATAGGGCCGGCTCAGGGCAATACGGACCAGAGCAATCATGCGCCAGGCAATTCCAGGTCAAACGAGGATGTGGAATTCGCCCCCGGGCGATCCCCATTTCCCCTTTACCTGAGCACCGCCGGAAACGCTAATCTCCGGCGGCCTTCCCGCATTCACTTCCCTGCTACCGCACTTGCTAAATCTACATCGCAGCCATGCGGCCGCGTGCCTCACGCGGCGCGGACGTTGGTCAGGAACTTGCTGACCTCGTTCTTCAGCCTGCTTGAATCGTTCGACAGCATCTGCGCCGCCGACAGCACCTGCGAGGAAGCCGTGCCGGTCTCGGTCGCGCCGCGCTTCACGTCGGTGATGTTGGAGGAGACCTGCTGGGTGCCCTGCGCCGCCTGCTGCACGTTGCGGGCGATCTCCTGGGTGGCGGCGCCCTGCTCTTCGACGGCTGCCGCAATCGCCGAGGAGATTTCCGACAGGCGTTCGATGGTCGAGGAGATTTCCTTGATGGCGCCGACCGAGTCGTTGGTCGCCGCCTGGATGCCGGAGATCTGCTGGCCGATCTCGCCCGTCGCCTTCGCGGTCTGCTCGGCGAGCGCCTTCACCTCGGAGGCCACCACCGCGAAGCCGCGGCCGGCCTCACCGGCGCGCGCCGCCTCGATGGTCGCGTTCAGCGCCAAGAGGTTGGTCTGGCCCGCGATGGTGTTGATCAGCTCGACGACGTCGCCGATGCGGGACGCCGCCTTGGACAGCTCACTGACGCGCTCGGTGGTGGCACGGGCCTGACCGACGGCATCGCCCGCCATCCGCGCCGATTCCTGCACCTGGCGGCTGATCTCGCCGACCGAGGAGGCCATCTCCTCGGTGGCCGACGCCACCGACTGCACGTTGGTGGAGGCTTCTTCCGAAGCGCCGGCAACCGTGGTCGCCAGCCGCTGGGAGCGATCGGCGGTCGAGGTCAGCGTCGAGGCGGAGGCTTCGAGCTGGGTCGAGGCCGACGACACGGTCTGGACGATCTCGCCGATCATCGTCTCGAATTCGCGGGTGATGTTGTCGACGCGGCGGCCGCGCTCGATCTTGGCTTCGGCGTCCGCCGCAGCCGCTTCGTCGGCGGCCTTCTTGGCGATCAGCGCCTCCTTGAAGATCTGCAGCACGTCGGCCATGGCGCCGATCTCGGTCTTCTCGCCGCGATGCGGGACTTCGGCGGTCAGGTCGCCCTTGCCCAGCGCCTGCATCGGCAGGGTGATGGAGTTGATGCCACTGGAGACGTCGTGAACGAGGTAGAAGCCGACGCCGATGCCGATGATAATGGAGGCGCCGAGGATGATCGAGACCAGCATGAACGCAAAGGAATAGCTGGCGTCGGCGTCGCGGGCAGCCTGGTCGCCGCCCTTGGTGTTGAGATCGACGTCCTTGCGCAGGACCTCGTCGGACTGGATACCGATCTTGTTGGCGGTCTTGACGTTCAGCTCATGCGCCTCGTGCGGGATCTTGCCGACCTCCTTGCGCGACACCGCAAAGACCTCGTCGGCGCTCTTCTTGTAGTCGTCCCACAGCTTGGACCACTCGGTGTAGAGCGCCCGCTCCTCCGGCGAGGTGATCATCGGCTCGTAGGTCTGGCGGGCCTTGGCCAGCGTCTCCATCGTGGTGACCGCGATCTTTTCCATCGCGAGCTTTTCTTCCAGCGTCTCGGCCAGCATGTGCTCCCGGACCACGCTGCGATAGGTGATGACGCTCGCCCGCAGCTCGCCCAGCACCCGCACGCTCGGCATCCAGCTCGTGGTGATGTCGACGGTGTTGACGTTCATCGACCGCATCTTCATGACGGCGAGCAGACCCATGCCGGCCATCGCGACCAGCAGGAACGCCACGACACTGATGATCTTGGCGCGAATGGAGATGGTGGCGAGCATAATCGGGTCTCTCTGTGCTGGAGCCGGCGTGCGTCCGGGAATTACGAATCAAACAAAGGGAGCAGCGCCGACATCCCACATCAGAGCACCTGAGCAGACGTTAACTACGACTCCGTACGAGTACGGAAGCCAGAAAGAAATGAACGGGGGGCTAAGAATGCCCTGCGCTCAGCGCATGAGGGCAAGCGCGTCCGAAAAGAACTCGGCTCCACCAAAGTTTCCGGACTTCAGGGCAAGCAACATGTCGCCCGCTCCGGCGCCGACTGCGCGCAGGACTGGCACGCCCGGAGCGATTTCTACTCCTACGAGAAAACCGGGAATCCGCAACCGATCGACGACGGCGCCCGACGTCTCGCCGCCGGCAACGATCAGGCGCCGCACGCCGGCCTGCACGAGGCCTGCGGCGATATCGGCCATGGCCTGCTCGATGGCGTGACCGGCGGCATCGCGGCCGTGACGCGCCTGAACGGCGGCAACGGCTTCCGGCGTCGCGCTCGAGGCGATCAGAACAGGACCGTCTGCCAGTCGCGGCTGCGCCCAGGCGAGCGCGCGCTGCGCTTCGCCCGGACCCGAAACGATCTGCTCGGGATCGAGATGCAACACCGGCATGACACGCTCGGCATTCGCGATCTGCTGAAGCGTCGCCTGCGAGCAGCTTCCGGCGAGACAGGCTGCCGCCCCGCCGACACCAGCGCTCGCTTCGCCGCCCGCCGTGCGCGACCGCACCTTGCCCGTCGACACCAGCGCGCGCGCCAGTCCAAGGCCGATACCGGAGGCGCCGACCGACAGCCGATGTTCGGCGGCGACGAGGCCGATGGTCTCGAGGTCGCGGTCGAAGACGGCGTCGATGATTGCAGCGCCGATGCCTTTGTCGGCAAGCTCGGCCAGCCGCGCCCGCACGTCATCTGCACCGCGCGTGACGGTGGCGAGGTCGACCAGGCCGATCTGCGTCCTGCTCTGGCGCGCCAGCACGCGCACCAGGTTGGAATCGTGCATCGGATTGAGCGGATGATCCTTCAGCGGACTTTCATTCAGCGGCACGGCGCCGACGAAGAGATTGCCCTGGTAGACGGTGCGGCCGGTCTCCGGGAAGGCCGGCGTCACCAGCACGATCGCTTCGCCGCAATCGGCGCGCAACGCGTCCATCACCGGGCCAATGTTGCCGGCATCGGTGGAATCGAAGGTCGAGCAGATCTTGAACAGCACGTGGCTGGCCCCGCGGCCGCTCAGCCATGCCTCGGCTGCACGCGAGCGTGACACGGCAAGGCCGGCCTCGATCGATCGGCTCTTCAGCGACACCACGACGGCATCGACCTCGGGCAGCGCGAGATCGTCCGCAGGCACGCCGATGGTCTGTACGGTGCGCAGGCCTGCGCGCGTCAGCGTATTGGCGAGATCGGAAGCACCGGTGTAGTCGTCGGCGATACAGCCCAACGCAAGTGTCACGGCTTCACTCCAGCATAAGGCTTGAACCAGGCGAGACCATCGGTGGTCTTGCCGCGCGGATTGTATTCGCAGCCGACGAAACCGGCATAGCCGAGGCGATCGAGCTCGGCGAACAGGAAGGGATAGTTCAGCTCCTCGCCATCGGGCTCGTTGCGCGAGGGGATGCTGGCGATCTGGATATGGCCGATGATCGGCATCATCTCGCGCAGGCGCATGGTGACGTCGCCATGGATGATCTGGCAGTGATAGATGTCGAACTGGAGCTTCAGGTTCGGAAGCCTCAGCTCCTGGACCAGATCGCGCGCGAAGCCGAAATCGTTGAGGAAGTAGCCGGGCACGTTGCGTGCATTGATTGGCTCGATCACGATATCGATGCCGTGCGGCGCGAAGAACTCCGCCGCCCACGCCACCGACTTGTAGAAGGCCTCGATCGCGACGCGCTCGCCGCGGTTGGCGATGCCGGCCATCAGGTGCAGACGCTTGACACCGGTCTCCTTGGCGTAAGGCAGCGCCGTCTCCAGGCTGGCCTTGAGATCGGAGAAGCGCGCCGGCAACGCGGCAAATCCCTTCTCGCCGGCATTCCAGTCGCCCGGCGGCAGGTTGAACAGCGCCTGGGTCAGGCCGTTGCGCTTGAGCCGCTCGCCGACGGCTTCCGCCGGATGCTCGTAGGGAAAGAGAAACTCGACGGCGGTGAAGCCGGCTTGCGCGGCGGCATCGAAGCGATCGAGGAACGGCACCTCGGTGAACATCATCGAGAGGTTGGCGGCGAAACGGGGCATCGGAATCCTCTCAGTTCACTTGTCGCCGGGCAGCTTGACGCCGGTGACCTGCGCATACATCCGCGCGACCGACGCGTCGTCATCGCGGCCCATGCCGGCAGCTGACGTCATCAGGAACATCTGGAGCGCGGCGGCCGAGACCGGCACCGGGAATCTGGCGCTGCGCGCCATGTCCTGGATGATGCCGAGGTCCTTGACGAAGATCTCCACCGCGCTGCGCGGCGTGTAGTCGCCGTCGAGCACGTGCGGCATGCGGTTCTCGAACATCCAGGAATTGCCGGCGGAGGCCGTGATCACCTCATAGACCTTGCGGATGTCGAGGCCCTGCTTGGCCGCGAACGCCATCGCTTCGCTGGCGGCCGCGATGTGCACGCCGGCGAGCAGCTGGTTGATCATCTTGAACGCCGCGCCCTGCCCCGCGGCGTCGCCGAGCTCGTAGAGTTTTGCGGCCATCGCATCGAGCGCGGGCCGGGCTTTGGCGAAGGCGGCGGCGCTGCCGGAGGCGAGGATCGTCAGCTCGCCCTGCGCGGCGCGCTGCGCACCGCCGGAGATCGGCGCATCCAGATAATGCCGACCGGTTGCCTCCAACTGTCTTGCGAGGCGGCGCGCCACATCCGGATCCATGGTGGCGGAAGACACGAACACGCTACCCTTCGGCATGGTCTCTGCGGTGCCGTCCTTGCCGAACAGGATCGCCTCGGTCTGCGCGGCGTTGACGACGACGCTGACGACGATATCGGCGTCCCTGGCCGCTTCGGCCGGGGTTTTGGCGCCTGCGCCGCCATCCTTCACGAAGCGCGCAACTGCGTCCGCCGAGACGTCGCAGCCGGTGACGGCGTGGCCCCTGCGCTTGAGCGAGGTCGCCATGCCAAACCCCATCGAGCCGAGCCCGATGACGGCAATGCGCTGATCTTGTGGTGTGGAGGCGGACATGCAACTGACCCTTGCGAACGTTTCCCGGACGGCCCGCCTTTGCGGCGGCTCGGCGAACCGATATCACGGCTTGGCCGCGCTGCCAAAGCGTGAGACAAGCAGGCATGACGGCCATGAGCAACGAGACGCGGCTGCGTGAGGATATCTGCCGGTTCGGGCGGTCCCTGTTCGAGCGCGGGCTGACGCCGGGCTCCTCCGGCAATATCAGCGTCAGGCTGGACGATGGCGGCTGGCTGGTGACGCCGACCAACGCTTCGCTCGGCTTCCTCGACCCGGCGCGGCTGTCGCGGCTGGACGGCCAGGGCCGGCTGGTTTCAGGCGATGCCCCGACCAAGGAAGTTCCGCTGCACACCGCGCTCTACGACACGCGCGGTGCTGCGCGCGCGATCGTGCACCTGCACTCCACCCATTCGGTCGCGCTCTCGATGCTGCCCGAGATCGACCCGCGCGCCGCGCTGCCGCCGATGACGGCCTATTACCTGATGAAATGCGGCGCCACCGCGCTCGTGCCCTATTACCGCCCCGGCGATCCCGCGGTCGCCGATGCGATCAAGGGACTGGCGGGGAAATATTCATCCGTGCTGCTCGCCAATCACGGCCCGGTGGTTGCCGGCGACACGCTGGAGGCCGCGGTGTTCGCGACCGAGGAACTGGAGGAGACGGCGAAGCTCTACCTGCTGCTGCGCGGGATGAACCCGCGGTACCTGTCGCCGGAGCAGGTCAAGGATCTGGTGAAGGTGTTCGGGGTTACACTGCCGGAACACGGGCACGAGCATTAGTGTCGGGCACCGCGTCATTGCGAGCGCAGCGAAGCAATCCAGGGTCTTTCCGCTGCGGCAGTACCGTAGGGTGGGCAAAGCGAAGCGTGCCCACCAACTATGCTTCCACGAGAGCGGTGGGCACGGCGCTTGCGCGCCTTTGCCCACCCTATCAAATTTCTCCGTGGCTACAGCCCGAGATACGCCTTCCTCACGTCCGGATTGCCCTTGATCTCCGCCGACGGGCCCTGCATCAGCACACGGCCGGTTTGCAGGATGTAGGCGCGGTCGGCGATCTCCAGGCATTCGGCCATGCGCTGCTCCACGATCAGCACGGTCATGCCGGCGTCGCGGATGCGCTTCACCGCCTGGAAGATCTCGTCGACCAGTTTCGGCATGATGCCCTGCGAGGGCTCGTCCAGCATCAACAGCCGCGGGCGCGTCATCAGCGCGCGGCCGATCGCGAGCATCTGCTGCTCGCCGCCGCTTAGCGTCTCGGCGCGCTGCTCGAGGCGCTCGGACAGGCGCGGAAACAGCTGGAAGACGAGATCGAGCGGTTCTTCGCGGTTCGCCTCGCCGCGATAGAGATAGCTGCCGAGGCGGAGATTGTCGCGCACGGACAGGCGCGGGAACAGGCGGCGGTTCTCCGGCACATAGGCGATGCCGGTCGCCGTGATGTGATGCTGCGCCATGCCGTCGAGGCGCTTGCCGTCGAACGTCACCGTGCCCGAGCGTGGGCGCTCCGCACCGGCAATGGATTTGAGCAGCGTCGACTTGCCCGCGCCGTTGGCGCCGGCGACGCAGACGATCTCGCCCTTCTGGACTTCGATCGAGACCGCGGAGATCGCGACCAGGCCCTGATAGGCGGTCGTGACTTCATGCACCGACAGCATGACGATCTCCCAGATATGCGCTGATCACCTTGGGATCGCGGACGACGTCCGCGGGCTTGCCCTCGACCAGCACCTTGCCGAGGTCGAGCACGATGGCGCGGTCGACCAGCGGCATCACGATCTCCATGACATGCTCGACCATCAGCACGGTGATGCCGGCATCGCGCACCTTGCGCACCAGCGCGACGCCGGTCTGTGCCTCGGTCGGCGTGAGACCGGTAAGGACTTCGTCGAGCAGAAGCAGTTTCGGCTCGGTCGCAAGCGCGCGGGCGACTTCGAGGCGGCGCTTCTCGGCCGGCACGAGGTCGCTCGCGAGCACGTCGGCGCGCGCGGCAAGGCCGGTGAACTCCAGCACCTGATGCGCCTTGCGGCGCGCCTCGCGCATCACCGTGTTGCGCACCAGCGCGCCGACGATGACGTTGTCGACCACCGTCATGGTCTCGAAGCTCTTGACCACCTGGAAGGTGCGCCCCACCCCGCGCTGGCAGCGCTCGGCCGCCGGCATATGGGTGACGTCCTCGCCGTCGAACCAGATCGATCCCTGTGTCGGCGGCAAGACGCCGGCGATGAGATTGAACAGCGTCGACTTGCCGGCGCCGTTGGGGCCGATCAGGCCGACGATCTCGCCGCGGCCGACCGAGATCGAGACATCGCTGTTGGCGACGAGGCCGCCAAAGCGCTGCCAGACGCCGCGGGTTTCAAGGAGCGCGGTCATCGCGTAACTCCTTTTGCTCTTGAGCGGGAGAACAGGCTGACGAGCCCCTGCGGCAAAGCCAGCGAGATCAGCACGATCAGCGTGCCATAGACGATGAGATCGACGCCGCGGCCGGAGCCGCCGATATAGGAGCGTGTCAGCTCCGTCATCGGGATCAGGATAGCAGCGCCGAGCACGGGCCCCCAGAGGGTGCCGATGCCGCCGAGCACGGCCGGCAGCGCCATCAGCAGCGAGAACTGGAAGCCCATCACGCTTTCAGGATCGATATAGGCGAGGAACTGCGCATAGAAGGCGCCGCCGATCGCGACGAGGAAGGCGGAAACGGCAGCGGCACCCATCTTGGAGTTGAACACGACGACGCCGAGGCTCTCGGCCGCCTCCGGATTGTCCTTCACGGCGCGCCACCAGAAACCCCATTTGGAATCTTCGAGCCACCAGGTGACGAACCAGGCGAGGCAGCACAGCGCCAGCGCGAAATAGAAGTATGGCAGCTTGGTGCGCAGGAACTGGAATTTCAGCCAGCTGTCGCCGCGGATCGGAATGGTGATGCCCATCGCAGCGCCCGCCCATTCCCAGTTCTGGAACAGGAGCAGCCCGATCTCGGCAATGACGATGGTCGCGATCACGAAGTAATGGCCGCGCAGGCGGAAGAAGGGATAGCCCAGTCCCATCGCGATCAAGGCCGCAATCACACCGCCGCCGAGCATGCCGAACCAGGGCAGCACGCCGAACTTGGTGAACAGGAGCTCGGTGGTGTAGGCGCCGATGCCGAAATAGAGCGCGTGTCCCAGCGAGATCTGTCCGCAATAGCCGGACAGGATGTTCCAACTCTGCGACAGCGCCGCGTACATCAGGGTCAGGATCAGGATGTTCTGGACGTAGACGTCCTTGATGAACAGCGGTGCCAGCGCCGCGAGGGCGGCCAGCACCGCGGCAATGATGAGGTCGCGGCGGCGCCGCGCGGCAAAATTCTTGTCCATCACATCGACCCGAACAGGCCGCGCGGCCGGATGAAGACGACCAGCAGGTAGACGGCGTAGATGCCGACCGACTTCAGCGACGGCGGCAGCACCAGGGCGGTGACCGCCTCGACGAGGCCGACGATGATGCCGCCGGCAAAGGCACCGAACACGCTGCCGAAGCCGCCGAGCGCCACCGTGACATAGGCGATCAGGGCGAAGGACGCGCCGACGTCGGGATAGATGTAGAAGAACACCGCCATGATCGCGCCGGCGAGACCGACCAGCGCGGCGCCAAGGCCCCAGCCCAGCGCGAACACGCGGTTCTTGTCGATGCCGACGAGGGCGACCGCGCCGGGATCTTCACGCGTCGCCTCCAGCGCGCGGCCGAAATCGGTGCGGTGGATGAAGAAGTAGAGGCCGGCGAAGGCGAGGATCGAGACCAGCGCGCCGATCAGCTGCGGCTCCGGCAGGAAGATGCCGGCGACCGAGATGGTCTTGCCGCCGAGCCAGGACTGCGGAATGCTGCGATAGTCCGGCGTGAAGAAGAACTGCGCGAGGCCGCGCATGACTATCGCCAGACCAAAGGTCGAGAAGATTTGCACCATGCCGGCATTGGCCTTGGCCCGCATGGCGAAGCGTACAATCAGCAGGTAGACCACCGCTCCGAACACGAACAGTGCCGCGGCGACCAGCGGCGCCGACAGCAGGGGGTCGATGGCGAAGAACGCGAACAGGAAGAAGCTCGCATACATCGCGATCATCAGGAACTCGCCATGGGCGAAGTTCACGACGTCCATCAGGCCGAAGATCAGCGCGAGGCCGACCGCAATCAATCCGTAGAGCAGGCCCATGAGAAGACCGCTCGCGAGACTCTGGATAATGGCTTGGGCTGTCACTGCATCGTCCCCCACACTCCGCCCTCATCCTGAGGAGCGCGCCGAAGCGCGCGTCTCGAAGGATGGCCCGCCCTCGTCCTTCGAGACGCGGGCTACGCCCGCTCCTCAGGATGAGGGCGGGAACTACTGTCTCAGTCCCGCTTTCAAATCACTTCATCGGCCAGATCGCCTCGGCGATCGCGGCCTGCGGCGGGAAGATGGTGACGAACTTGCCGCCGACATATTGCAGCAGCACCGGGTCGGCGTCGTTGTTCTGGCCCATCTCGTCGAACTTGACGCGCTTCCAGGGCATGATGGTCTGCTCGCCCGGGATATCGGTCGCCGCCAGCGCATCGCGGATCTTCTCGCCATCGGTCGACTTGGCGCGGCTGATCGCGTCGGCAAGGATGATCAGGCCCATGAACTGGCGCGAGGTGAGATCGTTGAAGTCCTTGCCCGAGCGCGCCTTGAACATGTCGTTGATCTTGCCGACCATCGGGCGCTTCTGCGCGAGGTCGAGCGAGAAGGTTCCGCGCGAGATCACGCCTTCGAGCTTGTCGCCGACGGCGTCGTACAGCGCCTTCTCGGAGAAGCCCGCATCCTGCGCCACGATCGCGTTCGGCTTGTAGCCGAGCTCGGCCATGGTCTTGACCAGCAGGATGCCGTCGGTGGTGTAGCTCGAGGGCATGAGCACATTGGCATTGGCGGTCTTGAGCTGCTGCACCTCGGCCGAGAGCGAGGGCGAGTTGGCGCGGTACTTGATGTCGGTGACGATCTTGTAGCCGCGTTCGCCGGCGATCTTGGCCTGGGCGTTGCCGGAATCGGTGCCGAAGATGGTGTCCTCGTGGAACAGCGACAGCGTCTCGATCTTGGTGCCCTTCTTCTTCATGGCATCGAAGAAGTCGAACATCGCGGCCGAGTACATCTCGTCATGCGGCGCGGCGCGGAAATAATACTTCAGGCCGCGGCGATGCAGGCTCGGCGAGGAGTTGTCGGCGGAGACGAACGGGATCTGGTAGCGTTCGCAGATCTGGCTGACGGTAACGGCCACCGCGCTCTGATAGGTGCCGATGATGGCCGCGACCTTCTCCTGCGTGATCAGGCGCTCCGCCTCGGCGCGGCCCTTCTGCGGATCGGCCTGGTGGTCGGCGAACACGAGGCGGACCTTGGCGCCGCCGAGGCCCGGCAGGCCCTCGCCCTTGGCCAGCGGCAGGTCGAAATCAGTATCCTTGTTGATGACCTCGAGCGCGGTCTCATAGGCCTTCTGCGCATCGACGCCCTGCTGCGCGCTGCCACCGGAGAACGGATAGATGACGCCGATCACGACTTCGGAGGTCTGTGCGCGCGCTGCCAGCGGCACCAGCGCAGCAGTGGCGGTGGCCCCCAACAACACGTCGCGGCGAGTGATCGTCATGGCAAAGTCCCCTGTTACTGAATTTCGGCTGATCGAATGAAGCGATTGATGGATGCAGTAAAGCCCGAACAAGCAGCAGACGCTGCCTCCTAAATCACGGCCATGGTCCTGTTCTTGAGATCCGTCACCAGCATCAGGCCGGGCGAATGCGTGATCGCGAACGGCAGCCTGGCGGCGTTGATCACCGATTGCGGCGTCACCCCGCATGCCCAGAACACCGGGATCTCGTCATCGGCGAACGGCACCGGATCGCCGTAGTCGGGCTT
Organism: Bradyrhizobium cajani; assembly: GCF_009759665.1. Lineage (GTDB taxonomy): Bacteria > Pseudomonadota > Alphaproteobacteria > Rhizobiales > Xanthobacteraceae > Bradyrhizobium > Bradyrhizobium cajani. The sequence continues at coordinate 239,671 of NZ_WQNE01000004.1, forward strand.
GGCAATGTCCTTGATGCCGATCAGATGCGGATGGCCGAGGTGCACGGGCGCGCCGTGCACGGCGGGAAAGCGCGAGGTGATCTGCACCGCGCGGATCGCATCCGCCGGCTTGAACGGACGCATCGACACCACCATGGGACCGGCGAACGGACCGGCCTCGCTGCAGGCGATGTTGGTGCGGTACATCGGCACGCGCACGCTCTGCTCGATGTGGCGGATCGGCATGCCCTCGTCGAGCAGCGCCTCTTCGAACGAGAAGGAACAGCCGAGCACGAAGGTGACGAGATCGTCGCGCCAATAGCTCTTCACGTCGGTCGGCTCATCCACGACTTCGCCGTCGCGCCAGACGCGATAGCGCGGCACGTCGGTGCGGATGTCGAGATCGGCGCCCAGCGAAGGGATGTGCGGGCTGCCGACGTCGGACATGCCGATGATCGGACACGGCTTCGGATTGAGCTGACAGAAGCGGTGAAAGGCGCTGGCATATTCCGCCGGCAGGATCGCCAGATTGCCCTGGACGAAGCCGGGGGCGACGCCGGCGGTGGAGGCGACCAGCCCCGCGCGGTAGGCGAGCCGGGCCTTGCGGCTCGGGAGGGTGTCGGGCGTTTCAGTTTGCTGCGCTGCCACCAAAACAGTCATGGGATCGACCTGCCTATAAACTCGACAAAGACAAGCCAACACCAAGCGTGCTATAAAGTCTAATCGTCGTTTCTAATCAATATCGATAAATTTGATTTATCGATTGGGAAAATCCTTCCAATGCTGGACTTCAGGTCGATTGAAACCTTCCTCTGGGTTGTGAAGCTCGGCAGCTTTCGCGGCGCCGCCCAACGGCTCAATACGACCCAGCCGGCGATCTCCCAGCGCATTGCGCAGCTCGAGCGCGAGATGGGCGTGAAGCTTCTCAACCGCGATCATCGTGTGGCCTCGCCGACGCCGAGCGGCCGGCAGATGATGGTCTATGCGGAGAAGCTGATCGGCCTGCGCGCCCAGATGATGGCGGAGATCGGCGACCGTTCGGCGATGCGCGGCGTGATGCGGCTCGGCGTTGCCGAAACCATCGTGCACACCTGGCTGCCGCGGCTGGTGAAGAGCGTGAACGAGGTCTATCCGAACCTGTCGCTGGAGATCGAGGTCGACATCACGCCTAACCTCACCGCACGCCTGCTCGCGCAGGAGATCGAGCTCGCGTTCGTGGTGGGGCCGCTGTCGGCCTCCGGCGTGCACAATCGTGTGCTTGCCGATTATCCAATCGGCTTTCTCGCGAGCCCCTCGCTCGGCCTCGGCAAGGGCCCGGTGACGCCGGCCGAGCTCGCGCGGTTTCCGATCATCACCTTCCCGCGCAAGACCAAGCCTTACGAGGTCGTGCGCGAAGTGTTCGACCGGCCGGAGCTGCCGCCGATCCGCCTGCATGCGTCCGCTTCGCTGGCGACCGTCATCCACATGGCGGTCGAGGGGCTCGGCATCGCCGTGATCCCCGACGCCATCGTCGAGAACGAGCTCGCCGACGGCCGGCTGCAACTGCTCGACACCGATCTCGCCATCGCGCCGCTGACCTTCACCGCGAGCTGGCTCGCCTCGCCCGATGTCGTCGCCGTGGAGCGCGTCGCCGAGCTTGCACGGCAGATTGCGCAGAGCAGCCTCGCGGTTGACGCGCCCGCGCTGGCGGGTCATTGAAAAAGGCGCCGGACAACCTTCAACGTCATTCCGGGGCGATGCGACAGCATCGAACCCGGAATGACAGCCAAGATGGACTGACCGCATGAGCCGAGCCGCCACCAACCTGCAAATCGATTCCGCCCGCCTCTGGGGCTCCATCCACGAGACCGCGCAGTTCGGCGCAACAGCCAAGGGCGGTGTGCGGCGGCTGACGCTGAGCGCGGAAGACAAGCAGGTGCGCGACTGGTTCCGCAAGGCGTGTGAGGAAGCCGGGCTCGAGGTGCACACTGATGCGCTCGGCTCACAATTCGGCCTGCGCAAGGGGCGCGACATGTCGAAGCCGCCCGTCGGCATCGGCTCGCATCTCGACACCCAGCCGACCGGCGGCAAGTATGACGGCATTCTCGGGACGCTCGGCGCACTCGAGGTGATCCGCACGTTGAACGATGCCGGCATCGAGACCGAGGCGCCGATCTGCGTCGTCAACTGGACCAACGAGGAAGGCTCGCGCTTCGCCCCGGCGATGATGGCGTCCGCGGCTTACGTCGGCGACTTCACCACCGACGACATTTTGTCGCGCAAGGACGCCGAGGGCACGACCGTCGGCCAGGCGCTCGACAGCATCGGCTATCGCGGCGACAAGCCGGTCGGCTTCCAGAAGCTCGGCTGCTTCGTCGAATTGCACATCGAGCAGGGCCCGATCCTGGAGGCCGAAGGCAAGACCATCGGCGTGGTCGATTCCGGCCAGGGCGTGCTGTGGTATGACGGCAAGATTTCCGGTTTCGAGAGCCATGCAGGCTCGACGCCGATGCCGCTGCGGCGCGACGCGCTGGCGACGCTGTCGGAGATCGTACTGGCGATGGAATCCATCGCGAAAAAGCTCGGGCCAAACGCGGTCGGCACCATCGGCGAAGCCGTGATCGCCAATCCCTCGCGCAACGTCATTCCCGGCGAGATCGCCTTCACCATGGATTGCCGCAGCGCGGATGGTGCCATCATGGATGCACTCGATCGCGACTTGCGCGCCGCGATTGCCGAGATCGCCGAGCGCCGCAAGGTCGACGTCAAGGTCGACCTGGTCTGGCGCAAGCCGCCGACGCATTTCGACCCGAAGCTGATCGCCGCGGTCGAAAACGCGGCGAAGACGCTCGGCTATTCCTCCCGCCGCATCACCTCCGGCGCCGGCCACGACGCCTGCAACCTCAACACGGTCATGCCGGCGGCGATGGTGTTCGTGCCCTGCAAGGACGGCATCAGCCACAACGAGCTGGAGGACGCGACGCAGCCCGACTGTGCCGCAGGCACCAACGTTCTCATGCATACCGTGCTGGCGATCGCCGGCGTCGCATCCTGATCGGAGAGAGCCATGCGCGGAGTTTTCGTCGACGCCAACGAAGCCTTGGCCGTGATCATGGAGCGGCTGGAGAAGCCCGGCGATCCCAAGGTGCGGATCCATCGCGATCCCGACATCAAGCCCGAGCAATATCCTGAGATCCTCGACGGCGCCGAGATCGCGATCGTCGACCACACCGCGCTGCCGACCGACGTGGCGAAGAAGTGCGCAGGGCTGAAGCACGTCGTGTTCCTCGGCACCGGCGCGCGCAGCTACATGAATCCGGAAGAGCTCGCGGAGCTCGGCATCTCCGTGCACCTGATCAAGGGCTATGGCGATACCGCGGTCGCGGAATCCGCGATTGCGCTGATGTGGGCCTCGGCCCGCGTCATCGCGATGATGGACCGCGAGATGCGCGGCGGCAACTGGCTGCGCGAGGACGGCATGCAGCTCACCGGCAAGACGCTCGGCCTGATCGGCTTCGGCGGCATCGCGGCCGAGGTCGCGCGCATCGCATCCGGCAGCGGCATGAAGGTGATCGCCTGGAATCGCTCGCCAAAGAGCCATCCGGGCGTCGCGTTCGCTGAACTCGACGACGTCCTGGCCAGAAGCGACGTGGTGTCGCTGCATCTGCTGCTCAACGACGAGACCCGTGGCATGATCACCCGCGAGAAGATCGCGAAGATGAAGCCCGGCGTCGTCTTCATCAACACCGCGCGCGCCGCGATCGTCGACGAAGCCGCGATGATCGACGCGCTGAAGTCCGGGCACATCCGCCATGCCGGCCTCGACGTCTTCAACATCGAGCCGCTACCCGGCGACCATCCGCTCACAAGACTGCCGAACGTGACGCTGTCGGCGCATTCCGCCTTCCGTACGCCCGAGGCGAGCGAAAACCTGATTGGCGCGGCGTGGGAGCACTGCCGCCGGATCGTGAAGGGATAAGAGCAACAACAATGGCCGAATACCGCACCATCAAGGCACAGAAGCTCACCGACGTCATCTACGCGATCGCCAAGGCCGGCGGCTCCACCGATCGCGAAGCCGAGCTGGTCTCAACCAATCTCGTCGAAGCGAATCTGAAAGGCCACGACTCGCACGGCGTCGGCATGATCCCACGCTATGCCGAGGCGGTCAGCGAAGGCGGCCTCGCGGTGAACCAGCACGTCAAGATCGTGATGGACACCGGCCCCCTGCTCACGCTCGACGGCCTCACCGGCTACGGCCAGGTGATGGGCCATGAGGCGATGGAGCTGGGCGCCGAGCGCGCCAAGCGCAACGGCGTCTGCGTGGTCGGTCTTTCCAACTCGCATCATATCGGCCGCATCGGCCACTGGGCCGAGCAGTGCATCGACCACGGGCTGGTGTCGATCCATTTCGTCAACGTGATCTCGCGCCCGATCGTGGCGCCCTGGGGCGGCAGCGACGCGCGCCACGGCACCAACCCGTTCTGCGTCGGCATCCCGCGCAAGGGCAAGGAGCCGATCGTGCTCGACTTCGCCACCAGCAAGATCGCGCAGGGCAAGACCCGCGTCGCGCACAACAAGGGCGTCGAGCTCGAACCCGGCACCATCATCGACAACGAGGGCAAGCCGACGACGAACCCGCGCTACACCGTGATCGCACCGCACGGTGCGATCCTGCCGTTCGGCGAGCACAAGGGCTCGGGTCTGGCGCTGGTGTGCGAGATCCTTGGCGGCGCGCTCTCCGGCGGCGAGGTCGTCAAGGGCCCGGCCGACGGCAAGCGGCGCGTCCTCAACGGCATGCTTTCGATCATCATCGACCCCAACAAGCTCGGCACCGGCGAGAACCTTGCGCGCGAGGTCGAGAGCTTCGTTGCCTGGCACACCGGCTCACCGCCCGCCCCCGGCGTCGACAAGGTGAAGATCGCCGGCGACCCCGAGCGCGAGACCAAGACGAAGCGTTTGGCCGAAGGCATTCCAATCGATCCGAACACCTGGCAGGAAATCCTGGATGCCGGCAAGCGGTTCGGGCTGGATCAGGCTGCGATCGAGAAGATCGTGAGCTGATCTGAAACGAGGCGCTTCTCCCGGAATAGTCCGGCCTCATGCACAATTGCGCATGGGGGCATGGACCACAGCGAAACGTCGCCGCGCCCTCTGGAAGGATTTGAACCGGCCCGCGTTTTCTAACGACAACGCGGTATCCCGGCGCGCATCCCCCGAGGTTCACATGCTCTCCCGTCTTGCAAAGCTCGTGTCCGGCTCCAGCAAGTCGTCACATCCAGCCGACCTCTACCAGCAACGGCTCGCCATCTACGAGCGCGAGCTTGGCGAGCCCGAGCACACATTCACGGACGGCACGGAGCGACGCATCGACATCCATGCCTTTGGTCGTGATTTCGTGCCGGAGTGCCAAGAGGGTTCTGACGAAGGCTATGTGCTTCTGACCAACGGCATGAGCGAGCAGCGGATGCCGGGGGCACATGGGGACGCGAAGCCGCGTGCGGAGCTGATGTGGTACGTCCGCGAGCCAACGCCGGAGATTTGCGCCAATCTGCGCTGGCTTGCCAATCTTCCGTTCATCGACACGACCTGGTTCGGCTTCGGTCACCGCGTCGCGTTGCCGATACCGCCGGTCGCCGGCACGGAATTCCAGACGTTTCTGTTTCTCACGCCGATCATCGAACCCGACAAGCGGATCGCCGAGGCACTGGAGATTGCGGACGATCCGGTGGAGATTCTAACCGTGCACCTGATCTCGCATCAGGAGCTCGCGCTGATCAAGTCCGAGAGTCTCGATCCGTTTCTCGATCTGCTCGACGAGAACGACTATCCGCCGATCTTCGATCCGGCGCGGAGGTCTTACGTGTAAGGCGCGCCTAAAACACGCTACCGTCCGGGTGTCCGGCCCTTCAATCAAACGAGGCGGGGTGCGAGATCCCGACGGTCGAGAAGACCTCCCATAAGTCTCGCAACGCCCGCCTCGACCCCACAATACGCGAGGCACCCAGACTTACGACCCATAACCACAGGACGTGGTTTGGCGAAGACTCGCGGTTGCCAGCTCGGGCAGCAACCTCTCCCTGGGGTTATGGGTCCCTGCTTTCGCAGGGACGACGAGAGAGTTTGTTGCGACGCTTGAGCTAACTCTCGCTAACGCTCTTCTTCAATCCACCATCTCCGCGACCGCCTTGCCGCAGGCCGTCGTATCGGCATTGCCGCCGAGGTCTTTCGTGCGCAGCGTGCGCTCGGCCAGCGTGCGCTCGATCGCGTCGACGATCGACTTGCCGGCTTCCTTCTCGCCGAGATGCTCGAACATCATGGCGCCCGACCAGATCATGCCGATCGGGTTGGCGATGCCCTGCCCCGCGATGTCGGGCGCCGAGCCGTGCACCGGCTCGAACACCGAAGGGAAATCACCCTCCGGATTGATGTTCCCCGACGGCGCGATGCCGATGGTGCCGGTGCAGGCCGGGCCGAGGTCGGAAAGGATGTCGCCGAACAGGTTCGAGCCCACCACGACGTCGAACCAATCCGGATGCAGCACGAAGTTCGCGGTCAGGATGTCGATGTGGTACTTGTCCCACTTCACGCCGGGAAACTTCTTCGCCATCGCCTCCACGCGCTCGTCCCAATAGGGCATGGTGATGGAGATGCCGTTGGACTTCGTCGCCGAGGTCAGGTGCTTCTTCGGCCGCGACTGGGCGAGCTCGAAGGCGAACTTCAGGATGCGGTCGACACCGGTGCGGGTCATCACCGTCTGCTGCGTGACGAACTCGCGGTCGGTGTCCGGGAACATGCGGCCGCCGACGGAGGAATATTCACCTTCCGTGTTCTCGCGCACCACCCAGAAATCGATGTCCCCGGGCTTGCGGTTCGCCAGCGGCGACGGCACGCCGGGCATCAGTCGCACCGGGCGCAGGTTCACGTACTGGTCGAACTCCCTGCGGAATTTGATCAGCGAGCCCCACAGCGAGACATGATCCGGAATTTTGGCCGGCCAGCCGACCGCACCGAAATAGATCGCATCGTGCTTGCCGATCTTCTCCTTCCAGTCGTCAGGCATCATCTGGCCGTGCTTCTCGTAATAATCCCAGGACGAGAAGTCGAAATGGTCGAAATGCAGGGACACCCCGTGCTTCTTCGCCGCCGTCTCCAGGACGCGCAGGCCCTCGGGCATCACTTCCTTGCCGATGCCGTCGCCGGGGATGACCGCGATCCGGTATTGCTTCTTGCTCATCGAGAACGTCCTTGGTTGGTCGGGCTGCCGCCGCCTTTTTTTGGTCGGACTGCAATGGACCAAACTCGGCGGCAGCGCAACGCTGCACTGCAATGTTGACCATGGCGCGGCCAAGCGCCTACTGATTTGATCCTGTTCCCATCCTGCGAGTAGCTTTCATGGATCTGCATCTGCGTGGCAAGCGCGTCCTGATCACGGGCGGCTCCAAGGGCATCGGCGCGGCCGCCGCCGAAGCATTTGCCGAGGAAGGCTGCCATCTCCTGCTCGCCGCGCGCAGCGGCGACCAGCTCAAGGCGCTGGCCGATCGCTTGCGCTCGGCGCACCAGGTCGATGCCGCGACGAGCGTGGTCGACCTGCGCAAGGCCGAGGATGTGGCGCGGCTCGCCAGGGAAGCCGCCGACATCGACGTGCTCGTCAACAATGCCGGCGACATTCCGGGCGGCTCGATCGACAAGATCGACGAGGCAACCTGGCGCCACGCCTGGGAATTGAAGGTGTTCGGCTACATCAACCTCACGCGGCAGATCTACGCGCAGATGAGGGCCAGAGGCGGCGGCGTGATCGTCAACGACATTGGGGCTGCCGGCGAGAAGTTCGACGCCAATTACATCTGCGGCAGCGCCGGGAATGCCGCGCTGATGGCCTTCACACGCGCGCTCGGCGGCAAGAGCCTCGCCGACAACATCCGTGTCGTCGGCATCAATCCCGGCCCCGTCGGCACCGATCGCCACGTCACCCTGCTCAAGACGCGGGCAAGGCACCAGTTCGGCGACGAGAGCCGCTACAAGGAGTTCCAGAAGAGCCTGCCGCTCGGCCGCCCTGCGCATGCGCGCGAGATCGGTGACCTCATGGCGTTCCTGGCGTCGGATCGCTCGGGCTATACGTCCGGCGTGATCTATACGGTCGACGGCGGCATCAGCGCGGGGTGGGGTTAGCCGACACGTGTCGCAGCCCCCACGCCGTCATTGCGAGCGCAGCGAAACAATCCAGACGGTCTCCACGGCGGGCATTTCTGGATTGCTTCGCTCCGCTCGCAATGACGGAGCCCAGAATAAGCATAGGAGTAAAACAATTGTCACAAGACCTGATCCGCGAAACCGCGTGTACCGTCGTCGACAAATTGCGGTCGGGCGATGTCTCGCCGCTCGAGCTTCTGGACGTGCTGGAAAAGCGCATCAATGAGGTCGACGGCAAGGTCAACGCGCTGCCGACGCTGTGTTTCGACCGCGCACGGGATAACGCCAAGGCCCTGATGCAGAAGCCGGCCGGCGCGCGCGGTCTGCTCGCGGGCCTGCCGGTGCCGATCAAGGACCTGACCGATGTTGCGGGCGTGCTGAACACCCAGGGCTCGCCGATCTACAAGGACAACATCCCGGCAAAGTCCGACCTCATGGTCGAGAACCTCGAGGCCAACGGCGCAGTCGTCTACGCCAAGTCCAACACGCCGGAATTCGGCGCCGGCGCCAACACCTTCAACGAAGTGTTCGGCGCCACGCTCAATCCCTGGGACACGTCCAAATCGGCCGCGGGCTCCTCGGGCGGCGCTGCCGTGGCGCTCGCCACCGGCATGGCCTGGCTCGCGCAGGGCTCCGACATGGGCGGCAGCCTGCGCAGCCCGGCAGCCTTCTGCGGCGTCGTCGGCATGCGTCCGAGCATCGGCCGCGTGGCGCACACGCCGAAAGCGGGCATCGACCGCAATCTCGGCGTCCTGGGCCCGATGGCGCGCAACGTCGAGGATCTCGCACTGCTGCTGGATGCCATGAGTGGCGACTATGCCGCTGATCCGCTGTCGCTGCCGGCGCCTCTGACCTCATTCCTGTCAGCCGCACAGTCCGGCAAGAAGCCGAGGCGCATCGCCTATTCGCCCGATCTCGGCATCACGCCGGTCGATCCTGAAGTCAAGGCGATCACGCGCAAGGCCGCTGAACGCTTTGCCGAGGCCGGTGCCAGCGTCGAGGAGGCGCATCCGGACTGGCGCGAGGCGCATGAGTGCTTCCACGTGCTGCGCGCTTTCGATTTCGCGATCAGCAAGGCGCAACTTCTCCGGAGCAAGCGTGAGCTGCTCAAGCCCGAGGTGATCTGGAACATCGAGGAAGGCCTCAAGCTCACCGTCGAGCAGCTCGAGCGCGCCGAGGCCCAGCGCGTCGGCATGACCGCGCGTGCGGTCGAGTTCTTCAGGACCTACGATCTGTTGCTGGTACCAACCACAATCGTACCGCCCTTCCCGATCGAGCATCGCTATGTCGCCGAATGCGCGGGCAAGCGATTTGACAATTACGTCGAATGGCTCGGCATCGTCTACGCCATCACGCTCGCCTGCTGCCCGTCGCTGTCGCTGCCCTGCGGCTTCACCGCGTCGGGCCTGCCGGTCGGCGTGCAGGTCGTCGGCGCACCGCGCAGCGATGCACAGGTGATCGCGGGGGCGAAGGTGCTGGAGGATATTCTCGGCCTGAGCGGGACAACGCCGATCGACCCGAAGGTGAAGGCATAAAGTGGAGCCGCCCCGGCGGGGACTTCACTCGTCCGCCGGTGCCGGCATCCTCGCCGTAGCCGTCCTTGCGCGGCCGGTCACCGGGGCTTCGGCACCCCGGGGCAGATCCTAATCATTCGCCTTCGGGCCGCCGTGGTACTGATGCGCATCGTATCCTGCGTCCTCCGCCATAGCCGCGTAGGCCATGGAGCCCGGATGGACCTGCGACATCCCGACGGCGGATTCCGAAGTCACATATGGATGGTGCACCACCTCGCGGGCAGCGGCGGCGGAGCAAAGCGCGACCAGAATGGCCGACGCGGCGAGGACAGATTTCATCATGACTCGACGAGCCTCTTGTTGAGTGCCACCAGCAAACTTGAGGTGGCTTTCGCAACATAGGATTCCCAGTCGGAGTCCCGGCTCGCGTTATAGGCACGGCATAAACGTCTCGTATTCCCCGGGTTACCTCGCGGCGGTGTGAGCCTCCAGACTCCGGCTATAGCGCGACATCGCGAAGCAGAAGGCGAAATAGATCGCGGCGACGAAGAGGTAGACCTCGACGGAGAACTGCTGCCAGGCCGGATCGATGATCGCCGTCTTCGCCGTCGTCAGCAGGTCGAAGATGCCGATGATCAGGACCAGGCTGGTGTCCTTGAAGAAGGCGATGAAGGTGTTGACCAGCGGCGGGATGACGTGCCGGATCGCCTGCGGCAGGATGATCAGGCGGTTCTTGCGCCAGTACGACAGCCCCAGCGCGTCGGCCGCCTCATATTGACCGCGCGGCACGGCCTGAAGGCCACCGCGGATGACTTCGGCAAGATAGGCGCCCGCGAACAGGATGATCGCGATCTGCGCACGCAGCAGCTTGTCGATGTTGAAGCCACTGGGCATGAACAGCGGAAACATCACGCTCGCCATGAACAGCAGGCTGACCAGCGGCACGCCGCGGATCAGCTCGACATAGAGCACGCTGAGCGAGCGGATCGCCGGCAGCTTCGAGCGCCGGCCGAGCGCGACGAGGATGCCCAGCGGGAAGCCGAAGGCGAGACCAAACGTTGCCAGGATCAGCGTCACCGGCAAGCCGCCCCAACGATCCTGCGAGACGAAGGACAGCCCCAGCACCCCACCCCACATCAGCGCGCTGATCAGCGCGAGCGCACCGATCCAGAGATAGACCAACTCACGTCGCCATAGAGCGCGGCGGGTCGAGAGATAGAACAGCGCGATGAACAACAGCACCGACAGCGCCGGCCGCCACTGCTCATCGAACGGATAGGTGCCGAACAGGATGAAGCGGTACTTTTCGGGAATGATCGCCCAGCAGGCACCGAGGCCACGCACGGCGCGGCAGGCGCTGGAATCGTTTGCGGGCGTGAGCCAGACCGCATTGGCAATGCCCCACTGCACGAAGCTGAAAATGCCCTTGGCGAGCACCGCCAGCAGCACGACCGTGAGAATGCCATTCGGGATGGAAGAGAACAGATTGGTCCGCAGCCAGCGCACTATCGGGTTGCCCATCTGCGGGCGGCGGGCAGCGCGCGGCGCGTCAGGAATATCGGTAATCGCCGTCATCCTCAGCGCTCCACCAGCGCGATGCGCGCATTGTACCAGTTCATGAACAAGCTGATGCCGAGGCTGATGGTCAGGAACACCGCCATGATCAGCGCGATCGCCTCGATCGCCTGCCCGGTCTGGTTCAACGTGGTGTTGGCGACCGAGACCACGTCCTGGTAGCCGATCGCGACCGCGAGCGAGGAGTTCTTGGTCAGGTTCAAATATTGGCTCGTCATTGGCGGCACGATCACCCGCAGCGCCTGCGGCAGGATGATCTGCCGCAGCATGAAGCTGCGACGCAGGCCGAGTGCATTGGCGGCGTCCCACTGGCCGCGCGGCACCGACTGGATGCCGCTGCGCACGATCTCGGCAATGAACGCCGAGGTGTAGGTGACGAGCGCGATCAGCAGCGCGAAATATTCCGGCGCCAGCGTCAGCCCGCCGACGAAGTTGAAGCCGCGCAGCTCGGGCCATTCGATGGTCCAGGACACGCCGAGCAGCACCGACACCAGCGCCGGCAGCGCAATCACAAGCGCAACCGCAAACGGCCACGCCGGCCGCGGCTTGCCGTCGCGCATCTGCTGCGCGACCAGCCACCGCCGGACGACATAGAACGCGGCGCAGCCCAGCGCTGCCGTACCGAGCACCCAGAGCTGCGGCGAGCCCACCGGGATCGCCGGCAGGATCAGGCCGCGATTGGAGAGGAACACCCCCTCGACCGGCCGCCACGCGGCGCGCGCGGCCGGCAGAGCCTGCATCAGCACGTACCAGAACAGGAGCTGGAGCAGCAGCGGGACGTCGCGAAGCGTTTCGACATAGACGGCGGCGAGCCGCGACAGCAGCCAGTTGGCCGACAGCCGCGAGATGCCGATCACCGTGCCCAAAATCGTCGCGAGCACGATGCCGATCACGGCGACGCGCAAGGTGTTGGCGACGCCGACCACGAAGGCCCAGAAATAGGTGTCTCTCGGACTATAGGCGAGCAGGCTGTCGGCGATGGGCATGCCGGCCTCGCGGCCGAGGAAGGCAAAGCCGGTCGTGATGCGGCGGGCCGAGAGGTTGGTGACGGTGTTGGACCAGAGGAAGGCAACGACAGCAACCGCGATGCCGACCACCAGGACCTGCCACAACAAGCCGTTCAGCTCGCGGCGTCCCCATGCGCCGAAGAGGCGGCGGCGCGGCGGCGGTCTCGGAGTATCTGAGGTCACAGCACAAAAATCCTTCTCGACAGGCAGCGATTTCCGGCGGCGCACGTCAACTGTTGCACCGATATCAATTTCATGCAACAAATGTTTCATGGTCGAGCCCGCGAAATCCTCGCCGCTGAGCGAACTGCGCATTGCATTGCCATCGCTCCCGATGCGGTTGCAGGAGGTCGGGCGCTTCGTCGCCGCCAATGACTACGACGCCACCACCCGTTCGATGCGCGATCTCGCGGCGGAGGCCGGCGCCGATCCAGCCGCGTTCACGCGGCTAGCAAAGGCGATCGGCTATTCCGGCTGGGAGGAATTGCGCGCGGCGCTGACCGAGGCGCGGCGGCCGTCGCAGACCGCGCCCTTCTCCGGCCGCGCAAAATGCCGTCGCCACGGACCGAACGCCGATGTCGCGCTCATCACCGACAAGCTCGAGGCCGAGGCTGCCGGGCTCCCGCGGATCCCGGCGCAACCGATTGCGGAAGCCGCCCGCGCGCTGCACGACGCCAAGCGGATCTGGATCGCAGGCTATCGAAGCTGCCGCAGCGTCGCGGAACTGCTGAACTACGAGCTGCGGCTGTTCCGCCCCGAACAGGTGCAGATCGTCGGCGCGTCCGGTCCCGACGACCTCGATCTCGGCGCATTCCGGCCCGGGGAAGCCGTCATCGTCATCGGCTTCCTGCCCTACACGCATGCCAGCGTCCGCGTCGCGCAGGCCGCCTATCATGCCGGCGCGACGCTGATCGCCATCGCCGATAGCGTCACGGCGCCAATGGCGGAGGGCGCCGACCACGTGCTGCTGTTCGAAGCAGCCTCCTCCCCCGGTTTCTTCCCGAGTCTCACCGGCGCCATCGCGATCGCGCAGTCGCTCGCGGCGGTGACGTTCGCGCTCGGCGGCACGGCCGCGAAGAAGCGGCTGGAGAATACCGAGGCGCGACTGGCTGCGGTCTCCACCTATGTCTCAGAGAAAGGTTGACCCATGAGCACCCGCACCAGCCGCGTGCTGCATCGTTCGTTGCGCGAGACGCCGTCCAGGGCGATCGGCGGCGAAGGCGTCTATCTCTTCGCCGAGGACGGGCGGCGTATCATCGATGCCTCCGGCGGCGCGGCGGTCTCCTGCCTCGGCCACCAGCACCCGCGCGTGATCGCTGCGATGACAAAGCAGGCCGCGACGCTCGCCTACGCGCACACCGCGTTCTTCTCCTCCGAGCCGGCCGAGGCGCTGGCCGAAACGCTGGTCGGGCACGAGCCCGGCGGTCTCGCCTACGCCTATTTCGTCAGCGGCGGATCCGAGGCCATCGAGGCCAGCATCAAGCTCGCCCGGCAATATTTCATCGAGCGCGGCGAACCGCGGCGGCAACATTTCATCGCGCGGCGGCAAAGCTATCACGGCAATACGCTCGGCGCGCTGGCCGCCGGCGGCAATGCCTGGCGTCGCGCGCCCTATGCGCCGCTGCTCTCCGCGGCGTTCAGCCACGTGACGCCGGCCTTCGCCTATCACGAGAAGCGCGAGGGCGAATCGGACGCACAGTTCGTCGCCCGCCTCGCCGCCGAACTCGAAGCCGAGTTCCAGCGGCTTGGCCCCGACACCGTCGCGGCGTTCCTCGCCGAGCCCGTCGTCGGCGCCACCGCCGGCGCCGTGACCGCGCCGGACGGCTACTTCCGGGCGGTCCGCGAGATCTGCGACCGGCACGGGGCGCTGCTGATCCTCGACGAGGTCATGTCTGGCATGGGCCGCACCGGCACCACGCATGCCTGGGAGCAGGAAGGCATCGCCCCCGACATCCAGGCGATCGCGAAGGGTCTCGGTGGCGGCTATCAGCCGATCGGCGCGATGCTGGCGAGCGGCAGGATCATCGACACCATCCGCTCAGGCTCGGGCGCCTTCCAGCACGGCCACACTTATCTGGCGCATCCCCTCGCCTGCGCGGCCGCGCTCGCGGTGCAGAACGTGATCCGCGAGGATGGCCTGCTTGAGCAGGTCAGGGAGCGCGGGCGGCAACTCGAACAACGGCTGACCGAACGCTTCGGCAATCACCGCCATGTCGGCGATATCAGGGGCCGCGGCCTGTTCTGGGCCATCGAGTTCGTCGCCGATCGCGCCAGCCGCACCTCGTTCGATCCCGCGCTCAAGCTGAACCAGAAGATCAAGGCGGAGGCGTTCGCCAACGGGCTCGGCTGCTATCCCGGCGGCGGCACCGTGGATGGCGGGCGCGGCGACCATGTGCTGCTGGCGCCGCCCTATATCGCGTCCGCGGACGAGATCGACCTGATCGTCGACAAGCTCGGCACGGCCGTCGACAACGTGTTGCGTAGTGTCAATCACTGAGGGGAGAGTAGCATGATGAGGAAAGTGGTTATCGCGGCGGGCGTGCTCGCGGCATCGACGGCGGTCGTGTCGGCGGCGACGCTCGACACGGTCAAGAGCCGCGGCACGCTGGTGTGCGGCGTCAGCGCCGGCTTTGCCGGCTTCTCGGCGCCGGACTCGCAAGGCAATTACAAGGGCCTCGACGTCGACTATTGCCGCGCGCTCGCGGCCGGCGTGCTTGGTGATCCCAACAAGGTGCGTTACGTCTCGCTGACCGCGCAGAACCGCTTCACCGCGCTGCAATCGGGCGAGATCGACGTGCTCTACCGCAACTCGACGCAGACATACTTGCGCGGCGTGACGCTGGGCCTCCGCCAGGGGCCGATCAACTTCTACGACGGCCAGGGTTTTGTCGTGAAGAAGGACCTCGGCGTGAAGGAGCTCAAGGATTTGAAGGGCGCCACCGTCTGCGTGGCGCAGGGCACCACGCACGAGGTCACGCTCGGCGACTACGGCCGTGCCAATGGCATCGACTGGAAGCCGCTGGTGTTCGACCGCGTCGACACCATGTACCAGACCTTCTTCGGCGGCCGCTGCGATGCCATGACCCAGGACGCCTCCGCGCTCGCCGGTGCGGTAACGACTGCCGCGCCGAACCCGGCCGATTACGTCGTGCTGCCGCAGACCATCAGCAAGGAACCGCTCGGCCCCTTCACCCGCAATGGCGATGAGGTCTGGAGCGACATCATCACCTGGCTGCATTACGGCCTGATCGAGGCCGAGGAGCTCGGCGTCACCCAAGCCAATGTCGACGAGATGACGAAGTCGCAGACGCCCGCGATCCAGCGGCTGCTGGGTGCCTCCGGCGATCTCGGCTCGCGGCTCGGGCTCGACAACAAATGGCTGGTCACGGCGATCAAGGCCACCGGCAATTACGGCGAGATCTATGAGCGCAATGTCGGCAAGGCGAGCCCGCTCAAGCTCGATCGTGGCCTCAACGGCCTCTGGAGCAAGGGCGGCTTGATGTACGCCATTCCGTTCAAGTAAGAGTTCACCTCTCCCCGCTCGCGGGGAGAGGCCGGATTGCGCAGCGATCCGGGCGAGGGGGATTCTCCGCGCGTCCAACTCTCACCTCTTACGCAGATAGAGCCCCTCACCCCATCCCTCTCCCCGTAAGAACGGGGAGAGGAGAAAAAGACGATCTCCCATGCGCATCGCCCTGATCCACGCCCTCAAGCATTCCATCGCGCCGATCGAGGCCGCGTTCGCAACGACGTGGCCGGAGGCGCGGCTGATGAACCTGCTCGACGACAGCCTGTCGGCAGATTTGGCGCGCGACGGCGCGCTCACCGATGCCATGACCGAGCGGTTCCTCGCACTGGGCGATTACGCCGCAGCAACGGGGGCGGACGGGATCCTGTTCACCTGTTCGGCTTTCGGCCCCTGCATCGAAGCCGTCGCGCAGGCGCATGCGCCGATGCCGGTGCTCAAGCCGAACGAAGCCATGATCGAACGTGCGGTGACAATGGGCAGGCGCATCGGCCTGCTCTCGACCTTCCCGCCGACCCTGGCCTCGATGCCGGCGGAGTTTCCGGCGTCCGTCCAAATCGTGCCGAAGCTCGCCGAAGGTGCACTGGCGGCACTCGACCGCGGCGACCGCGCCACGCACGACCGGCTGATTGCGGAAGCTTCGCGCGATCTGCGCGATTGCGACGTCATCGCACTCGCACAATTCAGCATCGCCGCGACTGCGCCGTTGGTTGCGGAAGCCACCGGCCGCCCAGTCGTGACCACACCGGACAGCGCGGTCGACAAGCTGATGAGGTTGTTGAAGGCGAAGGCTTAGGCGCCGTTCTTTTCTCGACGCCGGGCATCCTTGATCGCGGCGGCCAGAGCGGCCTTGGTTTCGCCCACGAAATCCTCGACCAGCTCCTCGCGCGTGGCATGCGCCGCCTCGCCGGTGAACAGGCCCTGCTCGGCCAGCATCACCACGCCATGCACCGCCGCCCAGATCTTGAGCGCTTGCCGCTCGCGCAAATAGCCGACCGCCGGAGCCTCCAGGGCCTCGATCACCAGCGAAAAGGTCTCGCGCGTGGCCTCGTGCAGCTCGCTGCCTTTGGCTGCGCAGGACACGGTGCGCGAGGCGAACATCAGCCGGTAGACACCGTTGCGACGCAGACCGAAGTCGAGCGTGGCCAGCGCGAGCCGCGACAGCTTCGATTGCTTCGACGGCCTTGCCATCGCCGCCCGCAGAATTGCGCTGAGCTGCCGGAACGCCTCCGCCGTCACCGCCGCCAGCAAGGCCTCGCGGTCGGCAAAATGCCGGTATGGCGCCGGCTGCGAGACGCCGAGCTGCTTTGCCAAACCCTTGATGCTGATCGCCTCGGCGCCGCCCCGCTCCGCTTCGCGCAGCGCGGCCTTGATCAGGGCGTCGCGGAGATCGCCGTGGTGGTAGGTCTTCTCGGGCTTGCGAGCGAGTTGTGAACGCATCTTGAAGCCAAGCCTATAAGTTTGCGCTTGACAGGGGAAGCCTGCCGCGAATGTAATAGGATATAACTTAGACAAATCCCAGATGAGGAAACGCGCCGTCTTCGGCGGCTGCGCACACGACCGAGGAAGCCGCAATGGCAGAGCGCCTGAAGGTTCACGTCGATCCCGACAAATGCCAGGGCCACGCCCGCTGCAAGGCGCTCGCGCCGGAGCTGTTCGAGCTCGACGAATACGGCAACGCCCATGAAGCCGGAGACGGCACCGTCCCGCCGGGTCTGGAAGACAAGGCCTGGCTTGCCAAGTCCAATTGTCCGGAAATCGCAATCGATGTGACCGAGGAGTAGCGCGCTTTTCCCGCGCGTTGTGCGTGCTTTCAGCGAACACGAGCCCCGAGGGATTTTCCGAGATGTCTGACGTCAGCCAGCCCGCCGCTCATCCGCCCGTGACCGACTGGGTCCATGATTTCGACCACACCGATCCGCAATGGACGGACGATCCCTTCCCGATCTGGGACGAGCTGCGCGCGGCGAGCCCGGTCGTGCATACCAAGCGCTTTCTCGGCTGCTACCTGCCGACAACCTATGAGGCGGTGCGCGAGATCGCCAACGATACCGAGCATTTCTCCTCACGCCGCATCATCGTCCGCGACGTGCGTCCCGAGGTCGCCAGGAATGCAGCCCCGCCGATCACCTCCGATCCGCCCGTGCACAAGCCGGCCAAGCAGTTGCTGCTGCCGCCGTTCACGCCGGACGCGATGAAGAAGCTCGAGCCGCGGGTCCGCGCCATCTGCAACGAGCTGATCGACGGCTTCATCGCCGAAAAGAGCGTGGACGCTGCGGCGCGCTACACCAAGCACATTCCAGTGCGCGCGATCGCGCACATGCTCGGCATTCCCGAAGGCGACAGCGACCTCTTCGTCAACTGGATCCACATGATCCTGGAGCTCGGCATCAAGGACGAGAGCAAGCTGCTCCAGGCCGCCCAGGAGATGAGCGCCTATTTCAGCGCTCATATCGAGGCCCGCAAGACGAAGCCGACCAATGACCTGATCTCCTATCTGATGAATGCCAGGGACAAGGAGGGCAATCCGCTCGAGGACTCCCACGTGCTGGGCTCGCTGCGTCTGCTCCTGATCGCCGGCATCGACACCACCTGGAGCGCGATCGGCTCCTCGCTTTGGCATCTTGCGAAAACGCCGGCCGATCGCGAGCGGCTGATCGCCGAGCCCGGGCTGATCCCGACTGCGGTGGAAGAGCTGCTGCGCGCCTATTCGCCAGTGACGATGGCCCGCGAAGTGGTCAAGGAAACGACGATCTCGGGCTGCCCGGTGAAGGCGGGCAACATGGTGTTATTGTCCTTCCCGGCCGCGAACCGCGACCCCA
Organism: Bradyrhizobium cajani; assembly: GCF_009759665.1. GTDB lineage: Bacteria > Pseudomonadota > Alphaproteobacteria > Rhizobiales > Xanthobacteraceae > Bradyrhizobium > Bradyrhizobium cajani. The sequence continues at coordinate 258,266 of NZ_WQNE01000004.1, forward strand.
GGATGTTTCCGGACGCTGACAAAGTCGTGATCGACCGGCGCGAAAATCGCCACGCCGCCTTCGGCCTCGGTATTCACCGCTGCGTCGGTTCCAACCTTGCACGCATGGAGATGCAGGTTGCGCTGGAGGAATGGCTGAAGCGGATTCCGGATTTCGCCCTCGATCCGGCCGGCACGGTGACGTGGTCACAAGGCACGGTGAGAGGTCCCCGCCAGTTGCCATTTCTGTTGGGAAAGGCGATGTAGGCCCCTCCAAACAGCAATACGGAGAGGCCGGACGTGACTGAGCAAGCAATCCGAACGGCCTCCGACCGCATCGACATCGCCGACGCCGAGCGGCGGATCAAGGCGATCTTCATCGGCTCAATCGGCAATCTCGTCGAGTGGTACGACTTCTACGCCTACACGGCGTTCGCGCTCTATTTCGCTCCCGCCTTCTTCCCCGGCGACGACCCCGTCGTGCAGCAACTGAATGTCGCCGTCGTATTCGCGGCGACCTTCCTGATGCGCCCCTTGGGCGGCTGGTTCTTCGGCTATCTCGCCGACCATTTCGGCCGCCGCATCTCGTTGACCCTGTCCGTCGTCTTCATGTGCTTCGGCTCGCTGATCATCGCGCTGACGCCGACCTATGCCACGATCGGCTTCGCCGCGCCGGTGATCCTGGCGCTCGCCCGCGTCATCGAAGGCCTGAGCCTCGGCGGCGAATATGGCGCCAGCGCCACCTATCTCAGCGAAGTCGCGGATCCCAAGCACCGCGGCTTCTACTCCAGCTTCCAATACGTGACGCTGATCGGCGGCCAGCTCACCGCGATCATCGTGCTGCTGCTCCTGCAAAAGGTCTTCCTCTCGCCGGACGAGTTGAAGGCCTGGGGCTGGCGCATCCCCTTCGCGATCGGCGCGGCGCTCGCGATCTTCGCCGCGGTGATGCGGCGCGGCCTGCACGAGACCGAGGCGTTCGAGGAGGCCAAGAAGGTGGTGAAGCCGACCGGATCGATCACCAACCTCTTGCGCTACCCGCGCGAGCTGTTGCTGGTGGTCGGCCTCACCGCCGGCGGCACTGCGGCGTTCTACACCTTCACCACCTACATGCAGACCTTCGTGAAACTCTCGGTCGGGCTGACCGAGGACCAGACCACTTTCGTGATCTTCGGCACGTTGATCTTCGCGACCATCCTCCAGCCGATCTATGGCGCGATCTCCGACAGGATCGGCCGCAAGCCGCTCCTGATCTTCTTCGGTGTCGCCGGCACGCTCGCGACCGTGCCGCTGTTGATGACGCTGAAGGAGACCAAATCGCCCTTCATGGCATTCATCTTGATCTGTGCCGCCTGGCTGTTTGTGGCCGGCTACACCTCGATCAACGCGGTGGTCAAGGCCGAGCTGTTCCCGACCAATGTCCGCGCCCTCGGCGTCGGCCTGCCCTACGCCATCACGGTCTCGATCTTCGGCGGCACGGCGCCGGCGATCGCGCTCTATTTCAAGAGCATCGGGCACGAGGAGTGGTTCTACTTCTATCTTGCGGGCATCATCTGCCTGTCGCTGCTCATCTATGCTACCATGCGCGACACCAAGCACGCCTCCGCAATGCATCGGCACGAGTAGACCATGGCCGACGAGACGCCATCCGACAGCAAGTTGACGCGCACCAAGGAAAAATGGGCGCGCGAGGGCCGCTTCCTCACCGGCAAGGTCACACGCCCGGAGGACCAGCGGCTGCCGCCCGGCCAGCACCTCACCAAGGACTGGCCTGTGCTCGATCTCGGCGTCGTGCCGCCGGTTTCGCGCGAGCGCTGGCGGCTCGATGTCTATGGCGCGGTCGAAACGCCCGTGTTCTGGACCTTTGCCGAATTCACGGCGCAGAGGCAGGCGCAGTTCACATCCGATATCCACTGCGTGACGACCTGGTCCCGCTACGACAACGAGTGGGAAGGGCTTGCGACGCGCGAGCTGCTCGCGGCCTGCCAGCCGCGCGAGGACGCGCGCTTCGTGGTGCTGCATTCCTATGACGGCTACACCACCAACCTCGCGCTGGAAGACTTTGCCGCCGAAGACGCCCTGCTCGCCCATAGCTGGTCGGGCAAGCCGCTGACCGAGGAACATGGCGGTCCCGTGCGTCTCGTCGTGCCGCATCTGTATTTCTGGAAGAGCGCCAAATGGCTCCAGGCCATCGAATTCCTGACCGAGGATGCGCCAGGCTTCTGGGAAGTCCGCGGCTACCACAACCGCGGCGATCCCTGGGCCGAGCAGCGCTATTCGAGCGACTAGGTTCAACCAAGAACGGGGGAAGCCCATGCCGACGGAACGCTTTCAATTCACCGGCGAAGGCGGCCATCAGCTTTCAGCCGCGCTCGAACTGCCGGACGGCGAGCCCGCGGCTTTCGCGCTGTTCGCGCACTGCTTCACCTGCGGCAAGGACACGCTGGCGGCCAAGCGCATCTCGGTTGCGCTCGCCGCCAAGGGCATTGCGGTGCTGCGCTTTGACTTCACCGGGCTCGGCTCCAGCGAAGGCGACTTCGCCAATTCGACGTTTTCCTCCAACGTCGCCGATCTCGTGCGCGCCGCCGATCATCTGCGCAAAGTCCGCAGGGCGCCGTCGATCCTGATCGGCCACAGCCTCGGCGGCGCGGCGATCCTGGCCGCAGCGGGACAAATCCCCGAAGCCAAGGCCGTCGTGACCATCGCGGCGCCGTCCGATCCGGCCCACGTCACCGGCCTCTTCAAGGAGCATATCGACAACATCCGCGCGCAGGGCGAGGTCGAAGTCTCGCTCGCGGGACGGCCGTTCCGGATCAAACGCGAGTTCCTCGACGACATCGTCGAGCACGAGCTGATGAAAGACGTCACCGGCCTGCACAAGGCGCTGCTGGTGATGCATTCGCCGGTCGACGACACCGTCGGCATCGACAATGCGACCAGGATCTTCGTTGCGGCGAGGCACCCCAAGAGCTTCGTTTCGCTCGACCACGCCGATCATCTCCTGAGCAAGCCCGCCGATGCGCTCTACGCGGCCGACGTGATCGTCGCCTGGACGAGCCGCTACATCGAGGTTGCGAAGCCCGCGAAAGCCATGGATCTTCCTGAGGAGCCACGCAAGGTGGTGGTGCAGGAGACCCGCACGAGCAAGTTCAACCAGATCATCACGGTCGGCCCGCATCATCTCGTGGCGGACGAGCCGGTGGCTGCCGGCGGCGAGGATGCCGGCCCAGGGCCCTATGATTTCCTGCTCGCCGGCCTCGGGGCCTGCACCTCCATGACCATGCGCCTCTATGCCGACCGCAAGTCCCTTCCGCTCGACCGCGTCACCGTCACGCTGAAACATTCCAAGATTTATGCCAAGGATTGCGCCGAGTGCGAGACACGCGAGGGCATGCTCGACCAGATCGAGCGCGACATCGCGATGGACGGCGTGCTCGATGCCGAGCAGCGCAAGAAGCTGATGGAGATCGCCGACAAATGCCCGGTGCACCGGACGCTGACCTCCGAGATCCGCATCGTGACGAAGGCCGTGAAGTAGCGCCCTTGCACTAGAAGCAGGTTGCCATCGTCCGCACCGCCGCACTGATCTCGCTCTCGCGCCAGGCTGCAAAGCCGAGCAGCAGTCCGTGGTCGCGCGGCCGCCCGAGCGACAGGCTGGACAAGGCCCGCGTCTCGACGCCCGTCGCGACCAACCGTTTGACCATCGCTTGATCGGCACGACTGCGCGTCAGGCGGGCGACGAGCTGGATGCCGCCCGAAGGCACCTCCACCGAGAGCATCCCGCCCAGATGCCGCTCCAGTTCTTCGGCGAGGGGATCGCGACGCGCGTGATAGAGCCGCCGCATCCTGCGCAGATGGGCCAGGAAATGCCCGTCGGCGATGAATTCGGCCAGCCCGTCCTGGACGTGGCTGGCGGCGATCAAGCCCATGTGTCGCTGCGCGATCTCCAGGGTGCTGGCCAGCGCAAGCGGCGCGACGAGATAGCCGAGCCGGATATCCGACGTCATCGCCTTCGAGAAGGTGCCGACATAGAACACGCGGCCGTGTGCATCGATCCCCTGCAAGGCCGGTACCGGCCGGCTGTCATAGTGGAATTCACCGTCGTAATCGTCCTCGACGATCCAGGTCTTGCCGGGCCGGCTCAGCCCGAGAAACTCGGTGCGCCGGGCCAGCGACATCAACCGCCCGGTTGGATGCTGATGCGACGGAGTCATGAAGATGAGCGTCGGAGCCGCGAGGCCCGGCATCCGCTGCATGCCCTGCTCGTCGAGAATCATTCCCGTCACGCGCGCGCCGGACGCGCGGAAGGCGGCCGCGGCGCCGGGATAGCCGGGATCCTCGACCCAGACCTCGTCGCCGGGTGCGACAACGGTCGCTGCAATCAAGGTCAACGCCGCCTGCGCACTCGGCAGGATCATGATCTGGTCTGCCGTGGCGCGGACGCCCCGGCTGGTCGCCAGATAATGCACCAGCACCTCGCGCAGCCGCGCCCGATTGACGACACCGAGCTCGCGCTTGCCCGCCCGCACGGCACTGCGGCGCAGGCATCGGGCCCAGATTTCGTTCGGAAACTCCCGCGCATCGCCGTGCCCCGGGCGCAACGGTTTCAATGGCGCCTGATACGACATTGGCCAGTCGGCCTGCTTGAGACTCGAAGCCCAGGGTGAGAGGCGCAGCTTGCCGGAGCGCGCGCCGGACGCGACGGCGCCTTTGATGCGTTCGCCGCCGTCGACCGTCACCACCGGCCGGCGGCCGTGCGACGCCGCGAGATATCCTTCGGCTGCGAGCTGCTCGAACGCATAAGTGACGGTGTTGCGCGAAACGCCGAGATCGCTCGCAAGCCGTCGGCTCGATGGCAGCGTGCGGCCCTTGCCGAGGCGGCCGGTCGCGATCAGGCTTCGGAGCTGGCTCGTCAGCTGCGCCACCAGCCCCTGCTCGTCGGCTCGTTTCAGGTCTATCAGCGCGGAAATCATGCTTTCCGAAACTGGCACCTTCTTCCTTTCCGATCTGGCACTTTTTCTAGTGCCAGCCCGGATGCTATCCGCCGCACTGGACGGCTTCAAGGACCTCCGAGATGAACTCACTGTCACCCCGCGCGGCCATCGGCCTGTTCCTCATCGTCGTGCTGGCCTGGGGCGTGAACTGGTCGGTGACGAAGCAGCTCGTGCAGTTCCTTTCGCCACTGTGGACTTCGGCAATCCGAAGCTGGATCGCGCTGGCTGGATTGTTCGTGATCCTCGGGCTTAGCAACAATCTGGTGATTCCGGAGCGGCGCGACATCCCGGTGGTCCTGAGCGTGGCGCTGCTGCACATGACGGTGTTTTCGGTCCTGGTTGCGGCCGGTGTGCGCTTCCTGCCCGCGAGCAAGGCCATCGTGCTCGGCTACACCACGCCGCTCTGGGTCGCACTCGCCGCCCCTCTGCTCGGAAAGGACACGCTGACCGCGCCAAAGCTCGCAGGTGCTCTGCTTGGATTGATCGGCCTTGCCGTTATCCTGAATCCGGCCTCGATCAACTGGACCAATGCCAACGCCCTGCTCGGCGCCGGCATGGTCATCCTGGCCGCGATCTCCTGGGCCGCGAACATCATCTGCATCCGCGCACATCGGTGGATCGCATCCCCGCTCCAACTGCTGATCTGGCAGGTGCTCGTGGCAACGATCGTGCTCTCGGTGGGAGCGACAATCGCGGACGGCCTCCCGCACGCGGAGTGGTCGTGGCGACTCGTATTGCTGTTCCTTTATTCGGGGCTGGTCGGAACGGCGCTGGCCTATTGGGCGATGTCGATGGTCAACAAGAGCATCTCGGCCCTGACCACCTCCCTCGGCACCACCGGGACACCGCTCGTCGGCATCGCCAGTGCTGCGATCCTGCTGGGCGAGCCCATCGACATGAGTCTTGCGATTGCGGCCGCACTCATCGTCACCGGCATCGGCCTTGCGACGCTGGGCGACCGGCTGCTGCGCGGTCAGGCCACCGCGAGGGGCTGAACGCGCAAGCTTCCGCGCAGGCCTGCCGTCGTGCCGATCAGGATGCCGGCGACCGCGACGAACGAGCCCAGCGCCAGCGTCGACACGCCGGTGAGGCCCTGCCCGATCGAGCAGCCGAACGCCATCACGCCGCCGATCCCCATCAGCGCCGCGCCGGTGCCCGAGCGCAGCATGTGGCGCGGCGAGGAATAGCTTTCAAGCTTGAAGCGGCGCGTTGCAATTGCCGTCACCAGGCTGCCGGCGAAAACGCCGGCAACCGTCGCGCTGCCGAAGTTGGGCGTCAGGCCGGTCGAGAGCATGGCGTATTGCAGCGCGTCCGCGATCGGCGCGACGAAGGTGAGCGAGGTCACCGGCACCGGATTGAAGTCGTCGGCGCCGAGATAGCCGGTGACGAACCAGCCGCCGGCCACGAGAAGACCGACGAGAACGCCGGCGGCGATCTGGCCCGGCGAGCGGCGGAACGCCGGATGCGCGAACGCGAACAGGATCAGGGCGACGACGATCGCGGCGGCAGCAAGCGCACGCGAAACCGATTCCGCGGCACCGAACGTTGCCAGCAGCGACGGCAGCGAATTCGCGTTGACGGTCGTTTGCGACGCCTGGACCAGCGCAATGCGGGCCGGCGCGACCAGGCCCTTGAGCGTCATCTGCGCAGCAATCGCGAGCACGATCACGACGACGAAGGAGCGGAGATTGCCGCGGCCGAGCAGCACCAGCGCCCGCGAGCCGCAGCCGTTCGACAGCACCATGCCGTAGCCGAACAGCAGGCCGCCCAGGAACAGCACCGGCACCGAAAAGGTCTGTTGCAGATAAATGGACTTGCCCAGATCGACCGTGCCGCTTCCCGCCAGGAATTGGCTGACGGCGATCGCAACCGCCATCGCCAACGCATAGGTCCGCACCAGCCGCCCGTCCCCCTGTGCGAGCCAGCCGCGCATGCTGCTCATCAGGCAAAAGCCGCTGAGCAGGCCGACGGCGCCGTAGATCAGGCCAATGACGAGGCCGGCAAGGATGACGAGCTGGGTCGATTCCATCGGTTGTCTCAGGTCTTTCGCCAATCTCCGTCATTGCGAGCGCAGCGAAGCAATCCAGGCTGCCCGCCGCGGATACATTCTGGATTGCTTCGCTGCGCTCGCAATGACGGCGCGTTACGGCTTCAGAATCACTCTATCGCGAGACGAGCCGGCGACGGCGACATACGCCTCCTTCGCGCGCTCGAGCGGATAGATCGCACTTGCCTTGATCGGAAACGGTTTCAGGAGCCCACTGGCAAAGCCGGGACCAAGGTCGCGCAGCACCGCGCCTGTTGCGGCCGAGGACAGGCCGAGCGTGTCGATGCCGACATAGGTGTGCTGGCCGCGGTAGAATTCCAGAATGTTGAACTGCACGATGCGATCGATCGCGGCGATCAGGATCTGGCGACCGCGCAACGCAAGCGACTTGTGCGCCGCCTGAAAATAGGGATCGCCGACCGTGTTGAAGACGATGTCGGCGCCCTTGCCACCGGTCAATTCGCGCACGCGCGTCGCGACGTCGATCGCGGAGGCGTCGATCACCGCGATCGGTCCGCTGGCATGCCCCTCATAGGCTTCCGCCTTGCGCACGACGCCGATCACGCGCGCGCCCTGCCAGGTCGCGATCTGCACGGCGGCCTGACCGACCTTGCCGTTGACGCCGAACACCAACACGGTCTCGCCGCTCTTCGGCACGCCGGCACGGCGAAAGCCTTCCATGGCGGTGACGAAGGGAACGCCAATGCCGGCGGCCTCTTCCCACGACACAGTCCCGGGTTTCTCCACGACCGCATCGACCTCGACGACGAGATGGCTCGCATGGGTCCCGTCGCGGCGGATGCCGAGATCGCCGGAAGAGCCGAACACCTCGTGGCCGACCGTGCCGGCCGGCCCGTCGATCACCACGCCCGCATAGTCGCGGCCGGGGGTGCGCGGGAACACGGCATAGGGCATCAGCCCCGTCGCGGCCTTGACGTCGGACGGATTGACGGCGGCGGCCTTCACCTCGACCAACAGATCGTTCGGACCGCGCGTGAGGCTATGATGCTCGACGATCGGCGCAAGCGCGGCGGCATTTTCGGCCTTGGCGTTGAGGCGCACGCAACGCGCCTCGACGGTTCTGGTATCGGCTGGCGACATCAAAAGACCCACGATTTCTCGCGGGCCTTGTCGCCTTTGGGGCCGGTCAAGTCAATCCTTCGGCCGCTTGTCGTAGAGACGCTTGGCCTTGCCCAGCGAGCGTTCCAGCGTGGCGGGCGCGACCACTTGGACCTTGGAGCTGATGCCGATCGTGTTCTTGATGTGGGTCGAGATCCGGTCGGCATGATCGACGAGCCCCCTTCCGTCCCAGCTCTCGGGCCGTGCCTCGGCGATGATGGTCAGCTCGTCCATGCGGCCTTCGCGGGTCAGCTCCAGGATGAAGTGCCCCCCGCACCAGTCGGTGGCGAGCAGCACCTCCTCGATCTGGGTCGGGAACAAATTGACCCCGCGCAGGATGATCATGTCGTCGGAGCGGCCCGTCACCTTCTCCATGCGCCGCATGCCCGGCCGCGCCGTGCCCGGCAGCAGTCGCGTCAGGTCGCGGGTGCGATAGCGGATCACCGGGAACGCTTCCTTGGTGAGCGAGGTGAAGACCAGCTCACCCTTCTCGCCGTCGGGCAGCGCCACGCCGGTCTCGGGATCGATCACTTCCGGATAGAAGTGATCCTCCCAGATGTGCAGGCCGTCCTTGGTCTCGATGCATTCCTGCGCGACGCCGGGGCCGATCACCTCCGAGAGGCCATAGATGTCGGTCGCATCCATGTCGAAGGCATCCTCGATCTCGCCGCGCATCGCGTTGGTCCAGGGCTCGGCGCCGAAGATGCCGACCTTGAGCGAGCACTGGCGCGGATCGAGCCTCTGGCGCTTGAACTCGTCGAGGATCGCCAGCATGTAGCTCGGCGTCACCGTGATGATGTCGGGCCGGAAATCGTTGATGAGTTGCACCTGCCGTTCGGTCATGCCGCCGGAGATCGGCACCACCGTGCAGCCGAGCTTTTCTGCGCCATAGTGCACGCCCAAACCACCGGTAAACAGGCCGTAGCCGTAGGCATTGTGGATGATCATGCCGGTGCGGCCGCCGGCCGCGCGGATCGAGCGCGCCATCACGTCGGACCACGTGTCGATGTCGCGCTGGGTATACCCCACCACGATCGGCTTGCCCGTCGTCCCGGAGGACGCATGCACGCGCACCAGTTTTTCGCGCGGCACGGCGAACATGTTGAAGGGATAGTTGTCGCGCAGGTCCGTCTTCACGGTGAACGGAAATTTCGCGAGATCGGAGAGCTCGCGAAAATCGGACGGATGCACGCCGGCTTTGTCGAAGGCCTTGCGATAGTGCGCGACGTTGTCGTAGGCGTGCTTCAGCGACCAGCCCAGACGTTGCTTTTGCAGCGCCATGATCTCGTCGCGCGACGCGCGCTCCTGCGCGTCCATGTCAGCACTATAAGCGCTGCCACCTTCCTTGCGTCTCGTCAGAGCCATCCTCGATTCCCCACATCATTGGTCTGTTCTTTTTATTGCTGCGTTTATTGATCTTGTGCCGGCAGCCACGTGCCGGGAATGACACGCGAATGCCCGCGGAATTCCGCGATAACGATGTCACCGGCCGTCACGCTCACGTCGTAGATGCCGGAGCGGCCGTTGCGGGTCACTTCGCGCGCCTTCGCAACCAGGAGGTCGCCGAGTTTGCCCGGCTTGATGAAGGTGATCTGGCCCTGCGCCGCGACGACACGCTCGTTGTGCGAGTTGCAGGCGAAAGCGAACGCGGAATCGGCGAGCGTAAAGATGAAGCCGCCATGGGCAATGCGCTGACCGTTGACCATGTCCGGCCGCACCGTCATCGCAAGCGTCGCAAAGCCCGGACCGATCTCGACGATCTCCATGCCGAGACCTTTTGAGGCATCGTCTTCCGCCCACATCGCGTCGGCACAGGCGCGGGCGATATCCTCGGGCGACAGGGCGGCCTTGACGTTCACGCGCTTCTCCCGGCCAGCTGTTTGCTCATGATGTTCTGCTGCTTGGCTCACACTGTCAAATAATGCGACGCATTTGCATTGCCGGGTTCTGATCCGCCCGTTCAGACATGGTCGTAATCGACCACGACCCGCTCCGACGACGGCTTCGCCTGGCAGGTCAGGACGAAGCCGGCCTTCAGCTCCCAGGGTTCCAGCGAATAGTTGATGTCCATCGGCGCCTCGCCCTCGACCAGCTTGGCGCGGCAGGTCGAGCACATGCCGCCCTTGCAGGCGAAGGGCAGATCGACGCCGGCACGCAGTGCCGCATCGAGGATCGCTTCATCCGCGGCGACCGGCACCTCGCGCCGCTTGCCGTCGATGATCAGCGACGCGATCGCCTTCGGTGGCGCATCGGGCGCAACAGCCTTCTTCGGCCGCGGCTTGCCGCCGAATTCGGAGACGAAGCGCTCCACGTGAATGCGCTCCTCCGCGATGCCGAGATCGCGGCAAGTCACCTCGATCTCCTCGCTCATGCCTGATGGACCACAGATGAAGACGTGATCGACGCTTCCCGCCGGCACCAGCGAGCGCAACAGCACCCTCACCTTGTCGCCGTCGAGCCGGCCATGCAGGATCGGGATGTCCTGCTCCTCGCCGGAGATGACGTGGAAGATCGAGAGGCGATCGATGAAGCGATCCTTGAGCTCCTCGAGCGCCTCGAGGAACATGATGTTGTCGGTCGCACGGTTGCCGTAAAACAGGAAGAAGCGGCTGTCCGGCTCACGTGCGAGCACGCCCTTCACGATCGACAGGATCGGCGTGATGCCGGAGCCGGCGGCAAAGCCGACATGGACGCGCCCGCAATCGGCCGGCGGCACCACGCCAAAGCGCCCGGTCGGCGTCATCACGTCGAGCTCGTCGCCGCATTTCAGCTCGTCCGCCGCCCAATTCGAAAACGCGCCGCCGTCCACCTTTTTCACCGCGATGCGGATCTCGCCGTCGTTGGGCCCGGAGCAGATCGAATAGGAGCGTCGCACCTCCTCACCATCCAGCGTGGTGCGGAGCGTCAGGTACTGGCCGGGGGTGAAGGCATAGTCGCCGGCGAGTTCGCCCGGGATGGTGAAGGTCATCGAGACGGCGTCGGACGCCTCGCGACGGAGGTCGCTGACGGCCAGGCGATGGAAGCGAGGTGCGGCTGCGGACATTACGGGCACCCTGAATTTGAACCACAGCTGTCATTGCGAGGAGCTCGCGACAAAATTGCGAAGCAATTTTGCGCAGATGCGACCAAGCAATCCAGACTGCCCCTGCGGAGACAGCCTGGATTGCTTCGCTGCGCTCGCAATGACGACGGGGTTGGCATCGTGCTCATCTCAATGACACTTGAAGTAGTCAAACGGTTCGCGGCAGGCCTTGCAGCGCCACAGCGCCTTGCAGGAGGTCGAGCCGAATTCGGACAACAGCTCGGTCTTGTCAGAGCCGCATTGCGGGCAAGCGACGGCCTGCCCGCCGAACAGCGCGCGGCGCGAGCTTGCGGCTTGCGGCGGCACGATGCCGTAGGCGCGCAGCTTCTGGCGGCCCTCCTCGCTCATCCAGTCGGTGGTCCAGGCCGGCGACAGCACCGTGCGCACCTTCGGACGATGGAATCCAGCGCGCTCCAGGGCGACCTCGATTTCGAGCGCGATCATGTTCATGGCGGGACAGCCCGAATAAGTCGGGGTGATCGCGACCTCGACATGATCGCCGTCGAATACGACGTCGCGCAGCACGCCGAGATCGGCGATGGTCAGCACCGGAATTTCGGGGTCGACCACGCTGGCCGCGGCATCCCACGCGCGTTGGCGCAACTCGCTATCGTGCTCGAGCACCGTCACCATGTCAGCCCCGGGAAGGTACGCTGCATCGACTGCAACTCGGACAGGAGATGGCCGAGATGCTCGCTGTGGCGGCCGGCGCGGCCGCCCTGCTGCATCCAGTCGTTCTGCGGCAGCTCGAGCGTTGCTTCGCTGATGACATCGGAGAGCGTCGTCAGCCAGCGGCCGCGCAAGGTCCCGGGATCGATGGCGATACCGGCATGAATCAGGGCGCACTCGCCGTCGTCGACGGCGAACATCTCGCCGGTGAAGGCCCAGAGGTGGTCGATCGCAGTCTGCGCCCGCACGTGGCTCTCGTCCGTGCCGTCGCCGAGCCGGATGATCCATTCCGAGGCATGGCGCAGATGATAGGCGCTCTCCTTCTCGGACTTGGCGGCAATCGCCGCGAGCGTCGCGTCGCGCGAGGTCATCATCGCGCGCCAATAGAGGTCGGCGAAGGCGGAATAGAAGAACTGGCGAACGAGCGTTTGGGCGAAATCGCCATTCGGCTGCTCGACCAGCAGCAGATTGCGGTACTGCCTGACGTCGCGCAGGTAGGCGAGCTTGTCCTCGTCATTATCCTTGCCCTCGACCGCGGCGGCGTAGGTGTAGAGCTCCCGCGCCTGGCCGATGAGATCGAGCGCGATATTGGACAGCGCCATATCCTCTTCCAGCATCGGCGCATGCCCGCACCATTCCGACAGCCTGTGACCGAGGATTAGGGCATCGTCGGCGCGGCGCAGCGTGTAGAGCACCATCGGCGTTTCGGAGACCTGGATGTTGGCGACGGGCATCGGTCCTATCCATCTATCCACTTGTTCCGACCTCATCCTGAGGAGGCGCGAAGCGCCGTCTCGAAGGATGGGCCATGAGTCACGGGCCTTCATGGTTCGAGACGCCGCTTCGCGGCTCCTCACCATGAGGAGAGAGAGCGCTACATGTGCCCTACTTCTTCCGGCACCTCGTAAAACGTCGGGTGCCGATAGATCTTCGATTCCGCCGGTTCGAACATCATACCCTTATCTGCGGGATCGCTTGCAGTGATCGCGGTGGACGGCACGACCCAGATCGACAGGCCCTCGCCGCGGCGGGTATAGATGTCACGGGCGGCCTGCAGCGCCATGGTGGCGTCGCTCGCGTGCAGCGAACCGACATGCTTGTGCGCGAGCCCGTTGCGGCTGCGAATGAAGACTTCCCACAGCGGCGTGTTCGGCGTGGCCATCGTGATCTCCTATTCGGCGGCTTGCGCCGTCTGGCGATGCGCGCGCTTTGCGGCATAGGCGGCAGCCGCCTCGCGCACCCAGGTCCCCTCCTCGTGCGCCTTGCGGCGCGCGGCCATGCGGTCGCGATTGCACGGGCCGTTCCCGGCGAGCACCTGCTTGAATTCGGTCCAGTCGATCTCGCTGTAGCGCCAATGCCCGTCGGCATCCTGCGTCATGCCGGGATCGGGAATCGTCAGCCCGAGATATTGCGCCTGCGGCACGGTGGCATCGACGAACTTCTGGCGCAGCTCGTCATTGGAGAAACGCTTGATCTTCCACTTCGTCGAGGTGTCGCTGTGCTGGCTCGTCGCGTCCGGCGGGCCGAACATCATCAGCACCGGCCACCACCAGCGGTTCAGCGCGTCCTGCGCCATCGCCTTCTGCTCGTCGGAGCCGCGACACAGCGTCAGCATGATTTCGTAGCCCTGGCGCTGGTGGAACGACTCCTCCTTGCAGACGCGGATCATCGCGCGCGCATAGGGGCCATAGGAGCAGCGGCACAGCGGGATCTGGTTCATGATCGCGGCGCCGTCGACCAGCCAGCCGATGGTGCCGATGTCGGCCCAGGTCAGCGTCGGGTAGTTGAAGATCGAGGAATACTTGGCCTTGCCCGCGAGCATCGCGTCGACCAGTTCTTCACGCGATGTGCCGAGCGTCTCGGCCGCGGCGTAGAGATAGAGCCCGTGGCCGCACTCGTCCTGCACCTTGGCAAGCAGCGCCGCCTTGCGGCGCAAGGTCGGCGCGCGCGTGATCCAGTTGCCCTCGGGCAACATGCCGACGATCTCGGAATGGGCGTGCTGGGAGATCTGCCGGGTGAGCGTCTTGCGATAGGCCGCCGGCATCCAGTCGTTCGGCTCGATCCGCTCCTCGGCGTCGATGCGGGCCTGGAACTGCGCAGCCCTGGCCGCATCCTCGAGACCGCGGTCGTCGGCCTCGGCCGTGTTCAGCGCCTGGGTATACATGCGCGTCCTCCCGTTTTATTGGGAGGCAATATATAACAGAAATTACTTCATGCAAGATATTTCTGTAACATATAAATCAGGTGCCAAACCGCCGCTCGAGGAGCTTCCGCGCCGGCGGCAGCGGCCCCTTCTCGTTGGTTCCATGGCCGTCAAGCCATTGTTCCGACGGAGCCAGCAGGGAGCGATAGATCTCGCCGCAGAGCTCACGTGCGGCCCTGCCCGGCCAATCCGCCGGCAGCAGGCTCTCGGGCAGCAGCGGATCGCGCAGTACCACGCGGCGGTAGTGGTGGATCAGCAGGATGCGTGCGGTGAAGGCATCGGCCTCGGACAAATCCGAGCCACGCGCAATCGCTGCGCGAAGCGGCTCGAACGTCTTCATGAATTTCAGATAGGCGTCCGCGGTGCGGTGCAGCGGCCAGCTTGCACTGAGCAGACGGCGACCGCTGTCATCCTCGGCCGAGACTTCGAGACGGATCGCGCCTGAGGCTTCGTCTGGCACCGGCACGCCTGATGGTGCGACCCAGACGCCCGGCAACGGACTGCCGAAGCCGGCATTGCGAAGCGCTTCGCGCGAGACGTCGCGATCCTCGCCATTGCCGATCAGCAGCAGCTCGAAGCGCCCGGTCCAGTCGGATGGCGGCGGATCGTAGATGTGACGTGTCGCAGCCTCAAAGGTCTGGCGGCCCTTGTCGGCCAGGCGATAGAAGCTGTTGCGGCCCACCTTTTCGCGCGTCAGCCAGCCGTCTGCGGCGAGCCGCGACATTGCGGTGCGCACGACACCGCTGTCGATGTCGAGGCTTTCGAAGAACTCCAGCAGCGTGCCGAGCCACACCACACCGCCGCGCGGCACGATGGCGTCGCCGAACACGGTGATGACGATGGAGCCGGTGCGCGACGGCTCGCGCTTGAGCTGGTCGATGATGCGGGACAACGGATGCGCCATGCGCGAGGCATAGCGCGTTTGGTGTGGCTGCGACAATGGACGGGAACGACGTGAAGCGGACACGCTCGCACTTCTCCCTCTCCCCGTTCTTACGGGGAGAGGGTCGGGGTGAGGGGCCGCTTCAGCAATGGCGGTAACAGAAGGACTTGCGGAGAATCCCCCTGACCCGCCACGCCCCGGACGATGCTTCGCATCGCTCGGCGCGTGTCGGCCTTTCCCCGCAGGCGGGGAGAGGGAAGAAAGAGATCACCGATGCGGATCGGGATACACCACGCTGCGCCAGCCGCTGCGGTCGAACGGCCGCCACTGGCCTTCCTTCTGCGCGAGGCGGTCGGCCACCGCATAGACGACGGCGGGGTGATGACCCATGCCGCAATGGCTGCTTTCGACCTCGATGCTTTCGGTCTGCGCGCCCACCTTCTCCATGCAGCCCTGCCAGGCGCAGACGCCGTCGGTGCGGCTGAAGACGGCAGTGGTCGGCACCGGCGGCGGCACGGCGAGCTCGCCGCCGAAGCGTGGATCGACCTCGTCGGCCTTGCGGCCGCTCGCCCATTCATAGACGCGCCAGGCATTGGTCGAACGCGGATCGCCGGCAAAGGGGCTGCCGAGCGTAATCACCTGGCGCACGCGATCCGGCATCATCTTGGCGAGCTGACGTGCGTAGAGACCGCCGAGACTCCAACCGACCAGGCTGATCTTGCGGCCATGCGTGTCGTTCAGCTCCTGAACCAGATCGACCATTCCATCCTGTACGCCTGGACGCAGGCCATAGTTGCGGCCCTGGCGCCAGCCGCTCACCGCATAACCTTTGCCGGTCAGAAACGCGCGCAGCGCGCGTGTGGACGCGTCCGAGGCCACAAGGCCGGGCAGCACCAGCACCGGATGCCCGTCGCCGCGCGGCGCGAGGCTCAGCAGCGGCAGCGCGCCGAGGAATGCGCCGAACTCGTGGATCGCGCGCCCTTCCAGAAACATCAGAGTACGGGACGGCGGACGCAGCGTCTGGGCAGTAGCGGTCATCAATGTTTTCCCTGGGAAGTGCCGGCACGCGGCCGGCAGATGGGCATGAATTCCAATACGCCGGCTTCTCGAACGTTCCGCAGCGCAACATGAATCAGCTAAGCGGCCGGTTCCCGACATTCAAGCGGGACAGACGCGAGGTCACAATAGGCCCGCGCGTTAATGCTAACGGCCGTGACGCAAAAGTCACAGCAACCGGAGCACGAACTCTACGGAGTAGAGCACTAGTCCAGCGAGACCGCCGATCAGCGAGCCGTTGAAGCGGATGTATTGCAGGTCGCGCCCTATGTTGATTTCGATCAGCGAAATCAGCTGCGCCATATCCCAGGCCTTGACCTGGTCGGAGATGAAGGTGGAGACGCCGCTCTTCTGATCGGCGACGAAGCTGCGCAGCACCGTCACCAGGCCCTTGTTGATCTCACCGCGCAGCTCGACATCGCCCGCGAGCGCCTCGCCCGCGGCGACGAACATGCCGGCGAGATGATGTTGGAGCACCTGCGTTTCGCCGCTTGCGCTGCGCTCGATGAAGGAGCGCGTGTTGGCGCAGACCGTGCGGGCGAGATCGGCGAGCTCGGGCCGGGCCAGGAGATCGCGCTTCAGCCCGTCGATGCGGTCGATATAAGCCTGGTCGGTGCCGAGCCGATCGACGAAGCTCAGCACCATGCGGTCGAACTCGCCGCGGAACGGATGCTTGGGATCGCTGCGCACCTCGTTGAAGAAAGCGGTGGCGGACGCGACAATCTTGTTCACCAGAAACTTGTCGGCGCGATAGAGCCTGAGCAAGGTGGGCAATTCCGCGCGCACCTTCTCGCGGATCATCGCCATCGTCTCCTGCTGGTTCAACGTCTCGTGCATCACGCGCAGGAGATCGTCGAACAGGATCTGATGCCGTCCCTCCGCGACGAAGCCGCGCAGCGTGCCGGCGGCGAGCGGCGCAAGATCGATCGCCTGGAGCTGCGAGGACATACGGCGGATGATGAAGGTCATCAGGCCCGAGCTTTCCGTCGCCGAGAACGCCTCAGGCAACAGGCGCAGCGCGAAGCGGGCAAGATCATCGCTTCGCTTGCGGTCGCGCAGCCAGTCGGCGACGAAGGAGCCGAAATCGATCTCCTTCAGCTTGGCCTCCACGGGACCCGCCTCGAGGAAATGAACCTGGATGAACTCGCCGAGTTTGTCGGCGATGCGGGCCTGATTGCTCTGGATGATCGCGGTGTGCGGGATCGGCAGGCCGAGCGGCCGCTTGAACAGGGCAACGACGGCATACCAGTCGGCGAGCCCGCCGATGGTCGCGGCTTCCGCAAAGGCCGCGATGAAGCCGAACGCGGGATGCACAGGGAGAAGCCATTTCGCGACGACGAACAGAGCAAGCGTCGAGGCGAGCACCAGCGTCGCAAGCGCTTTGACGCGACGCAGCTCGGCTGCGCGTTCGGCATCGCCCGGGGTGTCGAAGGAAAAGGTGGACTGAGAGCGCATTGTGAATTGGAGACTACGTCATTCCGGGGCGATGCGAAGCATCGAACCCGGAATCTCGAGATTCCGGGTTCGCCCTTCGGGCGCCCCGGAATGACGAACTGTGATGACACCAGCGGCGCAAAAACAAAGGCCCGCCGAAGCGGGCCCCAAATTTCAGTTTATCTACTCAGGGCGCCTAGATCAGGCGGTCTTGGTGTAGACCTTGGCGAAATTGTCCTGAGCGGACTTCGCACCGTTGGCGGCGAGCTTGCCGAAATAGTCGGCGGTCGCCTTGGCGCGCGAGACGAACACTTCGCCACGCGAACGGAGCAGGCTCGACTGGATCTCGACGGCCTCGCTGATCGACTTGGCGGACGCGAGCTTGTCGATGCCCGAGAAGAACGCCTCGGCGTCCTCGTAGATCGCCTGCTGGATGTTGCGGCTGATCTTGCCGGCCTCGGTGACGGACTCGGTCACCGCGTTCTCGACGGCGGCGGTCACGCGCTCGGAGCCAGCGAACACCTCGGCAGCACGGTCCTTGGCAGTGTTGGCAGTCTTCTTGACGAACTCGCGGGCGGCCTCGGGAACTTCCAGGTTCTGGATGTTCTTGAAAGCGTCCTTGAAGCCCTCGAAAGCGGTGTTCGTTTCAGTGGTCATGGGGTTCTCTCCATCCTCATTGGGTTGAGCTATGGGCTCACCCCGTCCGCATTGGCCCGGGGCACGGCCTATGTCGCATAGTTAATTGTGCGATGCAACAATCATATTGCACTGCGATATCACGAAATCGTGAAAAGCCCTAACGGCAGGCACCGTGCTGCCTCCGTAGCCCCGGGACGAATTAGGTTCGCATCGGGCGGACTTCGCCTCAGTGCTGGACGGCCCCCGGCAGGCCGTAGGCCTCCATTTGGGCCTGGACCTGCGCGATATTGTGCCCGAGCACGACGATATCGTGGGTCTTGCCGTCGATATCCCGGACGTGATCGCGCAGCAGCGCCTCTGCCTTGAAGCCGAGGCCTTCGAACAGGGCGATCGCCGCCTGCTGGTCGACCGTCATCTGGACCGAGAGCTTTTCCAGGCCAGCGCCGAGCGCCAGCGCAAAGGTCTCCTGCGACAGTGCCCGCCCCACGCCCTTCCCGCGGACGTCGGACGAGACCACCATGCGGATCTCGCCGACATGGGGCGACCAGGAATGCGGGTCGCGCACCAGGGTGCCGCAGCCGACGACCTTGCCGTTGCTGACCGCGAGCAAGCTCGTGATCGCGCCGCGCTCGATCTCCTTGACCCAGGCGGAGAGCACCTTCGGCTCGCTGATGTTGCGCGGCAGGAACAACAGGTCGTGGGTCGGAAGGCCCTTGCCGAAGGCGAGCACCGCGGCCTCGTCCGCGGGCGACATCAGGCGGATCTCGATATCGCCGGCGTCCGTCTTGACGTGACGCGGATAGGAACGCTGCTCGCTCATGTCGATCTCTTTCCCAGCCAGGAGTCCAGTTTCGGCCACAGCCGCTTCACCGCGTTGGCACCGGCGACGAGGGAGACGTGACCGCCCTTCAGCATCACCTCTTCCTTGTCCTCGGATCCGATCTTCGCGATCAGGTGCTTGGCGGCGTCATAAGGCACGATGTGATCATGCTCGGCGACCGCATGCAGGATCGGTACCTTGATATTCTCCAGCTTCGCCGCGCGGCCGCCGACCGACATGGTGTCGTTGAACAGCTTGTTGTCCCACATCAGGTCCTTGGTGATGGCGCGGAAATACTCGCCTGCGAGCGGCAGCGTGTCGGTCGCCCAACGATCGAACATGCGATAGGATTTGACGAACTCGTCGTTCCAGATGTTCTCCCAGAGCTGGATCTGGCTCACCGTGCGCGAGGCCGGGCGCAGCATCTCGAACGAGGACAGGATCATCTCCGGCGGCACGTTGCCGACACTGTCGACGAGGCGGTCGACGTCGAAATAGCGGCGGTCGGAGAAATTCGAGAACAGCTTCATCTCGCGGAAGTCGATCGGCGTGGTGAAGCAGATCAGATTCTTCATCGGCCCGTCCTTGTGGATCGAGCCGTAGAGCAGCGACAGCACGCCGCCGAAACAATAGCCGATGACGGACACGTCCTGCTCGCCGGAATCGGCTTGCACGCGGCGGACGCAGTCCGGGATGAAATCGAGGACGTAGTCCTCCATCCGCAGGCTCTTCTCCTCCGGCCGCGGTGCAGTCCAGTCCAGCATGTAGACGTCGTAGCCGCGCCTCAGCAGGAACTCGATGAAGCTCTGGCCGGGCACGAGGTCGAGGATGTAGCCGCGATTGGTGGTTGCCATCACGATCAAGATCGGCACGCGGTAGATCTCGTCCGACATCGGACGGTAGTGATAGAGGCTCATGGTGCCGCGCGAATGCAGCACGTCTTTCGGCGTCGAGCCAAGCGTGGGACCGGAGGTCGAGAAATATTCGACCCCCTTGATGCCGCGCATGATGGCGCGCTGCACCTCGGACTGGATGCGCTCGGGGATGGATACGAAATCGAGTCCCGTCGGCGCATTCATGTCCGCTCTCCGCCTTCGGAGGGCGGACGCTTCGTCCGCGGCGGCCGCGGCGTCGTGTCGAAGCCTTGCGATGTTCCAGAACCCGCCGCCATCTGGCTCAACATCGACTTGATCTCGTGGACCTGGGCTTCGATCGACTGGAGCCGTTCCGCAAGGCCCGTGACCTGCTCCCGGCTCGGCAGGTTCATCGCGACGAGATATTTCTCCATGACCTCGCCGAGCTGCTTCTGAGCACCTGCAGCAACTCCGCCAGCACGGTTCATCGCCTGTGAAAACTCGGGCGACGACATGGCCTGGTTGGCGAAGGAGTTGAACCCCTTCTCCATCTCGCCCATCATCTGCTGCCACATGGCGACGGGGTCGTGGGTCTTGTCGGTCATCGGCGTCCTCCGGATGTCGAGAGCTGCGATGCCCTTCTTTTTCCGTCATACCACACCGTTGCGAGGAGCCGGTCAACCGGCAAGCGGCCCGGTGCCGCGCACCCGGCTTCTTTGCCGCGGGAAACCGTGCAATACAGCATTGGTCAGCAGCAAGGGATCGCAACCGTGACCACCCATCAGCCGCCCCAGACCGTTCGCGCCAACGGCATCGACATCTGCTACGAGATCTTCGGCAACGACAACGCCGAGCCGCTGCTGCTGATCATGGGGCTCGGAGCGCAGATGATCCATTGGGACGATGCGTTCTGCGAGCAGCTCGCCGCTCGCGGCTTTCGCGTGATCCGCTTCGACAATCGCGACATCGGCAAGTCGAGCCACCTCACCGGCGGCAAGCGCCTGACGCCGCTCGAACTGTTGAAGCTGCGCTTCCTCAAAATTCCGGTGGCCGCAACCTACAAGCTGATCGACATGGCCAAGGACACGGTCGGCCTGATGGATGCGCTCGGCATCAAGTCGGCGCACCTGGTCGGGGCCTCCATGGGCGGCATGATCGCGCAGGAGGTGACGCTGTCGTTTCCCGAGCGCGTGCGTTCGCTGACCTCGATCATGTCGACCACGGGCAACCCGCGCGTGCCGCCGCCGACACGCGAGGCCGCCGCGATGCTGATGGCGCCGCCGCCGCGCAGCAAGGAGGAGTTCATCGTCCGCTACGGCCAGACCTGGAAGCTCTTGCGCGCCGGGTCCTTTCCGGAAGAGGAAGCGCTCGATCCCGGCCGCGCCGAACGCGTCTTCGCGCGCGGGCTCAATCCGGCCGGTGTCGGCCGGCAGCTCCGCGCCGTGCTCGCCTCCGGCAGCCGCAAGGAGCGGTTGCAAGGCGTGAAGACGCCGACGCTGGTGATCCACGGCACGGTCGATCCCCTGGTGCGCCCCGAAGGCGGCAAGGACACGGCAGTATCAATTCCAGGCGCCAAGCTGCTGATGATCGAGGGCATGGGGCATGCGCTGCCGATGCGCTTCTGGCCGGAGATCATCAGCGCCATTGACAAGCACGCACATGGCGCAGCGGCGCAGGCGGCGTAGACCGACGCAGATAGTCTCCTCTCGGTGACCATGTGAGCTGCCGGTTACTCTCTTAACGCGAACCGGCGCGAGAGCTATACAAGCCTGCCTCAATCGCAAGAAAAGGCTACGGCCTCCTGGAGCTCACATGCATCTCATCATCCGATCGGCCGCAATGGTCGTCGCTTCAGCTCTCATGCTGTCCCTCGCAAGCGGCACCGCGATTGCCGCCAGCGCGCAAGAAGAAGCCAATCGCAAGACCGTGCTGGCCTTCTACGAGAAAGGGCTCAACCAGAAGGACGCCGATGCTGCGCTCGCCTATGTCGGCGACCGCTACGTCCAGCACAATCCAAATGCTGCCGATGGTCCAGACGGTTTCCGGAAGTTCATCGGATTCCTCCGCGAAAAATTTCCGAACTCGCACAGCGAGATCAAGCGCAGCTTCGTGGACGGCGACTTCGTCATACTGCACGTCCACTCCGTTCACGAGCCCGGCAACAAGGGGCGCGCGATCGTCGATATCTTCAAGCTGGAAAACGGCAAGATCGTCGAACATTGGGACGTCGTTCAGGACATCCCCGAGAATCCTGCGAACAGCAACACGATGTTCTAGCTCGGATGGTGGGCACGGCGCGCGCTCTTCGCGCGCCGTACCCACCATCCATCCGCATCGACGATGGAAATGGTGGGCACGCTTCGCTTTGCCCACCCTACGATTCCGTCCCGGATTGCGCTGCGCTCCATCCGGGCTACGAGGGCTCGACGGCTTAGCTCTTCTTCGCCATCCAGATCACATGGCGTGCGCCGCCGCCTCTGCCGGTGGCGCGGACGTTGATCTCGTTGACGTCGAAGCCGGCGCTGCCAAGGCGCTTGGTGAATGCGGGATTGGGTCCCGACGACCAGACGGCGAGCACGCCGCCCGGCCGGAGCACCGTCTTCGCCGCTTTCAGCCCACTTGCATTGTAGAGCGCGTCATTGCCCTTCCGGGTCAGCCCTTCCGGCCCGTTGTCGACATCGAGGAGGACAGCGTCGAAGGCCGATCGTTGCGCCCGGATGATTTTGGCGACGTCGGTTTCCCGGATGCTCACACGGGGATCGTCGAGACTGTCGCGAAAGACCTCAGCCATTGGGCCTCGCGCCCAGGCCACCACGGCAGGGACCAGCTCGGCCACCACGATCTCCGCCTTGCTTCCGAGCACGGCGAGCGCCGCGCGCAGCGTAAAACCCATGCCCAGCCCGCCGATGAGGACGACGGGCTTTGCGACCGTCTCGATCTGCTTCGCCGCAAGCGTCGCCAGCGCGGCTTCGGAACCCGACAGGCGGCTGTTCATCAGCTCGTTGGTGCCGAGCATGATGGAGAACTCCTTGCCGCGGCGCATCAGGCGGAGCTCCTCGTGGGAGCCGGGGATTTTGGCGGTATCGATCTTTTCCCAGGGAATCATGGGAGAGCTTTAGCACGATTACTTCGTAGCCCGGATGGAGCGAAGCGTAATCCGGGGCTGTTTCTCCGCTGAGAGACCGCCCCGGATTTCGCTGCGCTCCATCCGGGCTACAAGCACCTACCCACCCGCCCAGACGTCGAGCACATATCGATTCTTCGTACCCATCTCCTCGATCCAGCGTGCAGCCGCGGCGGCATCGCTGCCGCTCTTCTCGCGGTGGATGGCGACCAGCGCGGCCTTCACATCCGGCTCCATCTTGCTGCCATCGCCGCAGACATAGATGATGGCGCCCTGCTCGATCAGCGGCCAGACCTTGTCTTTCTGCGCGGCGATCACGTGCTGCACATAGGTCTTCGGCCCATCCGCGCGCGAGAACGCGGTGAAGAGCTCGGCGATGCCGCTTGCCGCCAACGTTTTTAGTTCATCGGCATAGAGAAAATCCTGATCGGGATGGCGGCAGCCGAAGAACAGCATCGCCGGCCCGAGCGCGGCCCCCTTCGCCTTGCGTTCGGCGCGCTCCTGGAGGAAGCCGCGGAACGGCGCCAATCCCGTGCCCGGCCCGATCATGATGATCGGCGCGGATGTATCATCCGGCAGCCGGAAGCCGGCCTTGGTCTCGCGCACGGTGGCATAGATCGTATCGCCCGAACGCCGATTGGCGAGGTAGTTCGAGCAGATGCCCTTGTAGGTGCCGCGCCCCGAGGCCGCCGGCCCCTCGACCACACCGACCGTGACGCTGCAACGCGCCTGGTCGACCGACGGCGAGGACGAGATCGAATAATAACGTGGTGCCAGCAGCGAGAGCATTTCCAGATAGGCATGGAACGGCAGCTCGCAGGCCGGATGTTCGAGCAGCAGGTCGAACACCGATTTGCGCCTCGCCAGGATCTCAGTGCGGTAACGCTCCAACTGCTCGGCTTCCTCGCCAACGAAGGCCTGCAGCTTCGGCTTGGTGACGGGGCAGCGGGTGTGCTCCGCCATGATCTGGATCTGCTTGCGCGTCGCCACCTGCTGCAACTCGACGAATTCGCTGAGCAGGCGGCCGACCGACACGGCCTCGCCGACCGGCAATTGCGCGCGGCGGCCCTCGGCGACCTGAAGCCTGATCTGGTCCGCCGGCAGGAAGCCGAAGCGGCGGGCCACCGAATCCACCAGCGTCGGATCGTTGCGCGGGACGACGCTCAAATGATCGCCGACGCGGTAGGTGATGTTGGACGGCAGCTGCACCTCGATATGGCGCGTCGAGCGCTCCGACGGATTGGACCCGGTCTTGTTCTGAAGCTCGTCGTTGATCAGCACCTTCATCGCCACCGCACCGCCCTGCGCAACGATGGTGTTGACGGCAGTCACCGCCACCGGCTCGATCGCGTAGAGCGGATCGTCCTCCGCGGTGCGGGTGAAATTCCAGTCGATGCCGAACTCCTTGGTCGCAACCTGGGCGGCGGCGGGGAACCATTTCTGGAACTGGCCGTCGAGATCGCTGCGCGCATCGCCTTCGCCGCGCGGATAGACCGCACGCGCACCATGCTTGGACAATTGCTCGTCGATGAAGCGCGGCACCGATTGATAGGTCGCCGCCCAGTCGCTGTTGCCACAGCCGAACACGGCGTAGCGCACATTGGCAAAGGCATCCTTCGGCAGGTCCTCGCCAAGCCATTTGACGAACTGCGTGGCGTTGTCCGGCGGTGCGCCGTTGTAGGAGGCGCAGATGATGAGCACGCCGCCCTCCTGCGGCAGCTTGCCGACGTAATCGTCGAGCGGTCCGAGATGCACGGCAAAGCCGTTGATCTCGGCGAGATCGGCCATGCGCGTCGCGAGCTCCTCGGCGGTGCCAAGATTGGAGCCGTACAGCACCAGCATCGGCGTGTTGTGGCCGGGCCGCGTGGTCGGCTGGCGCGGCGCTTTCGGCGCCGAAACCGTCGCCGCGACGGGACCGCCATAGGCGCCGCGCTCGCGGTCGGCGCGCGGACGCACCTTGATCTTGAAGCCTTCCGGCTTCATCGTCAGGGTTTCCTTCAGGTGCATCTGATAGCGCTGGTGGTCGATCAGCTTGAAGCGCTGCAGGATCATACCGAGCGCGAGGGCGGCCTCGTGCATGGCGAAGCCGCGTCCGATGCAGGCACGCTGGCCGTTGCCGAACGGCTTCCAGGCGTTGATCGGCCGCTTGGCCTCCGCCTCGCGGCTGAAATTCTCGGGATCGAACGCGTCCGGGTTCGGGCCCCAGACCGAGGGATCGCGATGCAGCGCGGTCACGAGGATCGTGACGAACGTGCCCTTCCTGAGCTTGTACTTGCCGCCGCCGATGGTCTCGTCATTGAGCGGCGAGATGCCATAGGCCGGCGCCGGCGGCCACAGCCGCAGCGCCTCTTTCAGGATCTGCGTGATGTAGGTGAGCTGCGTCACCTGCTGGTAGGTCGGCTTGGCATTGACATCGGGCCCGAAGACGCGGTCCACCTCATCATAGGCCTTCTTGAGGACATCCGGATGCTTGAGCAGAGCATAGAGCGTGTAGGACAACAGGCCGCTGGTGGTCTCGTGGCCCGCAATCAGGAACGTGTTGATCTGGTAGCGGATGTTGATGTCGTCGAGCTGCTCGCCGGTGGAACGGTCGACGCCGGTCATCATCGCGGCGAGCATGTCCTTCTTGTCGTCGATCCCTTCCGCGCTCTTGCGGCGCTCGGCGATGATCTCGTCGACCATCTTGTTCATGAAGGCGACGTCTTCGGCCAGGGTCTTGCGGCGCTTCTGCATCCAGAGCTGCTCGAACGGCAGGCCGCGCGTCATCATGATGGTTTCGAGCGAGCGCACCAGCGACTCCACGAAGGGATGGTAGTCGCGGCGGTAGAACGAATTGAAGCGGTAGTCGAAGCCGCACAGGCCGATCGTGTCCAGCGTCAGCGCGGTCATGTCGTGGACGACGTCGATCTCGTCGTCGGCGTTGAGCCGCTCCCATTTTTGGACGAGTTGCTCGGCGATATCGACCATGCTCGAATGATAGGATTGCATGGCGCGGTTGCCGAAGGGCTGGAGCAGGATGTTGTGCGCCTTGCTCCAGTTCGGCTCCCTGGTGTCGGCCGTGAACAGACCGTCGCCGCCGACTGCGCGCACGCGCCGCAGCGCGCCGCGCACCGTCTTGTCGAACCGCTTCTCGTCAGAGAGCTCATCGACGAGATCGTGGCCGGAGACGACGACGATTGGCGAGCCCATCATGTCGAGCCAGAAGATCGGACCGAGCTCCTTGGCGAGCCGCGTCAGGTGCTGAACGGGGGCGGCCGAGTCCAGCGACAACATGTTGCCGACCACCGGCTTGGTCGGCGGATGCGGAATCGGGTCCAGACGGTTCTTGGATGACATTAAATGCGCTTCCCCCTGATCGCGTCATTCCGGGGCGATGCGCAGCATCGAACCCGGAATCTCGAGATTCCGGGTTCGCCCTTCGGGCGCCCCGGAATGACGTCTCATTTACATCGACGACTGCGTCGTCACCCAAACCGCCTTCTACGCCATTCGATCAGCTTGGCGCTGACCTCTTCCGGCTTCTCCTGCTGCGTCCAATGGCCGCTGTCCTTCACCAGATACTTCTCGAGGTCGGCGATCAGCTTCTCCATGCCGTCCGCCGCCGACGGCGGCAGCACGGCGTCGTTCTCGGCCATGATCATCAGCGAGGGCACGTGCACGTGATGGTCCAGTCCCTCGGAGCGTTGCCAATTGCGGGTGAAATTCCGGTACCAGTTGATGCCGCCCGTGAAGCCGGTCGTGGTGAAGGTGTCGACGAAGACCTTCTTCTCCTCCGCCGACAGAATCGGCGTGCGCGGATCATGCCTGGCGTCGTAGTTCGCAATCATCTGCGGAAAGGCCAGGTTGATCCGCGGTGAAGCGCCGATGCCGGCAATCGGTTCTTCCGCAGGCGTCCCCTCGGGGCGAGCCACCGGCTTGCGCATGAAGGCGTCAAAGGTCTCTTCGACGCGGCTGCCGAAAATCCTGTCAGGCTCGCGCGCCGGATCCTGGAACTGGACGATATACATGTGATCGCCGAACCGCTTGCGGAACAGCTCGATCGGATCGGCCGGCGCACGGTCCCAATGCGGCGTATTGACCCCGACGACACCGGCGACGCGCGAAGGATGGCGCAACGGCATCTGCCAGACGACGAAGCCGCCCCAGTCGTGGCCGACGAAGATCGCCTTGTCGATCCCGAGATGATCGAGCAGGCCGACGAGATCGCCGGTCAGGTGCTCGAGGTCGTAGTCCTCCATGCGCTCGGGCCGGTCGGTCGCGCCATAGCCGCGCTGGTCCGGCGCGATCACCCGGATGCCGGCCTCGCCCAACGCCTTGATCTGGTGGCGCCAGGAGAAGGCCAGCTCCGGCCAGCCGTGGCACAGGACCATCGGAGGCTGGTCGGTGGTCGGGCCTGCTTCGTAATAGCCCATGCGGATTCCGTTCGTCTGCACGAACTTCAGCGGCGGCATCTCGATCATTGCAAACGTCCTATTCAGCAGCGCCCTTGATATCGGCCGCGGGCGGGTTGTAGGCCGCCTCCAGCGCGGCAAACTCCTCCGGCAGCATGTCGCACATCACCTGCACATGCGGAATGATGTTGGCGCCGACGATGAAGCCGAAATCGAGCTGGTCGCGATAGCTCTGCACGGTGATGTTCAGCGCCTGCCCGTGCGTCGAGATCGACACCGGGAAGATGTGCAGAAGCTCAGCGCCGGCGGCGTAGAGCGTCTGCCGCGGCCCCGGCACGTTGGACACGGTGATGTTGGCGGCCGGCGGCAACACGTCCGACAGGTTCGAGCGGCTGTAGAGCAAGGCCAGGATCTGCACCATGATCGGCGCACCCAGCATCGAGATGTTGGAGACCTGCGGCATCAGCGCGCGCAGCGGATGCGACATCTCCTTGGACTTGGTCGATTGGGCGATGATGGCTTCCAGCCGCGCCTTGGGATCGTCGACATTGGTCGCGATCGCGCAGATCATGCCGAACACCTGGTTGTTGGCTTCGGTGTTGCCTTCCTCGCGCAGCGAGATCGGCACCGCCGCCGTCAACGATTTCGCCGGCAGCGTGCCATATTGCTGGAGATAGCGGCGGACCACGCCGGAGGCGAGTGCCAGCACCACATCATTGAGCTTGCCGCCGGCCTGCTTGGCCAGCGCCTTGGCCCGCGACAGCGGGATCGACACGCCGGCGAAGCTCCGCTCCGACGAGATCGTCTTGTTGAGCATGGTCGGCGGCGACACCATGCTGGCCAGACTCTCGCGCGACTTGGGATCGGCGACCTTGCCGAGCACGTCGGACACGCTCTTGAGCACGGTCGGGATGTTGCCGGCGAAACGCACTGCGCTCTCGATCTGATACATCGCATTGTCGAACAGGATCGAGCCGATGTCGCTCTTGCCGGTGCGCGGCAGCTGCAAATTCTTCGCGGCCTGCGAGGCATCGAGCGGCTGGCTGAAGAGCTGCTGATAGGAATCGAGCAGGTTGGCGGCGATGTCGCGCGGCTCCTGTCCGGGTTTGCTGCCTGCCATCGGCGGCTCGACTTTCCGCGGGATCGGCGAGATGTCGTAGATCATGTTGGTCAGGGCCGCGCCGGCGCCGCCGTCGATGGCGGCATGGTGCATCTTGGAATAAAGCCCGACCTCGTTGTCTTTCATGCCCTCGAATACGTAGAACTCCCAGAGCGGGCGCGCGCGGTTCAACAGCTTGGCGTGCATCCAGCCGACGATGCGCTCGAGCGTGGCGCGGTCGCGCGGCTGCGGCAGGCTGGCGCGGAAGATGTGACGATCGATGTCGAACTGGTCGTCCTCGACCCAGGAGGGGTGGTCGATGTCGAGCGGCGCCTTCTCCAGCCGCGCCTTCAGGATCGGCGCGACGTGCAGGCGCGAGA
This sequence comes from Bradyrhizobium cajani, assembly GCF_009759665.1. Lineage (GTDB taxonomy): Bacteria > Pseudomonadota > Alphaproteobacteria > Rhizobiales > Xanthobacteraceae > Bradyrhizobium > Bradyrhizobium cajani. The sequence goes on from NZ_WQNE01000004.1 coordinate 287,035, forward strand.
CGATCATCGCCTTGAAGTCCTCGAAGAAGTCGCCCTTGTAATCGTCAGGCAGGCGAAAGATCGCCATGCTGCCGACATGCATCGGCATTTCCGGCGTTTCCAGATAGAGAAACGACGCGTCCAGCGACGACAGCTTCTTACCGTCAGCCATAGTTCCCTCCCAAAATTCTTTGACGGTCGCCTTGGCCGGCGCTTCTCGTCAGGCCGATACTGCCTGTTCCGGCGGGGCATATGCAATGGCAAACGGCCCTGCCCGGTCAAATGGCCAGAACTCCCCCTCCGGCTGCGCCAGACGGTCTGCCACGGCCCATAGCGCTGCGGGGTTCACGCCGAGCCCGATATGGCTCGCCAGGTACACCTCGATGTTCTCGGCATGGTCGGAGGGACGGAGCAGACAGGTGCGCCAGTTCACCACTCCGTCGGCGCGTGAATAGATCGACGTCGCAGGCACCGGCAGATCGCCGGCGATGGCCTCGCGCTGTTCGGCCAAGTCCTCCACCCGCTCGCCGGACAATGCCTCGTAGAGCCGCGTGGCATTGGTCGCCCGCACATCGTTGGCGAAAGGACTCCCGAGCGTGACGACATAGCGGACCATGTGGGGCGCCCACAGCGCGAGATCGCGGGCATAGACGCCGCCGAGGCTCCATCCGACCAGGCTGACCTTGCGCCCCGTCGCGGCGTGGATCTCGGCGAGACGGGCGCGCAAGTCCTCCCGCATCCGCGCCAGGCCGCCGAGATTGCGGCCCATTCGCCAGGCATGTGCCTCATAGCCGAGCTCGCTGAGATAGCGCCGCATCGGCACCATCGAGAGGTCGCTGGCGAGGAAGCCCGGCAGCGCCAGCACCGGATGGCCGTCGCCCCTGGGCGCACGCATCAAGAGCGGCGACAGCAGCAGGCTCGCATTGAACTCGAACAGGCCACGGGCCTCGGCGAGCAGCAGGCCGATGCCCGGCGGACGAAGCCGGTCGGCGTCCAGCCCTCCGTCGCGGCCGGGGGGCATTATTTCTTCTTGTCGCCGCTGCGCGTGCCACCGAGACCGGCCATCGCAACGAACATGTCCTGAAACCGCTCGGCAAGCTTCGGATCGAAGGTGAACCAGCTCTGGATCAGCGATTCCGGCGAGACCTTCTCGATGTTGCTCAGCACCTGCTGCTGTAGCTTCTCCATCACCGCCGTCTGCATCGGCGCCACATCGGGCAATCCGAAGAACTGGCGAGCCTCGAGGGGGGTGCAGTCGATTTCGATGTTAACCTTCATGTCCCCTCCAGATGAGATTCGAGCGCCCTGTCGCAGTATCGCCGCGACATGGCGTGCAACGCAAGCGACCTGAAGCTGGCGGCCGGGCACCTGCTCCCGTTAATCGCGGGGTATGGTCAATCAAATTGCCTGTACCCGCATCGGTCCGCCCGTCAATGCTGGTCAGCATTGCTGCACAGCGGCGCAACTTGGCGCGTTCCTTGCTGGAATGACGCTTGCACGGTGCAGAAACTCTAGGCAACATGGTTTGATCGGCCGGCCGAACAAATCAAAAATCACCGGCACGGCGGTGTTAAGAGGGTCAAGAATGTCAGTAGGACGAAGTCTGTTTGCGGCGACGCTCGCCGGTATGCTTGCGTTGACGGTCTCGCCGGCGTCTAGCCAGACGCTGCGCTATGCCAACCAGGGTGACCTGAAGTCGCTCGATCCCTACTCGCTGAACGAGTCCACCACCCACGCCCATCTCGGTCATGTCTATCAAGGCCTGACCGCACGCGACAAGGATCTGAAGATCATCCCGGCGCTGGCGGAGAGCTGGGAGACGCCGGAGCCGACCCGCTGGCGCTTCCATTTGCGCAAGGGCGTCAAATTCCACAACGGCGACCCCTTCACCGCCGACGACGTCGTGTTCTCCGCCGATCGTGTCCGCAACAAGAACTCCAACATGCAGACCCGCCTCGCGGCCGACGTCAAGGTCGTCAAGGTCGACGACTACACGGTCGATTTCATCCTGCCTTCGCCCAATCCCATCCTGCATTCGGCATGGGACGTCTGGTACATCATGGACAAGAAGTGGGCCGAGGAGAACAAGGCCGTCGAGCCGACGCCGGTATCGGCGAGCTCGCCGAGCTATGCCTCGCTGCATGAAAACGGCACCGGCCCCTTCATGATCGAGAGCCATCAGCCCGGTGTGAAGACGGTGTTCAAGGCCAACCCCAACTACTGGGGCAAGGTCGAAGGAAACCTGAAAGAGATCGTCTTCACCCCGATCGCCTCCGACGCCACCCGCGTCGCCGCGCTGCTCTCGGGCGAAGTGGACGTGATCGAGCCCGTTCCGATCCAGGATATCGCCCGGATCGACTCGAGCCCGAATGCCCAGGTCCTGAAGGGGCCGGAGCTGCGTACCATCTTCATCGGCTTCGACCAGACCCGCGACGAGTTGCTCTATTCCAACATCAAGGGCAAGAATCCGTTCAAGGACGTCCGCGTCCGCGAGGCCTTCTACAAGGCGATCGACGTCGAGCTGATCAAGACGCGCGTGATGCGCGGGCTGTCGACGCCGTCGGCACTGATGATCGCTCCGGAATTGTTCGTGCTTTCCAAGGACTTTACGCGCCCGAAATTCGATCCCGACGGCGCCAAGAAGCTCCTGACCGAGGCCGGCTATCCCGACGGCTTCGAGGTGACCATGGATTGCCCGAACGATCGCTACGTCAACGACGCCGCCATCTGCCAAGCCGTCGTCGGCATGCTCGCCCGCATCGGCGTCAAGATCAATCTGCTCGCACAGCCGAAGGCGCAATACTTCGCCAAGGTCTTGAAGCAAGGTGGCTACCAGACATCGTTCTACATGCTGGGCTGGACGCCGAGCACGATGGATTCCCACAACGTGCTCTATGACATCATGGGCTGCCGCAATGATGCGAAATCCTCGCGCGGCGAAGCCAATCTCGGTGGTTACTGCAACAAGGAATTCGACGCCATCACCGACAAGGTGCTGGTCGAAGCCGACACCACCAAACGCAACCAGCTGATCAAGCAGGCCTACGAGATCGGCAACAAGGACTGGTCCTACATCCCGCTGCACCAGCAGGCGCTGGCCTGGGGCGTATCGAAGAAGGTGAAACTGCCGCAGCGCGCCGACAATCAGGTCCTGCTGTATTGGGCGACCAAGCAGGAATAGCGTCACTTGAACACGGGGTCCCGGCGGCGTCAGGCTTCCGGGGCCCTTCCTTTTCCGGCCGGCAAAGACTTCGACCGGACGCCCACCCAAGGAAGTGGAAGAAATGCTCGCTTTCACTCTTCGCCGCGCCGTTCAGGCCATCGGCGTCATGTTCGCCGTCGGCATCATCGCCTTCTCGATGTTCCGTTTCGCCGGCGATCCCGTCAATCAGATCGTCTCGCTGGATACGCCTGCGGCCGAACGCGAAGCCGTGCGCAAGTCCCTGGGCCTCGACGATCCCGTGCCGGTGCAGTTCATTCGCTATTTCGCCGATGCTGCGCAGTTCAAGTTCGGCGTCTCCTATCAGTTCCGCCAGCCGGTTTCGGCGCTCCTGATGGAGCGCATGCCTGCGACGCTGGAACTTGCGATCTGCGCGACGATATTTGCAATGGTGCTCGGCATCCTGATGGGGGTCTATTCCGCGCTCAAACGCGACACCATGCTGGCGAAATTATTCCAGGCGGTCTCGCTGATCGGCATCTCGCTGCCGACCTTCCTGATCGGCATCCTGCTGATCTATCTGTTCGCGGTGACATTGGGCTGGTTGCCCTCGTTCGGCCGCGGCGAGGTGGTCAAGGTCGGCTGGTGGACCACGGGCCTGCTCACGCTGTCGGGACTGAAGGCGCTGATCATGCCCTCGATCACGCTCGGCCTGTTCCAGATGACACTCATCATGCGGCTGGTGCGCGCGGAGATGCTGGAGGTGCTGCGGACCGACTATATCCGCTTCGCCCGCGCCCGCGGATTGACCACCCGTGCCGTTCATTTCGGCCACGCGCTGAAGAACACGCTGATTCCCGTAATCACGGTGGCAGGTCTGCAGTTTGGCTCGGTTATTGCATTTTCGATCATCACCGAAACCGTGTTCCAATGGCCGGGCATGGGACTTCTGTTCGTCCAGGCCGTGCAAAACGTCGATATCCCGATCATGGCCGCCTACCTGCTGATGGTTTCGCTGATTTTCGTCACAATCAATCTGGTGGTCGACATCCTCTACACCGTGGTCGATCCGCGCCTGCGCTCGACCGTCGGCCGCGCCGCATAAGGCATTCTGCATGTCCGACGCAGTCGTCTCCAATTCCGACAAGCAGAGTGCGCAGGCGGCGCATGCCCGCAACTGGCTCAGCCGCGCGCTTGACAGCGACGTCTTCTATTCGTTCCGACGCTCGAAGCTGACGATGGTGGCGGCGGCCATTACCGTGCTGTTCTTCCTGCTCGCGATCTTTGCATCCGCGCTCGCAGTGCAGAACCCGTTCGATCCCGCGCAGCTTCAATTGATCAACTCGCGGATCTCACCGCTCTGGACCGCAGACGGCCAGAGCCCGTTCCTGCTCGGCACCGACGAGCAGGGCCGCGACGTGTTTTCGGCCATTCTCTACGGGCTGCGCATTTCGCTGGCCGTCGGCATGGCCGGCGTGATCTTTGCCGGTGCACTCGGTATCGCGCTCGGCCTGATCGCCGGTTATTTCGGGGGCGCGGTCGACGGCGTGATCATGCGGATCGCCGACGTGCAGCTCACCTTCCCCGCCATCCTGATCGCGCTGCTGGTCAACGGCATAGCGAAATCGATCCTCGGCAACCGGCTGGATGCCACCAGCATGCTGGTGGTGCTCGTGATCTCGATCGGCCTGAGTTTCTGGGTCGGGTATGCGCGGACGGTACGCAGTTCCGTGATGGTCGAGAAGAACAAGGACTACGTGGCCGCCGCGCAGCTGATCGGCCTGCCCGCACCGAAGATCATGCTGCGGCATGTGCTGCCGAACACCATGGGCCCGATCCTGGTCATCGCCACGATCAACCTCGCGCTTGCCATCATCACCGAGGCGACACTGTCTTTCCTCGGCGTCGGCCTGCCCGACACCATGCCGTCACTCGGCACGCTGATCCGCATCGGCAACAACTATCTGTTCGCGGGCGAATGGTGGATCGTCGCCTTCCCCGGGCTCGCGCTCGCGACCCTGATTCTGTCGATCAACCTGCTTGGCGACTGGCTGCGCGACGCGCTCAATCCGAAGCTCCGATGAGTATGCCTCGTTCATGACCGAACCCGTCCTCTCCGTACGTAATCTTCAGGTGGAGTTCGCCTCCCGCCGCGGCACGCTGCGCGCCATTGACGGTGTGTCCTTCGACATCGCCAAGGGCGAGGTGCTTGGCGTGGTCGGCGAGTCCGGCGCCGGCAAGTCGGTCACCGGCCTCGCGGTGATCGGCCTGATCGATCCGCCGGGCCGGATCGCCGGCGGCGAGATTCATCTCGCGGGCCTGCGCATCGACAATCTGCCGCCGGAAGAGATGCGCCGTGTTCGCGGCAAGCGCATCGGCATGATCTTCCAGGACCCTCTCACCTCGCTCAATCCGCTCTACCGCGTCGGTGACCAGATCGTCGAGACGATCAGAACCCACCTGAACCTGTCCGAGGCGGCCGCCCGCCGCCGCGCCATCGACCTCCTGGCCGAGGTCGGCATTCCCGCACCGGAAAAGCGCATTGACGGTTATCCCCACGAGTTCTCCGGCGGCATGCGCCAGCGCGTGGTGATTGCATTGGCGATCTGTGCCGAACCCGAGCTGATCATCGCGGACGAGCCGACCACCGCGCTCGATGTCTCGGTGCAGGCGCAGATCATCTCGCTGATCAAGCGGCTCGGGCGCGACCATGGCACCGCGGTGATGCTGGTGACGCACGACATGGGCGTGATCGCGGAAACCTCCGACCGCGTCGCGGTGATGTATGCCGGCCGCGTCGCCGAGATCGGCCCGGTGCAGGACGTGGTGAAGAACCCGCTGCATCCCTATGCCAAGGGGCTGATGGGTGCGATCCCGACGCTCGCCGGCGACGACAAGCGCCTCATGCAGATTCCCGGCTCCATGCCGCGGCTCTCGGCGATCCCGCGCGGCTGCTCGTTCAACCCGCGCTGCGCGTTCGCCTTCGATCGCTGCCGTGTCGAACGGCCGGAGCCGCTGGCGCGCGGCGCGCAATCGGTTGCCTGCCATCTCTATGACAACGTACCGGCGGAGAGCGCAGCATGAGCGCTCCCTTCGTCCAGGCCACGAACTTGCGTCGCGTGTTCGACGTCTCGAAACCCTGGCTGAACCGCGTGCTCGAGGGCGGTCATCTCGAATATCTCAAGGCCGTCGATCACGTCACCTTCGACATCCGGAAAGGCGAGACCTTCGCGCTGGTCGGCGAATCCGGATCGGGCAAGACCACGGTGGCGCGCATGGTCGTCGGCCTGCTGCCGCCGACTTCCGGCGACGTGTTGATCGACGGCGTCTCGATGACGGATCCGCGCCAGGCCCAGGCGCGGCGAAAGCTGCGTCGCCGCATCCAGATGATCTTCCAGGACCCCTATGCGAGCCTGAACCCGCGCTTCCGGGTCGACGCCATCATCTCCGAGCCGATCCGCGCGTTCGAGCTGATCCAGGGCGAGCGCGACATCCAGGCGCGTGTCGGCGAGCTGCTCAGCCTCGTCGGCCTGCACCCCGACGACCGGCTGAAATATCCGCACGAATTCTCCGGCGGCCAGCGCCAGCGCATCGCCATCGCGCGGGCGCTCGCATCAGACGCCGAGTTCATCGTGTGCGACGAGCCGACTTCGGCGCTCGACGTCTCCGTGCAGGCGCAGATCCTGAATCTGATGCGCGATCTCCAGGACAAGTTCGGCCTGACCTACATGTTCATCAGCCACAACCTCGCCGTGGTCCGCCACATGGCGAGCCGCGTCGGCGTGATGTATCTCGGCCGCATCGTCGAGATCGCGGAGGGCCGCGAGCTGTTTGCCCGTCCGCGGATGCCCTACACCAAGATGCTGCTGGGCGCCGTGCCCGACCTGGCCATGAGCGGCCGACAGCGCATTCCGGTGAAGGGCGAGATTCCGAACCCGATCAATCCGCCCTCCGGCTGCGCCTTCAACCCGCGCTGTCCGCTGGCGTTCGATCTCTGCCGCAAGGAGACCCCGGAACTGATCGACGGCGTCGCCTGCCACGCGGTCAACACCGCACCGGTCCCGGCGTGACGCGCGCGTGCCATGCAGCCTGCGCATTTGGCGGGGGCGTAGGCCTGTGATCAATTGCGCGCGCCGCAAATGAGGTAGCCCATGGCCAGCAATATCAATCCAGATCCGTTCACGACGAGGCCGGAGATCGAAGGCACCTTCGGGGTCGTCGCCACCACGCACTGGATCGCCACCGCCGTCGGCATGGCCATCCTGGAAAAGGGCGGCAATGCCTTCGACGCCGGTGTTGCCACCGCCTTCACGCTCCAGGTGGTCGAGCCGCATCTGAACGGCCCCGGCGGTGACGTGCCAATCATCGTCCACGACGTGAAGCGCGGCCGCACCGAAGTGATCTGCGGCCAGGGCCCGGCGCCGGCGCGCGCCACCATCGCGCATTACAAGAGCGAAGGCCTCGACATGGTGCCTGGCACCGGCCTGCTCGCGGCCTGCGTTCCCGGCACCTTCGAATCCTGGATGATGCTGCTGCGCGACTACGGCACGATGCGCGTGCGCGACGTGCTCGAGCCCGCGATCTCCTATGCGCGCGACGGCTATCCGCTGGTCGAGCGCGCCTGCGCCACGATCCAGACCGTCGAGCAATTGTTCCGCAAGCACTGGCCGACCTCGGCTGCGGTCTACCTGCCGAACGGCGAAGTGCCGAAGCCCGGTACGCTCTTCACCAACAAGACGCTGGCTGCGACCTACGCCCGCATTCTCAGTGAGGCCGAAAGCGGCGGCGGTGGCCGCGACGCCGAGATCGAGCGTGCGCGAAAAACCTGGTCGCAAGGCTTCGTTGCGGAAGCCATCGACAAGTTCTGCCGCACCCAGGAAGTCATGGACGTCAGCGGCTCGCCGCATCGCGGCGTGCTCTCCGCCGACGACATGGCACGCTGGCAACCGACGGTCGAGGCACCGCTCACCTACGACTATGGCCGATACACCGTCTGCAAGGCCGGCGTCTGGAGCCAGGGTCCGGTGACGCTGCAACAGCTCGCGCTGCTGAAGGGCTTTGCGCTCGACGGGCTCGATCCCACCGGGCCTGAATTCATCCATCTCCAGATCGAATGCGCAAAACTCGCCTTCGCCGACCGTGAAAAATTCTACGGCGATCCCAAGTTCGCCGAGATCCCGATCGCGACGCTGCTGTCGGATGCCTACAACGACGAGCGCCGCAAGCTCGTCACCGACAGGGCCTCGCTCGAATTCATTCCCGGCTCGGTCGAAGGCTTTGGCGGCGTCGTCAAATTGCGGCGCGCCGAAGGCCAGCGCGAGGCCGTCGGTGCGCTTGGCGCCGGCGAGCCAACCGTGGGACGCTTCGGCGAGGTGCGCGGCGACACCGTGCATTTCGACATCATCGACAAGGCCGGCAACATGGTGTCCTCGACGCCGTCGGGCGGTTGGCTGCAATCCTCGCCGATCATTCCGGAGCTCGGCTTCTGCCTCGGCAGCCGCGCCCAGATGTTCTGGCTGGAGGAAGATCACCCCGCAGCGCTTGCGCCGGGCAAGCGGCCGCGTACCACGCTGTCGCCGACAATGGCGCTGCGCGACGGCGAGCCCTATCTCGCCTGGGGCTCTCCGGGCGGCGACCAGCAGGACCAGTGGATCACGCAATTCTTCCTGCGGCATGTCCATTGCAATCTCAATCTCCAGGAGGCGATCGATGCGCCGGCCTGGCATTCCGAGCACTTCCCCATCTCGTTCTGGCCGCGCACCGCGCGGCCCGGCGTGCTCGTGGTCGAGAACCGGGTGCCGAAGGCGACGATCGAGAACCTCCGCGAGCGCGGGCATATTGTCGAGGTCGGCCCCGACTGGTCGGAAGGCCGCCTCACTGCGGCCTCGCGCGTCGGTGTGCGCCGGCGTGCTGCCGCCAACCCACGCGGCATGCAGGGCTATGCCGCGGGACGCTAAAGGCAGCACATGACCTGGTCGATCATCGCGCGCGATCCTGCCACCGGCCAGTTCGGCATTGCGGTAGCGACCCGCTTCTTCGCCGTCGGCGCGCGTGTTCCCTACATCGCGGCCGGCCTCGGCGCCATCGCAACGCAGGCCTTCGTCAATCCCTATTACGGCATCGACGGCGTAAAGCTGCTGCGTCAAGGCCTGAACGCACACGATATTCTCTCCACCTTGCTCGCGGCCGACGACGGCCGCGAAAGCCGCCAGGTCCACATCATGGATGCCAGCGGCCAGATCGCGGCACATACCGGGCGCGACTGTGTCGACTGGTGCGGCCACATCGCGGGCAGCGGCTTCTCCATCGCCGGCAACATGCTCACCGGCGCCGACGTGCTCGACGAGACCGCAAAGACCTATATCGCCAATGACAGCCTGCCCTTCCCGCGCCGCCTGCTCGCGGCCATGCGCGCTGGAGAGGCCGCCGGTGGCGACAAGCGCGGCAAGCAGTCCGCCGCACTGCTGATCCACGGCGAGGAGGAATGGTCGGCGCTGGATATTCGGGCCGACGATCATCCCGATCCGCTCGGCGAACTCGAACGGCTGGAACGGGTCAGCCACGAGCTCTGGGTGCACTTCCGCGCATCCATGCCGACACGACTGAATCCGGCCGGTAACACCGATCGCAGCGTCATCGACGCCAGCATCGCCGCGGCACGTGCAAGACGATCATGAACGCGATCCCGCTCATCGAGATCAGGGATCTCCGCATCCGCTTTCATGGCGACGACGGCCGCGTCACCCATGCGGTCGACGGCGTCGATCTCAGCGTCGCCAATGGCGCGACGCTCGGCCTCGTCGGCGAATCCGGCTGCGGCAAGAGCGTGACGTCGCTTGCGATCATGGGCCTGCTGCCTAAGCAGAGCGCAGAGATATCGGGCGCGATCCGCTTCGACGGCCTTGACCTGTTGCAAACGCCGGACCAGGCCCTGCGCGACCTCCGTGGCAACCGGCTCGCGATGATCTTCCAGGAGCCGATGACCTCGCTCAACCCGAGCTTCACCATCGGCGACCAGATCATCGAGACCATCCTGCGCCACCGCGGCGGATCGCGGAAAAGCGCGCGTGAACGCGCAATCGAGCTCTTGCGTCGCGTCCACATCCCTTCGCCCGAGCGGCGGATCGACGAATATCCGCACAAGCTCTCCGGCGGCATGCGCCAGCGCGTGATGATCGCGATGGCGCTGGCCTGCGATCCGCGGCTGCTGATCGCGGACGAGCCGACCACGGCGCTCGACGTCACCTTGCAGGCGCAGATCCTGGAGCTGATGCGGGAATTGAAGGCGGCCAGCGGCGCCGCGATCATCCTGATCACCCACGACCTCGGCGTGGTCGCCGAAGTTTGCGACGAGGTCGCGGTGATGTATGCCGGCGAGATCGTCGAGCGCGCACCGGTGGATGAGCTGTTCTCCGCGCCGCAGCATCCCTACACCGTCGGCCTGCTCGGCTCGATCCCGCGGCTCGATCATCGCGCCGAGCAGCTTGCGACCATTGAAGGCATGGTGCCGAACATGGCGCAGCCGCCCGCCGGCTGCCGCTTCGCCGCGAGGTGCCCGTTCGTGCTGGACGCCTGCACCAGGGCGCCGCCGCCGTTGGTCGAAGTCAGCCCCGGCCACCTCTCGCGCTGCATCCGCGCGCCGCTCGAACGTTTGGTGTCGTGATGGCGCTGCTCGAGGTCGAAGGCCTGGTCAAGCATTTCGTCGCCGAGCGCTCGCTGCTCGGCCGGGCGCTGGCGCATGTCAAAGCCGTCGATGGCGTGTCCTTCTCGCTCGAGGCCGGTAAGACGCTGGCCCTGGTCGGCGAATCCGGTTGCGGCAAATCCACCGTCAGCCGCCTGGTGCTGCGGCTGATCGAGCCGGATGCGGGCAGTGTACGCTTCGACGGCCGCGATCTCCTGTCGCTCGATGCTGGGGCGCTGCGCGCCTTTCGCCGCGAGGCGCAGATCATCTTCCAGGATCCCTACGCCTCGCTCAATCCGCGCATGACGGTCGGCCAGATCCTGACCGAGCCGCTGGCGCTGCACGATCTGGTGCCGCAGGCGCAGCGGCGCGAGCGCGTCGCGGAGCTGTTGCGGCTGGTTGGCCTCGAGCCGCGGCTGTCACGCCGCTATCCGCATGAATTCTCCGGCGGCCAGCGCCAGCGCATCGCCATTGCCCGCGCGCTCGCGGTCGAGCCGAAGCTGATCGTCTGCGACGAGCCAGTCTCGGCGCTGGACGTCTCGATCCGCTCCCAGATTCTCAACCTGCTGCGCGAGCTCCAGGACCGGCTCGGCCTCGCCTACATCTTCGTTTCGCACGACCTCGCCGTGGTCAAGCACATCGCCGACCACGTGGCGGTGATGAATCTCGGCCAGATCGTCGAGACGGCGCAGGCAGATGCGTTGTTCGCTGCGCCGCGCCACCCCTATAGCCGGGCACTGCTGTCCGCGATCCCACTGCCACAGCCGAAGGCGAAGCGAACGACGGTCCTGCTGGAGGGCGAGATCCCGAGCGCGCTCAATCCGCCCGCCGGCTGCCGCTTCCACACCCGCTGCCCCTTCGTGATCGAGCGCTGCCGCACCGAGGCGCCGGAACTTGTGCCCGACTCCGCGGGCCATGCCGCCGCCTGTCACCGCATAGCGGAACTGCCGTCCGCCGACGCCATCCTGCCAGCAGCCGGCGGATTTTCGCCAGAGCTTGCGAAATTGGTCGCAGCCTTCAGCCGAAAGACGGAAGGCGCAGCCGCTTCCGGGGTTGGTATACAGGGCGCCACGCCGACGACGACGTAGCCGAAGCAATGGGGACTGTCCGATGAAGATGTATCGCCTGGCCGCAACGGCCGCCGCCTTCCTGCTATCGATCGCAACGGCGCAAGCCCAGACCACCCTGCGCATCGGTCTTGCCGAGGACCCCGACATCCTCGATCCGACCATGGCACGCACCTATGTCGGCCGCATCGTGTTCTCCGCGTTCTGCGACAAGCTGTTCGACATCGACGAGAAGCTCAACATCGTGCCGCAGCTCGCGCTGTCGAGCGAAACAGCCGACGACGGCAAGGCCCTCGTCATCAAGCTCCGCCCCGGCGTGAAATTCCACGACGGCGAGCCGTTCGATGCCGAGGCCGCAAAGTTCTCCTTGGAACGCCACCTCACCTTTCCCGGCTCTTTCCGCAAGCCGGAGCTGGCCTCGGTCGATCACGTCGAGGTCGTCGATCCCCTCACCATCAGGCTGGTGCTGAAGTCACCGTTCTCGCCGCTGCTCGCCCAGCTCACCGACCGCGCCGGCATGATGATGTCGCCGAAGGCGGCGAAGGAAGCCGGCGACAAGTTCGGCCTGCGTCCGGTCTGCGCGGGCCCCTACAAATTCGTCGAGCGCGTGCAGCAGGACCGCATCGTCTTCGAGAAATTCGCCGACTACTGGAACAAGGACAATGTCTTCATCGACCGCATCGTGTTCCAGCCGATCGTCGACGCCACGGTGCGGCTCGCGAACCTGAAATCCGGCGGCCTCGACCTGATCGAGCGCGTGCTCGCCACCGACCTCAAGGAGGTCCGCGCGGATTCGCGGCTGAAGGTCGCGACCGCCATCGAGCTTGGCTATCAGGGCGTCACGCTCAACATCGGCAAGGACAAGGCCAAGGGGCCGCTCAGCCAATCCGCCAAGGTGCGGCAGGCGCTCGACCTGGCGATCGACCGCGAGGCGATCAACCAGGTCGTGTTCAATGGCGAGGTTCAGGTTGGCAATCAATGGGTCAATCCTGATCATCCCTACTATCAGAAATCGCTTCCGGTCCGTCCCCGCAACGTGGCGAAGGCCAAGGCCCTGCTGAAGGAAGCCGGCGTGACACCGCCGGTCAGCGTCGATTTCCTGGTGTCGAAGGGCGCGGAGACCGAGACGCCGGCGCAGGTGATCCAGTCGATGGCGGCGGAAGCCGGGTTCGACATGAAGCTCCGCGTCACCGAATTCGCAACCGGCCTCAAGCAGGCCGAAGCCGGCGACTACCAGGCCTTCATGCTGGCCTGGAGCGGCCGTGTGGATCCCGATGGCAACACCTTCGTCTTCCTGCACAGCGGCGCGCCGCAGAACTACGGCGCGTGGAACAATGCGCAGGCCGACAAGGCGCTGGAGGATGCGCGATCGGTGACCGACCCCGCCAAGCGCAAGGCCAGTTACGAAGCCCTGGCGAAACTGGTCCAGGAGGAAGAGCCCCTCCTCTATCTCTACCACCGCCGCATCATCATCGCGCACACGACGAAGCTTGAAGGCTACAGGCAGATGCCCGACGGCCTCGTGCGCGTGATCGGCCTCAAGCTGAAGTGACGAAGAGAGGATGCTGAACTTCCTCGCCCGCCGCCTTGCCCAGATCGTGCCGACGCTCTTCTTCGTCTCGGTGCTGATCTTCTCGTTGCAGCAATTGCTGCCCGGCGATCCCGCGCTGGTGATGGCGGGCGAAGAGCGCGACCCGGCGGTCATCGAGCAGATCCGGCACCAGTACCGGCTCGATCAGCCTGTCCCCGTGCAGTACGCCTACTGGATCAAGGGTGTCCTGTCGGGCGACTTCGGCGAGTCCCTGCGCAACAAGATGCCGGTGCGCGAGCTGATCGCACAGAAGCTGCCGGTAACGCTGCAGCTCGGCTCTATGGCGATCCTGATCGCGTTCTGCATCGGCATTCCCGCCGGCATCGTCGCGGCCGTGAGGAAAGGCACGGCCTGGGACTACGGCGCCAATCTGTTCGCGCTCTGGGGCATCTCCACGCCGAACTTCTGGCTCGGCATCATGCTGATCTTCCTGTTCTCGATCGAGCTCGGCTGGTTGCCGGCCTCGGGCTATGTGCCGCTCACGGAAAACTGGCGTGCCAGCCTGGCTGCCACCATCATGCCCGCCTTCGTCCTCGGTAATGCGATTGCCGCGATCCTGATGCGGCATACCCGCAGCGCGATGCTTCAGGTGCTGGAGAGCGACTATGTCCGCACCGCGCGCGCCAAGGGCCTCACCGAGCGCTCGGTGATCCTCAAGCACGCCATGCGCAACGCGCTCACTCCCGTGATCACGCTCGGCGCGCTCGAGCTTGGGACGCTGCTGTCAGGCGCGGTGCTGACCGAGCAGATCTTCTCCATCCCCGGCTTCGGCAAGCTGATCGTGGATGCCGTGTTCAACCGCGACTATGCCGTGGTGCAGGGCGTGGTGCTGGTGACGGCCACGGTCTACATCACCCTGAACCTCGTTGCCGATATCGCCTATATCCTCGTCAATCCGCGGCTGCGGGGCTGAGCCATGACCGACGCCGCGCTGACCAGTCCCGTCACGCAAGCTCACGAGCTGGACAGCCCGGCGCGGCGCGCCCGGCGGCGCCTGTTCAAGCGCAAGGCCGCCGTGTTCGGGCTCATCGTGATCATCGCGTTCATCGCGCTGGCGGTGCTTGCACCGTTCGTCGTTCCCTACGATCCCATCGCGACGAGCTGGAGCCTGGTGCGCAAGCCACCCACCGCCGCGCACTGGTTCGGCACCGACGAGCTCGGCCGCGACATCCTCAGCCGCGTCGTCTACGGCGCGCGGGCCTCGCTGCTCGCAGGCCTGATCTCGGTCGCGATCGCGCTCGGCATCGGCGTGCCGCTTGGTCTGCTCGCCGGCTATCGCGGCGGCTTCATCGATGCGCTGATCAGCCGGATCACGGATGCGATGCTGGCCTGCCCGTTCCTGATCCTGGCAATCGCGCTGGCGGCGTTCCTCGGCCCGAGCCTCGGCAACGCCATGATCGCGATCGGCATCTCGGCAACGCCGATCTTCATCCGCCTGACTCGCGGACAGGTGTTGAGCGTCAAGGCCGAAGACTATGTCGAGGCTGCGCGCGCGCTCGGCAATCCACCGTGGCGGATCGCGTTCTCGCATATCCTGCCGAACATCCTGCCGGCGCTTCTGGTGCAGGCAACGCTGTCGATCGCCGCCGCCATCATCGCCGAAGCCGCGCTGTCGTTCCTCGGCCTCGGCCAGCAGCCACCGGCGCCGTCCTGGGGCAGCATGCTCAATGCCGCACAGCGCTTCCTGACCCAGGCGCCCTGGATGGCGATCTGGCCGGGGCTTGCGATCTTCCTCGTGGTGCTGTCGCTGAACCTGCTCGGCGACGGCCTGCGCGACGCGCTCGATCCACGGCAGCGCTAGCTGTTCCTCATGGTGAGGAGCGCGCCCTTGGCGCGCGTCTCGAACCATGAAGGCCCGACGTCGCCCGTGACCATCCTTCGAGACGCCCGCCTTTGGCGGGCCCTCAGGATGAGGACCTCAAATGACGATCTCGCGCATCACGCGACGGCAATCCATCTCGTATTCGAGATCGACCACCGGCGGCCGGGCAAAATGCCAGGTCAGGCCGGAGCGCAGCGCGCCGCGGCGGACCAGCTCGTCGACGAGAGCGTGGTGGAAGTCGTGCACGGAATAGGCCTGCACGCCGGTCGTGTCCTTCCAGCCGTAGCCGAAGGCCGCCATCCGGTTCTCCATCTGCGACGTGGTGGTGAAGCGCACCTTCTCCCGCAGCCCCTCCGGGCTGAGGTCGCGGTAGCGCACCGTGCGCTCGACATAAGTGCCGCTGCCCTCGCGCGCCTCGGCGCCGCCGGCGATCACGAAGCTCGGCGCCGTCGAGCGGGTCGGGCGCGTGAAGGAGAACGCGTAGAATGACGGTTCGGAGGGCGGATCGATCTCGGGACAGACATTGCTGCGTGCCACCGGATTGGTGGTGCCGTCGAAGATGCCCCATTCCGACAGCGTCTTCACGTAGTGCAGGTTGAACGCACGAAAGCCTTCCTCGCTGAAAGCTGCCGGCGAACGCAGCTCGCACGCACAGAACGCCGTCAGCGGACGCCCAGCCTCCTGGATGAACTTTGCGGCGAGCGCAAACCCTTCCGCGAGCGGCACCAGGCGGTCGAACCGGACGCGCTCGATCTCGTAGCCGTCATCTGCGGCAGCACCCGCCGAATACTGGAACACCGACGGAATGAAACGATAATTGCCGGCAGAGAATTCACGCGTCATCACGGTCTCCTATTCCAGTTGCATGCGAATGCCGCTAGCGCCATTGAGCAGGCGCTTCAGGTGAAAGCCGGCGAGCTGGTCGTCGGCGTGCATGCCGACCAATGCGGCAAAGGCCGGCATGGCCGCAGCGTCGCCGGCCTCCATCTTGGCAAACGCCTCGGAATAGAGCGCCGTTTCCGGCGCTTCGAATTTGGCCTTTATCAGCGGCTCGAACGCGCGCAGCGGCTCGCTGCGTCCGCGCAGCATCAGCTCACCGACCGGGCGCCCCTGAAAGTTCTCGGCCGCCTTGGCGACGCTGGCACTGACGCAGATGCGCGTTCCCAGATGCTTGTTGGCAGCCTCCAGCCGCGCCGCGATATTGATGGAGTCCCCATACGCGGTGTAGTCGAAGAAGCGATTTCCGCCGAAATTGCCGACCAGTGCCGGCCCGGCGTGAATGCCGATGCGCGTGGTTCCGAAATTCACGCCCCTGACCTTCTGGCGCACGCAAAAGTCCTGCGCCCAGGCATCGAGATCATGCGCGCAGGCGACCGCGCGCGTTGCGTAGTCCAGCTGATCGTCGGGGGCGTTGAAGAGCACCTGGATCGCATCGCCAATGATCTTGGCGACCGTCCCCTCGTGCGCGAAGACGACCTCGGTCATCCCACCGACATACTCGTTCAGGAGCTCGCCCAGCGTCTCCGGCGGCGCGCTCTCGACCAGCGAGGTGAAGCCGGTGATATCCGTGAAGATGGTCGCGACATCGCGCCACTGCACTTCGATCCCCTCACCTTCGCCACCCGCCGCCAGACGCTTGGCGAGCTCCGGCGAGAAATGGCGCGACAGCGCAGCATGGGCGCGCTCTGCCGCCATCTGGCGGCGCCGCACCTCACGCAGCATCTCCACGTGACGAATGGTTTTGTCGATCGTGGCCTCGAGATCAGCGAAGTCGATCGGCTTGGTGAGGAAGTCGAACGCGCCGCGGTTCATGGCCGTGCGGATGTTGCTCATGTCACCATAGGCCGAGACGATGATGGTCGACTTCTTGTCTTCGGCGTCCTGGAGCTTTTGCAGCAGCGACAGCCCGTCCATCCGGGGCATGTTGATGTCGGAGACCACCATGTCGACCTGCGGATTCTGCTCGAGCGATTGCAGCGCCTCGAGGCCATCACGGGCGAATATGATGTCGATGAGCCCGTCGCGGATCCGCCTGCGGAATTTTTGCAGAACCAGCGCCTCGAGATCCGGCTCGTCGTCGACGAAGAGGATGGTCGCAGTCATGCGGCTTGCTCGAGCCTCGTATCGATCTCCTGCCGCAACAGCGCAAAGTCGATCGGCTTGGTGAGGAGCCCGACGGCGCCGCGCTCGATGGCCTTGCGGCGCGTCTCGGCATCGCCATAGGCCGTGATCATGATGACGGGAACGTCCGGATGCGCGGCGCGGACCTTCGGCAGCATGTCGAGGCCGCTCATGCCGGGCATGTTGATATCGGACAGGATCAGGATCAACGAGGGATCGCGAACCTCCGCGGCGACCCTGAGTGCATCCGGCGCAGAGGGCGCGAACTCCATCTGGAAGCGGCCGGCGCGCAATTCGCGCCGGAACTGCTGCCGGAACAGCGCCTCGACGTCGGGCTCGTCGTCGACGACCAGGATGTAAACGTTCAAGGCTTGCCTCCGGGGGTGCCGCCAGCCGCCATCGTGCGCGGCAGGGTGATGATGAATTCGGTGAATACACCGGCCTCGCTGTTCACGTCGATCGTGCCGCCATGCTGTTTCACGACGATGTCGTGACTCATGGACAGGCCGAGCCCGGTGCCCTCGCCGGCCGGCTTGGTGGTGAAGAAGGGATTGAACATCTTCTCCCTCACCTCGGGTGGAATCCCGGTGCCGTTGTCGCGGATCCGGATTTCGACACTGCCGCCGAGATCTTTCGTCGTCGCGCTCAAGGTCGGCTCGAAGCCGTCTCCGGCGCTCTCCTTGCGCTTGGCTCCGGCATAGAAGCCGTTCGAGATCAGGTTCAGCAAGACGCGCGTGATCTCCTGCGGATAGATGTCGACCATGCCGGCGGCGGGATCGAATTCGCGCTTGAGCGTGACGTTGAAGGCCGGCCGTTCGGCGCGCGCGCCGTGATAGGCCAGATTGAGGCTTTCCTCCACGACCGCATTGATATCGACGGCGCGATGCTCGCCGGAGCCCTCGCGCGAATGCAGCAGCATGTTCCTGACGATGGAATCGGCGCGCCTGCCGTGCTGCACCACCTTCTCGAGATTGCCCCTGAGCATCGAGGTCAGCTCGTCGACCTCCTCCTTGGTCTTGCCCTCGAGCGCGGCCGATTGCAGGACCTCGTTGAGCTCGTCGATCAGCTCCGTCGAGACTGCCGAGAAATTGTTGACGAAATTGAGCGGGTTCTTGATCTCGTGGGCGATCCCCGCCGTGAGCTGGCCGAGGGAGGCGAGCTTCTCGGTCTGGATCAGGCGATCCTGGGCGGCGCGCAGATCGTTCAGGGATTGCCGGAGTTCCGCGGTCCGCTGCTGGACCTTGTTTTCGAGGTCGGCATAGGATTCCTGCAAGCGCTCGCCCATGTGATTGAACTGGTCGGCGAGACCTTCGAGCTCGTCGCCGGTTTTGATCGAAATGCGCTGGGCGAAATCGCCCCCGCCGATGCGCTCGGCGCCGATGCGCAGCGCCTGGATCGGTCCCACCATACGGCGCGCCAGGAAGATTCCGGCGAGCACCGCGAAGATCGAGGCGACGAGCAGCACGAGTGCGAGCCGTTCCAGCGCGGCATAGAGCGCCGCGTAGGCTTCCTCGACGGGCAGCTCGACGAACATCGTCCAATGCATCGGCTCGATCGGGGCCGATGCGGTCAACACTTTCCGCCCTTGGATGTTGCGCGCTTCGGGAAGCGCGTCGGGCAAGGTGCCGCTTCCGGCCAGCGCGGCGCGAACCTGCGCTAGATTCGACATGTCGGTGTTGCGCAGGACCAGGCTGATGTCGGGATGCGCGATCAGGCGCCCCTCCGGGCCGACCACATAAGCGTGCCCATGCTTGCCGACCTTGATCTGGGACACGACGTCCCAGATCAGCTTGAGGTTGACCTCGGCGATGCTGACGCCGGCATCCTTGCGCGCGCCGGCCTGCGCCAGCGTCATGTAGGGCTCGGAGTCTCTGCGGAAATAGACCGGCCCGTAAAAGACCTTGTGCGCGACCGCCTGCGTGAACTTGGGGTCGTCCGAAAGGTCGATCCCGCTATCGATGGCGTCCACCGCGAGCCGGGACACCCGCAGCCGCTCCCTGCCGGTCGCATCGACCTGGCCCAGCTCGGTGATTGCCGGCACCTGGCGCAGCAGCCGCAACGCATCGAACCGGCGCTGCTCGATCGAGCTTGCCGCCCACGGCAGTTGCGTGGTCCAGCCGAGCTGGTTCTCGATCTCCTTGACGAACTGGCCGATCTTGGCCGCTGCCGCCTCGGCCTGCTCATGCTGGACCCGGATCAGCGAGGCCTTGTGCTCGCGATAATAAAAGAAGACCTCGAACAGGCCGTTGGCCAGCAGCGCGATGGCGACGACGGCCACGAACAGCCCGACATATTTGGTGAACAGCCGGACCCTGATTCCCCGCTCCGCCGCTTCGCCGGACACGACGCCATCCGCGGCGGCGCTCGGCCGCGTCCTGGCATGCGGGGTGTCGGAATGGAGGGAGATGCTCATCCCGCCAAGCCTAGCAAGAAGGCCGGACCTTGTCTCTCGGCAGCGCGGGAAGGCCTTGCCCAAAACCTAACGGCAGCACCCAGGCACACAAAAAAGGGCGGCAACGGATAACCGCTGCCGCCCCTTGGTTCGCTTGCTTGCGGCGTCAGGTCGGACGCAAGGCCTTGTTGGAGTCGAGGTCGAGATCGGCGACCTGCTTGTTCCGCTCGGAATCGGCTGCCGCGCGATGGTCGGTCGCCAGCACCACATAGACCGCCGGCAGCACGAACAGCGTGAACAGCGTGCCGATCGACATGCCGGCGACGACGACCAGACCGATCGAGAAGCGGCTGGCTGCGCCCGCGCCGGTCGCGGTCAGCAGCGGGATCAGGCCCGTCACCATCGCGGCGGTGGTCATCAGGATCGGCCGCAGGCGGATACGGGCCGACATCTCGATGGCCGAGCGGCGGTCGAGCCGCTCGTTGACCTGGAGCTCGTTGGCGAACTCCACCATCAGGATGCCGTGCTTGGTGATCAGGCCGACCAGGGTGAGCAGACCGACCTGGGTGTAGATGTTCATGGTCGCCGCGCCGAAGAACAGCGGGATCAGCGCGCCGACGATCGCCATCGGCACCGAGATCATGATCACCAGCGGGTCGCGCAAGCTCTCGAACTGCGCCGCCAGCACCAGGAAGATGATGATCAGTGCGAAGCCGAAGGTGATCGCGAGCTGGTTGCCTTCCTGCACATATTGCCGGGAGTCGGCCAGATAGTCGTGGCTGAAGCCTTGCGGCAGATTCTTGGCCTCGCCTTCGAGGAAGTCGACCGCCGCACCAACGGTCACGCCCGGCATCGGCACGGCCGAGAACGTCGCCGAATTGAGCTGGTTGTAGTGGGTCAGCGAATTCGGGTCGGTCTTGGTGTCGATCGACACCACCGTCGACAGCGGGAGCTGCTGGCCGGTGTTGGTCGTGACGTAGTAGCCACCGAGCGATTCCGGCGACAGACGCTTGCCGCGCGGCACCTGCGGGATCACCTGGTAGGAACGACCCTCCAGATTGAAGCGGTTGATGTAGTTGCCGCCGAGCAGCACCGCGAGCGTAGAGCCGAGGTTCTGCATGTTGACGCCGAGGTCCTGCGCCTTGGTGCGGTCGATCGTCACCTTCACGTTCGGCTGGTTGTAGGCAAGGTCGCTGTCGGAGACGATGAACATGCCGCTCTTGCGCGCAGCATCCTTCAGCTTCTCCATCTGCTCATAGACCGTCTGATAGCTGGCGGTGGAGTTGATCACCATCTGGATCGGGAGGCCGCCCGGCCCGCCCGGCAGCGGCGGCAGGTTGAATGCGAAGGCCTGCACGCCCTCGATCTTGGAGAGTTCGGCCTGCACCAGCGGCTTCAAGGCGATCGACGAGCGCTTGCGCTCCTCCCAGGGCTTCAAGAGCATGCCGGCGATGCCGCCCTGGGGACCATTGATGCCGTTCAGCACGAAGCGCAGATCGGTCTCTGGGAATTTCTGGAATTCCTTGTCGAGCTTCTCGCCGTAGTAATCGACATAATCGATGTTGGCGTATTTCGGCGCCTTGGTCACCGCGAACACGATGCCCTGGTCTTCCTCCGGCGCCAGCTCCTTCGAGGTGTGCATGTAGAGGAAGCCGACCAGCCCGAGGATCGTGACCGCGAACAGGCCGGTGATCGCCTTGTAGTCCAGCGAGCGATCGAGCTTGCGCCCGTACCACCGCGTAATCGCGCCGAACACCTTGTTGACGAGCTTGGCGAAGCGGCCCTCTTCGGTGTTCCTCAGCAGCACCGAGCACATCATCGGCGACAGCGTCAGCGCGATCACGCCCGATACGATCACCGAGCCCGCGAGGGTGAAGGCGAATTCGCGGAACAGCGAACCGGTGAGGCCGCCAAGGAAGCCGATCGGCGCGTACACCGCGGCAAGCGTGATCGTCATCGAGATGACCGGACCGACGATTTCGCGCGCGCCTTGCAGCGACGCCTGTACCGGCGTCTTGCCCTCCTCCAGATGGCGGTGGATGTTCTCCACCACGACGATGGCGTCGTCGACCACGAGGCCGATCGCGAGCACCATCGCGAGCAGGGTCAAAAGGTTGAAGCTGAAGCCCAGTGCCAGCATCAAGGTGCAGACGCCGATCATCGACAGCGGAATGGTGACGACCGGAATGATCACCGAACGCAGCGAGGCCAGGAACAGGAAGATCACCACGATCACGATGATCACGGCTTCGCCCAGCGTCTTCTCCACCTCGTCGATCGAGGACTGGATGAACTTGGTCGAATCGTAGGCGACCTTCATCTTCATCGACGGCGGCAGATTGCGTTCGAGTTCGGGGAACAGCGCGCGTACGCCCTTGACCAGCGTCAGCGGGTTGCCTTGCGGCGTCGCGTTCACGCCGATGAAGATCGCGTGCTCGCCGTTGAAGGCGACGCTCGCATCCGTGCTCTGGGCCGCAAGCTCGACGGTGGCGATGTCCTCCATCCGCACGAAGCCGCCATCCTTGGCCTTGACGATCATCTTCCTGAACTGGTTGACGTCGGTCAGGCTGGTGTTCGTCGAGATGTTGGAAACGATGAGATAGCCTTTGGTCTGGCCCGCCGCGGACTGGAAGTTGTTGGCGGTGATCGCGGCCGCGACATCGGCCGGCGACACGTTGCGGCCAGCCATCTTCACGGGATCTAGCCAGAGCCGCATCGCAAAGGTCTGGCCGCCCAGGATGTCGGCCGAGGCCACGCCGTCGACGGTCGACAGCACCGGCTGCACCACGCGCGTCAGATAGTCGGAGATCGCCGAGCCCGACAGCTCCTCGGAGGAAAAGCCGAGATACATCACGGCCGTGGTCTGGCCCGTGGTCTTGGTGACGATCGGGTCGTTGGATTCCTTCGGGATCAAATATTTGACCGAGTTCGTCTTCGCCAGCACCTCGGTCAGCGCCTGGTTCGGATCGAAGTTCAGCTTGATGTAGACCTGGATCGTCGAGGTGCCGAGCACCGAGGACGAGGTCATGTAGTCGACACCCTCGGCGGAGGCCACCGCCTGCTCGATCGGCGTGGTGATGAAGCCCTGGATCAGGTCCGCAGACGCGCCGGGATAGACGGTCGTGATGTTGATGACCGTGTTCGACAGCTTGGGATATTGCCGGATCGGCAGCACCATCGCCGCACGCAGGCCGATCAGCAGGATCAGCAGGCTGACGACGACCGACAGCACCGGTCGCTTGATGAAAATATCGGTAAGGGCCATCGCGGCGATCTCGATCTCTATGTCTCAAGAAGCGTGATCCGGCCGAGCCGGATCACGCGAATGTATTGTCAGTAGCGCGGCGGCTGCGCCGGGATCTGCGGGGCCGGGTCGGTCGAAATCGACACCGGCGCGCCCGATTGCAGCTTGAGCTGGCCGACGGCGACGACCTTGTCGCCCGGCTTCACGCCCTTGATGATCTCGACGCGTCCCTCGACCCGGTTGCCGGTCTGCACGAAGGTGCGCACCGCGGAGAGGCTGGTCTTGCCGTCCTCTTCCTTCTTCTCGGTGATCAGGAACACCGAGTCGCCATACAGCGTGTAGTCGACCGCCGTCTCCGGCACGGTGATCACGGCCGGCTTCTCCGGCAGCACCACCGTGGTGGTCACGAACATGCCGGGCTTCAGGATCTTCTCCGGATTGGCGATCGTCGCCTGCACGCGGATGTTGCGGGTGTCGGTCGCGATCTGCGGCTCGATCGTGGTGATCTTGCCCTCGAAGGTGCGGCCCGGATAGGCGTCGACCCTGAGCCGAACCGTCTGGCCGACCTTGAGGCTGCCGGAATCCTTTTCGGTCACCGTGAAGTTGGCCCACAGCTCAGACAGATCGGTCAGTGAGACGATCGCAGTGCCGGCCGTCAGATACTGGCCGACCTCGACCTTGCGCATGCCGAGATCGCCGGAGAACGGCGCGCGCACCAGCTTCTGCGAAATCAGCGCCTCGGTCTTGGCGATGCCCGCCTGCGCCTGGTCGTAATTAGCCTGCGCCTGATCCACGGTCGCCTGCGGACCGAATTGGCGCGACGCCAGCTGCTTGGCGCGGTCGAGCGATAGCTGCGCGACGGTCGCCTGCGCCTTGTAATTGGCGAGGTCGCCCTGCTCCGGCGTGTCGAATAGCTGCACCAGCGGCATGCCGGCTTCGACGTGAGTGCCCGGCTCAAACTTGATGTCGGTGACGCGGCCATTGACGTCGGCGCTGACGTCGACCTGGTGGACCGCGACAAGGCTGCCGACCGCGGTCAGCAGGTTCGGCACCACCTCTGACTTCGCCTCGGCCGCGCTGACCGCGGTCGGCGGCGGCTTGTTGTTGGCGAAGAACTGCTTGATCATCTGGCCGCGGAAATAATTGAACCAGACGAGGCCACCGACCAGCACGGCCAGCAGCGTGCCCACGATGATGAACCAGCGCACCGGCCGGACCGGACGCTTGGGAGCCTTGTCGATCGGTTCGCCCGAAATCTTGTGTTCGGCAACGATGTTCATGTCATGCACTTTCTGCAATCGCCGTCTTGCCGGCATCCGCGGCCTGATTGCGGCCCAGATGCGAAGCAATTGCGGCGTCGTTAAGTCCGATACCCCTCAGGAGAAACTCACAGAGCTGGCGCTCCAGCTCGTTTGTCTTGCCGTAGGCGAGACAGGGCGCCGCCGGAAGCCTGGTCAGCGCCGCGGTCATCACCGAATGATGCGCGAACCAGAACAGGTTGAGCGGATCGCCAGTGCACGGCCGCGCGTCCCCGGCAGCAACCGCGCGCTCGAGCGAAGCGACGAAGAGCGCCCCGATCAGCGTCTCGATCTTGGCATATAGCAAACGGGCGAATTCGCCATCATCCAAATGGCTCGTGGCCATCAGCCGCAGGCGCTGGGCCTCTTCCTGGTCGGGACCGTCGGCGATCTCGAGGAAGTGCCGGACCATGCCGCGGATCAGTTCGACCAGGGCCGCCGTCGACGGCTCGCGCTCGAGCAGCTCCGTCAATTCCGGGTCGGCCTCGCATTCGTCGCTCAGGATCTCGGCGTAGAGCGCCGCCTTGGACGGGAAATGCTTGAACAGCAGCGCCTCGGAAATGGCAGCGGCGGCCGCCACGCTCTTGGTCGTGGTGCCGTTGTAGCCGTGTCGGGCAAAGCAGCGTTTCGCGGCACCGAGGATCAATTGACGCCTCAGGTCGCTCGTCATACGCAATGAGCTCATGCTAGTGAGTAACCACTCACCCACGCAGAAGTCAAGCACTATGTTGCATCGCAACCTGAATGCGTTGCAAAATCGGTGGAAATTTGCTCCGCCCACACGGCCCCCGTGCAGCGCGAGGCGCTCGGAGCGGGTCGGCGCCGGCCTAGATGGGCTGGAAGCCGAGGTCGCCGCGGATCCGGTTGACGATGTAAGTCCCGTCCCGGGTCGGCAGGATTCGCTCAACGCCGGCGCTGCCGATCTTCACATTGGCAAAGCGCGGCCCCGCCGAGACGTCGTGGAGGGCTTTGGCAAAGGCCTCCACCTCCGCCATGGTCGAGATCGACCGGCTGTCCGTAACGCCACAGGCCCTGGCGACGCCGACGAGGTCGGCGGCCGCGGAGGTGTGGCTGGTCTGGCCGCCGGTCTCGCCATAGGCCTCATTGTCGAGCACGACGATCGAGAGGTTGGCCGGCTTTTGCAGGCCGATGGTGGCTAGGCTCCCCATCCCCATCAGCATCTCGCCGTCCCCGGTGATGACCAGCACCGGCAGCTTCGGCTGCGCCAGCGCGAGGCCCAGCCCGATCATTGCCGCCCCGCCCATGCCGCCCCAGAGATAGAAGTTGCGGGCGTGGTCGCCGGCGGCGGTGATGTCGTTGGTGGAGGCCCCGAGGCCGCCGATCGCAACCACGTCCTTGCGGTCGGCAAGCAGCGTGGACACCACCTGGCGGCGGTCGAGGAGATTGGCCTTGCTCATTTGGTGAAAACCTTGGCGCCGATCAGGCGCTGCGACAGAAGGACGGCGGTGGGAGTGAGTGCATTGTAGGCCTGCGCCGCGGCGGCTTCGAGCACGGCCGGCACCTCGGCCGCGTTCGAGGCACGCAGCACCTTGACGCCCGAAAGCTCGAACACGCCCTGCGTGGTCGATCCCATCGGAACCTGCCACGGATTGAACTCGCCCCACTCGCCGCGCATGGTCACGAGGGTAAGGAAGGGAAAGCGCAGGATCGGGATCAGCGAGAGCATGTTGATGCAATTGCCGACGCCGCTCGATTGCATCAGCAGCACGCCGCGCTGTCCGCCGGTCCAGGCACCGGCCAGGAGCGCCACGCCCTCCTCCTCCGTCGTCAGCGGAATGCCGCGCATCGTGGACGAGGCCAGCACGCGCTCGATCAGCTTCGAGTGGCCGGCGTCAGGCACGTAAGGCACCTGCCGGACGTCGAAGCGCTGCAATGTCGCGAAAATATCATCGGGCCATGTCGGGGCGGAAGCGTCAGCGCGCGCGTGCATTTTCCTGTCCGGTCAGCTAGCAAAGACGGCGCGACTGTAGACGCATGCATGCGTCGATCAGAACAACAAAAACGGCATAACGGCTTTAACCGGCGAGTATAACGGGATGAACGCAGATGCGAAGGAGTTGGCGGCGAGCTTCGACCTCGAGAAGCTGACGCCGCAGTTCTACGACAACCCCTATCCGACCTATCGTGCACTGCGGGAGAACGAGCCGGTCAAGCGCCTGCCGAACGGCACCGTGTTCCTGACGCGCTACGACGATCTGGTCACCACTTACAAGAACACCAAATCGTTCAGCTCGGACAAGAAGCGCGAGTTCGCGCCGAAATACGGCGACAGCCTGCTCTACGAGCACCACACCACGAGCCTCGTCTTCAACGATCCGCCCTCCCATACCCGCGTGCGCCGCCTGATCATGGGCGCGCTGTCGCCGCGCGCGATCGCGGGGATGGAGGGCGACCTCATCAGGCTGGTCGATGGCCTGCTCGATGCCATCGCCGCCAAGGGGGCTTGCGAGCTGATCGAGGATTTCGCCGCCTCCATTCCGATCGAGGTGATCGGCAATCTGCTCGACGTGCCCCATGACGAGCGCGCGCCGCTGCGCGACTGGTCGCTGGCGATCCTGGGCGCCCTCGAACCCGTGGTGTCGCCCGAGGCCGCCGCGCGCGGCAACAAGGCGGTGCAGGATTTCCTCGGCTATCTCGAAACACTGGTCGCACGCCGGCGCGGGAAGCCCGGCAATCCCGAGCGCGACGTGCTGACGCGCCTGATCCAGGGTGAGGAGAACGGCGAGCGGCTGACCGAGAAGGAGCTGCTGCACAATTGCATCTTCCTGCTCAATGCCGGCCACGAGACCACCACCAATCTGATCGGCAACGGCCTGGTCGCGCTGGACCGCCATCCGGACCAGAAACGGCGCCTGATCGACCACCCCGACCTGATCAAGACCGCCGTCGAGGAGATGCTGCGCTACGAGAGCTCGAACCAGCTCGGCAACCGCATGACCACGGAGAAGGTCGAGCTCGGCGGCGTCATGCTCGAGGCCGGCACGTCGGTGACGCTGTGCATTGGCGCGGCCAACCGCGATCCCGCGCAATTTCCGGACCCTGAACGCTTCGACGTCGCCCGCACCCCGAACCGGCATCTCGCCTTCGCCACCGGCGCGCATCAATGCGCCGGCATGGCGCTGGCCAGGCTCGAAGGCGCCATCGCGATCTCACGCTTCCTGGCGCGCTTCCCGAACTATGCCGTGAGCGGCCGGCCGGTGCGGGGCGGACGGGTCCGGTTCCGCGGCTTTCTGAGCGTGCCCTGCGCGATCGGATGAGGCCTCCAAAACAAAAACTGCGAAAACAACCCCATGCACAGTAGAGAGCGGATCGGCGAACGATGCCCTGCGGCTCCGCAGAACCATCTGACATTTCGAGCTAATCAGTCCGCGCCACGCAATCGGGCGCATGCAGGCTTCCAAGGCGGCAGACTGATACCCAAATCAAGTTGAGAGCCCGGTGCGCGCGGCAATGGAGTGACGACAGATGAGCTCGTCGGTCATTGATTTCGTGGCTACAGAAGCACGCTTTGGCGCCCACAATTACGCGCCGATCGGGGTCGTCCTGTCGCGCGGCGAAGGTGTCTGGGTCTGGGATACCGAAGGCAACCGCTATCTCGATTGCCTCTCCGCTTATTCGGCGGTCAGCCAGGGCCACTGCCACCCCAAGATCCTGGCGGCGATGGTCGAACAGGCCCATAGGCTGACGCTCACCTCGCGGGCCTTCCACAACGACCAGCTCGCCTTGTTCTACGAAGAGATCGCCGCGCTCACCGGCTCCCACAAGGTGCTGCCGATGAACAGCGGCGCCGAGGCGGTCGAAAGCGCAGTCAAATCGGTGCGCAAATGGGGCTATGAGGTGAAGGGCGTGCCGGACGGCCAGGCCGAGATCATCGTCTGCGCCAACAATTTCCACGGGCGCACGCTGGGCATCGTCGGCTTTTCAACCGACCCGGAGACACGCACACACTTCGGGCCGTTCGCGCCGGGCTTCAGGATCATCCCGTTCGGCGACGCCGCGGCGCTGGAAGAAGCAATCACGCCGAACACCGTCGCCTTTCTGGTCGAGCCGATCCAGGGCGAAGCCGGTGTCATCATTCCTCCAGCCGGCTATTTCGCGAAGGTGCGGGAGCTCTGCACCGCCAACAACGTGATGCTGGTGCTCGACGAGATCCAGACCGGGCTCGGCCGCACCGGCAAGCTGCTCGCCGAACAGCACGAGGGCATCGAGGCAGACGTGACGCTGCTCGGCAAGGCCCTGTCCGGCGGCTTCTATCCCGTGTCGGCCGTGCTCTCGAACAACGACGTGCTCGGGACATTGAGACCCGGGCAGCATGGCTCGACCTTTGGCGGCAACCCGCTGGCCTGCGCGGTGGCGCGCGCGGCGGTGCGGGTGCTGGTCGAGGAAGGCATGATCGAGAACGCAGCCAGGCAGGGCGCACGGTTTCTCGAAGGCTTGAAAGACATCCGTGCCAATACCGTCCGCGAGGTGCGCGGGCGCGGCCTGATGCTGGCGGTCGAGTTGCACCCCGAGGCCGGGCGCGCACGCCGCTATTGCGAGGCGCTCCAGGGCAAGGGCATCCTCGCCAAGGATACCCATGAGCACACGATCCGCATCGCCCCGCCGCTGGTGATCACCAGTGATCAGGTCGACTGGGCGCTGGAGCGGCTCGCCAGCACCCTGACGCAGGATTTCTCTTGAGCCGGCCTGCGTCGGAAGATCGCATGCCGGCCGCGACCGACAACGAACCATTCCGCCACCTGCGCGTTGAAATGTCGTGGGCGATTACGAGCTGGGAGCTGAGATCATGCTTCCGCGTGGCGTTTGCCTGACGGCTGTGTTTGTTGGCGTCTCGATGCTGACGGCGAGCGTCGGCGCGTTCGCCCAGGGACCTCCGGGACACGGAAGAGGCGGACCACCAGGGCCCGCCGCAGCGCCGGCAGCTCGGCCAGCAGCACCAGCACCACCTGCGATGGCCCGGCCGGCAGCACCGCCCGCCATGGCCCGTCCGGCGGCCCCCC
>NZ_WQNE01000050.1 GCF_009759665.1 Bradyrhizobium cajani
CGACCTGCTCCTCTCCAGAACCCCATCAGGCGACGGCCACAGCGCCGATCCCGTACAGAAGCACGTTCCCGGCGAGTGGATGACGCAAAAAGGGATTGACTAACCACCGCCCGTTACAGAAGCCCGGATGGAGCGAAGCGCAATCCGGGCTACGCGTCGATGGGTTTCGCCCTCATCGCCCCTGTTCGGCGAACTCGTGCTTGCTGTCGTGGCCGCCGACGAAGACGAGGATGCCGGCGATCAGGGGCAGCACGGCGAGCACCAGCAATCCCGTCGAGGTCTGGCCGGTGGCTTCCTTGACCCAGCCGATCAGATAGGGCCCGCCGAAACCGGCGAGGTTGCCGATCGAGTTGATCAGGGCGATGGCGCCGGCCGCCGCCGTGCCGGAGAGCCAGGCGGTCGGCAGTGTCCAGAACACGCCGAAGCAGCAGAACACGCCGATCGCGGCCACCGTCAGCGCCACCATCGTCAGCGTGGGATCGGTCAAATAAGAAGACACGCCGAGCGCAACGGCAGTCAGCAGCAGCGGCGCGCCGACATGCATCACGCGCTCGCGCGTCGCATCCGAATGCCGCGCCCACAGGATCATCGCGATGGTGCCGAACAGATACGGGATCGCGGTGACGAAGCCGGTCTGCGCGTTGGTGAGGCCGAACGCCTTCACGATCTGCGGCAGCCAGAACTGCATGCCATAGAGCGCGCCGACGAAGCCGAAATAGATCAGGCTGAGCGCGATCACTTTCGGCGACGACAGCGCTTCGCCGAGCGACAGATGCTTCACGGCCTGCTTGGCCGCGATTTCCGAATCCAGCCGCGCCTTCAGCCAGGCCTTCTGCTCGGCCGTGAGCCAGTCCGCCTTCTCCGGCTTGTCGGTGAGGTAGAACCACGTGACGATGCCGAGCAGCACGGAGGGGATGCCCTCGATGATGAACAGCCACTGCCAGCCCCTCAGCCCCATCACGCCATCGAGCCCGAGCAGGAGGCCCGAGATCGGTGCGCCGATCACGGTCGAGACCGGGACGGCGATGGCGAAGGCCGCGAGGAAGCGAGCGCGATATTCGGCCGGATACCAATAGGTGAGATAGAGGATGATGCCCGGGAAGAAGCCGGCTTCGGCGACGCCGAGCAGGAAGCGCAGGACGTAGAAGCTCGTCACGCCGCTCACCATCGCCATCAGCGCCGAGATGATGCCCCAGGTCACCATGATGCGGGCGATCCAGCGGCTGGCGCCGAATTTCTCCAGCGCCAGGTTGCTCGGCACCTCGAAGATGAAGTAGCCGATGAAGAAGATGCCGGCGCCCCAGGAGAAGATCAGCGGCGTGAACTTCAGCTCGGCATTCATGGTGAGCGCGGCGAAGCCGAGGTTGACGCGATCGAGATAGGAGAAGAAGTAGGCCAGCACCAGGAACGGAATCAGGCGCCAGGAGATGGCGCGGATGGTCGAGGTCTCGACTTCGCTCTTGCTGGTGTCTTTGGCACCGCCGGCGGAACCGGCATAGGTGGTCTGGCTCATGCTTCCCCCGGGGTTGTTGCTTTTCTAGGGCCGAGAGGCGGTTTTGAGCATCGCGGGCAAAGAGTCAATGGAGCGAGCAATGCACGGAGCGCAACCGGTCAACGCCATTGCGCCGCGACGGACATCGCTGATCCGGGCCGCCCTGGCGCTGGTCGTGATCGCCTGCGGGCTGAGCTTGCGCTGGTACGGTTTTCCCCTCGGGCTTCCGGCCTTCGTGGTGAAGTACGGCGGCTCGCTGCTGTGGGCGACGATGGTGTTCCTGCTGATCGGGGTTTTGCTGCCGCGGCTGACGCGGCGGCAACTCGCGGCGATCGCGATGGCAATCGCGATCGTGGTCGAGTGCTCACGGCTGGTGCACACGCCATGGCTTGACGCATTCCGGTTGACGACGGCGGGCGCGTTGCTGCTCGGGCGCATCTTCTCGCCGTGGAATCTGGTGGCGTATGCGGTCGGGATTGCGTTCGGTGTTTGGCTCGATCGGCTCGTGGGGTGGATAAAGGCGCGTTAGCATATACCCGGTGGACAATCTCGCGTGCGGCTCTCTCCTTCGTCATTGCGAGCGCAGCGAAGCAATCCAGACTTTGACCGCGGAGAGATTCTGGATTGCTTCGCTGCGCTCGCAATGACGAGCCTGTTGAAGTCG
Organism: Bradyrhizobium cajani; assembly: GCF_009759665.1. Classification (GTDB taxonomy): domain Bacteria; phylum Pseudomonadota; class Alphaproteobacteria; order Rhizobiales; family Xanthobacteraceae; genus Bradyrhizobium; species Bradyrhizobium cajani. The sequence goes on from NZ_WQNE01000050.1 coordinate 2,157, forward strand.
CTCGCCGCACTCTCGGCGTATCGTTCAATCCGCGAGCTGAAACCGCGCGAAGCGATCGAGCTCTTCCTCGATCACACGCTTCAGCTCCTTGCGCCCCGCGGTCTTCTTCCCCTCGCCGACCCAGGTCCATTTCTGCATCAACAGCTTCTTCGCCTGCCTGTCGGTCTTGAGGTCGAGCGCGGCGACGATCTCGTCGCCGACCAGCACCGGCAGCGCGAAATAGCCGAGCTTGCGCTTGGCCTTCGGCACATAGGCCTCGAACAGATGGTTGTAGCCGAAGATGAGGCTGGTGCGCTTGCGCTGGATGATCAGGGGATCGAACGGCGAGAGGATGTGGACGAGATCGGGCGATACCTCGCCATTCGCCTCCAGCGCCGCGGGCGCCGCCCAATGCTCCTGCTTGCCGGCACCGTCGATCGCGACCGGCACGAGCTCGCCGCGGCGGACGCGCGTGGCGATCAGGCGCGCCACCGCCTTCTTGCTGGGCGCGTCGAGATGGCAGATCGAATCGAGACTCACCACCCCCTGCGACCGCAGCGCGCGGTCGAGCAGATAGGCCGTGATGTCCTTTGCCGATGCCGGCTTCGGCAGCTTGTCCCAGCCGAAATGGCGCGTCATCAGCTCATAGGTCTTGAGCATGCCCTGGCGCGCGCTGATGGTCGCAACGCCGGTATAGAAGGCAAGCTGCAACGCCCGCTTCGAAGGCTTGCGGCTCTGCCACAAATGCTCCTTCTCGGTGAGCACGTCGTCCTCGATGTCGCGGATCGTCAGCGGACCGGCGCGAAGGAGCCGCATCACCTTGCGCGTGTCGGCGGGCTTCACCGAGGCATACCATTTGTGCCCCTCGCGCCGGTGCTCGCGCATTGCCGGCAGGAAGAAGCGGAAATCGTTCGCCGGCACATAGGAGAGCGCATGTGTCCAGTATTCGAAAACGCTCTTGTCGACGCTCTGGGCGTGGCGCAGGTCGGCGCGCCGGTAGGACGGGATGCGACTGAACAGGATGTGGTGGTGGCAGCGTTCGATGACGTTGATGGTGTCGATTTGCACATAGCCGAGATGCGCGACCGCGTCCGCGACCGCTTGCGCGCCCTCGCCGAACGGCGCGCGCACGTCCAGCCGCTGGGCATGCAGCCAGATCTGTCGGGCCTGTGTCGTGGTGAGTGGGAGCGGTTTGGGCGAGCGTGGCATTGCGGGGGGCAATGTAGCGGGATTCGCGCCAGGAAAAAGAAGGCAAAGAAAGCAACCAAAGAAAAGCCGCGCTGCCATCTGCTGACAGCGCGGCGGGATGGTGAAGATCGGCGGAAAGCCTACTTCATTGCCATCGCCTTTTCCGCGCTCATGTAGTGCTTGCAAGCACCCCGCATGTTGCCTTTGCTCATGTCCGAATTGGCCGAGGCCATCGATTTCCTTGCAGCGATCTTGCCCGGCGTGTCTTCGCCGCCCATCCCGGCAACGAGCTTCGCCATGTTTGCACTGGTGCACTCCATCTTGGCGGCGGATGCGGGAGACAGAGCAAGTGCAACGAACGCTGCCGCGAGCAACAGGGTCTTCATCAATTTCTTCCTCCGGAAAACGAAGCCGGCTTCATGCCGGCCAACGCAGCATCCATCTTTCCGGGTCACCGCCTCACAGTGAAGATATTTTCGTCCGTTCTAGTGTGCGGCTTTTGGGCGCTCCCCGACGCTGCCGGTGGCAACGTCCGGCTCGCAGGAGGCCCTGCCGCGCCCCTCCGCCTGGCAGCGATAGACGCTCCCGGTGAGGCGGTCGACCAGCCACATGTTCTCGTCGGTCGGCCCTTCAAGGCCGACATAGCGGGAGGTCAGTCCTGTGATCAGCGTCGAGAGCAGGATCGCCACCGCGATCATCGCCGCGCCGATATAGATGGGCATGGAACTCAAGGACACAGTCCGATCCGGCGGGCCGCTGCGATGGAATTGATAGTCAAACGGCCTTGGCACTGGATGGAACTCGGCTCCCTTCGCTTGCGGTTGTCGGACGACGGATTCTGCTAGGCGTGCATCTGGCCGAAAGCTTGTTCGCAGACAGGCCATCGCGCGACGGCTTTGCGACGATCGGTGAGCAAAGGTTTCCGCAGGGGCACCAGGGTGGAGCGGACGGCCGCCGGCCCCGATCGTGCCCGAACGGCTGCCCAGGCACCAGGCGACCCGGGAAACCCGGGTTTCCACCGTGACCAAGATCACATCGGTGCCTTTGAACCTGCCCTAGGCTCGCAGCATCAAAATCGTCATCAGACGTAACATCGAGGAATACGACAATGACCCGTTTCGATAGGTTTTTTGGACTGAAGGCGATTGCTCTCTCCGCCGCGCTGTCGATGACGGCGGGCGTGGCTCTGGCCGGTGACAACAACTTCTCCGCGAGCCAGATCGTGGATGCGTTGAAGCCGAAGCCGTTGACCCGCGGCCTGTCCGCCGGTCCGCAGGCCGATACGGCCGGGCAGGCCAAGGAAGCGACCTTCCTGAACACGGTGCGCAACCGCTCGACCCGGTCGCTGTCGACCGGCGAGCGCGAGCAGATCGCCGAGCTTGCGGCGACCAAGCCGAAGATCGACCTGGAGATCCAGTTCGACTACAACTCGGCCGACATCGCCAAGACGTCGGTGGCCTCGGTGCAGGCGCTGGGCAAGGCCCTGTCCGATCCGGCGCTCAAGGGCTCGACCTTCGTGGTCGCCGGCCACACCGACGCGATCGGCGGCGAGGAGTACAATCAAGGGCTCTCCGAGCGGCGCGCCGACACCATCAAGAAGTTCCTGATGCAGAACTACGGCCTGAACGGCACCGATCTCGTCACCGTCGGCTATGGCAAGACCAAGCTGAAGGATGCCGCCAACGGTGCCGACCCGGTCAACCGCCGCGTCCAGGTCGTGAACATGGACACCAAGACCGCGTCGAAGTGATCCGAAGGCATCTCTCACAACAAGCACGCCGCCTGCCGTCCCCCGGCAGGCGGCGTTGTCATATCCAACTCTGGAACAGCATCAGCCGGCCGAAGGTTCGCATCGACGTGCCGATGAAGGCGGCCGAGATCGGCAGCATGACGGCAAAGCCGGTCGCGGCGATGCCGACATAGGCCCACAGCAGCCAGCGCGGCAGGCCCTCCCGTCGCAGCGCATAGACCAGCGCAAGCGACGCCGCGGTCGCCGCCGGCAGATAGTAGTAGATGAAGCCGAGCGTGCGCGGCAGCAGCGCCCAGGCGAGCCAGGGGCCGAAATAGAACGCGGCGATCAGGAATGCATCCCAGCGGCGCGCCACGACGAAATCGCGCAGCACGACGGCAAGCGCGAGCAGCGCCGGCCACGCGACCAGCGGATTGCCGAGGAAGACGATCGCGGAGACGTGCTCCTCCGCCGTCTTGTCGAACAGGAACCAGACCGGGCGGGCGAGGAGCGGCCAGGACGGCCACGAACTCATATAAGTGTGGCCGGCAATCGCGGTGGTGGTGTTGTCGGCAAAGATCCGGCGCTGTGCCTCGATCAGATCCGGCAACGACAATCCGTAGAGGGGGACGAAAGCGGCAAGATACGTCGTCGCCGGCAGCACGGCGAAGCAGAGCGCCACATGCTGCAATCGGAAATCGGGCCAGAGATCGGGCCGGTACCAGTCGCCCGGCCTCGCATCGGCAAACAACGTGCGCCAGGCCTGCATCAGGCGGATCACCGCGACGATGACGATACAGACGCCGAGCGGAAACAGGCCGCTCCATTTGCAGGCCGCAGCGAGACCGAACAGAGCACCTGCCGTGGCAAACAAAGCATGCGGCCGCTCTTTGCGGAAGCCATGCATGAAGGCGGCGGTCGCGAGCAGGCCGAAGCCGAGCGCGAAGATGTCGAGCATGGCGATGCGCGCCTGCACGTAGATCATCTGGTTGCAGCCGGCGATCAGCGCGGCGGCGATGGCGGGCCCTTGCGCGGAGAACAGCGCAAGGCCGCACAGATAGATCGCAACGACCGCGAGTGCGCCGAACAATGTCGCCGGATAGCGCCAGCCAAACGCATTGTCGCCGAAGGCCGCGATCGATGCCGCGATCAGCTCCTTGCCCAGCGGCGGGTGCATCGGATTGAGCATCGGCTGTGACATTGCAGGCGCCAGCATCTGCCGCGCCGCCGGCACATAATGCACCTCGTCGAAGACGAACTTCTCCGGCGTTGCGAGACCGATCAGCAGCGCGAGATGAGCAACCAGGAAAATCGCGACAGCAATCACTGCGCTCCGCGACACCTTCGGAACCGCTGACAATTCGAGCGCCGGCTGTGGGGATGTTTTGCGTGGCAATTTTGCGTCACCGCGGACAAAAAAAGAGATCGCGATTTTCATTGAACGCATTCTGCCGCGACTGTCACTAAGCATAACGCACGTCCCGCGCCGCTTGTGATAATTCCGCCACATCGGAAGTGCGCGCGATCCGGTACGATCAGGGACACATCGATCGGTTGCGAAATGAATTTGCGTTTCTGGCTTTTCCTCCCTCTGTTGTCGGCTGCATCGTGCGCCATGTCGAGCGCGCAGGCGCAGACGCGTGTCGGCGAAGCCGTCGTGATCCAGAACGAAGTGGTGCGCGTGGCCGCGACCACGACGCCGATCAGTGTCGGCGACAGCATGCTGCGCGACGAGACCGTGCGCACCGGCGCCGACAGCGCAGCGCGCTTCGTGATGGCCGACAGCACCAATCTGTCGCTCGGCCCCAGCGCCACGCTGAAGCTCGACCGCACCGTCTTCAACGACGAGCACAGCTATCGCGACGTCGCGATCCGCATGACCACCGGCGCATTCCGCTTCGTCACCGGCCATTCGGCGAAGACCGCCTACAAGATCACGACCCCGCTCGCGACCATCGGCGTGCGCGGCACCACGCTCGACATCCTCTCCCAGCGCGGCCGCTCCGTCGTGGTGCTCCAGGACGGCGCGGCCAGCGTTTGCACGCCGAGCTTCCAATGCGTGCAATTGACCCAGCCCGGCGACACCGCGATCATCACCTCGACCGGTGGCAAGGTCGGCATCACCAAGACCAACACGCCGCCCTGGACGTTTGCGGCCAATTGCGCAGCGAGCGCCGGGCTTTGCGCTGTCAACCAATATGCCGCCGCCTCGCCGACCATCACGCCTGCCGTCGACGAGAACGGCATGCTGTGCGGGCGCTGATGATGGCGAAGTTCCGCCTTGGGCGATTCATCCTCGCGGGCACACTCGCCGCGGCCGCAACGCTTGCGCTTGTCGTGTTCGATACCCGCCCGGCTGCCGCCCAGGCCGCTTGCGAGCCCGAGTGCAGCGAGCCGGCGCCCTCCCCGTCGCCGACGTATTCACCATCTCCGGCGCCGACATATTCACCGTCTCCGGTGCCGACATACGCCCCGACGCCCTCGCCGTCACCAAGCCCCTCGCCGTATCCCTATCCGTCGCCGAGCCCGACTCCGACCGGCGCGGATTCCAGCGGCAATTCGATCGGCGGCCTCGCCAACCAGCGCTTCAACCAGATGATCACCAACCGCGTGCTCGGCACGGTGCTGCTCGGCGTCAACGAGCAGATCAATTGCAGCGACTGCATCAGCGCATTCGGCTCGGCCGGCTCGTTCTCGGCCGGCATCCACGGCCGCAAGGAGCTCACCAACAATCTGTCGCTGCTGGCCGGCATCGCCTACACGCACTACAACGAGGGCGGCTACAAGATCACGAGCGCACCGATCGGCGCCTTCGCGCTGCGCTACGACTTCACCGATTGGGGCTCGTCACGCCCGTTCTTCGACGTCGGCACGATCCTGACGCCGTGGGAGAAGGCGCGCTACACCCGCAGCTACGACACCAGCCTCGGCCCGGTGAGCGTCACGAGCTCGACCAACGCGTCGAACTACGCCGTCTATGGCCGCGCCGGCTGGATGAGCCGCCTGTCGCCGCGTGACGAGGTCGCAGCGTCGATCGAGGTCTGGCAGCTCTGGCAGCGCGTCTCCGGCTATACCGACAGCACTGTGGCATTCAATCCGTTCGACGCCACCATTGCGACCGGCACCGACCGCACCAGCCTGGTCAAGATCGGCGGCCAGTGGACTCATCTCTACGGCAGCAATATCGAGACCAACATCAATGGCGGCTGGGTGCAGTCGTTTGCGAGCCATAGCGGGATCGTGGCGACCGTGACTGGCCAGGGCACGGTAGTGCCGACGATGGGCAACCAGGGCTGGTTCGAATATGGCGGCCGGCTCGGCTTCCGCGTGCAAAAGGGCTGGATCGTGGATCTCTTTGCCAACGGCACGCTCGGTCCGCAGCCGGTCGGCAACACCATCCATGGCGGCGTGGGGCTGCGGATCAATTATTAGAGCGGGTTCGGCTGTGGCCACAAACTCCGCCGTCATGCCCCGCCACCGGGTCTCGCCTTTGGCGAGCCCGATGACAGGCTCCGGTGGGGCATCCAGTACGCCCCCGTCTGGTCAAGCCGGGCGATGACAGCGAGATTGGAGCGCCGACAACGCGTCACGCCGCCGACTTGCCCTCGAACGCCTGACGCAGAACGTCCACATCCAGCTTCACCATCTTCATCATCGCCTGCATCGCGCGCGCGGCCGCCGCCTTGTCCGGGCTCGACAGGAATTCGAACATCACTTTCGGCACCACCTGCCAGGCCACGCCCCAGCGATCCCTGAGCCAGCCGCATCGCTCTTCCTTGCCGCCATGAGCCAGGAATGCGCTCCACACGCTGTCGACCTGGGCCTGGTCGTCGCAATGGATCATCAACGAAATGGCATGGGTGTATTCCATCTTCATGCCGCCGTTGAGCGCGACCAGGGGTTGACCGGCCACCGTGAATTCGACGACGAGCACGGAGCCTTCCTTGCCGGACGGGCCGTCCGAGACGTTGCGCTGAACGTGCGTGATCTTCGAATTCGGAACAAGCGAGGTGTAGAACTTCGCGGCTTCCTCGGCATCGCCGTTGAACCACATGCAGGGTACGAGCTTGGACATTGTGGATGCTCCTCTCCGGATTCCCAGTGTTCGCGGGCTTTGATCAGGCGCTCGCCATTTCGGACTGCGCGGCGAAGGCTGCCATGTCCAGCCAGTTCACGCCCCACATATGGCCATCCGGATCCTCGAAGCTGCGGCCGTACATGAAGCTGTATTCGTCCTTCGGGCTGGGATCAGTTACCCCGCCTGCGGCCCCGGCCCTGCCGACGATATCATCGACCTCGTTCCGGCTGTCGGCGGAGAGGCAGAACAGCGCCTGGTTCGTGGTCCTGGCATCCGCGATCGGCTTCGGCGTGAACTGACGGAATTTGTCGTGGGTCGTCAGCATCGCGTAGATGGTCTCGGAAAAGACCATGCAGCTCGCCGTGTCGTCGGAAAATTGCGGGTTCCTGGTTGCGCCGATCGCCTCGTAAAAGGCGGTCGCGCGCTTGAGATCGGTCACCGGCAGATTGAGGAAAATCATCCTGGGCATTTGGAAGCTCCTTGGGCGGGGGTTCCGCCCAAGGACGGACGGCCAGACGGCCATCCGACACGGCTTCCGGAATTTTTTGTCCTGCGAGGTTCTGTCGCACCGAACCGCGCAGCCGCCTCGGGCCGCCTTACGTCCTCTCGTTCGGATCGCGGTGCACCGGATCGATCCACAGCACGGTCTCGGGCTTCTCGACCGGCTCGATATCGAGATTGATCGCGACCGCCTCGCCGTCGCTGCGCACCAGCACGCATTCCAGCACCTCGTCGGGACTGGCGTTGATCTCCTGGTGCGGCACGTAGGGCGGAACGAAGATGAAATCGCCGGGGCCCGCCTCCGCGGTGAATTGCAGCTTCTCGCCCCAGCGCATCCGCGCCTTGCCCTTCACGACGTAGATGACGCTTTCGAGATGGCCGTGGTGATGTGCGCCGGTCTTGGCGTCGGGCTTGATGCTCACCGTGCCCGCCCACAATTTCTGCGCGCCGACGCGTGCGAAATTGATGGCGGCGGCGCGATCCATGCCTGCGGTCGACGGCACGTTGGTGTCGAGCTGATTGCCGGGAATGACGCGCACGCCGTCATGTTTCCAGCGATCGTCGTGATCGTGGTCATGGTGCGAATGCGTGTGGTCATGGCCGGTCATGGGATTTTTCTTTCTGTGGGTTCCGTGCGCGGCAAACTAACCCAAAGCCGCGCCCGCGAGCCATACCAAAATCGGAACCCTCATAGCCGCCAGACGTTGCCTTTGCGAGCAAGCCGCAAGGCGCGCGGCGGAGTGACGGGCGTAGAGCTGAAAGCGAAAAGACCGACCGCAGGGCCGGTCTTTTTGTCTGTGCTTGTCGCCACGCTGTCATTCCGGGACGGCTCGCAGAGCCGAACTCTGGTGCGCAATTGCGCACCTGAGAATCTCGAGATTCCGGGTCTGGTCCTTCGAACCATCCCGGAATGACGGCTGCGCCGTCACTTCACCGCGAGCAATTCCACGTCGAACATCAGCGTCGCATTCGGCGGGATCACGCCGCCGGCACCGCGCGCGCCGTAGCCGAGCTGCGGCGGGATGATCAGCGTGCGCTTGCCGCCGACCTTCATCGAGGCAACGCCCTCATCCCAGCCGGCGATGACACGGCCCTTGCCGATCGGGAATTCGAACGGCTCCTTGCGATCGACGGACGAGTCGAATTTCTTGCCCTTCTGGCCGTTCTCATAGAGCCAGCCGGTGTAGTGCATCACGCAAATCTGGCCCGGCTTGGGCGAAGCGCCGTCGCCGGGGACGGTGTCGATGATCTGCAAACCTGAAGCTGTGGTCATGGTCTTTCCTGCGGTCTGGGCCGAGGCCGTGGTGGAAACGAAATGCGACACGCTGGCGATCACGGTGATCGCGAGTGCCGACATCAGGGCGAGGAGCGCGCGCTGGAAACGCTGCATAAGACACCTTCCGTTTGAAGCGGATGGTGTCTAGCGCAACGTGACCTGTGTTTCCACCCCTCAGACCTCGATATTTTCCAGCCGCACCGGCAGCTTGCGGATGCGCTTGCCGGTGGCGTGGTAGATCGCGTTGCAGATCGCCGCATTGGTGCCGACATTGGCGAGCTCGCCGAGCCCCTTCACGCCCGCCGGGTTGATGTGGTCATCCTGCTCGGACAGCAGAATGACCTCGACGCCGGGCACGTCCGCATTTACGGGCACGAGATAGTCGGCAAAGTTGTCGTTGACGTAGCGTGCGGTGCGCTCGTCGATCTCGGTCGCCTCCAGCAGCGCCGAGGACATGCCCCAGATCAGTCCGCCCATGAGCTGGCTGCGGGCCGTGCGCGGATTCATGATGCGGCCCGCTGAAAAAGCACCGACCAGGCGGGGGCAGCGGATCTCATGCGTGAAGCGGTTGACGCGGACCTCCACGAACTCCGCACCGAACGCATAGGCGATCTGGTCTTTCATCGTGTGACCGCCGACGAGCCGCACCTGCCCGTTGTGCATGGCGCGGAAGGAATCCGGCGGCGCGCCTTCCGGCTTCCACTCGCCATATTCCTCGACGATGCTGACGCCGAGCGCATCGAAGGCCTTGTCGAGATCGGGCGGACGGCCGCTCTTCGCCGCCTGCGTCGACGGCGCCGGGCTGATGCCGACGGTCTCCTTGGCCTTGTCGGTGAGGCTGTCGCCCGGCATCGCGGCCTTGAACAGCCTTTGGCGGATCTGATCGCACACCATCATCACCGCCGAGCAGGTGCTGGCCGTCGAGTTCGAGCCTCCTGCAACCGGCGCCGGTGGCAGGTCGCTGTCGCCGATGAAGACTGCGACTTTCTCAAGCGGCACACCGAGCCGCTCGGCCGCGGTCTGGGCGATGACGGTGTAGGCGCCGGTGCCGATCTCGTGGCCAGCGATCTCGACGCGGGTGCGGCCGTCGCGCTGGAGACGCACGCGCGCTGCGGAGGGCCCCATCTGCGTCGGATAGCAGGTGGCGGCGCAGCCATGGCCGATCAGCCAGTCGCCGTCCGACATCGATTTCGGCGCCGGCGAGCGCTGCGCCCAGCCGAACGCCTTGGCGGCCTCGTCGAAACACGCCATCAGCGAGCGTGATGTGTACGGCTTGCCGCCGATCGGCTCAACGGTCGTGTCGTTGATGCGGCGAAGCTCGACCGGATCCATGTTCAGCTTCACCGCGAGCTCGTCCAGCGCGCTCTCCAGCGCGAACAGATACGGCACCTCCGGTGGCGAGCGCATGAAGCCGGGCGTGTTGCGGTCGGCGCGCACGATCGAGACCAGGCTGTCGACATTCGGACAGGCATAGAGCCGCGTCGTCGTCTTGGTGCCGCCGACGCAATAGGCGTCGGGCCGCGAGGACACCTCGGCGCCCTCGTGCCTGAGCGCAATCAGCTTGCCGTCACGACGCGCACCCAGCTTGATCTCGTGCCGCGTCTCGGCGCGATGGGTGGTGATGGTGAAGCCCTGGTCGCGGGTCGGGACCAGCTTGACCGGCCGGTTGAGGCGCTTCGCAATCCCGGCGATGATGGCGGTGCGCGGCGTCATCGAGCCGCGCGAGCCAAAGCCGCCGCCGACATAGGGGTTGACCACGCGCACCTTGTCGGCATCGATGCCGAGCTGCTCGGCCACGCCGTTCTTGAGGCCATAGACGTACTGGCTCGGCTCATAGATGACGAGGTTGTCACCCATCCAGGCGCAGCTCGTCGAGAACAGCTCCATCGGATTGTGATGCTGCGTCGGCGTGTCGTAGGACGCGGTCAGCTTGACCTCGGCTTCATCGAACGCCTTGGCGAAATCGCCGACCTTGGGATCTTCCTTGAATTGCGCGTTCTGCCCTTTCGCAGCCGCCGTCGTCGTGCCCGGCGAATCGAAGGTCGCGCTCGGCGCCGTGGCCGTGTAGCTGATCTTGACCCGGTTGGCGGCCTCGCGCGCCGACTCGTAGGTTTCGGCAATGACCACCGCGATGATCTGGCCATCATGCGCGATGTCGGCCGATTTCAGCGGCTCGATCGTCGTGCCCGCATAACCGCCATTGCTGAAGAGTTTCGACTCCTTCAGCTTCGGCGCATTCTCGTGGGTGACGATATCGATCACGCCGCGGACACCCCTGGCGTCATCGAGATCGAAGCGGTCGACGCGCCCCTTGGCAATCGCGCTGGTGACGAGGAACGCATAGGCCGGGTCGGCGAGCGGCATGTCGGACGCATAGGTCGCCCGTCCCGTCACCTTTACGACGGCGTCATAGCGCGGCACGGACTGGCCCATATTCGCCTTCGGCTCGGGAACAGCAGCGGTCATGATCAGATCTCCATCGTTACGGCCTGCTGGAGCGCGCGTGCCACCACGCGCCTGCCGAGCGCGATCTTGAAGCCGTTGTGCCGCCGTCCCCTGGCCTCAGCGAAGGCGGCATCGGCGACGCGCTGCGCCAGGCCGTCGTCGAATTTCTGCCCCTTGAGCAGCGCCTCCGCCTCGCGCGCCCGCCACGGCACCGTGGCGACGCCGCCGAGCGCGATGCGGGCATCCCGGATCGTGCCGTCCTGTACGTCGAGCGCGATCGCTGCCGACGACAGCGCGAATTCATAGGACTGGCGGTCGCGCGCCTTCAGATACACCGACCGCGGCCAGCGGCCGCGTATGACGAAGGCCGAGATCAGCTCACCCGGCCGAAGCGTGGTCTCGATGTCGGGCGTGTTGCCGGGCGCCTTGTGCAATTCCGCGAACGGCATGTTGCGCGTGCCGGAGGCGCCCGTGATCTCGAGCATGGCATCCAGCGCGATCAGCGCCTGGGCGAAATCGCCGGGATAGGTCGCGATGCAGTGATCGGAGGTGCCGAGCACCGCATGCATGCGGTTCACGCCGTCCATCGCGGCGCAGCCGGAGCCGGGATTGCGCTTATTGCAATTCTCGTAGGAGACATCGCGAAAATAGCTGCAACGCGTCCGCTGCATCACGTTGCCGCCGAGCGTCGCCATGTTGCGCAACTGGGCGCTGGCGGCGAGTTTCAGGGAATTGGCGATCACCGGATAGTTGCGCTGGATCCCGTCATGTGCGGCAACATCCGACATCTTCGCAAGCGCGCCGAGCCGCAAGCTGTCATCCCTGGGCTCGATCGCCGACCAGCCTTGCGCGAGCGGATTGATGTCGACGATCGCGGCCGGCCGCATCACGTCGAGCTTCATCAGGTCGATCAGCGTGGTGCCGCCGGCGAGCGGCTGTGCGGTGGCCCGGGTCAGCGGATTGTTCCCGGCAGCGCCGAGCGCCTGCACGGCCATGCCCGGGTCCGTCGCCTTCTGGTACAGGAAGGGTCGCATGGGCCTATCCTTTCATGATCTCGGGCGCGGCCTGCTTCACCGCAGCGACGATGTTGGGATAGGCGGCGCAGCGGCAGATGTTGCCGCTCATGTACTCGCGGATGTCGGCATCGCTGCCGGCATGTCCCTCCTTGACGCAGGCCACCGCGGACATGATCTGGCCGGGCGTGCAATAGCCGCACTGGAACGCATCGTTGTCGATGAAGGCCTGCTGCATCGGATGCAGGCGATCGTCGGTGGCGAGCCCCTCGATCGTCGTGATCTCCTGCCCCTCGGCGGCGAGCGCGAGCGTCAGGCACGACACCACGCGCCGGTCGTCGATCAGCACCGTGCAGGCGCCGCACTGGCCGTGGTCGCAGCCCTTCTTGCTGCCGGTGAGCTTGAGATGTTCGCGCAGCGCATCGAGCACCGTGGTGCGGGCATCGATGCGCAGGCGCTTGTCCTTGCCGTTGACCCGCAAGGTGACCTCGACGGGAAGCGACGGATCCCGGGCGGCCGGTGGAGTTGCGTCCTGCGTGGCGGCACGTGCCGTCATCGGCATGAGCGCACTGCCAGCGGCGCCGGCCATGAAGGCGCGCCGATCGAATGCTGATGCTTTGGAACTTGTTTTCTCGGACATCGACGCCTCCGCCGCTTATCTGCAAAGCAGCGCACGCATGCACCGCTCATCGCCCCTTAACCGGGAGCGATGGGCGCAGTTCCGAATGAGAAAGGGCGACGCAGCAAATGCCGCGTCGCCCTTCGTCAACTTTTCCTGACCTCTGCGCCAGGAACCTTTGTCCGTGCAGAGACGATCAATAACCCAGCGCGCAGCCGTCCTTGCGCGGATCGGAACCGCCGGTGAGCGTGCCCTTGTCCCAGTCGATCCAGATCGCCTGGGCGCCGCCGAGCGGACCGACCACGCTGGTGGTCTTGTGGCCGAGCTTCTTCAGGCCATCGACGATCGCAGCGGGCACGCTGTCCTCGAGCTGGTACTGGCCCTCGTAGTGCAGGCCGCGCGGCATGTCGATCGCCTCCTGCACGTCGCAGCCATAGTCGAGGATGTTGGTCAGGAGATGGGTCTGGCCTGTCGGCTGATACTGGCCCCCCATCACCGCGAACGACATCGTCGAACGGCCGCCCTTGGAGAGCAGGCCCGGCATGATCGTGTGCAGCGGACGCTTGCCGCCTTCGATGCAGTTGGGATGGCCGGGCTGGATGCGGAAGCCGCCGGCGCGGTTCTGGAACAGCACGCCGGTCTTGTTGGAGACGATGGCCGAGCCGAAGGAATGCGCGACCGAATTGATGAACGAGCAGACGTTGCGGTCCTTGTCCACGACCGTAATGTAGATGGTGGAGGGATTCATCGGCGGTGCGACGTTCGGCAGATCGAGCATGCCGTCCATGCGGATCTTGCTGATGTACTCGTCGGCAAAGCCCTTTTCGAGCATCTCGGCGACGTTGATCTTCATGTGCTCGGGAGAGGCGACATGCATCTCGCGATTCATGTAGGCGATGCGCGCAGCTTCCGCCTCGAGATGGAAGCGCTCGACGCTGACCGGCGCGAACTTCGTCAGGTCGAAGCGCGACAGGATGTTGAGCATCAGCAGCGCGGTGACGCCCGGTCCGTTCGGCGGGCACTGCCAGACGTCGTAGCCCTTGTACATGGTGCCGATCGGCGTCGTCGTCTCGGTGGTGTGCGCGGCGAAATCGTCGAGCGTGTGCAGGCCGCCGATTCCGCGCAGGGTCTCGACCATGTCTTCCGCGATCTCGCCCTTGTAGAAGGCATCGCGGCCGTCCTTGGCGATCGCGCGCAGCGTCTTGCCGAGCTCCGGCTGGCGGATGACATCGCCGGCCACCGGCGGCTTGCCGCCCGGCAACAGGTAACGCACGGTGTTGGTGCCGCCCTTGAGCTTCTCGAACTGGTTCTTCCAGTCGAAGGCGATGCGCGGCGCGACGACATAGCCTTCTTCCGCCGCCTTGATCGCGGGCTGGAGCAGGCGGTCGAAGCCGAACTTGCCGTGATCGCGCAGCACGGTCGCAAACGCGTCGATCACGCCGGGGATCGAAACCGCATGCGCGGAAGTCAGCGGCACGGAGTTGATCTTGCGCTCGAGATACCAGTCGGCATTCGCCGCCTTCGGCGCGCGGCCGGAGCCGTTATAGGCAATGATCTTGCCCTCGCCGCGCGGCTGGATCAGCGCGAAGCAATCGCCGCCGATGCCGGTCGATTGCGGCTCGATCACGCCGAGCACGGCCGAGCCCGCGACCGCCGCGTCCACCGCCGTGCCGCCCTCGCGCAACACCTCGATCGCGGCGAGAGAGGCCTGCGGATGCGAGGTCGCCACCATCGCGTTGGTGGCGTGGACCGTGGACCTGCCGGGGAAATGGAAGTTTCTCATGCGAACTCTTGCTCTCTTGTGCCGTGGGCGCGGACGGCGCGCATCTCGGAAAAACCGGGTCTACATGGCACATTCCGGCCCGCCGGGGCAATGCTGGCATACCAGGGAAATGGCTGCCATCCGCTGGACGTATGGACCTTTTACCGGCCGGGACCATGCGGGTTTTCTGGGCGGCGCTCGCCTGCTAAACGAGCCGCCATGATCTTCAAGGTCGCCGCCTTCTACCGATTCGCCGCCCTGCCCGATTACCGCGAGCTGCGGGAGCCGCTGCGCGCGTTCTGCGCCGGCCGGGCGCTGAAGGGCAGCGTGCTGCTCGCCCAGGAGGGGATCAACGGCACGGTCGCCGGCGCGCCGGAGGCGATCGACGCCTTCGCTCACGAGCTCGTGCGCGGCGACATGTTCGGCGGCCGGCTGGACAATCTCGAACTCAAATTCTCGACCGCCGAGGCAATGCCGTTCGGCCGGCTCAAGGTGCGGCTGAAGAAGGAGATCGTGACGCTCGGCGATGCAGCCGCCGATCCGACCCGCCAGGTCGGCACCTATGTCGATGCGAGCGAATGGAACGCGCTGATCTCCTCGCCCGACACGCTCTTGCTCGACACCCGCAATGCCTTCGAGGTGGCGATGGGGACGTTCGAGGGCGCGGTCGATCCCGGCATCGGGAGCTTTGGCCAGTTCAAGGATTTTGCCGCAGCGCGACTCGATCCGGCAAAGCACCGCAGGATCGCGATGTTCTGCACCGGCGGCATCCGCTGCGAGAAGGCGAGCGCGCATTTGCTCGCGCGCGGTTTTGCCGAGGTCTATCACCTCAAGGGCGGCATCCTGAAATATCTGGAAGAGGTGCCGGAGGCGCAGAGCCGCTGGCGCGGCGAATGCTTCGTGTTCGACGAGCGCGTCGCGCTCGGCCATGGACTGCGGGAAAGCGGCTTGCGCGAACGGAGCTTGCTCAAACAGGATATGGGACCCGGCCGTGACGAATGAGATCAAGACGCTGAGCGAGCGCATAGACACGCTGGAGATGCGCATCGCCTATCAGGACGACACGATCGAGACGCTGAACCAGACCATCACGGCGCAGTGGAAGCAGATCGACGCGCTGACGCGGCAGCTCGCACAGCTCAACGAGCGGCTGCAGGAGGCGGAAGCAAATGCGCCGGGACCCGCCAACGAGCGCCCGCCGCATTATTGAGCTCTCCTGCCCAGGCGATTTTACTGACCCGACGCCTTGAGCATCAGGCTGGCCACCTCGCCCGACATCATCAAGCGGTTGCGTCCGGCCTGCTTCGCGGCGTAGAGCGCCTGGTCGGCCGCCTCGACGAGCGATGCCACGCCCGCAGTACGCTCCAGCACCGGCCGGCAGGCCGCACCGCCGAGCGACGCAGTGACGCAGCCATACGCGCGGTTGCTGCTGTGGACGAGGCCCGCCTCGCGGATCGCCCGCCGAATCCGGTCGCCGATCCGGGCGCAGCCTGAGGCATCGGTGTTCGGCAGCAGCATGGCGAACTCCTCGCCGCCATAGCGTGCCGCCAGATCGCCGGAGCGCTGCGTCTCGGCCGCAATGACCTGCGCCACAACACGGAGGCAGGCGTCGCCCGCGGGATGGCCGTATTCGTCGTTGTAGGCCTTGAAGTGATCGACATCGATCATCAGCAGGGCAAGGCTCGAACGGTCGCGATAGGCCCGCGTCCACTCCTCGCTCAGCCGCTCGTCGAAGCGACGGCGGTTGGCGAGGCCGGTGAGACTGTCCTCGATCGCGAGCATCTCGAGCCTGGTCTCGAGCTCCTTCTGCTCAGTGATGTCACGCGAGATCGCCACCACGCCGTCGACGTCGCCATTGACTTTGCGCGTCACCCGCAGGGTCGATTCCAGCCAGATCTCCGATTTCTCGCGATGCACGTTGCGGTAGGTGATCCGCGCCTCTTCCTTCTCGCCGTGTTTCATGGCGTCGACGATCGCCTGGACCTGCGGCCGATCGTCCGCATGAATGCCGGCGAGCGCAGGCGTTCCGATCAGTTGATTGGCGCGCCAGCCGACGACGCGGACCGACGAAGGCGAGACATAGCGCAGCCGCTCGTCGAGCCCGATACGCGTCACCATGTCGCTGGAGCCCTCGGCGAGCAGGCGGAAATGGGCCTCTTTCTCGACCAGCGCAGCCGCCATGCGCTGGCCGCGCTGCAAATGCCGCACCAGCACCGCGCCGATGATGGCGATCAGCATGACCAGCGCGAGCACGAAGAGCATGCGGGAGATCGCGGCCGCGCGCCAGGGTGCCAGCAGTTCGTCCTTGTCGACGGTGGCGAGCAGGACGAGCGGGTAGCGGCCAGAGCGCTTGAAGAAGCTGACGCGCTCGGCGCCGTCCAGCGGCGACCTGAAATGGTAGGCGCCGCCCGGCCGCTGCAGGCTGGCGTCGCGGAACAGCGGCTTGTCGGCAACGCTGCGTCCGACGAACTTGTCGTTGTTCGGGTTGCGGGCCACGATCAAGCCGTCGCCATGCGTCAGCGCCACCGAGCTGTTGCGGCCAATCTCGAACTGCTCGTAGAAGTGCGAAAGATATTTCGAGCTGATGGTCGCGAGCACCACGCCGCCGAAGCTGCCGTCCGGCTTGTTGAAGCGGCGCGACAGGGTAACGACCCATTCGCCGTCGACGAGGCTCTTCACGGGCCGGCCGACATGGGGCTCTCGTTTCGGGGAGAGCTGGTGATGACGGAAGAACGCGTCGTCGCTGAGGGTCGAGCCGATCGTGCCGGGCAAGGTCAGCCAGTTGCCCTGATCGTCGGTGACGGCAAGGCTGTGGATGCGCTCGATCGCCTTCTTGCGCGTCTCCAGCAGGATGCGCAGCTTCGCGATCGTGGCGGGGCCGGCGCCGTCCATCTCCAGCCGGCTGACGACGCCGACGACGCCGGAATCCAGGAGATCGAGGCTGTCCTCGGCGTGCTGCGTCAGCGAGCGGGCGACGTTCGCCATCTCGGTCTCGGCGCCCCTGAGCACCGCATCGCGCGCGGCCCATTCGCGCCAGGCGCTGACGCCGAGGATGGTCACGCAGGTGAGCACGACGAACGCCGCCGCGCGCAGCGGCAGACGGCTCCATCCGGCTCTTTGGGGTACAGCACTCATGCGGCAGAATTCTCCGATCGTTCGGAAACTCTGCCGCTTCTGTTATTGAACTCTGAAATTACCGCCGCAATGCGCGGCGATATGCCCGGTTTCCCGTAGTCGTACGGACGCAAGCATCAGCGCATCGCTAACAGACCATTAGCGAGCCTGTCGGAATCCGGCGTCGCCCTAGCTGAAGATGGCCTTGACCCTGTCCCACAGCGATGGATTGTCGGCGTCCGCATCGGCCTTCGAAGGCGTCGGTTGCGTGGCGCTCACGGGGTCGGAGGCCGGGAAGGTATCTTCCAGCCCGGCATCGAGCTTTCCGTGGCGATCGGCGGAGAGCGCTTCGCGCAGATCGTCGGCGTGCTTGTCGTGCGGCGCAGGGTTGAATCTCTCAGCCATGAAATCCTCCTCGATTGGCTGGTCAACGCGGCGTATTTGCGCTGGTTCCCCTGTTCCGCTCTGGCCTCTGGCGGTGTATCAGGAACCTCAATCTGCATCAGGACCGCTCGTGCCCCAGTCTGCGACAAAGCCCTTCATCGACGTGCTCTCCGGCCAGCGCCAGGCCATCCCGCCCATGTGGATGATGCGGCAGGCCGGCCGTTACCTGCCGGAATATCGCGAGGTGCGCGCCAAGGCCGGCGGCTTCCTCGATCTCTGTTTTTCGCCGGAACTCGCGGCCGAGGTGACGCTGCAACCGATCCGGCGGTTCGGCTTCGATGCCGCTATCATCTTCTCCGACATTCTGGTGATCCCCTATGCGCTCGGCCGCTCGGTGCGGTTCGAGGTTGGCGAAGGTCCGCGGCTCGAGCCGCTCGATGATCCGGCCAAGGTCGCGACGCTTGTGCCGCGCGCCGATCTCGGCAAGCTCGCGCCGGTGTTCGAGGCGCTGCGCATCGTGCGCGGCGAACTCGATGCCAAGACAGCGCTGATCGGCTTCTGCGGCGCGCCGTGGACGGTCGCGACCTACATGGTCGCAGGCCACGGCACGCCCGACCAGGCGCCGGCGCGGATGATGGCCTACCGGCATCCCGACGCGTTCGCAGAGATCATCGACGTGCTGGTCGAGAGCTCGATCGAATATCTGCTGGCTCAGCTCGCCGCCGGCGCCGACGCGTTGCAGATCTTCGACACCTGGGCCGGCGTGCTGCCGCCGGCCGAGTTCGCGCGCTGGTCGATCGAGCCGACGCGGCGCATCGTCGAAGGCGTGCGCGCCATAGTGCCGGATGCGAAGATCATCGGTTTCCCGCGCGGCGCCGGCGCGCTGCTACCCGCCTATGTCGAGGCCACCGGCGTCAACGCCGTCAGCATCGACTGGACCGCGGAGCCGTCCTTCATCCGCGAGCGCGTGCAGAGCAAGGTCGCCGTGCAGGGCAATCTCGACCCGCTGGTCTTGATCACCGGGGGCGCCGCCCTCGACCGCGCGATCGACGACGTGCTGGCGAATTTTGCGCAGGGACGGCTGATCTTCAATCTCGGCCACGGCATCCAGCCGGAAACGTCGATCGCCCATGTCGAGCAGATGCTGAAGCGCGTGCGCGGGTGATTTATTTCGCTCTTGGGGAGCGGAAAAACAAAAACCGCGAAAACAACCCCATGCACAGTAGACAAGTCATTGAAAGATTTGGGCCGGCACGGCGCGCGCCCGCGCGCGTTTGACACGTCGGGCAAAACAGGCGCATGATGGCATCATCACGCCAATGACCATTTTGCGGCAGACTAAAGCGCGATGAGATTAGGATGAATCATCATCGCGCTTTAGGTTGTAGTTTGAGCATGATCTTTTCGGAAAACCGCTGCGCACTTTTCCGGATCATGCTTTAGCGAGGCCGGCTGCGCTCGATGATCTCAGCAGCGCCCTTCGTCAACAGATCCAACCCAACAGCGCGGCCGAGCTCACGCGGGCGATTGGCGGGGCCCGTGCGCGAGGCTTCGATGATGGTGTTGCCGGAGAGGTCGAGCACGGACGCGGTGAGCGACATCTGATCGCCTGATATGGTCGAGAAGCCTGCCACCGGCGAATTGCAGTGGCCGTTCAGCACCCACAGCACTTCGCGTTCGGCATCGGCCGAGGCGTGCGCGGAGGGATCGTCGATCGATGACAGGATCTGCCGTGTCTGCCAATCCTGCGCGGCGCATTCGACCGCGACGATGCCCTGCCCCGCCGCGGGCAGCATTTCCGCTGCGGTGAATTCGTAGGCGATGCGGCTGGCAAGACCGACGCGATCGAGCCCCGAGCGCGCCATGATCAGCGCATCGGCCGGCCCCACCGCGCCACCGTCCGGCAGGCGCTGCTTCTCGCCATTGTCGAGCTTGCGCACGCGCGTGTCGGCGGCGCCGCGGAAGTGGATGACCTCCACGTCCGGAAACAGCCGCCGCGCATAGGCGGCGCGGCGAACGGCGTTGGTGCCGATCTTGAAACCCTTGCCGCGGGACTGGCGCAGCGCCTCCAGCGTCACCCCGTCGCGCAGCACCAGCGCATCACCAGGCGGATCGCGCGACAGGGTGGCGCCGATGACGAGGCCGGGCGTGTCCTCATTGCCCGGCATGTCCTTCAGCGAATGCATCGCCGCCTGCAATTCGCCCGACAGCACGGCGGCGCGGATCTGCGCCACGAAGGCGCCGCCCTTGCCGCCATGGGGCAAGAGCTTGCTGGTCTGGTCGAGATCGCCGGTGGTGTCGAACTTGACGATCTCGACCTCGAGACCGGGCACGGCGGCGGTCAGGCGGCGCGCAATCTCTTCCGTCTGTGCCAGCGCCATCGCGCTCTTGCGGGTGCCGATCTTCAGTCGCGTAGTCAAGCTGTCGTCCTTTCGAGCCGCGGATTACCGCGCATCCTCCAATATCATGTCGGAGGCCTTTTCGGCGATCATGATGATCGGCGCGTTGGTGTTCCCGGACACGAGGTCCGGCATGATCGAGCCGTCGACGGCGCGCAAGGCTTCGAGCCCCCTCACCTTCAGCCGCTGGTCGACCACCGCGAGCGCGTCATTGCCCATACGACAGGTCGAGGTCGGATGGTAGATGGTGCTGCCGCGCTCGCGGCAATAATCCAATATCTCGGCATCCGTGGATACCTTCGCCCCGGGATCATACTCATTGACCACGAACGGCTTCAGCGCCGGCGCATTCAATATTCCGCGCAGGATCTTGATGCCCTCGACGTTGGTGGTCCGGTCGGTCTCGGTCGACATGTAGTTGATGCGGATCTCCGGTGGCACCGTGGGGTCCGCGCTCCGGATGCGCAGGGAGCCGCGGCTTTCGGGCCGGAGCTGGCACACGGATGCGGTGAAGCCGGAGAAATCGTGCAGCTTCTCGCCCATCTTGTCGGTCGAGAACGGCAGGAAGTGCACCTGGATGTCGGGCGAGGCGAGCCGCGGGCTGGTCTTGAAGAACGCGCCCGCCGTGCCCGCCGCGATCGTCAGCCAGCCCTTGCGGAACAGCGCGTAGCGTGCGCCGGCCATCGTGCGGCGGAGCGGATGATTGATGGTGTCGTTCAGCGTGATCTTCTGCGAGCAGCGCATGACGATGCGCACCTGCATGTGGTCCTGAAGATCGTGGCCGACACCCGGCGCGTCCAGCACCACCTCGATGCCGTGCTTGCGCAGGAGATCGGCAGGCCCGACGCCGGAGAGCTGGAGCAGCTGCGGCGAGTTGTAGGCACCGCTCGACAGCACGACCTCCTTACGCGCGCGTGCGCGGCGCACCGTGGCGCCTTGCCGGTACTCGACGCCGACGGCGCGACGTCCCTCGAACAGCACGCGCTGGCCGAGCGCGGAGGTCTCGATCTTGAGATTGCCGCGCGTCCTGGCGGGTCCGAGATAGGCCACCGACGTCGAAGCGCGGCGGCCGTTGCGGGTCGTGGTTTGGAACAGGCCGACGCCTTCCTGCGTGGCGCCATTGAAATCGGGATTGTAGGGCAGACCGGTCTCGACCGCGGCGTCGATGAAGGCCTTCGACAGCGGATCGGTGACGATCATGTTGGAGACCGGCAGCGGCCCGCCGGTGCCGTGATATTGATCGGCGCCGCGCGACTGGTTCTCGGCCTTCCTGAAATAGGGCAGCACGTCGTCATAGCCCCAGCCGGTGTTGCCGAGCTGGCGCCAGCGGTCGTAGTCCTCGTGCTGGCCGCGGACATAGAGCAGGCCGTTGATCGAGCTCGATCCGCCCAGCGTCTTGCCGCGCGGCTGGAACACCTGGCGTCCCTTCAGCTCGGGCTCCGGCTCGGTCTGATACATCCAGTTGACGGTCTTCTCCTTGAACAGTTTGCCGTAGCCGAGCGGCACGTGGATCCAGATGTTGGAATCCTTGGGGCCGGCTTCGAGCAGCAGCACGCTGTGCTTGCCGTTCGCGGAGAGGCGGTTGGCGAGCACGCAGCCGGCGGAGCCGGCGCCGACGATGATGTAGTCGAATTCCGGATCGATTGGTGTGAGGGAGGAATTTGCGTTCATGCGCTAGTATTCTTCTTGTTGGTGTGAGCGTTTCCGGTGCCGGATTAGCACAATCATGCCCGCAGGCGCAGCGCCTCGACCAGCGACTTGAACGCACCGGCATATTCCGCGCCTGCCCTTGCGATATCGGCGCGTCCGGCGCAGGCGACCGCGGCTTCCGTCACTGCGCCCAGCAGCAGCCGCGCCAGCGGCTCGACCGGCTGGCGCGCGATCAGGCCGGCCTCCATCGCAGCCGCGATCGCACGCGGCAGCTTGCCGCCGAAATGCCGGGCATCGATCTCGCGCCAGCGCTCCCAGCCGAGCACGGCTGGCCCATCGCGCAGGATGATCTGGCCGGTGGGTCCCTTGGCGGTCGCGGCAAAGTAATGCTGCGTGCCGGCGACCATCGCGGCGAGCACGTCCTTCTCGGCACGGGCGGCGCTGTCGATCTCGACGACGAGGTCGCGCGAGGCCTGGTCGAATACGGCTTCGAACACCGCCTCCTTGGTCCTGAAGTGATGATAGACCGCGCCCTTGGCGATGCCGGCGGCGTCGGCGATCTCGTCCATGGTGGTGGCGGCAAAGCCTTGCGTCCCGAACAGGCGGCGCGCCGCCGTCAGGATCGCTTCCGATGTCGCCGCCCGCCGCTCCGCCTGTTTCGCCATGTATCTCGTCTAGTCCAAATGAGCGCAGGCGGCCAGTTGACTTTTCGACTACCGGTCGGTATTTAACCGACCATCAGTCGGTTTTATTCATGAGGTGACCCATGCCGGGCCGTGACATCGTCGAAGCGTTTGCGAAGCGGTTGGAGGATGGGGACTTCGTCGGCGCGATCGAGGCGTTCTATACGCCTGACGCGGCGACCTATGAGAACGACGCGGCGCCGACGGTCGGACGGGAGAAACTGGCCGCCAAGGAGCGCGGCGTGCTGGCCGCGTTCAAGGAGGTCAAGGCCGTCCGCATCGGGCCGAGCCTGATCGAGGGCGACAACGTCGCCTCTCGCTGGATCTTCAGCTTCACCAACGCCGAAGGCGTCACGCGCACGCTGGAGGAGATCGCCTGGCAGACCTGGCAAGGCGACAAGCTGATCGAGGAGCGGTTCTATTACGACCCGAAGCAGCTCGGGCGGTAACGCTAAAGCGCGATGAGATTGTGAATCGTCATCGCGCTTTAGGTTGTTGTTTGAGCATGATCTTTTCGGAAAACCGCTACGCACTTTTCCGGATCATGCTTTAGAGATGCCTGCGCCTCACCAGGCGTAGCGCACCACGCCCTTGCCGGCGTAGCTGCGCGTGACGTTGGAGAACTCGCCCTCGAACGTGGCAGCGGCCGCCCAGCCGTTCAGCCATCTCTTCTCGGCTGATGCGGTGACCAGTGCAGTCTCCGATGCCATCGCGGCGCCGTTCACGACGAAGCTAGCGCCGGGCAAGGTCTGGAACGTGGCCCCGATGGTGCGGTTGGAGTTGAAGTCGTGTGCCCATGCGACACGGCCGCGCAGCGTGACGATGCCGTCGCTCTGAGCGAACGCCTTGTCGGTGCGCAGGCCGAGCTCGCTGCGGGTGTCGGTAACGCTCTTGGCGCCATAGGCGAGCGCGAACTGGTTGCTGCCGCTGATCGCCTGCTCGGCATAGGCCGGCAGGTCGAACGCCGTGACCTGCGCCGCCGCATATGGCGTCAGGCCGATGCCTTGGGAGACGAAGCGATAGCCGCCCTCGAGCCGGCCTGACCAGGCATTGGCGTTGAACTCGGCGCGCATGCGATCGACGCCGGCGACGGTCACGGTGCGATCGGTGACGATGTCCTGCCAGCCATAGGCCAGCGCGCCCGTGATGTAGGCGGGGCCTGCGTTGTGGCGGAAGAAGGCACCGGCCTGGAACAGGTCGGAGCGGCCACCGCCGAGATTGTTAGCGACGGAGAAATTGGTGCCGCCGCCGGCGAGAGCGAAGCCGAGCAGCGTGTCGCGCGACACGCGATAATCAGCGCCGACGGCCGTGCCGTAGAGACTGCTGGTGGTATTGTTGGAGCCGAGCGCATTGTTGCCGTCGGTCTGCTGCGAACCGCCGAAGCCGGCCGCCCAGACGCTCCAGCGCTGCTCGAAGGCCGGCGCGACCGGGGCCTTGGTGTAGGCGGCCAGGGCATCTCGCGCGCTGGCCGAACGCCCCTTAACGGTGGCCGCGTAAGCCATGCTCTCTTCGGCATAGGCATTCGGCGCGCCGACGGCGCTGACGGGATCGCCGCGGCCGGCGACGAACGGATCCGTCATCACGCCCATGAACTGGGTCATCGCGTTGAACGTCGACTGCTGCGGCGCGCTGCCGACCTCGCCGGAGAGCTGCGTCAGCCCTGATGGCGTCAGGCCGCCGAACGCCATAGGGATCCCACCGGTCGCGTTGAAGAAGTTGACGATCGCGTTGCCGACGTTCTGCTGGTTGACGTTCAGGCTGCCCGATGGCGGCGCAAAGTTCAGCACGAGGTTCAGGTAGGCGTGAGTATTGGCTGCGTCGTAGCTCACGCTGGTGCTGAAGCCCGCGGGCAGGCCAAGGGTGGAGACGGTGGAATTGAACGTTCCGGTGATGCTGCCGGCGGTCAGGATCGTGTATGTCTTGGCGACATAGCTGCCGGCGGCAAAGTTCGCGCCCAGGGTCGCGCCGCCGAGATTTGCATTGCCGGTCACGATACCGGAGGTGGATGTCGCCGGAGTCACTTCCACCAGGTAAGTCGAGGCCGCCGCCAGGACGAGGCTTCCCGCGACGGTCATGGACCCGCCGACCACACCTCCGCCGGGCGTGAAGACGCCACCGTTGACGGTGAGATTCCCGACGGTGCCGACGCCCAGGAGGGAGCCGCTGTTCAATGTCGTCATCGACGAGCTGGCAATCGAGCCATCGACCTTGAGCAGGCCACCGTTGATCGTGGTCGTTCCGGTGTAGCTGCTGCTGCCCGTCAGCCCCTCTGAGACGCCGCTGGAGATAATCAGATTGCCGCTGCCCTGGATCACGCCGCCAAAGACCTGCGTGCCGCCGGAGATCGTCAGCGTCTTGGCGCCGAGGTTCACGGCGCTTCCGCTGACACCCGAGAGGCTTGCAACCGAAAGACCGGCAGTGACGCCGGAGATATTGAGAGTCGCCGCCGCATTGGTGAGGCTTACCGCGCCGCCGATCGTACCGCCAGCGGTCACGAAAACGACGCCGCCGGAGATCGTCATCGCTCCGCTGATTGCGCCGAAGTTGCTGAAGTTGCCGCCCGAGTTCGACAGCGAAGCGATCGTACCGCCGTTGGATCCCGTATCGGCATTCGACACCGCGCCGGCCGTGCCGGTCGTATTGTTGAAATTTCCTGAAATGATGGTCACATCGGCCATCGCACCGAGGTTGGTGATCCCGCCGCCGTTGATCGTTGCCGCGCCCTGCACCTGGCCGGAGGCCTGATTTTGGAAATTGCCCACCCCAACGCTGAGCGTGCTCTCAAACGTACCGCTATTGACCACGGTGGCTGTGGACATGGTCGCGGCGCCGGAGACCGTTGCGCCGCTCGCGTTGGTGAAATTGCCGCCAGTGATGGTCAGCGTCGTGATCGAACCGCCACTGTTATTATTGAAGATGCCTGCCGTGTTGGTGACGCCGGCCATCGTGGCCGTGTTGTTCACGGTGCCGCCGTTGTTCGTGGTCGCGCCCTGGACATGACCGCCGCTAGTGTTCGTGAACGTGCCGCCCGTCACGCTGAGTGTGCTGGAGAACGTGCCGAAGACCGAGTTCGTCACGCTGCCTGCCGAGATCGTCGCCGCGCCGGAGACCGTCCCTTGGTTTCCGAAGCTGCCGCCATTGTTGTTCAGCGTGGTGATCGATGAGCCGGTGTTGTTGTTGAACGTACCGGAGGTGTTGGTCACACCGGCCATCACGGCATAGTTGACCATCAAGCCGCCGTTGTTGGTGGTCGCGCCCTGAACCTGGCCAACGCCTGTGTTCTCGAACGTGCCGCCGGTCAGGCTGAGCGTGCTCGCAAGCGTCCCGGCGTTGTTGATCCAGCCGGACGACAGCGTTGCAGCGCCGGTGACGGTCGCCCCGATGTAATTGGTGAACGCGCCGCCGCCATTGTTGTTCAGCGTCGTGATCGAGCCGCCGTTCTTATTGTTGAACGTTCCGGAGGTGTTGGTCACGCCGGCCATCGTGGCGTTGTTGTTCACCGTGCCGCCGTTGTTCGTGGTCGCACCCTGGACCTGGCCGCCGGAGTTGTTGGTGAACGTGCCGCCGGTCAGGCCAAGCGTGCTGGAGAAGGTGCCGGCGTTGGTCACGGTGCCGCCGGAGATCGTCGCCGCGCCGGAGACCGTTGCACCGCTCGCGTTCGCAAACGTGCCGCCATTGTTGTTCAGCGTCGTGATCGAACCGCTGCTGTTGTTGTTGAACGTGCCGGAGGTGTTGGTCACGCCGGCCATGGTGGCATTGTTGTCCACGGTGCCGCCGTTGTTCGTGGTCGCGCCCTGGACCTGGCCGCCGGCGTAGTTGGTGAACGAGCCGCCGGTCAGGCCGAGCGTGCTGGTGATCGTTCCATAGTTGTAAGAGATGCCGGCGGACTGGCTCAGAGAGCCGGTGACGGTGCCATTGTTGCCGAAGTTGCCGGAGCTGGTGACGTCGCCGACGACGTTGTTGTTGTTCGTGAAGGTCGCGCTGTTCGTGATGGTCGAGGTGAGCGAGCCGCTGTTCACGAGCGTGCCGGCGGTGATGCTGGTCGTGGTGAACGCGTTGGTCCCGCTCAGCGTCAGCGTGCTGGCGCCGGCCTGCGAGATCCCGGCGCCGGTCATGTTGTTGCTGATCGAGATGGCCTGGCCGGCATTGGCGTTGTTGACGAGGTTCGGCCCGGCGCCGTTGAAGTTCACGGTCGAGCCCGAAATGGTGTAGCTCTGGGACGTTGCCGTGAACGTCCATGAGTCCGGCGCGATCGCGGCGGCGCCCGTGCTGACCGCGGTACTTGCCGGGCCAGCGCCGCCATCGCCGAATTGAGCGGCCTGACCGACGGCCGTCGGCGGCACGCCATTGGACCAGTTAGTGCCGAGATTGTAGTCGTTTGTGGTGGTGCTGCTGCCCGCGCCACCCCAGATCGATTGCGCCTGAGCCGGAAGCGAAAACAGGCAGCTCGCCAATGCCGAAGTCGCGAGCAGCAGACGCTTCATTCCCATTCCAGCCACCGGCAATTCCAAAATTCCAAAATTCGCGCCGAGCTAGAGTAAAGGGAACCTTAAGTTCACACTATGTCCGATGAGCAACACTGCGCGGCAATCGGATACCAGCCGTCGTATTTCGACGCATAAGGCGCCGATGAGAGCGCGTTCGTGCGCTGGATGAGAACGCGTGACCGATTTGGCGGGGTGACAAGGCTGACGGAGAGCGGCTGCGACTCGAAGCCGCCGGGGTGGTGACGACGCCTCCCGGACACCGCTGTCATCGCCCGGCTTGACCGGGCGATCCAGTACTCCGAGATGACTGTGATTGAATCGACAGGCCGCGGCGTACTGGATGCCCCGGTCAGGCCGGGGCATGGCAGCGGAGTTGGCCGCGATCATGTTTCCCCGCGTTACAGCCGTAACGCGCGGCACCGCATTTGTATCGATTTGTTATCGATACTGCGCGCGAACACGCAGAAGTGGTCGCGGCGATCGTGGCAGCCAGGGATAATTCATAGTTCGTCAAAGGTTTGCGGCGAATTCTCCGGATCGAGCCGGACAATCGGCCCGTGCTGCTAGGCTCCAGAATGCGGACCCAACTGACCTCTTATTTCGCGCGGCTGTTTGCCGGCGATCTGTCGGCCTTTGGCGGTCCCGCAACCGACGAGACCGTGGCCGGCCATATCCGCGCCGAACAGATGTCGCTGGTGCTCGGCTATTCCGTCGGCATCATGCTCGCCAATGCCTGCAACGCCGTCGTGCTGGCGATCGCGCTGTGGCAGTCGCCCGACCGGATGTTCGCCCTGATCTGGGCGGCCGCGGTGGCTTGCGCCGCAATCGCATTCGGCCTGCAATCCCACGCCGCGCGCCGCGTCACCAAGCCGCAATTCGTCTCGCGCCGCGCCATGCACAGGCTGGTGCGCAATGCTTTCTTCCTTGGTGCCGCCTGGGGAATCGTTCCGGTCGCCTTCTTCGCCAATGCCTCGACCGGCGGACAGCTCGTCATCACCTGCCTCTGCTCGGGCATGCTGGCCGGCGGCGCGCTGGCCTTCGCCACGATCCCGATCGCAGCGATCGCGTTCACGGCGCCCATCTTCGTCGGTATCGCCATCTGCCTCGGCAGGAATGGCGATCTGGCCTTCCTGCTGATTGCCTTTCTCGTCGTGGTCTACGGCAGCGTTCTGCTGCGCGGCGTGTTCGTCAATTCCTTCTCGTTCGCGCGGCGCGTGATGCAGCAGGTCGAGGCGGAACGTACCGTGCGGCAGGATCCCCTCACCCAACTGCCCAATCGCGTCGCCTTCAACGAGACGCTCGATGCCGCCTTGCGGCGGCTCGCCCTGTCCGGCGAGGAATTTGCGGTGCTGCTGCTCGATCTCGATCGCTTCAAGGAGGTCAACGACCAGCTCGGACACCCCGCCGGCGACGAATTCCTGGTCCAGGTCGCAAGCCGCCTGCAACGCTGCACGCGCGCAGCCGAACATGTCGCGCGCATCGGCGGCGACGAGTTCGCGCTGGTGATGACCAACGTGGCGCGGCCGGAAGATGCGCTCGAGATCGCCGAGCGTTTCGTCGCGGCCTTCACTGATCCGTTCCCGATCGAGGGCCGCCAGATCGTCGGCGCGACCAGTGTCGGGATCGTGCTGGCGCCGCGCGACGGCAGCACGCCGCTCGACGTCATGAAGAACGCCGATGCCGCGCTCTACCGCGCCAAGAAGGCGGGCCCCGGCACGGTCTGCTTCTTCGAGGCCAGCGACGACAGGGTGTCCCGCGACCGCAAGGCGCTGCAATCGGACCTCGAGGGTGCCATCGCCGGGAATGAGCTGTTCCTGGTGTTTCAGCCGTTCCTCGACCTCGGCAACAACCGGATCACCGGCTTCGAGGCGCTGCTGCGCTGGCAGCACCCGCAGCGCGGACTGGTGCCGCCCAGCGAGTTCATCCCGATCGCCGAGGAGACCGGGCTGATCCACGAGATCGGCGAATGGGTGATCCGGCGCGCCTGCGCAACGCTTTCGGACTGGCCGGAGGACGTCAGGGTCGCCGTGAACTTCTCCGCCGCGCAGTTTCACAATACGACCGTCCTCCAGACCATCGTGCAGGCGCTCGGCGACGCCAAGATCGCTCCGCACCGGCTGGAGATCGAGATCACGGAGTCGATGCTGCTGTCGAAATACGGCTCTGCCGTCACGATCCTGAACGCGCTGCTGGAACTCGGCGTCACCGTGGCGCTCGACGATTTCGGCACCGGCTTCTCTTCGCTCACCTATCTGCGCAAGCTGCCGTTCAGCCGCATCAAGATCGACCAGTCCTTCATCCGCGACATGCTGGTGCAGCCGGATTGCGCCGCGATCGTGAAGTCGGTGATCTCGCTGGCACGCGACCTCGACATCGGCGTTGTCGCCGAGGGCGTCGAGACCGCCGACCAGCTCGAATATCTGCGCCAGATCAGTTGCGACGAGGTGCAGGGCTATCTGATCAGCCGGCCGGTATCGGCCGACGGCGTGCTGGCGCTGCTCGAGACGAAGAAGTATCGGGCGATCTACGCGGCGTAGGTTTTTGTGCGGCCATCCTTCGAGACGCCCGCCTTTGGCGGGCTCCTCAGGATGAGGCCTTGCGTTGCGGCCCGAATGTTAGACCCTCATGGTGAGGAGCGCCGAAGGCGCGTCTCGAACCATGAAGGCCGATAATGCCGCCTCAGATCGCATCCGCCCGCAGCAGCGTGTCCACGGTGATGGTGCCCCTCGCGCGCGAAACGCAGGCGCAGATCTTCTGGTTGCTTTGCTTCTGATGATCGCTGAAGAAGACGTCGCGATGGTCGATCTCGCCGTCGACCTCGACCACGTCGATGGCGCAGAGGCCGCATTCGCCGCGCTTGCAATCGTACATCACGTCGTGGCCGCTGGCGTTGAGGACGTCGAGCATCGAGCGCTCGCGCGGGATTTCGAGCTCGACATCGGAGCCCTTCAGGCGCACGCGGAACGTCTCGGTCGGCAGCGTGCCGCTTGAGCCGAAGGTCTCGTAGCGGAGCTCGGGAAGCGGATGGCCCGCACCAATCCAGGCGTGGCGCGCGGCATCCAGCATCCGCATCGGGCCGCAGAACAGCGCGAGCGCGCCCTGGGGTAACGAAGCGAACAGCGCGTCGAGATCGAGCCGCTTGCCTTCGTCGCTGGCATGAACGACCAGGCGGTCGCCGAGCATCGTGGCGAGATCGTCGAGATAGGCGGCCTCGCTGCGCGAGCGCACGGCATAGTGCAGCGTGACGTCAGCGCCGCGCCGCGCCAGTGCCTGCGCCGCGCCGAGGATCGGCGTGATGCCGATGCCGCCGGCGATCAGGCAATAGTTGTCGCGGGCCCAATCGACCGCGAGCAGCGAGGCCGGCTGCGTGATGTCGAGCCGCGCGCCCGGCTGCAATGACCACATGTAGCGCGAGCCGCCGCGGGAATCCTCGGCGCGGCGGACCGCGATCCTGAGGCCGTGCGACGAGGCTTCGCCGACCAGCGAATAGGACCGCGTCTCCGGCAGGCCGTCGATGGTGACGCTCACATTGATGTGGCTGCCGACCGGATAGGCAGCACCGTCGAACTGGTCGGGACGGATCAGGAACTCGCGAATGCCGGGCGCAAGATCGCGCGTCGAGGCGAGCGTCGCCGGAATCCAGGTTTCGATGAAGCGCATGGCGGCTGCCCTCAATCGGTTGCGGTCTTGATCAGCGCGAGCGCCGGCAAGAGGTCGAGATGGGTGCGGTTGCGCAGCGCGAGGCGCAGGTTTCGCACGGCCAGGCGGGCATGCTCGCGCATGATCGCTTCGGCGCGCGCGCCTTCGCGGTTCTCGATCGCATCGATCACGACACGATGGTGCTCCTGCCCGATGATCAGGATCTGCTGGGCCTCGGGCAGCGCCGACTGCGCCATCACGAAGCCGCTTGGGGATGCGAACGGCAGCGCCGAGGCGCGGTCGATCTGCCGGATCAAGGGCGGGCTGCGCGACAATTCGGTGAGCAGCGCGTGGAAGCGCGCGTTCAGCGTGACATAGGACGAGAAGGCTTCGATCGAGATCGGCACCTGCCGCAGCAATTCGTCGATCGCAGCCAAGCATTCCTTCAGCGGCTCGAGCTCGCGCGCGGAGACGCCGCGCTCGGCGGCGAAACGCGCGGCGAGGCCCTCCAGCGTGCCGCGCAGCTCGATGGAGTCGGAGATGTCGCGCTCGGAGAACGCCTTCACCATGAAACCGCCGGAAGGGATCGCCTCGAGCAAGCCCTCCTCCTCCAGCCGCACCAGCGCCATGCGCACCGGCGTGCGCGAGGCGCCGGTGGTCTCCACCGCCTGGAGCTCGGAGATACGCTCGCCCGGGCGCAACGCGCCCGACAGGATCTGGTCGCGCAGCGCCAGCTGCGCCTTCACGGTCTGCGAGACGGAGCGATCGACCTCACGTTCGGCCATGCCTTACTCCGCGGCCTGGAGGTGCTGCGGCGGGTTTTCCTTCGCCACCATTTTGTCGATCAGCTTGCGCGACCACATCGCACCGGCGTCGATGTTGAGGTTGTAGAAGATGCGGTCAGGGTTCTCGTCCATCGCACGCTGCTGCGCCTCGAGGATCAGCTCGTCCTCGTGGAAGATGCCGGAGACGCCCTCGCGGATCTCGCTGGTGATGCGCTGCTCGCCGAGGCGGTAGTTGCGCACGAACGCCCAGAAATAGTGGCAGGTCTTCTCGGTCTCCGGCGTGATGGTGTTGAGCACGAAGCCGTTGACGCCTTGCGAGCGGTCGCCCTCCGGCGCGCCGGTGCCGGTCGGCGCCACGCCGACGTCGATGGCGATGGTGCACGGCGCCTCGAAGCGGATGATCTGCCAGCGGTCGACGAGACCGGGCTTGCCGAGCTGCTTGGCCCAGAACGGCGGCGCCTCGATGCCGCGCATCCAGCGCGTCACCGTCACGGTCTTCTCGCCATGGGTGACGTCGAACGGCGCTTCGGCGACGGCGTCGTTGCCGATCGAGGAGCCGTGCACGAAGGTCTCGTGGGTGAGATCCATGAGATTGTCGAGCACGAGGCGGTAGTCGCAATTGACGTGGATGGTCTTGCCGTCACCGGCCCAGGCCGGATCGTGATTCCAGTGCATGTCGGGCACCAGCGCGGGATCGGCCAGCGCGGGATCGCCCATCCAGAGCCAGATGTAGCGGTGGCGCTCTACCACGGGATAGGCGCGGACGCAGGCCGACGGATTGATGGTCTCCTGCGAGGGCATGAAGGTGCAGCGCCCCTGCGCATTGTACTTCAGGCCGTGATAGCCGCAGACGACGGTGTCGCCTTCGAGCCGGCCCTTGGACAGCGGCACCAGGCGATGCCAGCAGGCATCCTCCAGCGCGGCCACCGAGCCGTCGGCCTTCCGGTACATCACGATGTGCTTGCCGCAGATCGTCCGCGGCAGCAGCGCCGGCTTCACCTCGGCATCCCAGGCGGCGGCGTACCAGGCGTTCATGGGGAAGGGTTTTGTCACCAGTCTCACTCCCAAGGCTTATGAATACGTTATGTATACAATAGCGCAGGAATGGAATCGTTCAAGCCACAAATCTGGAGTGCTATATTACCTTCTAACCGATAGATGTATACACAATCTTGGGGCCTTGATGCCGTCATGGCCGGGCTTGTCCCGGCCATCCACGCGTTTCCGCGCGGCACGAAGAACGTGGATGCCCGGGACAAGCCCGGGCATGACGACCTATCGTGAACGCTCAGATGCGGCTTGTTCTGCCCTTCAGGGTAGCTACGCCCCGAACACCCTCGCCAGGCCGGCCTTGGCCTCTTCCTGAATCCGCGTCAGGTGCTCGGTGCTGCGGAAGCTCTCGGCGTAGATCTTGTAGACGTCCTCGGTGCCGGACGGCCTCGCGGCGAACCAGCCGTAATCGGTCTCGACCTTGATGCCGCCGAAGGCCTGGCCGTTGCCCGGCGCCTTGCTCAGGGTGCTGCGGACGGGATCGCCGGCGAGGTCCTTGAGGCCGAGTTGCTCGGGCGTGACGGACTTGAGGATGTTTTTCTGCGGTCCGGTGGCGGCGACGTCGATGCGCGCGTAATGCGGCACGCCGAGCTCGGCGGTGAGGTCATTGAAGAGCTGGCTCGGATCGCGGCCGGTCTTCGCCATGATCTCTGCGGCGAGCAGGCCGAGAATGATGCCGTCCTTGTCGGTGGTCCACACGGTGCCGTCACGGCGCAGGAACGAGGCCCCTGCACTCTCCTCGCCGCCGAAGCCGAAGGAGCCGCCGACGAGGCCGTCGACGAACCATTTGAAGCCGACCGGAGTCTCGACCAGCTTGCGGCCGAGCTTCCCGGCGACGCGGTCGATGATCGAGCTCGACACCACGGTCTTGCCGATCGCGGCGTCCCTGCCCCAGTTCGGGCGGTGCGCGAACAGGTAGGCGATCGCGGTCGCGAGATAATGGTTCGGGTTCATCAGGCCGCCGGTGCGCGTCACGATGCCATGGCGATCGGCGTCGGTGTCGTTGGCGAAGGCGACGTCGAAGCGGTCGCGCATCCCGATCAGGCTCGCCATGGCGTAGGGCGAGGAGCAGTCCATGCGGATCTTGCCGTCCCAGTCGACCGTCATGAAGCGGAAGGTCGGGTCGATCGCCTCGTTCACGACCGTGGCCTTCAGGCCGTAGCGTTCGATGATCGGACGCCAGTAGTGCACCGCGGCGCCGCCGAGCGGATCGATGCCGATATTGATGCCGGCGGATTTGACGAGGGCGAGATCGACGACATTGCCGAGATCGGCGACGTAGGGCGTGATGAAGTCGTAGGCCTGCACATTCGAAGACTTGCGCGCCTTGGCGTAATCGATGCGCTTCACGCCCTTCAGGGCGTCGGCAAGATAAGCATTGGCGCGCTTCTCGACCACGCCCGTGACATCCGTATCGGCCGGGCCGCCATGCGGCGGATTGTATTTGTAGCCGCCGTCCTCGGGAGGATTGTGCGAGGGCGTGATGACGACGCCGTCGGCGAGGCCCGAACTGCGCCCCTTGTTATAGGTGAGGATCGCGTGCGAGATCACCGGCGTCGGCGTGTAGCCGCCGTCCTTGTCGAGCATGACGTCGACGCCGTTGGCCGCGAACACCTCGACGGCGCTTGTGAGCGCCGGCTCGGCCAGCGCATGGGTGTCGATGCCGATGAAGAGCGGACCGGTCAGCCCCTTTTCTTTTCTGTAGTCGCAAATGGCCTGCGTGGTCGCGAGGATATGGCCTTCGTTGAAGGTGTTCTTGAACGAGGTACCGCGATGGCCCGACGTGCCGAATGCCACCCGCTGCCCGGGATCCGCGACATCCGGCTTGCCGGCGAAATAGGCCGTCACCAGCCGCGGAACGTTGGTGAGCGCGTCCGGCGAGGCAAGCTTGCCCGCCGCGGGATGAACATCAGCCACTGAGATATCCTCGTCCTGTCGTAACCGAGATAGCGGCGACACCATAGCATCGGCCACGAGCCCGCCAAGGGCACAACACGCGCGACGGGGACGGCGTTCCCGGGGTGACGCTCTGTAAGTCCCGTCATCCATCGCCGTCATTCCGGGGCGCGCGTAGCGCGAGCCCGGAATCCATCATGCAGCATTGACGCGGACAAATGGATTCCGGGCTCGCGCCAAGTGGCGCGCCCCGGAATGACGCGTGGAGAGGCCGCGGTCCAGCTTCCCGCCACCGGCGGTGAGGCCGTGCATCCGCCGGATCATGCTATGGTCCACGCCATCAAGTCCTTCGAATCGTCCCATGGCCCTTTCGCGCAAGCTGCTGCTGTTGATTGCCGGCCTCGTCGTCGCTGGCACGCCGGCGCCTGCCGCGGAGTTCTACACCGAGGATCTGCGCATCCCGATGGCGGAGGCCGGGCCGCAGGGGCTCGAGGCGTTCCTGGTTCGCCCGGCGGGAACGAAGCGTTATCCGCTGGCGCTGCTCAGCCACGGCTCGCCGCGCAAGTTCGACGACCGCGCAACCATGTCCGCGCATAAATATTACGGCATCGCGCTCGAATATGCCCGCCGCGGCTTTGCCGCGCTGATCGTGATGCGGCGCGGCTACGGCACCTCGCCCGGCGGCCGCGTTGACAGCGTCGGCGCCTGCGCGAATGCCGCCTATGTGCCGGCGACGGCGGTCGCGGTGGCGGACTTGCGCGCAGCCATCGAAGCGATGGCGCACCGGGCCGACGTCACGACAAGGGGCATGATCGCGGCCGGCCATTCCACCGGAGGGCTCGCCACCGTCGCACTGACGGCCCAGGCGCCGCCCGGTCTGGTCGCGGCAATCAATTTTGCCGGCGGTCGCGGCTCGCGGGATGACGACGACGTCTGCAATCCGGATGGACTGGTGCAGGCCTTCGCCAGCTTCGGCAAGAGCTCGCGCGTGCCGATGCTATGGGTCTATGCGACCAACGATTTGTACTTCGGCCCCGATCTTGCGCACCGCTTTCATGACGGGTTTCGCGCCGGCGGCGGCAACGCGACGTTCGTCGCGGCGCCGGCTTACGGCGACGACGGCCATTATCTCTATTCGGTGCTGGGACGCCCGCAATGGACGCCCTACGTCGATGCTTTCCTGCGCGAGCGCGGACTCGGCCATGACATCCTGAGCCCGCCCGATCCGCTGCCGCCGCCCAGCCAGCTCAACGAGGCCGCGCGCGTCGAGTTCGCGCGCTATCTCGCCAGCACCTTGCCGCACAAGGCCTTTGCGGTGTCGCCGAAGGGCGGTTACGGCTGGCGTTCGGGCCGGGCGACCGCCGACGATGCCCAGCGCGATTCGCTTGCCGCCTGCTCGAAATTGTCGCCCGGCTGCACGCTCTATGCGATCGACGACCGGCTGGCCGGGGCTGCGCCAAGCACGCCGACGGACCAGAGCGCCCGCGCGCGATAGGCGCGAGGGCGTTCAGTACATTAGCAGGACAGGCTAGGGCCGCTCGCTGAGCGCGAGCTTGTAGCCGACGCCGGTGACGGTCGCGATGACAGGCGTGCCGCTGCCGACGAGCTTGCGGCGCAGCCGCGCCACCAGCGCATCGACCGTGCGGATGTCGACCTCGGCCTGGCGGTTGCTGACGACCTCGATCAGATAATCGCGGCTGAGCGGCCTGCCGTCGGCGCCGACGAGCGCCGCGAGCAGGTCGAACTCGGCGCGCGTCAACGCCACCGGCTTGCCGTCGCTGCCGAGCAGCTCGCGCCGCGTCAGGTCGATGATCCAGTCGCCGAAGGCGATCGAATTGTGGTTGCGCGCCGCCTTGCGGTCGATCGAGCGCCGCCGCAGCACGCTGCGCGCACGCGCGAGCAGGTCACGCAGATTGATCGGCTTGGTGACATAGTGGTCGCCGGCGATCTCGAGGCCGAGGATGCGATCGACGTCGGTGTCGCGGCGGGTCACGAAGATGATGCCGGCATTGCTGGTGGCCTGGATCTCCTTGGCGAGATCGAAGCCGTCGCCATCCGGCAACTGCAAGTCGAGGAAGACCAGATCGATGCGCGTGCGCAGCGCCTGGCGGCATTCCGCGCAGGAGCCGGCGCCGACCACGTCGAAATTGTTCTCGTTGAAATAACCGACCAGCATCGTCCGCGTCACCGGATCGTCTTCGACGACGAGCAGCCGCTCGCGGCCGATAGGACGCAATTCCTGACGCGCGGAATCAGCGACGATGCTGGATATGCCCTGCGGCTGCGGCCCGACCTGGAAATTCAGGTCGCGCAGTGCGCCGTCTTGTGAACGTACATTCACGACTTATTCGAGCCCCCGAAATTGCCTGCCGGATACTAGGCGTGTTGTGATGCCCAAACAATATTGGTCATGACCTTGACGCATTAAGTATGAATTGGCCCACAATTCTCATCCCGCGCATCATAGACCTTTAGGATGATCCGACCTCGATCCGGAACGACAATTGCTCGTCCGCACCCGGCGCAATGTGCATCAGGCCCGGCTTGTCACTGAATTCGCCGTCGAAACCCGCAGGGCTCGCATAGCCGCGCCAGGGCTCGATGCAGAGGAACGGCGCGCCTGCCGGCTTTGACCAGACGCCGAGCTCGCGAAAGCCACGCCAGGACATGTTCAGCCAGGGTCCGGTGGGAGCGCCCTGCCCGGCGGCGTAGCGGACCGAACTGCTTTCGACCCGGTCGAAGATGATGGCGTCGTCGACGAACAGGGACTCGGACAAGGGCAACACAGCGCCTTTGACGGGACTTGGCTCGGCTGCCGCGCGCAGCAAGCCACCGTCGAGACGGCGCACGGGAGATGATTCTGTCTTCGCAAAAGTCAGCGCACAGCTCTCCTTCGCCACTTCAGGCTGAAGCGGCCAGTTGAAAGCGGGATGGCCGCCGAGCGAAGCCGGCAATGTCTCCGCGCCGGTGTTGGCGATCGTGAGCGAGAGATCGAGACCGGCTTCATCGATCGTATAGGTTGCCGTCAGCCGGAACGCGAACGGATAGAGCGCGCGCGTCGCCTCGCCGTCTTCAAGCACCAGCGTGCAGCGGCTTTCGCCGCGCTCCGCCCATGCAAAGCGGCTGTCGCGCGCAAAGCCGTGCTGGGTCATCCGGTAGGTCTTGCCCCGGTGCCGCAGTTCGTCATTGGCGAGACGCCCGACGATCGGAAACAGCAGCGGCGCATGGCGCGGCCAGGCCGGCCCCGCCTGCCAGATGAATTCAGTGCCGCTGCCGTCCTTCAGCGAGCACAGCTCGGCGCCTTGCGCCTTGATGGTCGCAGCGAGTCCACCGCTGCGGATCGTGTGCGTGTCGTCGGTCATGACCGTCTCCCTGGCGGCGCTACCAGCACGGCGGCGTTATGCGCCTCCAGCGTGCGCGAGAGGTCGTCGAGCACGGCATCGATCGGGAGGGGCGTGTCGAAGCTGCGGGGCAAAGTCTCTATCCGTCATCACCCGCCTTGTGCGCACTTGCGCGCTGGGGCGGGTGATCCAGTAAACTCAGATCCCAATCATCACGAAGATCGGGACTACTGGATACCCCGCCTCCGCGGGGTATGACAATCGCGTGTAACTCTTACCCCTGCGCCGGCGGGCGGCCGACGCTCTCGTAGGTGAAGCCGGCGGCGGCCATCTCTTCGGGGCGATAGATGTTGCGGAGGTCGACGACGATCGGCTGCGCCATGGTCGCCTTCAGCCGGTCGAGATCGAGCGCGCGGAACTGCACCCACTCGGTGACGATGACCAGCGCGTCGGCGCCTTGCGCGCAGGAATAGGCATCCTCGCAATAGGTGATGCTGGGCAGCTCGCCCCTGGCCTGCTCCATGCCGACCGGATCGAACGCCTTAACATTCGCCCCCATGTCGATCAGGCCGGTGACGA
>NZ_WQNE01000051.1 GCF_009759665.1 Bradyrhizobium cajani
ACCTCTCCCGCAAGCGGGAGAGGTGCATCGAGCCCGCGGCTCTTTCGTTCTGCCTAAGCTATTCGGCTCTAGTGCGCTGCCGAGGCCGAGCGCTTGGCTGCGACCGGCTTCGGCGCGGGTTTTGCGTTTGCCTGCGGTGCGCTGTCCCAGCCGCCGGCGGGCGCCATGACATTGACGGCGTCGTCGGGCTGCGGCTCGGCGCTGAAGGTCTGGATCGCGAGCTTGGCGGCGGCCAGCGACTGCGGGTCGAGCCGCTTCGCAACGTCGTCGCGCTTGCCGGCCGCATCCGCGTCCCCCTGGGCAGCGGCGAGGCTGAACCATTTGTAGGACTCGGCGAGGTTCTGCTCGACGCCGATGCCGCGGGCATAGAGGATGCCGAGGTTGAACTGGCTGTCGGCGACGCCGCGATCGGCCGCTTTCCGGAACCACTGCGCCGCGCTCTTGTAATTGGCGCCGCGGCCACCGCCGTCGGCATCGAGCACCGCGAGATTGTGCATCGCCTTGGCATTGCCGCGCTCGGCGGCCTGCGTGTAGTAGCGGCGGGCGATGTCGGCGTCCTTCTTCACGCCGAGGCCCTTCTCGTAGAGCGTGCCGAGCCGGAAGGTCGCGGGCACCACGCCGGCCTGCGCCGCGCGGTCGTACCATTTGGCGGCTTCGTCGTAGTTCGTAACGACGCCCTTGCCCTCGGCGAAGCGCACGCCGATCTCGTAGGCCGCGGTCGCATCGCCCTTCATCGCAGCGGCGCGCAAGCCCGGCCCGCCGATGCCGTCGGGCAATTTCTCGCTCGGCGGCACCTGGATCTGGCCGAGCCGCGCACGGCCCATGCCCGACAGCGCACCGGTGATGTCGCTGGAGGCAGGCGGCGGGGCCGCGGCAGGCGCCTGCGGGATTTCGACGGAGGCCAAGCTGCCCGCTTGGGGAATGGGCGCCGGCGCGGAATTGTTCTGCGATTGCCGTCCGATCGGCGTCGGCGAGGTCATCGACGGCGTGATCTGCTCGGGCGTTGCGGGCTTGGTCTCGACCGGCGGTGGCGGCGCCGGCGGCGCGGGCTCGCGCGCCGAATTCTCCATCGCCTGCGGCGCCGGCGGCGCACTGCCGCCGTCGAGCAGGTTCATCGCCATCTTGAAGGTGCCGAGCACGATCACGACCACGCTCGCGCCAACCAGCAGCTGGCGGATCTTCGAGGTGATGGTCGAAGCGCCGTCCTTGCCCTTGTCCTTGGACCGGTCGGCCCCTGCCTTGGCGGCGCGGCCGGTCTTTTCCGGCTGCGCGGCGGCGGCCTGGGCGGCGCGGCGCGCGGCGGCGATGAAGCTCGACGACGACACCGGCTCCTTCGACGCGGCGGGGATTTCGCTGATCGCGCTCTCGGAGGCGGCAATACGCTCCGACGGCGTGGCGACCCGTCCGCCCGGCCGTGTGCCCGGCTCGAGCGGGTGATCCGGCGGCAATTCCGGCGCCAGCGCGGCGCGCGCAGGCGCCGTATGCGGCTCCAGTATCTCGCTGATCGCGCGCGGTGGAACGGGCGGCGGCATCGGCGGCGGCGCGGCGGGCGTCGCGGCATGGAATTCGCGCGGCGCGGCGACGAAGGCGGCTTGCGCTGCCTGTGCCGCGGCAGGGTTGGGCAGCTCGGGCTTCGGATCGTATTTCGGTGGCTGCTGCTGCGGCCGCGGATCGCGCGCCATCGGCGCGGGCTCCATCGGAGCCGCCATCGGCATCGGCTGCGGCGCAGGGGCCGGCGGCGCCGTGCGCACCGCGCGCAGATCGCCCTCGATCATGGAGAGGCGATCGACCACGTGGCCGAGCGCGCTGTGGACGGCGTCGAGCGAGTCCTGGGTGCTGCGGTTGGTCTCGGCCTGGCTGAATCGGATGTCGGAGAGCTCGCGCTTGACGAGATCGACCACGCCGGAATCGGCCGGCGCGGCGTTGCGGCTCTCGGCCAGTGCGGAATAGGTCGACTGCTGCCGCTCGAGGTGACGCAGGATGTCGTGCAGCCCGTCCTCGACGCGGCTGAGATTGCCGTTGCGCGGATCGGAGGCGGCCTCGATCCGCTCCAGCAGATAGGACACGCGCTGTTCGAGATGCGCGAAGGTCGAGGCCGAATCGTTGCCGACCTGCATGCGGTCGAAGCGGTCCGACAGCGCGCGGATCGCAGCTTCCAGATGCTCGGTGCTCTCGGATGGCTGCGGCCGCTCGCGCATTTCCAGGGCCGCGGTGAGCGCGGCGATGCGCTGCTCCAGCACCGCAAAGCTGTCGCCGTTTCCGGAGGAGCGGGTGACCTGGTCGACCTTGGAGGACAAGAGCTGCACGTCGTCCGAAAGACGCGCCAGCGCTTCATTGGAGGCGACGTTGGAGACGATGCCGCGCAGCGCCGAGATCGCACCTTCGAGCTGCCGCACGGTCGACGGATCGTCATTGGCACGCAGGATCAGATCGAGCTTGGCGCCGAGATTGCGGATCGCCTCGTCGTAACCGGTGAGCTGCTCGGCCGGCGTCAGCGTGCGCAGCACCTGCTTGATGTCGGACAGCGCACGCTCGATCCCGGACAGGACCTGGCCGTCGGTGCCGTTGGAGCGGGTCTCGTCGATACGACGATGCAGCGAGCGGATCTCGTTCTCGATCGATTCGATCGCGCGCCGCGGCATCGCCTCGGTGATGGCGTGGCGGATCTCGGCAAGCTCGCCGCGGAAGGCGGCGATCGCCTGCTCGGTGTTGTCCGGCCGCTGCAGCGACTCGATCTGGCTCGTGATCTTGAGCAAATGGCGCTCGAGTGACGAGAAATCCGGCCCGGGCGGCGGCGCATAGGCCGGTGCGGGCGGCGCCATCGGAGCCGCCATGGGCGCGATCGGCGGCGCTGCGCGCGGCGGCATCTGCCGCGGCGCGAAGCCGTCGAGCTCGCTCTGCCGTGCAGTGATCTCGGCGACCGCAACGTCGAACGAAGCCGGGCTCAGGGGCGGTGAGTTGCGATAGACCTGCGCTGCCGCGCGCTCGACCGCGTCGGCCTGGCGCTGGCGCGTCTCGACGGGTGCCGGCCGCGGAGCCTGTGGCTGCTGCGGCTGAGGCCGCGAGATCTGCGACAGGCGCGCATCGAGCCGCGAGATCGCGTCGTTGAGCTGGCGCGCGACGCCCTGCTCGCGCGAGACGTCTTTCTCGCGCGAGGAATCCTGGCGCGGCGCGGGCCTCGAGATCCGCTCGATCTGCTGGGTGATCGCGTCGAGCCGCTGGTGGATGTCGGCAACGTCGCGGCTTTCCTGGCTCGGTGCTTGCGGCATGTGTTGCGGACGCTGGTCGTAAGGTCCGCGAAAGTTTGGCGGGACATTTTCGCCGAGCGTGGAGTTCAGCCAATCGTTGAGTGACATGCCGGCTCTGCGCGCAGCAGCTTCGGCCCGCTCCCGGACGGATGGATCGATGCCGTCAACACTCCACGATACGCGCGAATTCATGACTCTGTCCGGTTCCGACTCCGGCGCCCCACCCGGCGCCTCCAGCCTCCCCACGCGCCCCGGTTGCAAAGACAATCGAATTTGGCGCGGGTCGTCTGCCTCGAAAACCGACTTTTTCCTGTTACGGTAAATAACGGGTTAAGGAACGCGGTCCCGGTGTCTTAAAGTTGGGCGGGGGGAACCCGAGGCCGCCATCGGCTACCGCACCCGGCCGTGCGCCAACAAAAATTTCGTCCCCCACCCGGCCTGCACGTCTCAATGGATGAGCGCGGCCCGATCCACGGGCGGCTCTTGCCTGACCGGAATGTTGGCTGACATGAAATGGTTGCTCGTGGCCGCGATGACGGCCGGACTGGCATCGCACGCTGCCGCCGCCGATGCCCCGGCGGCGAGGCCGGCGGTGAAGGCACCGGCGCCCGCGGGCTTCAATTGGACCGGCTGTTATGTCGGCATCCAGGCCGGCGGCAGCTGGGGCAAGAGCGAGCACGTCGGGCGGGCCGGCGATACGTCCGGACCGACGATCTCGGGCACATTCAATCTCACCGGCACCGTCGCGGGCGGAAATTTCGGCTGCGATTTCCAGATCGAGAAGACCGTGCTTGGCTTCGAGAACGACCTGTCGTGGACCAACAAGCACGGCACGGCTCAGGATCTGCCGCCCTTCAACGTCGCGGGCACGAGCAGCACGCGGGAGACGTGGATCGACATGTTCCGCGGCCGCGTCGGCTATGCGCTCGATCAGTTCCTGATCTACGGCACCGCCGGCGTCGCCTTCGCCGGCACCGAGATCACTGTGTCCAACCCGGCCGGATCAATTACGGACTCCAAGACCCGCACCGGCCTCGCAGCCGGGCTTGGAGGGGAATGGGCGGCCTATGTCGATAGCTGGGGAGCGGTGAGCCTCAAGCTCGAATATGTGCACGTCGATTTCGGCAGCAAGCGATACGTCGATCCAGCGGTCCCGATGGGCGCATTCACTGTTGGCACGCGCGACGTCAGGTTGACCGACGACATCGTCCGCGCCGGCGTGAACGTCCGGTTCAACTGGGACGCGCCCGTCGTCACGAAGTATTAGGCGCGCTTGGCGAGCCTAACCCTTCCCCTCCAGCGGCACCACCGTGCCCTTGCCGCTCATCGCCGACAGCGCCTTGAGCGCCTCTTCGCAGAAATCGGCCACCATCTGCTCGTGCCGGGCACCGAGCTGGAGCAGCAGCAGATTCCCAAGGTCGAGCCTGCCCTCCGCCGTTCCGTCCGGGAAGCGCTTCTTGAGGATACGCTCGTAGTTCTCGTGCCGGTCGCGATGGTGCTCCAGGCGCGCCATGAGATCGGTGCGCATGGGCTCGATGTCGATACTGTCGAGCGCATGGAGCCGAACCAGGAGGTCGTCCTTGATCGAGGGCGGTGTGCTCGGTCGCGCGGCCCAGTGCCGCAGTGCTGTTCGTCCCTCGGGAGTAAGCGTATAGATCAGTTTATTGGGCTTGCCGGATTGCACGACCTCGCGGCCCTGGATGTAGCCGCGGTCGCGCAGCTTGGAGAGCTCGCGATAGATCTGCTGGTGGTCGGCCTTCCAGAAGAAGCCGATCGAGGAATCGAACGTCTTGGCGAGCTCGTAACCCGTCATCGGGCGTTCCGTCAGGCATGCGAGGATTGCGTCGCCCAGTGCCATGACCGGCCTCCTTCTTCTGACCCTGACGCTTGACTTTATGCGCATTGGCGCATATGCGTCAATGTGCATATGACGCGAGCTGAGGGTGAACTTACGACCCATCGGCCTTGGCGCGACCGTGCGAGGGTTGTTTTCAAGCTCCTTGCCAAGGCCTTGATCAAGGGAGGCACACCGAGAATGACCGGCCTCGACTCCTGGTACGGCTACATGAAGTCTCACGACCGCGCCGCGCTCTGGGACCTGCTCCATCCCGACGCCGTCTTCGAAAGCCCCGTCGTGCACACGCCGCAACGCGGCCGCGACATCACCTTCAAATATCTCTCCAGCGCCGAGAAAGTCCTCGGCGGTCCCGGCTTCACCTATGTCGGCGAGTGGAAAAGCGCCAACGGCGCCGTGCTCGAATTCAAGAATGTCATCGACGGCATCGAGATCAACGGTGTCGACATCATCACTTTCGACAGCGAGGGACGCATCACCCATTTCAAGGTGATGGTGCGCCCCCTCAAGGCGATCAACATGCTGCATCGCCTGATGGCGGAGCAGCTCGCCGCCCAATCATGAAACTGCCCTGAGGTTGCAGAACCCGCTAAGCTCGCGGGTCAAGGCTGCGCCACAGGAAGCAAGCAAACACCACCACTTCAAGCCCAATGACTTCAAGGCCCATGCCGGGAGAACGCCATGCCGATCTATAAAGCCCCCGTCGAAGACGTGAACTTCCTGCTCAACGACGTCTTCCAGATCGATCGTTACGACAATCTGGCGGGCTTCTCCGATGCGTCGAGCGACGTCCGCG
The DNA here is from genome assembly GCF_009759665.1 of Bradyrhizobium cajani. Lineage (GTDB taxonomy): Bacteria > Pseudomonadota > Alphaproteobacteria > Rhizobiales > Xanthobacteraceae > Bradyrhizobium > Bradyrhizobium cajani. The sequence goes on from NZ_WQNE01000051.1 coordinate 5,900, forward strand.
AGGCGATCCTGGGCGAAGCCGCCAAGCTCGCCGAGGAGGTGCTGCAGCCGCTCAACCGTGTCGGCGATCTCGAAGGCTGCAAACGCACTGAGGACGGCAGCGTCACCACGCCGAAGGGTTTCAAGGACGCCTTCAAGCAAGTGGCAGAGGGTGGTTGGCTCGGCCTGTCGGCGCCGCAGGAGTTCGGCGGCCAGGGCCTGCCGGTGACGCTGAGCCAGGCGGTCAACGAATTCCAGATCTCCGCCAACATGGCGTTCTCGATGTATGGCGGCCTCACCATGGGCGCGACCGCGGCGCTGCTGGTGCACGGCACGGAGGAGCAGAAGAAGACCTACGTGCCGAAGATGGTGTCGGGCGAATGGACCGGCACCATGAACCTGACCGAGCCGCATTGCGGCACCGATCTCGGCATGCTCCGCACCAAGGCGGTGCGCCAGGCCGACGGCAGCTTCAAGATCACGGGCACCAAGATCTTCATCTCGGCCGGCGAGCATGATTTGGCCTCCAACATCATCCACCTCGTGCTCGCCCGCATCGAGGGCGCACCTGGCGGCATCAAGGGCGTCTCGCTGTTCGTGGTGCCGAAATTCCTGGTCAACGCCGACGGTTCGGCGGGGCAGCGCAACGGCGTCGTCTGCGGCTCGATCGAGCACAAGATGGGCATCCACGGCAATTCCACCTGCGTGATGAACTACGACAACGCCACCGGCTGGCTGATCGGCGAAGAGAACAAGGGCATGCAGGGCATGTTCGTGATGATGAACGAGGCCCGCCTCGGCGTCGCCGTGCAGGGCCTCGCGCAGTCCGAGGTCGCCTATCAGAACGCGGTCGCCTATGCCCGCGAGCGTATCCAGGGCCGCGCGCTTACCGGCGCGAAGGCGCCGGACAAGCAAGCCGACCCGATCATCGTGCATCCCGACGTGCGCCGCACGCTGCTGTCGATCCGCGCCTTCAACGAGGCGGCGCGCGCCTTCGTGATGTGGACCGCGCTGAAGAGCGACGTCGCTCACCGCTCCGAGGACCCGAAGGACCGCCAGGCCGCCGACGACCATATGGGCCTGATGACGCCGGTGCTGAAGGGCTTCCTCACCGACTACGGCTTCGCCAATGCGGTGCAGGCGCAGCAGATGTATGGCGGTCACGGCTACATCGCCGAGCAGGGCATGGAGCAGTTCGTGCGCGATGCCCGCATCGCCATGATCTATGAGGGCGCCAACGGCATCCAGGCGCTCGACCTCGTCGGCCGCAAGCTGCCGCGCGACGGCGGCCGTGCCATCATGGCGTTCTTCGGCGAGGTCATGGCCTTCGCCAAGGAGAATGGCGGCGACGAGGCGCTGAAGCCCTTCATCACCCCGCTCTCGGCCTCGCTCGGCCATCTCCAGCAGGCCACCACCTGGCTGATGCAGAACGCGATGATGAAGCCGGACAATGCGGGAGCAGCCGCAACCGATTACCTGCATCTCTTCGGCTTCGTCGCGCTCGGCTACATGTGGGCGCGGATGGCGAAAGTCACCCAGGCCAAGATTGCCGAGAGTGGGGCGACGCCCTATCTCTCGACCAAGCTCGTCACCGGCCGCTTCTTCATGGAGCGGATGCTGCCGGAGACCGCCGCGAACCTCGCGCGCATCCAGGCCGGTTGCGCCACCATCATGGAACTGCCGGCGGAAGCGTTCTGATCCTGTTTCCGCCGCCTGCTCCCAATCGCATCTAGACATCACATCAGGAGGGCGTCATGCCTGAGGCATTCATCTACGACCACGTTCGCACCCCGCGCGGCCGCGGCAAGCCGGACGGTGCGCTGCACGAAGTGACCGCGCTCGCGCTCGCCACCGTGCCGCTGAAAGCGCTGAAGGACCGCAACAATCTGCCGGAAGATTCCGTCGACGACGTCGTGCTCGGCGTGGTCGATCCGGTCGGTGAAGCCGGCAGCGACATCGCGCGCTTTGCCGCGCTCAAAGCCGGTCTCGGCGAGGCCGTGCCCGGCGTGCAGATCAGCCGCTTCTGCGCCTCCGGCCTCGACGCCGTGAACTTCGCCGCCGCGCAGGTGATGAGCGGCCAGCATGAGCTGGTGATCGGCGGCGGCGCCGAATCGATGAGCCGCGTCGGCATCGGCGCCTCCGGCGGCGCCTGGCCGATGGATCCCTCGATGGCCGTGCCGGCCTACTTCATGCCGCAGGGCGTGTCGGCCGACCTGATCGCCACCAAATACGGCTTCTCGCGCGATGACGTCGACGCCTACGCCGTGCAGAGCCAGCAGCGTGCGGGCAAGGCCTGGGACGAGGGCCGCTTCAACAAGTCGGTGGTGCCGGTGAAGGACATCAACGGCCTCACCATCCTCGCCAAGGACGAGCATATGCGTCCCTCGACGACGATGCAGTCGCTGGCGCAGCTGCAGCCGTCGTTCACGATGATGGCGCAGATGGGCGGCTTCGACGGCGTCGCGATCCAGTCGCATCCCGAGATCGAGCGCGTCAACTACGTGCACCACGCCGGCAACTCCTCGGGCATCGTCGACGGCGCCGGGGCCGTGCTGCTCGGCAGCAAGGAAGCGGGTGCGAAGTACGGCATGAAACCGCGCGCAAGAATCCGCGCGTTTGCGAATATCGGGTCGGAGCCGGCGATGATGCTGACCGGCCCGGTCGACGTCACCGAAAAGCTGTTCGCGCGTTCCGGCATGAAGAAGTCGGACATCGACCTGTTCGAGCTCAACGAGGCCTTCGCCTCCGTCGTGCTGCGCTACATCCAGGCCTTCGACATCGACAACGCCAAGATCAACGTCAATGGCGGCGCCATCGCGCTCGGCCATCCGCTCGGGGCCACCGGTGCGATGATCCTCGGCACCGTGCTCGACGAGCTCGAGCGCACCAACAGGTCCACCGCGCTGGTGACGCTGTGCATCGGCGGCGGCATGGGTACCGCGACCATCATCGAGCGCGTCTAAGGGTAGGGAGCAACCAACATGGCTTACAAGAACTTCAAGGTTGAGACCGATTCCGACGGCATCGCGCTCGTCACCTGGGACATCCCGGGCCGTTCGATGAACGTGCTCGACGAGACCTCGACCAACGAGCTCGACGCGATCGTCAAGGAAACCACGGCTGACGCCGCGGTGAAGGGCGTCGTCATCACTTCGGCCAAGGAGGCCTTCTGCGCCGGCGCCGACCTGTCGATGCTCGAGGGCATGAACCTGGCCTACGCGAAAGTCTTCAAGGAGCAGGGCGAGACGGCGGCGAACCAGATGCTGTTCGAGCAGAGCCGGCGCTTCTCGCAGGTGCTGCGCTCGATCGAGACCTCCGGCAAGCCGTGGGCGGCCGCGATCAACGGCCTCGCGCTCGGCGGCGGCTTCGAGATCACGCTGTGCTGCCACTATCGCGTGGCGGCGGAGAATCCCAAGCCCCGCCTCGGCCTGCCCGAGGTCAAGGTCGGCCTGTTCCCCGGCGCCGGCGGCACGCAGCGCGTGCCGCGTCTGGTGCCGCCGCAGGACGCCATGACCATCCTGCTCAAGGGCGACCCGGTCACGGTCGACAAGGCCAAGGCGCTGAACCTGATCCACGCCATCGTTCCCGCCGCCGACCTGATCAAGGCCGCGAAGGACTGGATCAAGGGCGGCGGCAAGGCCGTCGCGCCCTGGGACGAGAAGGGCTTCAAGCTGCCCGGCGGCCCGGTGTTCTCCAAGGCCGGCATGATGATGTTCCCGGCCGGCAACGCGATCTACCGCCGCGAGACCTACGACAATTATCCGGCCGCGCGCGCGATCATGAGCTGCGTCTATGAAGGCCTCCAGCTGCCGATCGACGCCGCGCTCCGTGTCGAGTCACGCTACTTCACCTCGGTGCTGCGCTCGAAGGAAGCGGCTGCGATGATCCGCAGCCTGTTCCTCTCGATGCAGGAGCTGAACAAGGGCGCGCGCCGTCCGAAGGACGTTCCGCCGACCAAGGTGAAGAAGATCGCCGTGATCGGCGCCGGCTTCATGGGCGCGAGCGTCGGCTACGTCTCGGCCCGCGCCGGCCTCGACGTCGTCCTGATCGATCGCGACCAGGAAAGCGCCGACAAGGGCAAGGCACATGCGCAGAAGGTGATCGAGGAGCAGATCAAGAAAGGCCGCGCCAAGCCCGCGGATGCCGAAGCCCTGCTCGCGCGCATCACGCCGACCGCGGACTATGCCGCGCTGAAGGACGTCGACCTCGTCATCGAGGCCGTGTTCGAGGACCGCAAGGTCAAGGCGGAGACCTTCGCCAAGGCGCAGGAGCACCTCAAGCCGGACGTGATCTTCGCGTCGAACACCTCGACACTGCCGATCACCTCGCTGGCCGAGAGCTTCAAGGACCAGGGCAAGTTCGTCGGCATCCACTTCTTCTCGCCGGTCGAGAAGATGATGCTGGTCGAGATCATCCTCGGCAAGAACACCGGCGACGTCGCGCTCGCGACCGCGCTCGACTACGTCCGGCAGATCGGCAAGACGCCGATCGTCGTCAACGACTCCCGCGGCTTCTTCGCCAACCGCTGCGTCGGCCGCTACGTCGCCGAAGGCAACGAGATGTTCCTCGAAGGCGTGCCGCCGGCGATGATCGAGAACTGCGCCAAGATGGCCGGCATGCCGGTCGGCCCGCTCTCGCTGTCCGACGAAGTCGCACTCGATCTCGGCCTCAAGATCATGAAGGCGACCGAAGCCGACCTCGGCCCCAACGCCATCAACCCCGATCAGAAGAAGCTGATGGTGGAGATGGTCGAGAAGCAGGGCCGGCTCGGCCGCAAGAACAGCAAGGGCTTCTACGACTATCCCGAGAAGGGCAAGGGCCAGAAGAGCCTGTGGCCGGGTCTCTCGGCGCTCCAGCCCAAGCAGCTCGACCCCGACACGCTCGACATCGAGGAGTTGAAGCAGCGCTTCCTGGTGGTGCAGGCGGTGGAAGCCGCGCGCACGGTCGAAGACCACGTCATCACCGATCCGCGCGAGGCGGATGTCGGCTCCATCCTCGGCTTCGGCTTCGCGCCGTTCACCGGCGGTACGCTGTCCTACATCGACTTCATGGGCACGAAGAAGTTCGTCGAGCTCTGCCACAAGCTGGAGGCGAAGTACGGCTCGCGCTTCACTCCGCCGAAGCTGCTCGAGGAGATGGCGGCGAAGGGCGAAACCTTCTATGGCCGTTTCGCGCCGAAGAAGGCGGCGGCCTGATCACCTGAGGTCATTCGAGAACAAAGGCCGGATCCATCGGATCCGGCCTTTTTGTTTTGGCCGACGCCATCACGGTTGCGTCAAATTAGTTCCCGACTGTGGAACCGGTCACAGAATTCACATAGGAACCGTGCCAGAATCCCGCTGTCCGTGGTGCCGCGCAATTGTCATAGCCGCGTCAAAGCGGCGCCGTTCTTTTGCTCGGCCCTGGCACTAGTCTTGCTGTGGGTCAGGGTGACGAACTCGGGTGGGACACTTGCCAATCCCATCGGCAAGTTGAAGACGAAATAAGAGAGCGTCCTTGATGAATTCTTTGGTGCTGCGGAAGACCGCGCTCGCTCGCGATCTCACCGCGAAATATGCTGTTGCCTTCACGACTGGCCGCTTCTCGCCGCAGCAGAAGCCGGCGCGCCTGCGCCGCAAGGGGCCGGTGCTTTGGGCTGCGCTGGCGTTACTTGTGCTGGCGGCGGATGTTCTGCTCGCTTATCTCGCCTGGTGCGCCGTCGACCTCGTTGTGGGCTGAGACGTCGCGCGCGTGCAGCAAATACGATGCAGCGAAGTAGGCGAGCTGGCAGACGGCAAGACAGATGGCAACGACGGCCACGCCCGCCATCATCCCGAATTCGTAGACGCGAAGGACAATTGCGGCAAGGATTGCGAGGAACGGCGAGATCACGACCAGCGCCCAGATCCTGAAAACATAACCGGTCGCTATTCCCGCCAATGCGCTTGCAACGATCAGGACGAAGGCGATCGTCAAGTTCAGCTCCAACGCGAGTTCAAATATCTTCAATCAATTCTGCCAAGCTCGCCCGCTTTACGAGCGTTGACAAGACAGCACTACTTACGTTTGGCGGACAACAGTTCATAAGTCTAAATGCAAGGTACGATGATCCCGCCATTTGGGTTCGCGCACCCCATCCGGGGCAAAGACAAGCAAAAAGGCCGGATCGTCGATCCGGCCCTTTTTATTTTCGGTCTCCGAACGGCGAGAACGCGCGGCCCGATACCGCATCGTCGGCGAGACTGGCTCTCCAGGCGCCTTCGTCGCCGCGGCCCATGCGCACCTCGAAGCGCCAGCCATTCTGGTTGGTGAAGGCGATGTCCGCACCGCCCTTCCTCCTAGTGTAGCTGCACGGATATTCGGTCATCCGGTCCGGAAAGACGATCTTTCCTTCCTTGCTCTCGAACACGGCCGAGGTGAGCTGGGGATGGATCATGAAGATGCAATTGCGCTGCGGCAGGTCCGGTGTCGACAAGCCGAGCATCGCGAGCGGCGCGCCCGCGGCGGTCATGAGAACGATCATGTTCATGGGGCTGTCTCGTGGATAGGAGCTGAGATTTCGACGCCGTTGACGGTCAAATGGTTCACAATGAAAAAGGCCGGATCGACGATCCGGCCTTTCGCCTGTTGCGTCTCGCAAGGCTTACTTCGCCTGCGCCAGCCCTTCCTTCTCCAGCGCTTGCTGCACCTTCGGCCGCGCCGCGACGCGCGCCTTGTAGGCGGTGAGATCGGGCATCGCCGAGAGATCGAACTTCATCCGGTCGGCCCAGGTCAGCATCGTGAAGAGATAACCGTCGGCGACCGTGAACTGCTTGCCCATGAGGTAGTCGCGGCCGGCGAGCTGGCTGTCGATGTATTTCAGCTTGCCCATCACGCGGTCCTTGAAGAACGCCTTGGCCTCGTCGTTCAGCGCCGGCGCGAACAGCGGGCCGAAGCTCTTGTGCACCTCCGAGGTGAGGAAATTCAGCCACTCCAGCAGCTTGTAGCGCTCGGAACTGTCGCGGGCGGGCGCGAGCGCCTTGCTTGAAGCTTGATCGGCGATCATCTGGACAATCACCGGGCCTTCGGTCACGATCTCGCCGCTGTCGAGGCCCAGCGCCGGGACCTGGCCCTTGGGGTTCAGCTTCAGATAATCCTCACCATTTTCGAGCTTCTTGGCCCGGATATCGACCTTGACCAGCTCGTAGGGCAGGCCGGCTTCGAGGAGTGCGATGTGGGGTGACAGCGAGCAGGCACCGGGCGAATAGTACAGTTTCATGGAATTTCCTCCTCTGGACGCTTGGTTCGTGCGAAAGACCAACTACATGCACCTGCATGAAATAGTCAAGATTGATGCAGGTGCATCAAATGAGGTAAAGAGCGGGCGACGAGTTTGAGCGGGACCATGAAACGCAAACCATCGACCGAGGCGACGTCAGCCTGGATCCGCCTGATGCGGGTCCAGAGCCGTGTGCTCGATTGTGTCGAACAGGACCTGAAGAAGGCAGGCTTTCCGCCGCTGGCCTGGTATGACGCACTGCTCGAACTGTCGCGCGCGCCCTCGGGCGAGTTGCGGCCGGTCGAGCTCGAGCGGCAGATGCTGATCCCGCAATATTCCACCTCGCGGCTGATCGATCGTCTCGTCGACGAGGGCCTCGCCTCGCGGCGCGAATGCAAGATCGACAAGCGGGGCCAGTTCGTCGAGATCACCGAGGCCGGCCGCGAGTTGCAGCGGCGGATGTGGGGCGCCTATTCCGCTGCAATCGAGAAATATGTCGGCTCCAAACTGTCCGATGCGGATGCCATCAAGCTCAGCGGTCTGCTCGATCGCCTGGGCTGCTCCTGCGGCGAGATGAAACTGCCGCCGGTCAACGTCAACGAGAGTACGCCGTCGCGATGATCGCGCGGCAAACCAGCACATCCGCGCGCCCGGTCGGTTCGCGGACCATCCCTGTCACCCGCGCGCATTCGGTCGAAGCGCTTTTGATTAGAGTTTGATATGGCGCGAGACCAGATCGATATGACGCCGCTGCAATCGCGCGACGAGCTCGTTGCGTGGTTCGAGGCCGGCTGCAAGGCCCCGTCCGAATTCCGCTTGGGCACCGAGCACGAGAAGACGCCGTTCACGCTCGAAGGCCACCGTCCGGTGCCCTACGAGGGCGCGCGCGGCATCGGCGCGCTGCTCGAGGGCATGAAGCTCCTGCTCGGCTGGGAGCCGATCATGGAGAAGGGCAACATCATCGGCCTCTACGACGTCACCGGCGGCGGCGCGATCTCGCTCGAGCCCGGCGGGCAGTTCGAGCTCTCCGGCGCGCCGGTCGAGACCGTGCACCAGACCCAGAGCGAGCTGATGGCGCATCTGGCGCAGGTGCGCGAGATCGCAGCGCCGCTCGGCATCGGCTTCCTCGGGCTCGGCATGACGCCGTCCTGGTCGCGCGCCGACATCCCGGTGATGCCCAAGGGCCGCTACAAGATCATGACCAATTACATGCCGAAGGTCGGCCAATACGGCCTCGACATGATGTACCGGACGTGCACGGTGCAGACCAATCTCGACTTCTCCTCCGAAGCCGACATGGTCAAGAAATTGCGGGTCTCGCTGGCGCTCCAGCCGATCGCGACCGCGCTGTTCGCCAATTCGCCGTTCACCGAGGGCAAGCCGAACGGCTTCCTCTCCTTCCGCTCCGAGATCTGGCGCGACACGGACAATGCACGCTCGGGCATGATGCCCTGGGCGTTCGAGGACGGCATGGGCTTCGAGCGCTATGTCGACTACGCACTCGACGTGCCCATGTATTTCGTCAAGCGCGGCGAGGAGTACATCGACGTCTCGGGCTCCTCGTTCCGCGCCTTCTTCGACGGCCGCAACAACAACCTTCCCGGCGAGCGTCCGACGCTGTCGGACTGGGCCAACCATCTCTCCACGATCTTTCCCGAGGTGCGGCTCAAGCGCTATCTCGAGATGCGCGGCTCCGACGGCGGCCCGTGGGGCCGGCTGCCGGCGCTGCCGGCATTCTGGGTCGGGCTGCTCTACGACGATGTCTCGCTCGATGCCGCCTGGGAGATCGTGAAGCACTGGAGCGCGCATGAGCGCCAGGCCCTGCGCGACGACGTGCCGCGCTTCGGCTTCAAGGCGCGGATCAAGGACCGCTATCTCTTCGAGGTCGCCAAGGAGTGCCTCGTCCTGGCCCATGCCGGCCTGCGCCGGCGCGGCCGGATCGACCAGCTGGGCCGCGACGAGACAAGGCATCTGGAGCCGCTCGACCGCATCATCGATTCCGGCCGGACGCCGGCCGAGGAGATGCTGGATAAATTCAACGGTCCCTGGAAGGGCTCGGTGGAACCGGCCTACGCCGAATACGCGTTCTAGACCAACGGGCCGGCGACCGGCCCTGTCAGCCGTTCATCGCCCATACAGGTTTGCGGCGATCAAATGATCGGCTGAAAAAACCTGAACGTCGTCAATAACTCGAAAGCTATTCCGAATGGGGAAGGGCCGCCTGCCAGGGGCCGTCATGGCAAGCGTCGCGGCATGCATCGCGCTGCTGTCGCTCGTGCTTGCGTACCTGCCGGCACGCGCCCAGACGGCGTTCGACCGGCCCGGCGGCGACTATTTCAGCACGCCGGTCACGTCGGGTGACCCCGAGGATTGCGCACTGCTCTGCGAGCGCGACCGCCGTTGCCGGTCGTGGAGCTTCAACTATCCCGACGTCGAAGGCGGCTCGGCGGTGTGCTGGCTCAAGAACACCGTGCCGCCACGCATCCCCGGAAGCTGCTGCATCTCCGGCGTCCGCGGCGCCGGCGTGATCGAGCCGCGCATCGAAGGCGTGGAAACGTCGATCGACCGCCCCGGCGGCGATCTGCGCAATTTCGAACTCAAGGAAGGCGAAGGCGTGGAAGTCTGCAAGGCCGCCTGCGTCGCCGACAACAAGTGCCGCGCTTTCACCTACGCCCGTCCCGGCTACACAGGGCGCGAGGCGCGTTGCTTTCTGAAGAAGGAAATCAAGCCGCCGCGCCGCAAGGCGGGTTTCACATCCGGCGTGGTCAGATAATCCGCAGCTGCGATCGCCGACATTGCGTGCGAGGGTGCACGGCGCGCCTTACGCGGGGGCGGTGACGCTCGCGGGTGGCGCGCCCCTCAATTCGCGGCCGACATCAGCCTGTCGCCGCACGCGCTGGCGTAGAACTTCCCGCCGCATTGGCGCTTGATGGCGGCACAGCGGGCAGCGGGAGACGCATTTTGCGGGACTGCAAAACCGCAGCTCAGCCCATCGGCACTGCGGCCGGGCTTGTCGGCGGCAAACGCAGCGCTGGAGGCGCTGATGCAGACGACGAGAAAGGCCGCCGCGGCGATTTCGATCATCAGTCTCATGGGCGTTTCCTCCACAGTGATGGCTGAATCTGCCGCCATTCTAGCAGGTAAGTCCACGCTCCACCGCGCTCCTCCGGGTTCCAAAAGCGGCCCATTCCTTGCATAAATTTACGCCAGCGCAGTGCACGGCCGCACCAGCGATGGTTCCGGTGCAGAGGCAAGACGCGTAGACTGAGTGCTGTTTTCGCGACCAGGAAGTGACGGCCTTGCAAGATCAATCGTTCCAGCCAAGTTTTCCCGCCCCCGGCCAGCCCATCGACGAACTGGCGCTGTCTGAGATCAAGGGCGCGATCCTGGCGAAGCTGCGCCTTGCCATCGGCAAGGACGCGGGCATGGCGACAAAGCACGACTGGTACCAGGCTGCCGCGCTGGCGCTGCGCGACCGCATCGTGCATCGCTGGCTGACCGCGGAGAAGCGCAGCTACGACGCCGGACGCAAGCGGGTCTATTATCTCTCGCTCGAATTCCTGATCGGCCGCCTGTTCTCGGATGCGCTGAACAACATGGGCCTGCTCAAGATCTTCGAGGTCGCGCTCGGCGACCTCGGCGTCTCGCTCCCCGAATTGCGCAAATGCGAGCCGGACGCGGCGCTGGGCAATGGCGGTCTCGGACGGCTTGCCGCCTGCTTCATGGAGAGCATGGCGACGCTGTCGATCCCCGCGATCGGCTACGGCATCCGCTACGATTACGGCCTGTTCCGCCAGATCATCAACCAGGGCTGGCAGCAGGAATATCCGGACGAATGGCTGAGCTTCGGCAATCCCTGGGAATTGCAGCGGCCCGAAGTGATCTACGACGTCAATTTCGGCGGCGGCGTCGAGCATGTCGACGACAAGGGCCGCGACCGCGCGATCTGGCATCCAGGCGAGACCGTGCAGGCGATCGCCTATGACACGCCGATCGTCGGCTGGCGCGGCCAGCACGTCAATGCGCTCCGCCTGTGGTCAGCGCGCTCGCCCGATCCGCTCAGGCTCGATGCCTTCAACAAGGGCGACTATGTCAGCGCCAGCGCCGAGCAGGCGCGCGCGGAGGCGATCTGCAAATTCCTCTACCCGAACGACGAGAGCCCGGCGGGCCGCGAGTTGCGGCTGCGCCAGGAATATTTCTTCGTCTCCGCCTCGCTCCAGGACCTGGTGAAACGGCATCTCGCCTCCGACGGCCAGCTCCGCAGCCTCGCGGGCAAGGTCGCGGTCCAGCTCAACGACACCCATCCGAGCCTCGCCGTCACCGAGCTGATGCGGATCCTGGTCGACCTGCACAATTTCCGCTGGGACGAGGCCTGGAAGATCACGGTCGCCACCCTCTCCTACACCAATCACACGCTGCTGCCCGAAGCGCTCGAGACCTGGCCGGTCGAGCTGTTCGAGCGCCTCTTGCCGCGCCATCTCGAGATCATCTACCGCATCAACGTCCAGCATCTGGCGCTCGCCGAAGCACGCGCGCCCGGCGACATCGACTTCCGCGCCTCGGTCTCGCTGATCGACGAGAAGAGCGGGCGCCGCGTGCGCATGGGCCAGCTCGCCTTCGTCGGCTCGCATCGCATCAACGGCGTCTCGGCGATGCATTCGGACCTGATGCGCGAGACCGTGTTCCACGATCTCAACCATCTCTATCCCGGCCGCATCACCAACAAGACCAACGGCATCACCTTCCGCCGCTGGCTGATGCTGGCCAACCCCAAGCTGACCGACCTGTTGCGCGAGACCTGCGGCGAGGCCGTGCTCGACGATCCGACCCAGCTCAGCCTGATCGAAGCGCGCGCCAGCGACGTCGCGTTCCAGCAGAAATTCCGCAGCATCAAGCATCACAACAAGACCGCGCTCGCGCGGCTGATCGGCGAGCGGCTCGGCATCAAGGTCGACCCCGGCGCTCTGTTCGACGTGCAGATCAAGCGCATCCACGAATACAAGCGCCAGCTCCTCAACGTCATCGAGACGGTCGCGCTGTATCAGTCGATGAAGGACGAGCCGAACGCCGACTGGGTGCCGCGCGTCAAGATCTTCGCCGGCAAGGCCGCGGCGAGCTACAAATACGCGAAACTGATCATCAAGCTGATCAACGACGTCGCGGAGGTCGTCAACAACGACCCCGCGATCGGCGGCAAGCTGAAGGTCGCGTTCCTGCCGGACTACAATGTCAGCCTCGCGGAAGTGATCATCCCCGCGGCCGACCTGTCCGAGCAGATCTCGACCGCGGGCATGGAGGCCTCCGGCACCGGCAACATGAAGCTGGCGCTGAACGGCGCCATCACCATCGGCACGCTCGACGGCGCCAACATCGAGATCCGCGACCATGTCGGCGCGGAGAACATCGCGATCTTCGGCCTGGAGGCCGGCGACGTGATGATCCGGCGCAAGCAGGGGCTGGATGCCTCCGACGTGATCCGCAGATCGCCCAAGCTCCAGCGCGCCATCAACGCGGTCGGCGCCGGCGAGTTCTCGCCCGGCGACCCCGGCCGCTTCGAATCCATCGCCCATGCGCTGCGCTATCTCGACCATTACATGGTCAGCGCCGATTTCGATTCCTATTACGAGACGCAGCGCGCGGTCGACGCGCGCTGGCAGGTGGCGCCGGCCTGGACGCGCGCCTCGATCCTGAATGTGGCGCGCATGGCGTGGTTCTCCTCCGACCGCACCATCCGCGAATATGCCGAGGAGATCTGGAACGTGCCGGTGCATCCGGTCACGCCGCCGTTCCAGGAGGACGAGGACCAGCGCGGCGCCATCGGCTGATTTTCCGCAGCGTGGAATCGACGTTACCTGCGAGGTCATTGATCTTACAGGATAGCCATCATATTACGGCTGGAGTTTTTCCCAGCCGGAGCCAATCGTGCCCGTCGGCGAATACATCAGCCCCGATGGGCAGCTCCGGTTGCTCGTCATTTGCCCCGAAGGGGACTGGACGTTGGGTTTCGACGGCTTTCCGTGGCACACGCATGGCAGCATCTTGGCCAGTCTGTCCGGGAAGGATGAAAAGACCGCCATCGACGACTTCGTCGCCGATTTGACCAGCGGCAAGAGCGTCATCGCGATGAAACGCATCAATGGCTCGTTGGCGGATGTCTGGGTCACGGACGATCCTGCTGACGACCTTTCGAGCTGGCAAAAATATGGTCCCGATGATGAAACGATGGAGTTTCGTCTTTGGGACGGAAGCGCAGTGAAGGTTTAGTTCAATGCACGCCAAGCTCCCTCACCCCTTCGACGACGCCACGCGCGTCACCGCCGGCGACTCGAGCTGGCAGGGGCACACCAGCGACGATTACTGGGCCTTTGTCGGCCCGTTCGGCGGCGCCACCGCCGCGACCATCCTGCGCGCATTGATCGACCATCCCGAACGCGCCGGCGATCCGCTGGCGCTCACCGTCAATTACTGCGCGCCGATCGCGAAGGGCCCGTTCGACCTGGACGTGCGGCTGGTGAAGGCCAACCGCTCCAGCCAGCACTGGAGCGTCGAATTGTCGCAAGGCGGCGGCGAGGTCGCGACGCTCGCCACGGCCGTGTTCGCCGAACGCCGGCCGTCCTGGGAGCACAGGGTGGCGCAATATCCCGACGCAAAGCCGTTCGAAGAGACGCTGCCTTTTCCGAAGATCGCGGCGTCCTGGGCCAACCAGTATGAATTCCGCTTCGTCGAGGGCGAGATGCGGATCGGCCCGCCGCAGGGCGAGCTGGCCAGCACCTATTCGAAGATCTGGATCAGCGACCGCACGCCGCGCAAGCTCGACATGCTGTCGCTGATGTCGATGTCGGACGCCTTCTTCGGCCGCATCTTCCACGCCAGGCGCGAGCTGGTGCCGTTCGGCACGGTGTCGCTGACGACCTATTTCCACACCGACAGCGAGGAGCTCGCGGCCGAGGACATCACCCGCGTGCTCGCCACCGCCGATTCGAAGATCATGCACAAAAGCTACGCCGACCAGAACGCCGAGCTGTGGTCGCCGAACGGAAGGCTGCTCGCGACCACGACGCAGATCGCGTATTTCAAGGCGTGACGGCTGCCACACACTCGTCATTGCGAGCGCAGCGAAGCAATCCAGAGTCTTTCGGCGGAGGGATTCTGGATTGCTTCGCTGCGCTCGCAATGACGGCGGAGTGATACTGCGCGAAAAAAGGGCGGCCTCTCGGCCGCCCTTTTTCTACTTCAAGCGATGCGAATTCACTCCGCCGCGAGCTTCACGTCCGGCGCGGCCGCGCGCACTTCGGCGTCGACCTGGGCTTCGAACTTGGCGAAGTTCTTCTGGAACATGCCGACCAGGCTGCGGGCGGTCTTGTCGAACTCGTCCTTGTCCTTCCAGGTGTTGACCGGGTTGAGGATCTCGGCCGGCACGCCGGGCAGCGCGGTCGGGACCGCGAAGCCGAAATATTTGTCGGTGCGGAATTCGACGTTGCGCAAGCTTCCGTCGAGCGCGGCGGTGAGCAGCGCGCGCGTCACCTTGATCGGCATCCGCGAGCCCACGCCGTACTTGCCGCCGGTCCACCCCGTATTGACCAGCCAGCAGTCGACATTGTGCTGGGCGATGAGGTCGCGCAGCATGTTGCCGTAGACGCTGGGATCGAGCGGCAGGAACGGCGAGCCGAAGCAGGTCGAGAACTCCGGTTGCGGCTCGTTGCCGAGACCGCGCTCGGTGCCGGCGACCTTGGCGGTGTAGCCGGAGAGGAAGTGATACATCGCCTGCGCCGGCGACAGCTTGGCGATCGGCGGCAGCACGCCGAAGGCGTCGGCCGCAAGCATCACCACGTTCTTCGGCTGCGGCGCGCGGCCGGTGCGCGAGGCGTTCGGGATGAAGTCGAGCGGGTAGGCCGAACGCGTATTCTCGGTCTTGGAGCCGTCGTCGAAATCGACCACACGGGTGTCATCGTCGAGCACGCAGTTCTCGAGCACCGCGCCGAAGCGCGTCGAGGCGGCATAGATCTCGGGCTCGGCTTCCTTCGACAGCTTGATGCACTTGGCGTAGCAGCCGCCTTCGAAGTTGAACACGCCGTTCGGGCCCCAGCCGTGCTCGTCGTCACCGATCAGCGTGCGGTTCGGATCGGCCGACAGCGTGGTCTTGCCGGTGCCGGACAGGCCGAAGAAGATCGCGGTGTCGCCATTGGCGCCGACATTGGCCGAGCAATGCATCGGCATCACGCCGCGCTCGGGCAGGTAGTAGTTCAGCGTGGTGAAGACCGACTTCTTCATCTCGCCGGCGTAGTAGGAGCCGCCGATCAGCACGATCTTGCGGGCGAAGTCGATCGCAACGACGTTCTCCGACTTGCAGCCATGGCGCTTCGGATCGGCGCGGAAGCTCGGCATGTCGATGATGGTGAGCTCCGGCACGAAGGTCGACAGCTCGATCGACTCGGGGCGGATCAGCAGCGTGCGGATGAACAGCGAATGCCAGGCGAGTTCGGTGAAGACCCGCGTCTTGATGCGGTACGCCGGATCGGCGCCGCCGTAGAGGTCCTGTGCGAACAGGCTCTTGCCTTCGGCGTGCTTGAGGAAATCCTGATAGAGCGTCTCGAACTGCTCCGCGGTGATCGACTGGTTGCCGGCCCACCACATCTTCTTGTCGGTGCTGGCGTCACGCACCGTGAACTTGTCCTTCGGGCTGCGACCGGTGAACTCGCCGGTATCTGCGCACAGTGCACCGTCAGCGGACAGCACCGCCTCGCCCGCGGAGAGCGAATATTGATAGAGTTGCGGCGCACCGAGGTTCCAGTGAACCTGCTTGAGATTCTTTAAGCCGAATTTGTCGGCGCCGAAGGCACCGTTGCGCACGCCCGTCTCTTGCACGAAAACATCCTCCTAGAACCCGCGACACTATCGCGACCAAGCTTTGGCGCCATCGCGGTCACCGTGAATAGCAGGCCGTCCGGCCTCGGCTGCACGACCTAATACTGTTGAACGCTGGCGTTGCCAAGCTGATCCCGCAGGATTTGGTTTATTCAAGGACCGCGCCAAACGTCGCGCATGTCAGCTCTGAACAGGCGCATCAGAATATCACCAATGATCGCGCAACCAAATGCGTGTTTCGGCGTTGTCTGAGGTTTTTGCGACGCACAATCGTCGAGACGGCTTATCGTACGTCGCCTTCGCCGACGAGCGCGAACGGCCCCCACATCGCGGGATAGGCGTTGCGCGGCGACGAGGCGTCGTCGAGATAGGTCAGCATGGCACGGCGCAACGCTTCGGCACGACCGAGCTTTGGTTCGTTTTTGAGCAGAGCGAAAGTCGACGTGGTCAAGCGGGTGGCAGCTTCCGAATCCACTGCCCAATGCGAGACCAGAAGCGCGCGTGCGCCGGCATAGAAGAACGAGCGCGCCAGTCCCGACAGGGCCTCCGCGCCGGGCCTGTCGCCGGCGATGGTGTTGCAGGCCGACAGCACCACCCAATCCGCATTGAGCTTGAGCTGAGCGACCTCGCTCGCGGTCAGCAGACCGTCGTCGAGATCCGACGGCTGATTGGGAATGGTGAGCGCGAGCGAGGGCTCGCCCAATCCCTTGATATCGCCGGCAACGAGGCCATGGGTGGCGAAGTAGATGATGCTGTATTGAGCAAGCGCTGCACGCTTCAGCGTCGTTTCGCTGGCCTCACGGCCGAGATGGATATCGGCGTCGGCGGCGCCGACATCCTTCGCCACGGCGTTGAGCTCATCGGCGGTATCGGGAAGCTGCGGCAGCGCCTGCGCAAGCCGCGCGCGGTCGACACCGGCGCCGCGCCAGAAGTCGGTATAGGCGATCGTCGCAATGCTGCGCGCGGCAACCTTGCCGCTTGCGGCGCGACGATCGGCCGGGCTTTCCAGCGCGGGATTGAACACGGGATCGCCAAAGCCGGTCATCGGCTTGACGCCCTGATCCCGACGCGCAAAGGCGCGCAGCGATTTCAGGCTGACCACCGACGGCAGCACCGAGACGGCCTGACGCCGCAACAGCCAGGCGGCGCTGCGATAGCCATCGAGCGTGTCCGGGATCGCAGCCTGCGGCCTCTCCGTGACAAGGAGATGAAATGGCAATGCGGTCAGCGCCGCCGACGGCACCACAAGCAGGCTGCGCTTGTCCTTTGTCAGCGTCTCGACGGGACCGAGCAGCGCGACATAGAGCTCGTTGGCGAGCGCAAGATCGAACAATCCCGACTTGCCGGAGGCATCGCGCGCCTTGCCGACATCGAGCCCCTTGCGGAATGCGGTCACCTTCTGCGCAAGCGTATCCGCGCCGAGCGGAATCTCCTTCCAGTCGACGGTCTCGCGCGTGATCGCGATGACATAGCTCTGCCTGTCGACGACGGAATAGAGCACCATCGCCTCCTCAGTCGACAACAGCGGCTGGATGTCCTTGACCGAGAGCGGCAGCGGATTGGAGAGCGAGGCATAATCGGGAAACTCGACCGCGAGCGTCTTCCGCAAGCCCGAGCGCTCGTTCGCGATCGTTGCGATCCGCGCGCGGCTGCGCTGCTCGGCTGCGACGTCGCGTTGCGCGGCTTGCTTGGACACCGCCGTGATGATTGCCTTGTCCAGCGCCTCGGACTCGGCCGCCAGATCCTGGTCTTTGCGCACGAGCTCGGCGAGCCGGTCGCTGCCGGCGGCGAGCCGCACCGCAAGCTTGTTCACGGCTGACGCCGCGGAGGACTGCGTGCCGCGCTGGATCGCGGCGAGCGCCTCGTCCAGCGCCTTGTCGTCGGGCAGGAGATGCTGCTGCCGCGCGGAAAACAGGATCGGCAGCACCACGCGCAGCTGCGCGCGACCGCCGCGGAACGTCCGCTGCGCCAGCGGCAGCGCATCGGCGGTGCGCCCGGAGACGTAGAGGAAATAGGCGAGATTGCTGGTCGAGGTCGCGACATCCGGATGATCCGGCCCAAGCGCACGCTCGCGGATCGCAAGAGCGCGGCGATACAGCGGCTCGGCATCGGCAAAGCGTTGCTGGTGCTCGTAGAGCCCGGCGAGATTGTTCAAGGAGCGCGCGACATCGGGATGATCCGGCCCCAGCACCTTTTCGCGAATGGCAAGCGAGCGCTTGATGGGCGCTTCGGCATTCGCATCGCGATTGAGGTCGCGATTGACCTGACCGATGTTGTTCAGGACCGTGGCGACGGCGGGATGCTCGGGTCCGGCGGCCTTCTGATAGATCGCGAGCGCCCGCTGGAACAGCGGCTCGGCGTCGGCAAAATGCTCCTGCTTGACATAGAGCGTGGCCAGATTGTTGAGGGCCTGGCCGACATCGGGGTGTTCGCGCGACAGCGCCTTCTCGCGGACAGCAAGCGCGCGCTTGAACAGCGGCTCGGCCTCGGCGTAGCGGCTCTGCCGCTGGTACAGCGCGGCGAGATTGGTCAGCTCGGCGGCGATCAATGGGGTTTCGAGACCAAGCGACCTTTCCATCAGCGCGATGGCGCGCTTGTAGAGCGGCTCGGCCAGATCGTCGCGGCCCTGGCCCGCATGGACCTGACCGAGATTGTTCAGCGCGGCTGCGAGATCGCGGCCATTGTCGCTCTTCTCGAGGCTCGCGACCATCGCCTGCGCCAAGGGCAGCGCTTCCGAATATTTGCCGGCGCTCATGAGGGCGTTGATCCGCGCGCCTTCCGCGGCAAGACCTTTCTGGGCAAGGCTGGGCGCAGGCAGCGCTGTGATCGCGAGCGCCAGACCCGCGACCAGCATCAAACGACGGCGTGTCATGAACCCTCTCGCTGCCGACCTCGAACCATTACGGTCTTGGGTCGCCGCGACGGGCGGCAGCGTTCAAATGGCTGCGCGCTAGTCTATCTTGCTGCGCGCTTGCCCAGCGAGGCGGACCAGCATCTTGCGCAGCGCCGTGCCATCCGTCACCCGCTCCGGGAAGTCCAGCCGCAGCGCGGTCTGGCCGTCCTGCATGTCGAGGCCCTCGGGGTCGCAGCCGGTGCAGCGCCAGTCGCCCCCGGCCGCGCCGAGCAGCCTCGTCGCATAGAGGTTCATGGCCTCGCGATGATCGGCATTCATGTGCTCGACCGCCCCCTCCTCGGCCGCCAGCAGGTCCTCGGCACCGCCGAGGTCCGTGAGGAATTGCTCCGGCTTGAGGTCGACGATCCGGCCGAAGCCGGCGACCAGATGGGTTCCGGTGGGCCGGATCCGGAAAAAGGAGAAATCCTTAAACGAAACAAAGCCTTCCGCCGAGGGATGGGCATTGAGATACCGCCGCTGGAGCAGATCCTTCTCGGCACCGGCCGGTTCTGCCCGGCCCGACAGCATGATCCGGGCGCCCTCCAGGGGATCGCCGGCCGCACGTTCGTCCAGCATCAGCGAGACCCGGCTGTCGGCGAGGATGTTCCTGGTATGCACGGCTAGGCCCGAGATCAGCAGAATTGGCGAGCCATCGGGGTGGCTGGCCAGATTGACCAGGGAACAATAGGGGTCGCCGCTGCCGGCCATCAGGGTCGCCAGCGCCCCCTGCCGCGACCGCCGCAGCAGCGATTTGGCGAGCTTTCCAGGGTCGAAATCGGGGATCGGTTGCATCGGCTTTCTCTGATCAGGTGGTTGCAAGGGGGGTCTTTTTTCGGGTAAACGGGGGTCAGGTTATGGGTCGAAACGCGGCGAATCTGCCGTGTTTCGTGGAACTTGGTCACACTTCAGCCCAGCTTGCATTGCTCGGTGACAAGGTTCGAACGCCAACTTCGGCACCCATGTATGCGGCGCATCAGTGGATTGCTCGCCGTTTCAAGCCACGACCCAAACGGAAAGCAGAAAGCAGAGGCTCATGCCCACAATCGCTTTGGTCGACGACGACCGCAACATTCTCACATCCGTCTCGATCGCGCTGGAAGCCGAAGGCTACCGCATCATGACCTACACCGACGGCGCTTCCGCGCTTGACGGCTTCCGCACCACCCAACCCGACCTCGCCATCCTCGACATCAAGATGCCGCGCATGGACGGCATGGAGACGCTGCGGCGGCTGCGGCAGAAATCCGACCTGCCGGTGATCTTCCTGACCTCCAAGGACGAGGAGATCGACGAGCTGTTCGGCCTCAAGATGGGCGCGGACGACTTCATCCGCAAACCGTTCTCGCAGCGCCTGTTGGTCGAGCGCGTCAAGGCGGTGCTGCGCCGTTCGGCGCCGAAGGATCCGACCGTCGCGCCGAAGGAGAACGATGCCAAGGCGCTCGACCGCGGCCTTTTGCGCATGGATCCGGAACGCCACACCTGCACCTGGAAGAACGAGCCGGTGACGCTGACCGTCACCGAATTCCTGATCCTCCAGGCGCTGGCGACCCGGCCCGGCGTGGTGAAGAGCCGCAATGCGCTGATGGACGCCGCCTATGACGACCAGGTCTATGTCGACGACCGCACCATCGACAGTCACATCAAGCGGCTGCGCAAGAAGTTCAAGGTGGTCGACAACGAGTTCGAGATGATCGAGACGCTCTACGGCGTCGGCTACCGTTTCAAGGAAGCCTGAGGCTCATGCAGCTTCACGAAGGACGAGAGCATCGCCGGTTCTGATTCCATCGGGACCGGGATGGCTCTAGGATGGGGACCTTCTCAACGAGCCGTCCTAACGCGGGCGTAAGCATTGCTTGACCGAACGCAACCTGACCCAAACCAAAGCGCCGAGGATGTCGCATCCAACGGTGTTCCGGAGCCCATCGCCGAAGACAAGCCGCAGGGCTGGCGGCCGCTGAACTGGCTGAAGCGTGCCGGGCAGTTCTTCTTCGCGCTGTCCTTCTCGAGCCTGACCCGCCGCATCGTCTCGCTCAACCTCGCCGGCCTCGTCGCGCTGGTCGCGAGCATCCTGTATCTGTCGCAGTTCCGCGCCGGCCTGATCGACGCGCGCGCGCAGAGCCTGCTGGTGCAGGCCGAGATCATCGCCGGCGCCATCGCCGCCTCCGCCACGGTGCAGACCAACGCCATTACCATCGACCCCGACCGGCTGCTCGACCTCAAGCCGGGCGAGACCTATGGCGGCTCTGACGAGTATTCGCCGCTGGATTTTCCGATCAACCCGGAGCGGGTCGCGCCGGTGCTGCGCACGCTGATCTCGCCGACCAAGACGCGCGCCCGCATCTACGATCCGAACGGCAGCCTGCTGCTCGACAGCCGCAACCTCGAGAACGTGCTGCGCTACGACCTGCCGCCGCCGTCGGCCGAGAAGCCGGGATTCGTCGAGCGCGGCTTGACCGCGGTGCGCACCTGGCTGAACCGCGGTGACCTGCCGCTCTATCGCGAGCTCGGGCCGGAGAAGGGCAACGGCTATGCCGAGGTGGCCGACGCGCTCCAGGGCCAGAAGCGCTCGATGGTGCGGGTCAATTCGCGCGGCGAGGTGATCGTCTCGGTCGCGGTCCCCGTGCTGCGCTCGCGCGCCATCCACGGCGCGCTGATGCTGTCGACCCAGGGCGACGACATCGACCAGATGGTCACGGCCGAGCGCCTCGCCATCCTGAAGGTGGGCGGCGTCGCCGCCGCCGTCATGATCATGCTGTCGCTGCTGCTGGCCAGCACGATCGCAGGTCCGGTGCGCCGGCTCGCCGACAGCGCCGAGCGCGTCCGTCGCCGCATCAAGACGCGCGTCGAGATTCCCGACTTCACCCGCCGCCGCGACGAGATCGGCCATCTCTCCGGCGCGCTGCGCGACATGACCAGCGCGCTCTACAGCCGCATCGAGGCGATCGAGATGTTCGCCGCCGACGTCGCACACGAACTGAAGAACCCGCTGACCTCGCTGCGCTCCGCGGTCGAGACGCTGCCGCTGGCGCGCAACGAGAACAGTCGCGCCCGCCTGCTCGAGGTGATCGAGCACGACGTCAAGCGGCTCGACCGGCTGATCTCGGACATCTCCGACGCCAGCCGCCTCGATGCCGAATTGCAGCGCCAGGATGCGATCCCGGTCGATCTCCGGCGCCTGCTGGGTACGCTGGTTTCGGTCGCCAACGAGACCAAGCTCGGCCACGACGTCGCTGTCGAGGCGCGTTACGAGGGTCGCGGGCCGACCGACACGTTCGCCGTGACCGGCCACGATTCACGGCTCGGGCAAGTGGTCTCCAACCTGCTCTCCAACGCGCAGTCCTTCTCCGAGCGCGGCAGCAAGGTGCGCCTCACCTGCCGCCGCGCGCGCGGCGAGATCGAGATCGTGGTCGACGATGATGGCCCCGGCATCCGCGACGATGCGCTGGAGCGCATCTTCGAGCGCTTCTACACCGACCGTCCGCATCAGGGCTTTGGCCAGAACTCCGGCCTCGGGCTTTCGATCTCCAAGCAGATCATCGATGCGCATGGCGGGCGCATCTGGGCGGAGAACCGTCCCGGCCCGGCCGATGCCGACGGTGCGCCGACGGTTGCCGGTGCGCGGTTCGTGGTGAGGCTGCCGGCGCTATGAGCGGCGGCGGCCCCAGTGTTCACGCCTCCGCCGTCAAGGTCGGGACTCGGGCAGTGCTGATCCGCGGCCCCTCGGGCTCCGGCAAGTCACGCCTTGCCTTCGATCTGATCATGGCGGGACGCTCGGGCGTGCTCGAAAGGGCCGTTCTGGTCGGGGATGACCGTGTCCATCTGGCGACAGTCGGCGATGAAATTGAGGTCCGCCCTGCCCGCATTCTGGCCGGCCTGATCGAGATCCGGGGGCTCGGAATCCGTCGCTGCGACTTCGTGGAGCATGCGACCGTCGGCCTCGTCGTCGATCTGGACGCGGACGACGCGGAACGCCTGCCATCCGCCGAATCGCTGAAAACAAGCATTTCTGGTGTCGAAATACCGAGAATCCCGGTGACCCGCGGCTATTCACCGCTCCCCTTGGTTGTTGCGGCCTTGACCACTACCAAGAGTTCATCTTCGGTTAACCCCTCAGGCGATTGTTTGAAGGGAAATGGTAACCATATGAACCCCACTATCGCGACCGAATAGACCGGCGCAGCTCCCCTCATCCATCCGTCTAGATTCAGGGAGATACGCAACATCCCCTCTTGCGCGGGGGCTCTGGATGGTCAAAGTGGCGCGTTCGTGCGGTGCACCAAAAGCGCCCGCGAGGAGTTTTCCGATGATTGGTCTAGTACTTGTGACCCACGGGCGCCTTGCCGATGAATTCAAGGCAGCGCTTGAGCATGTCATGGGCCCACAAAAGCAAATCGAAGCGATCACGATCGGTGCCGAGGATGATTCCGATCTCTGTCGAAGCGACATCATCGAGGCGGTTAACCGCGTCGATTCCGGCGACGGCGTTGCGATCCTCACCGACATGTTCGGCGGCACGCCGTCGAACCTCGCAATTTCCTGCATGAGCCGGCCCAAGGTCGAAGTGCTCGCGGGCATCAACCTTCCCATGCTGGTGAAGCTCGCCAAGGTGCGCGAGGAACGCTCGCTGCCCGACGCGATCGCGATGGCCCAGGAAGCGGGCCGCAAATACGTCACCATCGCCAGCCGCGTGCTCGCCGGCAAATGAGCGACGACGCGCCGCAAACCGGGACGGGCGTGCCCGCGGGCGCGATCTCCAAGGAGCTCCTGATCATCAACAAGCGCGGCCTGCACGCCCGCGCCTCTGCGAAATTCGTCCAGGCGGTCGAGCGCTTCAACGCGCAGGTGTGGGTGACGCGCGGCGGCGAGACCGTCGGCGGCACCTCGATCATGGGCCTGATGATGCTCGCCGCGGGACCCGGCACGACGATCACGGTGGCGGCCGCCGGCGATGATGCCGAAGCGGCGCTCGCGGCGATCACGGAGCTCGTTGAAAGCAAGTTCAACGAGGAAGGGGTTTAACCTTCACCGTCATTCCGGGATGGTGCGAAGCACCAGACCCGGAATCTCGAGATTCTCAGGTGCGCAATTGCGCACCGGAGTTCGATGCTGCGCATCGCCCCGGAATGACCTTCGGTCACTTCTCCGGCGGCGCGATGTAGATGTTCCAGCTCATCGCCGGGCCGGCCTTGCCGTGGGTGAAGCGGCGCGTCGTCATCACGATGCGTTCGGCGTTCGGCGCAGTCTCCGACACCCATTTCTCGAATGCCGGCAGGCGGCCGTCGGTCGGATCGAACACGCCGATGAAACCATGCTTCCTGGCATCATCGCGCGAGGTCAGCCCGGAATCCCAGGCCTCCAACGGCAGCAGCGCGGACGGATGATCCGGGCTGTAGAACACCAGCGGCTGGATCTGTTCCATCGTGCCTGCGACGACGGCCCAGCGCGAGCCGAAGCGGGTGTGCCAGGCCTGGGTCAATTCGCGCGCGAGCTCCGAGCGTGCGCCATAGATCGCGGCGTTGCCGGCATTGGCCGCCATCTCGCGCGCGGCGATCCAGGGCGAGGCGGCGAGCGTCGCCACGCTGAGCACGAGCCAGATCGCGGCGATGTTGAACAGGGCCGCGCCCTGCACCCGCAACGCCGGGATCGCGACCAGCGCCAGCGGCACCAGGAAGAACAGCGAGATGCCCCAGTCGGTCTTCATGTAGATGCTGAAGGCCAGCGCCCCGAGCGGCGGGCCGACCGCGACGATGATCTGGATGATCCAGACATTCAGCGCCTGAGAAAGATCGACACCCGGATTGACGCCGCGCGCCCAGGCGCGCGTGACGATGCGCAACGGCGCGCGCAGGAGCAGCGCGAAACAAGGCGGCACCAGCGCAATCGCCAGCGCGGCCAGCGCCACCGGCAGCGCCAGCAGCGCGACATTGTGCAGGGCATAGCCGGCGACGAGCTGGTGCACCTGGCTGGCGTTCTCGAGGCTGTAGGTGTCGCCGGCATAGGTCAGCGGCACGAAATGCGCATCCGCCAGCCAGACGATGTGCGGGATCATCGCCACGACGAGCGTCGCGATCGCGACCCACGGCGCCGGCGACGACAGGAAGCGCAACCGCTCGGGATGGATCAACGCCGCAAGCCCAATGGCGCCGATCATGGTCAGCACCCAGTATTTCGTCATCAGCGCCAGCGCGCCGGCAAGCCCGAGCAGGACGCCGGACTGCCAGCTGCGCTTCTCGAAGGCGTTGAGATAGGCGAGCACGAGCAGCGGCAAGGTGACGAGCTGCAAGAGATCCGGGTTGTACTTGAAACCCTTGAAATTGAAGATCGGGTAGAGCGCGATCATCACCACGACCAGGAACGCGCGCCGCGCGTCGACCACGCGCAGCGCGAGGAGCCAGCAGATCACCATGCCGACGCTCACCGTCGCCATCGCGAGCGCATAGGTTGCCCAGTCCGCCGCCGGGAACACGGTGAACCAGAGGCCGGCGACCCAGCCCGACAGCGGCGGGTGCTTGCCGTAACCGAGCAGGAACTTCTGGCCCCAGCCATAGGCTTCTGCGACGTCCATGTGAACGTCCTGCGCTGCCTTGAGATTGATCAGGATGAAGGTCCAGAGCACCGCATGCAGGATGGCGAGCTGGATCACCAGCCAGAGGCGCGCCTCGGGCCGGATCGCGCAGGCCACCAGCCAGGCCCGGAAGCGGCCAAGGCTCAGGCGGGTCTTCGCCCGCGCTCGGGGAGATGGGATCGAAGTCGTCGACATGGGGCGTTGCCTAGCGCGTTTTGGCCCCGCGTGGAATCAGCTTGGCGTGAACAAAGACCCTGAAAATACAGCAATATGGTTGCCGCACGGGGATGTGAGTGGTATCCCGCGCCCATGACGACCGTCCCCATTTCCAACATCCGCAATTTCTCCATCGTCGCCCATATCGACCATGGCAAATCGACGCTAGCCGACCGCCTGATCCAGATGACCGGCGGCCTCTCCGACCGCGAGATGGCTGGCAAGGAGCAGGTGCTCGATTCCATGGACATCGAGCGCGAACGCGGCATCACCATCAAGGCGCAGACGGTGCGCCTCGCCTACCGTGCCAAGGACGGCAAGGATTACATCTTCAACCTGATGGACACGCCCGGCCATGTCGACTTCGCCTACGAGGTCTCGCGGTCGCTGGCGGCGTGCGAGGGTTCCCTGCTGGTGGTCGACGCCAGCCAGGGCGTCGAAGCGCAGACGCTCGCCAACGTCTACCAGGCGCTCGACAACAATCACGAGATCGTCCCGGTCCTGAACAAGGTCGACCTTCCCGCCGCCGAGCCCGAGAAGATCAAGCAGCAGATCGAGGACGTCATCGGCATCGACGCCTCGGACGCGGTGATGATCTCGGCCAAGACCGGCCTCGGCGTGCCCGACGTGCTGGAGGCCATCGTCACCCGCCTGCCGCCGCCGAAGGGCGACCGCGACGCGACCTTGAAGGCGCTGCTGGTCGACAGCTGGTACGACGTCTATCTCGGCGTCGTCGTGCTCGTGCGCATCGTCGACGGCGTCATGAAGAAGGGCAGCCGCGTCCGCATGATGGGCACGGGTGCGGCCTATGACGTCGAGCGCGTCGGCTTCTTCACGCCGAAGATGCAGCAGGTCGACGAGCTCGGCCCCGGCGAGATCGGCTTCATCACCGCCGCAATCAAGGAAGTCGCCGACACCCGCGTCGGCGACACCATCACCGACGACAGGAAGCCGGTCGCCGACATGCTGCCCGGCTTCAAGCCGGCGATCCCCGTGGTGTTCTGCGGCCTATTCCCGGTCGACGCCGACGACTTCGAGACGCTGCGCGGCGCCATGGGCAAGCTGCGCCTCAACGACGCCAGCTTCTCCTTCGAGATGGAGACCTCGGCCGCGCTCGGCTTCGGCTTCCGCTGCGGCTTCCTCGGTTTGCTCCACCTCGAAATCATCCAGGAGCGGCTGTCGCGCGAGTTCGACCTCAACCTGATCGCGACCGCGCCGAGCGTCATCTACAAGATGAAGCTGACCGACGGCACCGAGATCGAGATCCACAACCCCGTCGACATGCCCGACGTGGTCA
Organism: Bradyrhizobium cajani; assembly: GCF_009759665.1. Lineage (GTDB taxonomy): Bacteria > Pseudomonadota > Alphaproteobacteria > Rhizobiales > Xanthobacteraceae > Bradyrhizobium > Bradyrhizobium cajani. Next base: position 32,951 of record NZ_WQNE01000051.1, read on the forward strand.
AGATCGCCGAGATCGACGAGCCATGGATCGAGGCGACGATCCTCACGCCGGACGAATATCTCGGCAGCGTCTTGAAGCTGTGCCAGGACCGCCGCGGCTCGCAGAAGGAGCTCACTTACGTCGGCTCGCGTGCGATGGTGAAATACGATCTGCCGCTGAACGAGGTCGTGTTCGACTTCTACGATCGGCTGAAGTCGGTCTCCAAGGGCTACGCCTCGTTCGACTATCATCTCACCGACTACAAGCCGGCCGATCTCGTCAAGATGCAGATCCTGGTCAACGCCGAGCCGGTCGATGCGCTCTCCATGCTGGTCCACCGCACCCGCGCCGAGGGGCGCGGCCGCGCCATGGTCGAGAAGATGAAGGAGCTGATCCCGCCGCACATGTTCCAGATCCCGATCCAGGCGGCGATCGGCGGCAAGGTGATCGCCCGCGAAACGGTGCGCGCGCTGCGCAAGGACGTCACCGCAAAGTGCTACGGCGGCGACATCACGCGTAAGCGAAAACTTCTGGAGAAGCAGAAGGAAGGCAAGAAGAAGATGCGGCAGTTCGGCAAGGTCGACATCCCGCAGGAGGCTTTCATTGCCGCGCTGAAGGTGGATAGCTGAGGCAGAGGGGCCTTAGGCTTACAGCTACATCAGCTACCGTCATGCCCGGGCTCGTCCCGGGCATCCACGTTTTTGGAGCGGTGAAAGCGTGGATGGCCGGGTCAAGCCCGGCCATGACGACGAAGGCGAAGGCCAAATTTCATAGCGAGATCAGGTCCAGTCCGGGACTTTCGCGGCCGAACATCAAAAAACGCGAAAACAACCCCATGCACAGTAGCCGGGGCTTTGCTTGCATTGAGATTTTCGTTTTTTACGAATCGCGTTTGACGCGTCGGGCAAAACAGTGGCATGATGGCATCGTCGCGGGATGTGATCGGCTAAGTCCTTCGTCATTCCGGGGCGCGCGGAGCGCGAGCTACGATGCGCAATTGCGCATCTGAGAATCCATCATGCAGCAAGCAAGGCAGCGAAATGGATTCCGGGCTCACGCCAAGTGGCGCGCCCCGGAATGACGATGCTGCTAGCACCTTGATCATCGCCACGAAATCGTTCGCGGCCATACCGCTCACTGAAACGCGCATAGCCGCCAGCCTTGCCCTCTCCCGGCAGATAGGCCACCATCCGCAGCGCGCACCATCAACAAGACCAAAAGCGCTGAGGAAACGCATGAGCAAGCCATCGAGCTTCGACTATGGCTGGGTCGTTGTCGCCGCGGGGGCGCTGATGACCTGTGTCGGCTTCGGCACCATGCTGTCGCTCGCGGTGTTCCTGCAGCCGATCTCGGAAGCGATGGGGTGGTCGCGCGCCGGCGTGTCGGCGGCGGCGACGCTGGATTTCCTCTGCATGGGCGTTGCCGCGTTCTTCTGGGGCACGCTGTCGGACCGGTTCGGCACCCGCATCGTGGTCCTTGCCGGAAGTCTGCTGCTGGGGCTCGGTCTCGTCACGGCGAGCCAGGCCGCGCAGCTGTGGCAGTTCCAGCTCTTGTTCGGCGGGCTGATCGGCATTGCCGCCGGCAGCTTCTACGCACCGATGATGGCGCTGGCGAGCGCCTGGATCGAGAAGAACCGCAGCCTTGCGGTGGCGCTGGTCTCCGCCGGCATGGGCGTGTCGCCGGTGACGATCGCGCCGACCGCAAGCTGGCTGATCACGGCCTATGACTGGCGCACCGCGATGCTGGTGATCGGCATCGCCGCCTGGGCGCTGCTGATCCCTGCCTGCTTCCTGGTGCGTCCGGCCCCTCGCACGGCGGGCGGCGCAACGGCGGACGCTGCGCCGGACGTCGAGCTGACCGCGGCGCAGGCGCTGCGCACGCCGCAATTCATCGCGCTCGCCGCGGCGCATTTCGCCTGCTGCGCCGCGCATTCCGGCCCGATCTTCCACATGGTGTCCTATGCGATGGTGTGCGGCATCGCACCGCTCACGGCGGTGACGGTGTACAGCGTCGCCGGCGTCTCAGGCCTCGGCGGGCGCCTGCTGCTGGGCGCGCTCGCCGATCGCATCGGCGCAAAGCCCGTGCTGGTCGGCGGCCTCCTCGTGCAGGCGCTGTGCATCGCGACCTATCTCGCGGTGGCGCAGCTCGGCGAATTCTACGCGCTCTCGGTGGTGTTCGGCCTCGCCTATGGCGGGGTGATGCCGCTCTATGCGGTGCTGGTTCGCGAATTCTTCGGAGCGCGCATCATGGGCACCGTGTTCGGCGCGGTCTCGGCCTTTGCCAGCCTCGGCATGGCGCTCGGGCCATGGGCCGGCGGACTCGTGTTCGACAATTTCCAGCGCTACACATGGCTGCACGTCGGCTCCTTTGCGATCGGCCTTGCCGCCGTCGCGGTGGCGCTGAGCTTCCCGACCAGGCGCAGGCAATCGCTCGACCTCGGCCGCGCAGCGGCCTGACGGGGTGGCGCGTGAACGCGATTGTCGAGAGGGTTCGAGCGCAGCTTCGGTCCGGACGCTGGATGACCCGAGCCGGTCCACGCCATCATGCGTAGCTCACAGGACCCGTCCCACAGCTATCGCGTCAGCTGCAGCAGGTCCCAGCGGTTTCCATAGAGATCATCGAAGACGGCGACGATTCCATACGGCTCGACGCGCGGCTCCTCCCGAAACAGCACGCCCTTTGAGCGGTAGGCTTCGTAGTCGCGCCAGAAATCGTCGGTGTGCAGGAAGAGGAACACACGCCCGCCGGTTTGATCCCCAACGTGCTGCGTTTGATTCAGCGTCGCCGTTTTCGCCAGGAGGATGCGGGTCTCCACGGAGCCCGGTGGCGCGATCAGCACCCACCTTTTCCCGTTGCCCAGGTTCGTATCCTCGACCAACCCAAAGCCCAGCCGTTCGACGAAATAGGCAATGGCTTCATCGTAGTCGCGGACAAGAAGGGACACATATCCGATATGCTGTCGCATGGTGAGACCAGTCTATGCGGCTGATCCTGGTCTGCAACGGTCGCGGCGCAGGAAATTTCCAACTTTGACGCTGCATGCCATCGCCCAGCAGATCCAGGCGCGCGACACGCATTGCGAGGACGTCGGCAAGGGGATTTTGTCAACGCCCGAGCCGTAATCCGCTTGTCCGCTCCAGCCCGGCGCGCGCCGGGCAGCGGCTGCACCAGCGGCGGGCCGATTGCGGACCTGTTGGGCTGGATTTCCGGGATTGCTCAACGCATTTTGATCATGCTGTTCAGCAGCCTAAGGTAGCGTGTCACAACAGCATCCGGTCGCGTGCATCTATGGGATTCGCGACAAACAAAAGGGAGGTGACATGCGCAGGATTCCAGCCGTGATCGGTACGATCCTCTTCACGTTGGTCATGGCAAGTGCCGCCTACGCAGAAAAGGTCTTTTATCTTCATGACCCCGGCGGCAACACCGCCGCGCACATCTACACGTACACGCACGTCAACGCAGAGTATGATCGCGTGGTGATCGACGGTCGGTGCAAGTCGTCTTGTACGACGGTCCTCGGGGTCGTTCCTCTCAACAAGATCTGCATCACCCCGAGCGGCTACTTCATGTTTCACGCCGCGCATCACCGTGACCGCAGCATCAACCCCGGCGAGACTCAGTTGATGATGTCGGCCTATGCGCCCGTGGTGCGCGACTGGGTGATGAGGCACCACGCGCTTGAACAGGTGGACCCTTACACGTACCTGTACGCCAGGAATGTGACGTTCATCCGCCACTGTCGCCAGTAGCCGGGGCTTCAGCCCGGAACGGACGCCTCAAAAGCTAGGCGACCAGCGCGGCGTCCTCGTCCGCGGCATCGATGCCGCGCTGCGCGGCCAGCAGGCTGATGATCTCGGCATTCGGCCGCGCCTTGCTGAACAGAAAGCCCTGGCCTTCGTCGCAGCCTTCGGCCCTGAGGCAGCTGAGCTCGGCTTCGGTCTCGACGCCTTCGGCGGTGATGGTGACCCCTAAGCCCTTGCCGAGGCTGACGATGGAGCGGATGATCGCCTGGGCCTCGCGATTGGCGCCGAGATCGCGCACGAAGGACTGGTCGATCTTGATCTTGTCGAAGGGGAAGCTGCGCAAATAGCTGAGGCTGGAATAGCCGGTGCCGAAATCGTCCATCGAGATGCGTACCCCTAACGCGCGCAGCGCATGCAGCGTTGCCAGCACCTGGGCGCTCTTCTCCAGCAGCAGCGTCTCGGTGATCTCGAGCTCGAGCCGCCGCGGCGGCAGCCCGGAATGCCTCAAGGCATCGGTCACGACCGAGAGCAAATTGCCGCTGCGAAACTGGAGCGGCGAGAGGTTGACGGCGACGCGGACGTCATCCGGCCAGGCCGCGGCATCGAGGCACGCGCGGCGCAGCATCAAGCCGCCGAGCGGATTGATCAGCCCGGTCTCCTCGGCGACCGGAATGAACTCGGCCGGCGAGACCATGCCACGCTCGGCATGCGGCCAGCGCACCAGCGCCTCGAAGCCGGTGATGCGGCCGCTCGAAAGATCGATCAACGGCTGGTAGTAGGGGCGCAGCACGTCGTTCTGGATCGCATCGCGCAGCTCGACCTCGATCTTGCGGCGGCTCTGCGCTTTCGCGTCGAGCGCGGCCTCGAAGAAGGCGAAGGTGCCGCGCGAATCGGCCTTGGCGCGCGACAGCGCCATGTCCGCGCTCTTGAGCAGCTTTTCGGAATCATCGCCATCGCCCGGCGCCATCGCGATGCCGACGGAGGCGCCGATCACCACGGAATGGCCGTCGAGCAGATAGGGATCGGCGATGGCTTCGAGCAGGCGTTTTGCCAGCATCACCGCGTCCTCGGGACGCGTCAGGCCGCTCTGCACGATCGCGAACTCGTCGGAGTTCAGTCGTGCCAGCGCGTCTTCCTCGCGCAAGGTGGAACGCAGCCGCTTGGCGACGCCGCGCAGCAGCTTGTCGCCGACCGCATGGCCCAGCGTGTCGTTGACCGACTTGAAATTGTCCAGGCCCAGCATCAGCAGCGCGACCTTGTCGGCGCTGCGCCGCCTGTGCAGCAGCATCTCGTCGACCTGCTGGCGCAGCAGATTGCGGTTGGGCAGGCCGGTCAGCCCGTCGTGCTGGGCCATGAAGGCAAGCCGCGCCTCGGCGCGCTTGCGCTCGGTGATGTCCATCAGCGCGAGCAGCACCGCGGGCCGCTCGGCATAGGTCAATTCGCGGGAATAGATCGCAAGGTCGATCAGCGCGCCGTCGGCCTTGACGTGCTTCCAGGTGCGCCCGGCCTGCTCCTCGCCGCCCGGATCGGCGGTCCAGGGCGGCTCGCTGTCGAAAGCCTGCAAGGACCGGATCTTCAGCTTCTCGAACTCGGCGCGGTTGTAGCCATAATGCGCGACTGCGGCGTCGTTGACGCCGAGGATGCGCTCGTCATCGAGCGCACAGACGATCATGGGCACGGGATTGCCGTCGAACAGCAGGCGGAACGAGGCTTCGCGCTGCTTCAACTCGGTGATGTCGACGCGCAGGCCGACGACGCCGCCATCGTCGGTCAGCCGCTCGTCGATCAGGATGACGCGGCCGTCGGCCAGCTTCTGCTCGTGGCGCGCACCGGGCCGATAGAGTTTTTGCAGCCGTTCGGCAATCCACTCGTCTTCGTGGCCGATGGCTTCGGGATAGTCACCGCGGGCGACGCCGACACGCAGCGTGTCTTCGAGCCGCGCGCCTTCCGCGAACAGATCGGCGGTCTTGCTGTAGATCTCGGCGTATTTCCTGTTCCAGAGCACGTAGCGGCCATCGGCATCGAGAAACACGATGCCCTGCGGCAGGATGTCGATGGCCTGGCGCAGGCGCTCATGGGATTTGCGCGCCTCCACGATCGCGGCCTCGGCTTCGGCGCGGCTGCGCAGGACTTCGTCGCGTTCGGAAAGAGGACGAGGCGCGCGCGCGAAGCGCGGCTTGCGCGGCTGTCGGCCGGCCTGGGCAGGCACGCGTCCCTTTCGCTTTTTCGTCTTTCGAAACCCCAAACTCAACGTCACTCGTCCTAGCCGCGTCCAGCGGCCGCAAGTTTTGAGGCAAGTGTCTGAAAAAAAAGTAATCTTGGGCGGTCACGCCGGCCGAGGCGGCACCTTGCGGCCGCCGGCAGCGGGGCCGTGATGCCTGTTTACGAGGCGCCAGCTGGCCGAGATGCGCGTCAAACCTGATGCTTGGTCGCAATCGGCGAGAGAGGTGTTGCAAAAACGCGCGCTCGTCATGAATCAATTCCGAAACGCGTGTCCGATTGCGTGCAGGCGAGGGCGAATCGCGTTCCGCGCACGAATTTTGGTCAATGCAGGACAGGGTTATCGCGCCGTTAAAAATCCGCGGATGGTCGGCGCAAGAACAACGTCTACGTCATTCCGGGAATCCATCGGGCCGCAGCGTACGCGGGCTAATGGATTCCGGGCTCGCGACTTCGTCGCGCCCCGGAATGACATTCCACAAGTGGATCTCATTGGAAGTACGGATCGTCGTACGTTCGGGCCCGCATGATGTCGCCTCGGGGACTGTGGCTGTAAAGACGCCGTGAGGCTGCGCCGCCGTGAAAGCCTAATCCTTAACCCTGACGCCGCGTTGGGTTATAAGGATGATCGCATGAGTCCCCGCCGCATCGCCCCTCTCCTGCTTGTCACGACACTCCTGACCGCCGGCGCCGCGCTGGCCCAGGACAAGGGCAGCGTCACCCCGAAGCCGCTGCCGCCGCTTGCCAATCCGAACGATCCCGCGCTCGCCGCCAAGGAGCTGTTCGCGCGCAAGCTGCTGCCCTCGAAAGGATCGGCGCATGTCGTCGGCTCCTACACCAAGGGCTGCATCGGTGGCGCAGCGCAGATGCCGCTGAACGGCGACAATTGGCAGGTGATGCGGCTGTCGCGCAACCGCAACTACGGCCATCCCGACATGATCGCACTGATCAAGCGGCTTGCGGCCAGGGCGCACAAGGACGCGGGCTGGCCCGGCATCCTGGTCGGCGACATCGCCCAGCCGCGCGGCGGGCCGGCGCTGTCGGGGCATGCCAGCCACCAGATCGGCCTCGACGCCGACATCTGGCTGACGCCGATGCCGAACCATCGGCTCTCGCGCGAGGAGCGCGAGGAGATGAGCGCGGTGATGATGGTGCGCGCCGACCGGCTCGACATCGACCCGAAGGTGTTCACGCCGTCCCACGTGCTGGTGTTGCGCGACGCGGCGCAGGAGCCTGCCGTGCAGCGCATCTTCGTCAATGCCGCGATCAAGAAGGCGCTATGCCGCGAAGCCAAGGGCGACCGCGCCTGGCTGTCGAAGATCCGCCCCTGGTGGGGCCACGACTATCACTTCCACATCCGCATGCGCTGCCCGGCGGGCGCGGGCGAATGCGAGGGCCAGCCATCGCAGGCCGAGGACGAGGGCTGCAAGGCGTCCGATCTCGCCTACTGGTTCTCCGACGCGGTGCTACACCCGAAGCCACCGCCGGAGCCGCCGAAGCCCAAGCCGCCGATGACGCTGGCGCAGATGCCGTCGGCCTGCAAGGCGGTGCTGCATGCAGGCGATGCGAAGCCGTAGCGGATG
>NZ_WQNE01000052.1 GCF_009759665.1 Bradyrhizobium cajani
GTGCAGCCGCGGGCGGCGGTGCGGCCGGGCGCGCGGGTGCCGCAGGCGGCGCGGCCGCTGGCGGTCCCTTCGGTGGCTGCTTCGGTTTTCCGTCAGGCCCCGTCTCTTGTGGCTGGGCCTGCGCGACCACGAGCGGCGTCGCGTCTTGAGCATGCGATGCGGAGCTTGCCAATTGCATCGCGGTCAAGGCCGTCGTCGCAAGCAGCACGAAACGAAGGTTGGTCATGTGGTGAACTTCCCCGGAAGGTTCTTTGACGAAGTGTTGGGATGAACAGCTACGCGTTAGGCCGCATTGTGGCGGGCAACATGGTCGCGACCCGATTTATTTCTGCACGCAAATCACTTCACTATGACGACGTTCATTGCGCATTCAGACGCTGGTTGCAATCGCCGATCATGTGATGGTTCGCCTCATGTGTGATCCTGCGGCGAAACCTGCATCGGTTGCGGGATTCGGCGTGAGTGGACCGTTCGGTCCGCGTCGTGGAATCTCTTCGGGAACGTGCGGCGGCAATTCATCCGGCTGCGCTGGTGCGTCGGGCTCGCGCACTGGAGGCGCGATATCGGGCTGCGGATTGCCCGGTGGAATCCCCGGCGGGGGCTCGGTCGGAGTCCCCGGCGTCGCCGGCGGAATCTCGGGCGGTTCGATCGGCATCAGTATCATCGAGATCAGTTGTCCAGAGGACGACAACGACGATGCCGTGCCGATGTTCCCTGTGCGTCGTGTCGGAACTCGCCTTATTCCGGTGCGTGGCAGACGGCCTCGATGTTGTGTCCGTCAGGATCGAGCACGAACGCGCCGTAATAGTTCGCATGATAATGCGGGCGGATGCCGGGCGGGCCATTGTCGCGTCCGCCCGCCGCAATCGCGGCCTTGTAGAACGCGTCCACCGTGGCGCGGTCCTTGGCGTGAATGGCGACGTGCACCGGCTTGTTCATCGCGCCTTCGCCGCCGATCCAGAAGTCCGGCTTGCCGTCGGCGCCAAAGCCCGCGGCCGCCGCGTGCCCGGTCTGCTCTGCCGTCACCTCCATGATCAGGGCGTAGCCGAGCGGCGCCAGCGCCTTGGTGTAGAACGTCTTGGCGCGCTCATAGTCGGAGACCGAGAATCCCATGTGATCGATCATCGCCACCTCCGTTGTTCGTCGTTGTTACCGCGAAAGGAACGTGTTGCTCCGCGTCCTGCGCGCAACCGCAAAGCCGCGCGCGACCATGTCAGCAATACAATCCTCGCGCCATTCGTTTTGTGACAGATGCTCGATCACCACCGCGCGCGGCCACAGCGATTGCGGCGCGTCGCGGAAGAAGCCGATCAGCACGCGGTCCTCGAAGCCCTCGACGTCGATCTTGAGCGAGTCGATCCTGGCGACGCCGGCCTCGTCGAGAATGCGCGTCAGCCGTAGCGACGGCACCTTGATCGCATCGGCGCTCGCCGGGCCGCTGACAACATGGGTGGCGCCGAGATTGCCGCCGCCGGTCTCGATCATCAGCTCACCGTCGCTGTCGCCGGCGGCCGCTTGCACCAGGCGCACCTGCGTCGCGTTCGATGCGGCGTGGTTGAACGCGAGTCGTGCGAAGGTGACGGGATGCGGCTCGATCGCCACCACCTTGCCTTTGGTGCCGACCTGCCGCGCCATCACCAGTGCAAAGGTCCCGACATTGGCGCCGACATCGACGAACACACCGCCGGCGGGCGTGTGCTGGCGCAGAAAGTCGAGCTCGTCGAGATTGTAGTCGGGATTGAACAGCGCGCCGCGTTCGGTCGCGCTGCCCTGGTGATAGAAGCGAAACGACGCGCCCTGATACTGGACGTCGACGGGGCCGCCGCGCAGCAGGTTAACCAGTCGCGACATCCACGGCCGGAACGCGCCGCGCTTCAGCCCCGACCGGGTCGCGAGGCGAATGATCGCGGCCTGCGCCGCATTCGGCGCATATGCGCCGAACGGCGCGGACGAAGGGGCGTTGTCGGGCGTCAAACCAAAGGTCCTCGTTGCAGGCGGCGCATGCATAGCCGGTTTTGCCGGGGACTCCAACGGGCTCCACTACAGATGTCGTCCCGGGGCGCGAAGCTCTCTCTTTCGTCGTCCCGGACAAGCGCAGCGCAGATCCGGGACCCATACCCACAGGGAGCAATTTGACGAAGACTCGGAGTGGGCGTCTCTCGCGACAACTCCTCCCCGTGGGTATGGGTCCCGGGCTCGCTTCGCGCCCCGGGACGACGGAGCAAGATCACGCCGCCTTCTTCGGCGTGGCCTTGCGCTGGCGCAGGAAGCGGCCGAGCAGCTTGCGTCTGCCCTTGCGCGGGATCAGGTCGACGTCGCTGACGAGCTTGGCGCCGCCCTTGCGGCGCTCCAGCACGATCTTGCGGCTGTGGAAGGCCTCCAGCTCGGCGCGGTGCGCGACGCTGACGATGGTCGCCCTCGGCAGCTCGTCGGTGACCATCTGCATCATCTTGTCCTGGCTCTTCTCGTCGAGCGCCGAGGTCGCCTCATCGAGCACGACGATGTCGGGACTGTGCAGCAGCAGCCGCGCGAAGGCGAGGCGCTGCTTCTCGCCGCCGGACAGCGTCTGGTCCCACGGTCCCTCCTCCTCGATCTTCTCCTTGAGATGATCGAGCCCGACCTTGTGCAGGGCTTTGCCGATCTCTTCCTCGGTCCAGTTCTCGGCAGCGCCGGGATAGGCGACGGCGCGGCGCAGCGACCCGGAGGGCACGTAGGGCCGCTGCGGCAGCATGAACAGACGCCGGTCGGGATGGAAATTGACGCTGCCGCCACCCCATGGCCACAGACCCGCGATGGCACGCACCAGCGTGCTCTTGCCGGTGCCGGATTCGCCCGCCACGAGCAGCCGCTCGCCGGGCTCGATCACCACCTCGGTCTCGCCGACGACCGCGGTGCCGTCGTCGAGCGTGACCGAGAGGTCTCTCAGTTCCAGCATGGCCTCGGTCCTGGTCTCGCCGCGCTTGATGCGGCCAAGACCCTCACCTTGCTCGGCGCGTTCGAGACCGTCGAGCGACATCATCAGCGAGGCGATGCGGCGCGCGCAGGCGTTCCAGTCGGCCAGCCGCGGATAATTGTCGACCAGCCAGCCGAAGGCGCTCTGCACGATGGTGAAGGCGGAGGCCGCCTGCATCACCTGTCCCAGCGTCATGCTGCCGTCGAGGAATTTCGGCGCGCAAAGCAAGAGCGGCACGACCGGTGCGACGAGATTCGATCCGTGCGACACCAGCGTGGTGCGCATGTGCTGGCCGGCGAGCCGCGCCCATTGCCGCAACACCTGCGTGAAGTTGCGGTCGATGCCGTCGCGTTCCTCCTCTTCGCCGCCGAGCAGCGCGATGCTCTCGCCGTTCTCGCGCACGCGCGTCAGCGTATAACGCAAATCGGCCTCGGCCTGGTTCTTGTCCTCGGACACCTGCACGAAGCGCCGGCCGATCACCACGATCGAGCTGGACGCGATTGCGGCGTAGAGGACCGCTGCGATCACGAGGAAGCCGGGAATGGTGATGGCCGAGCCGCCCAGCGTAAGCGTGAGTGCGCCGCCAATGGTCCAGAGCACGACGATGAAGGTCGCCGCCGACAGCAGCGCCGAGGTGACGCCGGCGAGGAAATCGACCGGCGAGTCGGTCGCGATGCGCAAATCCTCAGCGATCCGGTATTCGGGATTCTCATGGTCGCCGCCGACGAGGTTGAGCTGGTAGTAGCGGCCGTTCGCGAGCCAGCGCGTCAGCACGCTGCTCGTCAGCCAGGCCCGCCAGCGCCGCTGGATGCCCATGCGTGCGAACACCTGCACCACGCCGAGGACGATGCTCCCGATCGCGAGCGGGAAGAACACCGCCGTGAGATGGAAGACACTGGCCGCATCGCGCTTCTCGAGCGCGTCGAAGATCGCGCGATTCCAGACATTGATGCCGTACTGGAAGCTGACGGTCAGGACGATCAGCACGCCGAGGCCGAGCGAGAACGGCCAGGCGAGGCGGTCGCCGTGGCGGCCCCAGAAGCCGCGGGCGCTGATCCAGAAGCGGGTGAGAAGATAATCCTTGCGGGCCTGCTCGGCTTCCTCGGGCGTGAGCTCCGGGTCGGGCTCGAGCAATTCCGGTGGCGGTGGCGCGACCTCGTCGCCGGTTTCGCCGGTGATTTCGACGATGGGCGCCTTCGCGCCCTGTTCGCGCTGTGCGGCCGGCTTCTGCATGAGAAGGCAACGCCAAGGAAATCAACCGGTTCCCGGCGGTTCCCGGGCGCCGGTCACTCGGCGGCGCCGTCGCGCACGCGGTGCAGCCGTGCCGCCTTGTGAAGGACGCGCGACAATTCCTCGATGGAGTAGGGCTTCTGCACGAGGTCGAAGCCCACGACGCCCTCCTGGGACAGTGCCTCGCTGTAGCCGCTGGTCAACACCACCGGCACGCCGACGCCGCGATCACGGATCGCCTTGGCGAGATCGAGCCCGGTCATCCCAGGCATCACCACGTCCGAGAACACGACGTCGAAACGATCGGCGTCAGCGATCAGCTCGGTGAAGGCGTCGCTGGCGTTGTCCACCAGCGTGATGCTGTAGCCGAGCTCGGTGAGGCCGTCGGCGGCGAAATTTGCGAGCTCGATATTGTCCTCGACCAGCAGCACCGACATGCCGCTGCCGGTCACGGCGGGCGCCGTGTTCGGCGCCTGCCGCTGCGGCAGCTGCTCCGACGGTACACGCGGCAAATAGAGCGAGAAGGTGCTGCCTTGCCCCACCTCGCTGGTGCCCGTCACCTCTCCGCCGGATTGCCGGGCGAAGCCGAACACCTGGGACAGGCCGAGGCCGGTACCCTGGCCGACCTGCTTGGTAGTGAAGAACGGCTCGAAGATGCGCCCGAGTTGAGCGGCAGGAATGCCGACGCCGGTGTCGCCGACGGCGACGCGGACGAAGCCGTGGTTGCCTGTAAGGTCACGGCTGCCCGAGACGGGGGCCAGCATGTCCGGAGCGCTCGTCACGGCCTCGACCTCGAAGGTGATCCTGCCCTTGCCTTGCATGGCATCGCGCGCATTGGTCGCCATGTTGATCAGGGCCGTCTCGAACTGGCTGGCATCGGCGCTGACGAGGCAGGGCTCCGCCGGCAGATGCATGGTGATCTCGATGGCGGGTCCGAGCAGCGTCGCGAGCATGTCGTGCAGCGACTGTATGCGCTGGCCGACGTCGAACACCTCCGGCTTCAGGGTCTGGCGCCGCGCGAAGGCGAGGAGCTGGGAGGTCAGCTTGGCGGCGCGTGCGACCGCATCTGCGATGGCCGTGATGTAGCGCTGCCGCCGCTCCTCCGTCAGTTGCGGCCGGTTCAACAGGTCGACCGAGGCGCGGATCACCGTCAGCAGATTGTTGAAGTCGTGCGCGACGCCGCCGGTGAGCTGCCCGAGCGCTTCGAGGCGCTGGCTGTGCTTGAGCGCCTCCTCGGCCTCGCGCCGCGCTGCGGCCTCGGCCTGGAGATGCTGGGTGCGGCGGAATGCGAAGGCAAGCAGCAGGAACAGGAGCGCGGTGGCGGGAATGCCGAACACCAGATGCTGGCCCATGGTCGCGAACCAGCGCGCCCGGATCGCAGAGGTCTCGAGGCCGGCGCTGACATAGACCGGATACTCGGCGATGCGCTTGTAGCCGATGCGCCGCTCGATCCCGTCCGACGGCCAGGCGATGGTCATCAGGCCACGCTCGGGGTGAGCTGCGATGTTCTGGCCGACCGGTCCGCCCGGATCGAGTCGGAGGTCCCGTTCGAGCCGCGGGTATTGCGCGAGCAGCACGCCATCGGCGCGTCCCATCGCGAAGAAGCTGCCGGGATCGGAGCCGATCCTGGCGTAGAAGCTCTCGAAATATTCCGGCAGGACGGAGGCCTGGATCACGCCGACGAAGCTGCCGTCGTTGGAATCGCGACGACGGCTCATGCTGAAGAAGCGCGCGCCCTGATAGGGCGGACGTGGCGTCAGGGGCATGCCGATGAACGTGCCGATGGCCTGGTCGATATGGGCGTAGAAATAGTCGCGGTCCGTAAACCTCAGCTCCGGCGGCGGCGAGGCGAGGCTGTTGACCAGCGCTTTTCCATCCGCATCGAAGATCCAGGCCGATTTGAGCTGCGGCAGCGAATCGGTCAGCCGCTTCAGGCGGCGATGCAAGGCCGGCTCGCGCGAGACGACGGTGTCGTCGGGAAGTCCGCGCACGACCTCGTTGAGCTCGGCAAGGCAGCGGTCGATGGTCTCGAACACCTTGAGCGCGTGCTCATGCGCGACATCAAGCGTGCGCTCGATCTCCCGATCGGCGATGTCCTTGGTCGATGTGTAGGAAATGGTGGAGGCGATGACGAACAGCGCAATGGGCAGCGCCAGGGATGCAGCCATCATCCACTGCAAGAGTCTCAGTGAATTGCGTTGCGCTCCCTGCACGGCTCCGGTCCCTGACCGGAGCTTAGCTGAATTTCCCGCTCGGAAGGAAGCCGCTTTGTGTCGATAACCGGAGGTTGTATTTTACCAAGTTCGCGCGTGACGCGTGGTGGAGGCAAATTCCGCCAGGGCCGGCCGCGGCGGTGGAGTGCCCCGGCCATTCGGGCCGGGGATCGCAGCGCGAATGGGTCTAGATCTGGCGCTCGACCATCTTGAGCTTGAGCTCGGCGATGGCTTCCGCCGGGTTGAGGCCCTTCGGGCAGGCCTTGGCGCAGTTCATGATGGTGTGGCAGCGATAGAGGCGGAACGGGTCCTCGAGATTGTCGAGCCGCTCGCCCGTGGCTTCGTCGCGCGAATCCGACACCCAGCGATTGGCCTGGAGCAGCGCGGCGGGACCGAGATAGCGCTCGCTGTTCCACCAATAGCTTGGGCACGAGGTCGAGCAGCAGGCGCAGAGGATACACTCGTAGAGACCGTCGAGCTTCTCGCGGTCCTCGTGGCTCTGGCGCCATTCCTTCTGCGGCGTCGGCGAGGTCGTCTTCAGCCACGGCTCGACCGAGGCGTACTGCGCGTAGAAATTGGTGAGGTCGGGGACGAGGTCCTTGACGACCGGCTGGTGCGGCAGCGGATTGATCTTGACCGCGCCGTCCTTCACGTCGTGCATCGAGCGGGTGCAGGCCAGCGTGTTCTGGCCGTCGATGTTCATGGCGCAGGAGCCGCAGACCCCTTCACGGCAGGAGCGGCGGAAGGTCAGCGACGGGTCGATGTGGTTCTTGATCCAGATCAGGCCGTCCAGCACCATCGGACCGCAATCATTGGTGTCGACGTAATAGGTGTCGACGCTCGGATTCTTGCCGTCATCCGGATTCCAGCGATAGACCTTGAACTCGCGCAGCTCGGTCGCGCCCGCGGGCTTCGGCCAGGTCTTGCCGCCGGTGATCTTGGAGTTCTTCGGAAGTGCGAATTCAACCATTGCTCTAACCTTTCGTCATTCCGGGATGGTCCGAAGGACCAGACCCGGAATCTCGAGATTCCGGGCTCGATGCTGCGCATCGCCCCGGAATGACGAGCTACCGTTGTTTCTCAATACACGCGCGCCTTCGGCGGGATGTACTGCACGTCGTTGGTCATGGTGTAGTTATGAACCGGGCGGTACTCGATCTTGACCTTGCCGGAATCGTCCAGCCAGGCCAGCGTGTGCTTCATCCAGTTCTTGTCGTCGCGCTCGGAATAGTCCTCGCGGGCATGGGCGCCGCGGCTCTCGGTGCGGTTGGCGGCCGAGTTCATCGTCACCACCGCCTGCGAGATCAGATTGTCGAACTCCAGCGTCTCGACGAGATCCGAATTCCACACCAGCGAGCGATCGGAGACGGCGATGTCGGTGATGCCGCTGTGGACCTTCTCGATCAGGTTCTGGCCTTCGCTCAGGACTTCGCCGGTGCGGAACACCGCGCAATTGTTCTGCATCACGTGCTGCATGCCCTCGCGCAGCTTCGCGGTCGGCGTGCCGCCGGAGGCGTAGCGGTAATGGTCGAGGCGGCCGAGCGCGAGCTCGGCCGAGTTCGCCGGCAGCTCGGGCTGCTTGCCGTTGGGCGTGAGCTTCTCGGCGAGGCGGAGCGCGGCGGCGCGGCCGAACACGACGAGGTCGATCAGCGAGTTGGAGCCGAGGCGGTTGGCGCCGTGCACGGAGACGCAGGCGGCTTCGCCGATCGCCATCAGGCCGGGGATGATGGCGTTGTCGTCGCCATCCTTCTTGGTCAGCACCTCGCCGTGATAGTTCGTGGGGATGCCGCCCATGTTGTAGTGCACCGTCGGCACGATCGGGATCGGCTCGCGCGTCACATCGACATTGGCGAAGATCTTGGCGGATTCGGAGATGCCCGGCAGGCGCTCGGCCAGCACGGCGGGATCGAGATGGTCGAGATGCAGGAAGATGTGGTCCTTCTTCTTGCCGACGCCGCGCCCCTCGCGGATCTCGATGGTCATCGCGCGCGAGACGACGTCGCGCGAGGCGAGATCCTTCGCGGAGGGCGCATAACGCTCCATGAAGCGCTCGCCCTCGGAATTGACGAGATAGCCGCCTTCGCCGCGCGCGCCCTCGGTGACGAGACAGCCCGAACCGTAGATGCCGGTCGGGTGGAACTGCACGAACTCCATGTCCTGCATCGGCAGGCCGGCGCGCAGCACCATGCCGCCGCCGTCGCCGGTGCAGGTGTGCGCGGAGGTGCAGGAGGCATAGGCGCGGCCGTAGCCGCCGGTCGCCAGAATCGTGGTCTGGGCGCGGAAACGGTGCAGCGTGCCGTCGTCGAGCTTGAGCGCGATCACGCCGCGGCAGGTGCCCTGGTCGTCCATGATCAGGTCGATGGCGAAGAACTCGATGAAGAACTCGGCCGCATGACGCAGCGACTGCCCGTACATCGTGTGCAGCATGGCGTGGCCGGTGCGATCGGCGGCGGCGCAGGTGCGCTGCGCCTGGCTCTTGCCGAACTCGGTGGTCATGCCGCCGAACGGGCGCTGATAGATCTTGCCGTCCTCGGTGCGCGAGAACGGCACGCCCCAATGCTCGAGCTCGTAGACCGCGTCGGGTGCGTTGCGCACCATGTATTCGATCGCGTCCTGGTCGCCGAGCCAGTCCGACCCCTTCACGGTGTCGTACATGTGCCAGCGCCAGTCGTCCTTGTGCATGTTGCCGAGCGAGGCCGAGATGCCGCCCTGCGCCGCGACGGTGTGCGAGCGGGTCGGAAACACCTTGGTGATGCAGGCGGTGCGAAGCCCGGCTTCGCTGCAGCCGACCACGGCGCGCAGACCCGCGCCGCCGGCGCCGACCACGACGACGTCATAGGTGTGGTCTTCGATCGGGTAGGCTTTGCCGTTGGTGGCGGGAGCGCCGTCGCCCTTGCCATTCGTCGCTGTGGCCATGGCTTACACTCCGGATGACAGTTTGAGGATCGCGTAGATGGATGCGAGCGCCACGGCGATCGAGAAGAAATTGTTGAGCATCATCGACACGAGCTTCAGCTTCTCGTTGTGGACGTAGTCGTTGATCACCTCCTGCATGCCGATCTTCATGTGCCAGGCGCTGGCGATGATGAAGAGCAGCATGATCACCGCGATCGGCAGCGAGCCGAGGATCTGCGCGGCGCCGGCCTGATTGCGGCCGAGCAGCATCATGATGATCACCAGCACGGGGATCATCAGCAGGGTCATCGCAACGGCGGTGAGGCGCTGGCGCCAGAAATCGGACGTGCCCGAATGCGCGGCGCCGAGATTGCGGACGCGGCCGAGCGGGGTACGCATGCTGCGCTTCGGCGTATCGGTCGCGCTCATCGTCCACCTCCGATTGCGTAGGCGATGATCCAGATCAGCACCGTCAACACGATGCCGCCGATCAGCGCGCCCCAGGTCAGCGCTTCGCGCTCATTGGCCTTGAAGCCAAAGCCGAGGTCCCACACGAAATGCCGGATGCCGCTCAACATATGGTGCATCAGCGCCCAGGTGTAGCCGAACACAATCAGCCGGCCGATGATGCTGCCGGTGAAGGCCTGGACATTGGCATAGGCGGCCGGGCCGGAGGCCGCCGCGATCAGCCACCAGGCCAACAGCAGGGTTCCGACGTAAAGGGCGATACCGGTGGCGCGGTGGAGGATGGACAGCGCCATCGTCAGCGTCCAGCGGTAGGTTTGGATGTGTGGTGAAAGCGGTCGTTCGATCCGTGCGGTCATGGGCTTTGATGTGTTATTGCGGCCCAGCAGGGGGCGCGTGGGGATCGCGAAAGGTCGGCTCTATTTACGGAGTCGATTTGGCCTGCGCAATCACCAAATCGCCATAAATCGAACGGCCGTTCAGCTCTAGAGCCTTGATGAAACAAGGCCAATCAGGGTCTTGGTATACCAGCGCGACGGTCCGCCAACAAAGAAAAGAATATAAATTCATTCTTTTCGGCGCTGCCGAGGTTTATTGAAATTACTGTTGGAACGCCTCTAAAGCCGTCCGGGGTATCGACAGTTCGAACCAGTGCGTTCATGCCGGACCGGATCACCGTTCCGATCGCCGAGGCAGCCGCGGACTCCCCGCGCTCATCGATCCTGCGGAGGGCGGCGGATATGCATGCGCTGCATCCCGCCCCGCTACAGCGATGATCGGCCGAGCGGATCGCTCCTGCGCCAGCGTTCGACCAGGAAATCGATGAAGGCCCGCGTCTTCGCGGAGCCCAGGCGCGACGGCTGATAGAGCGCATGAAGCGGCGCAGGCGCCGGCTCGTGCGCGCGCAACAGGCGCCGCAGGCGTCCCTCGGCAAGCTGCCGTTCCACCTGCCATGACGGCACCCGAATGATTCCGGCGCCGGCCTCTGCCGCGGTGGCGAGCGCATCGAGACTGTTGACCCAGAGTCGCCCGGAGATGCGGATCCGCGAACCCGTCTTCGCGTCGGGGCCGAACCGCCACGTCGCAATGCCGGGCGCGTCGGAGAAGATCAGGCAATCATGCTGTGCCAGGTCGGACGGGACCTGCGGTTCGCCGCGACGCGCGAGGTAGTCCGGCGAGGCGCAGTGGATCATCTGCACCTCGGCGAGCTTTCGCGCCACGAGTTGCGAATCAGCGATCCGTCCGACGCGCAGCACCAGATGGATGTCTTCCTCGATCAGGTCGACGTGGCGATCGACCAGCAGCAGCTCGACGGTCAGCGACGGAAAGGTCGCCAGGAAATCGCCCAGCAGCGGGGCGATCAGCATACGTCCCATCAACGACGGTGAACTGACCCGCAGGCGCCCGGTCGGCTCACGCCGGCTCCCCGCCAGCGCCTCCTCGATCTCCCTGATTTCACCGAGGATCGATTTGGCCCGCTCATAGAGGATGCGCCCGTCATCCGTGAGTGCCAGTTGCCGGGTCGTGCGCACCAGCAGGCGCGTGCCGAAATGCTGCTCCAGCGCCGAGATCTGCCGGCTCACCGAGGTCAGCGAGCTCGGCAATGACCGCGCCGCCGCGGACAGGCTGCCGGCGTCCACGGCCCGGACAAAGGTCGCCATCGCCGCGAGCTGGTCCATCGGCATCCTTCCGTAATCCGCAAGGTATTCTGCCGCGGAGCGCGGAGATAGTGTCAAAAATCGGAAGGGGCTAACATTCCGGAAACCCAGGCAGCCCGGGATTTCCGCCATGCCCACCACTGTCCCCATGAGATTCATCCACCGGCGATCGACCAGGCAGAGACATCGATGAGCGGCCTTGCACTCTCCGACATCGTCGAGCTTGCGTTGCTGCTGATCGCGGTCGGCGCACTCTCCGGCTTTCTCGCCGGCGCATTCGGCATCGGCGGCGGCGCGATTCTCGTGCCGGTTTTCTACGAGTGCTTCCGCATCGCCGGCGTGCCGCTCGAGGTGCGCATGCCGCTTTGCGTCGGCACCTCGCTCGCCGTGATCATCCCGACCTCGATCCGTTCGTTCCAGGCGCATTACAGGCGCGGCGCCGTCGACACGTCGATCCTGCGGATGTGGTGGCTTCCGATCGTGATCGGCGTCGTCGCCGGCAGCGTGGTCGCGCGCTACGCGCCGGAGCGACTGTTCAAGATCGTGTTCGTCTGTGTCGCCTGGTCAGCGGCGGTGCGGCTGATCCTCGCGCGCGAAGGCTGGAAGTTCGGCGAGGATCTGCCGAATGGCTTGTTGATGCGCGTCTACGGTTTCTGCGTCGGCATCCTCTCGACGCTGATGGGTATCGGCGGCGGACTGTTCTCGAATCTGCTGATGACCTTCTACGGCCGGCCGATCCACCAGGCGGTCGCGACCTCATCGGCACTCGCGGTGCTGATCTCGATCCCCGGCGCGCTCGGCTACATCTATGCGGGCTGGCCGGCCGCGGCGAATTATCCCGCCGTCGCAGCGCTGCAAGTCCCGTTTGCGCTGGGTTACGTCTCGCTGATCGGCGCCGTGCTGGTGATGCCGATGAGCCTCGTCACCGCGCCGTTGGGTGTGAGAGCCGCGCACGCGATGTCGAAGCGCACGCTGGAGACAGCGTTCGGCTGCTATCTGTTCATCGTCGGCAGCCGGTTTGTGCTGAGCCTGGTGGGCGGGCAGTAACCGCCACGAACTCCGTCATTGCGAGCGCAGCGAAGCAATCCAGAATCCCACTGCGGCGACAGTCTGGATTGCTTCGTCGCAAGGGCTCCTCGCAATGACGGCGAAGAAGTAGGGCACCCCCTTACTTCTTCGCGTAGATATCCTTGTACGTATCGCGCAGCACGTTCTTCTGCACCTTGCCCATGGTGTTGCGCGGCAGTTCGTCGACGACGAAGACGCGCTTGGGCATCTTGAATTTTGCGAGCCGACCGTCGAGCGCCTTGAGGACCGCGGCTTCGGTGACATCGGCGCCCTTGCTGCAGACCAGCACCGCGGTGACGCCTTCGCCGAAATCGGCATGTGGCACGCCGATCACGGCGGATTCGACCACGCCCGGCATGGCATCGATCTCGCTCTCGATCTCCTTGGGGTAGACGTTGAAGCCGCCGGAGATCACGAGGTCCTTGCCGCGGCCGAGGATGTGGACGTAGCCCTTGCCGTCGATCTTGCCGAGGTCGCCGGTGATGAAGAAGCCGTCGGGCCGGAACTCGGCCTTGGTCTTCTCCGGCATACGCCAGTAGCCCTTGAACACGTTCGGGCCCTTCACCTCGATCATGCCGATCTCCTCGCGCGGCAGCTCCTTGCCGGTGTCGGGGTCGGTCACACGCACGGCGACGCCGGGCAGCGGGAAGCCGACCGCGCCGGGCACGCGCTCGCCGTCATAGGGGTTCGACGTGTTCATGTTGGTCTCGGTCATGCCGTAGCGCTCGAGCACGGCGTGCCCGGTGCGGGCCGACCATTCGCGATGGGTTTCGGCGAGCAATGGCGCCGAGCCCGAGATGAACAGCCGCATGTGCCTGGTCGTCTCGTGCGACAGCGCGGGATTTTGCAAGAGGCGCGTGTAGAAGGTCGGCACACCCATCAGCACCGTGGCGCGCGCCATCAGCTTGATCATGAGGTCCGGGTCGAGCTTTGGCAGGAAGATCATCGAGGCACGGGCGAACAGCGTCACGTTGGTCGCAACGAACAGGCCGTGGGTGTGGTAGATCGGCAGCGCGTGGATCAAGACGTCCTTGTCGGTGAAGCGCCAGTAGCCGACGAGGCTCAGCGAGTTCGACGCCAGATTGTCGTGCGTGAGCATCGCGCCTTTGGAGCGGCCGGTGGTGCCCGAGGTGTAGAGGATCGCGGCGAGATCGTCGCCGGCGCGCGTCACGGTGGTGAACTCGCTGCTCGCCTTGTCGGCGGCCTCGGTCAACGAGCCCTTGCCGTCGGGTCCGAGCGTCTCGACCTTCGCCTTCACCTTGGCGGCGATCGGGGCGAGGCCTTCGGCCTTGGAAGGATCGCAGACCACCAGCGACGGCTCGGCATCGCCGATGAAGTAGTCGAGCTCGTTCAGCGTGTAGGCGGTGTTGAGCGGCAGATAGACCGCGCCGGCCCGCACCGTGGCGAGATACAGCACGATGTTGGCGACGGATTTCTCCACCTGCACCGCGACGCGGTCCCCCGGCTTCACCCCGCGCGCGACCAGCACATTCGCCATCTGCCCGGCCCGCGCGATCAGGTCGCCATAGCTGATACGGGCGCCGTCATGCGTCTCGATCGCGAGGCGCTTGGGATCGTCCAGGCTATCGAACAGGCGGGAAAACAGGTTGGCGTTGGCTGGTTGGTTCATGCAAGATTTCCTCGACCGCAAGGCTTGTAGGACAAGGCCGGTCAAAACCGAGGGCTGGATTAGCAAAAACCGCCCCGATGAAGCAACGGAGACAGTTTGCATGACCAAAGGTGGGAAACGCGTGGCCTGGGTTACGGGCGGAGGCAGCGGAATCGGGGAGGCCGGCGCCGAGGCGCTCGCGGCCGACGGCTGGACGGTGGTGGTCTCGGGCCGGCGCCAGTCAGCCTTGGGTGCCGTGGTTGCCAAGATCACCAAGGCCGGCGGGACGGCCGGGGCCATCGCGCTGGACGTGTCCAACGCGGCCGAGGCCCAGAAGGCCGCCGATCAGATCGTCGCGACGCACGGCCGCATCGACCTCCTGGTCAACAATGCCGGCATCAACATCCCCAGGCGGAGCTGGAAGGATATGGAACTGGAGGGCTGGGACAAGCTGGTCCAGGTCAATCTCAACGGCGTGCTCTATTGCATGCGCGCGGTGCTGCCGACGATGCGCAAGCAGCAGGATGGCTCCATCATCAATGTCTCGTCCTGGGCCGGCCGCCACGTCTCGAAGATGCCGGGCCCCGCCTACACCACCACCAAGCACGCGGTGCTGGCGCTGACGCACTCCTTCAACATGGACGAATGCATCAACGGCCTGCGTGCCTGCTGCCTGATGCCGGGCGAAGTCGCGACGCCGATCCTGAAGCTGCGCCCGGTGGTGCCGAGCGAGGAGGAGCAGGCCAGGATGCTGCAATCGGAAGATCTGGGCCGCACCATCGCCTTCATCGCGAGCATGCCGGCGCGCGTCTGCATCAACGAGCTCCTGATCAGCCCGACGCACAACCGCGGCTTCATCCAGGCGCCGCAGAGCAGGGATTGAGGAGGGGCGGAGCCGCGAACTCGTCATTGCGAGCGAAGCGAAGCAATCCAGAAATGCATCCACGGAGACAGGCTGGATTGCTTCGTCGCAAGCGCTCCTCGCAATGACGGCGGAGCCGAGACACGAACTCCCTCTCCCATAGTTTCACGCATCACAAAGAATTTTTGTCCGAAACCACCCCGCAAACCCTCCCGTAGTTCGGCCAACGACGGCGCTGCTGCTTCACGCCAAACGGTTGCAGACGCCGTTGTTGCCCCAACTCAACGCCGGCCATTGCCGGTCACAAGCCAATCGGGAGACTTTTCCATGTCGAAGCGTATTGCCTATCTCGCTGCCGCCGCCTTCAGCGCCCTCGCCATCACCGCCACCGTCGTCGCGCCTGTCAGCGCCGAGGAGAAGACCGTCATGGTCGGCGGCGCCGCGATGTTCCCGTCCAAGAACATCGTCCAGAACGCGGTCAACTCGAAGGACCACACCACGCTGGTCGCGGCCGTGAAGGCGGCCGGCCTCGTGCCGACGCTGGAAAGCAAGGGTCCGTTCACGGTGTTCGCGCCGACCAACGCCGCCTTCGGCAAGCTGCCGGCCGGCACCGTCGACAATCTGGTCAAGCCCGAGAACAAGGCGACCCTGACCAAGATCCTGACCTACCATGTCGTGCCCGGCAAGCTCGGGGCCTCCGACCTCACCGACGGCAAGAAGATGAAGACCGCCGAAGGCGAGGAGCTCACGGTCAAGAAGATGGACGGCAAGACCTGGATCGTCGATGCCAAGGGCGGCACCTCGATGGTGACGATCAGCAACGTCAACCAGTCGAACGGCGTCATCCATGTGGTCGATACCGTGCTGATGCCGGCGACCTGACACCGCGCAGGCCTGTTTCATCCCCAAAACAGCCTGCCTCGAGACGGCGAGCCGGGGCCCCCGGCTCGCTTTATTGTGACCATGATACCCTGCGGGCATCAATTCGATGTCGTGCGAAGGCGTAACGAAACCGGAAGCACCGGCGTATAATTGTCGACAGACGACGTTCAGGACGGAACCATCATGGCGAGCCTCACAGTCACCGACGAGCAGGTCAGGGCCACCCCGGCCAAAGTGATCCAGCCGGCCTGGGTCCGGATCACGCACTGGATCAACGCGCTTGCCATGATCCTGATGATCCTGTCGGGCTGGCAGATCTACAACGCCTCGCCGCTGTTCGGCTTCAGCTTTCCGCGCGAATATACGCTGGGTGGTTGGCTCGGCGGCGGTTTGCTCTGGCACTTTGCGGCGATGTGGCTCTTGATGATCAACGGCCTCGTTTATCTCATCACCGGTTTCGCCACCGGCCGCTTTCGCAGGAAGCTGCTGCCGATCACCGCGTCCGGGGTGCTCCACGATGTCAGGGCGGCGCTCACCTTCAGGCTCGGCCATGACGATCTCACCGTCTACAATTACGTGCAGCGCCTGCTCTATGCCGGCATCATCGTGGTCGGCGTGCTGATCGTGCTCTCCGGCCTTGGAATGTGGAAACCGGTGCAGCTCTACTATCTGGTGATGCTGTTCGGCGACTATCCGACCGCGCGCTATGTCCACTTCTTCTGCATGGCCGCGATCTGCGCGTTCCTCGTCATTCACGTCCTGCTCGCGCTGCTGGTGCCGAAGAGCCTGCGCGCGATGATCATCGGACGTTAAGGGAGCAAGTCATGGCCAAGCGCTCATTCCTGATCCCCGGCGTCGACAAGCGGCTGCTGATCAAGGACTCCATCAAGGCGATGCCGGATCCCTGCCGCCGCCGCTTCATCGCGGGCGGCGCCAGCCTCGGGGCGCTGACGCTGCTCACCGGCTGCGACGTGATCGATTCGTCCTCGGCCGAAACCATGCTGGCGAAGGTCTCGAAGTTCAACGACGCGGTGCAGGCCTGGATGTTCAATCCCGACGCGCTGGCGCCGACCTTTCCCGAGAGCGCGATCACCAAACCGTTCCCGTTCAACGCCTATTACGATCTCGACGACGCGCCCGAGATCGCGGCTGCGGACTGGAAGCTGGAGGTGCGCGGCCTCGTCGACAACAAGAAGTCCTGGACGCTGGACGAGCTCTATCAATTGCCGCAGGTGACGCAGATCACCCGCCACATCTGCGTCGAGGGCTGGAGCGCGATCGGCAGCTGGACCGGCACGCCGCTGCGCGATTTCCTCAGGCTGATCGGCGCCGACACGCGCGCCCAATATGTCTGGTTCCAGTGTGCCGACAAGGACGGCTACAATTCGCCGCTCGACATGCGCAGCGCGCTGCATCCGCAGACCCAGATGACGTTCAAGTTCGCCAACGACATCCTGCCGCGTGCCTACGGCTTCCCGATGAAGATCCGTGTCCCGACCAAGCTTGGCTTCAAGAACCCGAAATACGTCGTCTCGATGGAAGTCACCAACGACTACAAGGGCGGCTATTGGGAAGACCAGGGGTACAATTCGTTCAGCGGGAGTTGAGAGGGCGAATAGCGAATGGGGGGTAGCGAATAGGGAAGCAGCGAAGCCGCTCGCTATTCGCTATTCGCCATTCGCCCTTCTGGCCCCACCTTCCTCTGGCACAACGCCGCGACCGCCCCGAGCGCCAGCAGTGCCGCCGAGACATTCAGCGCGTAACTCAAGCTCCCCAGCGCATCCGTGATCGCGCCGACGACGATCGGCCCCAGCGTCTGGCCGACGCCGAACGAGATCGTCATCGCCGCGATCGCGGTCGGCCACATCTGCGGCGGATAGTTGAAGCGCACGAAGGCGGTGGTCGAGCCGACCACGGCGAAGAAGGCGACGCCGAACACCACTGCGGAGACGGCGAGCCATGCCGGCGAATGTCCGAGCATCGGCAGGGCCGCACCTAACGCGTTGGTGCCGAGGATGATGGCGGTGGCAAGTCCGCCGCGGTCGAGCGCCAGCACGCCGCGCCAGGCCCAGGGTGTGACGAAGGCGCTGAGGCCGATCAGGCTCCAGAACGCCGCCTGCGCCGCGGCCCCGCCGCCGCCGTCGCGCACATAGGCGATCATGAAGGTCATGTAGGCGATGTAGCCGGCGCCGAACAGGAAGTAGCCGGCGAGATAGATCAGCACGGGAAGGATCGCGAAGGCGGCATGACTGCCTTCCGAGAAGCGTGCGCCGCTCTCGATGCGGATCAGGAATAGCGGAATTGTCATCGCGACGGACAGCAGCGTCAGCGCCCACCACACCACCCACCACGAGCCTGGCCCGAAATATTGCAGCGTGAACGGGGCAATCAGCCCCGAGGCGAGAATGCCGATGCCGGGCCCGGCATAGAACAGGCTCAGCAGGAAATTGGCCCGCTCCGGGCGCGACTGGGCAATGGTCGCCGCCAGCGCGCCGCCGGCGACGAAGCCGGCCGCGGCCCCTAAGCCCAGCACGAGACGCGCGAGACTGAGCGCAATGAAATTGCCGGTCAGCGCGCAGGTGGCGAGCGCGGCGACGCAGGCCAGGGTTCCGCCGCGGATCGCCGCCGCCCAGCCGACACGCTGGATCAGGCGGGATGCGACCAGCGCGCCCGCGAGATAGCCGACGGCGTTGATCGTGTTCATGAAACCGGCCGCCGAGTAGGACCAGCCGAGATCTTCCCGCATGTCCGGCAGCACCAGCGCATAGGCAAAACGGCCGATGCCGAGCCCGACCGTCGCCGCCAGCGACAGGGTCAGGATCAGCCGCGCGGGGCGCGCGTCGGATGGGGGGCGGTCAGGGGCGTGCAAGGGGTACTCCGGCGGCTGGAGTGTGGCAGGCCCCGCCGGCTTTGCACAGCCGCGGCGCGGCAATGGTGTCTTGCCAAGCGCGCAACGCCGCTCTAGCACTCCGGCCGAATTCATCCCCGCTCGTCATGCCCGGGCCTGACCCGGGCATCCATCTTCAAGAACGCTGGATTGCCGGGTCAAGCCCGGCGATGATGAGAAAAAACTGAGGACACGACCCATGGCGACCCACAAACTGCTGCTGCTCCCCGGCGACGGTATCGGCCCCGAGGTGATGGGCGAGGTGAAGCGGCTGATCGACTGGCTCAACGCGGCCGGGATCGCCAAATTCGAGACCGACACCGGCCTCGTCGGCGGCGCGGCCTATGACGCGCACAAGGTGTCGATCTCCGAGGGCGACATGGTGAAGGCAAAAGACGCCGACGCCGTGATCTTCGGCGCGGTCGGCGGCCCGAAGTGGGATGCGGTGCCCTACGAGGTGCGCCCGGAAGCCGGCCTGCTCCGCCTGCGCAAGGATCTCGCCCTGTTCGCCAACCTCCGCCCGGCCGTGTGCTACCCGGCACTGGCGGACGCTTCGAGCCTGAAGCGCGAGGCGGTCGAAGGCCTCGACATCGTCATCGTGCGCGAGCTCACCGGCGGCGTCTATTTCGGCGAGCCCAAGACCATCACCGATCTCGGCAACGGCCAGAAGCGCGCCATCGATACCCAGGTCTACGACACCTATGAGATCGAGCGCATCGGTCGCGTCGCCTTCGAGCTTGCGAAGAAGCGCAAGAACAAGGTGACGTCGATGGAGAAGCGCAACGTCATGAAGTCGGGCGTGCTCTGGAACGAGGTCATGACCCAGGTCCACAAGCGCGAATATCCCGACGTCACGCTCGAACATCAGCTCGCGGATTCCGGCGGCATGATGCTGGTGAAGTGGCCGAAGCAGTTCGACGTCATCGTCACCGACAATCTGTTCGGCGACATGCTGTCGGACATCGCGGCGATGCTCACCGGATCGCTCGGCATGCTGCCCTCGGCCTCGCTCGGCGAGGTCGATGTGAAGAGCAAGAAGCGCAAGGCGCTGTACGAGCCCGTGCACGGCTCGGCGCCCGATATCGCCGGCAAGGGCCTCGCCAATCCGATCGCGATGATCTCGTCCTTCGGCATGGCGCTGCGCTACTCCTTCGACATGGGCGCGCTCGCCGACAAGGTCGACGCCGCCATCGCCGCGGTGCTCGCGAGCGGCCTGCGTACCGCCGACATCAAGTCGGAGGGCACCACCGCCGCCTCGACGACGCAGATGGGCGAAGCGATCCTGAAGGAATTGCAGAAGCTGCACGCCTGACGGTAAGAGTCGTAGCCCGGATGAGCGCCGCGACATCCGGGACTTTGCCCGCAGTGTTCCCGGGTATCGCGGAGCCTGTCATCGGGCGGCGCGTCGCGCCGACCCGTTGGCTCACCCGGGCTACGCGCTCATCGGAGCCGGTTCATGGATGCGCCCCGCCCCAAGATCGCGGAAACGATCATCCATGAGACGGTGCGGCTGCGCGAGGCGCAGATCGGGCGGCGCTGCGAAGTCCTCGCCAACACGCGCATCGAATATGCCTCGCTCGGCGACTATTCCTATCTCGGCGAGAATTGCGAGGTCGCCGATGCCGCGATCGGCAAGTTTACGGCCATCGCCAATTCGGTGCGGATCGGCGCGCCGAACCATCCGATGGGCCGGCCGTCCCAGCATCGCTTCACCTATTGCCCGGAATATTACGCGGCGACGGCAACGCGTGACCGCGACTTCTTCGCGGACCGCCGCGGCGACCGGGTGATCGTCGGCAATGATGTCTGGATCGGCCACGCCGCCATCCTGCTGCCGGGCGTGCGCGTCGGCGACGGCGCGGTGATCGCCGCGGGCGCGGTCGTCAGCCGCGATGTCGAGCCCTACACCATCGTCGGCGGCGTTCCCGCGCGCCCGATCCGCAAGCGCTTTGACGGTTCCGTTGCAGACAGCCTGCGCCGCATCGCCTGGTGGGATTGGCCGGATGAGATCATCTTCGAGCGCCTCGGCGATTTCCGCTCCGAGGCGATCGAAGAGTTTTGCAAACGGTACGACCCGGCGTATGGCGCCGTAGCGTAACCTCAGCCGTCTTTGCGAGGAGCCCGCGACAAAATTGCGAAGCAATTTTGCGCTGGCGACGAAGCAATCCAGAATCTTTCCGCGGGGAGATTCTGGATTGCTTCGCGGAGCCTGTCATCGGGCCGCGCTTCGCGCGGACCCGTTGGCTCGCAATGACGTGGAGAGGCAGGAGTGGCCTGCGGCATCTCACTAAAAAAATGGCCGGGCGCGAGCCCGGCCATTTTGATTCGGATAGCCGCTTCCGGCTCAGTACAGCGGGAAGTTCTGCGGATAGCCGCCGACATCGGCCGGCGTCGAGAGCGGCTGGCGATCGATCGGGCGGTTGAGGTTTTCGCGGGCGAAGGACGGATAGCCCACGGCCGGCGGGAAGGCGTAGTCGGTGAACTTGCGGTCGCCCGGATTGACCTCGGTGCCGCCGTCGAGCCAGGAGCGCTTGCTCACATAGATGCGGGTACGACCCTGCTGATAGACCGCGTTGGGACCGCTCGGGCCGTAATAGGGGCGGCCGCGATCGTCATACCGCTTGGTCTTGGTGTCGGCCGAAGCCGGCGTCGCGAAGGCCACGGCAATCGCGGCGCCCGCCGCAAGCCAGGTCGCCAGTTTGTTCGCCGCAGAGAATTTCGAGCTCATCACGTCCCCTTCAGGCGGCAAGCCGCCAGTCGATTTCACCCCATACTAGCGCGGCCGGGGCGGCTGCAACTAGGTCAATTGGGTCACACCAGATGGGAATAATCGTGCGCGCTGGCAAAAGTTGCATGAATACCAGCCACTTGACCTTGATGAGCTCAAAGCGCTCCGCGCAATTGCGCGTTCGCGGCGCCCAGCAGCCAGTCCGACGAGTCGCGGGGCTCGCAACCCCTGCGCTTCAGCTCCGCACGGGCGAACAATTCGGCCAGCTTCGGCTCGTTGCCCGAGGCCAAGAGCGTCAGCTGGTTCAGCGTGCAGGCGATCGCCGCGCGCTGGGCGGGCAGGGTGTCGCCCTGGCAGGAGAAGCCGGAGATCTGGAGCGCCGGCTCCTCGCTGCGCTTGAGGTAGCCGAGGCAGGATGGCGTCCCCTTGTCCGTGCCGGTCGGCCGGAACAGGGCGACGGGGCCGAATTTGGTGTCGATCAGGCCGGCCTGCTCGAGCGTGGTGGTCGCGCCCAGGCCCATCTGGACTGCCAGGTCCGCTGTCGCCGGACGGGCCACGTCGAATTCGCCGCCCTCCCGGTAAATCTCGAGCTCGGCCACGGGCCTGTCAGCCTCGCGCGCCCAGCGCATCACGTCCCTGCGGCCGCCTTCGGGATGCCGAAGGATGATGTAAGATGCTGTTTTCTCGGATGAATCGAGCCGGCTGAGGGCGAAGGCCGGGTGCGAACGGTCGGCCACGCTCCAGCCCGGCTTGTCCGCCGGCGCATCGTCGCGCAAGTCTGGCAGCCGGCCGAGCGCGGCGAGGGCCAGGATGGCAAACAGAGCGAGCGCCCCCACATAGGCGAACAGGCGCGCCAGCGTGCCGACGACCTCGTCGGCCAAGGCTGCAAGCGCCAGATGGACTTGAGTGGGGGGTGCGGCCGTGCTGGCCTCAGGCGACTGCATCCACGGCCTTCTGGCATGGTCGAACGTTGTCTTGGGGCCGGTTCTCGCATAGAAGCGCTGCTCTTCCTGTTTAAGCGTCAGCTTCGGGAACGGGCTTTTTCATCGGAGAGTGAACGATGGGTTACAAAGTCGCAGTAGTCGGCGCGACCGGCAATGTCGGACGGGAAATGCTCAACATCCTCGATGAGCGCAAATTCCCCGCGGACGAGGTCGTGGCCCTGGCGTCGCGCCGCAGCGTCGGCGTCGAGGTCTCCTATGGCGACCGCACCCTGAAGGTCAAAGCGCTCGAGCATTACGACTTCTCCGACGTCGACATCTGCCTGATGTCGGCCGGCGGCTCGGTGTCGAAGGAATGGTCGCCGCAGATCGGCGCCGCCGGCGCCGTCGTGATCGACAATTCCTCCGCCTGGCGCATGGATCCGGACGTGCCGCTGATCGTGCCGGAAGTGAACGCGGCTGCGACCGAAGGCTTCAAGAAGAAGAACATCATCGCCAACCCGAACTGCTCGACCGCGCAGCTCGTGGTCGCGCTCAAGCCCCTGCACGACAAGGCGACGATCAAGCGCGTCGTGGTCTCGACCTATCAATCCGTGTCGGGCGCCGGCAAGGACGCGATGGACGAACTGTTCTCGCAGACCAAGGCCGTCTACACCAATGACGAGCTGGTCGCGAAGAAATTCCCCAAGCGCATCGCCTTCAACGTCATCCCCCACATCGACGTCTTCATGGAAGACGGCTTCACCAAGGAAGAGTGGAAGATGATGGCGGAGACCAAGAAGATCCTTGATCCCAAGATCAAGCTCACCGCCACCTGCGTGCGCGTGCCGGTGTTCGTCGGCCATTCCGAGGCCGTCAACATCGAGTTCGAGAATCCGATCACCGCGGATGAAGCGCGCGAGATCCTGCGCAAGGCGCCCGGCTGCCTCGTCATCGACAAGCAGGAGCCCGGCGGCTACGCCACGCCGTATGAAGCGGCCGGCGAGGACGCCACCTATATCAGCCGCATCCGCGAGGACGCGACGGTGGAGAACGGTCTGGCGCTGTGGTGCGTGTCCGACAATCTTCGCAAGGGCGCCGCGCTCAACGCGATCCAGATCGCGGAAGTCCTGATCAACCGCAAGCTGATCACCGCGAAGAAGAAGGCGGCGTAAGCGGTGAATGGTGAGTGGCGAATAGCGAGTGGACCATTCGCCACTCGCTATTCGCCATTCGCGCTCTTGAATTCCTTCGCCGCCTTGTCCAGCACGAACAGCGATCCCTCCGCGACGCCGAAATAGGCGCCGTGGGTGTGCATCTGGCCGGCGTCGACCGCCTTGCGCACGAACGGGAACGTCATCAGGTTTTCCAGGCTGCGGAACACCGCGGCCTTCTCGATGCGCTCGACGAACTGCGCCATCGTCTCATGGTCGCGCTGCTCGACCACCTCGCCCGGCTTGATGAACATCTGCATCCATTTGCCGATGAAGTCGCCGGGCGTGAGCGGCTCGATCTTGTCGACGAAGGCGCGGATGCCGCCGCATTGCGCGTGGCCGAGCACCACGATGTGCTTCACCTTCAACACCGTCACGGCATATTCCAACGCCGCCGAGACGCCATGCGCGTTGCCGTCGGGCTGATACACCGGCACCAGATTGGCGATGTTGCGGACGACGAACAATTCGCCCGGCCCGACGTCGAAGATGACTTCGGGCGAGACGCGGCTGTCGCAGCAGCCGATCACCATCACTTCGGGCGACTGCCCCTTCACCGACAGCTCGCGGTAGCGGGTCTGCTCGGTCGGCAGCCGCTGCGTGGCGAAAGCCTTGTAGCCGTCCAGCAAATGCTTCGGGAATGTCATCATGACCCATGGCTAATCATAGACCGCAGGGGCGAACAAGCCTTTCGAATAGGCAGGCCAAGTGCTATCGGCTTGATCAGAATACAGACGAGGAAGGAACGCCAGCATGACCCGCCCGCGCCGCAGCCATCTGTTCATGCCCGGCTCCAACCCCCGCGCGCTGGAAAAGGCGCGGAATCTCGCCGCCGACGGCCTGATCCTGGACCTTGAGGATTCCGTCGCCCCCGACGCCAAGGCGGTGGCGCGCGATGGCATCGCCGCCGCGATCGCAGCCAAGGGTTTCGGCAAACGTGAGATCCTGATCCGGACCAACGGACTGGATTCACCCTGGTGGGCCGACGATATGGCGATGGCCGCGAAAGCCTCGCCCGACGGCATCCTGGTTCCAAAAGTTTCAAGCGTCGAAGATCTCGACCAGATCGGCCGCCGCCTCGCCGAGCTCGGCGCTGCCCCGACCGTGAAGGTCTGGGCCATGATCGAGACCGCGCGCGCGGTGCTGCATGCGGAGGAACTGTCTGCTGCCGGACGCGATCCCAAGACACGCTTGTCCGGTTTCGTGTTCGGCCCGAACGACATCTCGCGCGAGACGCGGATCCGGATGCTGCCGGGCCGCGCCGCGATGATCCCGATGATCACCCATTGCATCCTGGCGACGCGCGCCCACGGCCTCGAGATCCTCGACGGCCCCTACAGTGACATCGCCAATTCCGACGGCTTCGCCACCGAATGCGCGCAAGGCCGCGACCTCGGCTTCGACGGCAAGACGCTGATCCATCCCTCGCAGATCGAAGCCTGCAACGCGATCTTCACCCCGCCCGAAGAGGAAGTCGCGCGCGCCCGCAAGATCATCGCGGCATTCGAGCTGCCGGAGAACGTCTCGCGCGGTGCGATCCGGCTGGATGGTGCAATGGTGGAGCGCCTGCACGCCGACATGGCCCGGCGTACGATCGAGATCGCCGACGCGATCGCCGCGATGGGGAAGGGCTAGGCAAACGCGAAGAGCGATTCCGCATCGATCGATCAGCGCGTCGGTATCGCGCAAACCGGTCAGCATGGTTGCCGGGTCAAAGTCCCGGGGGCTGCAACATTGCGGATGTTCATGCCGGGTTTTCGAGCTTAGACTTGGAGCCTTATAGGCGCGCCGTTACGAAGTGCGCACGACCATTATTGGAAGCGATTGTCTGATCATCTGTACGCGCCTCGCGTAAGAGAGGTTGCTATGGAGCCATTTTTTCATCGGGAAGTTCATTGCCGCCCGCTGCAACATTGTTCGACGGACGTACACCATCGTAGCTGTCGTCTCTTCATTGCGGCGTTCTGCGCAGCCTGCATGTTCGCGGGTGAAGCCGGGGCTCAATGCACCGCACGGGATGTCTTGCAGAACGAACTGAGGTTGAAGAAGGCGCCCTCGGTTCGCGGGCAGGACATTCCGGTCAGATCGGCTGCCGATATCCCGGTGTGGAAGACGATCACGCTGCAAGCCTTCGCGAATTCGTTCGCGCTCCGGAATGCCCTGGATGCAAAGGGCTGCAAGGTAGGTGGGCTCGCTGCGGAGATTCTCGCGCGACCGGCCTTTGTCGTCAGTACGACCAGAAAAGACGTGAGGCTTGTTGCTGTATCGGCCGCGGAGCTCGGCTTTGGAACGGATACCGTGACTTTGGGAGCAGTTTATATGCGTGTCCAGCAGTTGGGTCTTGGGCTCGCGGCAGCGGAGATTGGCCCGCAATTGAGGCTTCAGTACTTCGACCAGCCCATGGGCGAATTTCTCATCATTGGAATGGAGCCCATCAAGACCTGGAGCGGCGAGCAGATCGTCCTGAATGTTGCCAATGGCGGAGCCGGACTCATCCTGATCGGCCAGGACGGCCGGCCCGACGCAGAAATATCTGCGACCTCGCGTTTGCTGTTTGTGCGATCCGATCCAGCTGCGCCCGCTGACCCGCGTGGGGAGGCAGCAGCATTTCTGCCTCCGTGATACCTGCGAGCGCTTCAGCGCGGCGCAATCTCGGCGCGATCGAGCGATTCCAGCGTTGCGGCGTTGGCGCAGTAGCCGTGATAGTTCTCCGCGACGGTGCCCTCAGCGAGATCGCGATCGCACTGTCCCTTGTTGTTGCAGAGCGAGCAGACCCGCTCCATGTCGCGCAGCAACAGCGGCTGCGCGCGGCCGAGCCCTTCGGCGCTGATGCCGAGCTGTTCCAGCATCTTCGGCAGCTCGTCGGCAGCGTGCTTGCCGTGGCGGACCAGCTCCTCCAGATCGTCGGGCGCGATCCTGAGATCGCTGGCGATCCGGTCGAAATCGGCGCGATCGAGCTGCCGCATCTCGTTCATCTCGCGGCGATGCTTCAGCCAGCTGGCAAAGGAGTCGATGAGGTCCTGAACGATCGGATAAGGCCTGCTTGCGGTGCTCATGCGAGGCTCCGTTGGGGTCGTGGAATTGGAGCCAGATTAGGCACAATGGTGCAGGAGCGCGTTGCGCTGGATCAAACAGGAAGATCGGGCTGCGAGCGCTCAAACTCCCCGTAAGCGCAGGGCTATCGTATTGGGAGCGGTTTGCCTGCGGCCCATCCTTCGAGACGCCCGCCTTTGGGCGGGCTCCTCAGGATGAGGGCGGAGTGCGCGGCAACGATTTCGACGGGCACCGATGCCGATGAGCCTCATCCTGAGGAGACCGCGGAGCGGTCGTCTCGAAGGACGAGGCGCGCGCTCAGGCCGTTCCAAGGGTCATATGTGATACCTTCTCCCGCAAGAGGGAGAGGGAGCGCGCCTCCTGCCCGGCGGCTATGCAAACCGCTCCGTCGCCCACGCATACAGGCTGCCCGGAATCGGTTTCTCCCCGCCGCGGCCCTTGGGCGAGATGTGCAGGCCGATGATGTCGGGGGCGGTGACGAGGCCGAGATAGCTCGAGGGATCGAAGAACAGTTTTGGCTCGGCATGCACGGCGTAGAACGACTGCTTCGGCAGCGCGTTCTGCAATTCGCCAGTGCGGCGCGCCAGCGCGGTGAGTGCCGCCGGCCCATAGATCGCAACGCGGATGTCGGAGAGGCGGTTCGAGCCGCCGCGCAGGCGGCGCATCATGAAGGTGACGCGATGGCGCACCGACAGCCAGTTCGGCGTCAGCTCCTCCTGCTCCATCAACTCCTCGAAGGCGGCCACGATGCCGTGCTCGGGCGGCAAATAGATCACGGAGTTGCCGAGCTGACGCGGACGCTCCCAGGCGAAGTAGGGTTTTGCCGGATCGATCTCGACGGGCTTCAAGAGCAGCACGTCGGCATCGAGCCAGAGGCCAAGATTCTTCGCCATCAGCTTCATGCGGAAGAAATCGCTGAACTGCAGCGTGGTCCAGTCGCGCCAGCTGCCGTCCGGCTGCGGCGGGCGCAGCCTTTCCGAGAACGCGTGCGGCAGGATCGCCTCGGCATCCGCATTCGCAATGCCCGCGGGCAGGCCGGGAATGGTGTCGAAGCTATAGAGCGTGACCTTGTGGCCGGCGGCCAGCTGCGAGCGCAGACAGGTCTGGCGCAGCGCGTCCATCGGGCCGTGCCAGAAGGTGACGATCTCGGGCAGCATGAGGCAAAGCTATACGGGATAACGCGGGCAAAGAAAAAGCCCCGGCGTTTTGGACGCCGGGGCTCAAACGAAAATCAGAGATCAGGCCCAGGCACGTTCGCGCTTGAGCTTGTCCTCATAGGTGTCGATCGAGGACTTCTTTTCCATGGTCAGACCGATGTCGTCGAGGCCGTTGATCAGGCAATGCTTGCGGAACGGATCGATCTCGAACTTGACCTTGCCGCCGTCGGGACCGCGGATCTCCTGGTTCGG
Source organism: Bradyrhizobium cajani (assembly GCF_009759665.1). GTDB lineage: Bacteria > Pseudomonadota > Alphaproteobacteria > Rhizobiales > Xanthobacteraceae > Bradyrhizobium > Bradyrhizobium cajani. The sequence continues at coordinate 28,048 of NZ_WQNE01000052.1, forward strand.
CAGGTCGATCGTCAGCGTCGCATTGGCGCCGCGCTCGGCGTCGTCGAACAGCTTGTCGAGGTCTTCCTGGGAGACGCGGATCGGCAGAATGCCGTTCTTGAAGCAGTTGTTGTAGAAGATGTCGCCGAACGAGGTCGAGATCACGCAGCGGATGCCGAAATCGAGCAGCGCCCAGGGCGCGTGCTCGCGGCTCGAGCCGCAGCCGAAATTGTCGCCGGCGACCAGCACCTTCGCATTGCGATAGGCGGACTGGTTGAGGACGAAATCCGGGTTCTCGCTGCCGTCGTCCTTGTAGCGCTGCTCGGAGAAGAGCCCCTTGCCAAGGCCGGTGCGCTTGATGGTCTTGAGGTACTGCTTCGGAATGATCATGTCGGTGTCGACATTGATGATCTTCAGCGGCGCCGCGACGCCTTCCAGCGTGGTGAACTTGTCCATGGTTGCGCTTTCCTGGGGTGGTTCAGGGAACCGGTGTTTATCGCGAACGGAGCAGGAATCCTAGGCCGAATTCGGCAGGTCTCGTCTGCTTGGCTGGATCAAGCCGTGGGGAGAGGTTAGGGGAGCCCGCAGCTCGATACCGCTCTAGTCCGCCTTGGCCTCGATCGCGGCCATATCGTCGTCCGAGAGGCCGAAATGGTGGCCGATCTCGTGGATCAGGACGTGACGGACGATGTGGCCGAGGCTTTCGTCGTGCTCGGCCCAATAGTCCAGGATCGGCCGGCGGTAGAGCCAGACCATGTTGGGCAGCCGCGCCACGTCGCCCAGGCTCTGCTGCGGCAGGCCGACACCCTGGAACAGGCCGAGCAGGTCGAACTCGCTCTCGCATTCCATCTCGTCGAGGACCTCCTCGGTCGGGAAGTCGTCGACGCGGAGGATCACGCCCTCGCAGAGCTTGCGAAACTCTGCCGGCAGGCGATCGAAGATGTCATGCGCCGTCGCTTCCATTTCAGCCAGCGAGGGTGCTTTCAATTCCGTCCACATGGGCTTCTCCAGAGCGTTTTCGAGCGAAGTGGACACCGGTTCGCGTCAAGAAAACGCGTCAAAAAAGAATCTAGAACCCCGCTCCGATCTTATCGGAATGGGGTTCTAGCGCGGGTTCCGCAGCGATGCATCCGGCTTTATAAGCGCGGCGAGGTTGACGGGCGCCGCCAAAACGAGGAGCGTGTGCCCTGAATCGGACTTTTCGGGTGGGCTGGAAAATGCAAGCGAAAACAGCGCTGACGCTACTGTGCATGGGGTTGTTTTCGCAGTTTTGGGTTGGCGCAGAGGCCAATGCCCAGACGGCCGGGCCCGAGATCCGGCTGGCCCAGGCGGCTTCGCCCGACGAGGTCCCGCCACCGCGCAGACGGCCCCCCGCGCGCTTGCGCGTCACGCCCTATTACAGCCCCGACGGCGTCTATCCGCGCTACAATCCCGGCCCCGACGCGGTCCGCGAATGCAACGTCGCCTATGTGCAGGAACACAGGCCCAGCGGCACCGTGATCACGCCGCATATGAGCTGCTACTGGCGCCGGGGCTGACGCCTGCGCCAACGAGCAGCACGGAGATCTCGTGAGGGTCGTCATGGCGAGATGGATTGCATTGGCGGTTGCGGTCGCGCTTGCCGCCGGTCTGCCTCGCACTTTGGCTGCGCACAGGGCGACGATACCCGAGGCCTCGGCGGGCATCGCGGTTTTCGATGTGCGACGACACGCGCGAACCCCTGACGCCGTGCGGCCTGCCGTGCGCCATGATCCACGCTATTACGCACGGCCGGTCTACTACCGTCCTTATCCCTATGGCGTGCCCGCACCGTTCGTGTTCGGCTACGGGCCCTTTTGGTGATGCCGCTGCACCAGAGCATGATTCGGAAAAGTGTGAAGCGGTTTTCCGAAAAGATCATGCTCAAACAATAACCCAAAGCGCGATGACGATTCATCCCAATCTCATCGCGCTTTAGCCGGCCGGCGTAAATCCCCTGACCAGCAGCACGGTCGCCTGCGCGCCCGCTTTGCGATCGCGCGAGATCTCCTCATAGTCGGGCGTATTCGAGAAGGCGAAGAACGCAGCCTCGTCGGGGAACGACATCATGACAAGCTTGTCATGCGGCCATGCGCCTTCGAGCACGCGCGGATGCTCGTCGGCGGCGAGCAGCCTTCCGCCATACTTCCTGAACACGTCGAAGAACCGCGCCTGATAGCGGTCATAGGCCGCGCGGTCCGTCATCTTCAATTGCGCAATCGCGTAGACAGTCATCTCCAAAATTCCTTCCGTCGCGGCACTGCGCCGCAGCGCCATGCCCCTGCGTCGTTCATTCATGGGGCATTCACATCGCTCTCCTCAGTTTAATCCCAGGAGCGACCATCATTGAACAGCGATGGCGTGGCCGAGACGTCGTGCCGCAACGCCGCTGTCGAGATTCCAGGGAGGATTTCCATGCTGAGGAGACTGGGTCTCAGGGCAAGCCCGATGCGCTTGCTCGGGATCGCGGCTGCTACGACATTGATGCTGTCGACCGGGACCGCGCGTCGCGCTGAAGCACTCACCTTGATCAATCCGGCGACGTCACCGGCGACGAAGGCTGCGGCCGACGATCTCGTCACGCAGGTCCGGCATGGCGGCGGTGGGCATGGCTTCCACGGTGGAGGCTTTCGCGGTGGCGGCTTTCGCGGAGGCGGCTTCCATGGTGGCGGAGGACATATCGGCGGTTTCCGTGGCGGTGGTTTTCATGGCGGCCATATCGGCGGTTTCCGCGCCGCGCCGGCCTTTCACGGTGGTGGCTATCGCTATGGTGGCCTCCACCACGGCGGATATCACCGCCACTGGGGCTATCGCCCCCATTTCGGCTATCGCCATTTTCACCGGCGTTACTATTACGGCGGCTACTATCCCTACTACCACTATCCCCGTCGCTGCCGGATCATCTGGACCTATTACGGCCCACGCCGCATGTGCCGCTGGCACTATCCGTACCGCTATTGGTGATGGGGTTGGTTATCGTCATTCCGGGATGGCGCATAAGCGCCAGACCCGGAATCTCGAGATTCTCAGGTGCGCAATTGCGCTCCATAGTTCGCCCCTCGGGCGCCCCGGAATGACGACATTACCTGAAGTCAGTCCTTCAGCTTCCAAGACGAAGCTTTCCACCGCATCAGGTTCTCCAGCTTCCACTGCCTGAACATCGCCGGTGGCCAGCGGCTGAGCTTCGAGCTCTCCTCGACCTCCGGCTTGGCAACGATGCGCAGCGGCGTTGCACGCCGCCGGTGCTGGCGCGTCGCCTCGCTGATCAGATCGACATATTCCGGCTTGTTGGCCATGGCACGCGTCCTCGCGAAACCGTCGCGAGGACGCAATGTGGGCGACGCGGATTAACGGCGGTTTGCCGCGATCGCTACAATTGCAGGGAGCGGCTTACCGCCAGTCCCGGACGTCGACGAAGTGACCCGCGATCGCCGCCGCTGCCGCCATCGCCGGCGACACCAGATGCGTGCGGCCCTTGAAGCCCTGGCGGCCCTCGAAGTTGCGGTTCGAGGTCGAGGCGCAGCGCTCTTCCGGCTTCAGCTTGTCCGGGTTCATGGCAAGGCACATCGAGCAGCCGGGCTCGCGCCATTCGAAGCCGGCCTTGATGAAGATCTTGTCCAGCCCCTCGGCCTCGGCCTGCTCCTTCACGATGCCGGAGCCCGGCACCACCATGGCGTTGACGGTGCCTGCGACCTGCTTGCCTTCCGCGATCTTGGCGGCGGCGCGCAAATCCTCGATGCGGCCGTTGGTGCACGAGCCGATGAAGACGCGGTCGAGCTTGATGTCGGTGATCTTCGTTCCCGCGGTCAAGCCCATGTACTTCAGGGCGCGGTGCTTGGAGATGCGCTTGGCCTCGTCCGCGATCTTGTCCGGATCGGGCACCATGCCGGTCACCGAGATGACGTCCTCCGGGCTCGTGCCCCAGGTCACGATCGGCGGCAGCTTTGCGGCGTCGAGGCGCAGCTCGTGGTCGAAATGCGCGCCTTCGTCGGAGCGCAGCTTCTCCCAGTAGCGCATCGCCGCGTCCCAGGCCGCGCCCTTCGGCGCCTTCGGCCGGTCGCGCAGAAAGTCGTAGGCCTTCTGGTCGGGTGCGACGAGGCCGGCGCGGGCGCCGCCTTCGATCGACATGTTGCAGACCGTCATGCGGCCCTCCATCGAGAGCGCGCGGATCGCATCGCCGGCATATTCCAGCACGTAGCCGGTGCCGCCCGCGGTGCCGATCTCGCCGATGATGGCGAGGATGATATCCTTGCCCGTCACGCCCTCCGGCAATGTGCCGTCGACGGTGACGCGCATGTTCTTCGCCTTCTTCTGGATCAGCGTCTGCGTCGCCAGCACGTGCTCGACCTCGGAGGTGCCGATGCCGTGCGCGAGCGCGCCGAACGCACCATGCGTCGAGGTGTGGCTGTCGCCGCAGACGATGGTGGTGCCGGGCAGCGTAAAGCCCTGCTCGGGGCCGATGACGTGGACGATGCCCTGGCGCTTGTCGAACTCGTTGTAATATTCGATGCCGAATTCCTTGGCGTTCTCGGCCAGCGCCTTGATCTGCTCGATGCTTTCAGGATCGGGGTTCGGCTTGGTGCGATCGGTGGTCGGCACGTTGTGGTCGACGACGGCGAGCGTCTTCTCGGGCGCATGGACCTTGCGTCCCGTCGCGCGCAGGCCTTCGAACGCCTGCGGCGAGGTCACCTCGTGCACCAGGTGGCGGTCGATGTAGAGCAGGCAGGTGCCGTCCTCGGCTTCGTGCACCAGATGGTCGTTCCAGATCTTGTCGTACAGGGTGGTCGGCTTGGACATGAGCTTAAGCTCCGAAGAATGTGTGTCAGCGATGAGCGCGCCTGGCGCGCGGGCAACAAAATCGTCAGCGCAGCCTTTTCAGGCTGCGCGAATAAGCTCTGACGTTGCCGATGTCGCGAAGCGTCCGAAGAACCGGCCAGGCAGCCGCGAGCGATCGTCGATGACGATGCGCTTGACGGGGGCGAAGCTGGTCAGATCTGGAAACATTCTAGAAGCTATATAGCACGTGGAAGTTAAAGCGCGAGAGCCCAGCCGCATCGTCATTGCGAGGAGCCCTTGCGACGAAGCAATCCAGACTGTCTCCGCGGAAAGATTCTGGATTGCTTCGCGGAGCCTGTCATCGGGCCGCGCTTCGCGCGGACCCGTTGGCTCGCAATGACGGGGGCACAACAAAAAAGCGCGGAGCCGGGCCCCGCGCTTTTGAAAAACTTGCCTGGTGGCGAAGCTTACTCGCCGACGGCAGCCTGGCGGTCCTGCTTCTCGACGATGCGGGCCGACTTGCCGCGAAGGTTGCGGAGGTAATAGAGCTTGGCACGACGTACCTTGCCGCGGCGCACCACCTTGATCGAGTCGATCATCGGGGAGAGCAGCGGGAACACGCGCTCGACGCCCTCGCCATAGGAGATCTTGCGCACGGTGAAGCTCTCGTTGAGGCCACCGCCGGAACGGCCGATGCAGACGCCTTCATAGGCCTGCACGCGGGAGCGGTCGCCTTCGACGACCTTCACGTTGACGATCACGGTGTCGCCGGGGCCGAATTCCGGGATGTCCTTGCCGGCGGACAGCTTGTCGAATTGCTCTTGTTCGAGCTGCTTGATCAGGTTCATGGGTAAATCTCCATCGGCGCGCCCAGCCTTCGAAACGGGGGCTGCGCGAAATTCGTCTATCCAGCCATTGCGGATGTGGCCGCTCCTATAAGGCAAGCCGGAGCGTTTGTCACCCGTCTGTCTTGTTTTTTGGCGTTTTTTGGCGACCGGCCCGATTCGGGGCCTTGGCCGGGACTTGCGCCCATAAATCCGGCCGCCGGGCCGCCGTCAGGGCCTCGGATTGCGCCCGCCGCCAGGCGGCAACCTTGGCGTGGTCGCCGGAGGTCAGGATCTCCGGGATCGGAGTCCCCTCGAACAGCTGCGGGCGGGTGTATTGGGGGTATTCGAGCAGGCCGTCCGAGAAGCTTTCCTCGGTTCCCGAGGCCTCCTTGCCCATCACCCCCGGCAGCAACCGGACGCAGGCGTCGATCAGGGCCAGCGCGGCGATTTCGCCCCCGGAGAGCACGTAATCGCCGATCGAGACCTCCTCCAGGCCCCGTCCGTCGATCACCCGCTGGTCCACGCCTTCGAACCGTCCGCAGACGATCAGGGGGCCCGGGCCCCGGGCGAGTTCAACGACGCGGGCCTGGGTCAATGGCCGACCGCGCGGGCTCATCAGCAGGCGGGGCCGCTCTTCTGAAGGATCTTGGCCGATCTCGGCCGCGTCGATGGCCGCGGCCAGAACATCCGCCCGCAGCACCATGCCCGGCCCGCCGCCGGCCGGCGTGTCGTCGACGCTGCGGTGGCGGTCGGTGGCCGAGGTGCGGATGTCCCGTGTCTCGAGCCGCCACAGCCCCGATGCCAGCGCGCGGCCGGCCAGGCTCACGCCGAGCGGTCCCGGAAACATCTCCGGAAACAGCGTCAGCACCGTCGCGCGCCAGGGTGAGGGGTTGGTCATTGGAGATAGCTTAGCCAAAACCACGTCTCGTGGTTATGGGTCCCCGCTTTCGCGGGGACGACTCGGAGAGAGAGACTGATCGCGATCCTCGCCCTCGATCTCCTGCGGCAGCGCGATCACGACACGGCCGCCGGCCAGATCGACCTCCGGCACCACCGCGTTGGAGAACGGCAGCAGCAGCGTCGTGCCCTTGGGCGGGGCGATCTCGATGATGTCGCCGGCGCCGAAATTATGGATCGCGAGCACGCGGCCGAGCGCGTCGCCGTCCGTGGTGACGGCGGCGAGCCCGATCAGGTCGGTGTGGTAATATTCGTCCGCGTCGGTCGCGGGCAGCTTTTCGCGCGGCACGTAGAGCTCGATGCCGTTGAGCCGCTCGGCCTCATCGCGGGTCGTGACGCCCTTGAACGTCGCGACCAGATGATCCTTGGCCTCGCGCGCCGTTGCGACCTCGAACCGGCGCTTGCCGTCCTTGGACAGCAGCGGACCGTAGCGCCTGATGGCAAAGGGATCTTCGGTGAAGGTCCACAATTTGACCGCACCGCGCACACCATGCGCGGCGCCGATCCGCGCGACGCAGACCAGCGCCGACATGGTCTGGCCTTACGCCTTCGCGGCGGCTTCGGCCTGCGCCTTGCGCTCCTTGCGCGGCACGGCCTTCTGCGGGTTGTTGCGCGCTTCGCGCTTCTTGACGCCGGCGGCATCGAGGAAGCGAGACACGCGGTCCGACGGCTGCGCGCCCTTGGCGAGCCAGGACTTCACCTTGTCCATGTCGAGCTTCAGCCGGGTCTCGTTGTCCTTCGGCAGCAGCGGGTTGAAATAGCCGAGACGCTCGATGAAGCGGCCATCGCGCGGAAAGCGCGAGTCGGCGACGACGACGTGATAGACGGGACGCTTCTTGGTGCCTGCGCGGGCGAGGCGGATAACGACGGACATTCAGTTCTCCTTCAAAGTACAGTTTGTTCGGTTGATTGGTATTCCGCGTTGCGCGAGACCGATGCGATCTCGCGCAACGAATTCCTCATTTCTTCTTGCCCGGAAAACCGCCGAGGCCCGGCAGCGTCGGCTTGCCGCTCAGGCCGGTCAGTCCAGGAAGGTTGGGCAGGCCTTGGCGAAGACCGGCGGGCAAATCCTTCGGCAGATTGGGCAGCCCCTGTCCGCCGCCGCCCTGCATCTTCTCCTGCAGCGCCTTCATCTCTTCCGGCGACGGCGGCTTCATGCCGCCACCAAAGCCCATGGCCTGTGCGATGCCGGCGAGCGGGCCGCGCTTGCCCGAACCCATGGCCTTCATCACGTCGGCCATGTTCCGGTGCATCTTGAGCAGCTTGTTGACGTGCTCGACGCTCTGGCCGCTTCCTGCGGCGATGCGTTTCTTGCGGCTGGCCTTGAGCAGGTCGGGATGACGGCGCTCGTCGCGCGTCATGGAATCGATGATCGCGACCTGGCGCTTCAGGATCTTGTCGTCGATGCCGGCGGCAGCGATCTGGTTCTTCATCTTGGAGATGCCGGGCATCATGCCCATCAGCCCGCTGATGCCGCCCATGTTGGACATCTGCAGCAGCTGCTCGCGCATGTCGTTGAGGTCGAACTGGCCCTTGCGCATGCGCTCGGCGGTACGCGCGGCCTTCTCGGCGTCGATGTTGGCGGCGGCACGTTCGACCAGCGAGACCACGTCGCCCATGCCGAGGATGCGGCCGGCGATACGATCGGGATGGAAATCCTCCAGCGCATCGGTCTTTTCGCCGGTGCCGATCAGCTTGATCGGCTTGCCGGTGACCGCACGCATCGACAGCGCGGCGCCGCCGCGGCCGTCGCCGTCCACGCGGGTCAGCACGATGCCGGTGAGACCGACGCGCTGGTCGAACGAGCGCGCGAGATTCACGGCGTCCTGGCCGGTGAGGCTGTCCGCGACCAGCAGCACTTCATGCGGATTGGCGGCGGCTTTGATCGCGGCGGCTTCCGCCATCATCTCTTCGTCGAGCGTGGTGCGGCCGGCGGTGTCGAGCAGCACGATGTCGTAGCCGCCGAGCTTGCCGGCCTCCAGCGCGCGCTTCGCGATCTGCGGCGGCTGCTGGCCGGCGACGATCGGCAAGGTGGGAATGTCGAGATCGCGGCCGAGCACGGCCAGCTGCTCCATCGCCGCCGGACGATAGACGTCGAGCGAGGCCATCAGCACCTTGCGCTTGTCGCGCTGGACCAGGCGGCGGGCGAGCTTTGCGGTGGTGGTCGTCTTGCCGGACCCCTGCAGGCCGACCATCATGATCGGCACCGGCGGCACGGAATTGACGTCGATGGTCTGGCCTTCGGCGCCGAGCGTGTTGATCAGCTCGTCGTGGACGATCTTGACCACCATCTGGCCGGGGGTGACCGACTTGACGACGGTGGCCCCGATCGCCTGCTCGCGGACGCGCTCGGTGAAGCTGCGCACGACTTCGAGCGCGACGTCGGCTTCCAGCAGCGCGCGGCGCACCTCGCGCATCGCGGCGTCGACGTCCTTTTCGGTCAGCGCACCGCGCCCCGTCAGACGATCGAGAATGCCACCAAGCCGTTCCGACAGATTGTCGAACAATGCCGTTGTCCTGTTGCTGTCCCCCCGGTGAGGGGCGCGCCGCTACTCTCCGCTGTCATGCCCCGGCTTGACCGGGGCATCCAATACGCCGAGGCACCTCGGTTCAGACCGAGCCGCCTCTGGAATACTGGATCCCCCGCTTTCGCGGGGGATGACCACTTACTTGGATAAGCGATCTTCCAAACACCTTTGCGCCCGAGGGCGCACAGCGCTGTCGGGCGTTGACCTCTGGCCTCCAGGGCCAGTCGGCGGGTCGAAAAGAAAGCCTTTCCGAGAAAAGTGGCGGGGTTAAACGCCGCTCACGCCCAAAAGTCAAGGAAAGTTAGGGTGCCCGTGCGCCTTTTGTAAGGTAAGATCCTGAAAATATGGCTCTTTTGGCAGGCGGTTCCTTTTCTTCCGGCTTCACCCATATAGCAGGTGATGACTTACCTCCGCTATCATCCCTGAAGCCCGCTTGTGCCGATCACCCGCCGCCGCCTGTTGGGACTGCTTGCCGGGGCCGGTGCACTGGTCGGCGTTCCCTCCCTCTGGATGTCCCGCATGAAGACCTATGACGGACCCGCCTCCGACCATTTCGACGGCCTGCACTTCTTCGATCCGGACGGCGCGCCGCCGAAATCGCTTCGTCAGGTGCTGCGCTGGCAGTTCGGCGGCAAGCGGCAGCGCGCCAAATGGCCGGACTGGGCCCCCAGCCCCCATGCCGACACCCCGCCGGAGCGCGTCGATGGCGGCAAGGTGCGGCTCTCCTTCGTCGGCCACGCCAGCTGGCTGATCCAGACCGGCGGCCTCAACATCCTGGTCGATCCCGTCTGGTCGATGCGGGTCTCGCCGGTCGCCTGGGCCGGACCGAAGCGGCACAACGATCCCGGCATTTCCTTCGATCATTTGCCGAAGATCGACGTCGTGCTGGTCTCGCACGGGCACTACGATCATCTCGATGTCGTAACGTTGTCGCGGCTTGCCAAGAATTTCGCCCCGCGCGTGGTCACCCCGCTCGGCAACGACGTCACGATGCGCGGCACCGACCCGACGATCAGGGTGGAAGCCTTCGACTGGCACGACCGCGTCGAGCTCGGCGGCGGCATCGCCGTGCATCTGGTGCCGACCCGGCACTGGACCGCGCGCGGCATGTTCGACCGCAACAAGGCGTTGTGGGCGAGTTTTGTATTGGAGACGCCTGCGGGGAAAATCTACGTCGTCTGCGATTCCGGCTATGGCGATGGCCGGCACTTTCGCCGCGTCGCAGAGAAGCACGGGCCGCTGCGGCTCGCGATCCTCCCCATCGGCGCCTATGAGCCGCGCTGGTTCATGCGCGACCAGCATATGAATCCGGAGGATGCCGTGAAGGCGCTCGCGGATTGCGGCGCGCAGGAAGCGCTCGGGCATCACCACGGCACGTTCCAACTGACAGATGAGCCGATCGATGCGCCCGCGAAGGCGCTGGTCGAGGCGCTGGATGCGGCGAAGATTCCGCAGGAGCGGTTCGTGGCGATGATGCCGGGGCAGGTGGTGGAGATTTAGCTGAGATTTAGCGTCATTCTCCGCTGTCGTCCCGGACAAGCGGAGCGAAGATCCGGGACCCATAACCACAGGGAGCGGTTTGGCGAAGACTCGGCGTTGCCGCTTGCGTGTTATAACCACTCCCTGTGGTTATGGGTCCCCGCGTTCGCGCTAGAGCATGCACATATCTGGTGCGGCGGATTGACTCGGGTAGGCGGCGGGGGATTCCAGAATCGGAAGTCTGTGTGATTTCTATTCCACACTCCATGGTTGGACGGGGTGC
>NZ_WQNE01000053.1 GCF_009759665.1 Bradyrhizobium cajani
CCTGCCGCAGCCGCGCCGACGGATAGGCCGGATCCAGCGGCAGATAGGCGCCCCCCGCCTTGAGGATCGCCAGCAGCCCCACCACCATCGCCACGTTGCGCGCAACGCAGATCGCCACCGGCTGGTCCGGCCTGACCCCGAGCCCGATCAGATGATGCGCCAGCTGGTTGGCCCGCGCATTGAGCTCGCCATAGCTGACGCGCTCCTCCGCGCACACCACCGCCACCGCATCCGGCGCACGGCGCACCTGGGCCTCGAATAGCTCATGGATGCACCGCTCCGACGGATAGGCCGCAGCCGTCCGGTTTAGCTCCTCCAGCAGATATGCCCGCTCGTCAGGTGGCAGGATGTCCAGCTCCCGCACCGGCGTGTTCGGCGCCCGCTCCAGCGCCTCCGCCAGCTGCGCCAGCGTGTGCTGCATGTAGCCGCAGATCCGATCCGCCGAGATTGGCTCCGCCACCTGCACCGTCAGCCCGAGCGCCTCGCCAAAATCCTCCACCGACAAGGTCAGCGGATAGTTGGTGCGCTCCTCCTCGCCCAGCCATTCCACGCCGGACAGCGCATCATCGGCTGCGGAGGCGGTGACCGCCGCCGGCGTGTTGTGGCGGTAGTTCAACAGCGCGCTGAACAGCGGCGCCGGCGCCGCAACGCCGCTGCAGCGTTGCGCCAGCGCCAGCGAGGCATGCTCGTGCGCCAAGAGCTCGACCAGCCGGGCATGCGTGGTTCGCACGCTCGCCTCGACGGCGGTCCCATCAAGATCAAGCCGCAGCGGCAGCGTGTTGATGAACAGCCCCATCGCGCGGTCGGCGCCCGCCCCGCCATGCATGCGGCCGAACAGCACCGTGCCGAACACCACCTGCTCGCGGCCGCTGCTGCGCGCCACCACCTGGCCCCAGGCCAGATGGCACAGGCTCGCCAGGCTCACCCCCAGCCGCCGCGCCTGCACCCGCAGCCGCGCGTTCAGCTGCTCCGGCAGCATCCGCTGCGCCTCTCGAACCCCGCTGCCGTCGCCGCGCACCTCGCTCAAGCCGAACGGCGTGCTCGGCTCGTCGATGTCTGCCAGCCACCCCCGGAAGAACGCTTCATCCGCCTTGGCATCAGCGCCGAGATGCGCCTGCGCCACCAGATTGCGGAACGGCTGCGGGGCTGCCAGCTCATGCTCGCGGCCCTCCAGCACGGCCTGGACTTCGGCACGCATCACCTCCAGCGTGGTGTGATCCCCGATCAGATGATGCTGCAGCTCCAGCAGCAGCCAGCGCGCACTGCCGGGCTCGCGCGCGATCACAAATCGCAACAAGGGCGCTCGGCCAAGATCGATGCGGTGCTGGCGCGGATCAAACCGATCCTTAAGCTGCGCGCGGCCCGGACCAGCAGCGCCGTCCAGCTCGACCTCGCTCACCTCCAAAAGCGCACGGCGCCACACCACCTGGACCGGGCGCGACAGCCCTTCCCAGACAAACGACGTCCTCAGGATATCGTGCCGATCCACCACCCGCTGAACCGCGGCAAGATAGCGCTCGAGCAGGTCACGATCGGCAAACGCCATCTGCGAGACCAGCAGGTACGGATCGCCCTTTGTCGCCAACAGATGGTGGAACAGGATGCCGTCCTGCAGCGGCGACAAGCCATAAATGTCCTGGATGTTGCCGACGCCGCCGGGCACCGTGGCGACGATCCGGTCGATCTCGCCCTGCGCCAGCTCAATGAGCGGCAACATCTCTGGCGTGATCGCCGGACTCTGTTCGCTGATCAGGTTGGCCGGGACCGCCACCTCCTGATGACTGCCCAGGCTTGCGGCCTGATCGGCCAGCACCGGCCTGGCGAACAGCGTGCGCACCTCAACCCCCAGCGACCGCCGCCGCAAACGCTCGATCAGTTGCACCGCCAGCAGCGAGTGCCCGCCGAGCGCAAAGAAGTGGTCATGGCGTCCGACCCGCTCCACACCGAGCAGCTCGGCCCAGATCTGTGCCAGCGTGATCTCGATCTCGCCTTGCGGCGGCTCATAGGCGCGATGCGCATACGCCTCATCGTCCGGCGCAGCCAGCGCCTTGCGGTCCAGCTTGCCATTCACCGTCAGCGGCAGCGCCGCCAGCCGCACGAACGCCGATGGCACCATGTACTCCGGCAGGTGTGCACTTATGTGGGCGCGCAACGTGGCGGCCAGCTCAGCTCCAGCGCCATCCGGCTCATCCGATTGAGCTTCAGGCGCACACACCACATAGGCCACCAGCCGCTTCTCGCCGGCACCGTCCTGCTGCACCACCACCACCGCCTCGCGCACAAACGGATGCTCGGCGACCCGCGTCGCGATCTCACCCGGCTCGATGCGGAAGCCGCGGATCTTCACCTGGTCGTCGTTGCGGCCCAAAAACTCAAGATTGCCGTCCGGCAGATAGCGCGCCAGATCGCCGGTGCGGTACAGCCGGTCGCCGTCCACAAAGGGACTGGCGATGAACCGCTCCGCGGTCAGCTCGGGCCGGTTCAGATAACCGCGCGCCACACCCGCCCCGCCGACGTAGAGCTCCCCGACCGCGCCGAACGGAACCGGCGCACCATGACCGTCCAGCAGATAGACCACCGAATTCCGGATTGGTCGTCCCAGTGGCACCCGCTGCTGGCCATCGAAGCGAGCAGGCACCGGGTAGCAGAGACTGAAGGTGGTGTTCTCGGTCGGGCCGTAGCCATTTGAGATTCGCAGCGTCGGATGTCGCGTCTGACATGCTCTGATGGAAGTGGCCGAGACCTCTTCGCCCCCGACCAGCAGTTGCTGCAGCCCACTGGTGCTCCGCCCCTCCCCGACATAGACGTCGAACAACCGCGCAGTCATCCAAGCGATAGTGATGCCTTGGTCTTGGATGATCCGGGCCAGCGTTGCCGTCGAGAGATAGCGTTCAGGATAGAGCACAACACTGGCGCCGTTCGCCAAGGCTCCCCAAACTTCGAACGTGGTCGCATCGAATGTCGGCGAGGAAGCGTTGAGAAAAACGTCCTGCGGCGAGATCTCGACGAAATCATTCTCCGCCACCAGACGCACCACTCCGCGATGCTCGACCATGACCCCCTTGGGGGTGCCTGTTGATCCGGAGGTGTAGATCACATAGGCGAGATGGCGTGAGGTGAGGCCAAGCGCGCGCGGGTCCGGATCCGACGCCGGCAGGTTTGCCCACGCCGGCATGGCCGTCTCCAGATCCACCACGCTCACATCGGCCAACGCACCGGCGCCCAGCGCGGATCGGCCGGCCGCATCGGCCAGCAGGAGCCGCGGCGCCGCATCGTCGAAAACCTGCCGCAGCCGCGCCGGTGGATAGGCCCGGTCCAGCGGCAGGTACGCCCCGCCCGCCTTGAGGATCGCTAAAAGCCCGACCACCATCGCCACGTTGCGCGCAACGCAGATCGCTACCGGCTGGTCCGGCCTGACCCCGAGCCCGATCAGATGATGCGCCAGGCGGTTGGCCCGCGCATTCAGCTCGCCATAGCTTAGCCGCTCCTCCTCATGGACCACCGCCACCGCGTCCGGCGCACGGCGAACCTGTGCCTCGAACAGCTCGTGGATGCACACGTCCGACGGATAGGCCGATGCCGTCCGGTTCAGCTCCTCCAGCAGATACGCACGCTCAGCGGATGACAAGAGTTCAATCCGCCCCACCGGCTGCCGCGGATCTGCCTTCACAGCACATAGCAAATTTTGCAAATGCTGGGTCATACGGTCGATATGCTTGGGCTCCAAGCGACTTGCATCAAAGTGCCATCGAAAGTTCCCATCTAGAGCGCAAACCTCAAATGTTAACGCCCCACCGGGCAGGGCTGCCTCAGAAGTCGGGCTCGAAGCTAAGTCACCAGCGGCAGACTCGCCACTTACAGTAAGCATAACGCCAACGGGCCATGGCCGGCACAATCGTAACGCCTCCATACCGAGCAACGTTGGGCAGCGGGCGATAAGATCTCGCGCGAAGCTATCCTGCTCCTTCAGCTGAGCGAATTCGGCCGCGACCACCGTGCGCGCCTCTGCAAAATCATTGTCGAGATCGATGGTAATTGCCATCGGCACGACAGAAGCGACAAGCACCTCGAGCGCTTTCAAGCCCGCTCGCGACCCACTCGGCGCGGGAGTCCATCCCAATTGAAGCTCTAATTCTCCCGTGATGCGGGCTAGGTAGATCAGCCAAGCCGTTAGCAAGAATTCCGTGCGATTACTGGCAGACAGCTCAGCCAAAGCACCTGGAATTCGCCATGAACTCAACTGCCATTGAGGTGCAGCCAAAGCTACTGAAGACGACAAAAAGGAAAGCTGGGATGTTTTGAACTGTTCAAGCCGCCGTCGCCAAAAACCCTCACGAGGCGCCAACATTTCATGCGCAGCCGTTATGCTGCGCGCCTCGTCATCGCTCAGAATCGGGAGGCGGTCGCCTACATGGGAATCAGAACGCCTCGCGAGTACCCGCGCATCCAGAGCCTTACCATCCAAGCTGTTAAGCCAAACATCAACATCCTCTGTCCCTGTCGCCACACGCCAGTGGCTGGGGTGGATCTCAACTAAAGCCCCCGCAGCAAAACCAGAGCGCCGAGCCGTCACCTCCAAGCGCCTGACGACGACAACGTCATCTCCTACGAGAGCCTTGGACAACCCCAATGGATTGGTATGATACGGGCCAAAGTCTAAGGCGCGCGTCATCGCTTCCAGATCTTGTGCGGATCGATCCCATCGCAGACAGCCCGCCGCATCTGGGCGTCGACCTTTCGGAAAAAAGCTTCGGTCCGCTAGCGCTTGCGGACGAGCACTAAGCTCTCCATTTGTTAAGCCAGTTAGAAGCTCGCGGAAGCCATCGATAGCAGCCTCATAACATTTGAGATTCAGTGTCAGCGCAGTATCGCTCGTCGCAATCAACACTTGACGTTGGACGACCAGCTCACCAGTACCAACACCGTGATCGATACGATGCCACGTGATGCCATGTTCGGTCTCACGGGCAAGAAGCGCCCAAGACGTCGCATGAGTTCCGGCATATCGCGGCAACGGACCGTCGTGGTAATTGAAAGCGCCTCTACGCGCTTGCCCAAACACATCTGCTGGCAATATGAACGGATTGGCAACGGAAAATATCCACTCGACTGGCTCGGCGTTGAGCAGCTCAGATAGCTCTTCAATGCTCGTCACACACAAGATATCGGCGAGAGCGGCCCAATCGCGGAATATGGCGTCGGCACACAGCGCCGCCCGGATCACGTGGCCCATCTCCATCACTAGCTGAGCACATCTAACAGCTAGCGTACCACCACCAACAAAGATGCAAGAGCCAACCGGTGTAGCAAGTTTCATCTGAACTCTTAGACAGGGGTTACGATGAAGGCCCGTAACGGATCACCCCGCATTTCAAGCAATCGACATACCAATGAGGTACTGCGAGCGTTTCCTGAAGAAACAACGCGCCTCGCTCGAAATGCCGCCGTCGGACTTGGGACATCGACGTCCTGAACCAGACACAGCTCAGCACAACAATACGGACGTCATTGGCGACGATCACCGCATGGGCGGTCCGCAAAGTCGTCGGAAGCTCTGCAACAGCCTCCGTCATCACCGCGCGTACAGCAGAATCTCCTTGGCGCTCACGTTAAGTAACGGACGCGCCAATGACCTTCTGCGAGCTCATTCTGAAGAAAACAATTCGCTTCTCGCCGGTTGCCGTCGGGCTTGGGACATTAACGCCTTGAACCGAACAGAGCTCAACACAACAGCACGCGCCGTCAACAGCGACGACCACTCAAGATCGGGCGCCCGCCCCTTGCCCGAATTGCCTTTGCGAGCCAAAATGCTCGCCGCTGCTTTCTCCAGGTGGTCTGCTCGTCGAGTGAGAGAGGGTCCTGTGGCAGGGATTCCGCTCGATGTTACAAAGTTCGCCACGCATCGCGTTTTCGTAGATTGGCCGGGGCTCGGCACTAAGTAGCGTTTTCGCTTAATGCCCGCTGACGTCTGTGGCACGGCCCTTGCTCGTGAGGCGACGAAAGCGACGAAGAACGGGTCCACGGCGAATGTCGCAACCACAACTGACTCCTGATCTCTCACATCGGCGCATACTGTTGGCCCTTGGGTGCAGCGGCTTGGACGTGACTTGCGTGATCGAGGCACTCAGTCGAGACTGTGTCATTTTGATTCGTAATGTCTCACCGAGCGAGGCGGACGGCCTCGTACATCAAATTGCCGGTGAACTGGGATTGCAAAAAAAGCTAGAGCTGGAGGCCGGCTTTTCCGATTTTCTTGGTCACCGACGGCGGATCACCAAATACTTCATGAGCGTTAATTCGCGAGATGATTATCAGCTTGTCACCCCGCATTCCGAAGGAGATAGAATATCTAATATGCAGTTGTCGTGCTTTTATTGTTTCGAGAATAGTAAAGACGGAGGAGAAACAATCCTATTGAACATCGACGACACAAGTGAGGCATGGGGACTTTTACGAGAAAAAACGACAAAAATATTGCCTGGATCAAAACCATTGTCTCGGGGCATGATCACTCGTGCAAAAGCACTTTATCGTCTGAGCTCGCCGGATGACTATTTGGTACCAGATGACCAAATAGTAGCCGAAGTTAAATCCGAGATCCCGGGCCTTTTGCTGGCGATTGTTATGGCAAGGCCGAAAAGAAGCTTTTCCCTTCTCCTAGGGCGCGATGTGAATGTCCTTTGGGATAACATTGGTAGTGTTGACCAAAGCTGTCTTCACTTTTTCGTTCGGATGTTGCAGGAGCGCGAACTTCTCAAGCGCCCGCCGGACGGTTTTGAGTTGCACCAACTGGACCCCGTTAATGCAGGACGGAGCTGGTGTTCAGGCGCCGATTACGAGAAACTTTTTTGTGACGAGATTATTCTCAAGCTAAAACCAGGGGACCTTGTTATTCTGAACAACCTAACTTGGGCGCATGCGGTGAACAATTGGACATCGCTACCCGGCACTCGAAGGATAGCCGTGGCATTGGCCTAGCGTAGTCCCCACTTTTCCTGAAAGTTGAGTCTTGCCTCAAGGGTGCATGAGCAGCATCCCTGAGCGACAGCGATTAGCCTGACGAAGGAGTGACCTGCCATTGCTTTTCATCCAGCGGCAGTTAGAGTCTCGGGGTTTTTGCAGCGAGACCGAACTTTGGACCACCCAGAACTAGAGTTTTGCGCTCTGATCACGTTGGCGGGCTGGACGCGCCGACGTGGTTGTGCAGCAAAATCGGCGATCGATTGCCGATCGCCCCGTGGGGCCGTTCTTCGTTGTACAACGAGGAGCGCCCGCACCAGGCACACGGCTATCGCACCCCGATGGCGGTCTGGCGCGCCGGCGCTACGGCAAAGGCTGTGGACATGGTGGACAACGCCGAAGAGGCGTTGCCCACACGCCCACAACCTCAACAACAGACGCAGACAGAGGCCCTCGCGGCCTGATATCAGAAAATCGGAGCGGCGAGACTTCCAACTAAGAAGGCGGCGTCAGTGGTCCTGCTCCCGGGGTCCACTTCAGGATTGATCTTCTTTTTAAGCGCTGCCGTCCCTTGAATTTCTTCCGGGTCCAGAACTTAACGGCCGCCAACCCCAGCGGCGCCCCCTCGATTGTCACCGCGAGGCTGGAATGCATCAGGATGCCGCAAACCGTGTTCGATCTGAGGCGACCTGCCTTATCCCGTCCACTGTTTATGCTCTTGGTGATGCCGATCGCTTCTGACTTCTCGCGTTGATAGCTGAACTCGGTTGTATCGTGCAGCACAAGAGCGAGACCTTCAGCGGCGGCGGCACGATCACGTGTCGATTGGAAATGGCCGGTCAGAATGTCCGCTTCGACTGACCCGGTCATTGGAGAAGAAGCGGTAGGCTGCCTTGGCATTCGCCCAATCCTGGCAGACGAGCGGAATGCTTTGTCCCATGGCGCTTCCAATCTGCGTGAGCAGTTTGCGGAATCTGTCGCCGAGCCGCGCGTCCCTAAACTCGCATCCACTACTCTCTCGATCAATCCAACAATCGCCTTCCAAGGACCGCAAACAGCCTTTTGCCGATCGATCCCTTAATGTCAGCCCCATAGAGCACCCCTTCGCGACTCAGGTGCTCAGCAAGGAATCACAAGTAATTCCTTCGATTCAAGATTTCGCCGATCAGCGGATCAGCCCGAGTGGTCAAAGTTATGGGTAATTGAAAGCCGATGAAACCCACTGTCCTGTTCCGTCCATCCTCCGCCACAGTCACCGAAATGCTGGCTTTGTGAACGTCGAGCCCCACGTAAAGAACCTACGGCATCTGCGCTCTCCGATGTCGAGCCGCCGCGCCTTCATACGCGACGGCGGCTCGACTGTGACGGAGACCGGTGGCGCCGCTATGCTGGCGCCAAAGGACATACTGGGCCTAGGTACGTTGCCCCTGTTGTCGGTTTTGTCGCTCCTGAGACACAGTGATGTTCGCGCGACGTGCTGTCCCGCGCTCGCAGTTAAGCCATTGAATAGAACGCAGAACGACCTTCTCTGGGACACTTCGCGGGCTTGGCACGACTCTTGAGTGTCCCTCTTTGCGCGGCGGCAAGAGCGGCCGAGCGGAGTCCATGACCTCCGGGTCACGCACGACGACCGAGGGGTTAAGTCATGGATCGTCTGGAATTTCTTCGGACGAAGATAGAGAATAAGGAGCTGCCAACATATGTTTATGGCTATCCTTCGAAGCGCGCGTATAGGGCTTTCCGGCAACCACTCCGCATCGCTGATGTTATTGAGCAGGTTAATCGCTCAAAGCAACTCAACATCTATGTCCACATTCCGTTCTGTCGTTACCGCTGCACCTATTGCACTCTCCTTACAACGCGCAATAGGCACGGAACCCAGGAGTCTTATGTTGGTCGGTTGGTAGAGCACATCGCTCGTTATGGAGAGTACTTTGGAGATCAAGAGGTTGTCAGTATCTATTTCGGCGGCGGCACTCCGACGCTGCTAACGAAGCATCAATTTGGCGAGATATTCGCCGCCCTCGATACTGCATTTCCAAAACGAAGCCGGCGATGCGAGATTACGGTCGAGGGCGCACCGGACTCTTTCGACAACAACCTTATGGATCGCTTGCAGGCACTTGGCGTCAACAGAATGAGCATGGGCATCCAAAGTATGGAGCCCGGCGAGCTTGCGCACTGTGGTCGGCCATATTCGATCGAGATCGCAAAAGCGGCAATCGAAGCCCTCATCAAGCGCTTTTCTCACGTCAATCTTGATCTGATTTACGGCCTGCGTGGCCAAACCCTCAACTCTTGGATGCTTTCGCTTGGCCGCGTGCTCGACTATGAGCCGCAGACAATTTCTCTCTATCCCGTTGTTATTCGTCCGATGACGAACGTCATTACCTCGAAAATGTGCGATCCTGAGTTATTTTTCTCTGAAGCGGAAAAGTATGAAGTCTACGATCAGAACGTTGCTCTGATGGCGTCCAAAGGCTACCGTCAAGAATCCTTCACACGTTTCACGAGGATGACTGGCGACCATGCCTACCGGCAGGAGATGTCGGACTTCGAGGGGACACCCCTGCTAGGATTAGGAGCTGGTGCTAGAAGCTACCTCGGCCAATATCACTATAGCACTGATTATGCCGTAGACGGGCGCGCGGCTTCGCGCATCATCAGCGCATTCTCGGATCGACCGTTCGATTCTGGGGCGATAGCATCACACGGAATTAAACTGACGTCGGAAGATGTTGCGCGTCGTTACGCGCTGCTTGGCCTCACATTGTCAGCTTTAAGCAGAAAGAAGTACGCTGCCATATTCGGACGAGCACTAGCAGATGATTTTGGTGAAGAACTCAAGGCGCTCGAGTCTTTGCAACTCGTCAATTTGGCAGATGATGATGTTTGTCAGCTTACTCAAAAGGGGTTCAAATATTCAAGCATTATAGCTCGGATGTTTTACTCCGACACGATGGTTAGCCTTGAGGAGCAATATCAGGCGGCGTGAGGTTCAGTATGAAAGAGGTGGCGAATTCACCTTGTTGGTGGGATTCGGGCTACGCCGACCACAACGTTTCGTCTATGGGTGGTCCTAGCCCCGAAATCTTCGAGATCGCGCCAGCTCTCCGCGCGAAGAGCGTGGTTGTCGAGCTGGGTTGCGGCGAGGGGCGCAATGCTCTCTATCTGGCCCATTTTGATCATCAGGTGATCGCGACTGACATCTCTGAAGCCGCTATCTCCAAGCTGAACCGGCTCGCAAGCGGTCTTGGCGTGAACATTACGAGCGGGGTTGTTCGCGTTGAAGATTTCCGGCCGCCTGCTTACCTCGACGTCCTTATAGCGCATTCCGTATTGCATTTCACGGAACGGAGCGTCTGGAAACCGCTCGTCACGGCCTTCATCGATAGGACTCGGCCGGGAGGATTTCATTGCTTCACCAATACTCTCGATCAACCAGACCATCCTATTTCGAAGGAGAGTTTGGTGTCCGGTCACAAGAAGTCGTTCTCGCGTGGAGAGCTGGAGGCCATCTATGCGGAAGCAGACTGGGAGATTCTACGGTCTGATCATTACATTAAATGGGACTCGCATCCTGGCATTCCAATTCATTCGCACTGCATCGAGAAAGTTGTGGCTCGTAGGCCAATTGGATCTGAAGACCTCCCACCAATGAGAGCTGAGTCCATCGAGGCATCCGGAATGATTCCTGCCAAACAATTTGATGCCTTGAAACTGGGCACACCACGCGAATCCATAATTGAAATGTTCGGCTCGCCGTCAGCCAGCCATGGGGTCGCGACTAGCCGCAAGACAGTCGGTGGCAACAATCAAGAGGCCATAGCCGACGGCTACTTGCGCGAGGATATCATCTATGGCGATCACGGTCTTCAGTTCGTTAACGGTACGCTCACCGGAAAATATCGATATTTCACGCCCCCGAAGCGCTTGAGCATTCGAGAAGCGTGAGCTTCGACGAGAAAGTTCTCATGAGTTAATGGCATGGACCACGCCCGCTCTCAGCGGCAACGTGGAGACCGGCGGGGCAGCAGCAGGAGCACAAGCCATGTCGAATACGAACATTGGGGGATGTCCCGATCGCTGTTGAACTAGGTCGGGCCGACGTTGCCGGAATGAATGTTACGCGGCCCTCGTGACGTGGGCAACGGGGTTGATCGTCATGCGATTGTGGCGAGCTTGAAGAGCCGCTCGCAGAACCGACAATTGCTTATGCGCCTTCAATCGTCGGAAGCCCTTGTTGGCCTCGATCATCCCGGCCGCGACCCATCGCAAGGCCATACCGGCATCCCGCCAGCGTTTGACGTTGCGCGTGACGCGGCGAACGGTGCCCATCATGTTCTCGGCGATGTTGGTACAGGCGAGCGATCGACGAAGCTCCTTCGGCAGCTTCAACCGGACGACAGTCAGGATTTCGTCGAGGCCTTCGAGGATGCTGGCCGCTACGCCGGGCCATTGCTGGTCGAGTCGACGCGCGAGATTGCGGATCAATTTTTCGGCCTTGTCGGCGTCATCGAGCTCCCAGGCCTGGCGCAGCACCCGGCGGGTGGCCGCATGATGCTCTTTCGGCAGGCGTTCCATGATGTTGCGCGCCTTGTGGATCTGGCAGCGCTGGATCGCAGCGGCCGGACCGAAGGTGCGGCGGATCGCCTTCGACAACGTCTTCGCGCCGTCGGCGATGAACAGTCTTGGCACCGTCGGGGCGAGCCCGCGCGAGACCAGGTTGTCCAGCAGGGCCTGAACCGTTGCGGCATTCTCGGTCGCCCCTTCCACCAGCGCCAGCGGATGCTTGTTGCCTTCGCCGTCAACCCCGATCGCGGCGACCAGCACGAGATCGTCGCCGAGATGCAGCCCGTCGATTTGGACCACCAGAAGGTCGAGCGCGGACAGATCGGCAGCCATGAAGTCGGCCAGCCGCGCCGCCGACAGCGCTACGAACCTCCGCGAGGCCGCCGACTTCGAAACCCCCGATCCGGGCGGGTGCCGGCACGTCACCCTCGGGCAGTCGGACAGCGCGGCCGAACCGGCGCGTCGACACATTGATCAGCATCAGGTTCATCGCCCAGCGACCGAGCCAGTCCTCCTGCGCCGCCGTTTCCCAACTCGGGATCGTGACCTCGCGGCCGTCCACGCCCCGGACCCGGGGGCGCTCGACCTCGATCTTGCCGCCGTGGAAACCGATCCGTCCCCGCGTTCGGCCCCAACGGTGCGCCCGCCGCGCCGCATCGCGACCGTGGCGCGACCCGCAGGCCGCCGTGACATCCGTCTCCATCATCGTGCCGAGCGCCTCGATCCCTGCCGCAAGGCAGAACCGATCGAAGCTCGCCCGCACTTCTGCATACGCTTCGTCCACAGCCCCAGTCGCCGGCGAACCAGCCGGTGTGATATCTCTCGTCATGGCGTTGCTCTCCTTTGTGGAATCAGCACCCCGAGCCTACCGGCTCAAGGTGGGCAACGCCGACCTCTTCAGAAATTCAACAGAACCCGGGACATCCCCCGAACATTGTCACGATCGGTATCGATCTCGGGAAGAACACATTCCATGTCGTTGGTCTCGATGCCACAGGCGCAATCACGCTACGCAAGAAGCGGTCGAGAAATCAGCTTGACCAGTCGCTGGCCAATGTTCCGCGTTGCCTGACCGGAATGGAGGCTGTCCAGGCGCACATCATCTGGGTCGCGAGCTCGAGAAATTTGGCCGTCAAGTGCGGCTCTTGCCGGCACAGTACGTCAAGCCATACCTCAAGGGTCACAAGAATGATTTTCGGGATGCTGAAGCGATCGCCGAGGCCGTTCAGCGGCCGACAAGCGGTTCGTCCCAGTGAAGTCGGCCGAACAACTCAATTTGCAGGCACTCCACAGAGTTCGCAGTCGATTGGTGACGCAGAGAACGGCGGTTATCAATCAAATCCGGGGCTTTTTGCTTGAGCGAGGGCTACCAGTGCGCCAGGGAGCGGCAGCACTCCGATTGGCGCTTCCCCAAATCCTCTCGATGCCTGCGGAAAGCCTGTCACCTCGGGTGGTTCGGCTCATCCAGGACTTGGCCGAGGACTGGCGCTATCTCGACCGTCGCGTCGCGTTAGTCACCAAGGAGATCAACGAGATCGCGGAGCAAGATGCACATTGTCGCCGCCTGATGAGTGCGCCGGGCGTCGGGCCAATCGCGTTTCAGGTGCCCGACAATGAATCACAAGCGATTCATCCGATTCAAGATTTTTCGATCAGGATTACCGCCATCGAATCAAGCATTTGGGGGCAATTGAAAGCTTTGGCGGAGGGATACGCCGCAACTCACGTCAGATCAGCGCTCGTCACGCGCCGCATTGCAGGAGGCGCCCATTGAAGCCGCCGAGGAACTGCGCGGCGAAGAACCGCGTGATCCGCATTTCGCCGGAACGGCCGCCGCGCAGCTGCCCTGTGCGACATGGCGATCGAGCGTGTTGTAGCAAGTGTTGACCGCTCCGCCGGCGCACCAACGGCCGTAGATGCCCATTGATGGATCGAAGATCTTTCTCGGCCACTCGATCCAATCAACCTCTTTCGCAGCTTCCGCCCACAATCCCTCCGGATCAGCTAGCGCACGCGCAAGACTTTCCTGATAATGGCTCACACCTAAGCCCCCAATGATTGACGGCTTGCTCATTTTGATTCCTTCACAACCACGTTGAGGGTCTGTACCGTCTCGGAGATTGTGTGATGCTGCGGATCCGCCCAATAGAGTCTTATTGTGTGCCGACCAGGCTTGGCAGGGAGATCGAAAACATAGAGATAGCGGCCATCACCAAGCTGGATCAGCTGGTCTGCCATTGGCATGAGCTCGGTTTCGTCCATCGCAACATGCAGATGAACGCTCGGATTGGCAGAGCTCATGGTCATTTCTGCAATGTTATTGTCGGCTTGGAAAACGAAAGCAACACGCTCGCCGATGGTATTACCAGATTGCGGCAGGAGGATCTTCAATGCGGGCAGCTCGCCGGTATTTCCCGATCTCGCAACAGGCGCACCGTCAGACCCGTGCATATGGTGCATGCCCGGCTCATGGTGTTGTGCGTGGGCTGGAGCGGCGACCAGAGCGCCAGCCACAAGAATCATGCACCAAATGAACTGTTCGAATCGATCGCCAAACCGGTTGGGACGGGATGATATTTGCATGCTTTCCTCCTTTGTTTGCGAGCCCTGAAAGATTTCCACTAATTCAGTGCACATGTTGCGCGGGTGGCGGGAGAATTTTGGACTCTCTATTGAGAACTCGGACCTGCGAGATCAGCTCGTCGGAATTTTGCCAACCACATTCGTCCTCCTCTTGCAACCAGCGCGCACGGATGTATCCGAACCTGTCGATTAGGAATTCCATGGAATGTCTTCCCATTTCCAAACGCTTGGGATCTCCACGATTTGTAGTGCTCCGGGAGAGCAGATCGTAACTTTCTCTAACCTCTTGTGCTCCATGCCGGACATTTGGGACGTCCGCCGCCAGCTTTGCGTCTGGCGACACGATAATCGCCCACAATCGTTCTTTCCGGAATCTTTTCTGCTCAAGGCGTAGCTGTTCAACGCGCACTGCGTCGGACTTTTCGGGAAACACGAGCAGCACATTGCTTTGCTCACGGAAGTCCTTCAGCTCCCTCTCCGCCCCATTCTCGTCCTCTAAGAAAAAGTTTGGAGCCCCCAGCCACGGATGATCGGGTACGATTTCAGGCGACAGGAGGCGCGCCTGAAATCCCTCTGAAAACGTCCGCAGGAAGTTGATCACATCCCAGCGGGCCTGTTCGTCCAATACATCAGCAAATCCGGGCATGCCGCTTTTTGGAATTCCATGGCTAAGCCACCAAAACATGTCGCCGGCCGTGTGCAGCACAGTATGCGGTTCGCTCAAATTCGCGGGCGGCTTGGGAAGGGTCGATGCCGCCGGACCATCGCCAAGCCCTCCGCTGCCGTGGCAAGCCGCACAATTCTGGGCAAATAGATGCTTTCCATTGGCTATTGATATCGTCGAATAGGCAACCGACGGGCGGCGGTAAGTATCGGGATAGGCTTGCACGGATATCTGCCACAGACCGCCTGCGACCGAAATAACGGCGGCGGCGCCTGCTGCAACTGCTTTTGCCTTTTGCGGCTTTCTCAAACAAACGAGTAGGCCCCAGAAGAGTGACAATAGTGCTAGTGAGAAGGCGCCCGCCGCGATAACGGGCGTCGGCCACGCCGGCCACGTGGCTTCGATCGAAAAGCGAAACGGCAGCCGCCAGATGGGCTGATCATGTCGTGCTGGTATGACTGAAGAGAGCGCGGCTGCGCAGCCGACGATCAGAACACCGCAAAAGAATTCAGTTGCTGCCCATCCAGCTCCTGCAAGAAAAGCCGCGGGTTTTGCTCCTACGGTTTCCATGACGGGTAGGAAGCGCGTGCGAATCCGATTGGCCACCAACAGGCTGCATGCAAGTAGAGCTAGCTTCGTTATAATTAGTTGACCGTAGGTCGTGCCAAGCCACTCGCCAGCCGAACTAGCGGAGCTAAACGCGAGCACCAAACCTGATGCGACGACGACGACCACGAAACCGATTGCTAGTTGGGAGAAACGTCGCAGCGTCGCCGCGACATAGACGCGCCGAGTCTCCGTGGGGGTGACAGCGACCGAAGCCACCAGCCAGATCCAAGCCGGTAAGGCCCCAAGCCAAGCCGAAACCGCGAGCACGTGAAGTTGATAGGTCGGAACGAGCCAACGGCTGTCGTCTTCCCCGGCGGCGTGTCCAGCAAGTGGACCAATCAGCGCGATCAGTGCTGCTGTCCAGGCTGTCACGATTGAAGCTAAACGTTGCTGCTCCCTCGACCAGCTGCGAATTAGGATCGCTGTCGGCAGCAGCAAAAGAAGAGAGAGCGCTAACCTTGCAAGCGTGATCCGACCGTAATGTGTGTCAAATCCGAAGCTTTCCAGCGTCTGGCCAGCCGCGACTATCTCCGATAGTGCCATATCTGTCGCAATCGCGACTTGAGCGATAAATAACCCAGCGGTAGCGAAGAGGTGAATGCCGGCCGCCCAGAGAAAGCTCACCTGCACTCGTCTTTGCCAAGCGGCAAGGAACGGATCGGAAGACCGCGCTGCCAGCAACAGAAAGAGTACTCCGCCTATGACCCATGCAAGCGCAATGTCAGCGATGGCCTTGCACAGAGCTGGAAACAATACCGTCATTCCGCATGCCTAACGTTGCTCGACGGTGAACTGATAGCCGTAGTCCACCACATGCCCGTCTTGCGAGAGCACGCGGTAATGAACCGAATAGCTGCCCGGTCTCATGTCAGATACTGCCGTTACCATGCACTTCGGATCATTGCCTGCTTTCAAATCGCCGAGCGTTAGCGACTGACCATTGGCGTTCTTGAGCTCCACTTTCGAAAACTTGAGCTCTATGCGTTCGTTGAAGCACAGTTCGATCTGCTGCGGCGAATGAGCTAACACTGCCCGGCTCGCGGGATCGGACTTCACGAGAGCGGCATGTGCAGAGGCGGCCGTCGGCAGGCACACGAGGCCAACGCACAGCAACGTGATGCCAAGCGCTGATACCGGACGCCTGCTTGCGGACGAGAGTTCTCTTACCGTCCCTTGAATCAGCCTAGTTCGCGCCCTGCCGGTGCCGGCGGTCAAGTTTGGCGTGCCAGCATGATCGAGTGACGGCCCCGTCGCTACTCGGATATAGTCGCTCTTGTTTCCGTGTTTTTCGCGAGACATGAGTGTGACCCTTATTGCCGGACAGCGGCCGACAAAGTGCTAGCCTAGCTTTCCTTACGCAACGTGGAGTACCAAAACAGGGCGGCCCCGGCTGCCAGCGTTCCTAGAACGATTGCGAAACTGTCCCTATATCGGACCCAAATCCCGTTGCCGTAACCGACCGAAAACGGAAATCGCGATACGTATTTCGGTCCGTCGCCGACTGTCACGAGGCCCACAAAGCGCCCGGATTCGGGGAACGTGTACTGAAACGATAGTGAGCCTGTCGGATATTGTTTTGGCGGGATTCGAAGGACGGACTCGCTGTCTACGTCGTTGCCGGCGTCTCGCAACAACCGCACCTCGATGGGCAGATCACGTAGCACATCGCCGACGGCATCCAAGACGATGACCGTGCGGCCGATTTCCGGAATGTCCTCGCAAAATTCCTGATTCCCCTGCTTGGCCGGCTGGTATCCGGTAAAATGCATCATATAGGGCCCAGCGCGAAGCTTGCACACGTCTTTCTCCATCGATACTCCCCCGTGTGCAATCGCTGGCCGCGCCCAACCGCAGTCTAGGATGAGGAGCAAAGATGGAATTCCAAGCACTGCGGCTTTTACGATGTTCAACCCGGACCTCCTTTCGGATTCTCAGCCGTGCGGTTGTCGGGATCGGTGAATACAGGGACCATGGGGCCGCTGACGTTTGAGATTGTCCGTTTGCCGTGCTCGTCATAGAAGAACAACAGTCCTCCCAACGTGTTGTCCGGATCGTTGATCAGGCTACTCAAGCGCTCCGTCTCCCATGCCGCGTCGGCCGCTTCGATATCGACTGTCTTCGTTTCACCCGGCTTGAGCGGTCGGCTGTCGCTCACCTTAAGCCCATTCGGAGGAAGCAATTCCTTGGGGTAATTCGGATCCACCGTCGCCATTGCCTGGCTAACCTCATGGTTGATGAAGCGCTGATTGGAAGTTAAGAACTCGCCAAGCTGTGCTGACGTGCTCCCACTGTTCGTCAGTGTCACGTTCATACGAAGCGAGCGGCCAGGGACGTCATAGTTTGACTTGTTGACCACAACTTTGACCTGCTCAGGCACTTCCGGTAGGGGCTCGACGGTTGCGCGGGACCCCTGCAGCGGCACGGTCCTTGGATAAGCGGTGTCGGTCGCCTGAAAGCCGAAGAATACGATGAGAATCGTCGCCACGAGCAAACCGGCCCCAAATAGGCGATCGGTGCTGGTAACGAGCTGAGATCGATCGCCGCCTTTTTCCGTCAACGCGCGAAAACGAGGCAGCAGGAGCGGCCGGCGCAACCACCAGACAAGCCACACGATGGCGATCGCAACCCACAAGCCATGCCAGAAGAACACCCTGCCAAGGCCCCAGGTTTCGAGATTATCGATAGTCTCGCCACTGAGAGTTTTGATTGGAAGCTTGAAGTCGCTTTCGTTCCCCGTCACCGTCAGCCAGTTTCCCGGTCCGAGCAGCGGCCCGGCTCCCATCACGTTGATCATCGGATGGACGTGATGGTGGCCTGGCACTCGTCCTTTGAGCACTGTTTTGAATTCATAGTCCCGGTTCAACTCCAGTTTGGTGGACTGAATTGCTGGGACACCATTAATGTAGCTCTCGGTTCGGGCTAGCACCGGGCCCGGCGTCCCGTTTCCCAGAAAGGCCGCTTCGGGAAGGGGTAGGTTGACTGGCCAGATCGGGAAGAGTCGGAACTTGCCGGTGACAACGATTTCACCGTTCACGGGAATTTCGTTCGTGCTCCACTTCACATCGTAAAAATGAGCCGTCCGCATCCGCAGAAACGGCTCCTGATTGCGCTCACCATGCGCCAGAGCAGCATCTGGGACGAGGGTCAGTATTCCGATCTGCATGATCGCCGCCGCTGCCGATAAGATTACACGCACGCATGAGCTTTTGCGGAAACAGAATGTTCTCATTTGGAGTCCTCCACAGTCCCAGCAGGATCATTCGACTGCGGCGAAGCGCCCTTGCAGGCTGGTGCCGTCTATGGCTTTTTGGGCTGTCTCAGCTGGCTCATCCTTATCGGTGAGCCCCATGAAATTCTTCAGGGTGTTTGGCGTCGTTACCACACGAGCGAGGAGCATTCCGATATGCCACCACGCCAAATACATCAGTATGGATACGAACGCCGAGAAAAAGGACGCGATAATGGCTGAGTGGCCACCAAAAGTTCGAAGCGTGCCCCGCTCTATCAGCCGGATATACTCAGGCAGGGCGGTGCGGGTGAAGGCATAGCTGATGTAATCGCCCACGGAAACAAGCTGCCCCATCACTTCTACGGGTAGCCGATATGGCGCCAGCCAAAACCAGTTAGCCGGGTAGAAAAGCAGTGCGAATGCAAAGGCGCCGGACATCGCCGTGAACAAACAATTCCCGGTCAGCAAAAGAGCGACATCGAGGACTAGTGCGCCAGGTATCAGCAGCGCTGGAATGACCTCGCTCATCGGAAAGTACGACCACAGGTGGAAACCGAAATATCGATTTATCCACTGACCGAACAGGAGACAAACGACCGCAAATGTAGCGGCGATTGGAAGTCTAAATTTCGTCCAAAACACATACTGCAAAGCTGCAGGGAATGTTATGGCCATAATTGGAGTCAGGGTGACCCACCACTGTCTGTCTTTCCAATCGATCCACATATCCCAGTCCCCTGCGGTCAGCATGTAATGCAGGTGGAATGCGCCGGAGACGGCCAGAAAAAGGATGGCGGCGACGAGAAGGTCAAACACTTTTGAGATTCTTGCTGACTCTTTAAGCCATTCGAGCCCATACAGTCTCACAGACGTTCCTCCTTGCATGGCTTCCTCCTAGTTCTTTTACCGTGTTGAGATCGACCTTCCTGGAAACCGACGCCCGACATGATTGCAAGACGGCATGCTTTGCACATGCCGGGCTGTCAGCAATTAATGGTTCATAAGCGGTTTCAGCGCTGGGTGGCGACCGAAACTTCGTCCTCTTGGGAAAGCCGCTCGATCACTTCAAGCATGTGCATCGCGATCTGGATCAGGAGCCCACCCAAGGCCAGCACACTCCAGCCCATCACGACAAAACCCCAGTGCAAGGGATAGGAGAACACCTCTTCCATCAGGAAGAAGGCATGGCCCCACTCGTTGTAGCCCAAGTTCGGCAATATTAGAAACGGACCTACAACCACGAGCACGAATGGAATTGAGATCTGCGTTGCGAACTTCGGCAGCCTCGTCATCGCGTACAGAAATGATCCCACGCCAAACAGCACGTAGAGTGGCATGGTGCCGTAGAACAGCACGATGTGACTCGGCGTGAAGCTTGTATCCCGGACCACAACCTGATGCCATGAGGCGTCCTGCTCGGCAAAGAAGCTGGTAGCGAACCAGACGCAAAAGGCATAGACGAAGATGAACAGGACCAGATTGAAGTAACGCCGGAGCTCTTCCCCCCGTTTGAGCGCGCCAAGATTGCGGTCTCGCGTGAACCATAGATACGCCCAGGTCACCACCCAGAGCAAAGGGATGACGCTAAGCTCAACCTTCAGCAACGTCATCCAGGCGGCATCGAACGCAGGCTCAGTCGAATCCAGGCCGGCACTCCAAGCATAGACCTGCTGAAAGATGCGCCAGAACACCATCAGCGCTAGCACCGCCAGAGTGACTCCTGCTGCAAGTTTGAAATTCGCCAACGGCTGAGTACGGTCCTCAGCGGCAGACTTGGCGTTATGAGTCATCGTGATCGACATCTTGTCTCCTCCTTGAGATTGCCTAAGGTGTGGTGTTGTTTGCGAGGGTAGTGCTCACTCCGATCGTTGATCGCAAGGATAGGATCTGTCTTCAAGCTCCCAGCTTTCTGGTAACCTCCTTGCGAATGGCGCACGCATACATGTTGATTTCGAGACCGACCGGCAATTCGACGATTTTTGGGGTCAGCTCATATCGATTTGCTCCTGGCTAGATGAATGCGGCGCAAAAGGTCGCGAGGACACGAGGTCCCCGCAGTGGGGGAGAACTCACCGAGTGCGCTGCAAGTGCTCGGCGAAAAAGAAACCCATGATCACGCCATCCCTGCCACCGCGCGCTGTGGCGTCACCCTGATGAGATTGGCGCGATAATCCGACGATCCGCAGGAATATGATCCGACTCTTGCCTCGCCCGCTGCTGCTCTTGCAAAGCAGCGTATTGATGCATCCAAGCGTCCGTATTGAACCATTCGTTATAGTTGGACTCCACATCACTCTCCCTAGATGAGGTAAATCTTCATAGCTGACCCGGAGCTAAGCCGTTAGCTCAGGTCGACGACCGCAACAAAGCCAAAGAACGACAGTCCTCCCCCTTCTCTCTGTTCGCTCATTACCCGCATCCTCCTTTGAAAGAGCGGTGCGGCACGTCGGGTTTGAACCTGGCCCGTATAGACGCAAGACGTCCGCTTTCATCTCAAACAACCCGTCCAGCTCCGGCTTCAATTTGGAAATTGGCCGCGCGCTCGGTCTCAGGTTACAACCTCACGCCACGTACGAATCAAGCCTTGACGGCTGTGGCGAGGCTGATTGAGGTATGTGCAAGTGTCGAGAAAGCGGGTCCGCCTCGCGCTTCTTTCGTCGGAATCCGCAGAGGATCATTAACTTGAGGCTCGACGCGTGCACATACCTCAATCAGCCTCGCCATGACCGGCACCTGAAAGAGCTTGAGGCCTGCGTGGGGTCAGGTTGTACAGTCTAATTCATGTCTTCGACCGTTACCCCACAAGCTTCACGATCACACTGGGGGCGCAATCTCGAGCCGACGAGGATACTCGCCACCGCCCCCTTGCGTGGTGAAACGCTTCCAACTGATTGCGAATACCAGCGAAGGAAAGTTTCGCTGCGCAAGCTACGGAGAACGCAAGTCCCGCCATGAAGGCAACATTCTGGCCCTCGAACAGGATTCCCAAGACGACTGCGACGACGGCAATGATGATCGTGGCGACACGCGCAACCTTCAACTGCTCAGACTCTGCCGCCTTCCCCGCCCTTATGACGTTGGTCCAGGGGTCATGGCACAGGGTGGCAACCCCCGAAAGGGTCAATCCAGCAACGACTGCAAGCATGGTCGCGAACGCTACGGCGCAAATGAAGCCGAAGAAGGCGTTGCCTCCGACCGCTTGAGCCAGTAAGGGCGCGGCCATGTTGCCGCCGCCTCCGGCTTTGAGTACGGCCTGTGGTCCGACGATTACCATGGTCCCAAAGCCGATGACGAAGACCATGAGATGAAATGCTCCGATCAGGCCGGTCGCATAGAGAATGGAGAGCCGCGCCGCCTTGACGTCCTTGACCGTGTAGACGAGCATGAGGATATGCGGCATCGCCGCCGTACCGAACATGAGACCCAGCCCAAGAGAAATCGCGTCCCATTGACCGGAAACGACGCGCGAACCCGGCTGAAGCACATTCGCGCCGTATCGTTCAGCCGGATTCATCTGGAATTGGGCAAGAACCAAGATGCAGAGGAATGCCCCACCTGCCATCAGGAGCCGCTTTGACGACCTGAAGCCAGGTCGCAGCGAGCATATCGCCAAAGAGCACGTAGATCAGCATGGCGGTCCCGACGATGATGACTGACCAGGAATACGGGATGCCGAATAGCAGCTTGATGAGCGCCCCTGTCGCAACCATCTGCGCGATGAGACGAAATCACGGCCAGCGTTCCGATCGCGGCGGCAGGGCGAACCGGCTTTTGCGACAAACGATACGCCACCACATCGGCAAAGGTGAATTTGCCCACATTTCGGAGTGGCTCGACAATGAGAAAAAGAATGATCGGCCAGCCGACGAGCCACCCGATCGA
Source organism: Bradyrhizobium cajani (assembly GCF_009759665.1). Lineage (GTDB taxonomy): Bacteria > Pseudomonadota > Alphaproteobacteria > Rhizobiales > Xanthobacteraceae > Bradyrhizobium > Bradyrhizobium cajani. The sequence continues at coordinate 22,500 of NZ_WQNE01000053.1, forward strand.
ATACACCATGCCATCGAAGCCGTTAGAAGTGACAATACCGGCGATGCCTAGAAGCGCCGCCGCAGAAAGAAAGTCTCCGGCAAGGGCCCAGCCATTTTGCCACGCGGTGATTTCACCACCTGCCAAAGAACGTCTCGGTCGTCTTGGTCCGTTTGGACGCCCAATAGGTTATCGCGAGCGTCAAGGCCATGAACGCAAAGAAGAATGCGATGGAGATGTTGCTGCTCTGCGACTGCATCACGCTTGCTCCAGCGTGGACTTCACGTTGCAGTCGAAGATTGTATTTGCCCCGTACACGTAGAGCAGGCAGAGAAGAAACGAGCTGATGATGACCAACGGGCCGAGCACAATGCAAAGCGACAAGCCGGGGGCGAGCATCGTGCCTAGAACAGGCTTGCCGAACGCGAACAGCCCCATGAAACCGAAATAGATCGCGATCATCGCAAAGCTCAACGACGCCGCAACCGTCAATCTCGACCGCGCCAGTGCGATCATTCCTCTTTCCAGAGCCTTTGAATATACAGTCATCTGCTCCTCCTGAATTGTTTGTGACAGTTTCGAGAGACCTTGAATCATTGCCCACTGAGAATTTGCGAGAGAAGACTTGCGCATTTTCGCCATGCCCCGCCTGATGGTTGGCCTGCGGTCACGCGATCCGAGAGCTTACCTCTGCGATGGCGTCTAGCTGGCCAATTGAGGAAATTGGCTCCTTCTTGTACAGGAGCTCCAAGATCTCTTTTCGGTACTTGATGCGCTCGAAATCAGTTGTCAGCTTGAGCCGGTCGCGCGGTCGAGCCATCCCGACTTTCCAGATCCGACCAATTCGTGCAGCCGGTCCGTTGGAGAGTGCGACAATCCTGTCGCCGAGAAAGATCGCTTCATCGAGGTCATGAGTGACCATGACGACAGTCGTTTTCGTCGTTTCGACGAACCGCACCAGCTCGTCCTGCAAGCTCGATCTCGTCAATGCGTCGAGCGCACCGAAGGGTTCATCCAGCAAGAGTACCTTCGGCTGGACCGCAAACGCCCGCGCAATTCCGACTCGTTGCTTCATGCCGCCAGATATTTCAAACGGGTATTTGCCTATCGCGTGCTCCAAGTGCACGAGCTTCAAGGCCTGTTCGGCCCGATCCATTAGCTCGGACTTCGACGCTCCTCGAAACGCCTGCTTGACGGCAAGATAGACATTTTCGACGCAAGTCATCCAGGGAAGCAGGGCATGGCTCTGAAAGACCATTGCCCTCTCCGGCCCGGGGCCTGTAACGACCGCGCCGCTACAGCGGATTGCACCCGATGTGGGCGTCAGCAGGCCGGCCATGATGTTGAGCAACGTGCTCTTGCCACAGCCGGAGTGGCCGATCAGGCAGACGAACTCGCTTTGTTCGATTGTCAGCGATATGCGGTCGAGCGCGCGCAGCTCCTTGCCGGACCGGTCCACAAATGACATCGAGACGTCGTTGATATCGAGATCGGCCATCGTCCTATTCCCGGAAGCTGAGGCGTTCGCCAATCCGTTTAAGAATGACGTCGAGCGCCAGGCCAATCCCACCGACCAGAACGATGGCAACGATCATGCTAGCGATCTGCAGGTTATTCCATTCGTTCCAGATGAAATAGCCGATCCCGCTTTGGGCGCCGACCATTTCCGCGGCCACGATCACGAACCAGGCTATGCGGATGGAAATACGCATTCCCGACAAGATCATCGGGACGCTGGCCGGGAAGACGACGCGCGTCACGTGCTCCAGCCTCGGGACACCGAATACCCGGGATACGTTTAGCCACTCCGCACGCACTGAAGCCGTGCCCGTCGCCGTGCTGATCAACATCGGCCATACGGCGCAAATGATGAAGATGGTCGAGATTGTGCTGTCGCGAAAGGTGTAGAGAGCAAGCGGCATCTAGGCGAGTGGCGATACCGGCCTAAGCACCTGAATGAAGGGATCAAGGGCGCAATAGCATGCTGGCCACAGTCCGAGCATGAAGCCAAGGTGAACAGCGACGGCTAGAGCCAACGTGAAACCAAGGGCAACGCGCCCCATGGAATAGAGGACATGCCATGCGATTCCCAGATTATTGGGATTATCGTGGTCCAATGCGTGCGCGATCAGCTCACAGCCGCGCAGCGCAACTACCCACGGGGACGGAATTGCGCTCGCTTGCTGTTCTGGCGCACTTTGGCCAGCGAGCCGCGCGTACTCGGCATCCGCAGCGCTAACGGGCCCCTGCGGCGGCGGCGTGAGCCATGCCCAGATGCAAATGAAGACTACAAAGATCGCAATAGATGCCACCCAGGGCTGCTGAAGCCGTTGCGACATCGGCATCAACCCGGCTTCCTGACAGAAGCCAGGTATTCCTGCGGCTTGTTGGAATCGAAGTCCTTCCCAAGAATCTTCTCGCTGCCGAAACCGACGACCGGGGCAGAAGCGCCCTGCTCGCGCATGATGCGTACAGCATCAGTTGCCAGCATCACTTTTTCCGCCAGCGCCTTGTAGTCGATCTCCTCCTTCAGCATGTTCCAGCGCCTGAGCTGTGTCATCAGCCAGACTGCGGCCGAATAGTGCGGAAATGGCTGATAATCGAAGCGGCGCGCATCCTTTTTGATCGTTCCTAGGCCGTCGGCGTAGGTGCCACCGAGGACCTGCTCGAGAACGATTTCAGGGGCGTTGAGGTATTGCGGCTCCGACAACACCCTGCCCGCGACCCTCCACGCCGACGGAGCCTTCGCCATCCCAACGCGGTTCTCCGGCTTGGAGACATGGAGACTGGCGGCGATGATGGCGCGGTAGAACGCCATAAACGTATTCGGGTTTTGCTGTATCCAGCTCTCTGACGCAGTGACAGAGCAGCACGGATGACCGTCCCAGATCTCCTTCGAAATGAGATGGATGAATCCCGCGCCCTCGTAGACTGCGCGCTGGCCGCCGGCTCACCACCGAAGAAGCCATCGATGCTCCCGACTCGAAGGCTCGCCACGTACTCGGTGGGCGGAACGATCCGATATTTGACATCCTGGTCCGGATCGAGGCCGGCCGCGGCTAGATAGTTACGCAACTGCAGGGTCTGGTGACTCTGCTCGAACGGAACGGCAAAGGTAAAGCCCTTCCAGTTCTTCGGATCGCGATTGTCCCTGTGCTTATTGGCCAGGACAAGGGAGTTTCCATTTTGATTCAGGATTGTAAGCACTTTGATCGACTGGGCATTGCCCCCAAGTCCTGCAGTCATCGTCAGGGGCACGGGCATCACCTGCTGTGAAACGTCCAGCTCTCCATTGAGCATCTTGTCCCGAATCAAAGCTATTCCGGCGGGCTTCTGCAGGCTGACCTCAAGGCCTTCCCTGCTGTAGCTCCCAAGCTTCTCGCCGTAGATGAGCGGAGCGGCGCAGGTAATCGGCAAAAAGCCGACGGCGAGCTTTGTCTTCTCGGGAGGCTTGCGCTCCTGGGCAATCGCCTTCAGCGTCTCGATGGGGAGAATGCTCGACAGCGCCCCGATGATCGCACTTGCTCCGACCCTGCGCAGCACTTCACGGCGCAAGATCGGTTGCGGGGAACAGGCCATGCAGCAGCGCCTGCTCGACTTGGTCCGACATGGCGACCTCGAAGGGTGGCTGGGCTGGACCGGGCTCGCAACAGCGGCAACGCTTGCCGCCGAAGCCATGATAATCCGATGCGTCAGTCATGTGCCCTGCCCCGTTCCAGCGTCGGGTTTCAAACATGGCGCCCGCCGCTGATCGACGGAGCTTGGCGTATCAATTGGGAAGCGATACTTCGAAAATGCGCAAGGGCCTTCGCAGAAAAGCGATCACCCGACGACCGGCGAACCGCACCCGATCGGTTCAGTCTCGTCGCACCGGCGGAAGGGTATCCAGCTCACCCAGATCCCAATATAGGCCCGCCATAATTTCCAGGGCCTCACGCGCGAGCTCGATCGGCAGGTGCTCGTCGGCCGCGTGTTGGTGGCATCCAGGATAGGCATGAGGCACCCATAGCGTCGGCAAATTTAGCAGGTTGGCAAAAATGTCGTTCGGAAGCGAGCCAGCGAAATTGGGCAAGATCGCCGGCGATTTCCGCGTCGTCCGAACGATCGAGTCTTGGGCCCATTTGGCCCAGGGATCCTCAGGATCGAGGCGCGTGGCGAGAAAAACACCATCGTCAGGGCTGGGCGTCACCTGGACCATGTCGAGACCGGCCTTCGCGAGATGTCGCCGCAGCGCCGGCAAAATGTCCTCGCAATCAACGCCGACCACGAAGCGGAGCTGACAGCGCGCCCAGGCGCTCGCCGGAATGGCATTGACCGGCGCTTGCGGATTTCCGCAACTGATGGCGAGAACATCAAACGAGCACCAGCCATATACCTGCTCTGCCGGAGTCAGCCCCGGCTCGCCCCAGGCCGGATCGATGTCAGGTCCGCCAGGTCCCCCGTCAACGACACAATCGGCAAGCACTCGCCGGACGGCGTCGGGCAGCTCACTTGGAAGCCATTCTGGAATCAGTATGCGGCCGGTCGGGGAGACGATCGTAGCCAGGGCGTGCGCGAGCTGGATTGCGGGATCGGAAAGCAGACCGCCCCAATTGCCCGAATGATATGCGCTCTCCCGCGCATTGATCGAGATATCGAATGTAACACATCCGCGCGAGCCCAGGAATACTGTCGGCCGATGCTCGGACAAGCGCGGCCCGTCCGACGCAATGAAGATATCTGCGCACAGGAGCTTCTTGCGCGCCGTACATAGTTCGCGGAGGCCAGGCGAATCGACCTCTTCGCCCATTTCGATCAGGTATTTCAGGTTGAATCCCAGCCGACCTCTCGTTTCGAGCACAGCACGGAGGCCGGCAATGTTGATGACGTGCTGCCCCTTGTTGTCGGCGACACCGCGTCCGTACCAGCGATCATTGAGCTTTGTGATATGCCAAGGGGACCTTCCCGCGGCCCACGATCCGTCCATTCCCCGAACTACGTCGCCGTGCCCATATCCGAGCACTGTCAGCAATGATGGATCTTCTATACGTTCTGCATAAAGGAATTGCGCGCCTGCAGCGGCCAAAACCTGGCAACCGCAGCCGAACTCTTCAAGCATGCAGCGGAGCTGGTCGAGATACTCGGCAAGCTGAGGTTTTCGCTCCGGGTTCTGACTCTCGGAAGGAATAGCGATGAGGCGCGAGAGCACGGTCTCGAAGTCCCCAGAATCCAGATGGCTTCTCGCGCGCGAGATTGCGTCGTTCCGGCTCATTGCAGGCAGCTCCTCGCAGGCCAAGGGAAGCTCAACGGGCCGCCGGAAACACGCGGGTATGCGAAGCCTCTATCTCAACGCGGACCCGCTGACCGGATTGGAACAGCGGCCGTCCTGGGCTCACCGAAGTCCGGGCGGTCAATCGAATGGACCCCACCTGCACAAGCACGCTCTGGTTCGTGCCCGTGTAAGCCGATTCCAAAACGGTCGCGGTAGCGCGCTCGTCCGGTGTCAGGCCGATATACTCCGGGCGAACCGCCAGCAACCCTCGGTCGCCTGACGTCAGCACCTGACTGGCCTCCTGTACAACCTCAAGGCCGACATCGGCGCTGCGGGCACAGACCTCGCCTCCAGATCGCCGCAACTCGACCGGCAGAAAGTTCATCTCACCGATGAAATCCGCGACAAATGCAGTCGCCGGCTGCTCATATAGCTCACGCGGTGTCCCACACTGCTGCAAGCGGCCTCGCTCGAGAACGGCAACGCGATCGGCCATGGACAGCGCTTCCTCCTGGTCGTGGGTAACGAAAATGATGGTGCTACCGACTTCCTTATGGATCAGCTTGATCTCCATTTGAAGCTGCTGCCTGAGCTTGCGATCGAGTGCCCCGAGCGGCTCGTCCATGAGCAACAGGGGTGGACGGAAGACAAGAGCGCGAGCCAGAGCGACACGCTGCTGCTGCCCACCCGATAACTGGCTTGGAAGTCGCGCGCCATATCCGTCAAGTGCAACGAGCTTCAGAGCTTTTGTGACCTCACGTTCGACGTCTCCGCCACGCAAGCCCCGGCGCCGCAGCGGATAGGCGATGTTCTCAGCGATGGTCATATGGGGGAACAACGCGTAGCTCTGGAACACCATGCCGAAGCCGCGACGATGGCTCGGAACATCATTGATCCGTACGCCGTCGAGCATGATATCGCCAGAGGAGGACACCTCGAACCCGGCGATCATCATCAGCAGAGTAGATTTTCCTGACCCGCTCGATCCGAGCAAGGCGACGAACTCTCCTGGCTCGATCGACAGTGAGACGTCGTCGACCGCTTTGACCGGACCAAACATCTTGGTCAACGAGTTGACCGAGACGGAGCCACGTTGACTTTGCGACGTAGCTACACCTGCCGTCGCCTTTTCGCTCACCATTGCTGTGCTGACGCTCATTTCGGCCTCGTCTCGAATATCTTGCGCGGTATTGAGGTCAATCGCTTCCCACCCGAACTGGTCACCACGACGGACTCGCTGACGGCAAGGCCAGCAGCGGATGTGTACATGTGAAAGACCATTCCTTCCTCGATGGCCCAATCCGCACGAGGCGTGAAACAGCGATATAGGTCACTCGTGTGCTGGGAAACGAGCGGAGCGGTACCAAGCGTATACCCGGTGATGTTATCGTAGGTCTCGCGCAACCCGGCCGCGACAACGCCGTCCCGCACGATGCGGTCGACGTCAGCGGCAATCGCGCCCAGGCCGAAGCGCGGCGATTTGGCGATCTTGTAACGCGATAAGAGCCTGAGCCGCAGCTCGCTGCTCCTCGGTTGCCTGTCCTACGATGACCGACCGCATGATCCGGACCGTATAGAAGCGTAACCGCGGCAAGAGCTCGATATGAACGATATCGCCATCGACCAGCGGTCGCTCTGCGAGGAACCCATGCAGCGAATCCCAGCCCGATCCGACATTGAGAGGCCCAACAAAGCCATCGTCGAACCCAAGCCGATAGTAGGCCGCAGCGGCAGCTGCAGCGATATCACGTTGACTCTTGCCGCTCGCCACCTCCTTGAGAGTCGCCTCGAAGGCCGCATCCAAAAGTGAACCAGCCCGGGACATATGCGCGATCTCTTCCGGCGACTTGCATCGCCTGAGATCCCATCCCGAACGCTCAAGGTCAAAGAACTCGGTATCCGGCAAAAGCTTGCGAAGCGCTTGGAGTCTGTGGATCGTGAACGAATTCGATTGAAATTCAGCGCCGATCCGGGCGGGCACCGAACCACTTTCCCGGAAGGTGCTCGCCAGGACCGCCAGCGGATCGTCCCAATCGCCAAACCCCACGATGTTATCCATCCACGTGCGCTGCCGCGCTGGTGGCATATCAAGCTTGCGCACCAGCAGGAACGGCTCGGACGATGCCGGCACGATGCACGCTCGCCAGAGATTCTCGGAGACCGTATAGCCCGAGAGCCAGGACATCATCTCGGGTTCGTCAAAGATGACACAGTCAAGACGACGCTCTGCCATCAATGTTCGGACGGCGTCACATCGACGCTTGTACTCCTCGACGGAGAAAGTGAGATCGCGGCTCATGGTCGATACTCCGTTACGATTGCGAGACCTCGATCCAGATTGGGTCGAGCGGACTGCTCAGGAAAGGTGCCATCGGCTTTCTCGTTAGGACGAACAATGTCAAAGGGCGACCCATTCATCTGCTCAAGGATGAAGGCTTTGCTGCGGGCGGCGGCCTTGAACAACTGCGCCTACGAACAGCCGCAGCAGCATCAGAAGCGCAAGCACAATGAGAAACAGAACTGCGATAACGGCGATCTGGGGACTGATTTCCAGACGGATGTTGTCCCACATTCTCATGGGCAACGGCGTCGCGGTGGGCCCGCTTAGAAACAAACCGAACACAACGTCATCGAACCCCACGATGAACGCGAAGAGCGCTGCGCTCGCGAGCGTCGGCAACAGCAGTGGGAGCGTCACCGTTCTAAGCGTTACGAGAGGGCTCGAGCCTAGGCTGGCCGCAGCCAGCTCAAGCGTGCGATTGAAGCGCTTAAGTCCCGCGATCATGACAACGACCGTATATGGTGCGCCAATGATCGTATAGCTGAGAGCAAATGCCAGCGGATTTCCGATCAGTGAGGATCCGGCGAGAGCGAAGAACAGGGAAACTGCGATTACGACATGAGGAACAATCAGCGGGGAAATCAGGAGAAGATAGACAGGCACGCGCGCAGAGAACCGGTACCGCACGAGAGCGAAGGCGGCGGGCACACCAATGGCCACGCTCAGGAGAGCGGACAGTCCTGCCCATCTCAGGCTGAAGCTTAGGGCATCGAGCCATTGCGTATTCTTGAGCAAACTTGAGAACCACCGCAATGAGTAGGCGGGCGGCGGAAAGGTGAGGTATGGTGCATTGCTGAATGCAAGAGGAATTACGACCACGAAAGGCAGCACCAGGAGAAGGAGCGTCAGCCCTGCGCTAACGTACAACGCGGGTCGGCGAACGACCGTCAAGGCCTCATGCAGCCTCATTGACGGGCCATGCAAAACCGCCGTCAGTCGCTCCAGGATCGGCCACCGCGCGGAGAGACCGGATGACGACTTGCCGGACGGAGAGACGTTGTCATGCGGCCGATCGTCCAGTTCTTCCGCAATCCGCTGACGAAATATCAGGAAGACCGCGATCACCGTCAGCATCAAGATCGTTGATTGGGCTGCGGCTTCATCGAAATTGCCGAGGATCAGCACGCGCAGGCTAATGCCCTGAGCGATCAGGTAGCTGTCAGGACCACCGAGAAGCTCTGGCGTAATATAGAAGCCGAGACTGGACAGAAACACGAGCGTGCAGCCGCTAATCACGCCGGGGATCGCGGCGGGCAGCGTGACCCTCAAGAAGGCGTCGGTAGGAGGACTTCCGAGACTTTGTGCCGCTTTTGCAAGGCTTGGATCAACCCGTGCCAAGACAGCGTAGAGAGGAAATACCATGAGCGGCAGCTGGACCTGCACCATGCCGACATAGACGCCGACTGAATTGAACACCATTTGCAGCGGCTCGGAGATGAGGCCGAGGCGCAAAAACAGCTGGTTGATAGGCCCGTTGGGGCTGAGCAGGACGATCCATGCGTAGGTTCTGATCAAGACACTCGTTAAATATGGAAGCGTGACAATAAGCAGAAGAAGTGATGCCGCGCGCGGAGAACATTTCGATATGGCGTAAGCGAGAGGATAAGCAATGAGCAAACAGACGATCGTCACGGTCGCTGCTAGGGCGATTGTCCTGAGGACGATCCATAGAAACGCCGGCGAGTTGGCGATCTCGATGTAGCTGTTGAGCGACCAGGCACCATCGTGCTGCAGGCTCTTGAGCACGAGTTGCGCGAGCGGCACGACGTAGCCGACCGAGAACAGGATCACGATCGGCAAGAGAAGGAGGACGGGCACCAATTGCGCCCATCCTGAGGTGTCTCTCCTATGCGGCATAGCCAGACTCGCATCCACCATTTTGAGCTACCGTACGCCGGAAATCCAACGCTCCCATTGAGCAACGGCAATTTCATTGTTGGCCTTGCCGTTGGAGCTCACAATGTTCCAGAACTCGTAGTCCTGGACGAACTGCAGCTTCCGTGCTTCGGGGGAGGTCGGCAGGAGCTTTGCCCGCTCAGACGGCACATGCTCGAATGCACGCGAGTTCGGTGGCGCATAGAGAATGTGCTGGACGAATTTCGCCTGATTTTCGGCTCGCGCTGAGAACGCGAGAAACTTGAATGCATTGTCCGCATTCTTCGTGCCTTTCAGGACCACCCAGGTGTCGTACTGCAGCATTCCCTGATTCCAGGTGTAGCCGATCTTGGCCCCCTGCTCGTTGGCTGCCGAAACCCGGCCGTTCCAGGCGCTACCGGCCGTGATCAACTTATCAATGATCATCTGCGGAGCTTCCGCGCCGGTGTTCCACCATTTCAAGATGCTCGGCTTGACCCGGCTGAGACTCTTGAACGCGCGATCCCAATCAAGTGGATAGAGCTTCGACGGATCAACACCGTCCGCCATCAGAGCTGCTTCGAACGTGCCGCCGTCCGAGGCCCAGGTTCCTGCCATGAGTGAACGCCGTCCCGCAAATTTTTGGGCGTCCCAGACATCCGTCCAAGAGTTCGGAGCATCGGAGGCAAACTTCGACGCGTCATACGCAATGAACAGCGAATAGATGATCGCGGGCACAGTGAACTTGCCGACCTTGACCGGACTGAACGCGCCGAGGTCTGCCTTTTCGAAGTACCCATAGTCGATCGGATGCAGAAGATTGTCCCGCTCGAAAGTCGGGGCCTTGCCGCCAGGAAGAATCGTCACGTCATATCGGGGAGCGCCGGCCAACACGCTCGCTCGCACGGCTCCCGTGTCGGTCCGCGGTTGAGCTATGACCTTGATGCCGGTCTCTTTCTCGAACGGCTCGAAATAGGCGATCCGCTTGGCCTCGCCCCAAGATCCGCCGCCGTCGTAGACCACGACCTCACCGGTGCCCTTCGGGATTCGCGCAATCGCGGGGGCGGGAAACAGCGAGCGCGCGGCCGCTAGTCCCCCGACCAAGGCGATGCCCTGAAACAGCTTGCGTCTGACGATATCCACCATGCTCCACTCCGTTGTGTGCGGCCAATGCTTGCTCGATCCGGTTTTGCGCATATAATCCGACAAGCAGGTGGCTGAATCCGCCGTTCTGACCCTCAAAATGCCAGAAACCTGCAAATTGAAATATTAAATGGCTGTCACGCGCACTGACCTCGATCGCCTCGATCTGAAGCTTCTCATGCTGCTGCAGGAGAATAATCTGCAGACCTCTGAGGAATTGGCAGAACGCGTGGGACTTTCGCCGACTTCTTGCCTGCGTCGACTCAGGCGATTGCGCGAAAACGGGGCGATCATGTCCGACGTCTCGATCATATCGCCTTCGGTCGCCGGCAAACGGGTCACGTCGATCGTGCTTGTTGCGCTCGAGCAAGAGCAGCTCGACCTTCTGCACACCTTTAAAAATCGAATGAGCGCCTATCCTGAGGTTACGCAGTGCTACTACGTAACGGGTTCGGCTGATTTCATTCTGGTCGTCAACACTGCCTCTATGGAGGAATATGGGGCTTTCACTGAGCGAGCATTCTTTCCCGACAAGAACATCAAGTCATTCAACACATATGTGTCGATGCAGACGGTCAAGTTCACCACCCGCATCAATCTTGACGTATCCTGACTGGCCGTGCCCTGTTCATGCCTTTTCGTTTCCGCTCCAAACCGACAGGTCGGTGGGCCCTTCCGTGGCAAAGAGCAGAACCTTGGCGGACTGATCGAGGCCAAGTCTCTTTCTGTCCTTCTCTTCGGCTGCCCTTAAGAGGCCCGCCAATCCCGCCGCTCCCGACTCTCCAACGCGAAGACGCTGATCGCCTGAAACGCCCTCATTAAGCAAACGTACCGCGTCCGCGGCCTCTTCATCCGTTACCGTGATGTAGCCGCTGGTCAACTCTTCGATGATCGGCCAGACCAATAACGATGGGCTTTGGCATTCAAGCATCGACATGTTCGTCGCAGGCCCAGGCGGGAGCCGCACGGGCATCTTGGCTCGGGCGCTTTCGTAAAGGCATGCCGACCGTTCTGGCTCGATGATCCAAAGATGGGTATCGCGGCCGAATAGACCCCGTGCCGAGCCATGGCCGAACACGCTAGCTGCAAGACCTCCAACACCAGCCTGAACCAGAACATGCGTAAACGGCTTTGACTGTCCTGCCGTGGCCGCAATGATTTCATCGATCAGTATCGCATACCCCTGGACCACAAACGTGCAAGCGGTGTCGTCCTCCCCGGGGCCGACCGTATCCGGGACAGCGATCCAACCGTCCTGCGAGGCAGCCTTGGCCGCAGCCTCGACCGAGTCGTTATAGTCTCCGGCCACGCGCACGATCGCAGCGCCGAGCCGCGAGATATGAGCGGCCCGCTCGTCGCTCACGCCGGCGTGGAGATATACGACCGCCCGCGCTCCGATGAGCCTCGCTCCGGCCGAAACCGAACGGCCATGGTTGCCGTCCGAAGCACATGAAAATGTGAGCCCTGAAAGCATAGATCGTACGCCCGGCTCCGCCAATTCTGCAGGCAGAATCGAGCGTCCAGTCCGCCTCTCAACGTGCTTCATTGCGAGTTTCAGCACTGCGTAGGCTCCGCCGAGCCCCTTGAAGCTGCCTATGCCAAGCCGCTGTGTCTCATCCTTGATCCAGATTTCGCCGAGCCCCAGCTTTTCGGCGGTACGCGGCAGAGAAATCAGGCTGGTCGGTGCATAGCGCGGGCAGGCCTGAAGGAGGCGGAGGGGCTCATTTCCTGCGTTGCGATCGCACCACCAAGGAGCCTGTTTTAAGCCGGGTGAACGATTGCGCAGCAGAAAGGGCCGATGATTGGCAAGCGTTTCCGACGGAGTTCCCGCGGGCTTTGAGGTGGGTACCAAGGTCATCCTCCTGGCAAGCAAGTACGATCCTCTCGGACCGTACTTTGCCAACCCGTGAGGCCGTTTGGCGCAATCTATGAAGCCGCAAATGACGGATTTTGGCATTGTGGGCCTTAAAATGGCGGGTTTGGGCTCTTCTGTCAGGCATGTTTCCAGAGATGTTGATCGAAGACCGGTAGTGCCTGCGAATCTGTCCATCTACCGCGTCGCGAAGAAGGGACTTCGGGTGCATAATATTCGAAAGCAAACTGCAAGCTCGATCAGCGATCTTTCCGATGCCGACGTCGTTCGCTTGCGAGCGGATACGCCCGGCGTTGCACACCGAATCCACTTCAATAATGCCGGCGCTGCGTTGATGCCGAGCCCCGTCGTTGATGGCATGGTCGCATACCTCCGGCGCGAAGCCACAATCGGCGGCTACGAAGCGAGTGCTGAAAGCACGGCGCGTTTGGAGGGCGTATACGATAGCATTGCTCGACTAGTCGGCTCAAAGCGCGAAGAAATTGCGCTGACTGAGAATGCCACTCTGGCATGGCAGCGCGCCTTCTATTCGCTCCGCTTTGGCCCTGGCGACCGAATTCTGACCACCTCCGCAGAGTTTGCGGCAAACTATGTTGCGTTCTTGCAGGTCGCCCGCCGTACGGGCGCACGGGTCGAGGTTATACCCGACGACGCCGATCAGGTTATGGACCCGGAGGCGCTCGAGCGAATGATTGATGAGCGCGTAAGGCTGATCGCCATCACGTGGATACCGACCAACGGCGGCTTGGTGAACCCAGCGGAAACCGTGGGACGCATTGCGCGCACTCATAGTGTTCCCTACCTGCTGGATGCGTGCCAGGCTGTTGGCCAGATCCCCGTCGACGTCCGCGCACTTGGTTGCGACATGCTGACGGCAACAGGTCGGAAATTCTTGCGTGGTCCGCGCGGAACCGGCTTCCTCTACATGCGCGACGATTTCCTAAAGGACATTGAACCGGCCATGATAGATCTGTTCGGCGCACCTTGGGTTGGACCTGAGCGCTACGAACTTAGATCGGACGCACGGCGATTCGAGACGTGGGAAGCGAACTATGCGGCCCGGGTTGGACTTGGGGTCGCTGTCGATTACGCACTTTCAATCGGCATCGATAGAATCGAACGACGTTGCCGCCTGCTTGCGAACGAATTGCGCGCAGCACTCGGCGCAATCCCGGGAGTGTCGCTGCACGATCTCGGAGATCGTCCCGCTTCAATCGTCTCCTTCACCATTCGTGATGTGGGTGCACGCGAGGTCATGCGTCGGTTGGCAGCAGGGAAAATCAATGTGTCAGTCTCACCACCAACAAGCACCCCGTTAGACTCAACGCGCAGAGACCTTCCTGATATCGTTCGCGCATCGCCGCACTACTACAATACATTCCAGGAGGTCGAAACTCTCGTGTCGGCTGTCCACCGAATATGCACTTGAATGGTAGCCTTCCCGAGGCTGGCTAGTCGGACGCATCGGCGCTCAACACTGGCTCCCATAATATAAGCGAGTGGCTTCACTCGCGGGGCTTGAGGCCGCCAGATTAAGACGGCAATTTGCCATTCAACCGTCGCTGACAGGATTGGCTGTCGTGGGAGAGTCCTTTGGCAAGTCTTCAGGGTCGTTGAGGCGACCGGTGATGACGATGAAACGCAGGTTTGGCTCGCCGTAGCAAGCCCAGCCAAGCGCCGACGCTGGTCCTCTCCGCCGTTCCTGAAGGATGGACTGCGGAAGTATTGAGTGTCGACCTGACACCAAGCAGCAGCGCACGTTTGAGGAGCTTTACCTGGAACCCGGGGATATTCTGGACAAGGCCTAAGAAGGCTTCCACCTTTCGCTTTCAGCCTTGTTCGCGGCCTTGAGCCGGTCTCTAATGTAGTCGGAGATTTCGCCAATCTCAGCCTGCAAATCCGCTTCTGAAATATCCTGCCCCTTGGCAGCCTCGACTAGACGCCGCGAGAGTTCCGCCACATCCTGCGAGGCGCCGGCAGTTCGATACTGCTCGACAGCGTGGATACTGTTCTCGGTCCAGAAATCTATAAACTCGCGTGCCTTGCTCACCGTATCCCCTTACGCGGTCCTTAGAGCGTTAGCGCTGGGCGGCAAATAGGCAAGAAAAACGCCCCCGTCGGCACTTTTGTGTCGGCCCGTTTTCTCGTTAATCCGCTTCCGGCTATTCAGCCGCCTGCGCGAACATCCCGTCAGCCGACGCAGCCAGCGGCAGGCGTGCGGCGTCCTCCCGGAGGCTCTCACAGCTACGATCAAGCCACTCAGGCTCATAGGGCAACTCATCATTCAGCACCAGGACCTTCCGGCTCAGTTCGCGCCAGTCTGCGCGGGCGCATCGAGCACCCTTTCGGCGATCCCGCACGCTGTGTGCGTCATCTCTTCAACGACGGCGTCGGGAAGCAGGCCACGGGCCAGGTTTCGCACCTTTTCGTGGGTGGAAAGATATTGGGAGAGCGTGGTGGGGCGTTCGGCGGTCTGCGGCATTCAGCGATATAGCGATTTTCGATATCGCTAGCGATAGCGGGCATCAATGCAAGCGGCAACCGCTAGGACTAGCTAGATTTAATCAAACCATTATAATCAGAGGTGGTCACAACAGCAATTGGCCGATGCGTCCAAAGTCGGCAACGCGACGATCAGAAATTTCGAGGGCAGTAAATCCACTCCGCAGCACGCTACCCTTGATGTGCTGAAGCGCGCCCTCGAATCTGCAGGCGTCATCTTCCTCAACGACGGCCAATCTATCGTCGGCGGGCCAGGTGTGAGGTTGGCCAACGCAGAGCGCCATATTGACTGGCGAAATCTGCCGAGCCGAACATTTCACCCTCCTCGTCTGGCTGTAGGCGCCCGGCGCGAATGATCGGGAAGTAGTAGCGTTGCATAGGAGAGTTTTCCACCGCGACGGTCATGCGCTCATATCAGAGCGGGACGCACCTATGCGCGGCTGGCAACTGCCGTTTTCTTGCGTGCTTGGACTGCACCTCAAAGCGCGAACGAGTATCCTAACGCCGCTGCAGGGAGTATGATGTAGATTTGCAACGCGCTGCGATTTTGAGCGGTGCGTGATGCTGCTCTACATTCACTCGGTCATGATGATCGAGTCGTGGCTCGATTTCTGGCTTACCGCAGCCCAACTCTCGCCCCGGCATGCTACCTGCGCTGGGGCACCTCATTCGGGGACGACTTGGAGTCCTGGCAGACTATCGGTCGTGATTGGTCGCGGTAGGGACGCTCATTGCTGGGCGCCCCCCGCACAGATCCGTACGTGCGGCTTTCCCGCATACGGCTCCCACCTCGGGTGAGTAGCGGTGAAGCGTGTTCGGGGCCAAGGATGGAGGATTT
>NZ_WQNE01000054.1 GCF_009759665.1 Bradyrhizobium cajani
GCTGGATCGCGACGGCCACTACGGTGTCTTCTTCGCGAGCTGGCAGGTCGCATCGATCGACTTGACCAATCGCCAACCTGTCAGTGATGTGTCCGAACAGGTGTCAGCTATGTCTCCGGGCTAAACACTTGTCCCGGCCATCCACGATCTTCGTGCAGCACCAAGAACGTGGATGCCCGGGACAAGCCCGGGCATGACGAGGCTCTGTGGCTTACGCGCTCACGCCGACACCGATCGGGCAGGACACGCCGGTGCCGCCGAGACCGCAATAGCCGGCGGGATTCTTCGCCAGATATTGCTGATGATAATCCTCGGCGAAATAGAATTCGCCGGCGGGCGCGATCTCGGTGGTGATGGCGCCGAGTCCCTTGGCCGCGAGCGCTTTCTGGTAGAGCCCCTTCGACTCGTCGGCGGCCTTCCTCTGCGCATCACTGAAGGTGTAGATCGCGCTTCGGTACTGAGTGCCGACATCGTTGCCCTGGCGCATGCCCTGCGTCGGGTTGTGACTCTCCCAGAACGTCTTCAAAAGTTTTTCGTAGGAGATCCGCTTCGGATCGAACACGACCAGCACCACTTCGGTGTGGGCCGTGCGGCCGGAACAGACTTCCTCATAGGTCGGGTTCGGCGTGTGACCGCCGGCATAGCCGACAGCGGTGGCGTAAACGCCATCGCCGAGTTCCCAGAACTTGCGCTCGGCGCCCCAGAAGCAGCCAAGCCCGAACACGGCCTGCTCGAGGCCGGCGGGATAAGGCGGCTGCAACTTCGCGCCGTTGACGAAATGGGTGGTCGCGGTCGGAATCGCTTGCGCACGGCCCGGCAGCGCTTCCGTGGCGCTCGGCAATGCGGTGGACTTGCGCATGAACAGCATGATTGGGTCTCCGAAACGAGCCGTCCGTCGCTCGAGCCAAGAGCGCTCAGGCGGCGTGCTCGCGATCAGGTGGGAATATAGGCATCTACGCAAGCCGGGGCAGCTTCGTTACGCGGCCCACTCGTGCTCGGTCGCGGGAACGCTCAATCCCGGCGGGAATTGAAGGTCAATCCCGACGGGAATTGAAGGTCAATCCCGGGTATAGCCGATCAGCGGCTTGCGCGGGCGGAACAGGATCATCAGAAGGATGCCCAAAATGCCGAGGACGGCGAAGACCGGCTGGTCCAGCACCAGGCGGATCACCGAAGTCCAGAGCCAGGGCGCCTTGGCCTCGACCCAGGTCCGGAACGCGGTCTGGCTGGCCTGATTGATGTCGTTCCAGAACTGGCCGAACCGGGTGAACTTGAGGGTCTGGTCGGCGACCCAGCGAGCGCCGTCATAGACCATGAAGATGAAACCGCCGGCCAGCAGCAACAGCCCAATCAGTCGGAAAAAGCCGCGGATCATGCCTCACCTTATATGGTCGTCCGATCGGACGACCCCGGAACGTCGCCAGCCAATAGCCGGGGGACGGCAGAAATTCAACCTCTTCAGGGCGTTACGGCGACGCCCTGAAGCGCCCAAGACCCCTTTTTGAGGGCTCGAAAGCGTTGACGGTGCCGCAGACCCTCTCTATAAGGGCGCCAACTGGCGGCGGGCGCAATCCCGCCGCCGCTGTTCTTTGAGCAGTTGCAGGCACCTTGAGCTTAAAGGCTCTCTGGAGCCTCAGAGACAGCCGCAAGGCCGTCGCTCATGTTCCGGGAACAGCCTAGCACCGAACACCCGAAATCCGAGCGTCGATTACGCGGTCAAGCAGCCGGCGCTACCCGACCAAGACGCGACCGGTACCGCAAAGGATATTGAGACCATGGCCAATACCACTTCCGCCAAGAAAGCGACGCGCAAGATCGCCCGCCGCACCGCCGTCAACAAGTCGCGCCGCACCCAGATGCGTGGTGCCGTGCGTACCGTCGAAGAAGCCATCAAGACCGGCGATCGCGCCGCCGCCGTCAAGGCGCTGGCGAATGCCGAGCCCGCCCTGATGCGCGCCGCCCAGCGCAACATCATTCACAAGAACAACGCCAGCCGCAAAGTCTCGCGGCTCACCGCGCAGATCGCCAAGCTCGCCAAATAGTCTCGCCAAGTAATCCGGTCGAGCCGCTCGATCCGATCGAGCATCGCACGCGTCAAACAGCCCGGCATCGCGCCGGGCTTTTTTGTTGGCTGTCACAATTCGCGCATGCACTTATGTGACGACCATCTTCCATTGGAAGCATTCGCATCATCCGTACCATGATGCGTCCAGTTCTACCTGCGGGCGATTTTGCAACAGCGGAAACTTTCACTGCGCTGCGAAAAACCCTTGCAGGGCGGGGCTAACTCGCATTCTCGGGCGCGCGAGTTCTGCACACCGTAGATTCACTGGAACGCACCCGGCGGTGGAGTTACCCTGCGAAATGAGACTCAAAAAACGATGTCTCGCTAATCACTTATCGACATAGCATCGACAAGCATTTGGAAAATTCGCTCGCGCGTCGCGCGCGTGACGCTTTTGTAAAAAATTTTTGGCGGTGGCGGAGAATTGTCACATGACACGCGTCGTCTTCGATTCTGTGCACGGATTCAAAAACTTGCCATCGAGCCTGTGTACAACTCGCGTGCGGCGTTAACGCAGATCAAGTTTTTTGATGCCTCAAGTGTGAATCAATTTCGTTGCGAGTCTTTCCGCTTAGTGTATTCCTTAAGTCGTTCGCGGCGCCCACGATCTTAAGACCAGCGCGGTTTGAGAAACGAGGCGAGCGTGCAGATCGGCGGCGGTGTGCACGTTGGCGACGCTTCAACAAGCGATTGTCGGTTCAAAACCCATAGCAATATGGGAACGGTAGCTCTTTGTCTGAATGTCTCCAAGCGGGATCTTGAATGTCCCGCTCGCGCCAGGCGCAAACGAGAGACCTCTTGACGCTACCCCGATATGCGCGATGGCGAAGCCGGGCGAACGGCTAGTACAGACGGCAGGCATCCGCGACTGGGGCTTCAGGGCGGCTGTCTTTCACACGCAGGACCTTGTCGTGAGCAATCACGGCGGGACGGGGAGGGTATCATGTCCTACGGATTCAACGCGGTATTGACGCAAGTTTCTTCGTTCAACGATGCCGTCTCCGATCCGTCCAGCGACAGACCCCCGACGTGTGAGGGCGCGCAGAGTACGCGCTGACCTCGCGAACTTTCCATCTCCGACATCGCTGATCTGACCCGCGGCGTTTCCGCCGAACGGTCGAGCCATGCCTGACGATGGATGTCGCTTGAGGTCGCGCCATTTCAGGGATCCTTGCAGGAACCCTGTGTGGCGCTCACAACGCAACCTTATCTCTCAAGAGAAGTTTTGAATGATGACGACATCGGAACAGGATCGCTGGTCACGCGTGAAGGGTCGGCTGCGCACGAGCGTGGGCGAGGACGTTTACACGAGCTGGTTTGCGCGCATGGACCTGGAAGGCGTGCAGGAGGAAAGCGTGCGGCTCTCGGTGCCGACGCGCTTCCTGAAGAGCTGGATCCAGGCCCATTATGCCGAGCGCGTGCTGTCGTGCTGGCAGGCCGAGATGCCCGAAGTGCATCGCATCGATCTCACGGTCCGTTCCGCGGTGCGCCCGGTGGTGCAGGCGAAGGAAGCGCCGGCGCCTGTCGAGGCGCGACGCGCGCCCGCTCCGGAGCTGCGCTCGACCGCAACCGTGCCGGTCTCCGCCAATCACGATGCGCTCGGCGGCTCGCCGCTCGATCCGCGCCTGACCTTTGCGAGCTTCGTCGTCGGCCGTTCCAACACGCTGGCGCATGCGGCCGCGCGCCAGGTCGCCGAAGGACGCCGCGGCGACCCCGTGATGTTCAACCCGCTCTACATCCACGCCGGCGTCGGCCTCGGCAAGACGCATCTGCTCCAGGCGGTGACCTGGGCCGGCAATTCCGGCAACGAGCGCAAGGTGCTGTATCTCACGGCCGAGAAATTCATGTACGGCTTCGTCGCCGCGCTGAAGACGCAGACGGCGCTCGCCTTCAAGGAAGCGCTGCGCGGCATCGACGTGCTGGTGATCGACGACCTCCAGTTCCTCCAGGGCAAGTCGACGCAGGCCGAGTTCTGTCACACGCTGAACGCGCTGATCGACGCCGGCCGCCAGGTCGTGATCGCGGCCGACCGTCCGCCGTCCGACCTCGAAAGCCTGGACGACCGCGTCCGCTCGCGCCTCGCCGGCGGCCTCGTGGTCGAGATGGGCTCGCTCGGCGAGGAACTGCGGCACGGCATCCTCAAGTCGCGCGTCGCCGCCGCCCGCGCCCATCATGCGAGCTTCGACGTGCCGGAGGAGGTGCTGCATTATCTGGCCCGCACCATCACCCATAACGGCCGCGACCTCGAAGGCGCGATCAACCGCCTGCTGGCGCACTCCAAGCTCAACAACCAGCCGGTGACGCTGGAGATGGCCGAGCGCGAGGTGCGCGACCTGGTCCGGCCGCAGGAGCCGAAGCGGATCAAGATCGAGGACATCCAGCGCGTGGTGGCGCGGCAGTATAATGTCAGCCGCTCCGACCTCCTGTCCTCGCGCCGCACCGCCAACGTGGTCCGCCCGCGGCAGGTCGCGATGTACCTCGCCAAGACGCTGACCCTGCGCTCGCTCCCCGAGATCGGCCGCCGCTTCGGCGGACGCGACCACACCACGGTGCTGCACGCCGTGCGCAAGATTGAGGCGCTGGTCGGCAAGGACACGGCGCTGTCGGAAGAGGTCGAGTCGCTGAAGCGCCAGCTTCAGGAATAAACGCCTAAAGCGCGATGAGATTGCGATGAATTGTCATCGCGCTTTAGGTTGTTGTTTGAGCATGATCTTTTCGGAAAACCGCTTCACACTTTTCCGGATCATGCTCTGGGACCCCTGCCCCGTTTGACCGCCGCCCGGCCCTGGCCGGGCGGCGTCCTCGTTTCGAGCCTGTAAATCGTGGGGAACTGGCCCGCAATCCCTTGAAACGGATGGCTTTCCGCGCCACCTTGCACGACCCTGACGGCTTTGGTCATATCGGCTGGATGATCCGGCCTGTCGGGTCTTCGGTGCCGTGGCGCGCGTCCCGCCGCCCGGCTTTTCCAACGTTGGTGTTTCTCCTTGGGGATCGGGCGAGTAGTGCAATGAAGGTTACGGTCGAACGCGCGCAACTCCTGAAGTCGCTGGGCCATGTCCACCGCGTGGTCGAGCGCCGCAACACGATTCCGATCCTCGGCAACGTGCTGGTCCGCGCCGAGGGCGCGAAATTGTCGCTGAAAGCGACCGACCTCGACCTCGAGGTGACGGAGACGCTGCCCGCCGAGACTGCGACCGCGGGCTCCACCACGGTGCCGGCACACATGTTCTACGACATCGTGCGCAAGCTGCCGGATGGCTCGCAGATCGTGCTCGAGGCCGACGGCGACCGCGCCGTGCTGGCGATCCGCGCCGGCCGTTCGCGCTTCACGCTCCAGACCCTGCCGGAGAATGATTTCCCGGATCTGGCCGCCGGCGACATGTCGCATTCCTTCTCGCTCGCCGCCAAGGACGTCAAGCGGCTGATCGACCGCACCCAGTTCGCGATCTCGACCGAAGAGACGCGGTATTATCTCAACGGCATCTATCTGCACGCCGCCGGCACGGCGAAGGCCGCGACCCTGCGCGGCGTCGCCACCGACGGCCACCGCCTCGCCCAGCTCGACCTGGTGCAGCCCAAGGGCGCCGACGGCATGCCCGGCGTGATCGTGCCGCGCAAGACCGTCGGCGAGGTGCAGCGCCTGATCGAGGACAACGAGGCCGAGGTCACGATCGAGCTGTCGCAGGCCAAGATCCGCTTCACCATCGGCAATGTGGTGCTGACCTCGAAGCTGATCGACGGCACCTTCCCCGACTATGGCCGCGTCATCCCGCAGAACAACGACAAGGAACTCGTCGTCGACAAGAAGGATTTCGAGAACGCGGTCGACCGCGTCTCGACGATTTCGAGCGAGCGCGGCCGCGCGGTGAAATTGTCGCTGTCGGCGGGCAAGCTGGTGCTGTCGGTGACCAATCCGGATTCCGGCAGCGCGACCGAAGAGCTCGAGGTCGAATACGCCTCCGACGCCCTCGATATCGGCTTCAACTCGCGCTATTTGCTCGACATCGCCGCCCAGATCGAAGGCGACGTCGCAACCCTGAAGCTCGCCGACCCCGGCTCGCCGACCCTCGTGCAAGACCGCGACGACAAGAGCGCGCTGTACGTGCTGATGCCGATGCGGGTGTGAGGCCTTCCTCTTGTCATGGCCGGGCTTGACCCGGCCATCCATCAAACAAAATGACCTATTGGGTGTACATCCTCGCCAGCAAGCCCGGTGGAACACTCTATATCGGCGTCACCAACAATCTGGTGAGACGCGTCTACGAACACCGCGAAGGCCTGGCGGACGGCTTCACCAGACGCTACGGGGTGAAGACCTTGGTCTATTTTGAGGCGCACGACACGATCGCCGCTGCCCTCCAGCGCGAAAAGAACATGAAGCACTGGCCGCGCGAATGGAAGATCGATCTGATCGTTAAGAGCAATCCCACGTGGCAAGACCCATATGATGAAATTGTCCGCTGACGCGGACGATGGATTGCCGGGTCAAGCCCGGCAATGACGAGCTAACATGACCCCCTCCCGCATCCATCGCCTGACGCTGACGCATTTTCGCAATTATCGGGCGGCGGGGCTCGAGACGGCGGCTGACATGGTGGCGCTGGTCGGGCCGAACGGGGCGGGCAAGACCAATTGCATCGAGGCGATCTCGTTCCTGTCGCCGGGGCGCGGCCTGCGGCGCGCGACGCTGGAGGATGTCGCCGACAACCAGGGCGACGGCTCCTGGGCGGTGTCGGCGCAGGTCGAGGGCGCGCTGGGGCTCGCCACGCTCGGCACCGGCATCGACGCGCCTCGCCCCGACAGCTCCGTGAGCCGGCGCTGCCGCATCGACCGCGAGCCGGTCAATTCCGCAGCCAGCTTCGGCGACCACATCCGCATGGTCTGGCTGACGCCGGCGATGGACGGGCTGTTCATGGGCGCCGCCTCCGAGCGCCGGCGCTTCTTCGACCGCCTGGTGCTCGCCATCGACAACGACCATTCCAGCCGCATCTCCGCGCTCGAACGCTCGCTGCGCTCGCGCAACCGCCTGCTCGAGACGCGCAATTACGACGACCATTGGTGTGACGCGATCGAGCGCGAGACCGCGGAGCTGGCGGTCGCGGTCGCGGCGACGCGCGGCCAGACCGCGGCGCGGCTCACCGGCATGCTGAATGCGCGCGCGCAGGCCTCCGCCTTCCCGTCGGCGCAAATCGCGCTCGACGGCTGGATGGAGAACGCCCTGCTGACGGAGACCGCGACGTCGGTCGAGGACCGCTACCGCCAGATCCTGCGCGACAACCGCCCGCGCGACGCCATCGCCGGCCGCACCACCGACGGCCCGCACCTGACCGATCTCCAGGTGATCTATGCGCCCAAGAGCATGCCGGCGCGCGACGCATCGACCGGCGAGCAGAAGGCGCTGCTGATCGGCCTCGTGCTGGCGCATGCGACGCTGGTGGCGGAGATGACCGGCATCGTGCCGCTGCTGCTGCTCGACGAGGTCGTCGCCCATCTCGATCCGAACCGCCGCGCGGCGCTGTTCGAGGAGCTGAGGAAGCTCGGCGCGCAGGTCTGGCTGACCGGTGCGGACCCCGCCGCCTTCGCCGGGATCGGCGCCGGGGGCGAGGTGTTTGACGTCGAGAGCGGGCGGATATCGGCCCGGCGCCAGGACGGCCGTTGAACCCGACCGTTTCCGACCGCGACTAGCTGCTTGAGGCCGCGCCGACGGTGTCGCAGCCGTCGCGATCGCGCGATGACAGTCGGATCGCGCGACGTTCCTGGAGAATGAGATGCGGACGGTAAGGCTTGGGGTGCGAGCCCCGGCACGATGGCGGGCGTTTGCGTGCGGCCTCTTCCTGCTCGCGATCGGCATGCTTGCAGCCAGCGCCTGGGTGCCGCATCTGGCGCCGCTGTTCTCCGCGACGCTCGCGCCGGATCCCGATGCCAGGCTGCCCGCACCGACCCGCTACAGCTACAGGGGCACCCACACCACCATGATGCGCGGCGTCGAAGCGCCGCTCCGCGTCAAGCTGGACGCCATCGTGCCCGCAGAGCTCGATGACGTCCTTGCCTTCTATCGCACCGAGCTCGGAAAGCTCGGCTGGCAGGAACAGCATGATGGCGCGGTGATCACCGCCGATCACTTCCAGCTCCCGTTCGTCTCTCCGCTGGGGCCGGCGGCGCTGGAGCTCGGCCGCAAGGACGGCAGCACCAGGATCCACCTCGTGCAGAAGAACGCGAATGCGGCGAACGAGGCGAACATCATGCCCGACCCCGGCCAGGCGAAGCTGGTGTTCAGCAACATCAGCGAGACAGAAGCCGTGCTCACGATCAACGAGCAGATCGTCCCGCGCCCCGCCGGCGCCAACGCCGTCGCGCTGGACCTGGCGCCCGGCAAGTATTCCTACGCACTGAGCGTACCGGACCGTCCGGCCACCACGAACATCCTCACTGTCGCCGCCGGCGATACCTGGGAGCTCACGGTCGGGCGCGACGGTGACGCGTGGCCACCGCTCCAGCTGTATTGAGCCCTGCCCCCTCGATCCGCCGATGACGCTGCTCCGACGCCGCCGCTTGAACCTCTCCGGTTCCTGCAGCGACTCCTCGTCTGAGGCCGCGCGCCGACAGTCTCGCAGCCTGCCCTTGCGCGAGGCATCAAGACCTCCGCGACATCCGGGAGTTTTGACGATGCCAACGATCCGGCGCGGGGCGCAAGTCCCGGCAAGATGGCTGCTGCTTGCCTGCGGCATTCTCGCGATGGCGAGCACCCCGCTTCCCGCGAGAGCGGCAGACGAAGGCATCGTCGACGTGCATACCCTGCCGCGGCTGGACGGCGCGGTCGAGGACACCTCGCGCCCCGACACCTATCGCGTGATCTACACCGTGCCGACCCCTGTTGCAGCGACGTCGACTGCAACGAAGAGGCTGCTGAGCGCCGATGGCTGGGTGCCCTACGTGTATCCGCTGGACGAGAAGAGCACGGCGCTGACCTTCAAGAAGGGACGACAGGGGCTCCGCGTCTCCTTCACGCAAGCGCCCGGGCGCCCCGACCAGTCCGCCGTGTCCTACACGCCGAACCGGATCTATTCGAACGTGCCGTTTCCGGACGGCGCGACCGATCTCGTGTTCGACGAGACCCGGCCCTATCTCGGCTGCATTGCGCCCGGCGCACGCGAGGCGACCTCGGACTTCTTCACCAGGGAAATGGCGGCGATCGGCTGGCGCAAGCTCACGCCCGAGACGGCCGCGCGCTGGCCGAAGGCCGATCTCGGCGAGGCCGTGCCGAACGGCCTGCGCGTGTTCTACGACCATCCCGATGGCGACACGACGCAGTTCTACAAGCAGAAGCCGGTGATGCTGACCCTGACACGCCGCGACGACGGCCGGACCCAAGTCGAGATCAGGGTGGCGCCGTTCGCGCTGCCCGAAGAGCTCCAGGCCGACGACGACGTCGCCGGCCTGCCGCGGCCCAAGTCGACCAAATCGGCGAAGGGCCTTGGAAGCGCGAGCTCCAACAAGCGTGAGATGTCGGCCGCCGCGATGGCCGAGCTGCCCGTCGTGCTCGCCTTCTACCATCGCGAGCTCGCCGCGCGCGGCTGGCAGGAGGATGGCAGCGCGCCGCTCGCGCCCGGCGACGATTTGGCGATCAAGGTCTCCTCTGCCGAGGAAACCGGCGTGCTG
Source organism: Bradyrhizobium cajani (assembly GCF_009759665.1). GTDB lineage: Bacteria > Pseudomonadota > Alphaproteobacteria > Rhizobiales > Xanthobacteraceae > Bradyrhizobium > Bradyrhizobium cajani. The sequence continues at coordinate 9,725 of NZ_WQNE01000054.1, forward strand.
CGGCTCGGCCGCAAATATGATCTCACCATGGTCAGCCTAACTGCGCAGGTGAAGGAGTCAGCGCTTGCCGCCCGCGCCAGGGCGAAGAAGGAGGCCGACGAGAAATTCCTTGGCGATGCGTTAGGTGCGGCCAAGCAGCTCATCGCCGCCGACGAAGCGAGGCGCAAGGTGCAGGCGGCCGCGCTGTCCGATGCGCCGCTCAATGCCCTCTCCGACAGCAAGACGCCGGTGCCTCTGCCCGAGACCGCCGAAGGCGTGACGTTCGAAGGTGGCGACGGCCGGCTCGAATTCTCCTCCACGTCGAGCGTGAAGGCGCTCAGCACGTTCTATCGCACGACCCTGAAGAATGCGGGATGGAAGGAGCAGCCCTCCGTCATCAACCAGCCCAACATGGCGGTGATGGCGTTCTCCAAGGGCGGCAAGTCGATCTCGATGACCGTGATGCAGATGGGTCCGAAGGTGAATGTCCGCGCCGATGGATCGGGCCTGGTGATGGCAGCAGCCAAGCCTGCGGCTGGCGCGGAGGTGCAGGCCAAGTCCTCCGAGCCGCTCAAGCCGGATACCGAATCCCAGCTCCCGGTACCGACCCAACGTTCGTCGATCTCGCTCGCCACCACGAAAATGCCGGGCAGCGAGACACCATTCCGCCGCGAGCTGGCGGCCAGCATCCCTGCTCCGCTCGACGATGTCCTGGCTTTCTATCGTACGGAGCTGTCCAAGCTCGGCTGGCGGGAAAAGACCGATGGCGCATCTGTGTCCGCAGAACGCGCGCAGATCGACTTCACCTCGCCACAAGGCCCGGCCGTGCTCAAGCTCGGCCGCGCCAAGGGCGAGACCACGGTCAGTCTGGCGCAGAAGAATACGGATGCCGCGACCAAGGCCGACATCATGCCCAGGGACGGGCAGGCCAGGGTGATGCTGGGCAATATCGGGCCGAAGGACGCGTCGATGACGATCAACAAACAGACGGTGAAGATCGCGGCCGGCGCCGGCGGCCCGCAATCGCCGAAAGGCCCGATGCTCGACCTGCCGCCGGGCCAGTACCCGTACACGCTGCGCATCCCCGGACGCTCGGCTCGCACCGAGAGCCTGACCGTGGCTGCGGGCGATGCCTGGGGCCTCATGGTGGGGCCGAGCGGAGACGTGCTGCCGCTCCAGATGTATTGAGCGCCACGAAGGCGGTGCGCTCCCTCTCCCGCTTGCGGGAGCAGCCTGAGCAAGCGTCTCGTCCTTCGAGACGACCGCTTCCAGCGGTCTCCTCAGGATGAGGCTGACCGGCATCCGGGTCCGTTGAAACTGCTGCCGCATACGCCGCCCTCATCCTGAGGAGCCCGCCCAAGGCGGGCGTCTCGAAGGATGGCAGCGGAGAATCCATTTCCGCTCGTATTGGCGCCTCGGAACCGCCCTTCCCGAGCCCGCAAAATCCACGCCTTTCGAGACCCAGAACGGGCTCTCGAATCGGGCTTTTCGCGAGCCTCGGAATCGGCCTTCAAAAGCCTTGAAAACTTGCTAAAAAATCCTATCTGCTCAAAGGGTTGCCAGAAGATACTTTGCGCTAGGCGCAAGCGGTCTTTCATGGCACAAATAGCCTGCAAATCAGCGCCTTTTGCGCGGCTGATTCGGGCGACATCTCGAAGGCCTCTCATGACAGAACCTGCTCGGCAGCCGCGTGCCGAAAACGAGCCCTCCAACGCGAGCGACTACGGCGCGGAATCGATCCGCGTGCTCAAGGGTCTCGATGCCGTCCGCAAGCGCCCGGGCATGTATATCGGCGACACCGACGACGGCTCGGGCCTGCACCACATGGTCTACGAGGTCGTCGACAACGCGATCGACGAGGCGCTCGCGGGCCACGCCACGCGCGTCGACGTCATCCTCAATGCCGACAATTCCGTCACCGTGCGCGACGACGGCCGCGGCATTCCGGTCGACATCCACAAGGGTGAAGGCATCTCGGCGGCCGAGGTCATCATGACCCAGCTGCACGCCGGCGGTAAGTTCGACCAGAACTCCTACAAGGTCTCCGGCGGCCTGCACGGCGTCGGCGTCTCCGTCGTCAACGCGCTGTCGAGCAAGCTCGGCTTGCGCATCTGGCGCGACGACAAGGAGCACTACATCGAGTTCGCCCATGGCGATGCCGTCGCACCGCTAAAGGTCGTCGGCGATGCGCCGGGCAAGCGCGGCACCGAGGTGACGTTCCTGGCCTCGACCGAGACGTTCAAGAACATCGAGTACGATTTCGCCACGCTCGAGCACCGGCTGCGCGAGCTCGCCTTCCTCAATTCCGGCGTCAACATCGCCCTCTCCGATATGCGTCACGCGGTCGAGAAGCGCGAGGAGATGCACTATTCCGGCGGCGTCGAGGAATTCGTCAAATATCTCGACCGCAACAAGAAGGCGCTAGTGCCGACGCCGATCATGGTGCGCTCTGAGGCCAACGGCATCGGCGTCGAGGCCGCGCTGTGGTGGAACGACAGCTACCACGAGAACGTGCTGTGCTTCACCAACAACATCCCGCAGCGCGACGGCGGCACCCATCTGGCCGGTTTCCGCGGCGCGCTGACGCGCCAGGTCAACGGCTATGCCGAGGCCAACGCGAAGAAGGAAAAGATCGCGCTGACCGGCGACGACTGCCGCGAAGGCCTCACCGCCGTGCTGTCGGTGAAGGTGCCCGATCCAAAATTCTCGTCGCAGACCAAGGACAAGCTGGTGTCCTCGGAAGTGCGCCCCGTGGTCGAGAACGTCCTCAACGAGGCGCTCCAGGCCTGGTTCGAGGAGCACCCGAGCGAAGCCAAGATGATCGTCGGCAAGGTGATCCAGGCCGCCGCCGCGCGCGAGGCCGCGCGAAAGGCGCGCGAGCTGACGCGCAAGAGCCCGCTCTCGGTCTCCTCGCTGCCCGGCAAGCTCGCCGACTGCCAGGAAAAGGATCCGGCCAAGTCAGAACTGTTCATCGTCGAGGGCGACTCGGCAGGCGGCAGCGCCAAGCAGGGCCGCAACCGCGAATTCCAGGCGGTGCTGCCGCTGCGCGGCAAGATCTTGAACGTCGAACGCGTCCGCCCCGACAAGATGCTGTCGAGCGAGCAGATCGGCACGCTGATCACCGCGCTCGGCACCGGCATCAGCGACGATTTCTCGGTCGAGAAGCTGCGCTATCACAAGATCATCGTGATGACGGACGCCGACGTCGACGGCGCCCACATCCGCACGCTGCTGCTCACCTTCTTCTACCGGCAGATGCGCGACATCATCGACGGCGGCTATCTCTACATCGCCCAGCCGCCGCTCTATAAGGTCTCTCGCGGCAAGTCCGAGCAGTACCTGAAGGACGAGCGGGCGCTGGAAGACTATCTGATCGACGCCGGCCTCGACGACTGCGTGTTCGTTCCCGGCACCGGCGGCGACCGCACCGGCCGCGACCTGCGCTCGCTGGTCGACGACGCCCGCGTCGTCCGCAGCATTTTGCGCAATCTGCACAGCCGCTATAACCGGAAGGTGGTCGAGCAGGCCGCCATCACCGGCGTGCTGAACAAGTCGATCTACGGCAATCCGGAGAACGCGGCGGCGGCCGCGCAATACATCGCGAGCCGGCTGGACAACCAGGCCGAGGAGGTCGAGCGCGGCTGGGTCGGGCAATTCGTCGAGGGCCAGGGTTTCCTGTTCGAGCGCACCGTGCGCGGCGTCAAGGAAGCCGCCATCATCGACGACGCGCTGCTCGGCTCCGCCGAGGCCCGCAAGCTCGACGAGTACGCGCCAAGGCTCCAGGACGTCTACGCCCGCTCCGGCAAGCTGCGGCGGAAGGACAGCGAGCACGTGGTTCACGGCCCGTCCGATCTGTTCGAGGCGGTCACCGACTCCGGCCGCAAGGGCATCACGCTCCAGCGCTACAAAGGTCTCGGCGAGATGAACCCGGAACAGCTCTGGGAGACCACGCTCGACACCGAGGTGCGCTCGCTCCTGCAGGTGAAGGTCAAGGAGGTCGACGAGGCCGACGACATCTTCACCAAGCTGATGGGCGACGTGGTCGAGCCGCGCCGCGACTTCATCCAGGAACATTCGCTGAGCGCGACGATCGATATCTGAGGCACGACGGGTTTTGGCTTAGTCGGTGCCGACCATCGGCGCTGTTACCTCTCCCGTAGGGAGAGGTAAGACACACCCCTGAACCTCACCGCTCGCCATCGCGACGAAGTGGCATGAACCCGCAAGGCCGGTTTCGGCCGGGAAGCGTCATGTCATGACCAGCTCCGTAGCGACCAGTTCCACTGTGCCCTCCCGCCGCCTCGGCATCATCGGCAGCATTGTCGGCGTGCTGGCGCTGATGGCGGCCGTGCTGCCGCATTGGGTCGTGCCGATCGTGTTTCCGCCGCCACCGGCGGATCAGGTCATCGTCGACACCGGACATCGCATCAAGGACCGCGTCATCGCGCGCGTGAAGGGCGTCGAGTATCAAGCTCCGAAGGTCGAGAAATCGGCGGGACGAAGCTGGAGCGAAACGGCTTCCGTCACCGCGATCTCGCTCGGCCTGCTCGCCATCCTGCTCTCGGTCCTCGCGCTAATTTTCAGGGAGGAACGGCTCCTTGCTGCCGTCGCCGCCACGCTCGGCACCGGCGCCATCGCGGTCGAGATCTCGTTCGTCGTGATCGGCGCGCTGATCCTGATCGCAATCCTCTATGTGGTAGCGAATATCATCGGGCTGTTCTGAGGGCGATCCAACGCCAGCACGCCACACGCACCGCCCTCATCCTGAGGAGCCCGCGAAGCGGGCGTCTCGAAGGATGGCCGCAAGGCGAGAGCCGGGCCTTTCATGGTTCGAGACGCGCGTTCCGCGCTCCTCACCATGAGGAGCCGGCAGCCGCTTCGGAGCTGGCAACGGCTCTTACCGCGGCCAGCACAATTGCTACCGCGCTCAATTCTCTGTAGTTTCCGGCTCGCAAAACAGCCCGCCCACCAACAGGACAGCGAGAACCCCGTGGCGCCCATCCAATACATCGTCGAGGGCGGTCACCGGCTCTCGGGCTCGATCGAGCCGTCCGGCAACAAGAATTCGGCGCTGCCGATCATCGCCGCCGCCCTGCTCACCGAGCACCCGGTGACGCTTCACAACGTGCCGCGGATCCGCGACACCGAGACGCTGGTCGAGCTGATCCGCTCGGTCGGCGCGGCGGCCGACTGGACCGCGCGCAATACGCTGCATATCCACGCCAAGAGCATCCGCGCGGCCGATCTCGATCCCGAGCTGTGCGTGCGCATCCGCGCCTCGATCCTGCTCGCGGGGCCCCTGCTCGCCCGCTGCGGCGAGCTGATGCTGCCGCCGCCCGGCGGCGACGTCATCGGCCGGCGCCGGCTCGACACCCATGTGCTCGCGCTGGAGCAGCTGGGGGCCAAGGTCACCGCGACCGACCGGCTCGAATTCCGCGCGCCGAAGCTGACCGGTGCCGACGTGTTCCTGGACGAGCCGAGCGTCACCGCGACCGAGAACGCGCTGGTCGCGGCCGCGGCCGCCGGCGGTGTCACCTACCTGCGCAACGCGGCGTCCGAGCCGCACGTGCAGGACCTCGCCAATTTCCTGGTCGCGCTCGGCGCGAAGATCGAGGGCATCGGCACCAACACCATGGTGGTCCATGGCGGGGCCACGCTCGGATCCACGACCTATTCCATTCAGCCCGACCACATCGAGGTCGGCTCGCTGATCGGCCTTGCCGCCGTGACGCGCTCGCCGCTACGCATCGTGCGTGCAGGTGTCGAGCACCTGCGCTCGATCCGCATGGGCTTCGAGCGGCTCGGCATCGTCTGCCGCGTCGAGGGCGACGACCTGATCGTGCCCTCGAACCAGACGCTGAAGATCCAGGACGATTTCGGCGGCCACGTGCCGAAGCTGGAGGACCAGCCCTGGCCGGCCTTCCCGGCCGATCTGATGTCGATCGCGATCGTCACCGCCACGCAATGCGAGGGCGTGATCCTGATGTTCGAGAAGATGTTCGAATCGCGGATGTTCTTCGTCGACAAGCTGATCGCGATGGGCGCGCGCATCGTGCTGTGCGACCCGCATCGCGCCATCATCGCCGGCCCCAGCCGCCTGCGCGGCGCGCCGATGACCTCGCCCGACATCCGCGCCGGCATGGCGATGCTGCTCGCCGCGGTCTGCGCCGAAGGCACCTCCACCATCAACAACGCCGACCAGATCGAGCGCGGCTATGAACGCATCGAGGAACGGCTGAACGCGCTGGGCGCGAAGATCAAGCGCGTGCCGGAACGGAAGGGCTGATCTTCGCCTCTCCCCGCAAGCGGGGCGAGGGAGAAGAGCTCCGCGCGTCCGCGACACGGGCCATGTTTTCGACGTGTGGCTGTGCTATTGAGCCGGCCATGCTCGACAAGGTCCAGCCTCGTCCGCAGCCGCAAGCCGGCGTGCCGCCAAACCATCTCGCCGAAGAGTTCGTCGAGACGCTGCGGCTCGCCGTGCCGATGATGCTGACGCAGCTCGGGCAGATCGCGATGATCACGACCGACCTCGCGTTGATCGGGCGGCTCGGTGAGGACGCGGTGGCCGCGGCAGCTCTGTCGCATACGGTCTATTTCGTCAGCTTCACCTTCGGGCTCGGATTGATGTCCGCGGTGTCGCCACTCGCTGCGCAGGCCTTCGGCGCCGGCGACGTCAGGCTGATACGCCGTTCCCTGCGCGTCGGCTTGTGGGTCGCACTGCTGATCTCGCTGCCGATGATGGCCTCACCGCTCTATGGCGAACACATTCTGCTCGCACTCGGACAGGCACCGCAGTCGTCCGCGCTCGCCCAGCGCTATCTGAATGGCCTCGCCTGGGGCATCGCGCCGGCGCTCGGCTTCATCGCGCTGCGCAGCATGATGAGCGCCGTGAACCGGCCGCAGGCGCCGCTGTGGATCACGCTCGCCGCGATCCCGGTCAATGCCGCGCTGGTCTATGTCCTCATCCACGGACTGTTCGGCCTGCCGGAGCTCGGCCTGTTCGGCGCCGGGCTCGCGACCACCCTCGTCAATCTCGGCACCTTCGTCGCGGCGCTCGCCATCGCGGCGTGGCGAAAGCCGTTCGCGGACTATCGTCCGCTCGCCCATCTCTGGCGGATCGACTGGCCGCTGATGCGCCAGCTCATCGCTGTGGGCGCGCCGATCTCGATCTCGCTGCTGATGGAATATGGCCTGTTCTCCTCGGCGGCACTGCTGATGGGGCTGATCTCGACCACCGCGCTCGCCGCGCATCAGATCGCGCTCCAGGTCACGGCGGTGCTGTTCATGGTCCCGCTCGGCATCGGCATGGCCGCCACCGTGCGGGTCGGCCACGCCTTCGGCCGCAACGAGCCGCTCGCGGTGAAACGCGCCGGGCTGGTCGCCGCCGTGCTCGGAATCGTCCTGGTCTCCGCACTGACGGTCGCGATCATCCTCGGCCGCTATCAGCTCGGACGATTGTTCTTCGGCTCGGGCGAGGCCAGCGCGGCAACCGTCGAACTGACGGCGACACTGCTGGTGGTCGGCGCGACGTTCTTCATTGCCGATGGCCTGCAGACCATCGTGGGCGGCGCGCTGCGCGGTATCAATGATACCAGGATGACACTGGTGTTCGCGGCGATCGGCTATTGGGGCGTCGCTTTTCCCATCGCCTGGGTGCTGGCCTTCAATGCCGGGCTCGGCGCGGTCGGCGTCTGGATCGGGTTCTCGGTCGGGACCTTCGTCTATGCCGGGCTCCTGATCTTGCGCTTCCAGATGCTGGCGCGCAGATTGGCGGGATGATCGGGACCGTCCGCGAAGTCGCCCCCAATGTCGACGCCCGCACGCTGCTGACCGGTGCCCAGTTCATCGACGCGTTTCGCGTCGAGATCGGCGCGGCGGCGGTGACGGCGCGCGAGGCCTGCACAAGGATGGTGGTGCACGGGCCACGCTGGATCGACGCGCTGCTGCGCCTGCGTAACATCGCGGTCGCGCCGTTCGGGTTGAAGACATCCGGCGAAGGCGCGCCGGCGCCGCATGGCCTGATCGGCCTGTTTCCGGTGCTGAGCGAGACGCCTGAGCGTCTGGTCGCGGGCTTCGACGATTATCATCTCGACTTCCGCATCGTGGTCGATGTGGCCGGCGATGCCGCGGCCCGGCAGGTGACCTCGACCACGCTGGTGCGAACGCATAATCTGCTCGGACGGACCTACCTCACCCTGATCATGCCTTTCCACAAGCTCGTGGTGCGCAGCATGCTGGGACGGATCGTGGAGCGGCCCGTCAGCCCGACGGCATGAACCGATTTCTCGGAGCCTGCGACTGAGACGTGGCGCCCCATGATGGCGGCGCGTTCGGAGGTCGCATGTATCTGGTCAAGTTCTTCCATCGCGCGCCCGGAGACGATGATCGCGAGCTGATGCTGATTCCAGGAAGCAATCCCACGGTGATGGGCATCCGCATGAACTGGGAGGGCGAGCCCGGATCGGATCAATATCTGCGCGAGGAGTTTCCCGATATCGCCGAGGCCGCCGCAGCCTTCCGCCGCCATATCGCCGAGCTCGTGGCCACCGGCTATGTCGAAACCCACCACACCCAGCATTCCCTGCGCAACCTCCTGCCCGATCCCCAGGCAAAGCCGGATTGGCAGAAGGGGCTGGATGAGCTGATGATGTTGGCGCTCAGCGCGCCGCTCGCCGAGCAGGCGAAGCAGCTCGCGGCGCTCAGGGGCACGCCGGCCGAGCATGAGCCGCTGTATCTCTGGCTGGCCGCCCATCACGGCAACGCTGCGGGTCAGGATGCGGCCCAGACCGCGCGCTTCGCCGAGCAGGCGCGCGATGTGCTCGTTGCACGGCGGGCTGCCGGACAGGTGCATTATGCCTGGTCGATCTACGAGAACGATCTCGAAGGACGCATCCTGGAATTGCTGAGCGACGCCTATCTGCAAGCCGACAATCCGGACGCCGCGCTCAAGACGATCGAACATTTGTGCAGGATCGCCCCGAACCATGAACGCATCCTCAAGCGAGCCGAGATTCTCTGCGGCTACTTTTCCGAACGGCGGGAGGAAGCCTTCGACGATGCCTATCAATGGTCGCGGTTCGGCGGCTACGAGGACATCATGGCGTTTCCCGGCTATGCCGAATATGAAGCACAGCGCAGGACGGGAACGTCCGCCAAGGGCTGGCGCTGGAAGGTGGGCACGCCGGCGAGCGAAGCCGATGTGAGCGCGGCCGAGCAGGCGCTCGGTGTCCGGCTGCCCGATGACTATCGCAATTTCCTGCTGACGCGCGGCGAGACCGAGCTTCTGGTCCGGCTGCCCGAATCCTCCTCCGAGCTCCGCTTCTATGCGCCGGGCGACCTCGCCACGCAGCAGCGCAACGTCATGGACTTCATTGCCCATTCCGAGGACGAGATCGAAGAGGCCTGCGCTTATTTCCGTAAACAGTACGGCGTTTCGCTGAGACACCTGGTGCCGGTTGCCGAGCCGACGCTGCTCAGCCGCTGCCTGCTGCTCCATGTCGAGCCCGGCGAACGCTATGGCCAGTGTTTCCAGTGGGACCATGACGGCGCATGGGAGCTCGAACAGCCGCAGCCGGGCTTCGACGTCGCGTTGCAGGCGCTGACCGATGGTATCGAACGGCGCGACGCGGCGCAGCTGGCGTTCTTCGACCTCTAGATGATCTACTCCGCCACGCGCGCGGGCTTATCGGCCGCCGCTTCCGACCATTCGCCGACGACGCGGTCGAGATCGCACAGATTCTGGTGCATCTGCTCCAGCGAGAAGCCGATCGCGAAGAAGCGCTCGACCGTGTCGCCGGGCTGGCCGCGGATCAGGCCGTCCTGGCGCACGGCGGCGACCGCCTCGGCGTAGTGCTGGAGCGCGACGTGGACGGGATGGATCGGCGGCGCACCGGCGCCTTCGCGCAAGGCCGTGGCGGCCGAACGCAGGAAGCGCGCGATTACCGTCGAGACCTCCGTCAGCGGGCCTGCGAGTCGCGTCTGCACTTCGGCGGGGAGCGGCACCACGGTGGCGCGGCCGATCATCACGACGTCATGGCGCAGCCTCAGGATGGTTCGCAGCAACGGGCCGGTGTCCGGCCCGCTCGACAGGCGTGCGGCACGCTCGCGCTCGGCTTCGGCACCAATGGCATTCATGCCCACCATCGCCGCGCCGATGCCGTCCTGGATCCGGTGCAGCGCGTCGTTGTCGCGGCCGCGCGTGAGACCCGCGAGCAGCTCGGTGAAGGCATCCGCAATCAGCTCGAGCAGTTGCGCCGCGGCGGCGCGGATCTGCCGCACCGCGCGCGAGGGCAGCACCAGGAACGAGACGATCAGGCCCGTGAGGGCACCGACCGCGACCTCGCTGACGCGATCGATCGCCGAAGTCATCGGATCGGAGTGATGCATGGTCGGAACAAGGAGCACGATCACGGCCGTGACCGTCGCGGCGCTGAGGCTCGGATTGATCGCGGCGATGAAGGCGAGCGGAGCGACGGAGAGCACCAGCAGCCCCAGCAGGCCGACTTCGCTGGAATAGGGGATCAGGATGGCGATGGCGCCGCCATAGATGGCGCCGCCGATGGTGCCGAGCATGTAGTCGCGCGTCGCCTTCAGCGAGCGGCCGACGCTCATCTGGGTCACGATCAGTGAGGTCAGCACCGCCCAGAGCGGCAGCAACAGATGCAGCGCGGTGGCGATTGCATAGGCCGCTACCGCCGCCACGGTGACCCGGATCGCCAGTCCCAGTTGCGTCCTGCGCGCCCGGATCCGGTCGAACAGCTCTCTTGCGCGTGTCATCGTCAACGTCCCGGTCCTCTTGAGCCAGGCTAAAGCATGGCTGATGCCCGCCGCCGCAAGGCCGCTTGAAAGGCGAAATCAGCCCGCCTAACTTGCCGGCCAAAACGAGGAAACACGATGGCCCACGAAACCGCAACGCTTGCCGCCTATGTCTTCAATCTGAAATACCAGGATATTCCGGCGGAAGTGCTGGATCGCGCCAAAGTGCTGACGCTGGATTTCCTCGGCAGCGCCATCCGCGCCCGCAGCGAGGCGGAATCGACCCCGTCGATCCTGAAGATGCTGGAGGCGCTCGCGCTCGACGCCAGGGGCGAATCCACCGTGTTCGGCGATGCCAAGACCTGGACACCGGCAGTGGCGGCACTGCTCAACGGCGCGCTGGGGCATTCGCTCGACTTCGACGACACGCATGCCGATTCCTCGCTGCATCCGAGCGCACCGGTCGTGCCGGCCGCCTTCGCCGTCGGCGAGATGGTCGGTGCGTCCGGCCGCGACGTGCTGACGGCGATCGTCGCGGGCTACGAGGTCTGCTGCCGGCTCGGCAACGCGCTCGACCCGACTTCGCACTACGCGCGCGGCTTCCATCCGACCGCCACCGCCGGCACCTATGGTGCTGCCGCGGCGGCGGCCAAGCTGTTCGGCCTCAGCGAGAAGCGGATCATCGCCGCTTTCGGCGTCTCCGGCAGCCAGGCCGCGGGCTCGCTGCAATTCCTGGTCAACGGCGCCTGGAACAAGCGCTACCAGGTCGGCGCGGCCGCGATGAACGGCGTGATCGCCGCGACGCTGGCGCGCAACGATTTCGTCGGCGCGACGGAATCGGTCGAGGGCAAGCACGGCCTGCTCGCCGGCTACACCGACGACGCTCACCCGGACAAGGCGGTGGCCGAGCTCGGCAAGACCTACGAGACGATGAAGATCGGCGTAAAACCCTATCCGAGCTGCCGCTACACCCATGCCGCGATCGACGCGCTGATCGCGATGCGGCGCGAGCACAATCTGACGCCGGACCAGGTCAGGCGCGTCGAGATCGGCCTGCACCGCAACGGCATCACGCTCACCGGCGACGCCGCGACCAAGCGCCACCCGCGCTCGATCGTCGGCGGCCAGTTCTCGATGTTCTTCACCGGCGCACTCGCGCTCGATCAGGGCTCGTTCGGCTGGGACGACTACAACCGGCTTGGGGACGCCGCGATCGACGCGCTCGCCGAAAAGTTCGAGGTGGTGCAGGACGACCGGCTCGAGATCGGCCGCACGCATCCGTTCGGCGCGCGCGTCAGCATCACGACGGACGATGGCGTGCACGAGCGGCTCTACGCCGATCCCTCCGGCGAGCCGAATTCGTTCCCGGATACGCAGGCCATGCAGCAGAAGTTCTTGACACTGACACGGCCCGTGCTGAATGCGCGCGCGGAGAAGTTTGCCGATGCGATCATGACGCTGGAGCGGTTCGATCGCGTGGCCAAGGCGACCGAATTGGGGAGGTAGTGGGCGGTCTCATCGCCTCTCCCCGCCTGCGGGGAGAGGCCGGAAGCCAAGCGCAGCTTGGATTCCGGGTGAGGGGGACTCTCCGCGAATCCAACTCTCACCTCCCGCGCGGAGACTCCTCCTCACCCTAACCCTCTCCCCGCAAGCGGCAGGGCTATCGCATATGGCATTTTGCGCGACCTGAGCGCGCGCCTCATCCTTCGAGACGCCCGCTTCGCGGGCTCCTCAGGATGAGGCTAAGCAGCATCGGTGTTCGTTGAAACTAAAGCCGCGCACTCAATCCTCATCCTGAGGGCCCGCCAACGGCGGGCGTCTCGAAGGATGGCCACAGGCGAAATCGCTCCCATATGCGATTGCCCTGCCGCGTGCGGGGAGAGGGAATAGAAGCGGCCCTCCTCTCAATTCACCCCCGCCAGCGTCCCCTTCTCGCGCGTCGCGGCGATTACGTCGCGGACGAGATCGAACACGCCATCCGCTTCCGGCGGCCAGTTCGGCGAACGGCCGAGCCGGACGATCACGAGGCGTTCGGACGGGATCACGATGGTGTACTGGCCGATCGTGCCCTTGGCGAAGAACGCGTCGCGCGGCCAGCCGTGCGCGACGCGAAACTTCGCACCAAAGCTGTCGCCCTGGTTGGTCCAGAAGCCGGCGCCGACGCCGACCCAGGCATTGGGCGTGGGCGAGGACGAATAGCTCACCCATCCCTCTGGCAGGATACGCTTGCCGCCGGCGACGCCGTCATTGAGATAGAGCTGGCCGAAGCGCGCCCAGTCGCGCGCGGAGGCCAGCATTTCGCCGGAGCCCTCGATCGTGCCTGAAACGTCGAGCTGAAGCGTGACGTTGACCATGCCGAGTGGCGCGAACAATTCGCGGCGCGCGAAGCGGAGCGCATCGGCGGGCTTACCGCCGGCGGCATCGCGCAGCAGATGCGCGAGGATGAGGAAGTTGCCGTCGTGATAATTCCACGCCGTGCCCGGCGCGGTTGCAAGCGGCGCGCGCTCGGCAAAGCTGGCCATATCGTCCTCGGCGTATTTCATGGTGTTTACCGGTTCGAGCACGGAGCCGAGCGAGGCCTGCAACGAGCTTCCGAGCGCAATGCCTGCGGTGTGACGCAGCAACTGGTCGACAGTGATGGCGTGGCGCGGATCATCCAGATTTTGCCAGGCGGCAATTGGCGCGGGCCCGCCGAGCTTCAACTTGCCCTGGCGCACGAGAATGCCCGTCAGGGCGGACATCACCGACTTCGTCATGGAGAAGCCGAGCAGCTGCGTCTTCGGCCCGACACCGTCGGCGTAGCGCTCGGCGATGATGCGGCCGGCCTTCATGACAACGATCGCGCGCGTGCGGCGGTAAGGCGGGCGTACGGGCTCGGCGAAGGCGCGGTCGAGTGCGGCTGAGAGCCCCTGGCTTTGCGGGGCTACGATATCTGGGCCGGCGATCTCGGGGAGCAACGCCGGCTGCTTGTCGTCAGGCGGTAACGCCACGTCGACGATCCCCTGGCCGTGCTCGAGCGTGCAACCAAGTCCCTCGCGATAGACCGCGTGGCTGCGGCCGATGCCGAACAGGGACACCGTGACATCCTTGCGCGTGCGATCGACCTGAATATCCATCGCCCAGGTGAGCAGACCCGCGCCCGGCATCGCGTCGGTGGTCTCGGCGAGGTCGCGCATGGGATCGAGGCCGGAGACGAAGGTCTCCGAGCAGAGTGTGTCGGCGATGAAGCCGGTGGCAACCTTGGGCACGTCGCGAGCCCGCGCGGCGCCGAGCGCGAGAACGGCGCAGGCGATGGCGGTGGTAACGAGGATGATCTTGCGGCGGCGGGTCACAGGCTTTCTCCGGCTTCGGGGGTGTGTGCAGGAGAAAGAACAGGGCTCGCCGATGACGGCTCGCCGGATTTGGAAAATGGCCTGATTGAAACCGGACGGGACTGGTCGTTTCTGGAATAGACTAGTTATTTCAAATTCTTGTGCCTGGACGAGATCGTCGCGGCAGCGGCGGTGCGCTCCCTCTCCCCGCAAGCGGGGAGAGGTTAAGAAGCCGTCAGGCCGCGCTGGCTTTGAGCCGCCGATACTCCGTCGGCGTCACGCCGGTCACCGCCTTGAACGCGCGATTGAACGGGCCGAGCGACTGGAAGCCGGCGTCCATGGCGATGGTGATGACGGGAACCTCGGCCTGGGCGGGATCGGCGAGCGCGGCCTTGGCTTCCTCGATGCGGTGGTTGTTCAGAAACACATTGAAGTTGCGATAGCCGAGCCGCTGGTTGATCAGCCGGCGCAACCGGTATTCCGGGATCTTCAGCCGGCCCGCGAGCACGCCGATGGTGATGTTCTCCTGACGATAGACCCGCTCGTCCGCCATCAGGCGCATCAAGGCGTCGATGGACTTTTGATCGGCGGCGTCCTCAGCGGCCTGCGGGCTGAAAATGACCGCCGGTGCGGCCTTCGCGGCGACCGGAAACAGATCGGCGGCATCGACGCGCATCATGGCATAGGCGATGGCCGCGACGATGCAGGCGAGCACGCCGGCATTGATCGTATCGGCGGCATCGCCGACGCGGGAACCCGCGACGGAGATCTGAAGCAGCGCATTCACCCCGCCATAGAGCGCGCCGGCACAGACGAGGAAGACGCGAACGCGGCGGCGGCGCTCGACCAGGTCGGCCGGCCACGAGGCGATCGTCTGCCCAATCGCAAGCGCGATGAAGCCGAGCACGATCAGGTTGACCACCGTCACCGAGAACCGCACGTGGCCGCCCGGTGCAATCCAGAGGCATCCAACGAAGCTGAACGCCGTCACCAGCGCCCAGACCCATCCGTGCCACCGGCTCAAGCGAAACTCATCGTCGAACAGCGCGCGCGTGAACAGCCAGAACACCACGATGTTGCCGGTCGATAGCGCAATGAGCGGCGCATGCCATGGCGGGATCCGCGACGTGACATCAACCGAATAGCTCACCGCATGCGCAGCCAGGCCCAGGGCGAGAGCAGCACCGAGCCGCCCCGCCAGCACGTTGCGAAAGTCCGAGACCAGCGACGCCGCCAGCACCAGCAGCAGCGCGACGCTGGCGGCGCGAAAGGCAAGCTCGGCTGCGGCAAGGGTCATCGGGCGATGCGATCGGTCGCGGTTGAGTCCGTCGAACATCGTTCGTTACACCAGCTTTTTCAAGGACCATCCGCACCAGAACCGTCATCGCCCGGCTTGACCGGGCGATCCAGTATTCCGAGGCAGCAGTGATTGGACCGCTGGGCCGCGGCGTACTGGATTCCCCGCTTTCGCGGGGAATGACTGCTGAGTATGTGGCGCTATTGCGGCCCGCGACAGCTGGCCTTTGTCGCGACGACGACGCCAAATCCTGCTACGATCAGGATCGCTAAAATACAGAAGGAGTCCACCCATGAGCTGGCAACCCTCGAATGATCCCGTGCTCGGCGATCCCCTGTCCTGCGATGCGCTCGATCTCGTCATCGTGCCGCGCACGCGCGACCTCGGCGACGGCTTCGCGGTGCGCCGCGCGCTGCCGCATGGCAAGCGGCAGATGGTCGGTCCCTTCATCTTCTTCGATCATTTCGGACCGGTGCAGTTCGTCTCGGGCAAGGGCATGGACGTGCGGCCGCACCCGCATATCGGGCTCGCCACCGTCACCTATCTGTTCGACGGCGCGATCATGCATCGCGACAGCGAGGGCAACGTCCAGGAGATCGCGCCCGGCGCGATGAACTTGATGACGGCCGGGCGCGGCATCGCCCATTCCGAGCGCACCCCGGACGCGCAGCGCGCATCCGGCCAGAAGATGCTTGGCCTGCAAAGCTGGATCGCGCTGCCGGCCGGTTCGGAAGAGATCGCGCCGTCGTTCCAGCATTACGCCGCCGGCGACCTGCCGATGATCTCCGAGCGCGATTTTACCGCGCGCGTGATCGCGGGCTCGTCGTTCGGCATCGCCTCGCCGGTGTCGATGGTCTCGCCCTGGTTCTACACCGAGGTCACGGCGGCGGAAGGCGCCAGTGTGCCGCTCGACCCCGACCATGAGGAGCGCGCGATCTACCTCGTCGACGGCGAGGTCGAGATCGCGAACGAGCGCTATGAGGGGCCGCGGCTCCTGATCTTCCGGCCCGGCGACCGCATCACCGTGAAGGCGCTCAAGGCGACGCGAATGATGTTTCTCGGCGGCGATGCGCTGGAGGGCCCGCGCCACATCTGGTGGAATTTCGTCTCCTCCAGCAAGGAGCGGATCGAGCAGGCCAAGCAGGACTGGAAAACCGGCCGCTTCGCCGCGGTTCCGCAGGAACATGAGTTCATTCCGCTGCCGGAATAGGCTAAGCCGGTTTTCCGGCCGCGCTGTCCGGTGCGGCCGGATGTCCTGTCGTAAGGCCAAGTCTTCAGGCCAAGTCTTCGAAAGTTCTGCGATGACCACCATGCTCTCCAGCGACCTGCCGCTGCCCAAGATCGGGCGCGGCAAGGTGCGCGATATCTACGCCGTCGACGACGACCGCCTGCTGCTCGTCACCACCGACCGCATCAGCGCCTTCGACGTCGTGATGGGCGAGACCATCCCGATGAAGGGCGCGGTGCTGACCCAGATCAGCGCATTCTGGTTTGGCGAACTCGAGGGCGTGGTGCCGCACCACATGATCAGCGCCGATACCGACGAGATCATCGCGGCCGTGCCGGCGCTGAAGGCTCATCGCGCCGACATCCTCGGCCGGGCCATGCTGTGCAAGCGCACCACCGTCTTCCCGATCGAATGCGTGATCCGCGGCTATCTCTCGGGCTCCGCCTGGAAGGAATATGCCGCGAGCGGCACGCTGGCCGGCGAGAAGCTGAAGGCTGGACTGGTCGAGAGCGAGAAGCTGGAGCCTTCGATCTTCAGCCCGGCGACCAAGGCCGAGACCGGCCATGACGAGAACATCACCATCGCGAAGATGCGCGAAGTCGTCGGCGACGAGGTCGCCTACACGCTCGAGAGCATGACGCGCGCCGTCTACACGCTCGGCGAGGAGCTGGCGCGCGAGCAGGGCATCATCATCGCGGACACCAAGTTCGAGTTCGGCCGCGACAAGGATGGCCGCATCATCCTGATCGACGAGGTGATGACGCCGGACTCCTCGCGCTTCTGGGCGGTCGACGCCTACAAGCCAGGCCAGTCGCAGGCGAGCTTCGACAAGCAGCCGCTGCGGGATTATCTCGACGTCGAGCGCCGCGCCGGCCGCTGGAACGGCGACGCCCCGCCGCCCCCGCTGCCCGCCAGCGTGGTGGATGCAACCAGCAAGCGATATCTGGAAGCGTATCGGCGCGTGACGGGGACGGAGCTGAAGATCTAGCCTCCGCGGATTCGGCCAACTCCGTCATTGCGAGCGCAGCGAAGCAATCCAGGCTGTCTCAGCGGAGGGATTCTGGATTGCTTCGCTGCGCTCGCAATGACGCGGAGGGACCGACGCGTCCCTCTCCCAATCCGGGTTTGTCCCCATCCGCCTGCCGGGTATGATCGGCCGTTCACACGGGACCGCCGCAAGAATTGTCGGATACTTCATAGTTGCAAGAATCCTGTTGCGCTAGGCTCGCAGTCGTTTACGTCTCGACCAGGGATTTTCATGAGCGAGTGTCACGGGGTGACAGATCCAGCAATTGGCTTCGATCCGGTCACCGGACTCAATCCGGCTCTCAAGCGCTCGCTGAATGACGTGCTGGGCGGAACGGCCGCGAGTGTCCTGACCGTCACCTTCGGCCTGTCCTATTCGCTGCTGATCTTTGCCGGGCCACTCTCGCCTTATCTGTCCTACGGAATCGCGGCGACCTTCGTCAGCTCCGCCGTGCTTGCGGCCATCATCGCGCTCGGCAGCTCCCTGCCCTTCGCGATTGCCGCCCCCGACAGCTCGACCGCCGCGGTGACGGGCATTCTGGCGGCCTCGCTGGTCGAACGCATCGCGGCGGCCGATCCGTCGACACCGCTGCTCTCGCCGGTCCTGATCACACTCGGCCTGTCGACCGTGCTGACCGGTGTGGTGCTGTGCGGATTGGGGCTGACGCGGATGGGCCGCGCCATCCGTTACGTACCCTATCCCGTGGTCGGCGGCTTCCTCGGCGCCACCGGGCTCCTGATCGTCATGGGCGCGATCCGGGTGATCACCGATCATCCCGTGCAGTTCGCCACGCTGTTGCGCCTCGCCGACGGCATCGCGTTGTCGGAGCTGGGCGCGGCCTGCGCCATGGCGCTGGTGCTGTATCTGACCTGGCACCGCTCGCGCAGCCCGTTCGGATTGCCGATCATCCTGGTCGGCGGCGTGCTGACGGCGCATCTGGCGTTCTGGATCGCGGGCATCCCGCTCAATGAGGCCCGCGCGCTGGGCTGGACCTTCCAGGCACCGCCGGCGGCGGCCTTCATGGTGCCCTGGCACACCGACGGCTTCGTTCACTATCCCTGGTTCGCGGTGCCGGACCTCGTCGGCAATCTCGTCGCCGTCATCTTCGTGACGGCCTCCAGCACGCTGTTCAACACCACCGGCATCGAGGTGGCCGTGCATCGCGAGGCCAATCTGGAGCGCGAGCTGAACATCACCGGCACCGCCAACATCGTGACCGGCGCGCTGGGCGGCTATGCCGGCTGCATCTCGGTCAGCCGCTCGATCCTCAATTTCAGCAGCGGCGGCCGCGGCCGCCTGTCGGGCCTCACCGTTGCGGCGCTGTCGCTCCTGATGCTCGCGGTTGCACCCGAGCTGCTCGGCTTCATCCCGAAATTCGTGCTCGGCGGTCTGCTGCTCTATCTCGGCGCCGACCAGCTGCACAAATGGATCATCGAATCACGCAAGCGGCTTTCGAAGCTCGAATATCTCTCGCTGATCGCCATCATCGCGATCATCGTCGTCTGGGGTTTCGTCCCCGGCATCCTGATCGGCGTGGTCATCGGCTGCGCGACGTTCGCATTCAGCGCGGCACGCGTCGAATCGATCAAGTACAGCTTCGACGGCTCGGAATATCGGAGCTCGCTCGACCGCTCGCGTGACGACCAGGAGGTGCTGCTCGCCCATGGCGGCAAGATCCAGGGCCTGAACCTGCAAAGCTATCTGTTCTTCGGCTCCGCCAACCGGCTCTACCAGCATGTCAAGCGGCTGCTCCAGGAGCGGCCGGAATGCCGCTACCTGCTGTTCGACTTCAAGCTGGTTACCGGCGTCGATTCCTCGGCCGCCTACAGTTTTGCGCAGATCAAGCGCAGCGCGGCCGATCTCGGCGTCGAGCTGATCCTGGTGCATCTGTCGGCTGCGGCCGAGAAGGTGCTGCGCTCCAGCGATTTCATCGGCGAGGGCGTCACCATCATTCCCGAGCTCGATCATGCGCTGGAATGGTGCGAGAACGAGATCATCTCGCAGCACCAGGGACTGACCCGGGAAGAAGCCAACCTGCGCGACTGGTTCACGGGGATTCTGGACAGCGAGGACGATGCCGACGCGCTGATCCACCGCTGCCAGCGCATCGAGGTCGGCGCGGGCGAGGTCATCGTGCAGGCGGGCGATCCCGCCGATTCCATGCACTTCATCCTCGACGGCCGGGTCGGCATCATGGTCCCCGCCGAGGACGATCGCACCACGCGCGTGCGCAGCCTCGGCCGCTACACCACGATCGGCGAGATGGGCCTCGTCTCGCACACCCCGCGCAGCGCGACGATCCAGGCCGAGGTCGACAGCGTGCTCTACGTGCTCAACACGCACCAGTTCGACGCGATCAGGGACGAGGACCCCGCCCTCAGCCACAAGCTCCTGACGTACTTTGTGTCCGTGATGGCCGAGCGGCTGACATTCGCGAACCGGACGATTGCAGTGCTCAGGAGATAGTCCGTAGCCCGCATGAGCGCAGCGATATGCGGGACCCGCGGCCCCGGATGTCGCTGCGCTCATCCGGGCTACGGCTCTGAAGGTCGTCATGCCCGGGCTTGTCCCGGGCATCCACGTTCTTTGCCTCGCGGGAGTAAGCCGTGGATGGCCGGGTCAAGCCCGGCCATGACGGTGTGGAGGCAGCCTGCCCCTACACGCCCGCCATCATCACGTATTTGATCTCGACATATTCTTCCATGCCGTGATGCGAGCCTTCGCGCCCCAGGCCGCTCTCCTTGACGCCGCCGAAGGGAGCGACTTCCGTGGTGATCAGGCCGGTGTTAACGCCGACCATGCCGGATTCCAGCGCCTCGGCAACGCGCCAGACGCGGCCGAGATCGCGGGAGTAGAAGTAGGAGGCGAGGCCGAACGGCGAGGCATTGCACATCGCGATGACATCGGCTTCATCCTTGAAACGGATCACCGGCGCCAGCGGGCCGAACGTTTCCTCCTGCGACACCCGCGAGTCCGGCTTGACGTCGGCAAGCACCGTGGGCTCGAAGAAGGAACGTCCGAGCTCGCTGCGCTTGCCGCCGGTGACGACCTTGGCGCCGCGCTTGACGGCGTCGGCGATGTGGCGCTCGACCTTGTCGACCGCCTTCATGTTGATCAGCGGGCCCTGCGTGACGCCGCTCTCGGTGCCGTCGCCGATCTTCATCGCCGCGACCTTCTTCGAGAGTTTCTGCACGAACTCGTCGTAGATCCCGTCCTGGGCGTAGAGGCGGTTGGCGCAGACGCAGGTCTGGCCCATGTTGCGGTATTTCGAGACGATGGCGCCCTCGACCGCGGCGTCGATGTCGGCGTCGTCGAACACCACGAACGGCGCGTTGCCGCCGAGCTCGAGGCCGAGCCGCTTCACGCCGACGGAGGCCTGCTGGTAGAGGATCTTGCCGACGGCGGTCGAGCCGGTGAAGCCGACGAAGCGCACCGCCGGATGCTCGCACAGCACCTTGCCGATCGGCGGCGCATCGCCGGTGATGATGTTGAAGACGCCCCTGGGCACGCCGGCCTTTTCCGCGAGCGCTGCGAGCGCGAGCGCCGACAGCGGCGTCTCGTTGGCGGGCTTCAAGACCACGGTGCAACCGGCCGCCAGCGCCGGCGAGACTTTGCGCGTGATCATCGAGTTCGGGAAATTCCACGGCGTGATCGCGCCGCAGACGCCGATCGGCTGCTTGATCGCGAGCAGGCGTGCATCGGGCCGCTGCGTCGGGATGGTCTCGCCATAGACGCGCCGCGCTTCCTCGGCGAAGAACTCGACATAGGCCCCGCCGATATCGACCTCACCGAGCGCCTCGCTGAGCGGCTTGCCCTGCTCGGAGGTGAGGATCAGCGCGAGATCCTCGCGGTTGGCGACGATCAGCTCGAACCATTTGCGCAGGATGTTGGAGCGCTGCTTGGCGGTGAGCTTGGCCCAGGCCGGGAACGCGCGCTCGGCGGCTTCGACCGCCTTGGTGGTGTCGTCCGCACCAAGCTGCGGAACCTTGGCGAGCTCGACGCCGGTCGCGGGATTGTTCACGGCGAAGACGGGAGAGCCGACCCAGGCGCCGTCGATGTAGCAGGCCTCCTTCAGCAGCGACGGGTCCTTCAACCGGTCGCGGAGATTGGACGTGGCTTGCGGGGCACGTGCGGCGGCGGTCGGGGTCATGGCGTCACTCCTCAGGGCGCGATCGGATCGGCCCGGAATATAGGGACAGACGGCGAGCAATGCACCGTCTCGCAACGCACATCTGCTGGGAGCTAAAGTGGCAGCGGCCTCAGGCCGCGCCGCTCATGTAAGTCTCGCGGCGGCCGATCATGCGCTCGGCGGCGGCCTTGGCATCGGCCTTCGAGGAGGTGGCGCAGGTGCGATACTCGAGATCGGGAACGTCGGAGGTGTCGCGACGGCCGAACCAGGATTTCGAGCCGACCGGCAATAGCGCCAGCGCCTGCGCCAGATTGTCGACCGCCCCGAACGAATACAGCGCGCCGGTGCCGGCGACACGGACCTCGTAAATGCCGGGCGAGATCGGCGCCTCGAGATTGTCGCCCCGTCCGGGACGGGGATAGCGCTTCCATTCGCTCCAGGTCGAAATCATCTGAGGTCCCCCACGGCCGGGTGCCGGCCGCAAAAATTTGCATCAAGTTTTGACGTCAGCGGCCGATTGGGCCGCGTACTGAACGCCGCAACGCACAAAATGTTTCAAGTGCTTCCAACACGCGAAACATACCGCCTCGCCCCATCCACGGTCACGGTTCGTCGCGGTCATCCACCGCAGATTGTGACGGAGTGTTGCAGTTCAGCTGTGTTGTCGTCCTGCGCGAGGCGCGAGCCGTCAAGTCACGACATCGCGACCGACCGCTACATCGATGCGCTTGCTGCGCGGGACGAGCGGGAGGACAATCGATCACTTCCAACAATAATCAAATCGGAGGAAACGCGTATGCAAAGCCAAGCCCAGATCGACGAGATCCTGCGCCAGAAGAGCGACGCCAAGGAGATTCCCGGCGTCGTCGCCATCGCTGCCAGTGGTAACGACGTGCTCTATCACGGCGCGTTCGGCAAGCGCGACCTGTCCAAGCCCGATGCGATGACTGAGGACAGCGTGTTCTGGATCGCATCGATGACGAAGGCGGTGACATGCGCAGGCGCGATGCAACTGGTGGAGCAGGGCAAGCTGTCGCTGGATGCGCCGATCGGCGAAGTGTTGCCCGATCTCGCCAAGCCGCAGGTGCTCGAAGGTTTCGACGCCAATGGCGAGCCAAAGCTGCGGCCTGCGAAGGGAACGATCACGCTGCGCCACCTCATGACCCACACCGCCGGCTTCTGCTACAACATGTGGAACGGCGACATCGCGACCTATCTGGACAAGACCGGCACGCCGCCGATCACCACCTGCCAGAACGCGGCGCTGAAAACTCCGATCGCCTCCGAGCCCGGCACACGCTGGGAATACGGCACCAATATCGATTTCGTCGGCAAGGCGGTGGAAGCCGTCAGCGGCAAGCGGCTTGATGCCTATTTGCGCGACAACATGTTCGCGCCGCTCGGCATGAGCGACACCGCATTCAAGATCACCGACAGCATGCGCAAGCGACTGGTCGGCATGCATGCGCGCGGCGAAGACGGCCAGCTCGCATCGATCCCGTTCGAGCTCGAGCAGGAGCCGGAATTCCACATGGGTGGCGGCGGCCTCTACTCGACCGCGGGTGACTACATCAAGTTCACCCAGATGATCCTCAACAAGGGCCGCGGCAACGGCAACCAGGTGCTGAAGGCGGAGACGGTCGCGACGATGGGGCAGAATCACATCGGCGACCTCAACGTCACCAAGATGATTTCGGTGACGCCGATGTACACCAACGACGTCGATCTCTATCCGGACCAGGCGAAAAAGTGGGGGCTGAGCTTCCTGATCAACACCGCCAAGACGGCGGAAGGCCGCAGCCCGAACAGCCTCGCCTGGGCCGGCCTCGCCAACACCTACTACTGGATCGACCCGTCGCGCGATGTCACCGGCGTGATCCTGATGCAGCTGCTGCCGTTCGCCGACGCCAAATGTTTGGAAGCGTTCGCGGGATTCGAGCGCGGTGTTTATGCCGGGCTCGATGCGGGGAGCGGGCAGAGGGCGGCGTGAGCACGCTCTCGCCACACGTCATGGCCGGGCTTGTCCCCGCCATCCACGTGCGGCCGCGCACGACGAGACGTGGATGCCCGGGTCAAGCCCGGGCATGACGACTGCGTGCTTGACAAGCACCTGCCTCCACATCGTCATTGCGAGCCAACGGGTCCGCGCGAAGCGCGGCCCGATGACAGGCTCCGCGAAGCAATCCAGTCTGTATCCGCGGCGCGTCTCCGGATTGCTTCGTCGCAAGAGCTCCTCGCAATGACGGGGAAAGCGCGAGTCTTACCCCGTCAGCCCGCGCTGCCCGGCGAGCTCCTTCAGCGAGACCTGCGGGCGGGCGCCGATGTGCTGGATCACTTCGGCGGCCGCAAGCGCGCCGAGCTCGCCGCACTGCTTGTACGGCAGGTTGCGCGCGAGGCCATACAGGAAGCCGGCGGCGAAGAGGTCGCCGGCGCCGGTGGTGTCGACCACCTGCCTGACCGGGGAGGCCGGCGCGGCGACCGCGTCTTCCGCCGACACCACCATGCACCCCTTCTCGCTGCGGGTGACGATTCCGAGATTGACGTCGTTGCGCAGCTGCTTGAGCGCGGTGTCGAAATCCGAGGTCATGTACAGCGAGTGCAGCTCTGACTCGTTGGCGAAGACGATGTCGACGGTGCCGTTGCGCATCAGCGACAGGAACTCGTCGCGATAGCGATCGACGCAGAAGGAATCCGACAGCGTCAACGCCACCCTGCGCTTGGCATCGTGAGCGATCTTGGCCGCCTTGACGAAAGCGTCCTTGGCGTTCTTGGGATCCCAGAGATAGCCTTCGAGGTAGACGATGCCGGCGCCGGCGATCTCGGCCGGATCAATGTCGGCGGGCGACAGGTCCTGCGCCGCGCCGAGATAGGTGTTCATGGTACGCTCGCCGTCACCGGTGACCAGGATGTAGGAGCAGCCGGTGGCGGGGCCGTCCTTCGCGGCGGGCGTGTTGAAGGCAACGCCGGCGGCGCGAATGTCATGCACATAGAGGTTGCCGATCTGGTCGTCCTTGACCTTGCCGACATAGGCGGCGCGCGCGCCCAGGCTGCCGATGCCGACGATGGTGTTGGCGGCCGAGCCGCCCGAGACCTCCGTCGCCGGGCCCATGTCCTTGTAGATGGCCGCGGCACGCGCCTCGTCGATCAGGGACATGCTGCCCTTGGTCATGCCGTGCCTGGCCAAAAAGGCTTCGTCGGTCCTGACCAGCACGTCGAACAGCGCGTTGCCGATGCCGAGAACGTCATATTTCACGTCAGTCATTCACCTTGATCCTGTTGCCGGATTGCGATTACCGGGAAAATCCGCTTCCTGTCGCCTGAAATCCGGTTCGCGGCCTATCACGACCGGGCCTGCGCGAGCAAGCAACGGTATTATTACAGAGAGCCATGATCCGCTCCTTCCTGACCGTCTCGACGGGCACATTGGCCTCGCGGCTGCTGGGCTTTGCGCGCGACTCCATGATTGCCGCTCTGTTGGGCACCGGTGCCGTGGCGGACGCGTTCCTGGCCGCCTTCCAGCTCGTCAACGTGGTGCGACGCCTGCTCAGCGAAGGGGCCCTGAACGCGGCGCTGATCCCGGCCTGGCTGCGCGTTCGCGAGCGCGAGGGTGAACAGGCCGCAGCGGCGTTCGCGGGACGCGTGCTCGGCACGGTCAGCGCAGCCCTGATCGCGATCTCGATCGGCATTGCGCTCGTGATGCCACTGATCATCACGATCATCGCGCCCGGCTTCCTCGGCAGCGGCACGCTCGATCTCGCCGTGGAGAACGCGCGGCTGATGCTGCCCTATCTCGCCTTTGCCGGCCCCGTCACGGTGCTGATGGGCCTGCTGAACGCGCAAGGACGCTTTGCGCTCACGGCGTTCTCGCCGCTGCTGTTCAACATCGCGCTGATCGCCGCGATCGCGGCGCTGTTGCTGTGGCACGCCGATGCGGCGCTCGCCGCGTGGATGCTGGCCGCCACCGTCGGCGTTGCCGGCCTGCTGCAATTGCTGATGCTGCTGTCGCAGCGAAGCGCGCGCCTTGCGACGCCGCTGCGCGTGAGCCTCGACAACGAGATGCGAGCCTTTTTCGCCAAGGCGGTGCCCGGCATGATCGCAAGCTCAGGGCCGCAATGGCTGATGGTCGCGGGCGCGATCATCGCATCCGCCACGCCCTCCGCCGTGTC
This sequence comes from Bradyrhizobium cajani, assembly GCF_009759665.1. GTDB lineage: Bacteria > Pseudomonadota > Alphaproteobacteria > Rhizobiales > Xanthobacteraceae > Bradyrhizobium > Bradyrhizobium cajani. The sequence continues at coordinate 35,617 of NZ_WQNE01000054.1, forward strand.
CTGGCTCTATTTCGCCAACCGCCTGATCGAGCTGCCGCTCGGCATCGTCGGCGTCGCGATGGGCACCGTGCTGGTGCCGGAGCTGACGCGCGCGGTGGCTGGCGGCGCCCGCGACGCGGTGGCGCATGCGGAATCCCGCGCGCTGGAGCTCGCGACCGGGCTGGCGCTGCCGGCGACGCTCGGCCTGATCGTGCTGGCCGAACCGATCGTGCGGCTGCTGTTCGAGCATGGCGCCTTTGGCGCGGACGACAGCACGGCCACCGCGCATGCGCTGATGTGGCTGGCGCTCGGCCTGCCAGCGCATGTCCTGATCAAGGCGCTGTCACCGGCCTTCTATGCCCGCAGCGACACGATGACGCCGCTGCTCGCAACCGCCAAGGGATTCGTGGTCGCCGTCGCGCTCGCCGTCCTGCTCGGTCATCTCTTCGGTGCGAGCGGGATCGCCGCGAGCATCGCGGCCGGTGCCTGGAGCAGCGCACTCTCGCTGCTCCGGAAAGGCACCAGCGAGTTCGGCTTCTCGGTCGATGCGGCCGCCCGCAAGCGGCTGCCGCGGATCGTGCTCGCCGCAGCAGTCATGGGCGCCCTGCTCTGGCTGACCACGGGTCTTTTCCCTGCCGAGGCGCATGGCCTGATCCGCTTCATTGTGCTGGGCCTGCAGATCGGGGCCGGCATCGCCGTCTATGGCCTGCTCCTGCAAGTCCTCGGCGCAGCCTCCTTACGCGAAGCGGTTAACGCCCTGAGGAGGCCCGCCTGACCGAGCTCGGCACGCAGGGCCATCGAATTACCCTTGACGGAGCAGCGCCGCTGTTGGAAACGACGCCCGGTACCTTCAGGAAAGCTTGCCATGCCATTCGTTGAACGGGTCTTTTCGGGCGTCCAGCCGACGGGCAATCTGCATCTCGGCAATTACCTCGGCGCGATCGTCAACTTCGTGAAGATGCAGGAAACCCACAACTGCATCTATTGCGTCGTCGACATGCACGCGATCACGCATGGCGTGGACGTCTGGGGCGGCCCGGTCGAGCTCGCACGCAACACCCGCGAGGTGACCGCGGCGTTCATCGCTGCCGGCATCGATCCGAAGAAGCACATCGTGTTCAACCAGAGCCAGGTCTCGGGCCATGCCGAGCTCGCCTGGATCTTCAACTGCGTCGCGCGCATGGGCTGGCTCGGCCGCATGACCCAGTTCAAGGAGAAGGCCGGCAAGGACCGCGAGAACGCCTCGGTCGGGCTGTTCGACTATCCCGTGCTGATGGCCGCCGACATTCTGCTGTACCGTGCCACCCACGTTCCGGTCGGCGAGGACCAGAAGCAGCATCTCGAGCTCTCGCGCGACATCGCGCAGAAGTTCAACAACGATTTCGGCGACTCGATCCGCAGCCACGGCGCCAATGACGGCCTGTTCTTCCCGCTGCCCGAGCCCCTGATCACGGGGCCGGCGACGCGCGTAATGTCCTTGCGCGACGGCACCAAGAAGATGTCGAAGTCCGATGCCTCGGACAATTCGCGCATCAACCTGACCGACGATGCCGACACCATCGCGCAGAAGATCCGCAAGGCGAAGACCGATCCGGAGCCGCTGCCGAGCGAGGAGAAGGGCCTGGAAGCCCGCCCCGAGGCCGACAATCTGGTCGGCATCTTCGCTGCGCTCTCCGGCCGCTCCAAGGCCGACGTGCTCCGCGATTTCGGCGGCGGCCAGTTCTCCAGCTTCAAGAACGCGCTGGCCGAGCTGTGCGTCACCAAGCTCGCGCCGGTCGCCGGCGAGATGAAACGCCTCGTCGCCGACCCCGGGCACATCGACGCCATCCTGAACGATGGTTCCGACCGCGCCCGCGCGATCGCCGACGAGACCATGAAGCTCTCGAAGGACATCGTCGGTTTCATCCGCCGGAAGTGACGAGCGAAATGCGGCCGGCGCGACGTCGCCGGCCGTTGCCCCTCTCCCAAAGATCGAGCGAGTGTGGCAGCATGTCGACCGTGCAGACGCCGGGACATGCATGACCAGAAAGCGACTTTGCTTCGAGCCGGGTCACAAGCTCAAATGCCTCGTCATCGTCGACGACACCGCCGAATGGGATCGCGCGGTCTATTACGCCAGCCGCTGGGCGATCCGCGCCGGCGGCGGCGTGGTGATGTTGCGCATCATCGAGCCCGAGCCGGAGAGCCAGGAATGGCTTGGCGTCGCCGACATCATGCGCGCCGAGGCGCATGAAGCGGCGGAAGCCGCGCTCGATCGCGCCGCCGGCCGCGCCAACGGCATCGCCGCGATCACGCCGGAACGGGTGATCCGGGAAGGTGCCGCGATGGAACAGCTGCTCGCAGTGATCGATGAGGACCCCGACATCGCCATGCTGGTGCTCGCCGCCAATCCCGGCGCGGAAGGTCCCGGGCCTTTGGTCTCGCTGCTGGCGCATGCGCTCGGCTCGTTCCCGGTTCCGGTGACGATCATCTCGGGCGCGCTGAGCGACGAAAGCGTGGATTCGCTGTCGTAGCGACGCTGTTCTTCACCTCGCCCCGCTTGCGGGGAGAGGTCGGCGCGAAGCGCCGGGTGAGGGGGAGCCTCCGCGAATCCGTCTGTCACCGCCCTTGCGGAAACTCCCCCCCCCCCCCACCCCCTCCCCCC
>NZ_WQNE01000055.1 GCF_009759665.1 Bradyrhizobium cajani
CGACCTGCTCCTCTCCAGAACCCCATCAGGCGACGGCCACAGCGCCGATCCCGTACAGAAGCACGTTCCCGGCGAGTGGATGACGCAAAAAGGGATTGACTAACCACCGCCCGTTACAGAAGCCCGGATGGAGCGTAAGCGAAATCCGGGGCCTGTCGCCGCCGAGGGACTTTCCCGGATTACGCTTCGCTCCATCCGGGCTACGAGGCAGACCTAGCCGTCATGCCCAGCGAAGGCCTTCGCGGGTGATGACGGTGAGGCCAAGCTTGACTCCTCCCCTCCAAATCCCGAAAAAGCGCCCCAATCCGTCAAATTTCCTAGAGGAAATCCCGATGTCCCTTGCAGCCCTCGAATCCACCATCAACAGCGCCTTCGACGCGCGCGACGGCATCTCGACCTCGACCAAGGGCGAGGTGCGCGAGGCCGTGGATCAGGCGCTGGAGATTCTGGACAAGGGCGAGGCGCGCGTCGCCGAGCGCGGCAGCGACGGCAAGTGGAAGGTCAATCAGTGGCTGAAGAAGGCCGTGCTGCTGTCGTTCCGTCTCAACGACATGGGCGTCATCCCCGGCGGTTCCGGCAAGGCGACCTGGTGGGACAAGGTGCCCTCGAAGTTCGAAGGCTGGGGCGAGAATCGTTTTCGCGATGCCGGTTTTCGCGCCGTGCCCGGCTCGATCGTCCGCCGCTCGGCGTTCATCGCCAAGAACGTCGTCCTGATGCCGTCCTTCGTCAATCTCGGCGCTTACGTCGACGAGAGCACCATGGTCGACACCTGGGCGACCGTCGGCTCCTGCGCGCAGATCGGCAAGCGCGTGCACATCTCCGGCGGCGCCGGCATCGGCGGCGTGCTCGAACCGCTCCAGGCCGAGCCCGTGATCATCGAGGACGACTGCTTCATCGGCGCCCGCAGCGAGGTCGCCGAAGGCGTGATCGTGCGCAAGGGCGCGGTGCTGGCGATGGGCGTGTTCCTGGGCGCCTCGACCAAGATCGTCGACCGCGAGACCGGCGAGATCTTCATCGGCGAAGTGCCGGAATATTCCGTGGTCGTTCCCGGTGCCCTGCCCGGCAAGCCGATGAAGAACGGCCAGATGGGCCCGAGCACCGCCTGCGCCGTCATCGTCAAGCGCGTCGACGAGCGCACGCGCTCGAAGACCAGCATCAACGAGCTGCTGCGGGACTAAAGCGCGATGGGATTAAAGTTCGCGCCGCCAGCCGAACTTCACACCGTCATCAGCCTGTGGGCGAGCCCTGCTTCCACTGGCCGCCCGCGATCTTCGCGGCAGCGATGACGGCCTGGGTGCGGCTCTCGACGCCGAGCTTTTGCAGGATCGCCGAGACGTGGGCCTTGATGGTGGCCTCGGAGACGCCGAGCTCGTAGGCGATCTGCTTGTTGAGCAGCCCCTCCGACAGCATCATCAGGACCCGGACCTGCTGCGGCGTCAGCGTCACCAGGCGATCGCGCAGGCGCGTCGTGTCGGGGTCGGCGGCGGCCGACAGGTCGGTGTCGGCCGGAACCCAGACGTCGCCCTCCATGACCTTGAGGATGGCGTCGCGCAAGGTCTCGACGCCGAACCGCTTCGGGATGAAACCGGAAGCGCCGAAATCGAGCGAGCGGCGGATCGTGGCGCTGTCGTCGGAAGCCGAAACGATCACCACCGGAATCGCCGGATATTGCGCGCGCAGATAGATCAGGCCGGAAAAGCCGGAGATCCCGGGCATCGAGAGGTCGAGCAGAATCAGGTCGACGTCGGAGGTCTGTTCCAAAAGCCTGGTCAGATCCTCGAACGAGCCGGCCTCGTCGATCCTGGCCGAGGTTAGGACACCCGCCACCGCCTGCCGCAGGGCATCGCGGAACAGGGGATGGTCATCGGCAATGACGAGATGAGTCGAGGGAGCGTTCATCGTTCTCTTGCTTCGATTCGCGCCGGACTGGCGAACAGCTGCCGCGGCACGTCAATTCTTCCCCGAGCGGCCGTGGCATGCAAGTGCACATTATCCCTTTGCTGCAAAGGGGTTAATCCCCGGCTTCACGGCTTGCGCGCCGGCGCCCGATACCGGAGCGTCAGGTGCGCGTCCGTGCGCAAGGCCGAAAGTCGTATTGGGGCGGGTTTCACGCCGATGTTACCTTGTCGTCAAGACCAGGGTTGATCCGGCATGTCCGGACGTCTGGGGCAGAGGAAACGCATTACATTTCGGGGAGCGACTCAACATGTCGACAGTGGCTGTGTCTCAAGAAGGCGCGGGAGGAATGACGAAGGACGAACGTTTCGTCATTCTCGCCTCCTCGCTCGGTACCGTCTTCGAGTGGTACGATTTCTACCTCTACGGTTCGCTCGCCTCGATCATCGGTGCGCAGTTCTTCTCGGCCTATCCGCCGGCCACCCGCGACATCTTTGCGCTGCTGGCGTTCGCCGCGGGCTTCCTGGTGCGCCCGTTCGGCGCGATCGTGTTCGGCCGCATCGGCGACATCGTCGGCCGCAAATACACCTTCCTCGTCACCATCCTGATCATGGGTCTTTCGACCTTCATCGTCGGCCTGCTGCCCAACGCGGCGACGATCGGCATCGCGGCCCCGATCATCCTGATCGCACTGCGCCTCGCCCAGGGTCTGGCGCTCGGCGGCGAGTATGGCGGTGCGGCGACCTATGTCGCCGAGCATGCGCCGCACGGCAAGCGCGGCTACTACACCTCCTTCATCCAGACCACGGCGACGCTCGGCCTGTTCCTGTCGCTGCTGGTGATCCTGTTCACCCGCACCGCGACCGGCGAAGCCGATTTCGCGGCGTGGGGCTGGCGAATCCCGTTCCTGGTCTCGGTGCTGCTGCTCGGCATCTCGGTCTGGATCCGGCTGCGCCTCAATGAATCGCCGATCTTCCAGAAGATGAAGGACGAAGGAAAGAGCTCGAAGGCGCCGCTGACGGAAGCCTTCGGCAACTGGCAGAACGGCAAGCTCGTGCTGCTCGCCCTGCTCGGCGGCGTGATGGGCCAGGGCGTGGTCTGGTACACCGGCCAGTTCTACGCGCTGTTCTTCCTGCAATCGATCCTGAAGGTCGACGGCTATACCGCCAACCTGCTGGTCGCCTGGTCGCTGCTGCTCGGCACCGGCTTCTTCATCGTGTTCGGCGTCTTGTCCGACAAGATCGGCCGCAAACCGATCATCCTCGGCGGCTGCCTGATCGCGGCGCTGACCTTCTTCCCGATCTTCAAGATGATCACCACCAACGCCAACCCGGCGCTGGAGAAGGCCATCGAGCAGACCAAGGTCGAGGTGGTCGCCGATCCCGCGGGCTGCGGCGACCTGTTCAATCCGGTCGGCACCCGCGTCTTCAGCGCACCTTGCGACACTGCGCGTGCCTTCCTGTCGCAGTCGTCGGTCAAGTACGCGACCACGTCTGGCGCGGCCGGCTCCGGCGTGAAGGTCGTCGTCAACGGCAAGGACGTTCCGTACACGAACGCCAAGGACAGCAACCCGGCCGTGCTCGCTGCCGTGCAGGCGGCTGGCTATCCGAAGGCTGGCGATGCAGGCATCGTGAAGATGGCGCATCCGTTCGACATCTTCCGTCCGCAGGTGGCGGCAGTCGTCGGACTGCTGTTCATCCTGGTGATCTTCGTCACCATGGTGTACGGCCCGATCGCCGCGATGCTGGTCGAACTGTTCCCGACCCGCATCCGCTACACCTCGATGTCGCTGCCCTACCACATCGGCAACGGCTGGTTCGGCGGCTTGCTGCCGGCAACCGCCTTCGCCATCGTGGCCTCGACCGGCGATATCTATGCGGGTCTCTGGTATCCGGTCGTCTTCGCATCCATCACCGTCGTGATCGGCTTCCTGTTCCTGCCCGAGACCAAGGACGTCGACATCAAGGCGACCTGATCGGAGGCGCCGATCTCAACCGATACGAACCGGCCGCGGTCTCCGCGGCCGGTTTTGTTTTGTGCCGGAATCCTTCACGCGAACCGGCAACCGCTTCGCTCCAAGACGCTCTACTGACAAGACGCTCTACTGATTGCTGCTGCCGATGAATTGCAGCACCACCTCGCGCCGGTGCGGGCGAGCGCGGTGCTCGATCAGATAGATCGCCTGCCAGGTGCCGAGCGCGAGCTTGCCGTTCAGGACCGGCACATGCAGTGAGGTCCCCGTCAGCATGGTCTTGACGTGCGCCGGCATATCGTCCGGGCCTTCGGTGTCGTGAGTCCAGCCTGCATCTGCATCGTCCGGTGCGAGACGCGCCAGCACCGTGGTGAGATCGACCAGCACGGAAGGATCGGCATTCTCCTGGATTGTCAGCGACGCCGAGGTGTGACGGATGAACAGCGTCAGCGTCCCGTCCCGCGCATGAACGTCGGTGACGAAGTTCGCGGCGTCGCGCGTGAGGTCGATGAAGCTGCAGCCGGAGGTCTGCACTGTCAGCGTCGCGGTGCTGACGCTCGTGGCGTGTACCGTCGATGGTGCCGAGCGGGTGACAGATCTGGCTGATGTCATGAACGGTCTCGACTAATCCAACGCGGCCGTAGGGTGGGCAAAGGCGCAAGGCGCCGTGCCCACGTCTTCCTTCATCGTTGTAGAGGCATGCCGGGCACGGCGTAAGAGCGCCTTTGCCCACCCTACGATAGCTCAACGCGTGGATAGCGCGGAGGGTCCTCAAATCTTCCCCGACACGTCCTTCTGCACGCGGTTGGCCATGTCGATCAGCCGGCGCCAGGCCTTTTCCAGGAACGACATCACCCGGTCGAGATCCTGGTCGCTCGGCAGCGGGATCTCGATCCGGCGCTCGCCCTCGGCGATCTTCGGCTCCGGCTTCTTGAGCGGAGCCGATTTCGGCAGCGGCTCGTCGATCTTGCCCGACACGGTCGCCCCCGCCGCGAGCTGGCCCTTCAGCTTCTCGACTTCGGCCTGGAGCCGGCCGATCTCGGCATCGAGCGCGGAACGTTCGTCGGGCACCGCATAGCAGGCCCAGCCGGCGCCGTTCTTGGTGCAAGTCGAGACCGTGCCGGTGCGGGTGTCGAGCCGCAGCACGCCCTCGGGGATCGGCGTCATGCTGTAGCGGCCGTTTTCGCCGTCGGGCGCGGACTGCGCGGCAACGAGGCCGCCGCCGACGGCCATCACCGCGGCAAGCGCCGCAAGCCAAGCTGCTGTGGACGACGTCGCTGATCTCATCGCACTCTCCGCCGCGCCGTCTGCGGCTGTCCTGCAATTCTACACCCCGGCGAGACAATCCGCCGCCCAAAACGCACTGCTGACATCAACGATCGCCGCCATCGCTTCGATCCCCGCAAGCACGGCGAAATGGCGGCGGCCCAAGCCTATCCTGAGGACAGCTGCTGCGGTGCGGCGTCACGCTGTGTGCAGCGCTGCTGCGCACGCCAATATCATCAGATAAATCAGATACATAATGGAAAGCGACGCAATCGTGACTTGGCTTGACTTGATTATAGGCCATCAGTATGGTCCGCGCGGCTTTTGAGGGTGGCGGGCGTAATTTCCATTCAGCCGGCGTTTCGGGTCTTCGTTGCATGACACAGGGCACGGGGCACGGGGAGAATGGGGATCGCGATAGATCGTCCGAGGAAGCTGCGCTTTCCGAACGGCTCGGAAAACTTAATCAGCGGTTGTCCGAATATCGCGACCGCCGAAATAAGACCGAGCAACCCGCAGGTGACGATGGAGACGGAGCGGCCAGAGCCTCGGCGATGGCGCTTGGTTTCCGGTTATCTTCGGAGTTGGTCGCCGGCGTCGTTGTCGGAGCGGGGATTGGCTGGGGGTTCGACCGCTTGCTGTCGACGTCGCCTTTCGGATTCATCGTGTTCCTGCTGCTGGGCTTCGTCGCCGGGGTGGTGAATGTGGTGAGAACGGCGGGCGCGGGTCAAAACAGGCGCGGTGGTTCTTAAGCGATCCGCCCAGGAGAGGAATGATCGTACCGGCCTCGCCGGTACGGGCCGGCCCGGCCGGCAGACCGAGACCCGCCGGCATTGCCCGGCAGACCAAGAGATGCCGCGCTGATGAAAATCGACCCGATCCACCAGTTCAACATCGAGCCTCTCTTCACCCTGGGCCATATCGGCAACCACACGATCGCCTTCACCAACTCCTCGCTCTACATGCTGGTGGCGGTTGCGATCATCTCGCTCCTGATGCTCGCGAGCGGCACGCAGCTGGTCCCCGGACGCCTCCAGTCGGTCGCCGAGATTTCCTACGAGTTCGTCGCCTCGACCATCCGGTCGACCGCCGGCGCGGAAGGCATGAAGTTCTTCCCGCTGATCTTCTCGCTGTTCATGTTCATCTGCGTCTCGAACCTGGTGGGCATCATCCCCTACACCTTCACGGTCTCGAGCCATCTGATCGTCACCGCGGCGCTCGCGCTGCTGGTGTTCTTCACCGTCCTGATCTACGGCATCTACAAGAACGGCCTGAAATTCTTCAAGATTTTCGTTCCCCACGGCGTCCCCGGCTACATCCTGCCGCTGGTCATGTTCATCGAGGTCCTGTCGTTCTTCCTGCGGCCGGTCTCCCACAGCGTCCGTCTCTTCGCCAACATGCTGGCCGGCCACATCGCGCTGAAGGTGTTTGCGGGCTTCGTCGCCATGCTCGGCTTCTCGCTCGGCGCCGTCGGCTGGATCGGCGGCGTGCTGCCGCTGGCGCTCACGGTCGCGCTGACCTCGCTCGAACTCCTGGTCGCGTTCCTCCAGGCCTACGTGTTCGCGATCCTGACCTGCATCTACCTCAACGACGCCATTCATCCGGGACACTGAGCGGTCCGGGGAATTTCCACCCACAACCCAATCTTTCTTCCAAGGAGTCTAAAATGGATCCGGCAGCAGCAAAACTTATCGGCGCGGGCATCGCGTGCATCGGCATGGGCGGTGCGGGCGTCGGCGTGGGCGTGATCTTCGGCAACTACCTCGCCGCAGCCGTGCGCAACCCGTCGGCCGCTCAGGGCCAGTTCGGCAACCTGATCTTCGGCTTCGCCGTGACCGAAGCGCTCGGCATCTTCTCGCTGCTGATCGCGCTGCTGCTGCTGTTCGTTCCGCTCTGAGGACGACGTTTTTCGCGCCGTTCCAGCCTCTGGGACGGCGCGCGTGACAGCAACAGGAGATCTCCATGGCTGAGAGTCATGGCGGCGCAAAGGGTCCGGCGGCGGGCACCCACACCGAGGCTGACGGTGGTCACCACGGTGGCGGTTTTCCGCCGTTCGAGAGCAGCACCTTTGCATCGCAACTGGTGTCGCTCGCGATCTTCTTCGTCGTGCTTTACGTGATCGTGTCCAAGCTCGCGCTGCCGCGCATCGGCGGTGCGATCGAGGCGCGCCAGAACAAGATCGAGGGCGACCTCGCCGAAGCGCAGAAGCTGAAGGACCAGTCCGACGCGGCGCTGAAGGCCTATGAAAGCGAGCTCGCTTCGGCGCGCACGCGGGCGCAGGCGATCGGCAACGAATCCCGCGACAAGGCGAATGCGCAGGCGGAAGCCGAACGCAAGACTCTTGAAGAGCAGCTGGCGACCAAGCTCGCCGAGGCGGAGAAGACCATCGCCTCGACCCGCACGGCCGCCATGAGCAACGTCCGCGGCATCGCGGCCGATGCGGCAGGCCAGATCGTGCAGCAGCTCACCGGCGTCATTCCGGACGCTGCGGCGGTCAATGCCGCGGTCGACGCGTCCTTGAAGGGTTAGGCGATATGTTCTTCGAACCTGAATTCTGGGTCGCCGTCGCCTTCGTGATCCTGATGGTCGTGTTCGGCTATCTCGGGGTCTTCAAGACCGCGATGACCTCGCTCGATCATCGCGCCGCCCGCATCAAGGCCGAGCTCGACGACGCGGAGCGCCTCAAGCAGGAGGCCGCCAAGGTGCTCGCCGACTACAAGGCGCGCAGTGCCACGGCCGAGCGCGAGGCCGCCGACATCATCGCCAACGCCAAGGCCGAAGCCGAGCGCATCGCAGCCGACGCCAAGGCGAAGATGGAGGACTTCGTCGCCCGCCGGACCAAGACCGCGGAGAGCAAGATCGCGCTCGCCGAGGCCCAGGCGCTGGCCGATGTCCGCGCCGCCGCCGCGGAAGCCGCCGTCCAGGCCGCCTCGACGATCCTGTCGCAGTCGGTCAAGGGCCAGGTCGCCGACGATCTGCTCGCCAAGGGCATCAGCGAGGTTCGGCAGAAGCTGAACTGAGGGATTTGTCCTCACCAATCAAAAAGCCGGCGCGATCAGCGCCGGCTTTTTTGTTTGGGCAGGTTGCTTCCTCATCGTCATGGCCGGGCTTGTCCCGGCCATCCACGCCTTGCCACGCGGCACGAAGAACGTGGATGCCCGGGACAAGCCCGGGCATGACGGTCCCTTGCGAAACTTCACCTACTTCTTCTTCCGCGCCTTCGGCTCGGGCGAGAGCGCCTGCGGGTCGAAGCCGACGTAGAAGATGTAGGAATCGGCGGTCGCGGCCGAGGGCACCGGATAGGTCAGGTCCTCGGCGACGAAGGTGAAGGGCACGCTGCCGCCTTCCGACATCTCGACCGTGGTCCGGTAGGCCTTGGAGGCGATCACCTTCTCGCCAATGCCGCCCTGCACCACGGCGACACGCAGGGGCACCTCGACGGTGGCTGGCGCCCCGGCGGGTCCGGCAATGACGCGACCCTGGATGCCGATCCGGGTCGTGATGCCCGCACCGCCGCGGGCGCATTCGCGCGCCATCTTGGTGATCGTGGCCTGGAACCGGATGTCACTGCCGACCGCCGGCTTGCCGGAGGCACCGACCGCATAGGTGGAGGCGCCGGAGCGCACGGTGACCTGCGGGCAATCGATCTCGTCATCGGTCGGCTGGCCCGGCGCGGGCGCCGGCTTGGGCTCGGCCGGCTCGTCGGACTTGCCGCCGAACAGGCTCTTGAAGCGGTCGGTCAGCGACTGGGCCGCCACCGGCGAGACGGAGGCGAGCGCAACCGACAACGCCAGCGCGATCCCCGTCCCCCGCCGCAACACATTCCGCGATGACCGAAGCTCCTGCACCATCGACGCCTAGACTCCATGACAATTGTCCGGCCGATCGCCGGCAGGCCCTGCCGCGTTATATCGTCAAAATCGGCGAACCCAAGGCAGCAGATGAGGCCGCCCAATGAGACTTTGGCCAAAGGCATGCCACGGCTCAGCCGCGGAAATCCTCGTGCAGGAGGCCAAATAGCAGGTGGTCCTGCCAGACCCCGTTGATGCAGAGGTAGCGGCGCGCCAGCCCCTCGCGGGAGAAGCCGCACTTCTCCAGCACCCGGATCGACGGCGCATTGGTCGGGATGCAGGCGGCCTCGACCCGGTGCAAATTGAGCTCGCCGAACAGCGTCGGCAGCAGCACCCGCAGCGCCGCCGTCATGTAGCCGCGATGGGCATAGGGCTGTCCGACCCAGTAGCCGATGGTGCCGGCCTGCACGATGCCGCGCCGGACATTGGCGAGGGTGATACCGCCGACCATGGCGCTGTCGAGCTCGCGGAAGATCAGGAAGGGATAGGAGCGGTCCGCGGCGATGTCCTCGGAATAGCGGCGCAGGCGGCGGCGGAAGCCGGACCGGGTGAGATCGTCGGAGGGCCAGATCGGCTCCCAGGGCGTGAGGTAATCGCGGCTGGACTCGCGCAGGTGCGCCCACTGCAAGAAGTCCGACATCTGCGGTGCGCGCAGCAACAGCCCGTTGCCGCGCGGGGCGAGAGCGGCGGGTCCACTGGATGGCAGGCGAAACAGGGCCATGGTGATGCTTCCCGGGGCGGCGCCCCTGCGCGGCTCCTAGTGCAGCCGTGCCTTGGCGCGCGCCCGCGTCAATCCTTCCGCAAAAGACACCGCCGTGTCCAGACCCCTGCCGCTGCCCAATGCGACAACCGCAGGGCGGCTGCGCGCAAGCAGCGCACGCGCGGCATCCCTGGTCGATTCGACGCTGACGGCGTCGATCCGGGCCACCAGCTCCTGCACCGTCTGCGGCCGGCCATAGGCCAGCACATGCCGGGCAAGCTGCTCGGCTCGCGACGAGCAGCTCTCCAGTGCCATCAACAGGCCGGCCTTCATCTGTGCCTTGGCGCGCGCGATCTCGGCCTCGGCCAGCGTCTCCACCGACTCGTTCATGATGTCGACCACGACCTCCATCATCTCCGGCGCGTCGGCCGGATCGGTGCCGGTGTAGAGGCCGAAGAAGCCGGTGTCGGTATAGGGCGCGTGGAAGCTGTAGATCGAGTAGCACAGGCCGCGCTTCTCGCGCACCTCCTGGAACAGCCGCGACGACATTCCGCCGCCGAGGATGTTGGTGAAGACCTGGAGCGAGAACAGAGACGGGTCGGTCTGCGGCACGCCTTCCAGCGCCAGCGTCAGATGCGCCTGCTCGAGCTCGCGGTGGACCACCTTGGCGCCGCCCTGGCCGAACTGGGCGGATTGCGGCTTCGGGCCCGGCGTCGCCTCGAAGCCCGCAAAGCGCTCCTCGACCTCGGCGACCACCTGCTTGTGGTCGACGGCGCCAGCGGCGGCCACCACCATGTCGGGCCCGCGATAATGCGTCGACAGATAGCCGCGCAGCATGTCGCGGTTGAAGCCGCGCAGCGTCTTGGCGGTGCCGAGCAGCGAGCGGCCCATCGGCTGGTCGGGATAGCAGAGCTCGTTGAGATGCTCGAACACGACGTCGTCGGGCGTGTCCTGCGCCGCACCGATCTCCTGCACGATGACGTTCTTCTCCCGCTCCAGCTCGTCCGGCTCGAAGGCGGGATTGGCGAGGATGTCGGCGAGCACGTCGAGTGCGAGCGGCACGTCGGCCTTCAGCACCCGCGCGTAGTAGGACGTGGTCTCGGTCGAGGTGCCGGCATTGAGGTCGCCGCCGACCGCCTCGATCTCCTCGACGATCTCGCGCGAGGAGCGCGTCGTCGTGCCCTTGAACGCCATGTGTTCAAGCAGATGCGAGATGCCGTGCTCGTTGGGCTTCTCGTCGCGCCCGCCGACGCCGGCCCAGACGCCGAGTGCGGCGGTCTCCAGATGGGGCATCCTGTCGGTGACGATGGTCAGGCCGGAGGCAAGCTTGGAAATCTCGACGCTCATCCGGCAACTCCCTGTTTTGCGGCGCGGCTGACCGACAGCACGAACCGCTCGACCTCGGCCTGATCGTTCTTCATCACCTTCATGTGTTCGGATTTGGTCATGAGCCCGTCGAGCCAGGCGGGCAGCTGCGGTCGCTGGCCACAGGCAGCCTCGACCGCATCAGGGAATTTGGCGGGATGGGCGGTGGAGAGCACGATGTTGGGCACCGTGGTGTCGGTGGTGTCGCGGTCGGCGACTGCGAGCGCCACCGCCGTATGGGGATCGACCAGCTCGCCCGCCTCGCGCCAGGCGGCGCGGATCGCGGCCGCGGTCTCGGTCTCGTCGGCGCGGCCGGCGTCGAACTCCTCGCGGATCGCGGCCAGCGTCGCATCGGGCAGCACGAAGCGTCCCGACTGCTTCAGCGAATCCATCAGCCGGCGCACGCCGGCCGCATCGCGCCGGCCGGCCTCGAACAGCAGCCGCTCGAAATTCGAGGAGATCTGGATGTCCATCGACGGCGACGCCGTGGCGTGCACCTCGCGCACCTCGTAGATGCCGGTCTTGAGCGTGCGGGCCAGGATGTCGTTGACGTTGGCGGCGATGCGCAGGGTGCGCACCGGCAGCCCCATGCGCTTGGCGACGTAGCCGGCGAAAATATCGCCGAAATTGCCCGTCGGCACGATGAAGTCCACCGCGCGCGCCGGCGCGCCGACGGCAACGGCCGACGTGAAGTAGTAGACCACCTGGGCGACGATGCGCGCCCAATTGATCGAGTTGACGCCCGACAGCGACGTCGCATCGCGGAAGCGATGGTTGTTGAACATCCCCTTCACGAGCGCCTGGCAGTCGTCGAATGTGCCTTCGATGGCGAGCGCATGGACGTTGGCAGCGCCCGTCGTCGTCATCATCCGCTGCTGGACCTCGGAGATGCGCTTGTGCGGGAACAGCACGATCAGATCGACATTCTCGAGGCCCGCGAACGCTTCGACCGCGGCGCCGCCGGTGTCGCCCGAGGTCGCAACCACGATGGTGGTGCGTTGGCCGCGCTTGGCGAGCACGTGGTCCATCAGCCGCGAGATCAGCTGCATCGCCACGTCCTTGAAGGCGAGCGTCGGGCCGTGGAACAGCTCCAGCACGAACTGGTGCGGCGACATCTGGCGCAGCGGCACCACCGCGGGATGGCGGAAGGTGGCATAGGCCTCGTTGGCCATGCGGCCGAGCTCGGCGTCCGAAATCTCCCCGCCGGCGAAGGGGCGGATCACATCGACCGCGACCTCCCAATAGGGGCGACCGAAGAAGCCGGCGATGGCCTCGGTCGAGAGCTGCGGCCAGGTGGCCGGTACATACAGGCCGCCGTCGCGGGCGAGCCCGGTCAGCATCACGTCACAGAAGCCGAGTTCGGGGGCCTCGCCCCGGGTCGAGATATAACGAGTCAAACTGCCCTCCAAAGGCCGACCGAGCCTGAGCTTGATCGTTAAGCCTTTGATTTTACGAAATTACTTGTTAACAGCCAGAGGCTCTGGGCCACCTTAAAGTGTTTTGCGGCATCGGGAAACCGCTTCCATCCCGCACCTGCGCGATGAGATTGGGATCAATCGCCATCGCGCTTTAGGTTATTGTTTGAGCATGATCTTTTCGGAAAACCGCTTCACACTTTTCCGGATCATGCTCCAGCCCAATGAAAAAGGGCTGCGGCATTGCCGCAGCCCTCTCTTGGAAGGTCTGTCGTTGTGTGCAGACCGGTTTGCCTCATCGGGGTCGCCGACCCGCTAAAACTGTTCACCCAAGCTTTCGACGCCCGTCATCTGATCGTCAAGAGCGAAAACGGCAGGTGGCGAAAAATGTTCCTGTTTTTCCCGGCGCGAATGAGGTTTTCACTCGTGCGCCAAAGCAACGGCTCGCGCCATGTTGCCGCTTCTTCCCGAAAACCTTGCCTGCTCAGGGAACGAATGCCGCGACGATCCATTGGGTCGGCGGATGGTGCCGGCCATCGTCCACGCATTGCCCGGCCGATGGCGACGCCGATCCGTCGGCCGAACCGCTGCATCCCGGAAGCAGCCGGTTCGGTCGCTAGCGGGACGTCAGTTCATCCCGATTTCCACCGCGATCCTGATCAGATCGGAATGGTTCTTGGCCCCTAACTTCTGCTTGAGCAGCGACGTGGTGTTGGCGACCGTCTTGTAGGAGATGCCGAGCGCCTCGGCGACCTCGACGATCTTGTCGCCGCGTCCGAGCAGCCGGAGAATCTCGAGTTCCCGCGGCGTCATCTGCGAGGCCGGATTGGCCTTGATCGCAGCGCCGGAGAAGGTCACGGCCTCCGCGAGCTGCGGCGAGATGAAATTGTCGCCCGCCACCACCTTGCGCACCGCCTTGAGCAGGATCCGGGGATCGTCGCCCTTGGAGACATAGCCCTGCGCCCCCAGCTCGACCGCCCGCACCACGAAGGCTGGATCGTCGTTCATGCTGAACATGATGATCTTAGCGGCGGGATCGTCCTTGCGGATCCGCCGCATCAGCTCGAAGCCGGAAACGTCAGGCAGGCTGATGTCGATCACGGTGACGTCGGGCCGCCTGCTGACATAGGCGCGATGCCCGGATTTGGCGTCGGTCGCCTCGTCGATGCGGATCGAATGGTCGGACGCGAAAAGGGTGCGGCAACCTGACAGGACGACGGGATGATCGTCGACGATCAGGATCCTGGTCGCCGGCTTGGCGGTATCTTGCATCGCATACCCTCTTGTTCTTCGACTCATAGACCGGCGGGAACAAATGGAAAGAGAGAAATTCGCCGGGACGCGTTAGAATTGACCTAATGTGGCAACGTCTCTCCTTCACGACGCAATTGTTTCTTCCGCTCGGCGCGAGCCTCCTCGCTGCGCTGATCATGGGCGGCGTGCTGCTCCATACCTTCTCAGGAGGCCAGCTGGCGGAGGAGAACGAGCCTGGTCGACGTTCGACCCGGGTCATCGCCGCCGCGCTCAACAACACCCTGCATACCTCGGACAATCCGCGGCAGACGCTCGACGCCTTTGTCCATTCGTTGGACACCTCATCTGATATCCAATTCCGTTCCGCCGAAGCAGGTCCCGCGCCCTCCGCGAAGGACGATCTGCGCAAGCCGCATGGCGTGCCGCAATGGTTCATCGACCTGCTCACCATCCCCGACCTGGACGCGGCATCCCCCGTGATGATCGACGGCAAGCGCGTCGGCGATCTCATCTTCCTGCCCGATATGTCGGCCGACCTGTTCGAGAAATGGATCGGCTTCCTCGCGCTCACCAGCCTGATCGCCGTGCTGATGGTTCTCACCGGCACCATCGCCTTTGTCCTGGCGAGATCGGCGCTGCGCCCCCTGCAACATCTCGGCGAAGGACTGACGCGGATACGGCGCGGCGACTACATTACGCCGATTCCGGTCTGCGGACCGCCGGAAATCCGGCAAAGCTGCGAGGAGGCCAATGCGCTGGCTGCGACGCTGGCGCAATTGAGCGAGGACAATCGCGACCTGCTGCATCGCCTGGTGTCGCTCCAGGACGACGAGCGGCGCGATCTCGCCCGCGAACTGCACGACGAACTCGGTCCGTTGCTGTTCAGCATCCGCGCCGGCACGATCGCGCTGATCGAGACCTCGCCACCGGCAGGAAATCTCGGCAATTCGGCGCAGCAGGTGCTGCAATCGGTCGAGGCGCTCCAGCAGACCAACCGTCGCATCCTCGACCGGCTGCGGCCGCTCTACATCGAGGAATTGGGCCTCGAGACCAGCGTGCAGACGCTGCTTGTGAACTTTCGCAAGCAGGCGCCGCATATCGGCCTGACGGCCACGATCGATCCTGGTCTCAACGCGATCGACGGACCGCTCGCCCGGACCGTCTATCGGGTGATCCAGGAGGCGCTGACCAATGTGCTGCGCCATGCCAGGGCCAGCAATGCCCATGTGCAGGCGGCCGTCACCGGTGAGACGCTCGTCGTCGAGATCTCCGACGACGGCGACGGCTTTCCCGAGGGCAACGCCTTCGGCCGGGGCCTCACCGGCATGCACGAACGCGTGCGCGCGCTCAGCGGATCGCTGTCACTGCTGCGCGCGGACGAACGAACCTATGTGCGCTGCCGCCTGCCGGCCGGAGCATCTATGTCGCCGGCGTGATCCTCGGCAGCCAAGCCAGTATCAGTGCAACGGCCATCGCACTGATGCTCAGGAGACAAGCCCAGACGAGCGCGCCGAACGAGGGTCCCTCGGACTGCACCAGGATCGCGAGGGACGCCAGGAGCAGGACCGCACCGGCCCATCGCATCGCGATCCCGGTCGATTTGGAAAGATGGCCATGGCGCACGATACGGCCGAACTGCTTGGGCTGGCTGCCCGCGAGCAGCGACCATCCGGCGAATAAAAGCGCCATCGCGATCATCATGCGCCCGCCTCTTGCAAGGACACCGCAGCGACGCGCCTGCTGCGCGCAAGACGAAGCGCGGCGCAGGCGGCGACGACGGCTGCAATCAGCAGTGTGGCGTCGATCCCTGCGACCGGCCAGAGCTGCCGGTGAACGATGGCTCTGATCAGATGATCTCCGGTCGTGACCGCGTTGAGCAACACGGCCGCCACAGCGAGCGCGGAGATCGTCCAGCACTGGCCAATCCAGGCCCGACCTCCGGAACTCCATGCATGCAGCAATGTGAGCAGCCAGACCAGGTGAAAGCCAACAACCTCGATCGCGCCGCGCTCGACACCGAAGGCCGATGCGCCGAGAGGCAGCGCGCGATTGGTCACCATGAAGGCGAGCGTGGCGATCAGGACACCGGTCACGCTCGCGACCGTCACCGCCTCGACCACGCGCGCCCCGGAACGACCGAGCTTGCGATGCCGTTCGCGCCGCGACTCGACCCAGAACAGCAGACCGGTCGCAATCAGCACGCATCCGGCAAGTCCGAGCACGAAGTACAGCCAACGCAGCGTCCAGTGCTTGAACTGGATGAAATGCAGGCCCGCGATGAAGCGCTGGGTGACCGCGGCGGGCTTTTCAGGCTTGCTCGCCGACAGCAACTCGCCGGTCGCTCCGTCGACATAGGCCATATGGGAGATGTTGCTGACGACGTCCTCGGACGAACGGTTCGCCTGGACATAGGCGGCGGCATCGCCGGGATGGAAGACATAGAGATAGTTCGGCTCCCCCTGCCCCCAGACCGATTTCGCTTTCGCGACGATCGTGTCGAACGAGACCAGATCGGCAGGGCGCCTGGCCGGGGGGCGCACATAGGAGCCGTAGGCCTCGCGACCGAACAGGCGCACATCCTGCCGGTAGACCGCCCAGATGCTGCTGGGAAAATACAGGGAGAACAGGATGACGAGACCCGAGACGCTGATCACGACGTGAAAGGGAAGGCCGAGAACGCCGGCGACATTGTGCAGGTCGAGCGTCGCGCGCCGCATCTTGCGCTCCGGCCGGAACGTGAAGAAGTCCGCAAAGATCTTGCGGTGGATCACGACGCCGGACACGCACAGCACCATCATCATCATGCCGCAGAGGCCGACGATCCAGTAACCGAGGCCCAGCACCTTCAGGTTCAGGCTGTAGTGAAAGGGATAGATGAACCGGCTTCCGCCAAGCGTGCCCTGATCGGGCAGCTCGGCGCCCGTCGTTGGATCGAACATGTGCTGCGCGAACGCGCCGTCGGTCCCACGCCACAGCGCCGTGATGACCGGATTGCGCTCGTTCGGAACCAGCAGGAGCACGCTCGGCGATTTGGCCGCCAGCGCGGCCTGATAGGCCGGACGCATCGTCTCGTAGGAGAACTCCGCCGGCAGCGCGAGGCGCGACGCCGGCATCATCCAGCGGTCGATCTCCTTGTCGAACACCGACAGCGTTCCCATCCAGAAGATGGCGAACAACAGCGAGCCCAGCACCACACCCGACCAGGTGTGCAACCAGTTCATCGATGCGCGAAACGTCGGTTCCATGGCCTAGGACGGCAACCGGCTGAGCAGGAGGACCAGCGTCAGGCTCAGCGCCGTGACCGCGCCGAGCCAGAGCGTGACACGGATCAGCGCGGGCTCGGCAAACGACCAGATCATGACACCGAGATAGATCACGAACCCCAGCATCGCGCCCAGCGTGGCGGCTTCGCTCCGCTCCATGCCAACCATGGCCACTGCGATCATCGCCAGCGCGGCAATGATCGCCGAGGTCCCGACATAACCTCCGACGATGGCGAGAGCGGTTCTGGCGAAGATCTTCATGTGGCGATGGTCGCTATCCCGGGGATCAGAGCCGTCCCGTCAAAAATTGAAGGTGGTCGAGACCAGATAGGTCCTGGGCGCGCCAAGCGTGATGACGCCGCTATAGGCCGACGCCCAATAGGCCTTGTTGAACAGGTTCTCGATATTGGCGCGAACCACGATCGGCTTGCCGTTCCAGGGCGAGGTGAACGTGTAGCGCGCACCGATATCGACCCTGGTCCATTCCGGCAGGGTGAGCGTATTGGCGAGATCGACATATTGCGAGCTGGTGTAGATCACCCGCCCCGTCAATGTCAGATCGCGGACGAAGGGCGTATCCCATTCCGCACCGATATTGGCGTTCACCGCCGGCACACCGATGGCCTCCTTGCCGTCATTGGCGGCCAGCGTCGCCTTTTCCTGCACGCCGTGGATCAGCGCGACGCCGCCGAGCAGCCTGAACCAAGGGGTGACCTCGCCGAACACGTTGAGCTCGATGCCGCGATTGCGCTGCCGGCCGTTGAGCTGCTGCGAGATGCCGAGCGGCTCGACGACCGAAATGATGCTGGGCTGAGAGATGTCGAACCCGCTCATGGTCGCGGTGATGCGTCCCGCATCGATCTTGATGCCGGCCTCGGCCTGCTTGGTCTGTCCGGGCGGGAAAACCGTCCCGCGATTGAGGAAGGTGCCAGCGACCACGGCCGGCGTCTGCAGGCCCTCAATGTAGTTCGCATAGAGCGAGATGTTCTCGATCGGCTTGACGACAATTGCGTAAGCCGGCGTCCAGACTGAGGTGTCCTGCTCCGGCCGCGTCAGTGCCGGCGACAGATAGTTGGTCACCGAGCTTCCGGCGGTCTGGCGCCGGACGCCGACCGTGAACTGGAGGCGCTTGTTCCAGAGCGACATCGTATCGGAGACGCCGACGCTCCAGAGATCGACATTGGTGATCTGGCTGGCGCCCAGCGGGCCGAACGTCGGCTTCGCGATGTTCGTTGGTTCGGTGTAGAGATTCCAGTAGATCGTTCCGGGCCCTGGCGTCGGCGTCAGGATGCGCTGATTGTAGGTTCTGTCGTTGATCGAATAGCCGACATTGAGCGCGTGATTGACCGGCCCGGTGTCGGCATTGATGCGGACGCCGGCTTCGCCGGCAAGGGTTTCGAAGGTTTCCTTGCCCTGGAACGGCGTCGATCGCAGCCCGCCAAGCTGGAATGTAGCGGGCGTCGCTGTCGTCACGCCCGGAATGGCATTGCTGATGATCGGCGACGGATAGGCATAGTTGATGTTGCTGTCGTGATAGCCGAACGCCGCATACGCGGTCATCCAGTCGGTGACGTCGACTTCACCTCTGACCGTCGAGAAGAAATCGGTCGGGTGGTAGTATGCCCACGGCACCTGAAAATTCAGCCCGGCCTTCGGCGGCGGCGGGATGACGGTCGAGCCCACGGTGAAGAAGCGCAAGGGCGGATTGAGGACGTCGGCCTGGTAGCCGAGATCGACGGCGACGCGCGCGCTCTCGCCGCGATAATCGAGGCCGAGCGCAACGTTGCCGAACTCGTCGTTCTGGCGATTCCACGGCGTGCTGCCGTTCGAGTAGGTGTTGTTGAGCCGAACGCCCCACTCCTTGTGCTCGCCATAGCGCCGGCTGATGTCAATCTGCTCGCCGAATTGCGACTTTGACGCATAGGTGCCAGTCAACTGGGTGATGTCGACATCGCCCGCGTGCTTGGTGACGAGATTGACGCTGCCGCCGACGGCGCCCGCGCTGGTCGCGCCGGTGCCACCGACCGTCATCCCGTTGAGCACGGCGCTCGGCCCCTTCAGCACTTCGACGCGCTCGACGAAGTTCGCGCCGGTCGAGTAATAGGGTGCGATCCCGTAGAGCCCGTTCAGGCCATAGTCGCCGCTGTCATAATAAAAGCCGCGGATGAAGAGGCTGTCGGCGCCGCCGCCGGCCGCCTGCACCACGCGTACCGATGGATCGTTGGCGAGAACGTCGCGGATGGTGCGCGCCTGCTGGTTCTTGATCAGCTCGGCCGTGTAGCTGGTCTGGTTGAACGGCGTGTCCATGACGCTGCGATTGCCGAGCAGGCCGAGACTTCCACCGGTCGCAACCTGCCCTCCGGCGTAGGGCGCCGGCGGCGCGCCGAGCGTGCCGGTCGAAGGCGTCACGTAAGGAACTGGAGCGATGTTGCGTGGCGCCGACACAGTCGCCCGCCTTTGCGTGCGGTCACCCGGGGATTGCGAGCGCTGGATCGTCTGCCGTGGCCTCGGTTTGGTCGGCGCATCCACCGTCACCGGCGGCAAGGTGCCCTGCGCATAGGCCTTCTGATCGAACGGAAAATTCAGCGAGAGAGCGAGAAAGCTAACGGCTCCAAGTAAAGCAGCGCGGACAAAATGTCTCGGCGCAATGACGCATTCCATAGTGCACCCCAATCCCTGCCAACACGCAGGTCCCATGGGTGACCTAACACGTGCATTTCGCGGAGTGCAGCGACACAGGAATGGAAGACATCTAAGTTCGACAAATCACCTGAGGTGAATGGACGCGCGCAGATGAAACGGGAAATAGAGGCACGCTGCGAAGGAAAGAGAAGCAGATTTTTCGGGAAAGAGATGAAGCCCGCCTCGATCAGCACGATAGCTGATGTCCATCGCGACCTCGCTGAATGCGAGCCCGCTCCCACGGCCGAGTGGCGAAGCGTGACGTCAGATGGTGGATGATGTGCGGGTCGGGATCAGCACGCGCAGCCGTCGTGCGGGGTCTGCCGCGCCGGTGCGCACAGCGTGCGGTAGATCTTGCCTTCGGAGCTGAAGCGAAACGAGGCGTGGATGCGCAGCGCGCCTGCGATCGAATATTCGAGATCGATGCCGTGCGGCACAGGATTGATCTCTTCGAGACCGAAGCCTGCCGATGAGAAGGTGCTGAGCCGCGGCCCCCAATAGGTTTCGAGCTCGCGTCGGCCGCGATAGCGCTGCGTTCCGTTGCACGAGCACTCGACCTGGGCATCGTCGGCATAGAGGTCGAGCAACGTCGCAAGGTCGCCCTTCCGGCAGGCGTCCACCCAATCGACGACAATTCCCATCTGATCAAAATCACGCACGCCGCAATCCTCTGCCGCGGACAACCGAGCGCGGCTTAGGACCACACTCGTGAATGTCCGCTGAATGGTAAAGCCCGGGCGATACCGGGTTCCCTCGGGGTGTCCACTGATGAGCTCAGCCTTGCTGCCGGCCCCTCGCCCACACGGCGAAAGCGATCAACAGGGCGCCTGCAAGCGTGAACCAGGTGATGGCGTATTGCAGGTGATCGTCCTTCAGATGCACGTCGAGGGGACCCGGACGCGGGATGCCGTACTCGGGCACCGGCTGCTCGAGGTCGACATAGAACGGCGCAACCGCGCCCCAGCCGAGCGCGCTTGCGATTCCCAGATGATCGCGCACGAACCAGAGCCGCTTGTCGCGGTTCTCCGCCGGCGTGAGCCAGCCGGGGGCCTCGGGAAAGCGCAGATAGCCGGTGAGCGCGACCGGCTGCCCCGTGACGAGTTTCCTCACCGCGCGATCCTCGACGCTGCGATCCTGCATCGTGTTCTCGACGAAGCCGGCATCGATCACGACCGTCTCGCCGCCTGGAAGCCGCACCGGCAGGAACGCCCAGGTGCCGGGGCCGGAGGCATCCTTGCGCACGGCCGAGCCGGAGGAATAGACCATCGCATCGGGCAGCGGCGCGTAGGTCGCGGTGAAGCTGACCCGGCGGAACTCATCGCGGGCGGGATTGAGCGCGGCCCATTGCGCGGGCGGCGGCATCGCGACCGGCGCGGCCGCAAGCCGCTCGGTGAGGGCCGCGATCAATTCGTGCTTGGCTGTTCGGCGCTGCAACTGCCAGACGCCGAGCGCGACGAACACGGCCGTCAGGAGCAGCGTGAACAGCGCGAAGCCGGCCACGCGAGGCTTACGCGCCGTCTTGGTCATTTCGCGCGGTCGATGAGTCGGCCCGGCGCCGCCTTGTGGTGGAATTGCAGCGCGATCAGCAGCGACTTCATCGCGCGCAGCGGCAGCAGCGTGGTGGCGAGGATCAGCGGCAGCCAGAGCACCGCATGCAGCCAGAACGGCGGCTGATACTTGACCTCGACGACGAGCGCACAGCCGACCACGATCGCGCCGGCCAGCATGATGATGAAGATCGCCGGGCCGTCGCCGGTATCGATGAAGGCGTAGTCCAATCCGCAGCGCTCGCAGCGAGGCGCGAGCGTCAGGAAGCCCGCATAGAGCTTGCCCTCACCACAGCGCGGGCACTTGCAGGCAAGCCCGCGCAGCGCGCTTTGCAGGACGGTGGTTTCGGCCTCGGATGGGCCGGCGGTGTCGTTCATGGGAAAGGACCCTATCACAGTTTCCGCCGAAACTTCAGGCGGCCGAAAGCGAAAGGGCGGCCCCACGGCCGCCCTTTCTGATCTTCTGCGTCGCGGCTCAGTGCGCGCCGTGAGCCATGGTCGCGGCGCCCTGTCCCCACACATAGATGCAGAGGAACAGGAACAGCCAGACCACATCGACGAAATGCCAATACCAGGCGGCGAACTCGAAGCCGAGATGCTGCTTCGGCGTGAAGTGGCCGGCATAGGCGCGGGCAAGGCACACGATCAGGAAGATGGTGCCGACCAGCACATGGAAGCCGTGGAAGCCGGTCGCCATGAAGAAGGTCGCACCATAGACGTTGCCGGCGAAGGAGAACGCCGCATGGCTGTACTCGTAGGCCTGCACGCAGGTGAAGAGCGCGCCGAGCACGACGGTCAGGATCAGGCCATACTTCAGGCCCTGGCGATCGTTCTCGAGCAGCGCATGGTGCGCCCAGGTCACCGTGGTGCCGGAGGTGAGCAGGATCAGCGTGTTGAGCAGCGGCAGATGCCAGGGATCGAAGGTCTCGATGCCCTTCGGCGGCCAGGTGCCGGGGACCGCGCAGGCGCCGGCCTGGGTGCCGAGGCCGCAGCCGAACACCGCATCGCGCGTCGCATGGACGGCATCGGCCGGAAACAGCGCGGCGTTGAAATAGGCCCAGAACCAGGCCACGAAGAACATCACCTCGGAGGCGATGAACAGGATCATGCCGTAGCGGTGATGAAGCTGCACGACGCGGGTGTGGTCGCCCTTGTACTGGGCTTCCTTGATCACGTCGCCCCACCAGCTCGCCATGGTGTAGAGCACGCCGACGGTACCGACGCCGAACACGATCGGCGCGGCCGAGAACATGTGATGCATCCAGGCGATCGCGCCGACCGCCATGATGAAGGCGGAGAGCGAGCCGACGGCCGGCCAGGGAGAGGGATCGACCAGATGATAGTCGTGATGCTTGGTGTGCGCCGTAGCCATTTGCCGTCTCTCTCCTCAATCCCGTGCCTGCGCGGCACTTATCCCCTTGTGTCCAATCCCCGCGGCGCGAGCCCGGCGATCAGAGATTTCCCTTGCGTTTGTCGTCCTCACCCGATGCCAGCGGCTTCACCACCGGATCGCGCACCGGATAGAACGTGTAGGACAGCGTGATCGTATTCAGCCCGTCGTTCTCGTGGTCGTCGGCGATCGACGGGTCGACGTAGAACACGACCGGCATTTCCCGCTTCTCGCCGGGCGCCATGGTCTGCTCGGTGAAGCAGAAGCAGTTGATCTTCTGGAAATAGGAGCCGACCGTCAGCGGGGCGACGTTGTAGGCGGCCTGGCCTGCGGTGGTCCGCGCGGCCTGGTTGGTGACGGTGTAGAAGACAGTCACGACCTGGCCGATATTGACCTCGATCTCGTTCTGCTCCGGCTCGAACTTCCAGGGCAGGCCGGGCGCGACGTTGGAATCGAAGCGTACTGCGATCTTGCGCGCGATCGGACCGGTGGCGGGCGCGGAGGTCGCGACCTGGGTCGTGCCGTTGAAGCCGGTGGCGCGGCAGAACCAGTTGTAGAACGGCACCGCCGCGTAGGAGGCGCCGACCATCAGCGCCACCACGCCGCCGCAGATCGAGGCGACCATCGCGTCGCGGCCAAGGCCACGGAGACGGCCCTTGCCGGCCGTCCGGCCCTGATCCCGCGATATGGTCGGCTCGTGATCCATTTTTCCTACATCGGCCGGACGAGAACTGCCGGTCCCTTGACCATGGTGACGGCGAAGAACAGCACCACGAGCACGCCGAGCGCCAAAGCAATGGCGATCGAGCGCTGACGACGGCTCCGCTTCTGCGCCTCGGTGAGGACGATTCCATCTGGCTCGGGTTTGTCGGCCATTCCTGCGATCATGCGCCCCCTACCATCGGAGCAAGCGCCCGGAACACGACCTCGGCCAGCAAGGTCGCAAACAGCGCGAACAGATAAAGGATCGAGAAGGCAAACAGCTTGCGGGTCGCGCGCAGCGACTGGCTGCGCTCGCGGCGCATATAGACGTTGATCGCGAGCACCAGCATGCCGGCGCCGAGGATCAGCGAGACCACGCCGTAGACCGCGTCGAAATAGCCGAGCGCCCAGGGCGCGGCGGCGACCGCGATCAGCACGATGGTGTAGAGCAGGATCTGAAGGCGCGTCGCGTCGGGACCAGCGACGTTGGGCAACATCGGAATGCCGGCACGCGCATAGTCGTCGGAGCGGAACAGCGCCAGCGCCCAGAAGTGCGGCGGGGTCCAGAAGAAGATGATGGCGAACAGCAGCAGCGGCTCGACATCGACCGTGCCGGTCACCGCGGCCCAGGCCACCACCGGCGGCAGCGCGCCGGCGGCGCCGCCGATCACGATGTTCTGCGCGGTCCAGCGCTTCAGGAGAAGCGTGTAGATCACGACGTAGAAGAAGATGGTGAAGGCGAGCAGCGCGCCCGCGATCCAGTTGACGAGGATGCCGAGCGTCATCACCGAGAAGAAGGCGAGCGTCGTGCCGAACGCCATCGCCTCGGGACGGGTGATGCGGCCGCGCGGGATCGGCCGGTTCGCCGTGCGCGACATCTTGGCGTCGATGTCGCCTTCGAGCGCCATGTTGAGCGCGCCGGAGGCGCCTGCACCGACGGCGATGCAGAGCAGCGAGGTGATCGCCAGCACCCAGTGGAAATGCCCGGGCGCCATCGCCATCCCGACCAGCGCGGTGAAGACCACCAGCGACATCACCCGCGGCTTGAGCAGCGCGATGTAATCGCCGACCTCCGCTTCGGAGATGCGGGGATTGATGTCGATGGCGTTGTGGTCGAGGACGGACACTTAATTCAACTCGCTTCGTTACGGAGCCGCGGCGCCCGTCACGGGCGCCGCGGATTATGGCTTACTGCACGCGGGGCAGCACTTCGAACTGGTGGAAGGGCGGCGGCGAGGGCAACGTCCACTCCAGCGTGGTCGCACCCGCACCCCACGGATTGTCGCCGGCCGGCACCTTCTTCATGAAGGCGTCAATCACGCAGTAGAGGAAGATCAGGACGCCGAAGCCGGAGATGTAGGAGCCGAGCGAGGAGACCAGGTTCCAGCCCGCGAACGCGTCGGGATAATCGACATAGCGGCGCGGCATGCCCGACAGGCCGAGGAAGTGCTGCGGGAAGAACACCAGGTTGACGCCGATGAAGGTGACCCAGAAGTGCGCCTTCGCCAGCGTCTCGTTGTACATGTAGCCCGACATCTTCGGGAACCAGTAGTACCAGCCGGCAAAGATCCCGAATACCGCGCCGAGCGAGAGCACGTAGTGGAAGTGCGCGACGACGTAGTAGGTCTCCTGGAGCACACGGTCGACGCCGGCGTTCGCCAGCACGACGCCGGTGACGCCACCGACCGTGAACAGGAAGATGAATCCCACCGCCCAGATCATCGGCGCACGGAACTCGATCGAGCCGCCCCACATCGTGGCGATCCACGAGAAGATCTTCACGCCGGTCGGGACCGCGATGACCATCGTGGCCGCGACGAAATAGGCCTGCGTCGCCGAGGACATGCCGACCGTGTACATGTGGTGCGCCCACACCACGAAGCCGATGCCGCCGATCGCGACCATGGCGTAGGCCATGCCGAGATATCCGAACACGGGCTTGCGCGAGAAGGTCGAGACAATCTGGCTGATCATGCCGAAGGCGGGCAGGATCAGGATGTACACCTCGGGGTGACCGAAGAACCAGAACAGGTGCTGGAACAGCACGGGGTCGCCGCCGCCGTCGGGCGCGAAGAACGTCGTGCCGAAATTGCGGTCGGTGAGCAGCATGGTGATCGCGCCGGCGAGGACCGGCAGCGACAGCAGCAGCAGGAACACCGTCACCAGGATCGACCACACGAACAGCGGCATCTTGTGCAGGGTCATGCCCGGCGCGCGCATGTTGAAGATCGTCGTGATGAAGTTGATGGCGCCGAGGATCGACGAGGCGCCCGCCAGATGCAGCGACAGGATCGCGAAGTCGACGGCCGGGCCCGGATGACCGGAGCTCGACAGCGGCACGTACATGGTCCAGCCGGCGCCGACGCCGTTGGCGCCCGGCTCGCCCTCGACGAAGGTCGACATCAGGAGCAGCGCGAAGGAGGCCGGCAGCAGCCAGAACGAGATGTTGTTCATGCGCGGGAACGCCATGTCGGGCGCGCCGATCATCAGCGGCACGAACCAGTTGCCGAACCCGCCGATCATCGCGGGCATGACCATGAAGAAGATCATGATCAGGCCGTGAGAGGTCACGAACACGTTATAGGTGTGCGTCTCGTGGAAGATCTGCACGCCGGGATACATCAGCTCGGCCCGGATCGCGATCGACATCGCGGCGCCGATGACGCCGGCGATGACCGCGAAGATCAGGTACATCGTGCCGATGTCCTTGTGGTTGGTCGAATAGACGTAGCGCCGCCATCCGGTCGGATGGGCGTGCTCGTCGTGCCCGTGGTCTTGCGCGTGATCGCCGTGTGCCGCTGCGCTCGTTGCCATTTTCAAATCCTGCCTTGCGTCCCGTTCGGACCTGATGCGGTCCCGCCCTTCATGTCGCTTTCACAGTCCCTCGAGCCGTCGCCCGGCGCTTACTGCGTCGGGCCGGCCGCGGAGGCGTAGGTGCTGGTGCCGCCGCTCGCAAATTTCTTCTTCGCCGCCTCGACCCAGGAGGCGAACTCCTGGTCGTCCACCACGCGGATCGCGATCGGCATGAAGGCATGATCCTTGCCGCATAGTTCCGAGCACTGGCCGTAATACATGCCGGTCTTGGTGGCCTTGAACCAGGTCTCGTTCAGGCGGCCCGGGATGGCGTCGATCTTGACGCCGAAAGCCGGCAGCGCGAAGGCGTGGATGACGTCGGCGCCGGTGACCTGGACCCGGATCACCTTGTTGACCGGCACCACCATCTCGTTGTCGACGCCGAGCAGGCGGGGCTGCTTGTCCTGGGCCATCAGCGAGTCGAACTCGAACTTGCCGTTATCCGGATAGGCATAGGACCAGTACCACTGCTTGCCCGTCGCCTTGACGGTCAGATCTGCCTTCGGAATGTCGAGCTGGAGGAACAGGAGCCGGAACGACGGCACCGCGATGCCCACCAGAATCAGCACCGGAACCAGGGTCCACACCACCTCGATCAACGTGTTGTGGGTGGTGCGCGACGGCACCGGATTGGCCTTCGCATTGAACCTGATGACCACGATCACCAGCAGCGCCAGGACGAACAGCGTGATCAGGGTGATCAGCACGAACAGGAAGTTGTGGAACCAGACGATGTTGTCCATCACCGGCGAGCCGGATTGCTGGAGCGTCCACTCCCACGGCGCCGGTTGCCCGAGCTCGGCGAATGCCACGCCGCCCGTCGCCAGCGTCATGCCAGCCGCCACCACGGCGATGGTGGCCATTCCCAGCAAATGCCGGCCCACCCGACCCATCGACATCCTCATGCCGTTCGCGCTCCCCTTACGAAATCACCCCGAGTGCGCTCCCCTGTTTCCGGGAAACGCTTATTCGATCCGCCCGTCTGACAAACCGCCACGCAAGAATACCTCTAAGAGGGATTGGGGCCAGATCGCTAGAACGCCGAAATCAAGCCTCTCAAACCATAATTCTTGATCTATCGCAATGCAGTCTTGGGCCTCATCTGCCAGGCATCACCCGCAAGATATTTCCTAGTAACATCAGACAAAAATACCGTTTCCCGGTATGCTGCGGCTTGACAGCGGAATTGCCCGCGGTAGGCACTGGCAGACAGCCGCGCAGGAACCTGATTCGTGCGGGCAATGGCGGTGCGCGGCGGCGCGGAATTTGCTTGGGAATTGCCTTCAAGACGCCGTCATTCCCGTATCAGTCCGCCAGGCGCGAGCGACCCAGGCGAGCAGAGGGACCGACCCGATGGGGTTTTCGAGATGGATGGCAAGGCAGGCTGACGGCCTCACGATGCTGGCCGCCGTGCTGGCGGCCGCCGTCGTCGTGGCACTGCCCGGCCTTGCCCATGCGCAGGGCGCGGTGCGCTCCGTTCATGGCGACTGGCAGATCCGCTGCGACACCCCGCCGGGCGCCCAGACCGAGCAATGCGCCCTGATCCAGAGCGTCGTGGCCGAAGACCGCTCCAATGCCGGTCTGACCGTGATCGTGCTCAAAACCGCCGACCAGAAGAGCCGCCTGATGCGGGTGGTCGCGCCGCTCGGCGTTCTCCTGCCCTCCGGCCTCGGCCTCAAGCTCGACAATCAGGACGTCGGCCGCGCCGGCTTCGTCCGCTGCCTGCCCAATGGCTGCGTCGCCGAGGTCGTGATGGACGACAAGCTGCTCGGCCAGCTCCGCAACGCCAAGACCGCGACCTTCATCATCTTCGAGACCCCGGAAGAAGGCATCGGCTTCCCGCTCAGCCTCAATGGCCTCGGCGAGGGCTACGACAAGCTGCCGTAGGGTTGTTACGCCGGCCTAGTAGATCTCAAGGCATACCGTGCCGTCATCGCCCTCGAAGGACTGAATCGTCTCTGCGTGTCGGCGAAGCAGGTCCGCAACTTCGGATAGCCCGTGAGCCCGAACGTGACTGGACTCCGGAAATAGGTCGGCAACGATCTGGCAAAGCTTGAAGCTGAGATTCTGATCGAACAGCAGCCTCATATCGGCGCGGTCACCAATCGCCTCTCGCGGTCGGCGGCATAGGCGAGGCAAGCGCGGATATCGTCCTCGGTCAGTTCGAGGAAGTCATCGAGGATCTGAGCGTGGGTCTGGCCGGCGGCCAGCCAGCCGAGCACATCTGCCACAGCGATCCGCATGTGACGGATGCACGGTCGCCCTCCACGCTTGCCGGGCTCAATCGAGATGATGTCTCGGTAATCCATGGACACAAGATAGCATCGATCCGCACTGGATGCAGCATCGGCATCGACGCCTCATCTAATCCTATCGTTTCCGTAATGTGACGGCCCGCCCCCTCGCGGAACCGTTCCGAAACCATTATCTTGCCCCACATCTTCCGATAATGGACGGACGCATGACCAACCCTGCCACAACCTCCCTGCTCGACCGCGCCAATCTCGATCGCGACCAGGTTCGCAACGAGGTCGCGCGCGGGCTCGCCGGTGCCGATGACGGTGAGCTGTTCCTGGAATACAGCCAGACCGAAGCGCTGATGTTCGACAATGGGCGGCTGAAGCAGGCGACCTACGACACCTCGCAGGGCTTTGGCCTGCGCGCCGTCAAGGACGACGCGGTCGGCTATGCGCATTCTTCCGACGTGTCGCTGCCGGCGCTGATTCGCGCCGCCGATGCCGTCGCGGCGGTGCGCGGCGGCTACTCCGGCAGCTTTGCGGCGCCGCCCCCGCGCACCAATGTGCGGCTCTATGGCGACGACAATCCGCTGGATGCGCCGGGCTTCGAGACCAAGGTCAAGCTGCTCGCCGAGATCGACGCCTATCTGCGCGACAAGGATCCGCGGGTGCGGCAGGTCAGCGTTAGCCTCGGCGCGACCTGGCAGGTCGTGGAGATCCTGCGGCCCGACGGCGAGAGCTATCGCGACATCCGCCCGCTCGTGCGCGTCAACGTATCCGTCGTCGCCGGCCAGGGCGACCGTCAGGAGAGCGGCAGCAAGGGCTATGGCGGCCGCGCCGGCTATGCCGAATTCATCGAGAGCAAGAACTGGCGCGAGGCCGCCGACGGCGCGCTGCGTGAGGCCCTCGTCAATCTGGAATCGATTCCCGCCCCCGCCGGCGAGATGGACGTCGTGCTGGGCGCCGGCTGGCCCGGCGTGATGCTGCATGAAGCCGTCGGCCACGGCCTCGAAGGCGACTTCAACCGCAAGAAGACCTCGGCGTTCGCCGGCCTGATGGGCCAGCAGGTCGCGGCCAAGGGCGTCACCGTCGTCGACGACGGCACGATCGCCTCGCGCCGCGGCTCGCTCTCGATCGACGACGAGGGCACGCCGACCAACCGCACCGTGCTGATCGAGGACGGCATCCTGGTCGGCTACATGCAGGACCGCCAGAACGCGCGCCTGATGAACATGAAGCCGACCGGCAACGGCCGCCGCCAGGGCTATGCCCATGTGCCGATGCCGCGCATGACCAACACCTACATGCTCGCGGGCGACCGCGATCCGGCCGAGATCCTCGCCTCCGTGAAGAACGGCGTCTTCGCCGCGAATTTCGGCGGCGGCCAGGTCGACATCACCTCGGGCAAGTACGTGTTCCAGTGCACCGAGGCCTACAAGATCGAGAACGGCAAGCTGGGCGCGCCGCTGAAGGGCGCCATGCTGATCGGCAACGGGCCGACCGACCTGCACCGCATCCGCATGATCGGCAACGATCTCGCGCTCGACACCGGCATCGGCACCTGCGGCAAGAACGGCCAGGGCGTGCCGGTCGGCGTCGGCCAGCCGTCGCTCCTGATGGAACGCATTACGGTAGGTGGAACGGGCGCATGAGTGCTGAAGACAAGGTAACCGTCACCACCAAGCGGAAGAGCAGCGGCTGGGGCGGCCAGCTGCTGCAGCTCGCCGGTATCGTCGCCGCCGTGTTCATCGCCAAGGGCGCGCTCGCCGAGCCGTTCTACGTGCCGTCGGGCTCGATGGAGCCGACGCTGCTGATCGGCGATGCGCTGCTGGCCTCGAAATTCCCCTATGGCTACGGCACCTCGTCGCTGCCGATCCAGATCAACCTGCCCGAAACCGGGCGCGTGTTCGCGGAGACGCCGAAGCTCGGCGACGTCGTGGTGTTCCGCTGGCCCGGTGACCGCTCGCAGGCCTGGGTCAAGCGTGTCGTCGGCCTGCCCGGCGACCGTATCCAGATGCGGCAGGGCCAGCTCTTCATCAACGACCGCCCTGCCGAGCTGAAGCCGGATGGCGTTGGCGCTGCTGAAGACGACAATGGCGGCCGCGAGCCCGCCTACCGCTATATCGAGACGCTGCCGAACGGCGTCTCGCACCTGATCTTCAAGATGCGCGACAACGGCCCGCTCGACAACACGCCGGAAGTGACGGTGCCGCCCGGCCATCTGTTCGTGCTCGGCGACAACCGCGACAACTCCGCCGACAGCCGCGTGCCGCTGCGCTCCGGCGGTGTCGGCCTGTTGCCGATCGACAATCTGGTCGGCCGCGCCGATGCCGTGCTCGGCTCCTGGGATCTCGGCATCCGCGGCCAGCCGGTGTGGACATGGCTCTCCGGCTTCCGGCTCGCGCGGTTCTTCACCGCCGTGCATTGAAGACGCTCCTCATGGTGAGGAGCGCGTCTTTGCGCGTCTCGAACCATGAGGCCCGCGGCCCATCCTTCGAGACGCCGCGCAAGAGCGCGGCCCTCAGGATGAGGACTTCAATTGCGGAGACGTAGATGACCTTCGACGACGTCAGAAAATTTGCGCTGACGTGGCCGGAGGTCGAGGACGGCACCTCCTACGGCACGCCTGCGCTGAAGGTGCGCAAGAAGATGCTGGCGCGTCTGAAGGAGGATGGCGACAGTCTCGTCGTGCCTGACGTGCCGATTGACGAGCGCGCGATGCTGGTCGAGAGACAGCCGAGGATCTTCTACTTCACCGATCACTATGCCGACTATCCGATCGTGCTGATCCGCCTGTCGAAGGCGAAGCGCGCGACCGTCGAGCCGTTCCTGCGGCGACGCTGGCGCGGCCTCGCCTCGAAGGCGGCGCGCACCGCATTCGATGCTAGTGCGTGAGTGATTGCGGCGATGGATCGCGACCGCTTCCTCGCGCTGGCGCTGAACAACCCCATCAATGCTGCGATCATCGACGAACTGGCGCTGCTCGCGCTTCCCAACGCATGGCTGGTCTCGGGATGCCTGGTGCAGACGGCGTGGAACGTGCTCACGGGCCGCGCGATCGATCACGGCATCGCCGATTACGACGTGTTCTATTTCGACGCCGACACGTCATGGGAGGCGGAGGATGCGGTGATCCGGGAGATGCAGGCGCGGCTCGGGCATCTCGGCGTCAAGATCGAGACCCGCAACCAGGCCCGCGTGCATCTGTGGTATCCCGGCAAGCACCGCCTGCCCTACCCGCAGCTCGCCTGCTCGACCGACGGCATCGACCGCTTCCTGACGCAGAACACGCAGGTCGGCGTCAGGCGCGCAGGCGATGGCTTTGAGGTCTACGCGCCGCGCGGCTTCGATGATATCGCAGGGTTGATCGCGCGGCCCAATCCGGGCCCGAATTTCTCGGCGGCAAGCTATGCGGCGAAGGCCGCGCGATGGAAGGCGCTGTGGCCGGAGCTCACGGTGATTCCGGCAGAGTGAGTCGGCGCAGGATCACGCCGCCTTTGCCTGCACATTGTCGCAGAACTCCGCGAGCCGATTCGCAAGCCGCAACGTCGCGGGACTGGAGTCGGGCGAGGCCATCAGCGCCACCTCGGTCCTATTGATCGGCACAAAACCGTCCTTCGCGGTCAGCACGCGATGATCGGACTGGATCGACATCTCCGACAGGATGCTCAGCCCCATGCCGGCGGCGACCGCGGCCTGGATGCCGGCAAGGCTCGACGACGAATAGGTCATGTGCCAGGCGCGGCCGGCGCTCTCCAGCGCGTGGATGGCGCCGGCGCGATAGAGGCAGCCCGTCGGAAAACCGATCAGCGGCACCGAGGGCACGTTGACGTCGATCGGATGGCTCTTGCTGGTGACCCAATGCACCCGCTCCGGCCACACCGCGATGGCGCCCTTTTCGCCGGCTGCACGCTTGAACAGCGCCAGGTCGAGCTCGCCGCGTTCGAGCGCGCGGGACAGGTTCTTGCTCTGGTCGGCGCGCACGTCCAGCCGCAGCCCCGGATGCGAGCGCGAGAACGCGCCAAGCAGCTTTGCCAGCCGGTACGCCGCGAAATCCTCGGGAATGCCGAGCCTGATCGCGCCTTCGCCGTCCGGCTGGCGCAGCACGTCGCGCGCCTCCTCGGCGAGCGAGAGCAGCCGCCGCGCATAGGACAGCAGCCGCTCGCCGGCCTCAGTGGGGCGCACATCCTTGCCGTCGCGATGCAGCAGCACCTGGCCGACGTCCTCCTCCAGGCGCTTGATCTGCTGGCTGACGGTCGACTGGGTGCGGTGGACGCGCTCGCCGGCGCGGGTGAAGCCGCCGGCCTCGACCACCGAGACGAAGCTGCGCAGGAGCTCGAGGTCGAGCATGGGCGCCTCCATTCGAAAATCAACTTAACGGCAGTTAATCATTTAATTTCCAAATGACAAGCCTCCTCCCTAGATCGAGGGCTCAGGAGAATGTCATGTCCCTCGCCCCCTCGATTTCGGTTCCCCGCAGCCGGTTCAACGCGCTTCCCCTTTACATCGGCCTGTTCTGCCTGCTCTGGAGTTACGCCTTCGTCGCCGGCAAGATCGGCGTCACCCATTGTCCGCCGCTGATCCTGCTCGCGGCGCGCTTCTCGCTCGCCGGCGTCCTGATCCTCGGCGCCACGATGGTGCGTGGCGACTGGTCGCTGTCATGGCGCGACATCGCGATCTTCGCCGTGCTCGGCATCGCCAACAACGCGCTCTATCTCGGGCTCGGCTATACCGGCCTGCAATCGGTCTCGGCCGGACTCGGCGGGCTGATCGTCTCGGCCAATCCGGTGTTCACGGCAGCGCTCGCCGCGCTGCTGCTCGGCGAGGGCATGACCTGGCGCAAGGCGAGCGGCCTGTTGCTCGGAATCATCGGCGTGACGGCGATCGTCTGGCATCGCCTGTCGGTCGGCACCGACAGCTTGCACGGCATCGTGTTCACGCTGGCCTCGCTCGCCTCGATCGTCGCCGGCACCATCCTGTTCAAGCTGCTCGCGCCGAAGGGAAGCCTGTGGATCGGCAATGGCGTGCAGAATATTGCCGCCGGCATCGTGCTGGCGCCGGTCGCGCTGACCTTTGCCGACGTCCACGCGATCGACGTCACGCCGAGCCTGATCGGCGCCTTCGCCTTCCTCGTGCTCGGCGGTTCAATCCTCGCCTACTGGCTCTGGTTTCATCTCCTGAAAGTGTGTGGCGCCACCGCCGCCAGTGCCTATCATTTCCTGATGCCGCCGCTCGGCATTCTGTTCGCGTTCCTCGTGCTCGGCGAGCACGTCGAGGCCCGCGACCTGCTCGGGATCATTCCGGTCGCGCTCGGCATTTATCTGGTGACGCGCCCCGCACAGCCCGCCTCGTAACAGGAGTTCATCATGCCCGTTTCCATCACCCTGATCGGCGGTCCCACCGCGCTGATCGAGATCGACGGCTTTCGCCTGCTCACCGACCCGACCTTCGATGCGCCCGGCGCCTATCAGCTGCCGCATGTGAAGCTGGAGAAGACGATCGGCCCAGCCGTGAGGCCCGACGCGATCGGCCCGATCGATGCGGTGCTGCTCAGCCACGACCAGCACTCCGACAATCTCGACAATTCCGGGCGCGAATATCTCTTCAAGGTCAAGCGCGTGCTGACGACCGAGGCCGGCGCAAGGCGCCTCGGCGGCCATATCGAGGGCCTCGCGCCCTGGAGCGCCGCGCATCTGAAGAACGGTGACGGCAACACGCTGACGATCACCGCGACGCCCGCGCGCCACGGCCCGGCCGGCATCGAGCCGCTGTCGGGCGACGTCATCGGCTTCGTGGTGTCGTCGAGTCGGAAGGACACAAGCCCGGTCTATATCAGTGGCGACACCACCTGGTTCGACGGCGTCGCCGAAGTCGCGCGCCGCTTCAAATGCGGCGTGGTGCTGCCGTTCGCGGGCGCGGCGCAGACGCGCGGGCCGTTCCATCTCACCATGGACACCAATGACACCGTCGAGACCGCGCGCGCCTTTCCCGATGCGACGATCGTGCCGCTGCACACCGAAGGCTGGGCGCATTTCCGCCAGAACGGCGAGGACCTGCGCAAGACGTTCGACGTGCTCGGCTTCGGGACGCGGCTGCGCCTGCTGGAGCCGGGTGTGCCAACGGTGATCGAGGCGCCGTGAGCCGCCGCAGCCGTCATTGCGAGGAGCCAAGCGACGAAGCAATCCAGACTGTCTCCGCAGAGGGACTCCGGATTGCTTCGCTGCGCTCGCAATGACGGAGAGTGCGGCTAATCCTTCCGGAACACGATCGATGCCATCCATCCCGTCATCAGCGCCATCGCCACGGTGGCGAGGCCGTAGATCAGCCCGTTCTGTCGCGCGGTGGTGGCGACGAACTGCTCGAAGCCGACCTTGACGATCTCGAACGCGGTCTCGGTCTTGCCGATGAACGCACCATTGGCGAACAGCTTGATCTCGACCTCATAGGTGCCGATCGGCACCTCCGCCGGCAGGGGAATGCCGGTGCGGAACAGCGTCGGGGTCAGGAACGTCACCGCGCTCGGATCCTCGCGATAGAGTCCGCGCTGGGTGCGCAGGCGGATGAAGGCCGAGCGGAACGCGTCGTTCGGCACGACGTCGGCGTAGTCGCCGCTGACCCGCTGGGTCAGCAGCACGTTGTTGAGCCCGATCTGCTGCCGCCGTGCGATCTCGGGCGAGGTGATGAGGTCGAAGGGACGGTTGGCGAACAGCGCCAGATAGCTCGGCACTTGCAAGAACTGCCGGTAGTCGGTGTTGATCCAGATGCCGAAGGTGCGCTCCTTCCGCCGCGTCACCATGTCGGCGCGCGGGCCTATCACGGTAACAACGAGATCATAGGCGGTGCGGTCGGCGGGCGTGGTGGCGTCCTTCTCGACCGAGCCGAACAGCACCAGCTCCTCGCCGGAATAGTTCGGCGTCACCGTGACGCGGTGATTGGAGACGGACACGATCAGCCGCTCGGCGCGCGCGGCCGAACCGAGCAACAGGACGAGGAGGATTGCGAGAGCCGCGCGCATCATCCGCTCGCTCCCAGCTCGCGGATGGTGAAGAGATCCGCAGGTTGGATCACCAGCTCGATCGCGAAGCGGACGCCGACGGAGAGGATCAGCAGGCCGAGCAGCAGCCGCAACTGCTCGCCGCGGATCTTCTGTCCGGCACGCGCGCCGAACTGCGCGCCGGTGACGCCGCCGACCATCAGGATCAGCGCCAGCACGGCGTCGACCAGGTGATTGGTCACCGCATGCAGCATGGTCGCGACCAGCATGGTGACGAGGGTGAGGATCATCGAGGTGCCGATCACCGTCGAGGTCGGCACTCGCAGGAGGTAGATCATGATCGGAACCAGGATGAAGCCGCCGCCGATGCCCATGATCGAGCCGATGAAGCCGATCACGATGCCGACGATCACCACCGGAATCACCGACAGGTAGATCTTCGAGCGCTTGAAGCGCATCTTCAACGGCAGGCCGTGGATCCAGTTGTGGGTGCGCCGTGGCGGCACGGCGCCCCGGCGCGTCCGCAGCAGCGCGCGCAGGCCTTCCGAGAACATCAGGCTGCCGACCGTGGTGAGCAGCACGACGTAGGACAACGCGATCATCAGATCGAGCTGGCCGAGGGCGCGAAGCTGCGTGAAGGTCCACACCCCGAGCGCCGTGCCGGTCACGCCGCCGCATAACAGCACGCTGGCGAGCGCCGGATCGATCGCGCGCCGCCGCCAGTAAGAGAGTGCGCCGGAACAGGAGGACGCCGCGATATGGCTCGCGACGGAGGCGACCGCCACCGCGGGCGTGATGCCGATGAAGATCAGAAGCGGCGTCATCAGGAAGCCGCCGCCGATGCCGAACATGCCGGAGACGAAGCCGACCGCCGCGCCCATGGCCAGCACCAGGAAGACGTTGACCGGCAGATCGGCGATCGGGAGGTAGAGCTGCATCGAAGGACCACGCTCCGGCGAGACGGATCGATTGCGCGGAATGCTCGCGGGGAAGGTCGGAACGATTGCCGCGCCCCTCAATAGCGGAATTCGCCGCCGGGCGGATCAGGAATCTTGGTGTGCTTCCGCAGTGAGATTCCCCAAGCGGAGAAAACCCTCACCCGCGCCTTCGGCGCGACCTCTCCCGCAAGCGGGAGA
>NZ_WQNE01000056.1 GCF_009759665.1 Bradyrhizobium cajani
GCTGGATCGCGACGGCCACTACGGTGTCTTCTTCGCGAGCTGGCAGGTCGCATCGATCGACTTGACCAATCGCCAACCTGTCAGTGATGTGTCCGAACAGGTGTCAGCTATGTCTCCGGGCTAAACAGCAGGCGGGGCATCCAGTACGCCGCGGCCTCTCGGCTCAATCACCGGCGTCTCGGCGTCATCGCCCGGTCAAGCCGGGCGATGACGCCGAGAATGGAGCTGCGTCAGTGCGCGTCGCCGCCGCCGGTCATCGCGGCCGGCTTGTTCAGCAGCGCGACCAGCAGGCTGAGGCCGAGATAGAACAGCGTCAGGATGAAGAAGGCGTCGCCGAAGCTCATCACCACGGCCTGACGGTGCACGAGCTGGGAGAGCTGCTTCATCGCCATCAACGTGGAATCGCCAAGTCCCTGGAACTTCTGCATGAACATGGTCAGGGTTTCGGTCGCGCTCGCGTTGCCCCAGGTCACGCGCTCCTGGAGGCGCGTGATGTGCAGGTCGGTGCGGTTGTTGAGCACGGTATTGATGACGGCGAGCCCGACCGCGCCGCCGAGATTGCGCATCAGGTTGAACAGGCCGCTCGCGTTCTTGACGCGGTCCGGTGCCAGCGTGCCGAGCGCGATGTTGTTGGTCGGCACCATTGCGAACATCATGCCGATGCCACGCAGGATCTGCGGCACCAGCAGCTCGTAGAAATCGTAGTCGCGGGTGATCCAGGTCATCTGGTAGGAGCCGATCGCGAACACGACGAGGCCGAACGCGATCATGTAGCGCATGTCGAACTTCACCATGAGCCGGCCGACCAGCGGCGCGACCAGGAACATGGTGATGCCGGAGACGAACATGGTCTCGCCGATCATCAGCGCGCTGTAGCCGCGCACCTCGGCGAGATAGCGCGGATAGATGTAGGTCAGGCCGTAGAGGCCGATGCCGATGCAGAACTGCAGGAGGCAGCCGATCGCGAAGTTGCGGTTGGAGAAGGTGCGCAGATTGACGATCGGCTCGGCCGCGGTGAAGACGCGCCAGAAGAAGGCGATCGCCGAGATCGCGCAGATCCAGGCGCAGATCGCCACTGACGTGTCCTGCAACCATTCATATTGCGGCCCTTCCTCCAGCACATATTCCAGCGTGCCGAGGAAGCCGGCCATGAACAACAGGCCCCACCAGTCGAAGCGGTCGAGCAGCTCGAAATGCGGCTCGTCGAAATCGACCAGCGCCAGCACACCCAGGGTGATGCCGATGCCGGGCACGACGTTGATGAAGAACAGCCAGTTCCAGGACATCAGGTCGGTGATGTAGCCGCCGACCGTCGGCCCGATGGTCGGGGCCAGCGTCGCGACGAGACCGATGATGGGACCCACGATGTGGAATTTCGTGCGCGGGAAGACGGTGTAGGCCGAGGCGAACACCGTCGGGATCATGCCGGCGCCGAGGAAACCTTGCAGCGCACGCCAGAGGATCATCTCCTCGATGGTGGTGGCAAAGCCGCAGAGCAGGCTCGAGGCGGTGAAGCCCGCCGCCGAGATCGCAAACAGCAGCCGCGTGCCGAAGGCGCGCGACAGGAATCCCGACAGCGGGATCGCGATGACTTCGGCGATCAGATAGGCGGTCTGGACCCAGGAGACTTCGCTGGAGCTCGCCGACAGGCCGGCCTGGATCTCGCTCAGGGAGGCCGAGACGATCTGGATGTCCAGGATCGACATGAACATCCCGAACACCATGATGATGAAGGCGAACAGCCGCTTCGGCGCGATGCGCTCCGAATCGGGGGCCGCCATCATGGCAGGTGAAGCAGTCGTGGCGTTCGCCATGGTCCGGCCTCGCGGCGCTCGAGCCGCGCCTACTGCGGATGGATCGCGGTGGGATCGTCGAGATCGACCTCGCTGTCGGCGTCGGCCGCGCCCTTGTTGGTGTCGACGGTTGCGTAGACCGACATGCCGGCGCGGAGCAGGTTCTGCTTGGCGACCGACTTCGGCACGCGGATGCGGACCGGCACGCGCTGCACGATCTTGGTGAAGTTGCCGGTGGCGTTGTCCGGCGGCAGCAGCGTGAACACCGAGCCCGCGCCTGCCGCGATGCTGTCGACGACGCCGGAGAATTTGCGCATGCCATAGGCATCGACCTTGATCGTCACCGGCTGGCCGGGACGGATGCGCTTGAGCTGGGTTTCCTTGAAATTGGCGTCGATATAGACGGCATCGAGCGGCACGATGTTGCCGAGGCGCTGGCCGACCGCGACGAAGTCGCCGGTGCTGACCAGACGGTTCGAGAATGTGCCGTCGACCGGTGCGCGCACCAGGGTGAAGTTGAGGTCACGCTCGGCCTTGGCGAGCGTGGTCTTGAGCTCGGCGAGCTGGGCCTGGGCTTCGGCCTGCTGCGCCTTGGCGACATCGACGTTGCTGATCGCGACGTCGTAGGCGGCCTGCGCGGCCTTGACCGCAGCGGCGCCCTGGTCGCGTCCGGCTTCCGAGCTCTCGAAGGTGGCGCGCGAGGCAAAGCCCTTGCTGCTCAGCGCCTGCTGGCGATCATAGTCGAGATCGGCGCGCTTCAGACCCGCTTCGGCGGAGACGAGCTGCGCCTTTGCCTGCGCGACCTGGCTGTCGAGCGCCGCGACCTGGCGGCCGATGCGATCGATCGTGGCCTGCTGGGTCGCGATCCTGGTCGCGGCGGCATCGACCGCGATCTTGTAGTCGCCGTCGTCGATGCGGAAGACGACGTCGCCGGCGCGCACCGGCGTGTTGTCGCCGGGGAGGATCGAGGAGATATGGCCGGCAACGCGGGCACCGAGCATGGTGTTGTTGGCGCGGACATAGGCGTCGTCGGTGGAGATGTAGAAGCGGCCGACCAGCGTGTAGTAGCCGGCATAGCTCGCGACCGCGAGCGCCAGCAGCAGGCCAACGCCCATCAGCACGAATTTGCGCTTACCGGACTTCGGAGCGCCGGCAGCAGCCGCGGGCGCGCTCGGCGCAGGTGCCGTCGGGGCCGGCTTGTCGTTTGCGGGCTTCTCCGGCGCCTCGCCGGTGCGGCGCTTGGTTTCCTCGGCCACATGAGAGCGCAATTGCTCGGCCAGGACTGCGGGCTTCTCGGTCGCGGCGTCACTGCCCGCCTGCTCCGGCGTCGTCTCCACAGTTTCCTGGCGAAGGACGCGCGCAGCCTGGTCTCTCGATACGGCCATAACGGCCTCCCCAAAAAAGCGCGACAAGGGACGGCCGCCGCGCGGCACGTTCCCTTCGCTTATCCCAAATATCATTGACCGAACCGTTCGGTCAATATAGATAATACTCCGGCGGTGACCGTAATGGCCCGAATCCTTTATTCGGGTTTCATGGCCCAGATCCGGTGCAAAAACCTTCCGAGACCCTGAACCAATGGTTGTAGCGGCCAGTGAACATCTGCACGTCCTCCCAGAAGAGGACAGCTCCAAGCGCCGCCAGATCCTGGACGGCGCCCGCAAGGTGTTCATGGATCTCGGTTTCGATGGCGCCAGCATGGGCGAGATCGCGCGCGCGGCGCAGGTCTCCAAGGGCACGCTCTACGTCTACTTCGCCGACAAATGCGCGCTGTTCGAAGCCATCCTCGAACAGGAGGCGCTTCAGCACGGCCAGGTCGTGTTCAATTTCGACCCGGCGCGCGATGCCGAGACCACATTGAAGGACTTTGGCCGGGCCTACATCCACCTGCTCTGCCGTCCCGGCGGCGGCTCGGCGATCCGCACCGTGATGGCGATCGCCGAGCGCATGCCCGATGTCGGCCGCCGCTACTATGCGCGGGTGCTGGACAAGACCATTCGCCGGCTGTCCGACTACCTCAAGGCCCATGTCGCTTCCGGCGATCTCAGGATCGACGATTGTGACCTTGCCGCCTCGCAATTCATGGAACTGTGCAAGGCCTCGCTGTTCCTGCCCTTTGTCTTCCAGGCCGCACCGGCACCGTCGGAAGAGCGCATGACTGAAGTTGTCGACAGCGCGGCGCGGATGTTCCTGGCGGCGTATCAGGCGAAGTAGCAGCAGCGGACCGCGTTGCGTGTGCCGGTCCCGCGGCACTATATTGGCACCATGTCCCGCGACCTTCGCCCGCCTGTCGATATCCTCCATTATGAGATCGTCCAGGAACAGGCCTCTGCGCTTGGGCGGATGGGCCGCACACTCGAGCAGAGCCTTGCGCGCTTGCGCGAGTTCGACGCCGCCCACGAACGCTTGGAGCTGCCGGCCTCGATGCAACCGGCGAGGCGCAAGCTGGTCGCGGAAGCCGGCCAGGCGCTCTGGATGTTCGTGGTGCAGCGCGAGGCGACCGGCCTTCGCGACAGCCGTCACATCATGCGAACCTACAACGTTCCGGGCGAGGTGCAGCGGTGCATGGGGCTGGCCCCCACGCCGTCGAAGCCGACTTCAAAATGACCTGCTAGCTCCGCAGAGCTACGTCCCGATCTCTTCCATCCTGCGCCACCCATGCAGGACGCGGCGCTCCTCCCGCGCGAAGGCAAAGCAATTGCCGCCGCCGGCGGGCTGATCGTGGATGCGATCGATGGGATGGCCGGCATAGTGGCAGAACAGCAGCGTGCCGACGGCGCCGTGGCCGACGAAGAGAACATCGCCGGGACGACTGCGGACCAGCACCGCCTCGACCTCGCGCACGATGCGCGCCTGCGCGTCAATCGCGCGCTCCCAGCCGCGGACGCTGAGATGCGGCTGCGCGAAGAACTGGTCGGCGACCTTCTCGAACTCGTCCGGCTTCAGGAAGCCGGTTGCCGAACGGTCGTTCTCATGCATGGCGTCGCGGATTTCGATCATGACACCGAGCCGTCCGGCGATGATCTCGGCCGTCTCGATCGCCTTGCGCTCGCCGCTGGAAATGATCTGCGTCGTGTTCGCGAGCCAGCCCGCATTCGCCAGCGCTTCGGTGCGTGTTCGACCGACCGAGCTCAGGCCCCATTGCGGCACCGGCACGTCGGGGTCGATCTGGACTTGCGGATGGGTGAGATAGCGGACGATGGACATTCCGGTTGGTGCGATCGTAGCCCGCATGAGCGAAGCGATATGCGGGAGGGCTGTCCCGGATATCGCTTCGCTCATCCGGTCTACAAGAGAAGGTGCGTCGACCTAATCGTCGGCGTACTCGTCTTCTTCATGCTTGCGCGGCGTGCTCTTGCGGCCGAGCGAGCCGGTCACATAGGGATCGCGCCTGTTCGCATAGGGATTGCGCGACTGCGCCCGCCCGGCAACCTCTTCGCCGGACACGGCGGCCGGCTGGCAGATCAGGCGGCGGCTGGCGCGGCGCATCAGGTCGACGTGGATGTGATCGTAGTGATAGACGTTCGAACCGGGCGCCAGCACCGTGGTGAAATGCGCGCAGGCGCCGGACTGCACGTCGCGCAGAAAGCCCTGCTCTTCCGGCATGCCACGCCAGCCATCCTTTACGGTGACGCGGCGGCCGTCGGCGAGCACGAAGGCTGAGATGTCGAGCGCGTTGCCGAAGGCGTGCTCGGAGATGTGGGCATGCGAGTTGCCGTTCATGCCGCGGCAGGAATAGGCGGAGATCTGCTTGATCTCGGCGACGCGGACGCCGAACCAGCGCATTGCCGAGGGCTGCACGGTGTCGGCGAGCCAGCGATCGAGCTCGGACACGATCGGACAGGCCAGCGTCGCGGTCGGCTTGATTGCAACGG
The DNA here is from genome assembly GCF_009759665.1 of Bradyrhizobium cajani. GTDB lineage: Bacteria > Pseudomonadota > Alphaproteobacteria > Rhizobiales > Xanthobacteraceae > Bradyrhizobium > Bradyrhizobium cajani. Next base: position 5,669 of record NZ_WQNE01000056.1, read on the forward strand.
GGCCGACGGCGGTGACGGGATTGCCCTGCGCCGGACCAAGGCGCGGCAGCGGCTGCTGCGCGGGCGCCTGCGAGTAAGGCGCTGGACCTGCCGGCCGCGCCGGATAGCTCGGCGCATTCATGTAGCGCGCAGCGCCGGCAGCGTCGGTGCCCTCGGGCGGCAGATCGATCTCATCTTCCTGCGGCGCCACGCCGGGCGCATTCAGCGACATCGGTCCGGATGAGGCGCCATAGCCGGCGGGCTGGCGCACCGCGCTCTCGGGATAGTTCGGCCGTTGCGGGTAGGAGGATGCCGGATAATTCTGGCCCTGCGGATTTGAGCGCGGCTGCGTCACCGGCCAGCGCGGCTGGTTGCCGATGCTTGCGGGCGGACGCAACTCCTCGTCGGCAAAGCCATAGCTGCTGGAGGCTTCGCCGATCGCGGCGACCTTGAGCGGGAACTCGGCACCGCACTGGCCGGGACCGGAGATCGGGTCGATGCGGACGATGTCCGCACTCTCCTTGACCGCACCTGATTTCAGGCACGCCGCTTCTGCCTCGGCTCGCCACGGTTCACGTTCGGCCTGGAAAAAGCCGCGTCCGCAACCCGCAAGCGAAACAAGGACGATGGAGCCGACGAGATACAAACGAACTCCGCGCGTCATGCGCGCACGTTCGGTGAATTTACTTAAAGACTCTTCAACGTGTCGATTTCAGCTTCTCTTAACCATGCCGCGGCGCGGCGACATTGGGTGAACGGCAGCAAGGCTGACTTTCTTGCCGCGAGACTCTCTGTTAACCATATCGGTTGTGCGCAAAGCGGCGTGACCAGCATCCCAGGGAGCAACGGCATGACGTTCGCCGGGAAACTGAGTGTGATCACCGCGTACCTCGCCATGGCCTTCGTCGGCGCCATCGTGCTTGGCATGATCTAGCGGTTCAACCGACAGCATCGAACTCTATCGGCGCTCACCCTCCCCTCCAGGGCGGGGCAATCGCATATGCTGGCAATTTCTCTGTGGCCATCCTTCGAGACGCCCGCCGTTGGCGGGCCCTCAGGATGAGGACCGAGTGCGTGGCAGCAGTTTCGACCAGCACCGATGCCGCTTAGCCTCATCCAGAGGAGACCGCGAAGCGGTCGTCTCGAAGGACGAGGCGCGCGCTCAAGTCACGCAAAATGCCATATGCGATAGCCCTCCCCTGGAGGGTAAGCGTGCGCGGCTTCACGACCGCGCGCTCCACGGCGCGCCCAGTCGCGGCACGGCCGTCGTGATGTTCATCACAGAACCCCGGCGCTGCCCGGCCTAGGGTCGAACCACGCTCGGTCCACCAGCGACTCCAGTCCAGATCGGGACCACGCAATTTCGGGAGGTTGTCATGAACAAGCTCTACATCGCCGCCACCGCGCTCTTCCTCGCGTCGACCGCCGCCGCGCATGCCGGCAATTCGATCTCGTTCCAGATCGAGGGCCAGCACATCCGCATCGAAACGCCGCGCAACTGCGCCTCGCTCGATTGCGTGACCATCGTCGCGCCGGGCCTGTCGGACAAGCCGATCAAGCTGAACAACATAAACCTCAAGGGCCTTGGCGGCTCCAAGGACGATGACGCCGACACCACGCCGGCTCCGGTGCAGCAGCAGCCCGTGCAGCAGGCGCCGGTCCAGGCGACCGCACCTGCGGTTGCCGCCGCTCCGGCCGCCGGCCCCGACAACACGCAGACCGCACCTGTCGCGCCTCCTGCTCCCGTTGCCGCGCCGGCTCCCATCGCTGCTGCTCCCGCGCCGGCTCCGCTTGCCGCTGCGCCCGTGGCGACGCCGAACTCGCCGATCGGCGTGTGGGCGACCGAAGAGAACAAGGGCAATGTCCGTGTCGAGCAGTGCGGCGCCAATCTCTGCGGCTATGCCGTCAAGACCAACGAGCGCATCCTGATCAACATGAAGCCCGACGGCTCGAAGTGGAGCGGCCGCATCCACGATCCCAACTCCGGCCGCAACTACGACTCGACGATCGCGATGAAGGGCCCGAACGCGATGCGCGTGCAGGGCTGCGCCTTCGGCGGCATGTTCTGCGGCGGCCAGACCTGGAAGCGCGTGAGCTGAGATTACCACTGTCATCCCGGGACGATGCGAAGCATCGAACTATGGTGCGTAATTGCGCACCTGAGGGTTGGGGCCGCTTCTGCAAAAATAGTGACGGAGAAGCACTCCTTCGCCAGCTCCGTCATTGCGAGCGCAGCGAAGCAATCCAGAAATCTTTCCTCGGCGGAACTCTGGATTGCTTCGCTGCGCTCGCAATGACGATGTGGAGGGAGCCTGCCCGCAACCGCACCAACTTGCAGATGTCGTCCTTGGTCAGCACACAGCGCGAGCTCACGCCTCGCCGCGCAGCCAGGCCCTTACCTTCTGCAACAGGCCGTGCCGCAGTTCGTCGACCGAGGCGGCTTCGGCCGGTGTCAGCGTCTGCAAGGCCGCATCGAGCTCGTCGGCGTGAAGCGGCGGCGGCTCGGGCGCGGGCGGCGATGCAAGCCCTGCGGCCGCGAGCGCGATCGGGCCGATCTGGGTGAGGAAGACGCGCTCATATTCGCGCGACAGGCGCGCGATCGCGTCCTCCAGCGTCAGCCAGTCGACCGCCTTGATGTCGTTCATCAGCTTGCGGACCGGGCCGCCGTCGGCTTCCATGCGCCAGAAATGCACGACCTTGGTGCGTCCGCCCGACTGATAGACCAGCGTGCCGAGGAATTCGTGCATGGCGACATCGTGGCCGGTTTCCTCCAGCACCTCGCGGTGCGCGGCTTCCTTCGGCGTCTCGCCATCGTCGAGCTTGCCCTTGGGCAGGACCCATTCGTTGCGCTTGCGCTGGCGCACGACCGCAACCAGCGGGACAGCTCCCCGCCACAATACAATACCACCCGCCGCCATCACCGGCGCCCGCGCCATCACCAAATCCGTCGTCGTGGAATCTTCCCCACGGGGATATAGGCGGCGGAGACGGCAGATTGAAGGCTACTTTCTCCTCAACAGTGCTTGACCCGCGCGGATGCGCGTGCCTTCGCCGATACCGTCGCAGAACGTGAAATCGCCGGGCGCCAGGATGATGATGGTCGAGCCATGCTCGAACCAGCCGAGCTCCTCGCCCTTGGTCACGTTGACATCGCAGGGGAAATTGACCGGGCCGCGCGTCTGCGCGTTCAGCACCATGTCGAGGAAGTGCAGGCGGATGCTGGCGACCAGGATCGCGGCGACCGGCACCAGCGTCACGGCTTCGCCGGTCGCCAGATGCGTCCGGATCACCGCGCGTTCGTTCTTGCAGAACAGCCGCTCGACCCGCTTGAGCGCGATCGGGTTGACGTTCCAGACGTCGCCATGGATCAGCGTGACGCGCTCGATATGCGCGTCATAGGGCGCGTGGAAGCGGTGATACATGCTCGACGTCAGCCGCAGCGTGACGAAGGAGCCGTTGCGGTGCTGGTCGACGAGGGCGGAATCGCCGAGCAGGTCAAGCAGCGAGTAAGGCGCACCCTTGACCTGGAACAGCTCGGTGTCGGCGATCTTCCCATGGGCGCCGACGATGCCGTCCGAGGGACTGGCGACGACCGCCGGGTCCGGATCGAACGGACGCAGGCCCGGCTTCAGCTCCCGGGTGAAACAGTCGTGCAGGCTCTTGAAATGGGTCTTGCGCGCCTCCGACAGATCGAGGTCGGAGAACAGCTTCCAAAGGGCGATCGAGAAGTCCCGCACCAACGGGTTCTCGATCTTGGAGAACCAGCCCATGAAGCGGGTCAGCGCCGCGCGCGGGATGCGGTTGGTCAGCAGGAAGTTGAGGTCTTCCTGCTGGGTGAAAGAGGCGATGAGGGCTTTGACTGTCATGAATCTGTCAGCTCGCAGGGTTAGCGCTTGTTGTCATGGAAACGACACTCCCGATTCTCTCATTTTCCGTGGCCGCCGCAGCGTCCGCTGCCGCCGTCTTCCCGAAGATCAAGGCGCGCATCGAGCTCTCCCGCGCCAAGCACCGCTCGCTCGCCGGGCACTCGAAGATGTCGCGCCGGGTGGCGCGGCTGCTCCCGTTCTACGAGTTTAGGGGTGATCAATATTTCGGTTGCGACGGCGCACCGGCCAACGTGGTGACGCAGCGCAAGGAGGCCTTCTTCCGGCTCGCAGCCCTCTACGCCGATCGCTACCCGAAGGGCCGCGCGATGACGAAGGAGGCGGCGGAGACGATCTCCGATCTCAACTTCACCGAGAGCTACCGCGTGCCGTTCCAGTTCTCGCGCCTCGTCCGCGAACACCTGGGCACCTCGACCTTCGTGGAATCGTCCAGCGGCGTCACCGTCACGGATGTCGACGGCAACACTTCCTACGACCTCACTGGGTCGTACGGCGTCAACATCTTCGGCAACGACTTCTACAAGGAGTGCATCGAGGGCTCCGAGAAACGGGCGCACGCGCTCGGACCGGTGCTCGGTCCCTACCATCCCGTCATCCTCGAGAACGTGCAGCGGCTCTGCCAGATCTCGGGCCTCGACGAAGTCTCCTTCCACATGTCCGGCACCGAAGCCGTGATGCAGGCGGTGCGGCTGGCGCGCTACCACACCAAGCGCACGCATCTGGTCCGCTTCGCCGGCGCCTATCACGGCTGGTGGGGCGACGTGCAGCCCGGCGTCGGCAATCCGATTCCCGCGCACGAGACCTACACCCTCGCCGAGATGTCCGAAAAGACGCTGCACGTGCTGCGCACGCGCAAGGACATCGCCTGCGTGCTGGTCAATCCACTCCAGGGCCTGCATCCGAACGCCAACGCGCCCGGCGATTCCTCGCTGGTCGACTCGTCCCGTGGCGGCCATTTCGACCGCGCGGCCTACACCGAATGGCTCAAGAAGCTGCGCGAGGTCTGCACCGAGCGCGGCATCGTGCTGATCTTCGACGAGGTGTTCGTCGGCTTCCGTCTCGCCGCCGGCGGCGCTCAGGAATATTTCGGCATCCGCGCCGACATGGTGACCTACGGCAAGAGCCTCGCCGGCGGCCTGCCGGTCGGCGTCGTCTGCGGCAAGCGCGAACTGATGCGCCGCTTCCGCGACGACCGCCCGGCCGACATCTGCTTCGCCCGCGGCACCTTCAACTCGCACCCCTACGTCATGACGGCGATGGACGAGTTCTTGAGCCGGCTCGCCAGCCCGAACTTCCGCGCTGTCTATGACGGGCTGGAGGAGACCTGGAACGGCCGCGCGCAAAGGCTCAACCAGATGATGACCGACGCCGGCCTGCCGGTGCGGTTCGCCAATTTCTCGTCGATCTGGACGGTGAAATACACCGAGCCGTCCCGCTACAACTGGATGCTGCAATATTACCTGCGCGCCGAGGGTCTGGCGCTGAGCTGGGTCGGCACCGGACGGCTGATCTTCAGCCTCAACTATACCGACGCCGACTTCACCGAGGTCGCCGAACGCTTCGTCCGCGCCGCCGGGAAGATGAAGGCCGACGGCTTCTGGTGGCACGATGCCGCGCTCACCAACAAGGGCATCAAGCGGCAGATCCTGAAAGAGATGCTGGCCAAGCGCTTCGGGCGCTGAGGCTCTTCCCGCTATCACTTCTGTCATTCCGGGGCGGCTCAAAGAGCCGAACCCGGAATCTCGAGATTCCGGGTTCGATGCTTCGCATCGCCCCGGAATGACGGCGTTTGTGGCAGGGGCAGCGGCGTTCGCAGCCCCTAACACGTGGATGCCCGGGACGAGCCCGGGCATGACGTAGCCAATCGACATCGGAGTGCTTGGTGAGAACAGCGCGCTCAGGCGTGCTGCTCTTCGAGCGTCGGCTCGCCGACGAGGCCCAGCGTGTGCTCGGGGTTGAGGTGCAGGCCGGGGTCCATCAGCTCGCCGCGCATCAGGGCCAGCGGAGCACCGCGATAGAGCATCAGGTCGTGGAACGGGTCGGTCAGGATCTTGGTCATCCAGACGAGGCCGGTCTCGACGTCGCGGATGAAGAACAGGTGCACGGTGCGGAACAGAAGACCACCGCCGCCGACGACGAGCCAGATCTTCGCCACCTGACGCATGAAGTCGGTCGCGCTCGCCCAGGGCGTGAACAGGCCGAACAGCGTGGGATCGGCGACCAGCACCAGGGGCGAGAGGGCCCAGATCGCCATCAGCACCACCTTGCGCTGAAGGTTGTAGCCGACCTTGATCTCTTCCTTGTGCTCGTGCGTCGCCTGGTTGATGTGGTCGTAAGTGTGCGGCTCGAAGAAGAAGTGACCGGCCTGGCGCGAGGTCATCGAGATCAGCCAGCCGACCAGCGCGGAGATCACGGGATCGACGAACAGCCAGACATAGGCGAAGAGGAAGCTCAGCGCGCTGACGAAGTGCAGGCTCTGATTGATGCGGCTGTGGTGGTAGTAGCGATGGTCGTCCCAGCGCTGGATCCGCAGCTGCTCGAGGTAATTCTTGATCATGCTTTCCCCCAAAATGCTTTCGGGTACGGGATTACAGGGATTCGATGTAGGCCGTGTGACATCATCATTTTGTCATGTGACGATGTGCAGCGGCGCGATGACGCACGCGACGCGTAGACTTCAGATCACGCCGCCTTCCTCAAGCCGCCTTCTCCTCAAGCCGCCTTGGCGACGTCGACCTTGCGGAAGCGCACCAGCGAGAAATGGCCGAGCGGCGGAATCAGGCGGCGCTCGGCGAGCTCGATGCCGTGGGCGCCGGCCAGCCACTTGGCGTAACGCGACCAGGCGAACTCGGCGGTGCGGAAGCCGAGCGGACGCACCACCGGCTGGAGCTTCTGCTCGATGAAGCGGCGCATGCCGGTGTCGGCGCTGACGCGGGTGAGGATGATCAGCTCGCCGCCCGGGCGCAGCACGCGGGCGAATTCGTCGAGCGCCTTTTCCGGATTGGGCACGGCGGTGACGACATATTGCGCCATCACGACGTCGAAGGAGTTGTCGGGGAATTCGAGCTTCTCGGCGTCCATCACCGCGAGACCCTCGACGTTCTTCAGCTTCTGCTCCGTCACGCGGCGGCGCGCCTTGTCCAGCATCGCTTCCGAGATGTCGGTGCCGAAGATGCGCAGGTTCGGCGCATAGAGCGGCAGCGAGATGCCGGTGCCGACGCCGACCTCGAGCACGCGGCCGCCGATCTTGTTGGTGGCCGCGATCGCCGCCTGACGGCCCTTGGCGAACACACCGCCGAACACGAGATCGTAGACGGGCGCCCAGCGGTCATAGGCCTGCTCGACCGTGCCGCGGGTGAGGTCAAGCTGCTGGGTGCCATCAAGGTTCATGATCTTAGCCATCGATGAGGTTCTCGCTGTGGTTCAAACGGTCAAACGGTAAGGTCAACCGCGCACCGGCCGCCGCGCCATGCGAGGCGAGGCGCGCAGGACGCGGCTGGGCTGAAGTGACGTCAGGTTTCCGACGAACTGGCGCGCGCTGTTCTCCCAGGAGCGCTCCAGCGCGAAGTTGCGACAGGTCTCGCGCGACATGGTGAGCGCGCGCAGGCACGCGGTACGCAGATCATGATCGATCGCGCCGATCGGATGGTCGGCGATGACGTCCTTCGGGCCGGTGACCGGAAACGCCGCAACCGGCGTGCCGCAGGCGAGCGCCTCGAGCTGCACGACGCCAAAGGTGTCGGTCAGGCTCGGGAACACGAAGACGTCGGCAGCGGCGAGATGCGCGGTCAGATCCGCCCCCTTCTTCTCGCCGAGGAACACGGCGTCGGGATATTTCTTTTCGAGCGCAGCCTTCTGCGGACCGTCGCCAACGACGACCTTGGTGCCGGGCAGGTCGAGCGAGAGGAACGCTTCGAGGTTCTTCTCCACCGCCACGCGCCCCATGGTCATGAAGATCGGCCGCGGCAGATCGAGCTTTGCCGGACTGTCGGGATGGAACAGCTCGGTATTGACGCCGCGCGTCCAGAAGCCGAGCCGCTTGAAGCCGCGCTCGGACAACTCCTGCCGCAGCGAGGGCGTCGCCACCATGGTCATGGCGGCAGCATCGTGGAAGTGGCGCAGTACGGCATAGCCGACGCTCGTGGGGATGCCCGTCCGCACCGAGACATATTCCGGAAAGCGCGTCGTGTAAGAGGTGGTGAAGGCAAGCCGGTTGCGGCGGCAATAGGCGCGCGCGGCCCAGCCGATCGGGCCTTCGGTCGCGATGTGCAGCGCTTCCGGCGCCGCCTTCTCGATCCGCCGCGCGATCTCCTTTCCGCTCGGCAGCGCGATGCGCAGGCCTGGATAGGTCGGCAGCGGCCATGACGGAAAGCCGTCCGGCGTCAGGAAGTCGATCTCGACATCCAGGGCCTTGGCGGCGTTCGCCAGCGATGTCAGCGTCCGCACCACACCGTTGACCTGCGGATGCCAGGCGTCAGTCGCGATTAATACCCGCATGGGGAATCCCGAGCATTGATGATTCTCGGCTTACGACCATCAACGAAGGATATTTCAGGCGTGTGACGTCACATAAGTGTCGGCGTGCTGTTTTGTTCGTTAACGGGCCCGCGGGGCCACGAAACTGTCATGAAACAATCCTTGCCGCCACGAAACCGTTTTCGGTTTTCCGCGCAAACGTCCCGAAACCTTTTGCCGTTAGTGATTTAGGCAACGGAGCACCGAAACGGTGCCGGGTGACCAAGAAACACCGCGCAAACAGGGGCGACCAATGTTCAATCTGGGCACGTTCAAGACGTATTCGCGCGCCGTTGCCTTTGGCGCAGCCGCGATCTCCGCATTCGCATTCGCAGGTGCAGCCAAGGCCGCGCCCGTGCAGCTCTTCCCCTTCTTCCAGCCGCTGCCGCCGATCGCCGCACCGCAGCCGATCCAGCCCTATCAGCCTTACCAGGCAACGCCCTACCAGGCCGCGCCGTCCGAGGATCAGGACCAGGTCGAGATGCCGGCGCGCTTCCGCCGCCAGACCGTCGCCTACGCGACGCGCGAGGCGCCGGGCACCATCATCATCGATACGCCGAACACCTATCTCTATTACGTGCTGGGTAACGGCCAGGCGCTGCGTTACGGCATCGGCGTCGGCCGCGACGGCTTCACCTGGTCCGGCATTCAGTCGGTGAGCAAGAAGGCGGAGTGGCCGGATTGGACCCCGCCGCCGGAGATGATCGCCCGCCAACCCTATCTGCCGCGCCACATGGCCGGCGGCCCCGGCAACCCGCTCGGCGCCCGCGCCATGTATCTCGGCGGCACCATCTATCGCATCCACGGCACCAACGCCCCGGAGACCATCGGCAAGCACGTCTCCTCCGGCTGCATCCGCATGACCAACGCGGACGTCACCGACCTCTATTCGCGCGTCAACGTCGGCACCAAGGTGATCGTGCTGCCGATGACCGAACGCCGCGCGGATCTCGGAGCTGCGACGCGGTAACCGACAGGACATTGTGACGCAAACGGCCCCGGAACCCACCGGGGCCGTTTTCGTTTGCCCTCGACATCACGACGCGCGCGCTTGCTGCGATGCGATCCCCGATGGAGGCACAGATGCAATCATGCCTGCAACAGCCGCCAGGCACATCGCTGCGCGCGATCGCCGGCGCCGGAGCCTTGACGCTGCTCCTGTCCACGCCTTCCTCGCTCGCGCAGCAGCCGGCGAGCGACGATTCAGCCCGGCAGGCCTTCAACAATTCCTGCCGTACCTGCCACTCCATGAAGGAAGGCGACAATCGCCTCGGTCCCAACCTCAACAAGATCGTCGGACGCAAGGCCGGCTCACTGCCGAACTACAACTACTCTTCGTCGATGAAAGAAGCCGGCTTCGTCTGGGATCAGGACAAGCTCACGCGCTTCATGGTCAAGCCGGACGAGGTCGTGTCCGGCAACAAGATGCAGCCCTATGGCGGCGTCTCGGCGGAGGAAGCGGGCAAGGTGGTCGCTTATCTGCAGGCGGCGTCGCAGTAACGACCCCGGCGATGCCGGACATTTGGTTTCGGTGATCGCGGCCATCCTTCGAGACGCCCGCCTTTGGCGGGCCCTCAGGATGAGGACTGAGTTGGTGGCGTTGAGACGACGAACCATCGCTCTTGCGCCAATATGCAACTGCCAGTTGGCCTCATCCTGAGGAGCGCGCCCTTGCGCGCGTCTCGAAGGATGGGACGGGCACGATGGCAGATGGCGCGTACCTTTACATTCTCAGATGCGCTGATGGCAGCTACTACATCGGAACGACCCGTACCGGGCTTGAGTTCAGGATCGCTCAGCACAACGCCGGCACTTTGCCGGTTACACCAAGTCGCGCAGGCCAGTGGTTCTGGTCTTCTCTCAATGGTTCGATCGGATCACCGACGCGATCGAATGCGAACGCAAGCTCAAGAAATGGAGCCGCGCCAAGAAGGAAGCCTTCATGCGCGGCGATTTTTCCGAACTCCATGAACTGGCAAAGCGCGGATCACATCATCCTTCGAGACGCCCGCCTGCGGCGGGCCCTCAGGATGAGGGCTGAATGCGCGGCTCCCGGCTGCTCGACGAAAGACCTTCCACTTCACAGCTGCCTGCCGCAACGGACGAAATGCCAGTTAAGCCTCATCCTGAGGAGACCGCGGAGCGGTCGTCTCGAAGGACGAGGCGTGCACGCCGCTAGAAGCTGCTCATCGGCCCCGCCGCTCCGAAATCAGCTTCAACCACGCCGCCGAATGAAACGCGCTCATCAAGAGATACATCGGCACCATCCCGCCGAGCAGAGAGCCGTGTCCGGCGGCGCAGAGCATGTCCGCCGGACTGTCGCCGATCATGGCCGTTAACACGGCCATGATCGCGAAGGTGGGTGTGGCCGCCAGCCCAAGCCGTAGCCCAAGCCAACTGGCGAGGTGGCGCGCGGCCGCGACGCCGTCGCGGCTGGCGCCGACAGTTGCGGGACTAGTCACGTCCTTCCGCCGCCTCTTCGCGAAACGCCTTCTCGCCGGCGTCGGAGATCTCGACCCACTTCTTGTCGGGCTCAGCCCCGTCCGTGTAGCTGTCGTGCCAGTTCCACCACTTGTAGGTCGGCGTCTGCGGATAGCCCTTCGGCGAGTCCTCCCAGACCTCCTGCCGGCCGAGCGGCGTGATGTCGAGGTAGTTCCAGGTGCCGCCCATCTGCTCGTCACCGCGGCTCTTGACGAAATAGGTGCGGAAGATGCGCATTCCGTCGCGGTAGAACACGTTCGTCCCATGCCATTCGTCGACGCCGAAATCGGCGTCGAAACTGTCGGTGACGGTGACCCACGGCATGGTCCAGCCCATCCGCTTCTTCAGCCTGATGATGTCGGCCTGCGGCGCGCGCGAGGCGAACACCAGCGTGGTGTCGCGGGCATTCAGATGCGCGACATGAGCGACCTGGTCGGCGACCATGGAGCAGCCGCGGCAGGCATGATCGGGCCAGCCGAACACGCCGGGCTCGAAGAAGGCCCGGTACACGATCAGCTGCCGCCGGCCCTGGAACAGATCGACCAGACTGACCTTGCCGCCGGGCCCCTCGAACGCATAGGTTTTGGTCACTTCCATCCACGGCATGCGCCGGCGCTCGGCGGCCAGGGCGTCGCGGGCACGGGTATGCGCCTTTTCCTTCACGAGCAGTTGCTGACGGGCCGCCTCCCAGTCCTGCGGCGACGCCACCGGCGGGGTTTGCATGGCGGGCTGTCCGTCGTTCCGTCCGTTTTGGGCTATTGTCATCATGTCTCTCCAAACCTCTTGCTTGGTCTCTTGCCTGGGCGGTCGTTCCGCATCTCGCTATGACGGACGCGGAACCGCTCGCCCCTCACCGCACATTGTCGGCCGTCAACGATTTCTCGCACCTCGCGGTTGCGCGGTGGGAGTAACAAGTGTGGCGGGATTGACATGGAGTCGCTGATCACGGCCGCCGCGCGTGCGCTCGAAGCCGGCGATCCGCTCGGCGCGCTGAACCGCGTTGCGCTGCGCAACGATGCGCCGTCGCTCGCGCTGCGCGGCATCGCGATGGCTCAGCTCGGCGATCTCGCCAAGGCCAAGACGCTGCTGCGGAGCGCGGCACGCGCGTTCGGTCCGAGAGAAGCCGTCGCGCGCGCAAGGTGCGTGGTGGCCGAGGCCGAGATCGCGCTCGTCTCGCGCGACCTGGGCTGGCCGGTGAAGACGCTCGCCGCCGCGCGGGCGACCCTCGAAAAGCACGGCGATCTCGCCAATGCCGCCCATGCAGGTCACATCGAGGCGCGCCGCTTCCTCCTCGTCGGGCGGCTCGACGACGCCGAGCATGCATTGGCCGCGGTCATCGCCTCCCCGCTCCCGCCGGCATCGCAAGTCGTCCGCGAGCTCGTGGTCGCCGGCATCGCAATCAGGCGGCTCAGAACGAAAGACGCGCGCGCGGCACTCGGCCGCGCCACACGTGCGGCGCGGCTGGCCGGCATTCCGGCGCTCGCAGCCGAGGTCGAAAGTGCGAACCTCGTGCTCGACACGCCGGCGGCGCGCCTGATCGCGCGCGGCAAGGAGCATCCGCTGTTGCTTGGACAGGTCGAAGCGCTGGCGGCGTCCAAGGCACTCGTCGTGGACACGTTCCACCACACCGTTCGCAAGGGAGACATCGTCGTGTCGCTCGGAACACGGCCGGTGCTGTTCGCTCTCGCGCGCCCCCTGGCGCAGGCTTGGCCCGCCGACGTGTCCCGGGAGGCGCTGATGTCCGCGGCGTTTCGGGCGAGGCACGTCGATGAATCGCATCGCGCCCGGCTCCGGGTCGAGATCGGCCGGCTCCGCGCCAAGCTCAAGCCTCTCGCCGATGTCAGCGCAACGAAGCAAGGCTTTGCGCTGACACCGCGCAAGACGCGAGACGTTCTCGTGCTGGCGCGGCCCGTCGAGGAAAAGCATGCCGCCGTGCTCGCCCTGCTCTCCGATGGAGAGCCGTGGTCGAGCTCCGCGTTGGCGCTGGCGCTTCGAACGAGCGCACGTACCGTGCAGCGGGCGCTCGAGGAGCTGGCGCGATCGAACAAGGTGCAGTCGTTCGGGCATGGCCGTGCGCGGCGCTGGATGACCCCGCCGGTCCCGGGTTTCCCGACAGGCTTGTTACTCCCCACGCCGCTGCTGAAGACATAGGATAGAGTCACATCCACAGGGATCGAGCACATGAAGCGTTCAGCCGCAGAGATCGTCAGGGAGTATGGTCCTTTCGCCGGCGTCGAGGCCGTGCACGGCGTCACCTATGACGGCACCCATGTCTGGTTCGCCTCCGGCGACAAGCTGAACGCGGTCGATCCGGCCAGCGGCAAGATCGCACGCTCGATCGATGTCGCCGCGCACGCGGGAACGGCGTTCGACGGCCGGCACCTGTTCCAGATCGCGGAGGATCGCATCCAGAAGATCGACGCCGCGACGGGCAAGGTGCTCTCCACCATCCCGGCACCGGGCGGCGGTGGCGATTCCGGCCTTGCCTGGGCCGAGGGTTCGCTCTGGGTCGGGCAATATCGAGATCGGAAAATCCATCAGATCGATCCGGACACCGGGAAGATCCTGCGCACCATCGAGAGCAAGCGCTTCGTGACCGGGGTGACCTGGGTCGATGGGGAGCTCTGGCACGGCACCTGGGAGGGAGAGGAAAGTGACGTGCGGCGCATCGATCCCGAGACCGGCAAGGTGCTGGAGCAGCTCGACCTGCCCGCCGGAACGATGGTTTCAGGGTTGGAGTCCGACGGCGGCGATCGCTTCTTCTGCGGCGGCGGCGATCGCGGCAATGTGAGAGCGGTCCGCCGTCCCCGGCGCGCCGCCCCGCGATGACGGTCTGAACACACGCCGCCGTTAACCTGTTCGCCCCAATTCCACCCCACCGGTGCGCTCTAGCGCCCTCCTCGCCCGCCCTGTAGAGTTCGGTCCCGGGGCGGCCTGGGGGATTGATGCGTCTGACGTTGAACTTGAAGACTATCCTGATCGCCGTCGTGGTGCTCGCGGCGTCGTTCTTCATCAGCTTGAAGGCGATGGACTTCCTGTCGCCGCGCGCGACGAATTCGGCGCCGCCGGTCGCGCAACTGCCGCCGCTGCCGCCCGCCTCGAAGAGTTCCATCGTGGTCGCGCCGGTCGCCATCGCGCTGTCGGCGATCCGCGAGCAGGCCGAGAAGGCCGCGCCGCGCAATTTCGCCGGCAAGGCCGACAACCCGATCTCGCAGATCCTGGAGAACGCCGACATCGGCTGGTCCGCAGTCCGCGGCCCGATGGCGGCAAACGGCGACAAGGACGTGCTGACACTGTCGACGCCGCTCGCCGGCAAGCTGAACGTGACGGGCTCGCTGTCCTCGAAAGCCACCGGCGCACTTGGCGATGCGCTCGGCAGCGTGCTCGGCGGCAACGCCGCAAAGCAGATCGGCGCGGTCAACATCAAGAACCTGAACGCCAGTGCCGAGATCAAGGGCAACGTGGTCGTCACCTCGCGCCCGAAGCTGGCGGCCAACTGGCATCTCGAGCCCAATCTCGGCGCCCAGGTCAATCTCGGCGACACCAATCTTGCGGTCGCCGGCGCCAAGGTCAACGTGCCGGCGCAGGTCAAGCCGCTGATCGACAAGAACGTCGCCGAGCAGATCAACATCGTCTCCGAGCGCATCCGCAACGATCCTTCGCTGCGCGAGAACGCAAAGGTGCAATGGGCCAAGGCCTGCCGCTCGATCCCGCTGCAAGGTTCGGGCTCGTCGCTGCCGCCGCTGTGGCTCGAGATGAAGCCGGTGCGTGCCATCGCCGCGCAGCCGCGCGTCGACGCGCAGGCCGTGACGCTGCTGCTCGGCCTCGAGGCCGAGACGCGCGTCACCTCGACGCCGACCAAGCCGGACTGTCCGTTCCCCGAAAAGATCTCGATCGTGCCGCCGACCGGCACCGGCGTGAACATCGGCGTGCCGATCGACGTGCCCTTCACCGAGATCAACAAGCTGATCGCCGCGCAGATGGTCGGCCACACCTATCCGGAGGACGGCTCCGGCCCGGTCGACGTCACCGTCAAGAGCGTCAACGTGATCCCCTCGGGTGACCGGCTGCTGATTTCGCTGCTGGTGCGCGCCAAGGAAAAGAAGAGCTGGTTCGGCCTCGGCGCCGAGGCGACCGTGCACATCTGGGGCCGGCCGATGCTCGACCAGGCGCAGCAGACGCTGCGGCTCGCCGACATCCAGCTCGCGGTGGAGTCCGAGGCGGCGTTCGGCCTGCTTGGCGCCGCGGCGCGCGCCGTGGTGCCGCAGATGCAGCAGGCACTGGTGCAGAAGGCGACGCTCGACCTGAAGCCGATCGTCGCCAATGCGCGCGAGAAGATCGCCGCCGCGATCGCCGACTACCAGAAGAGCGAGGACGGCCTCAAGGTCGATGCCAGGATCGACAGCCTGACGCTCGCCGACATCGCCTTCGATTCGAAGACGCTGCGCGTGGTCGCGGAAGCCGGCGGCTCGCTGAACGTGTCGGTGACGAAGCTGTCGGGGATGTAAGCACGCCCTCACCCACCGGGCCCGCGCGCGTCTTCGCCCGCTTGCGCCGCTGGCATTCTCATCGGAGGATGCTAAGCTATCCCTCGCAACCTCGAACGAGGTGCTGACGGCACTGTAGCGGGCTACGAGAGGACGACATGGAAGCCGGCATGGTCACGCCTGCGCCGGCGCTGGTGCGCTTTTCCGGCATTCAGAAGACCTACGATGGCGAGCACCTCGTGGTGAAGAACCTCGATCTCGACATCCGGAAGGGCGAGTTCATCACCCTGCTTGGCCCGTCGGGCTCGGGCAAGACGACCACGCTGATGATGCTGGCCGGCTTCGAGGTTCCGACCCAGGGCGAGATCTACCTCGCTGACCGGCCGATCAAGAACATGCCGCCGCATAAGCGCGACATCGGCATGGTTTTCCAGAACTATGCCTTGTTTCCGCATCTGACGATCGCGGAGAATATCGCCTTCCCGCTCTCCGTTCGCAAAATCAACAAGGCGGAAGCGCAGGAGCGCGTCAAGTCGGCGTTGCGTATGATCAAGATGGAAACCCTGGCGCACCGGCGGCCCGGGCAGCTGTCCGGCGGTCAGCAGCAACGCGTGGCGCTGGCCCGCGCGCTGGTTTTCAACCCGCAGCTTGTGCTGATGGACGAACCTCTGGGAGCCCTGGACAAGCGCCTGCGGGAGCAGATGCAACTGGAGATCAAGCAACTGCACGAGACGATGGGCATCACCGTCGTCTACGTCACGCACGATCAGAGCGAAGCGCTCACCATGTCGGACCGCATCGCCGTGTTCAACGATGGCATTGTGCAGCAGATCGACACGCCCGACGCACTTTACGAGCATCCGGTGAACAGCTTCGTCGCCCACTTCATCGGCGAGAACAATGTGCTGGCCGGCACCATCGAAACGGTCGAAAAGGAATATTGCCGCGTCGCGCTGGCCGGTGGCGGTGCCGTCACCGCACGGGCGGTCAACATATCGGGCGCGGGCGCATCGACGTCCCTGTCGGTGCGGCCGGAGCGGATCTCCATTATCCTGGACGGCACCTCCAGCGACGGACCGAACCGCCTGCCGGCCAGGGTGCAGAGCACCATCTATCTCGGCGACCACGCGCTGGCCGTACTCGATGTCGCCGGCAACGGGGAGTTCATTGTCAAGCTTCAGCCGGACGCACATGTCAACCTGAGACATGGCGACAGCGTGTTCATCACCTTCCGCCCGGAGGACTGCCTGGCCCTCGATCCCGTCTGATCCGGACCGACATCGATCAACTTCAACGTAACTCACATGTAGAAGGAACAAGGACCATGCTGAAGCGCAAGATTGGCAAGATCGCTCTGGGTTTCGCCGCGGCACTGAGCGCCAGCGCTGCGCTGGCCACGGCCGCGGAGGCGCGTGACCTCACCGTCGTGTCGTGGGGCGGCGCGTATCAGGATGCCCAGAAGAAGGTCTATTTCGAGCCGTTCAAGAAGGCAGCCAGTATTCCGATGAACGACGAGTCCTGGGACGGTGGCATCGGCGTGCTGCGCGCCAAGGTGCAGGGCGGCGCCGCCACCTGGGATGTCGTCCAGGTGGAGAGCGACGAACTCGCGGTCGGCTGCGAGGAAGGCCTGTTCGAGAAGATGGACTATTCCAAAATCGGCGGCGAGGCCGCCTATATCCCGCCGTCAGTCAATCCCTGCGGCGTCGGCGCCATCCTCTACGATTTCGTTCTCGGCTACGACAAGGACAAGCTGAAGGAGGCGCCCAAGGGCTGGGCCGATTTCTTCGACACCAAGAAGATTCCGGGCAAGCGCGCCCTGCGTCAGGGCCCGAAGACCACGCTGGAGATCGCCCTTATGGCCGACGGCGTCGCGCCGAAGGACGTCTACAAGGTGCTGGCGACCGACGAAGGCGTCGATCGCGCGTTCAAGAAGCTGGACACCATCAAGGGTGACATCGTCTGGTGGAAGGCCGGCGCCCAGCCGCCGCAATTGCTCGCTTCCGGCGAGGTGGCGATGACCTCGGTCTACAATGGCCGCATCGACACCGCGAACAAGAACGAGAAGAAGAATTTTGGCATGGTGTGGGACGGAGCGCTGTTCACCCTCGACAGCTGGGTCATCCTGAAGGGGAGCCCGAACAAGGACGCGGCCTACAAGTTCCTCGACTTCGTCGGCAAGCCGGAGAACCAGTCCAAGCTGTCGGAGAACATTGCTTATGGCACCTCGAACAAGGACGCAGCCGGCAGGCTCGCGCCCGCCGTTCTGAAGGACCTGCCGACAGCGCCTGACAACATCAAGAACGCGGTCGAGATCAATGTTGGCTTCTGGCTCGAGAACATCGACCGCCTGACCGAGCGCTTCAACAAATGGGCCGCGAAGTAGCACGCAAGCGAACAGGCGCGCGGTGCAGGCAGAGGGACGATAGTCCTTCGACTGTGCCCCGCCCCTGGCCTGAAATGGATCGAGCAGTTTCGTTGCGGCCAGCCTTCGAGACGCCCGCTTTCGGCGGGCTCCTCAGGATGAGGCGGGAGTGTGCGGCAGCTATTTCACAGGCCCCAATGTCGAGGAGCCTCATCCTGAGGAGACCGCGAAGCGGTCGTCTCGAAGGACGAGGCGCGCGCTCAGGCCGCTCCCAACCTGAAATGGCGAGGAATGTCCGGTCAAAGAGGCTCAATCCATGACAGCCGTCCTGACCAGCGCCGATGCCCCGACCGAAGTACCGCTCAAGCGCCGCCTGAAGCGGGCCGAGCGGGCGCGCCAGGTCAAGGCGTTGGCACTGGTTCTGCCGCTTCTGCTGTTTCTGCTCTTCACCTTCGCTGGCCCCATTGCCGGCATGCTGTGGCGCGCGGTCGATGACCGGGAGGTGCGCCAGATCCTGCCCCAAACCATAGCCGTTCTCGCCGACTGGGACGGCAAGGACCTGCCGGACGAAAAGGCCTACGCGGCGCTGGCTGGCGATATCCTGGCGGCGCGTGGCTCCGGCACCATGGCCATCGCGGCCAAGCGGCTGAACTACGCACTCAACGGCTTCCGCACGATCTTGACCAGCACTGCACGCAATCTGAAGGCGGTGCCGGAGCCCGGCACGGCCAAGGAGACGCTGGGCAAGATCAATCCGGCCTGGCGCGAGCGCGCCACCTGGACGACGATCAAGGACGCCAGTGGCCCATTGACCGGCTTCTACCTGCTGGCGGCGCTCGACCTCACCCGGAACATCGACGGCGCGATTGTCGCGGCCCCGCCGGATCAGGCCATTTACCGCAACATATTCACCCGCACCTTCATCATCAGCCTCAGCGTCACGGCACTCTGCCTCATCCTCGGCTTCCCGGTCGCCTACCTGCTGGCGACGCTGCCGCCCGGCCGGTCGAACCTGCTGATGATCTTCGTCCTGCTGCCCTTCTGGACTTCGCTTCTGGTCCGCACCTGCGCCTGGATCGTGCTGTTGCAGAGCAAGGGCGTCGTGAACGACAGCCTGCACTGGCTTGGCATCATCGACGAGCCGTTGCGCCTGATCTACAACCGCTTCGGTGTCTGCGTGGCAATGACCCACGTTCTCCTGCCGTTCATGATCCTGCCGCTGTACAGCAGCATGAAGGCGATCTCGCCCGCCTACATGCGTGCCGCCGCCTCGCTCGGCGCGCCGCCGGTCACTGCCTTCCTGCGGATCTACCTGCCTCAAACGCTGCCCGGGATCGGTGCGGGAAGCCTGCTCGTCTTCATCCTGGCGCTCGGCTACTACATCACACCGGCACTCGTCGGCGGCGCCGCCGACCAGATGATCAGCTACTTCATCGCGCTCTACACGACCGAGACGGCCAACTGGGGTCTTGCCTCGGCGTTGGGTACGGTGCTGCTGCTGGTCACTCTTCTGCTTGCTCTCCTCTACGGAAAGCTGGTGCAGGGACAGCAGGTCACGGGAGGAATGAAGAATTGAGCGACAATCTCTCCCTCCGCACGCCCAGCCAGCGCATTGCGTGGACTTCGACCATAATTGTCTCCACGCTGGTGTTCGTCTTCCTGATCGCGCCAATCCTGGCGATCATGCCGCTGTCCTTCAGCTCGGGCTCCTACCTGACCTATCCGCTGCCCGGCTTCTCCTTGCGCTGGTACGACGACTTCATCAATTCGCCGCGCTGGATGACGGCGCTGAAGAACAGCATGATCATCGGCGTCGCCTCGACCCTGCTGTCCATGGTGCTCGGCACATTGGCCGCGCTGGGGCTGGCGCAGTGGAAGAGCCGGTTCAAGCCGCTCGTACTGGCCTTCGTGCTGTCGCCCGTCGTCGTGCCCGGCGTCATCACCGCGGTCGGTCTCTATTTCTTCTTCGCCCCGATCGGACTGACCGGCAGTTATCTCGGCCTGATCCTGGCCCACACCGCGCTGGCGACGCCCTTTGTGGTGATCACGGTCGGCGCGACGCTGCAAAGCTTCGACACCAATCTGACGCGCGCCGCCGCCTCACTCGGCGCCTCGCCGCTCTACGCGTTTCGACGCGTGATCCTGCCGCTGATCCTGCCCGGCCTGGCATCGGGTGCGCTGTTCGCCTTCGCGACCAGCTTCGATGAGGTGGTGATCGTCCTGTTCATGGTAGGTCCCGAGCAGCGCACCCTGCCGCGCGAGATGTTCGCCGGCATCCGCGAGAACATCAGCCCGACGATCACCGCCGCGGCGGTGATACTGACGACGGTATCGGTCATCCTCCTCGCCACCATGGAGGGCCTGCGCCGACGCAACGAACGGCTCAAAGGCGGCAGCGCCTGAGTGGCACCTGGTTCGTCATTGCGGCGGCGAGAAAAAGGACAGGCCGACGCGCCCGGTGAAAACCGGGCGCGCTTCGTTTGCTGTTACGCGACCATTACTCCGAGTACTTGAACTCGGGCATGTTCTTCAGCTCGTCCTTGCTGGCGTTGAACACGGCATGGTCCGGATACCATTTCGACGCGGACGACGTCGTGGTCGCAGCCTTGTCGGTTCCGGTCGCCGCGCCGGTCGTCGTGGTTGAAGCCGGCCGGCCAGGCGGGTTGGTCTGGCTGGTGCTGGTATAGGCGACGGGCTCGTTGACGAACTTCAACTTGTCAAAGGGTACGGCGACCAGGTGCTCGCCCATGCCCAGGAAGCCGCCGACGCCGATCACGGCGATCTTGATGTTACCGCTCTTGTCCATCAAGAGGTCATTGATCGAGCCGATGTTCTCGTTGGCTTCGTTATAGACCTTGACGCCCGACATTTTCGACCCACGCCACTGGTCGGACGCGCTCGTGGTCGTCGCGGTGGCCGCGGTCGGCGCCTTGTCGGTGGTGGCAGCCGGCGGTTGCTGCGCAAACGCAGCGGTTGCAAGCAGCGCGGTAGCGGCGAGGCCGGCCGCGATAGATTTCGTCAGCATGTTGTCCTCTCCTTCACGTAAACTCGTGCGGAGAAAACAGCGCTGAACACATGCAGTTCCTTGCGCGCGGCAATTTCGTCGCGCGATGCGCGAGTACAGGAACGCCGTGAGGCTTGTTCCTAAGTCACCCAGGAACATTTTGCGGCGCACGGTTCCCCGCCGACGATCATGCGCCCTGGGTGAAGCACGATCGCGGCGAGGAACGCGCCGACCCGCGTCGCTCAGGTCAGCTCTTGTAGTCGATCAGAAGCGCGGAGAAACCCGAGCCGCTCGACGAGCTCGTCGCGCCGCCATTGGCGCCGTAGGACGACGCCGACGATTGCGACTGCTGGAGCGCCTGGAGGAATTGCTTGAGGATTTCGGCCGTGGTCTGGCCGCTCGACGTGCTGCTGGTCGAGTCCGTCGATGACGAATCCGAAGAGCTGTCGTCCGGCGACGGATCGGCCGGGGGCCCGCCGGCACCGTTGGCGAAGGCGGACTGAAACACGTTCTTCAGTTCTTCGGCCTGCTCCGAGGTCAGCGTGCCGTTCGACACCTCGTTGGAGATGAGGTCGTCGATCTTCGACTGCATGTCGTCCTTCGAGGGACGCGTGCCGCCCGACTGGTCGCTCGACCGGCTCTGCTGGAGCGCGGTGTCGATGTCGGTCAGCGCCGTCGAAAGCGCGGACTGGTCCGACGACGAGATCGTGCCGGCGGAAACTTGCGATTGCAATTCCTGCTGTAGCCGCTGGAGCGGCGACTGGTGGTTGCCGGCGGAGGCCGCCGAAATCGAGGTCATGATGGCTCCGTGGATTTTGCGGGGTTTCGTCGCGGACCACGCCACGGTATGGTTAACGGCCTTAACGAGACCTTGCCGCTCCACTGCCGGGGTATTGCCTTTTGTTGCGAGCAGGCCGGCGGAAACAATCTGAAACAAAAATCTTCGCCATTTGGCCCGAATCTTGGACAAACAAAGCGTATGGCCACTCCCAATCCCAACATCCTGGTCGTCGAGGACGACCGCGAAACGCGGACGCTGATTGCGAAGTACCTGCGCAACAATGCCTGCAACGTCACCGCCGTGAGCGACGGTCGCGAGATGTCGCGCGCCATGGCCGATCATCGCGTCGACCTGATCATCCTCGACGTCATGCTGCCCGGCGAGGATGGCCTCAGCCTGTGCCGCAAGGTGCGCTCGGAGGCGCAGACGCCGATCATCATGCTGACCGCGCGCGGCGAGGACGTCGACCGCATCGTCGGCCTCGAGATGGGCGCGGACGACTATCTGCCGAAACCGTTCAACCCGCGCGAGCTGCTCGCCCGTATCAATGCGGTGCTGCGCCGCCAGGCGGCAGCTCAGGCGGCGAGCTCGATCGAGGGCGCCTCCACGCTCGCTTTCGAGGGCTGGCGCATCGACCTGCGTCTGCGCGAATTGCGCAATCCGGAAGGCGCGCGCGTCGCGGTGACCAGCGCCGAGTTCGATCTGCTGCGCACGTTCTGCGAGCGGCCCGGCCGCGTGCTGTCGCGCGACAGCCTGCTCGACCTCACGCAGGGGCGCAACACCGGCTCGTTCGAGCGCTCCATCGACGTGCTGGTCAGCCGCATCCGCCGCAAGATCGAACCCAATCCGGCCGATCCCACCATCATCAAGACGGTGCGCTCCGGCGGCTATTTGTTCACCCCGAGGACGGAAGCGGTCGCGACGCCCCTGAGCAGCTGAAGGGGGGCGCCGGTGATGAAGCCGTTCGGGTTCTTCCACCTCAAGGGGATCGGCGGGCAGATCGCCGCGCTGGTGCTGGCTTCGACCGTCGCGCTCCATCTCGTCGTCACCGCCGCCTTCCTGATCAGCCGGCCGGACCGCCCGGACGCGCCGCTGGACGGCGCCCATCAATTGACCGATGCCGCGCTGCTGCTCGGCGCGGCCGACCCCAGCGAGCGGCCGCGCCTCGTCGCCGACCTTTCGCGCGCCTTCCCCAGGCTCGGCATCGAGATGCTCGCGCCCGGGTCGGCGGTCGAAGCAGGCGACGGCGCCCAGCTGTACGGGATGCGCCGCCATCTCGGGCGCGGCTACAAGGTGATGCAGCTCGCCCCGGAGGGCGGCGCGCGCCGCGTCGGCGTCGAATTGCCCGACGGCAGCATGATCGCCGGCCGCGTCGATGGCGGCCCGCGGCCGTGGTTCTGGGGCGCACCGTGGCTGGTGACGCTGATGACCGCCTTCATCTCAATCACCGTGCTCGGCCTGTGGGCGGCGCGTGCGCTCGCCGCGCCGCTGTCGTCCTTCGCCAAGGCCGCGGAGAATTTCAGCCTGGACGGCGCCGCCGAGCCGCTGCCCGAGCGCGGCCCGGAGGAGATCCGCTCGGTCGCGCGCGCGCTCAACCGCATGCATGAGCGGATCGCCGGGCTGATGTCGGACCGCACCAGGATGCTGGCCGCGATCAGCCATGATCTGCGCACGCCGATCACGCGCTTGCGGCTGCGCGCCGAGTTCATCGAGGACGAAGGCAACCGCAAGCGCATGCTGATCGATCTCGACCAGATGCGCTCGATGCTGGAATCCGTCCTGTCGCTGCTGCGCAACGACCGCAAGATCGAGGCGGTGACGCTGGTCGACATCGCCAGCACGCTCCAGCTCATCGCCGACCAGTTCGGCGACATGGGCCATGTCGTGCACTATGAGGGCCCGGTGTCGGCAACCGCCGCCGCGCGGCCCGACGACCTGCATCGCGGCATCACCAACCTCGTCGAGAACGCGGTGCGTTTCGGCGCCGAGGTCACGATCCGTCTCGACATGTCGGGCACCAAGCTCGTCATCGACGTCGAGGACGACGGCCCCGGCATTTCGGACGCGCGCAAGCAGGAGATGCTGGAGCCGTTCGTGCGCGGCGACGACGCCCGCACCATGGACGATTCCACCGGCTTCGGGCTTGGCCTGTCGATTGCGCGCGCGATCGCGCTCGCCCATGGCGGCGAGCTGTCGCTGCACGACCGCGCGCCGCACGGGTTGATCGTGCGGATGCAATTGCCGGTGTGGCAGCAGCCGCGGCTGGCGGCTTAAGGCATGATCCGGACCCGCAGGGCCGCGTTCGCGCCAAGCGTGCAGCGGTTTTCCTCGCGACAAACGCGGGGACGCGTTTGCGCGGAGATCATGCCAGTTTAAGACAATGCCTCAGGCGGCGAGCGGCGGATGCTCGATCGCGCGCTGATCGAAGATCGCAACCGCTTCGAAGCGATAGCCGCAGGCCTGGCACTTCCAGAGATAGGAAACGCGGCCTTCGCCCGGCTCGATCCAGTCAGGGAACGGGATCGGTGTCCCACATTGTGCACACGGGTTCTGCGTGGGGATGTCGCCGATGTCAGCTCGGGTCATGGACGTCCTCCCGAATGCTTGGTTTTGAGTCGCGATTTTTGGGCGAATGTACGAACGGACAGACCTGCTGTCGCGTAAGGCACCCCGCCAACTCGAAATTTAACCGATGTTTGAGTCGTAAAAACGACGGCCCGGCGAAAATCGCCGGTGGCGGCGTTTCGCCACATCATCGCCGTGTTCCCACGGCCTAACGCGCACGGGTGCAGGTCCGTTCTGCCGAGGAATATTTCGATGAAAATTTTGCGTGTTGCCCTGCTCGCCGCGGCGAGCCTGATGATGGCGCAGGCGGCGAACGCCGGCGAAGCCGAATACGCCGAGATGGTCGCAACGCATGCGCGCGCCAACGGCGTACCGGAGGCGCTGGTGCACCGCGTCATCATGCGCGAGAGCCGCTACCAGCCTGGCCTCGTCGGCCGTGGCGGCACCATCGGGCTGATGCAGATCAAGCTCGCGACGGCCCGCGGGGTCGGCTACACCGGCGATGCCGCCGGCCTGCGCGATCCCAACACCAATCTCACCTACGCGGTCAAATACCTCGCCGGCGCCTATCGCGCCGCCAATGGCGATCACGCGCGAGCCGTGCGTTATTTCGCTGGCGGCTATTACTAAGTTGCAAAGCGGCAGCGGCAGGAGGCCGTGCAGGTCGCCAATATGAGCGAGACCTGGCTCGAGCCGAACGGCAACCCGCAGCCGATGTTCGGCACCGTGCCGCACCGGAAGCTCGCCCAGCGCTTCCGCAACGCGCGGGCGCAGGTTCCCAGCCACTAGTCTCCGTCATGGCCGGGCTTGACCCGGCCATCCACGTCTTTTCCATTGCATCCAGGAACGTGGATGCCCGGGACAAGCCCGGGCATGACGGGTGGCTAACGCGTTGACACTGGCTCCCACTGGCATACATTAGACCCGTTCCGAGGGGTGCTCCGAGGAGGAGCTGAGATACCGCTAAATGGGTCAGAAGGCCCAGGACCGCGGTGACCCTTTGAACCTGATCCGGGTCATGCCGGCGAAGGGACAGGGATGTACCAGACCACCAAGCGACCGGATTCACCGGTATCCATCATCGGCGCAGGCATCGCTGGCGCCTGGCAGGCACTTTTGTTCGCGCAGGCCGGCCACGCCGTGACGCTACACGAGCGCGGTGACGCCGCCATGACCGACGCCACCAGCCACTGGGCCGGCGGCATGCTGGCGCCCTATTGCGAGGCGGAGGTCGCCGAACCCATCATCAGCCGCCTCGGCGAGCGCTCGCTGCATATCTGGCGGCGTGAATTGCCGGATACGCCGTTCAACGGCTCGCTCGTCGTCGCCCATCCGCGCGAACGCAACGATTTCGAGCGTTTTGCCCGCATGACCGAGGGCCATGAGCGGCTCGACGCCGCCGGCCTCGCCGCGCTGGAGCCATCGCTGGAAGGCCGCTTCCGCGATGCGCTGTTCTTCCCCGGTGAGGGCCATGTCGAGCCGCGCCGCGTGCTGCCCAAGCTGCACGAGCGCATCCGCGCCGCCGGCGGCACCATCAAGTTCTCCAGCGACGTCTCGGCCGCCGATCTCGCAAACCTTGATCCAAAAGGCATCGTGATCGACTGCCGCGGCCTCGGCGCGCGCGAGGAGCAGCCGGAACTGCGCGGCGTCAAGGGCGAGATGATCCTGATCGAGACCGGCGAGGTGCAACTGGCGCGTCCGGTGCGCCTGATCCATCCGCGCTGGCCGCTCTACGTGATCCCGCGCGAGGACGGCCTGTTCATGCTCGGCGCGACCTCGATCGAGGCCGAGGACACCGGCGTCAGCGTGCGCTCGGCGCTGGAGCTCTTGGGGGCCGCCTACACCGTCCATCCCGCCTTCGGCGAGGCCCGCATCGTCGAATTCGGCTCGGGCCTGCGTCCCGCCTACCCCGACAATCTGCCGCGCATCGGCATTCGCGACGGCAAGATCAGCGTCAACGGCCTCTACCGCCACGGCTTCCTGATCGCTCCGGCACTCGCCGAGCTGACGCTCGCCTATGTCCAGCGCGGCCAGATCGACAATGAGGTGATGCAATGCGGGTGATCGTGCAATGCGTTTGATCATCAACGGCGAGCAACGCGATGTGAACTCGGCCAGCGTCGACGCGCTGCTCGCCGAGCTCGACTACGAGGGTACCCATTTCGCCATCGCGCTGAACTACGACGTCGTGCCGAAGAGCCGCTGGGGCGAGACCAGCCTCAAGGCCGGCGACGAGATCGAGATCATCACGCCGCGGCAGGGAGGGTGAGGTGATGAACGAAGCTATCGCCTTCCTTCGCCTCTCCCCGCGCGCGGGGAGAGGCCGGAATTTGCAAAGCAAATTCCGGGTGAGGGGGACTCTCCGCGAGTCCAGCTCTCACCGTCCCCGCGGAGGCTCCCCCTCACCCCAACCCTCTCCCCGCAAGCGGGGCGAGGGAGTCGACCGAATTTGAGGAAACACCATCATGGTGACCTTCTACGGCAAGACCTTCGCCTCCCGCCTGCTGATCGGCAGCGCGCTCTATCCCTCGCCTGCGATCATGCAGTCCGCGATCCGCGCCTCCGGCTCGAACATCGTCACGGTGTCGCTGCGGCGCGAATCCGCCGGCGGCAAGAGCGGCGACGCATTCTGGAAACTGATCCGCGAGCTCGACGTCACCGTGCTGCCGAACACCGCCGGCTGCCGCAGCGTGCGCGAGGCGGTGACGACGGCGAAGCTCGCGCGCGAGCTGTTCGCTACCAACTGGATCAAGCTCGAAGTCATCGCCGACAACGACACGCTCCAGCCCGACGTCGTCGGCCTGGTCGAGGCCGCCACCATCCTGATCAAGGACGGCTTCGAGGTGTTTCCCTACTGCACCGAGGATCTCTCGGTCGCCAACCGCCTGGTCGAAGCGGGGTGCAAGGTGGTGATGCCGTGGGCCGCGCCCATCGGCTCGGCCCGGGGCATCACCAATCGTGACGCCCTGAAGCTGCTGCGCGAGCGCCTGCCCGACATCACGCTGGTGGTCGACGCCGGCTTAGGGGCGCCCAGCCACGCCGCCCACGCGCTCGAGCTCGGCTATGACGCCGTGCTGCTCAACACCGCCATCGCCAAGGCCGCCGATCCCGTCGCGATGGCCAATGCCTTCCGCCTCGGCGTCGAGGCCGGCCGCACCGCTTATGAAGCCGGGCTGATGGACGCCCGCGACTTCGCCTCCCCTTCCACCCCTGTCGTTGGGACCCCGTTCTGGCATGCCGTATCCTGATCGTTTCTATCCTGTCGTCGACAGCCTCAAATGGGTCGAGCGGCTCACCAAACTCGGCGTCGGCACCATCCAGCTGCGCGCCAAGGACCTCAACGACGCCGAGGCGCTCCAGATCGTCACCGACGCGCTGGCGATCACCAAGGACACGCAGGCCAAGCTGGTCGTGAACGACTACTGGCGCGCCGCGATCGTCGCCGGCGCGAAATATCTGCATCTCGGCCAGGAGGACCTCGCCGACGCCGACCTCAAGGCGATCCGCGAAGCCGGCCTTTTCCTCGGCATCTCCACCCATGACGACGACGAGCTCGCGACCGCGCTCGAAGCCAAACCCGACTACGTCGCGCTCGGCCCGATCTTCTTCACCACGCTCAAATCGATGCGCTTCGAGCCGCAGGGCGTCCCGAAGATCACCGAATGGAAGCAGCGCATCGGCTCGATTCCGCTCGTCGCCATCGGCGGCATCAAATTCGAGCACGCCGCGGAGATTTTTGCCGCAGGCGCGGATTCCATCGCGGTGGTGTCCGACGTCACGCAGAACGCCGACCCGGATGCCCGCGTGCGGCAATGGCTCGGCCAATCGACGGAGGCTGCGTGATGCCCACACTCTCTCCACACCGTCATTGCGAGGAGCACTTGCGACGAAGCAATCCAGACTCCCACCGCAGAGAGATTCTGGATTGCTTCGCTGCGCTCGCAATGACGGCGCAAATAATCACCAGCGTCGTTTCGGCGCACGCACAGCAGAATTAAACCGGAGGATCCCATGAACATCCGCTCCAACCCCGACAAGACCGTGCCCGCCGTCACCACCGGTCCCCTTCCCTCCTCGCGGAAGATCTTCGCCTCCCCCGACGCCGCGCCCGACCTGCGCGTGCCCTTGCGCGAGATCATCCTCTCCGAAGGCGCCGGCGAGCCGAACCTGCCGGTCTACGACACCTCCGGCCCCTACACCGACCCGAGTGTGACCATCGACGTCAACGCGGGCCTTGCGAGGAGCCGCAAGCAATGGGTGCTGGAGCGCGGCGGTGTCGAGGAATATGAGGGACGCCAGATCAAGCCGGAGGACAACGGCAGCGTCTCGGCCGACAAGGCGGCGCGTGCGTTCAGCGCCTATCACAAGCCGCTGCGCGGCCTCGACGGCCACAAGATCACCCAGCTCGAATTCGCCCGCGCCGGCATCATCACCAAGGAGATGATCTACGTCGCCGCGCGCGAAAATCTCGGCCGCAAGCAGCAGTTGGAACGCGCGGAAGCCGCGCTTGCCGACGGCGAGAGCTTTGGTGCTGCGGTGCCCGCCTTCATCACCCCGGAGTTCGTCCGCGACGAGATCGCGCGCGGCCGCGCCATCATCCCCTCCAACATCAACCACTCCGAGCTCGAGCCGATGATCATCGGCCGCAACTTCCTCACCAAGATCAACGCCAATATCGGCAACTCGGCGGTGACGTCGTCGGTCGAGGAGGAGGTCGAGAAGATGGTGTGGGCGATCCGCTGGGGCGCCGACACCGTGATGGACCTCTCCACCGGCCGCAACATCCACACCACCCGCGAATGGATTCTGCGCAACTCGCCGGTGCCGATCGGCACCGTGCCGATCTACCAGGCGCTGGAGAAGTGCAACGGCGATCCGGTGCAGCTGACCTGGGAGCTCTACAAGGACACCCTGATCGAGCAGTGCGAGCAGGGCGTCGACTACTTCACCATCCACGCCGGCGTGCGCCTGCAATACATCCACCTCACCGCCAACCGCGTCACCGGCATCGTCTCGCGCGGCGGCTCGATCATGGCGAAGTGGTGCCTGGCGCATCACAAGGAGAGCTTCCTCTACACGCATTTCGACGAGATCTGCGACCTCATGCGCAAGTATGACGTCTCGTTCTCGCTCGGCGACGGCCTGCGTCCCGGCTCGATTGCCGACGCCAACGACCGCGCCCAGTTCGCGGAGCTGGAGACGCTCGGCGAGTTGACAAAAATCGCGTGGGACAAGGGCTGCCAGGTCATGATCGAAGGCCCCGGCCACGTGCCGATGCACAAGATCAAGATCAACATGGACAAGCAGCTCAAGGAGTGCGGCGAGGCGCCGTTCTACACGCTTGGACCGCTGACCACCGACATCGCGCCGGGCTACGACCACATCACCTCGGGCATCGGCGCCGCCATGATCGGCTGGTTCGGCTGCGCCATGCTCTGCTACGTCACGCCGAAGGAGCATCTCGGCCTCCCCGATCGCAACGACGTCAAGACCGGCGTCATCACCTACAAGATCGCCGCCCACGCCTCCGATCTCGCCAAGGGCCACCCCGCCGCGCAACTGCGCGACGACGCCCTCTCGCGTGCCCGTTTCGAATTCCGCTGGACCGACCAGTTCAACCTCGGCCTCGATCCGGACACCGCGAAGAGCTTCCACGACGAGACCCTGCCGAAGGAAGCCCACAAGGTCGCGCATTTCTGCTCGATGTGCGGACCGAAGTTCTGCTCGATGAAGATCACCCAGGACGTGCGGGACTACGCCGCGACGCTGAACGATCCGAACTCGGTGGGGATGTCGATACAGGGCACCGTCGAGGACGGCATGGCGAAGATGAGCGAGAAGTTCAAGGAGATGGGCTCAAGCGTGTATCTGGATGCGGAGAAGGTGAAGGAGAGTAATCGGGTGTTGTAGGGGCGCTGACTCTCCGTAGCTCACTGCAGGCAAGGCCGAGCTTCAACCCGGCCTTCTCTACTGGGGAAACGTAGCCCGGATGAGCGAAGCGACATCCGGGACTTACAGTTGTCCCGCATGTCGCTGACGCTCATGCGGGCTACAATGTCGGGGATGGTTGATTTGCCTGAAGCCGCCCTCCACCGCCTCCCCGACCAGCTCCGCCCCAACCTCC
>NZ_WQNE01000057.1 GCF_009759665.1 Bradyrhizobium cajani
CCCCAACCCTCTCCCCGCAAGCGGGGCGAGGGGGAACGAGCGGCGGCAGATGAACTCTCCCCCC
Source organism: Bradyrhizobium cajani (assembly GCF_009759665.1). Lineage (GTDB taxonomy): Bacteria > Pseudomonadota > Alphaproteobacteria > Rhizobiales > Xanthobacteraceae > Bradyrhizobium > Bradyrhizobium cajani. The sequence goes on from NZ_WQNE01000057.1 coordinate 65, forward strand.
TCCGCCGAGCGCTGGCGCAGCGCGATACTCTATGCCTGGGTTGCCGCCGGCAGCGTCGTCGGCGGGCTGACGCGTTATCTGGTCGGACTCGCGCTCGACACCGGGCCGGGCTTTCCTTTTGCGACGCTGTTCATCAACGCGACGGGCTCGCTGATCATCGGCTTCTACGCGACGCTGACCGGCCCCGACGGCCGCGTGCTGGCGCGGCCCGAGCACCGGCAGTTCGTCATGACCGGGTTCTGCGGCGGCTACACCACGTTCTCGGCCTTCAGCCTGGAGACCTTCCGCCTGCTCCACGGCGGCATGAAGTCCACGGCACTTGCCTATGTCGCAGCGTCCGTCATCTGCTGGCTGGTGTCGGTGTGGCTCGGGCATATGATGGCGAGCCGCTACAACCGCTTGGCAAGGAGCTGATCATGCAAATCCCCGCTCAGGCAGTTTCGCTCCGGATCTTCATCGGCGAAAGCGATCATTTCGACGGCAAGCCGCTTTATGAAGCGATCGTGATGACCGCGCGCGAGCGGCACCTTGCAGGCGCCACCGTGCTGCGCGGGCCGATGGGATTCGGCAAGTCCAGCCGGCTGCACACCTCGAAGATCCTGCGGCTGTCAGAGGACCTGCCGCTGCTGATCGAGATCGTCGACAGCGAGGACAACATCAATGCATTCCTGCCCATCCTGGATGGCATGATGTCGAGCGGCCTGATTACCTTGGAGAAGGTGCAGGTCCTGCAATATGGTGCGAAGGCCGCGAGCTGATCGCCGCGGTCGGAACCCGAGCCCGCCGTGTCCAGGAGGCGGAATGAACGACACCGTCATCAAGCCGAAAACCAGAACCAGGACCAAGGTCGAGCGGCCTCGGCTGCACAAGGTCATCCTGATCAACGACGACTACACGCCGCGCGAATTCGTCACCATGGTGCTCAAGGCCGAGTTCCGCATGACCGAGGATCAGGCCTACAAGGTGATGATCACCGCGCACAAGCTGGGCACCTGCGTGGTCGCGGTATTCACCAAGGACGTCGCCGAGACCAAGGCGACGCGCGCCACCGATGCCGGCCGTGCCAAGGGCTACCCGTTGCTGTTCACGACGGAGCCGGAAGAGTAAGGCTCAGCGCGTTTTCCGACTTCGCTTCCCGCGCGAGATCATCAGAACCGGCGCACGCCGGACAGCGAAGAAGCCATCCCCTAAAGCGCGATGGGATTAGGATGAATCGTCATCGCGCTTTAGGTTGTTGTTTGAGCATGATCTTTTCGGAAAACCGCTGCGCACTTTTCCGGATCATGCTTTAGGCTCACGCCAGGGTGTCATGCACGTTGACGCGCCCCCCGTCCGGCTTGCTGACATAGAGATGGCTCTCCAGTATGGATTGCATGTTCTCAAACATCGAATAGAGATCGTCGCAATAGACCGAAGGATTATCGTAGCCGTTCGTCTTGGAGAAACGGTGCGGCAGATAGCCTCCCCCGCAGGCGTTCATGAATTTGCACTGACGGCACTTCGCACAAAGGTTGATCGAAGCATCGCGCGCGGCCTTCCAGCGCGGCTCCTTCCTGATCTCATCGATGGCATGATCGAAGATGTTGAAGTGGGTGCTCGTATAGCCATCGCCCGCAATCCGCAGCACATCGTGGGCCTCCACGCTGCCATCGGTCATCACGGTGCAAAGCTCGACGGGTTTGTGGCCCACGCCCTCGGTCGGTGAATTGTTGCCAAGAAGCGCGGTGATCATGTCGGAGATGATGCGGATATCGGTCGTCGGCGTCGTGCGATTTGCCTCGAGCCACAGGTCGAACAGCCCCTTGTAGAAGGCGGCAATGGATGGCGGCCTCTCATCCACCGTCGCGTCAGGGATCATGATGTCGTAGTTGGAGATTCCACACGCGGCGAAGAAATCGGCGTAGTGCCGCGGCGCGTAAGCGGGATTGCATACGGCCAGGGCAATGACGCCAATGTTGCGCGATACCAGCATGCGAGCGGCACGTTCCACGGCGGCATGGGTGCCAGTCCCCTGAAACGTCTTGCGGTGGAGGTCGTGAATATGGGCCGGCCCGTCGATGCTGATCGCAACCGAAATGTTGCGGGCCTCGAAGCAGGTCAGCCATTCGTCATCGATCAACACGCCGTTGGTCGTGACCGCGATGGGTATGTCGCAGCCCGTCCGCGATGAAATGGCATCGCAAGCCTCGGCAAAGCGGTGGAAGTTCGCAACGCCCCACAGCAACGGCTCGCCGCCGTGCAGAATGATGGGAAAATCGACGAGGGAGTACGTGACGACGTGCTCCTCGATGCGTTGCAGCAATCGATGCTGCACATCAGGGCTCATCAGCTTCGGCTTGCTATAAACGGACGCGTCGCGGAACCAGTAACAGTAGTCGCAATCGATGTTGCATCTCGTCGCGACCTTGACCAGCAGCTGCGTAATCGGCTGATCCTGGAAATCGACACGATCTGAATTATCACCCGACATGCCGATACCAAGACGGGCTGGAAGAAGCTTATCTAGTACCCTCGAACAAATCCGCCTCGGCGGAACGCGCCCACGCCTGGAGCGTATGCCGCCCTGCGAAAGGCGCCTGCATTGGCCCCCTTAGCAAATCCCCCTCGCCTGAAAGCCGCCTGGGTCACCACGGGTTCGTCGGAGACAACCCCTTGCTCCGCACTCTGTCCACGCAGATCGTTCAGCAACGCGTCGATACCCTGATGGTCGCTCTGAATGGTGGCGCCCGGCCCATGCAATTGGATGAGGCTCGCCAAGACCTTCAGCGTCGTAATCGGCATGATTGTGCTCCTCTTTTCGCGACGCAATGCAGGGATCGAACGAAAGGCCGGCATGTCGAGCCGGCTGAGCAATAACAAAGATTATACCTTTTCTATTGTAGCGGCAATGTGTCGGGACGGGCGGCCGGACCACCGCCGCCACGGGCGCGCACGAAAGTTGGGCCGCTCAGCCGATGCACGTAAGGCTCGACCAATGGATGCGCAGGACGGTCTTGCCGCCAGCAGCCGGAATTTTAGAGCTATCCTTCCCGACGACGCGGCCTCCAAGCCGCATGTGGAAGCGAAGGCCCGCTACGTTCCTCTGCGCGCACGCCTTATGCCATCACCACCGGCGTCTCTTCCGCCAGCCCGTACACGCGCTGCGCCTTGGCAAATCCCGCGATCGGGAATTCGCCGAGCTCGTGCCAGCCGTGGTGGCAGACATTCGCAAATCCCTCCGACGCCACAACCGTGCGGCCGAGCCGGCCCGTGATCTTCTCCAGCCGTGCCGCAAGATTCACGGCTGGCCCGATGCAGGTGAAGTCGAGGCGGTTGCCGCCGCCGATGTTGCCGTAGAGGATGTTGCCGACATGCAGCGCGACACCGAAGCGGAAACGCTCGACGGCGACGCCGACCGGAAAGGCGAGCGCCTCGACGCTGGCGCGGGATTCGCGCGCCGCCTCCAGCACGTGCGCGCAGACATGTGCGGCATCGCCGACATATTCATCGATCGGGAACACCGCGAGCAGGCCGTCGCCCATGAATTTCAGCACCTCGCCGCCATGGCCCCGGATCGCAGTGACCTGGCAGTCGAAGTAATGGTTGAGGATCGCGACCACGGTCTCGGCCGGCAGCCGGTCCGACAATGCGGTGAAGCCGCGCAGGTCCGACAGCCAGATCACCGCCTGCATGGTGTCGGTGTGGCCACGGCGGATCTGGCCGCCGAGGATGCGCGCGCCGGCGCGGTTGCCGACATAGGTATCGAGCAGCATCTCGGCCGTGCGGCGCAGGCTGATGATCTCGCTGACGCGCGCGAGCGGCGCCATGATGGCGCGGATCGCAGCGATGTCGTCGCCGCTGAAGCCACCGGGCTGCCGTGTCATCCAGCTCGTCGCATGGATCGAACCGTCGAGGAACGACAGCGGCACCGCGATGTAGTCGGTCACGCCTTCGGCCCGCATGTCGTTGATGATCGGGAAGCGCTTACTGTCGGGATCGTCGACGCGGCCCCGGACCTCCAGTCCCTGCTCGAACACGATCCGAAGCGGACTTTGCGCGAACTGCGGCGAATCCAGGACATCGAATTCGACGGCGCCGATTTCGACCTCCTCGCCCTGCCGCCAGATGAAGTTGCGGCCGAAGATTTCCGGATGCAGCGTACGGATGAAGATGCCGAACCGCCATAGCGGCAGGCCGGCCGCGACCAGGCGCTCGCAGAAATCGGCGATCATCTCGGCCGGCTCTTCCGACGACCAAACGCCGTCGATCAGCCAGTGGGTGACGCGCTGGAGCTCGGAGCTTTCCATGCCCGCATTTGCGGACGAAGTTGCGGGATCGTCAAGCTGCGCGGTAGGCTAGTGGCGCGACACGACGCACCAGCCGCGACGTGCTCACCTCTCCCTTCGGGAGAGGTGAAGCAATCAGCGTCCCACCTGCCCGCGGTCGCGCAGGAAGTGATCGGCCAGCACGCAGGCCATCATGGCCTCGCCGACCGGAACGGCGCGGATGCCGACGCAGGGGTCATGGCGGCCCTTCGTGAAGATCTCGGTATCGGCGCCCTTGCTATCGACGGTGAGACGTGGCTGGAGGATCGACGAGGTCGGCTTCACCGCGAAACGCACCACCACCGGCTGGCCGGTGGAGATGCCGCCCAGCACGCCGCCGGCATGGTTGGACAAGAAGCGCGTGCCGTCATTGCCGGTGCGCATCTCGTCGGCGTTCTCCTCGCCGGTGAGCTCGGCGGCGCCAAACCCGGCGCCGATCTCGACGCCCTTCACCGCGTTGATGGTCATCATCGCGGCCGCAAGATCGGAATCGAGCTTGGCGTAGATCGGCGCACCCAGGCCCGCCGGCACGCCCTCGGCGACAACCTCGATCACCGCGCCGATCGAGGAGCCGCTCTTGCGGATGCTGTCGAGATAGGTCTCGAAGAACGCGGCCTTGTCCTTGTCGGGACAGAAGAACGGATTCTTCGCGATCTCGTCCCAGTCCCATTTGGCGCGGTCGATCTTGTGCGGGCCGATCTGCACCAGCGCGCCGCGGACCTTCACGTCGGGCAGCACTTTTCGCGCGATCGCGCCGGCCGCGACGCGCATTGCGGTCTCGCGCGCCGAGGAGCGGCCGCCGCCGCGATAGTCGCGCAGGCCGTATTTGGCTTCATAGGTGAAGTCGGCGTGACCGGGCCGAAACTTGTCCTTGATGTCGGAATAGTCCTTCGAGCGCTGGTCCGTGTTCTCGATCAGGAGCCCGATCGGGGTGCCCGTCGTCACCTGCACGCCGGTCTCGGGATGCGCCATCACGCCGGACAGGATTTTCACCTGGTCAGGCTCCTGGCGCTGGGTGGTGAAACGCGACTGGCCCGGCCGGCGCCGGTCGAGATCCTGCTGGATATCGGCCTCGGTCAGCGGGATCATGGGCGGACAGCCATCGACCACGCAGCCGATCGCCACCCCATGGCTCTCACCAAAGGTCGTGACACGGAACATGTGGCCGAAGGTGTTGAAGGACATTCGTCTCTGGCTCGTCAGTCAGTTCTGACTTGTGGTGGTAACGCGGGGGAACACGGCGTTCAACCCCGTTCCCGTCATTCCGGGATGGTCCGAAGGACCAGACCCGGAATCTCGAGATTCCGGGTTCGCCCTTCGGGCGCCCCGGAATGACGGCGAGTTGGCCTAACTGAACTTCTCCAGCCGCCCCTCGCGGAAGACGTAGACGGCGCCCTGCTCGATATAGAGCTCGGCGGCGCTGGCGGGGGTCTCGATGCCGAGGGCCACCATCAGGGCCCGGCAGGTGCCGCCATGGGCCACCGCGACGGTGTCGACCAGAACCGACTCGTACCAGTCGAGCATGCGCAGCTGGACGGCAGCGTAGGTCTCGCCGCCCGAAGGCGCGACCGTCCATTTGTCTGCGAGGCGCCTCGCATAGATTTCGGGATCAGAGGACTCGCTTTCGGCCAGTGTCAGCCCCTCCCAGACGCCGTAGCCGATCTCGCGCAGGCGGTCGTCGAGCGAATAGCCGGCAGGCGGCAATTCGAGCTTGCCGCGCACGAGTTCCATGGTCTGGCGTGCACGGCCGAGTGGGCTCGACACATAAGGCATCGCCGCTCCGTCCTTGCGGTCGCGCCTGAAGAGATCGGCCAGCACGCCTGCGGCATGCACTGCCTGGCCGCGGCCCCGCGCATTGAGCGGGACGTCCTTGGTGCCCTGGAGCCGCCCGAGCGCATTCCACTCGGTCTCGCCGTGGCGAAGGAAGTAGATCGTGGGCACGGGCATTCCGGAGTTTAAGTGTTAGTCCTTTCCACCCAGCGAAATGTCCGGCGCGTCCGGACGCTTCATGCCGAGCACGTGATAGCCGGAATCGACGTGGTGCACCTCGCCGGTGACGCCGCGCGACAGGTCGGAGAGGAAATACAGGGCACTGCCCCCGACGTCCTCTGTCGACACGTTGCGCCGCATCGGCGCGTTGGTCTCGTTCCACTTCAGGATATAGCGGAAGTCACCGATGCCCGAGGCGGCGAGCGTCTTGATGGGACCTGCCGAGATCGCGTTGACGCGGATTTTCTTCTCACCGAGGTCGGCGGCGAGATAGCGCACGCTGGCCTCCAGCGCCGCCTTCGCCACGCCCATCACGTTGTAGTGCGGCATCCATTTCTCGGCGCCGTAATAGCTGAGCGTGATGAGCGAGCCGCCATCCGTCATCAGCTTCTCGGCGCGCTGCGCCACCGCGGTGAACGAATAGCAGGAGATCAGCATCGACTTCGAAAAATTCTCCTGCGTGGTGTCGACGTAGCGGCCGTCGAGCTGCTCGCCATAGGCGATCGCGTGCACCAGGAAGTCGATCTTGCCCCACTTCTCCTTCAGCACCGCGAAGGCGGCGTCGATGGTTGCCGCGTCCGTGACGTCGCAATGGCCGAGCACGAGGCCGCCGATCTCCGCGGCGAGCGGCTCGACGCGCTTCTTCAGCGCATCGCCCTGATAGGTGAAGGCGAGCTCGGCGCCGGCCGCGTGGCATGCCTTGGCGATGCCCCAGGCGATCGAGCGATTGTTGGCAACGCCGAGGATCACCCCGCGCTTGCCTTGCATCAGTCCTGAATTTTGCGCCATTTTCTAATGCCCTGTCGAGCTCTCGGTGAGGTCTGGAGGTACACCAGCCCTCCTTCGCGGTACAGCCCTAATACGCGGCGTTAACGCTGTTTCGAGTGCCGGAATAGCCGTTCCACTCGGGTGTTATGATCGTTGAGGCGTTCGCGCCGAACGTTGGGACGTCAAGACCGCAATGAATGCGTTTCGCCAGAGTGTGGAAGCCATGATCCCGGCGTTGCGCCGCTACGCCCGCGCGCTGACGCGCGATGCGGATGCGGCCGACGATCTGGTGCAGGATACATTGGTGCGGGCGCTGCGTTCGGAGCGGCTGTTTCTCGGGGGCGACGTCAGGAGCTGGCTCTATACGATCCTGACCAACCTCAACAAGAACCGGCGGCGTTCGCTGGCGCGACGGCCGCAGTTCATGCAGCTGACGGAGAACAACCCGGATGCCAGCGGGACCGAGGCCGAAGGGCGCGACATCGAGAAGGCGCTGGCAACGCTGGTCGAGGAGCAGCGCTCGGTGCTGCTGCTGGTGATGCTGGAGGGCATGAGCTACCGCGAGGTCGCGGACATCCAGGGCGTGCCGATCGGCACGGTGATGTCGCGCCTGGCACGCGCCCGCGCCCACGTCAAAGCCTCGCTGGAGGGCGAGCGCCCGGCGCTCAGGCGGGTGAAATGATGGCGGGATCGATCGATCGCGAATTGTCCGCCCGCGACCTGACGATGAAGCGAGCGAAGTTGAGTCACGAAGGATATTTTGGGCCGCGGAGCCAGAGACGACGGATATGAACGACCGCAAGATTTCAGTGACCGAAGACGAACTGCACGCCTATGTCGACGGCGAGCTGCCGGCAGAGCGCCGCGCCGATGTCGAGGCCTGGCTCGCCGCCAATCCGGAAGAGGCCGAGCGTGTGCAGTCCTGGCGCGCCATGGCCGAGATGCTGCACGCCCGCTACGACGCCGTCGCGCAGGAGCCGGTGCCGGCGCGGCTCGAGCTCGAGCGGCTGGTGCGCCGGCCCCGTCAGTGGCTCTATGGCGCCGCCGCGGCCGCGATGGTTGCGTTCGTCGCCGGCGGTACCGCCGGCTGGGTGGCGCATGGCGCCGCCAACGCCCCCTCGACCTTCCGGAGTTTTACGGCTGACGCGCTCGACGCCCACCGCCTCTATGTCGTCGAGGTCCGCCATCCCGTCGAGGTACCCGGCAACGAGCGGGATCATCTCCAGGCCTGGCTGACGCGGCGCTGCGGCTGGACCGTGTTTGCGCCGAATCTGGAGGCGAGCGGGCTGAAGCTCGTCGGCGGCCGGCTTCTGCCGGGGCCGAACGGTCCGGCTTCATTCTTGATGTATGAGGGCGCCTCGGGCGAGCGGTTCACGATCTACGCCGCCAAGACCGAGACCGGCGCGACTCAGATGCGCTACGCCAGGACGGACAAGGACGGGGCGCTGTTCTGGGCCGAGCGCGGCGTCGGTTACGTCGTCAGCGGCGGCGGCGACCGCGACCGGCTGACCAGGGTGGCGCAGGCCGTGTACGATCAGGCCGAGAAAAACGGCGGCTAATCGACCGGCCATAGCCGCAGCTCCGCCTCGACGGACATCGCGAAGCACGGTGCCTAGATTCCGTCATCGAAAATTTGGAATCAGGACATCGGCGCGTCTCATTATCGCACCGGATGATCACGCGAAAATGAGCAGCGTTCGATCCGCCGATCGACGCGGGCGGCCTCGATTGGGGTTTTTGGTACCGCGCTGGTCCCCCTCTCGAGGCCGCACCTATTTATCGGCTGCCCCGCCGGACAACCGACACGCCGAGCAAGCGAAGCGCCACCGCGCCTCAGCACATGATGAGCATCATCTGCCGGAAGATGCCCTGGATCTTCAGGAGAACCCCTTCAGTTGCGATCACGCCCTAACCAACCCCACTACGCGGATTGTAGGGGTGTTGGTCCCGCCACTTTTCCATCAATGCCTCAAGTTCGGCATCGTTCCCGTCTGGTAGCATAATCCTGATGACGACGAAGAGATCCCCCGTTCCGCCAGCTTTCGGCAGTCCCTTGCCCTTGAGGCGGAAGGTCCGGCCACTGGAGGTGTTCTTGGGGACCGAAAGTTCCACGGCATTGCCGAGGGTGGGCACGCGAACCTTGCCGCCGAGCACGGCCTCATAGAGCGTGACCGGCAGGTCGATGCGGAGATCGGCGCCCTCGACCTTGAAGTGCGGGTGCGGCGCGATGCTGATGGTGATCAGGAGATCGCCGGGCGGATGGCCCTGCGCGCTCTCGCCCTGCCCCCGCAGCCGGATCTGCTGGCCTTCAACGACGCCGGCCGGAATCTTGACGTTGAGCTCCTTGCCGTTCGGCAGCCGAACGCGCTTCTCACCGCCCCTGACCGACTCCTCCAGCGAGACGCTCATGGCAACGTTCACGTCGAGATCGAGCCCGATCCCGCCGGTGTCGAATTCGAAGTGGGCTCCGCCGCCGGCCCCGGGGCGCGCGCCGCGGGTCCCGCCACCGAACATGCTGTTGAGGATGTCCTCGAACGCGCCGCCGCCCTGGCCAGGGCCGCCGCCGGAGCGGAACGTATAGCTCTCGAACCCGCCGGGGCCTGCGCGCCCGCGCGCGCCGCCGCCCCCGGGAAAGCCCTGGAAGCGCGGCTTGCCCTCGGCGTCGATCTCGCCGCGGTCAAACTGCTTGCGCTTGTCCTCGTCGCCGAGGATCTCGTTGGCCGTGTTGATCTCGGCAAAGCGCTCAGCCGCTTTCGGGTCGTCCTTGTTGCTGTCGGGATGGTGCTTCTTGGCAAGCTTGCGATAGGCGCTCTTGATGGCGGCAGCGTTGGCGCTCCGCGGCACCCCCAAGACCTCATAGGGGTCGCGCATCCGTCACGTCTCCTTCAGGGAATCGAATTGTTCAAAGGGCTCCCCGCCCCACCTGCGATCCATGTGGGATGGGAGTGGCATTTTTGCAACTAGTCAGGCCAGCCGAAGCTCTATGGTTCGAGCGTGATCTGATCGGAAGACCGGTTCCCATTTCTCGCGAACGCGGCCCTCCGAGTCTGGATCATGCTCAGCTCCGCCACGGCTTTAGCGTATGAATCTCCCAACGGCCACGGCTGCTTTGGCATCCGGCTCCCTGAAGCCAACTTTCTGTGCTGCCGTTGACATAGCTCGCCAGGAAATCCCGGCACTTGCGCCCGTCCTCGGCGGCATAGGACTGCGCGATCGGGGTAACGGAGCCGCGGGCACCGGTCTCCGGATTCTCCCAATGCTGGCTGGAATCCCTATCGCCCTTGCTCAGGACGTCGGAGGCGGCATTGCGGGCGAAGGCCAGATCGGTCTCGGTTGGCGCGGTGTCCTTTGCCGGCTGCGCGATCGAGCCGGTGAGATCGCTGTCGTCAGCCTTGGCGTAGGCCCCCTTGTCATTGCGGGAGAAGCTGCAACCGCCGGTGCCGAGCCCGACGAGAATGATCGTCATGACAAGGCCGGACGGCCGGATCGCCGATAGGCCAATGCGTCCCCATGCCCTATATAGGGCGGTAGCAGACAACAGCGGGTTTTGGGCCGCGCGACGCAACTCGGACTCCAGACATGACCGACACGACCTCGATGAAACACCAGACACCCTTAACATCCGGTGATTTCACCGCCGCCGACGAGCCGTTCGCGCTGTTCGAGGCCTGGCTGAACGAGGCGATCAAGAGCGAGCCGAACGATCCGAACGCGATGGCGCTCGCGACGGTCGATCCCGACGGGCTGCCCGACGTCCGCATGGTGCTGATGAAGGGCTTCGATACCGAGGGTTTTGTCTTCTACAGCCACATCGCCAGCCAGAAGGGCCGCGAACTCGCCGCAAATCCTAAGGCGGCCTTACTTTTTCACTGGAAGTCGCTGCGCCGTCAGGTCCGCATCCGCGGCAACGTGACGCCGGTGACCGATGCCGAGGCCGACGCCTATTTCGCCACTCGTCCCAAGCAGGCGCAGATCGGCGCCTGGGCCAGCAAGCAGTCGCAGGAGCTGGAGAGCCGCTTCGCCTTCGAACAAGCCATCGCAAAAGTCGCGGCCAAATACGTCATCGGCGAGGTGCCGCGGCCGCCGGGCTGGAGCGGCTGGCGCATCACACCTTCGCGTATCGAGTTCTGGCACGACCGCCCATTCCGCCTGCACGACCGCATCGAATTTCGCCGTGACGCGGCCGGCCAGCCATGGTCCAAGACGCGGATGTATCCTTGAGCCTTTCTCTTGGGCCGACCTGAAAGATGTCCATGCCGCATTCGTCCAACGTGCCGCGTCGTACGCTGCTCCTGACCGGAGCCAGCCGCGGCATCGGCCACGCCACCGTGATCCGCTTTTCCTCGGCCGGCTGGCGCGTCATCACCTGCTCGCGGCATCCGTTCCCGGAGGACTGTCCGTGGGACGCAGGACCCGAGGATCACATCCAGGTCGACCTCGGTGATCCCCTGGACACCGCCCGGGCGATCACGGAAATCCGCCGCCGGCTCGAGGGCGGCACGCTGCACGCGCTGGTCAACAATGCCGCGATCTCGCCCAAGGGACCCGGCGGCGGCCGGCTCGGTTCGGTCGATACCGACCTCGACACCTGGACGCACGTGTTTCACGTCAACTTCTTCGCGCCGATCATGATGGCGCGCGGACTGATCGAGGAATTGAAGGCGGCCAAGGGATCGGTCGTGAACGTCACGTCGATTGCGGGCTCGCGCGTTCATCCCTTCGCTGGCGCCGCCTACGCCACCTCCAAGGCGGCGCTGGCGTCGCTGACGCGCGAGATGGCCTCCGACTTCGGCCGCATCGGCGTGCGCGTCAACGCGATCGCACCCGGCGAGATCGACACCTCGATCCTGTCGCCCGGCACCGAGAAGATCGTCGACCAGCAGATCCCGATGCACCGCCTCGGCACGCCGGACGAGGTCGCCAAGATCATCTACGTGCTGTGCACGGACACCAGTTCCTACGTCAACGGCGCCGAGATCCACATCAACGGCGGCCAGCACGTGTAGCAAGGCGCAAAGGGATGGGCCGGTTCGCGAGCACAGCGGCACTCTACGAGCATTTGCGGCCGCCCTACCCGAGCGAATTCTTCCGCAGTGTCGCGCAAAAGCTTGGTCTCTCCAGAGAGAGCAGTCTGATGGACCTCGGCACCGGACCCGGGCTCTTGGCGCTCGGCTTCGGGCCCTATGTCGGCCGCGTCGTCGGCGTCGATCCCGAACCCGCGATGATCGAGGCGGCGCGACATGCCGCAGCGGGTGCAGGGCGGCATATTACGCTGATCGAAAGCAAGGCCGAAACGCTTGCCCCCGACATCGGCAGCTTCGACGTCGTGACGATCGGCCGCGCACTGCATTGGATGGACCGCGACCTGACGCTCGCGCTGCTCGACCGGCTGGTCGCCCGCGACGGCGCCATTCTGATCTGCGCCTCGTTCTCAGCCACCGACGGCCGCAACCCCTGGCTTGACGGCTACAATGAAGTCCGGCGCCGCTGGTCGCCGGCCCGTCTCTGGGAGGAGGCCGGCCGTGGCACGCGGACCCATCGCGACCTTCCCGCATTCTTTCGCGACAGCTCCTTTCAACCGGCCGAACTCGTGACAGTCGAAACAAACCATGTGGTGAGCGCGCAGGACCTCGCTCAACGCACCCTCACCTACTCATCGTCCTCGCCGGAGGCCGTGGGCGACAACGTCGAGGCGATGCTGCGTGATGCCGAGGAGCAGCTGGCTTCGTTCAGCCGCGACGGCGCCATCGCCGAGACCATCGTCTCGACGGCGCAGATCGTGAAGCGCTAGTTGATTTGGCCGAAGGGCGGAAGCAAGGCGATCCAGACAACGCCGCCGCAAGACCTGGATCGCCCTTACCTTCCGTTCCTCAATCGAGTCGAATCCGACGTGACCTCTCGCGTGGCCGCGGAGCGGCCGCGCTGAACGCAGTTGAGCAGTCGTCGTCGTTTTCGCCGTCGAGCAGCGGAGCACCACAGTGCCGGCACATCCGTGCCGACAACGACGGCGCCTTGCCGCTCGTCACGACCTGACGGTAGTTCGCCAGATCGATGACGTTGCGGGGCGTCGTTATGTGTTTTTCAACCATGGCTGTTCCTCGCGGCTAACATGCTGCTTATCGCAGACAAGTTTCGCGCAAACGTTCAGTCCACCGCTCAAATTTTACCGGAGGAATTGGGGCGGCGCACAGGCATCACCGCGCGGCCTCAATCCCGCTCTATTCTGCGACACGATCCACCGTGTCTCTGCGAATGGCGTAAGGTCTCGGTAGGTATCACAGCCACTTCTTCCACTTGAAGATCCAGTACGGGACGATGGCGGCGACCAGCATCATGACGATTGCCATCGGATAGCCGTGCGCCCATTCGAGTTCCGGCATCGACTTGAAGTTCATGCCGTAGACCGAGGCGATCAGCGTCGGCGGCATCAGGACAACAGCCATGACCGAGAACAGCTTGATGATGTTGTTCTGCTCGAGATTGACGACGCCGAGCATGGCGTCGAGCACGAAGGTGATCTTGTTGGAGAGATAGGAGGCGTGGTCGGTCAGCGAGGCGACGTCGCGCTGCATGGTCTTGAGCTGCTCGCGCATGTCCTTCGACCATTTCACGCCCTCCACCACCGCGGAGAGGAAGGTGACGACGCGGCCGATCGACACCAGGCTCTCGCGAACCTTCGAGGTCAGGTCGCCCTTGCGGCCGATCGAGATCAGGATCTGGGAGTATTGCTTGGCGTGGCCGTGGCGCTCGCTTTCGGGCTCGAAGATGTCGTGCGAGACCTGGTCGATCTCGGCGCCGCAGCGCTCCAGGATGTCGGCGCAGCGGTCGATCACGGCGTCCAGAAGTTCCATCAGCACCATCTCGCCGGTGATGGAAGGCGTGCAGGAGCGGGCGAGCTTGGCCTCGACCAGGGCGAACGGCTTCGGCAGGTCGTAGCGCACCGTCACCAGGCGGTGGTCGCCAAGGATGAAGGTCACCGCCGTGGTCCGGGGCATGTCGGTATCGGACTGGCACATCAGCGTCGCGGTCATGTAGCGCGCGCCGTTCTCGATATAGAGGCGGCTGGAGATCTCGATCTCCTGCATGTCTTCACGGGTGGGGATCGCAATACCGGCCATCCGCTCCACAGCCTTGTCCTCTGCTGCGGTCGGATTGACGAGGTCGATCCAGACCGCATTCTCCGGCAGGGCCGCAAGATCGTCGACTACGGCCTTCTTGAGGGCACCCTCGGAGGGAACGAACACAGAAAACATGAACAACTCCAGCGAGGGGGCCTGCGACAGGGTGACAGCCCCTTAGCGCGATTCTGACAAGTTCATGATGACAAGCACATTAACGGTGCGTTTGCATTTATGGCGGCGCCGTGGCCCAACCGTGGCATAGAATCGACAGCCCGCCACGCTTTGACAAGAAATCTGCCCAAAGTTGGAAAACTTGCGGCAAAAAAGCCACAGCTGGGCTCTCGCAGCGCGGGAAAAGGCCTTGAGTGCTGGAATTGTGGCAGATTTCAACGATAATGGTCCTAACGGAGTCGAGGAACTTGGGCCGCTAAGCTCAGGACGTCCGCGCGGTATTGTTTTGATTGGAACCAAATCATGTCGTCGCTGAAAGTTAAGTTGGGGATTTTGGCCGCTGGCCTGATGTTGTCGGGCTGCATGCAGGCCACGCATTACGAGGCGACCGACACCAAGGCCTTCAAGCCGAAGGACAAGGAACTCCTCGCCAAGGTTCGGTACGAGAACACCCCGGTTGCGGAGCCGTTCCGCCGTGCCATCGTCGAGTATCACCGCAAGGAGTCGCCGGGCTCGATCGTGGTCGATTCCGACAACCATTATCTCTACTACGTGCTCGATGGCGGCAAGGCGATCCGCTACGGCATTACCGTCGGCGAAGAGGCGATGGCCTGGTCGGGCATTGCCAAGGTGGGCAGCAAGACCGAGTGGCCGGCCTGGCACCCCACCCCCGGCGAAATTTCGCGCCTGGGCGTGCCGACCTATGTCGCCCCCGGCCCGGACAATCCGATGGGCTCCCGCGCGCTGTACCTCTATTCGGGTGGCAAGGACACGCTGTTCCGCATCCACGGCACCAACCAGCCGGAATATATCGGCGCCTCGATCTCGTCAGGCTGCATCCGCCTGACCAACGAGGACGCGATCGATCTCTATGATCGCGTCAAGGTCGGTACCCTCGTCGTGGTGCTCGAGCCGAAGCACGGCGACTCGCCCTACAATTCGCGCCTCGCGCTCCAGGGCGGCAGTTCCCCCTCTTCTTACTAAGCGGGTCTTGCCCGAGGCTTTGCAAAAGCGCCGGTTTCACCGGCGCTTTTTTGTTGAGGGCTTGTGCGGCTGAGTCTTGTCCGCAGCGCCCGCAGGCTTGTCCGCGGCTGCGGCAGGTTTCCCGGCCCCCTCATCATCGGTCTCATCCTTTGACTCCGGCTTGGCCGCCACCTCGCGCGGCGGCGCCTCCTCGGGCCGTTCCGCGGGCAGGAGCGGGGCGACCTGGGGCAAGGGATCCCAGACGTTCCACTGGCAGATCCGGTAGTCGTTGCGCCGCTGCGCCAGGTCGAGATGGATGTGGTCCTCGTGGTACCAGTCCGAGCCCGGGCCGAGCACGGTGGAAAAGCGCGCGCAGACCGAATGCAGCACGCGCTCGCGCACCTCGCGTGACAGGGTGCGGTCGGTGAAACCGATCGACTGTCCGTTGGCGAGCTTGATGGCGCGGACGTCGAGGGCGTTGGCCTTGCCGTGCTCGGACAGCAGCGCGCCGACGATGCGATTGCGGCCGCGGCACTCGAAGCTGTCGAAATTATCGAGATCGCTGATGGCCGAACCGAGGCTTGTGGCCAGCGGCACCATGTCCTTGCGCACCCAATCGGCGATGGCGGACGCCATGTTGCAGCGGAGGATTGCGGCCGGCTTGACCGTCACCTTGCGCTTGTCGGGCAGCACGATCGCCTCCAGCCGCACCAGATCCTCGCCGCCGCAGGCGCCGGGGCCGCGGATATCGGGAATGGACGGTGCAACCGCGATGTCCTCGGTCAGCGCGAGCCGGCAGGCCGAGACCTGCTTCTCGGGCGGCGCCGCCTCGGCGGGCTTGCCGGGAGAAGACTTGTCGGGAGAAGGTTTGCCTTCCGCCTCCGGCGCAGCCTCGTCCGTTGCCTTGGGGGCTTCCTCGGGGCGCGGTTTCGGTAGTGGGATCTTGGCGGAATGAACTTTCGCGCGCGGCCGTGGTGTACCAAGGCCAAAGATATCGAACGGCGCAGCATATTTTCGCGCCTCTGCCCGCTCCGCCAGCACAAGCGACAGCCCGAGCACGGCGGTAACCATTGCCGCGCCGGCGGACATATAGCCGCGACAAGACCATTTGCGGCGAAAGTCCGGCAGGCTAAAATTCATGACAATTCTTTGGCCCTGCGCTGAGAGCGATAACAAGTCCAGCCATACTCGGAGGAACGTCGGAATGCTTGGTTTGATGCAAGACTGGCCCCTGCTCTGCCACCGGATCATCGAACACGCCGCCAGGATTCATGGCAAGCAGGAGGTCGTCACGCGCTCGGTCGAGGGACCGATCCATCGCACCACCTACGCCGAAATCCACAAGCGGGCGCTCAAGGTCTCGCAGATGCTGGAGCGCGACGGCATCAAGCTCGGCGACCGTGTCGCAACGATTGCCTGGAACACCTGGCGCCATCTCGAGGTGTGGTACGGCATCATGGGCATCGGCGCCATCTGCCATACCGTCAATCCCCGCCTTTTCCCCGAGCAGATCGCCTGGATCATCAACCATGCGCAGGACCGCATCGTGATGACCGACATCACCTTCGTTCCGATCCTGGAGAAGATCGCCGACAAGCTTCCGAGCGTGGAGCGCTACATCGTGCTCACCGACAAGGCGCATATGCCGGAAACCACGCTGAAGAATGTGGTGGCCTACGAGGACTGGATTGCGCAGGCCGACGGCAAATTCGAATGGAAGGACTTTGACGAGAACACGGCGGCCGCGATGTGCTACACGTCCGGCACGACGGGCGACCCGAAGGGGGTGCTGTACTCGCACCGCTCCAACGTGCTGCACGCGCTGATGGCCAACAATGTCGACGCGCTCGGCACCAGCGCCTCCGAGACCATGCTGCCGGTGGTGCCGCTGTTCCACGCCAACAGCTGGGGTATCGCCTTCTCCGCGCCCTCGCAAGGCACCAAGCTGGTGATGCCCGGCGCCAAGCTCGACGGCGCCTCCGTCTATGAGCTGCTCTCGACCGAGAAGGTGACGCACACCGCCGGCGTGCCGACGGTGTGGCTGATGCTGCTCCAGCACATGGCCGCCAACAATCTGAAGCTGCCGGAGCTGAAGATGGTGATCTGCGGCGGCTCGGCGATGCCGCGCTCGATGATCAAGGCCTTCCTCGACATGGGCTCGAACGTCCGCCACGCCTGGGGCATGACCGAGATGAGCCCGATCGGCACCGTCGCGGCGCTGAAGCCGCCGTTCCAGAACGCGACCGGCGATGCGCGGCTCGACGTGCTCCAGATGCAAGGCTACGCCCCCTTCGCCGTGCAGATGAAGATCACCGACGATGCCGGCAAGGAGCTGCCCTGGGACGGCAAGACCTTCGGCCGCCTCAAGGTCTCCGGCCCCGCCGTCGCCAAGGCGTATTACCGCGTCGACGCCAACATCCTCGACGAGGAAGGCTTCTTCGACACCGGCGACGTCTCGACCATCGACGAGGACGGCTACATGCGGATCACCGACCGCTCCAAGGACGTGATCAAGTCCGGCGGCGAGTGGATCTCCTCGATCGACCTGGAAAACCTCGCGGTCGGCCATCCGGCCGTGGCGGAAGCCGCCGTGATCGGCGTGTTCCATCCCAAATGGGACGAACGGCCGCTTCTGATCGTGCAGCTCAAGCAGGGCCAGCAGGCCACGCGCGAGGACATCCTGAAGTACATGGACGGCAAGATCGCCAAATGGTGGATGCCGGACGACGTCGCCTTCGTCGACGGCATCCCGCACACCGCGACGGGCAAGATCCTGAAGACGGCGCTGCGCGACCAGTTCAAGGATTACCGCTTCCCGAACGCGGCGGCGTAGCGGGCCAAGCACACACCGTCATTCCGGGATGGTCCGAAGGACCAGACCCGGAATCTCGAGATTCCGGGTTCGATGCTTCGCATCGCCCCGGAATGACGGGCCGTAACACCCCGGTCTCCCTTGAATTTGCCCCCTAGCCGTGGTCTCAACGGCCCATTGTCGCGCCAGATCGGCCGGCACCGCCCAAAAACCCCGGCAGAGCTCAATCCCGATGGCCCGCAGGTTTTCCGCTCCCTATCAGTCGGAGCCCGTGTCCAGCCTCGCGAGCTGGGCGCGCAATCTGGCCGTGTTCGCGGTGGTGGCGGTAGGCGTATCGGTCCTCATCGTCCGCTTCGGCTTCCTGGAGATGAAGCCGGCGCTCGCGACCTTCTTCGGCGGGCTTGCGATCGCGGGTCTGTCGATCCTGTTCGGGCTCGCCGGCTTTGCCGCGATCTGGCAGAACGGCTCGCGCGGCATGGCGCGCATCCTGCTTGCCTTCCTGATCGACGGGGCGATCCTCGCCTACCCCGCCTATCTTGCCCTGCAATATCGCAAGCTGCCGGCCATCCACGACATCACCACCGATCCGATCGACCCGCCGCGCTTCGACGCGCTGTCGCGTCTGCGCACTGGTGACGGCACCAACACGGCGGTTTATGCCGGCCTGTATTCGGCCGAGCAGCAGCGCCACTTCTATCCGGACATCGAGCCGATCGAGCTCGAGATTCCGGTCGACCGCGCCTATGCGATCGCGCGCCAGCTCGTCATCAAGCGCAAATGGCTCGTCATCGACGAACGCGAGCCGCAGCCGCCGCGCCGCATCGGCCGCATCGAGGCGGTGGCGCGCACGCCCATCATGGGTTTCCGCGAGGACATCTCGATCCGGGTCGTGCCCGACGGCGACGATTCCCGCGTCGATATCCGCTCGGCCTCGCGCTATTTCGATAGCGACCTCGGCAGCAACGCCGCGCGCGTGAAGAAATTCATCGACGATCTCAACACCGCCGCCGATGCCGACGCGCTGAAGCCGGTGAAGAAGACGCCGGTGGCGCCGCCGCCCAAGGCTCCGGCGAAGACGGTGAAAAAGTAGCGAATAGCGAGTGGCGAATGGCGAGTGGAAACCATCTTCCCTATTCACTACTCCCTATTCGCCATTCGCCCCTATCCGATACGTCCCCGTGATTACGGGATCGCCATCCGTCGCCACCACGCCGCGCGCGACGAGGTCTTCCAGATGCGCCAGCACGGAATAGCCGGCGGCCGTCGTGAGGCGCGGATCGATGCCGATATAGATCGCGCGCACCATGGTCGGGATGTCGGCCTCGCCCTTGGCAAGGCGGTGCAGGATCGAGGCCTCGCGCGCCTTGCGGTGACGGATCAGGAAGCGCACGTAGCGCGGGCCGTCCGGGATCTCGGGGCCGTGACCGGAGAAATAGAGATCCTCCTCCCGCGCGGCGAGGCGATCGAGCGATTCCATGTAGTCGATCATCGAACCATCGGGCGGCGCCACGATCGATGTCGACCAGCCCATCACGTGATCGCCGACGAAATTGAATTTCCGCTCGGGCCAGGCGAACGCCAGATGGTTGGCGGTGTGGCCGGGCGTCGCCACCGCCTCAAGTCGCCAGCCCGCGCCTTCGACGACATCGCCATGCGCAATCCTGACATCGGGCGCAAAATCGCGATCGGCGCCGGATTCCGGATTGTGCTTCTCGCTTTCGAAGCGCGGGCGCGAGGCGCGGTGCGGACCTTCGGCATAGACCGGAGCGCCGGTCGCCTGCTTGATCCGCGCGGTGTTCGGCGAATGGTCGCGGTGGGTGTGGGTGACGAGGATATGGCTCACCGTCTCGCCGCGCACGGCATCGAGCAGCGCTGTCGCATGCGCCTCGTCGTCCGGGCCGGGATCGATGATGGCGACGCTGCCCTTGCCGACGATGTAGCTGACGGTACCGGTGAAAGTGAACGGGCTCGGATTGTTACAGAGCACGCGCCGCACGCCGGGGCGGACTTCCTCGACGACGCCGGCCTTCAGCGGAAAGTTGCGGTTGAACGGGATGTCGTTGTCGGACATGGCACTTCCTGTTCGTACCCCACACTCTTCGTCATACCCCGCGAAGGCGGGGTATCCAGTACGCCGCGGCGTCTGTGGCGAAGGCTAGGTCTCTGGAATACTGGATCGTCCGCTCTAGTGCGCAATTGCGCACAGGGCGGACGATGACAGTTGAGCAAGGCAAATAGCCTCGGAACCCGCGGCGTCTAGAAAAACGCCTGAATGCCCGTGATGGCGCGGCCGAGGATCAGGGCGTGGACGTCATGGGTGCCCTCGTAGGTATTGACGGTCTCGAGGTTATGGACGTGGCGCATCACGTGGTACTCGATCGAGATGCCGTTGCCGCCGTGCATGTCACGAGCGGTGCGGGCGATGTCGAGCGCCTTGCCGCAATTGTTGCGCTTCATGATCGAGATCATCTCGGGGGCGAACTTGCCCTCGTCCATCAGGCGGCCGACGCGAAGCGAGCCCTGGAGGCCCAGCGCGATCTCGGTCTCCATGTCGGCGAGCTTCTTCTGCACGAGCTGGGTCGCGGCGAGCGGCTTGCCGAACTGCTTGCGGTCGAGCGTGTACTGGCGGGCGCGGTGCATGCAGTCCTCGGCCGCGCCGAGCGCACCCCAGGAGATGCCGTAACGGGCCCGGTTGAGGCAGCCGAACGGACCCTTGAGGCCGGAGACATTGGGCAGCAGCGCGTCTTCCGGAACCACGACGCCGTCCATCACGACCTCGCCGGTGATGGAGGCGCGCAAGGACAGCTTGCCGCCGATCTTCGGCGCGGACAGGCCCTTCATGCCCTTCTCCAGCACGAAGCCGCGGATCTGGTTGTCGTGCTCGGCCGACTTGGCCCAGACCACGAACACGTCGGCGATCGGCGCGTTCGAGATCCACATCTTGCTGCCGGTGAGGCGATAGCCGTCCGAGACCTTCTCGGCGCGCGTCTTCATCCCGGCCGGATCGGAGCCGGCGTCCGGCTCGGTCAGGCCGAAGCAGCCGACCCACTCGCCGCTGGCGAGCTTCGGCAGGTACTTCTTGCGCTGGTTCTCGTCGCCATAGGCGTAGATCGGATACATCACCAGCGATGACTGCACCGAGTTCATCGAGCGATAGCCGGAATCGACCCGCTCGATCTCGCGCGCGACAAGGCCATAGGCGACATAGCTCGCATTGGCGCAGCCGTATTCCTCCGGCAGCGTGATGCCGATCAGGCCGAGCTCGCCCATCTCATTGAAGATCTCGCGGTCGGTCTTCTCTTCGAGATACGCCTTGGAGACGCGCGGCAGCAGCTTGTCCTGGGCGTAGGCGCGGGCGGTGTCGCGCACCATGCGCTCGTCTTCGGTGAGCTGCTCGTCGAGCAGGAACGGATCGTCCCACTGGAAAGAAGCCGCAGCCGGCTTGTCCTTGGCCTGAGGGCGCACGCTCATGAAACGTCCTTTCGCATCTGGTTCCGTCTGAAAATTGCCCGACAAATTAAAACGCCGTGGCAACAAGTGCAATTGCATCCTGGTTTCGGTCATTCCGGGGCGCGCAACGGCGCGACCCCGGAAAAGACGTCGTCAGGTTTCAAGTTGCTCGTTGGCAACGATCTCGATGCCGAAGCCGGACAGGCCCTTGTAGTCGTGCACCGAGGAGGTGAGATGCCGGATCGAGGTGACGCCGAGATCGCGCAGGATCTGCGCGCCGACGCCGATCTCGCGCCACTGCCGGTTGCGGTCGGCCTCCGTCGACGTCTCGTTCGGCAGCGGCGCCACGGGAACACCGGCTGCGCCATCGCGCAGATAGACCAGCACGCCACGGCCGGATTTCTTGAAGTGCTCGAGCACGGCCGCCATACGCTTGTGGCCGGTAAAGGTGTCCTTGACGATGTTCGGCTTGTGGAAGCGCGTCAGCACGTTCTTGCCGTCGCCGACCCCGTTATAGACGAAGGCGACGTGGGCGATGGAATCGAACGGCGAGCGGTAGGCATAGCCCTGCAAGGGGCCGATCGGGCTTTCGGTGACGAAGGTCGAGACCCGCTCGATCAGCTTCTCGCGCGCCTGGCGGTAGGCGATCATGTCGGCGATGGTGACGTGCTTCAGCTTGTGCTGGGCGGCGAAGCGGGCGACCTGCTCGCCCTTCATCACGCTGCCGTCGTCGTTCATCAGCTCGCTGATCACGCCGACCGGCGGAAGCCCCGAGAGCTTGCAGAGATCGACGGCGGCCTCGGTATGGCCGGAGCGCAGCAGCACGCCGCCGTCCTTGGCGATCAGCGGGAAGATGTGGCCCGGACGGGCGAAATCGTTGGCGCCGACGTTGGGATTGGCGAGCGCGCGGCAGCAGGAGGCGCGCTCCTCGGCGGAGATGCCGGTGCCGCCATCGGGCTTGTAGTCGATCGACACCGTGAACGCGGTGGTGTGCGCGGAATCGTTGTGGGCGACCATCGGATCGAGGCGCAGGCGGCGCGCGTCCTCGGTGGTCACCGGTGCGCAGACGATGCCGGAGGTGTGGCGGATGATGAACGCCATCTTCTCGGCGGTGCAGAGCGAGGCGGCGACGATCAGATCGCCCTCGCCCTCGCGGTCCTCATCGTCGGTGACGACGACGAGCTCGCCCCGGGCAAAGGCCTGCAAGACTTCCTGAATGGTATCGGGCATTTCCCAATCTCTATCGGTTATGGCCGGGAGGCTTAGCCGGACGCCTTAGCCGGACTCGGGCCGGGGCGCTAGTCTCCCCAGCGCAACCACATATGCCGGACGGCAGGCCTGCCGGGGTGGGTTCAGGCTTGCACCGAAGATACCAGGGATATAGGTGCTGACAGCCGGAGAGGAAGGCGGCCGGGCGCCGTCAGGGCAGCACTTCGCGCCGCTCGCCGAGCCGCAGATCGAGCTCGGCGCGCTTGTCGGCCAGAAGACCGGCCTGGGCGGCTTCGATCACCGTGAACAGCTCATGAGCATCGCTGAGCCGGGTCACGGTGACATAGCTGGCGCCCGCCTTATAGAGCTCGCCGACGTCGGCGAGCAGGTCGGCGGTCGCGACGATCAGGGCGGTCGGGTTGAGCGCCCGGACGTGGCGGACCAGCTTCTCATTGGTGGCGCCCTTCAGCAGCGAATCCGGCACGCTGAGGATGATCATCTCGGACTTGCCAACGCCGGCATGGAGCAGCGTGTCGACATTGCTGATATCGCCATAGATCACGTGCAGGTCGCGCGAAAGCAGGGTCTGGTACACATTGGGGTTGAAGTCGACCACGGTGATCTGCTCCAGCAGCACAGGGGCCTGGCGTTCGATCTCGGCGAGAAGCGCGCTCGCCGCGCGGAAAAAACCGAGGATGACGATGCGGCGCGCCTCGCCATGCCCACCCTCATGGCCTTCCTCGGCATGTCCGCCGCCATGATCGAGGTCGCGCAAGCCGATCCGCTTCAGGGGACCGATCGCCCAGCGGGTGATCTCGTCGCTGCGCGTCATCACGAAGGTCGAGAGCACGGCCAGCACCACGAAGGCAAAGGAGGCCGCGTTCGCCGTCTCGGCCGCGATGTGGTGGTCGGCGATACCGGTCTGGATCACCACCAGCGAGAACTCGGAGATCTGCGCGAGGTTCAGGGCCGGCAGCAGGCTGGCCCGCAGGCCCTGCTTCATCAGGTAGAGCGGGGCGAAGGTGGTGACGAGGCGGCTCACCACCGTGAACGCGGCGATCATCAGCGCCAGCCCGATCACCGAAAGGCCGGGCACGGGAATGGTCATGCCGAGCGCGACGAAGAACAGCGTGATGAAGAAATCGCGGAGCGTGGTGACCTTGGCCGTCACGTCGAGCGCATAGGGGAAGGTCGAGAGCGAGACGCCGGCGATCAGGGCGCCCATCTCGCGCGACAGCGACAACCGCTCGGCGGTCTCGGCGACGAGAAAGCACCAGGCGAGCGCGCCGAGCAGGATCAGCTCGGGACGCCGGGCGATCTGGTGGAACAGGCGCGGCAGCACGTAACGGCTGACCAGCAGCGCGGCGGCCACCAGCACCGCGACGCGGCCGATCGAGAGCAGGATGACGCCGACCTGCAAATTGGCAAGGCTCGGCTGCACCGCCAGGAACAGGATGGCGAAGATGTCCTGGAGCACGAGAACGCCGAGGGTGATGCGGCCCGGCAGCGTGTCGAGCTCGCGCTTCTCGTAGAGCACCTTGACGATGATGACGGTGCTCGACAACGCGCAGGCGACACAGAGATAGAGCGCATCGAAACGGCCGCCGCCGAGCGACAGGCCGATGCAGACGAAGAACAGCACCCCGAGCAGGCAGCCGCCGAGAAGCTGGCCTCCGGCCGCGAACAGGATCACCTTTCCCGCCCGCACGATCTTCTTGAGGTCGATCTCCAGCCCGATCATGAACAGCATGAAGATCAGGCCGAGCTCGGAGATGACGCTGATCGATTCCTGCGACTTGACCCACCCGGCGCCGAATGGACCTATGCAGAAGCCGGCGATAAGGTAGGCCAGGATCAGGGGTTGCCGGGAGAAATGGGCCACCAGGCCCAACATCCAGGCAAACAGGATACAGAGAGTGATGTCGCGAATGAGTTCGTGCATGCCAAATTGGTCCGTTTTGCCGCACCCTAGAGACGGAGTGCGGTGCGACAAGCGAGCAATTCGTCACATGCGAATGATGCTCTGGTTGATAGTCCTGCTCTGCCCGCTCGCATCCGCCCTGCCCGCGCTAGCCCAATCCAAGATCAACATAGAGCAAAGCTTTGCCGATTCGCTCACCGCGCTGCCGAAGGAGGAGCTCGCCGTCGCCGGTGGCTTCTATGTGCCGGCCTATTCCAGCGTTGCGATGAGCCAGGGCAAGCTGCGCGTCGACTTCTCGGTGACGCTGAGCGTGCACAACGCCTCCGAGACCCAGCCGTTGGTGGTCAAGCGCATCGCCTATTTCGACACCGCTGGCAAGCTGGTCGAGAGCTATCTGAAGGCTCCGGTCGCCTTGAAGCCGCTCGCCACCGTCTCGATCTTCATTCCGACCGACGACGTGCGCGGCGGGACGGGAGCCAATTTTCTCGTCGACTGGGCCGCAACCGGCGAGATCGCCGAGCCGGTGGCCGAGGCTTTGATGGTTGGCGGCGTCGCCAATGCGCATTACGCTTTCATCAGCCAGGGTCGTCCGACGCGGACGGCCGGCAAGAAGTAAGGCCGCCCCATCCGGGCGGCCGGCAAGAAAAGCAACGCTGGCCGGCGCAACGCCGCCCCGCTCAACGAGACAAGAAACGAGGAAATCCCCATGACGTCCAGCTTCGATTTCGCGCCCCTGTTTCCGGCAGGGCTGCCGGCCCCCTCTGCGCGCTGGACGGGCCTTGCCAAATACAGCTTCGTCGGCGGCAACAACGACTCCGAACAGGTGCCGCTCGAGGGCCTGATCGAGGCGACCAACCTCGCCTTGCAGCGCGAGGGCCGGTCGCTTGCGACGTACGGGCTGGCGCATGGACCTCAGGGCTATCTGCCCTTGCGCGAATTCCTCGTCACCAAGCTCAAGCGCGATGCCGGCATTGCCTGCACCGTCGACGACCTCCTGATCGTCTCCGGCTCGCTCCAGGCGCTCGACCTCGTCAACAACACGCTGCTGGCGCGCGGCGACACCGTGATCGTCGAGCAGGAGAGCTATCAGGGAGCGCTGACCCGCCTGGCACGACTGGGTGTCAACGTGGTCGGCATTCCCCTCGACAAGGACGGCATGCGCATGGATGTGCTGGCCGCGACGCTGGCCGACCTCAGGAGCCGCGGCATCCGGCCCAAATACATCTACACCATCCCGACGGTGCAGAATCCGACCGGCAGCATCATGCCGGAGAGCCGGCGCGCCGAGCTATTGCTGCTGTCGGCCGAATATGGCGTGCCGGTCTTCGAGGACGATTGCTATGCCGACCTCGTCTGGTCGGGACAGCGGCCGCCCGCGATCTACGCGATGAGCCCGAACGGTGGGGTGATCCATATCGGCTCGTTCTCGAAGTCGATCGCGCCGGCGCTGCGCGTCGGCTTCATCGTGGCGCCATGGGATGTGATGTCGCGGATGCTGGCGCTGAAGACGGATGCGGGCTCCGGCGCACTGGAGCAGATGGTGCTGGCCACCTATTGCAAGCCGCATTTTTCGACCCATGTGCCGGCCCTGACGAAGGCGCTGCGCACCAAGCTCGACACGCTGATGGAAGCGCTCAACGAGCAGTTCGGCACGGCGGCCGAGTTCGAGGAGCCGAAGGGCGGCATCTTCCTGTGGGTGAAGCTGCCCGACCAGGTCGATACGCTGAAACTGTATCAGGCAGCGCTTGCGGCCGGCGTCTCGATCAATCCGGGACCGGAATGGTCGACCAACAAGGGCCATTCCAGTTCGCGCCTGCGGCTGTGCTTTGCGAGCCCTTCACATCAGCAGATCCGCGAGGGCGTCGCCGTACTGGCCGAAGTCTGCCGCCGCGAGTTCGGCGTGCCGGCCCGCAGCGCCAACGTGGAGAAGCAGGCCTAAAGCGCGATGAGATTGGGACGAATCGTCATCGCGCTTTAGATTATTGTTTGAGCATGATCTATTCGGAAAACCGCTTCACACTTTTCCGGATCATGCTCCAAGGCTAGCTTGAGGCCGCCTTCTCAAGCCGCCTGGGGCTGGCTGCCGTGGATCGCGGAAGCCAGCCGCAGCAACAGGACGATCGAGACGTTGCCCTTGCCGGCCTCGATCTGCGCGATGTAGCGCTCGGAGATTCCGGAGCGCCGGGCAAGCTCCCGGCGCGACAGATCGCAGCGGGTGCGCGAAGTCCGCAGCCGGTCGCCCAGCTCAGCCAGAAACGCGGTCTCCGAATAGGGTGGCACGGCGCAGCTCCCCGGCAGCACTTCGCCCGCAAAATCCATGACTTGATTCAGCATTGGTCTATCCACGTTCGCCTTCGGGAAGCGCCATCCTACCCCCGAAACGGCCGGCCTCATTGACGCGGATCAAATTCGCGCGCGATCGTCGGCTGCCGTGGACGAGCGCGAGCGGGATGCTACACTTTGGAATTCTTCGAGGTGGGGCCTGCCAGGACATGTCGCGTTGTTCGAGCCGCTGGATCGCAGCTGCGGTGCTGTGGATTGCGCTCGCGTCCACGGCGCGTGCCGAGACGCTTGCGGTGACGGTCGAACAATGGGGCCTGCTCGGCTCATGGGCGGTCGATTGCGCGGCTCGGCCCGATCGCGACAAGGGCGCGCTCTTGACTTACGAGATCAGGAAGGACGGCCGGGTGATGTACCGGCGCAATTTCGGCGACGCCAGGGACGAGAACGAGGTCGTCTCCGCCACGGTCAACGCCGAAGGCCTGCTCAATGTGATGGTGTTCTTCCCCTCGCTGCATCAGACGCGCGAATTTGGTCTCTTCTTGCAGGAGGACGGCAGCCTGCGCGCGATCTACAATCGCAGCGAGCGCGGCGAGTACACGATCAGGGACGGCAAATACGTTGCCACGGGCACGCCGACGCTCACACAACAACGCTGCGATTGATCATCTGAACATCCATTCAGAATTCTCCCGCAGTTCCTCCGGAACGTTCACAGCGATGCGCGGTTTAGATGTGCATTCGACTGGAGGAAGACATCATGAAGAAGCTTGGTTATGTGGTTGCCGCTCTCGGTGCGCTCGCGGTTGCGGCGCCGACGCTGGCAAGTGCGGAGACGGTGGTGATCAAGCGCGGTCATCATCACGGCCCGTACGGCGCGCGCGCCGAGTACCGCATGCATCACGACCGCGGCTGGCATCGTGGCTGGCACCATCGCGGCGACAGGGTCGTCGTGATCAAGCGCAGCCATCGCCACCACCACTGGGACTAATGCGCAACGCAAACGTGGAAATGGCCCCTCGCGGGGGCCATTTCTTTGCGTATGCGAGCGCTCGTCGCTAATCCCAGGCCGGCGCGAAGCCCGGATCGACGCAGCGCTTGTCCTTCGACAGCGTCGCGATCTTCTTGCGGTCGGCCTCGTCAAGCGTGATCTTCAGCGCGTCGAGATTGGCCTTTTGGCTCTCGCGGCGCGACGCCTTCGGGATCGCCGCGACGCCGTCCTGGTCGAGCAGCCATTTCAGCGCCACTTGAGCGGCGGTCGCGTTGTACCTGGCGCCGATCTCAGCCAGCACCGGATCGGTCGCGAAGCGCCCCTGCGCCAGCGGACAATAGGCGACCAGCGGGATCGACTTGGCCTTGAGAAAGGCCAGCACCTTCGATTGATCGAGCATCGCGTGATATTCGACCTGGTTGCAGGCGATCGGCGCCCTGATGTCCTCGACCGCGGTCTTGAGCAGCGCCGTGGTGAAATTGGCAACGCCGATGGCCCGCGTACGTCCCTCCTCCTTCAGCTTCATCAGGGTCTCGAACACCGCGCCCCAGTTCGCGGCCCGCGACGGCCAGTGCACGAGATAGAGATCGACATGGTCGAGCCGGAGCTTCTTCAGGCTGGCGTCGAAGGCGCGGCGGATCGCATCCGGCGCCAGATTCTCATGCCAGACCTTCGTCGTGACGTGGAGCTCTGCTCGCGGCACGCGCGCAGCGGCGATGGCTGAACCGATCGGCTCCTCGTTGGCGTACATCTCGGCGGTATCGATGTGGCGATAGCCGATCGCGAGCGCGCTCTCGACCGCCGCGCGGCAGGCATCGCCCTGCATGCGGAAGGTGCCGAGGCCGAGCTTGGGCATGCTGATGCCCTGTGTCTTCAGATGGTCCATGAAACAGCTCCTGACGTCATTCATCCCGCCAGGCTCGCGGCGCAGCCGCAGCGACGGACTCTTCGGTGATGGAAAAGAAGTGGCGGGAGCAGCGATGATAGCGCGGGAGGCGCGGGCCGGCCAATCAAGATCGGGTTAGCTTTTGGGGCGCACGACGCCTGCCCACCATCATGCCCGGCCATGACGTCGGAGAACTTGTCCGCCCCTCACGAATGCTGCGCCACCACGGCCGGGCGCGCCTCTGGCTGGGGCACGATATCGACCGACCAGAGGTCGCGGTTGCCGACATCCTTCAAGGTCACCGTCATCACGCCGGTCGCGCCGTCGATGTCGACGCGGCCGAAGAACTGCAAGCCGAAGCACGGCGCCAGGTTCTCGCCCTGCGCGGCGCTACAGCCGTTCTGGTACATCGCGACCGGGCCGAAGGTGTCATCGAGCTCGCCCGGGCCCCAGGTGCCCGCATGCAGCGGGCCGGAGACGAACTCCCAGAACGGCTCGAAATCCTGGAATTGCGCCTTGTTCGGATCGTAGTAATGCGCGGCGGTGTAGTGCATGTCGGCAGTGAGCCAGACGATGTTGCGGATTCCGGCGCGTTTGATCGAGGCGAGAAGATCGGCAATCTCGTGCTCGCGCCGGTCAGGCGCACCGTTGCCGAGCGCAACGGCGTCCAGGCTGACCAGGCCGATCGGCAAATCGGCTGCGATCACCCTCCAGGTCGCCCGCGAGGCGGCCAGCTCCCGCTTGAGCCAGCCGAGTTGCTCGGCGCCAAGAAGCCAGCCGCGGTGATCGTCACCCTTGTTCCAGCTATTGTCGCGATAGCTGCGCATGTCGATCATGAAGACGTCGAGCAGCGGGCCGTAAGCGATCTTGCGATAGACCCGGCCCTGCCGCGCGCCGATGTCGCGGATCGGCATGAAGTCGAAGAAGGCGCGGCGGGCGCGCGCGACCAGGCGCGGCGTGCCGTCGTCCTCGAAGCCGGCCTCATCGTAGCTGCCGGTCGGCGACCAGTCGTTGGTCACTTCGTGATCGTCCCATTGCGCGAACATCGGCACCTCGGCGTGGAAGGCGCGAAAATTCTCATCGAGATGGTTGTATTTGTAGTTGCCGCGGAACTGCGCCAGCGTATGCGCGACCTCGGCTTTCTCTTCGGTCACGAGATTGCGCCAGGTCTCGCCGTTCGGCAGCTGCTGCTCGGAAGGAATCGTACAGTCGGCGTAGATGTGGTCGCCGGAGTGGATGAAGAAGTCGGGTCGGTTGTCCAGCATGGTGCGATAGCTGCGATAGCCGCCACGTGAAATGTCGATGCCCCAGCCCTGTCCCGCGACGTCGCCCGACCACAGGAATGAGATCGACCGGCTGGCGGCCGGCGCGGTGCGGAAATGGCCGACGCGGGCCTCGCCGGCAATGCCGGTCGCGATGTCGTCGAAGCGCACGCGATAGAAGATGTCCTGCCCCGCCGGCAGATCGTTCAGCAGCAGCTTCGAGGTGAAATCGGCATCGGGCAGCGCATCGCCGGAGGCCGACGCGATGATCGTCTTGAAGCTCTCGACGGTCGAGCACTCCACCTGCATCCGCGCGGGCCGGTCGGCGCGCGCCCAGATCACGGCGGAGCCGTCCGAGACGTCGCCGGACTGGATGCCGCCCGCAATCCGCGGGCGATCGGCGGCGCGGCTGAGATGCGGCGTTGCGAGCGTGCCGAGCGAGGCGATGGCGAGGCTGGAGGTCGAGCGAACCAGAAATTGCCGCCGGGTCCAAGCCCGCGCGGCGCGGAGCGATGCCATTCAGGAGACCTTCGTCGAATCGCGACGGAAGGTGCCTGCGCTCCTTGACTCCCACCCTTACGGTTTCTTGACTCCACGCCTACGGTTTTACGACGTAGGGATGACGCCGAGTTCCAGACGCGGCTGCGGTGCACTCCCTCGCCCCGCTTGCGGGGAGAGGGTTGGGGTGAGGGGGAGTCTCCGCCGGGACGCCGAGAGTTGGACTCGCGGAGACTCCCCCTCACCCGGAATTCAAGCTTCGCTCGAATTCCGGCCTCTCCCCGCATGCGGGGAGAGGCGAAGAGATCGCTGAGCTAGCGCTTCCAGTTGCAGATGCCGCCGGAGCGGCACGGCCAGGTCTGGATGCGCGTGTCCATCGCCTGGGCGTCGAGCGGGTTGCCGCGGCGATGTGCGAGCTTCGCGCGCGCCGCGCCGCGCGGCTGTGCGCTCTTCGTATGCGCGACCTTCGGCTCCGGGACATGCACGCGTTCGGCGGCAACCTTCTTCGGCACGTCAATCGGCTCAATGCGCGCCTGCGCCTCGTTGCCACCGCGCGCCTCCATAGCGACCGGCGCGAATTGCGTCTCCGGCCCGAGCCGCTTCGGCGACAGCACGGCCTTGGACAGATCGAGGCCGAAATACTCGCCGGGCTTGTAGTCATCGGCGCGCGAGGCGCCGCCCCATGCGAGCGCGACGGCAACGGCAACCGCAAACGAAACGCTTTTCAGGACCACGGACGCCTCCTGAAATTGATTATGAAAGGGACAATTTACCCCTATTTAGGAGGCGTCACGCGCAATTCCAGCGGCCGATTGCCGCCGTGGTTAAGAAGTTTGGCGGAATTAGGCGACCTTTCGCGCCGTTCCAGTCCCATCCAGGAACCCGAGCAGGCGGTTGCGGATGATGGTTTCCGCCTCGCTCATGATCCGATCCACGAGTTCCTTGCAGGACGGGATGTCGCGGATGAGGCCTGCGACCATGCCGCAGCTCCAGGCGCCGGCGTCCATCTGGCCGTCGATCATGATCCTCGGATAGACCCCTGCGACCTGGTCGTGAATGTCGTCGATCGTCAGCTTGTCGCCCTTCGCGTGCTCGATCTCGAGCAGGCGGTCGACATTGGCGTTCTTCAGCACGCGCTCGGTGTTGCGCAAGCTCCGCATGATCAGGCGGGTGTCGAGCTCGGTCGCCGCGACCAGCGCGTTCTTCACGTTCTGATGCACCGGCGCCTCCTTGGTGGCGATGAAGCGCGTGCCCATGTTCATGCCGGCCGCGCCCAGCGACAGCGCCGCGACGAGGCTGCGCCCATCGGCCATGCCGCCGGAGGCGACGAACGGGATCTTCAACTCCTCCGCCGCGCGCGGCAGCAGGATCATGTTGGGAATGTCGTCCTCGCCGGGGTGACCGCCGCACTCGAAACCATCGACGCTGACGGCGTCGCAGCCGATCCGCTCGGCCTTGAGCGAATGGCGCACCGAGGTGCATTTGTGGATCACCTTGATGCCGGCCGCCTTCAGCGCCGGCATGTAGGCTTCCGGGCTGCGCCCCGCGGTCTCAACCGCCTTGATGCCACCCTCGACGATCGCGGCGATGTATTCCGGATAGGGCGGCGCCGAGAAAGTCGGCAGGAAGGTGAGGTTCACGCCGAACGGCTTGTCGGTCATGTCGCGACAGCGCGCGATTTCCTTCGCGAGCAGCTCGGGCGTCTTCTGCGTGAGGCCGGTGATGATGCCGAGCCCGCCGGCATTGGAGACTGCGGCAGCCAGCTCGGCAAAGCCGACGAAATGCATGCCGCCCTGGATGATCGGGTGTTCGATGCCGAACAGTTCGGTGATGGCAGTCTTCACGTCAGCTTCCTCCGGGATTTCGGTTTGTATTCGGATCAGTCTAGCCGCAGTCTCGTGCCGCGGTCACCATTTCTCGCCGAAGGGACGGATCTCCATCTCGAACGTCCAGGCGCTCTTCGGCTGCTGATAGAGCTGCCAATAGGCATCCGCGACCGACGACGGTGGCATCAGGAGGTCGGGATTGTCGAGCGCGTTGGGGCCGAGCGCCTCGAGCCGGCGCTGCCGCACCCATTCGGTATCCACACCGGAATCGATGATGAGATGGGCGACGTGGATGTTCTTCGGCCCCAGCTCGCGCGCCATCGCCTGCGCCACTGCGCGCAGACCGAACTTGGCGCTGGCAAAGGCGGCAAAGCCGCTGCCGCCACGCAAGGAGGCGGTGGCGCCGGTGAAGAAGATGTTGCCGCCGCCGCGCGGCAGCATCAATCGCGCCGCTTCGCGGCCGGCGAGGAAGCCGGAATAGCAGGCCATCTCCCACACCTTGCGGAAGACGCGCTCGGTGGTGTCGAGGATCGGGAAATTGACGTTGGCGCCGACGTTGAAGATGCAGACTTCGAGCGGCGCACGCTTGTCTGCGTCGTTGAGGAAGGCGATGACCTCTTCCTCTTTCCGCGCATCGAGCGAGCGGGCGTGGATCTCGCCGCCGGCGGCCTCGATGTCCTGCACCAGCGGCGCGAGCTTGTCGCCATTGCGACGGCCGGCGAAGATCGAGAAACCTTCCGCGGCGAACTTCTTGGCGATCTCGGAGCCGATGAAATCGCCGGCCCCGATCACAGCGGCTGTCGCGTTTCGCTTGGGCAAGGTCGCCTCCTCCGGTACGCCGCGCCTGCAACTGCGCGGCTGGCATGTGTTGGCGAGAGGCTATAGTTCTAAAATAGAACTGTCAAACTTGGCGAACGAATGGTAGTCTCAGCGACGAATTGTGCTGAACATTCAGGTAAGTTCCTTTTTCAGACTTACGACGCCGGAGACGCATCATGAAATGGGATACGCTGGACGAGGAGCCCTGTTCGCTCTCCCGCACGGTCGCCGTGGTCGGCGACCGCTGGACGCTGCTGATCCTGCGCGAATGCTTCTTGCGTGTGCGGCGGTTCGAAGCGTTCCAGTCCTCGCTTCAGATCACGCGGCACCTGCTCTCGGAGCGGCTGAAGAAGCTGGTCCGTTTCGGCATCCTGCGCCGCGTCCCCTATTCCGAGGCGCCGAAGCGCTACGAATACATCCTCACCCAGAAGGGCCTCGACCTCTACCCGATCATCATGGCGATGGTGCATTGGGGCGACACCCACATGGGCGACGAGCGCGGCCGTCCGCTGCTGCACGAGCACAAGACTTGCGGCAAGCTGTTCGACCCCGTGATGGTATGCTCGGAATGCGGCGAGGCTCTGAATGCCAAGCAGGTGCATGTGCATGCGGGGCCGGGGCGGAAGGAGGCGGTGGGGTGAAGCTCCTGCTCAACACCGTCATTGCGCGGAGCCCTTGCGACGGTCGCGGTAGGGACGCTCATTGCTGGGCGCCCCCCGCACAGATCCGTACGTGCGGCTTTCCCGCATACGGCTCCCACCTCGGGTGAGTAGCGGTGAAGCGTGTTCGGGGCCAAGGATGGAGGATTT
>NZ_WQNE01000058.1 GCF_009759665.1 Bradyrhizobium cajani
ATGACGCTGATCCATTACCGACACCTCACTCCAAGGCATGGACGGCCTCCCGAATCGACCAATCCAGCCATGTTGATGTGTCAGCTATGTCTCCGAACACCCGTCAGTGATCTGTCCGGGCTAAACACTTGTCCCGGCCATCCACGCCTTGCATTGGTGTGCTAAGCAGAATCCTTTAACAGAGACGAAATTGCGATGTCGTTAGCCTCAAACGCGATCGCTTTAATTTGGCCGTTGGGCATAATGAGTCTAGGCGTTGCCGACGCCTGGTTCATCCGGCAGATGCGCCGAAATCTGGCGCCCGGATTGGCTCAATTCAAGGGCTATTCAGATCGGCGCCTTGAGGGGCGCCGCCCCGCCCTTTGGCGCGATCCGTCCGCCTACAGCGAGCGAGGCAGAAGATACCGACGCTGGGCCGTCGTGGTCGAAGTCTTGTTTCTTCCTTGGTTCTTCGGCGGACTGTTGGTGTGGGCGCCAAGATGAAGTCCGAACGCTAACGGCCTGTAGTCGTCGCAGGTCTTTCTCCCCGGATACCACAACCGGTGCAGGTGGAGTCGAAATGTTGAAGTACGGCTGCGATAACCAAGAATAGCAGCGTGCACCCTACAAAGGCTGTCAGCCCTGCACGTGACTGATATCTCGCGATCATGGCTGCTTCGGGCTCGCCATATCCGAGCTCTTTGATCCAGACTTCGCGCGCTCTTCGCTGAACGCCCCCCATGCCGTTCGAACGAACAAACATGTAAGTCGATCCCCTTCTCCAGACCGCCACCTGTCTTTTTGCCATTCCGATGCACAGATAAAACGACGCGAACGAAATGCCGATTACCGAAATTACGGTTATCGCGGCTATCAGATCACGAAACATCTGAAGATTCCCTTCGCCGGAAGCACTCAGCACGACACCCACGACACCTTCGGTATCGTGTCATGGTAGCAACCTGATCGTGATCTGCAAACGTCAGCGATGGGCGCAAAGCCGACATTCGCGGGCATTTCGAGCCACGGCGAGAACATCGTCGCGAACGTCATCAGGTGGTAACGCCAACAACTCCCAAGCATTCATCACTGCGAACGATTCACGGCCTGGACGCTTCGCGCGAATACCTTCGCTCCAACCAGTGTCAACGACGTTGGCCGTGAAGAGATGCGATGGAAACGAAAATCCGTGTCGGAAAACGGGTGGTTGGAACATCGATCGTGCACTAGGTGAAAGGGACGATGTCACGCGGCAAGAGTTTGAACGGGACTCTGAGTTTACGACCGAAGGCCGCGGCGTACGTTTCACTTACGAACTGTGGGGGCATGCAATGGAGAAGGAATTACGAATGTCGAAGGAAGAGGACAATAAGGCCGTTGTAGGCCGTTGGTTCAAGGAGTTCTGGGGCAATCCCTGGAACCCCGATATCGTCGAAGAACTCGCCGCGCCTGACATACTGTTGCAGTATTCGCTGCATGAGCCGCGCCGCGGTCGCAAGGACGTGAAGGAATTCATGATTGGATTCCGCGATGCATTTCCAGATCTCAACTTTTGGGGCTCTGCGGACTTGATCGCGGAAGGCGATTACGTCGTCGGTCGTTGGGAAGGCGGCGGCACACACACCGGCTCTGCTTTCGATGACTTCATCGTCGGATCATTGCCGGCGGCTTCCGGTCGGAAAATGCGCTTCACCGGAATCACCGTGCTGCGCGTCGAGAACGGCAAAATCGTGGAAGAGGTCGGCCTGGACGACGGCGCGACCGCGCTGCAGCAGCTCAACATCTTGCGCGCGGCCTGATCAATCGTGATGGCCCGTCTCCGACGAGGTTGGTAACAGCCATCCGGAAGCGAGCCGGACCGGTGTCATTCCCCGATTCGGTTCGCTGCCTGATGGGCCGCAGGCCGCGTTACCAGGAATCAAGGAGGACAAGCTTCAATGAGTATGAGTCGCAAAGAACTAACGTTCGCCTCCGGCAATGCTACATGCGCTGCGTGGTTGTACCCCGCGGCGGCGGACAAAGGGGCGAGACCTATCATCATCATGGCCCACGGGTTGACCGGCACACGCCGAGACCGTCTTGGCGCGTTCGCCGAACGGTTTGCGGCCGCCGGTATCGCGGCGCTCGTCTTCGACCATCGAGGCTTTGGCGATAGCACGGGCGAGCCGGACCTATTCGAGCCATCTCTTCAGTTGGAAGACTGGCGCGCTGCCATCGCGTTTACTCGTTCTCTACCCGGTATCGATGCCGGACGCGTGGCGACGTTTGGTTCCTCGTTAGGCGGGGGCAACGCGCTCGCCGCGGCAGCAGAGGACACCCAGGTGGCCGCGGTTATCAGCCAGGTTCCATATCTCGACAGGGTCACCCAGACCTACACCAAACCTCAGCACGTCGTGGAGGAAATGAAGACTGCGGCAGCCGAAGGTCGCTATTTGGCTGCCGTTGGTCAGCCCCATGAGGCGGCATTCATCAGCGCGCCCGGAGCTGAGGTCGGTTGGCGTCGTGTTGTCGCAATCGGTGAGGAATCTCAGTGGCGAAACCGCGTCTCGACGTCTTGGCTGCTAGGTCCTCCATACAGTCCTATCCGACATGCCGCCTCGCTTCACTGTCCCTGGTTGGTTTGTGTCGCTGCGGACGATCAGGTTGCCAAGCCCGGGCCTGCAATTGAGGCCGCGCGCCAAGCGCCTAAAGGTGAGCTCCGCATCTATCCAGGCGTCGATCATTTCGACATCTACGATGGACCGTCCCACGAGGCAGTGGTCGCGGATGAGATCGAATTTCTTCACCGCCATCTTCTAGGCCGAAGCCTCTGCGGAACAACTAAAGCAGCTTCGGAACTGGCGCGGGTTTATCTACCGTTGGCCTCGGGTGAAAATCCAGCTGGCGAAGGTACGGCGAAAGCACGAAAGTAGCGTCGGCGAACGCATGTCCGCGAACCAGGCCTCTTCTCCATCGCTCTTGAGATGGGTCCACAGCAAGCCCCCGGGAATGGCCGTTTCCGGCGCAAAGCGGACATTCTGCGGACACGCCATTTCTGCTGTGGGTCCACAAGACGGCATTCCGCGACCGGGGGCGCATGTCCGCTATACTTTCGAGGCAGACATCCGAATTCATGCGTGCTGCTCCACGGAATGCTGCCTCTCGACAAGCGTGCGAGGAGGCCTGTGAACTCTAGAGCGTTGGCAAGCCGGGCGGCGGCTTGCGCATGTTGGAGGCCTGCTCATAGGCATAGGCCAGACGCAACAGCTTGTGCTCGCTCCAGGCACGGCCCGCGAAGGTGATGCCGAGCGGATAGTCCGGCGTATCCTTGCCGTCGACCCCGGAGGCGAAGCCGCAGGGCACCATGACGCTGGGATAGCCTGCCCTGGCGGCGATCGCGGCGCCTCCGCTGCCGGGGAACAGCACCGCATCGAGCTTGTGCTGGTTCATGTAGGCATCCATGCCGCGGGTCCTGGCGCTGAGCAGATCCATGGCAAGTGCCGCCTTGTACTCACGTTCGCGTAAATCGCCTCTGGTCATGTTGGCGGCGAGGAAGTTGTCCTGGCCAAAGCGTAGCGCCCTCTCCGCGTTCGCCGCGTTGAAGGCGACGATGTCGGCGATGCTCCTGATTGTCGTGTTGGTCGCCCAATCCCTGAGGTAAAGGTTGAGATCGCGCTTCAATTCGTAGAGGAAAACGATCCGCTGCGGGACGGGATTGCCCTTGCTGCCGCTCAGCGGATTGCGGTTGAGTACAGCCATGATCGTACCTGGTCCGCTCATCCAGCCGGCCGTCGGCATGCTGGCGCGCACGATGACGGCGCCGAGGTCTTCCAGCACCTTGATCGCCTCCGCCATCACCTTCGCTGATCTCGGCGGCAGCCTGCCGTAGAAGGGATCGTTCAGCGGGTCGGCGGGGGCGCTCGGCACGCCGATGCGCGTGCCCTTCATTGCATCGTGCGTGAAGTCGGCGGTGTAGTCGGCTGGGCGCCGCTGGCGCTCCGTCGCCGCATCGCGCGGGTCCTTCGCCGCCAGCACGTTGAGGAGCAGCGCCGCATCGCGCACGGTGCGCGCCATCGGCCCTGCGGTGTCCAGACTGTGCGCGATCGGCACGATGCCGGCGCGGCTGATCAGTCCGACGGTCGGCTTGACGGTGACGAGGCCATTTTGGGTGGCAGGGTATAGCAGCGAGCCCGAGGTCTCGGTGCCGATCGACGCCGCGCACAGACCGGCCGCCACCGCGACCGCCGAGCCCGCGCTCGATCCGCCCGGGGACACGACCGGGATGTCGTCATCGTCCACCAGCGTCGGCGCGTAGGGGTTCTTCACCTGGCCGCCCAGCGACGAGTAGCCCGAGGGCATGTCGATCGCGAGCATGTTGGAAAACTCGGTCAGGTTCGCCTTGCCGAGGATCACTGCGCCGGCATTTCGCAGCAGCTTGACGATCGTGGCGTCACGCCTGGCGCGTGCCCCCTCCAGCGCCAGCGAGCCCGCCGTCGTCGGCTGCTTGTCGCCGGTCGCAATGTTGTCCTTCAGCAGGATCGGGAGGCCCGCCAGCGGCCGCCTGGCCGATGGTTTTGTGCCGTCGAGCTTGCCCGCAATCGCGAGCGCATCGGGATTGAGTGTGCGCACCGAGTTGAGCGCCGGCCCGCCGCGATCGTAGGCCTCGATGCGCGCGAGGTAGGCCTTGGTCAGCGTCGTCGCATCGACCTGCCCATTGGCCAGGGCCTGAGCGATATCGCTCATCGATGCATTGTCGAGTCTTGGGGTGATCGGCGCTTCGGCGCCAGGGGCCGCCGCGACGATGCCGGCATCGCGACGGGATGGCTTCTTCACGGCTGCCTCGCCTGACGGCGCGTCCCTAACCATGAGGCCGCGATGATGGCATCATGCCAGTGTTTTGCCCGACGGGTCAACGTCTCGGCGCATCGCGCGGACCATTCAACTGCGCAACGCGCAAGCCATTGAAATGACTACCCCCGGCTACTGTGCATGGGGTTGTTTTTCAGATTTTTGTTTTGGGCCGCTGTCACCTCTCCCATAGGGAGAGATTGACATGAAGGCTATCTCGACCTGATCGAGCGCGCCCTACTCCCAATACCAGGTCGAGAAATCGTTCTCGAACTGCGGGACTTCCTTCCAGACGCCCTTCAGCTTCTTGTTGGTGATGGTGATGAGCTGCGGCTGGTACAGGAAGCCCGCGACCGCGTCGGTCGCCAGCATGCGCTGGGCATCGCCGAGCAGCTTGGCGCGGCCGGCTTCGTCCGGCGTTGCGACGATCTGCTTGTAGAGCGCGTTGAACGCCTCGTTGTTGTAGCCGAGATAGTAGTCCGGCTCGGTGATCTTGACGAGGTCGAACGGCTCGACGTGGCTGACGATGGTGAGATCGTAATTATGCGGACCGTTGGCCGCGAACACCTGCGACAGCCATTGCGCCCATTCGACGTTTTCGATTTTGGCGACGATCCCGACCTTGGCGAGCTGGGCTGCCAGAATCTCGCCGCCCTGCCGCGCATAGGACGGCGGCGGCAGCTTCAGCGACAATTCCAGCGGCGTAGTGACGCCGGCCTCGGCGAGCAGCTTCTTGGCCTTCTCGGGATCGTAGGGGTTGATGCCCGTGGTGTCGACATAGCCGAGCGCGCCTGGCACATAGAAGCTGCCGATCGGCGTGCCGAAGCCGTCGACGGCGCCGTCGATCATCGCCTTGCGGTCGATCGCGGCGAGAATGGCGCGGCGGACGCGGACGTCGTCAAGCGGCTTCTTCTTCTCGTTGATGCCGACGATGGTCTTGGCGCGGGAGCCGCCGACCATGACATTGAAGCGCGGATCGGCCTTGAACTGCGCCAGGGTGCGCTGTGCGGCGACGCGCGGGAACGCGTCGACGTCGCCCGAGAGCAGCGCAGCGGCCTGCGCGGCCGGATCGGAGATGAAGCGGATCGTCACCTTCGACAGCTTGATGGCCGAAGCGTTGCGGTAGCCGGCCCACTTGCTCAGCGTGATCGACGAGCCCTTGGCCCAGGCGCTGAGCTGATAAGGCCCGGTGCCGACCGGCTGCGTGACGTTGGTGGCAGCGCTCTTCGGCTCGACGATCGAGCCGCTCGCCTGCCCGAGCAGGAACGGCAAGTTCGGCTCGCCATATTTCAGGGTGATCACGACCGTGTCGGCGTCGGGCGCCTCGACCTTCTCGAAGGCCTGGTACAGGCTCTTGTCCTTGTTGGTGCTGGTCGGCGCCCCGTTGCGCTCGAACGAGAACTTCACCGCGGCGGAATCGAACGGCTCGCCGTTGTGGAATTTGACGCCCTTGTGCAGCTTGAACGTATAGGTCTTCAGGTCGGGCGATGCGGTCCAGCTCTCGGCCAGCAGCGGCGAGACGGAGCCATCCTCGTTGATCTTGGTCAGGGTCTCGTAGATGTTGTAGAGCGTGACCTCGGCGATCGCGGCGGCCGCGGCGTTGGTCGGATCGAGCCCCGGCGGCTCCAGCGCCATCGCCATGACGACGCTGTCCTTCTTGCTCTGCGCCAGCACCGGCAGCGGCGCAGCGGCAAGCATGGCAGCAAATGCGACGATCGACAATTTCCTCAACATGCGTAACTCCCCGGCCTGCTGACTTCCCAGCCTACGCCAATCCTGCTCTGGAGACTAACCTTCCATGGCCGCCTGCGGCAACGCCATCACGGCTTCGGCCTTGTGGCAGGCGGCAAGGTGCCCCTCGCCCACCTTGCGTAACCCAGGCGCGACCTCGCGGCAATGCTGGTCGGCAAGGGCGCAGCGCGAGACATAGGGGCATCCGGTCGCAGCCGCCGATTGCGAGGCGATCGCCTGCGCCCCGCGCCGCCGCCGGCCGCCTCCGGCGCGCGCCCGCGGCACAGCGTCCAGCAGCGCCCGCGTATAGGGATGGGCGCAGCGCTCGAACAGATCCTCCGGCCGCCCCTGCTCGACAATGCGGCCGAGATACATCACCGCGACCTCGTCGCAGAGATAGTCGACGACGGCGAGGTCGTGGCTGATCAGGATGTAGCTCAGGCCGAACTGCTCCTGGAGGTCCTGCATCAGGTTCAGGACCTGCGCCTGCACGGAGACGTCCAGCGCGGAGACCGGCTCGTCGGCGACGATCAGCTTCGGCTGCGTGATCAGCGCGCGCGCGATCGCGATGCGCTGGCGCTGGCCGCCGGAGAATTCGTGCGGATATTTGTCCATGTCGGCATCGCGCAAGCCGACCTGGCGCAGCGCCGCGGAGACGCGTTCGCGGAATGTGGTGCGATCGGCCCCTTCCAGCACGGTCAGCGGCTCGGCGACGATGCGCGCGATGGTCTGGCGCGGATCGAGCGAGCCGTAGGGATCCT
The DNA here is from genome assembly GCF_009759665.1 of Bradyrhizobium cajani. GTDB lineage: Bacteria > Pseudomonadota > Alphaproteobacteria > Rhizobiales > Xanthobacteraceae > Bradyrhizobium > Bradyrhizobium cajani. The sequence continues at coordinate 7,299 of NZ_WQNE01000058.1, forward strand.
GGAACACCATCTGGAAATCGCGGCGTGCACGGCGCAGCTCGTCCGCAGGGAGACGGTTGAGATCGCGCCCGAGCAGTGCGACCTGCCCGGAGGTCGGCCGCTCCAGCGCCATCACCACGCGCGCAAAGGTCGACTTGCCCGAACCGGACTCGCCGACAATGCCGAGGCTCTTGCCGGCATCGACCCGCACGCTCACGCCGTTGAGCGCGTGCACCTGGCCGGGCGGACGGAACAGGCTTTCGCGTGGCAGCGTGTAGCGCTGCACCAGATCCTTCACGTCGAGAAGCGGTTCGACTGCGGCGATCATGCGGACAGCGCTCCGACGCGTTCGGCCATGGAGACGTCCGTCCTGATGCAGCGCACGAAGTGGCGAGGTCCGACGTCCACCATCGGCGGAAGCGCGGCGCGACACTGATCGATCACGAGCGGGCATCGATCGGAGAAGGTGCAGCCGGACGGCAAATCGGCGAGCTCCGGCACCGTGCCCGCGATCGTCTTCAGCCGCGTCCCCTTGCGCGCGCCGAGCTTCGGCCGGGCGCGGAACAGGCCCTGCGTGTAGGGATGCCCCATCCGGCGGAACACCTCGTCGGTCGGCCCGCTCTCGACGACGGTGCCGCCATACATCACCATCATCCGCTGCACGTTCTCGGCGATGACGCCGAGATCGTGCGAGATCAGGATCATCGACATGCCGCGCTCCTCGACGAGATCGGCGATGAGGTCGAGGATCTGGCCCTGGATGGTGACGTCGAGCGCGGTGGTCGGCTCGTCCGCGATCAACAGGTCCGGCTCGCAGGCGAGCGCCATGGCAATGGTGATGCGCTGGCGCTGACCGCCAGAGAACTGGTGCGGATAGGCGTCGACGCGCCGTGCCGGATCGGGCAGCCCGACGCGGTCGAGCAAGGCGATCGCCTCGCGCCGCGCCTGTGCCGCAGAGTACTTCTTGTGACGCCGCAGCGGCTCGGCGACCTGATGGCCGATCGCGTGCATCGGATTGAGCGCGGTCATCGGCTCCTGGAAGATCATGCTGATGCGGTTGCCGCGCAGACGGCAATAATCGGCATCCGAACGCCCAACGAGCTCATCGCTATCAAGCCTGATGCTGCCGCTGACGCCCGCGCTGTCCGGCAAGAGGCCCATCAGGGAAAGTGCCGTGACGGACTTCCCGCAACCGGATTCGCCGACGAGCCCGAGCGTCTCGCCGCGCTTGAGAGTGAAGCTGACACCGCGCACGGCCTGCGCGGGCCCGCGGCTCGTGTTGAGGCGGACGCCGAGATTGTCGACTTCGATCAGCGGCATGTTGGAGCGCTCACCCATCGTCATCGCTCCCGCGCCAGCCGGGGATCGAGCAGGTCGCGCAATCCGTCGCCGAGCAGATTGAGACCGAGCACCGCGATCGCGATCGCAGCGCCCGGATAGACCGCGAGCATCGGCGACTGGAACAGCAGCGTCTGCGCATCGTTCAGCATGCGGCCCCAGGACGGCTGCGGCGGCTGGGTGCCGAGGCCGAGATAGGACAAGGCGGCCTCCGCGAGAATGGCGAGCGCGAACTGGATCGTGACCTGCACGATCAGGATCGACAGGATGTTGGGCAGCACGTGCTCGATGGTGATGCGGAAGCGCCCCTTGCCCGCGGCGCGCGCGGCCAGCACGAACTCGCGCGCCCAGATCGCGTTGGCCGAACCGCGCGTCAGCCGCGTCAGCGTCGGGATCTGGAAGATGCCGATCGCGACGATCGAGGTCACCATGCCCGGTCCAGCGACCGCGGCGAGCATGATCGCGGAGAGCACGGCCGGAAAGGCGAAGCTGAAATCGGCAAACCGCATGATGATCTCTTCGGTCCAGCCCCGCTTGGCAGAGGCAATCAGGCCGAGGCAGACGCCGAAGGTGAGACCGATGCTCACGGCAATGATGCCGACCATGATGGTGGAGCGGGCGCCCGCGAGCAGCAGCGAGACGATGTCGCGACCGAAGGAATCTGTGCCGAGCCAGTGCGCCGCCGAGGGCGGCCGGAGTTTCGAGGCGATGTCGATCTCGGTGGGGGGCCACGGCGTCCACACCAGCGACAGCAGCGCCGCGGCGAGCACCAGCAGGCTCAGCGCACCGCCGAGCACGAAGCTGCGATGGCGCAGCGCGCGGCGCCAGAACGTCCGGGCCGGCAGCGGCCGTGTTGCGAGCGGCGCGTCAATGGTCATGGGCGCGCTCACAGATCGTGGACCTTGATACGGGGATCGATGAAGGCATAGAGCACATCGACCACGAAATTGACGACGACGACCATGGCGGCCAGCAGCATCACGCAGTTGCGCACCACGATCAGGTCGCGGTTGGCGATCGACTGGAAGATCAGTCGCCCGAGGCCCGGAAGGTAGAACACGTTCTCGATCACGATGGTGCCGGCGAGCAGATTGGCGAATTGCAGCCCCATCACCGTCATGACGGGGATCATCGCGTTGCGCAGCACGTGGCGCCACAGCACCTCGCGCTTGCCGAGGCCCTTTGCGCGCGCGGTGCGGACGAAGTCCTCGCGCAACACCTCGAGAACCGCCGAACGGGTGACACGTGCGAGGATCGCGGCCTGCACCACCGCAAGCGAGATTGCCGGCAGCAGCAGCGACTTGAAGCCAGGCCAGATGCCATCCTCCCAGCCGGCAAAGCCGCCCGCCGAGAGCCATTGCAGCCGCACCGAGAACAACAGCACAAGAAGGATCGCGAACCAGAAGTTCGGCAGCGCGATGCCGACCTGGGTCAGCGACATCACGCCGACATCGCCGAGCTTGTTGTGATTGGCGGCGGTGTAGATGCCGGCCGAGAGTGCCAGCGTCACCGTAATGGTCATGGCCATGATCGCGAGCGGAATCGTCAGCACCAGCCGTTCCGCGATCAGGCTGGCGACCGGCGTGCCATAGACATAGCTGTTGCCGAGATCGCCGGAGAGCAGTCCCCTGATCCATTGCAGATAGCGAACCGCCAGCGGCTGGTCGAGCCCGAGCTTGACGGTGAGCGCGCGGACCGCGTCGGCCGAGGCGTCGGCGCCCATCAGCATCTGCGCGGCATTGCCGGGAAGAGCGTCCAGCACAAGGAAGATGATCAGCGATGCGCCGACCAGCGTCGCCAGCAGGGTCAGGACACGTCGGAGGACAAAGACGCTCATGCGCGCTCGGCTTCAGGGCTTGATCGCAGCACGATCAACATGTCCGGACGCCGGAGGCAAGCCCCTTGCTGCATATCCATCTTCTCAAGCGGGCCGGCGCGAGAGCAGATCGTGCGAGGCCTCGAACAGCGCGCTCGCGCGCAGCAATTCGGCGTCGCCCCGGAAACGGCCGACGAGTTGGAGCCCGATCGGCAGACCGTCGCGGCCGAAGCCGCAGGGCAGGCTGACCGCGGGATGTCCGGTCATGTTGAAGGGCATGGTCCAGGGGAACCAATGCGGCCGGACGCTGTCGAAATACTTGCCGTCGATCTCGATGGTGCCGAACAGGTCCTGCCCGATCGGCAGCGCGGTGCGGGTGATGGTCGGCATTGCCAGGAGGTGCCCGCGCGCAAGCAGCGATTGCACCCGGCGGAACAGCGCGGTGCGCGCGAACATCGCCTCCTGATAGTCGGCACCGCTGACCTCGGTGGCGAGCGCAAGCTGCTTGAGGAAGGCCTCGCTCAGCTCGTCCTTGTGCTCGGCCGCGAGCTTGGCAAAGCGCGTGCGCCAGACCGTGTGATTGATGGCGCGCCAGATCGGCTCGATGTCGAACCCGTCGCCGGAGAATTCTTCGATCTCGGCACCAAGGCTCGCCAGCCGGTCGAGGCTCGCCTTGAAGCTGGCGGCGACGTCCGAAGACACGGGCCGTCCGGGCGGCGAAGCACAGAACAGGATCTTCTGCCCGCGCAGATCACCGCGCGGCGCGGCGCTGCCGATGAAATCGGGTGCGGGAATGCCGATCGACCAGGGATCGCATGGATCCTCGCCGGCCATCGCCTGCATCATCAGCGCGGTGTCGGCGACGGTGCGCGTCGTCGGCGTGACATAGGTCTGGTTGCCGAACACGTCCAGCGCCTGGCTGTGCGGGATGACGCCGTTGCTCTGCTTCAAGCCGACGACGCCGTTGCAGGCGGCCGGGATCCGCGTCGAGCCGCCGCCGTCGGTCGCGATCGCAAGCGGCGCGATGCCGCTGGCAATGGCGACCGCCGCGCCACCGCTGGAGCCGCCGGAGGAACGCTCGGCACTCCATGCATTGCGGGTGCGGCCGAACAGAGGCGAGTCGGTCAGGCACTTGCTGCCGAATTCCGGCGTCGTGGTCTTGCCGATCAGGATCGCGCCTTGCGCGCGCAGCCGTGCGACCGCCACGGCATCCTCGGTCGGCACATTGTCTCTATAGGGAACGGCGCCGAAGGTGGTCTTCACTCCGCGCGTGTTGACGATGTCCTTGACGGTGACGGGGATGCCGTGCAGCAGGCCGAGCGGCTCGCCGGCCATCATCTTGCGCTCGGCGTCGCGCGCCGCTGCCATCGCTTCATCACCGCACAGCGTGATGAAGCAGTTCAATTTGGGCTGAAGCTCCTCGGCGCGCGCGAGCACGGCACTGACGAGCTCGACGGGCGAGATCCGCTTTTCGGCGATGAGGCCGCGCAGCTCGGTTGCGGACAAAAGACAGGGATCGCCGTTCATCGTCACATCACGCTCCGAAGCTGGCCGTCGTTGGCCCAACATTGACAGCGAGAATGACAGTTTTGTTAACTCGCCGTCCAATACGATTTTGATGGTCAACCCATACGTATTCGGTATGCCAATGGATCTTCGCCGGCTCCGCTATTTCGTCGCCGTCGCCGAGACGCGCAGCATCGGCAAGGCCGCCGAGCGGCTGCGCATGGCCCAGCCCCCGCTCTCGGTCCAGATCCGCAAGCTCGAGGCCGAGATCGGCGCGCCGCTGTTCCGCCGCGGCACCCGCGGCATGGACCTGACCGAAGCGGGCCAGGCGCTGCTGGCACGCGCCAGCGAGGCGCTGGCGCTGGCAGCCGACGGCGCCGAAGCCGCGCGCGCGGTCGCCTCGGGGCGGCGCGGTCGGCTCTCGGTCGGCTACATGTTCGTGCTGGCGAATGCGATACTGCCGCGGCTCATCCCCGAGCTGCGCCGCTCGGTGCCCGGCGTCGACCTCGAATTCGCCGAGCTCAGCGCCTCGACACGCGAGGCCCGGGTGCTCGATCGCAGCGTCACCGTCGCGCTATGCATGCCGGCCATCAACCATCCCGAGATCCAGGTGGCGCGGATCGGTGCGCAGCGCCTCATGCTCGCCATGCCGATCCGCTCGCCACTCGCCCGCCTGAGCTCCGTGCCTATGGCCCGGTTGCACGGCCGTCCGCTGATCGCGCTCCCGCATCCGGACCATGGTCCCGCTTCGTCCGCCGTGGTCCCCATGCTGCGCCGGCACCAGGTGGTGATGCCGATCGCGAGCCGCGTCGAGACGGTGCATTCGGCGATGAGCCTGGTCCTCGCCGGCGAAGGCTTCGCCATCCTGCCGGCCTGCGCGCAGCTCGGCGCGCCGCGCGGCATCGTGTTCAGGCCGCTGCGAGACGCCACCGACTCCCTCGACATCGCGGTCTGTTGGCGGCGGGATTCCCAAAGTCCGCTGATCGGAACCTTCCTCAAATGCGCCGAGAAGGCCGTCGCGCGGCTGTGAGGCGACACCGCCTCACCAACGCCACGTGATCTCGCCAATCCAGGGCGGATCGGCCCCCGGGCGGGTGCAGGTGAGGCCGGCGCAATTGGCAGCGAACGACAGCGCGCGGCGGAGTTCGTCGGCACTGACGTCCTTCAATTGCTGCCGCACGATGCGGCCCTGCTTGTGCAGGGCGACCAGCAGCGCCGCCTGAAAACTGTCACCGGCGCCGATGGTGTCGGCGACCTCGACCGCCGGCGCGGCGACCTCGATCTGCCCTGCTCCGGCGTGCCACGCCGTGGCACCGTTGTTGCCGCGGGTGATGACGACGAGGCTCGCGCCCTGCTCCAACAGCGCGCTCGCCCGCTGCTGATACGGCTCCTCACCGTAGAGAAAGGCGAAGTCGACATCGGACATCTTGATGAGATCGGCGCTGGCCGCGAAGCCAGCCATGCGCGCAAGGTAGGCCGGCTTGTCCTTGACCAGATTGGGCCGGCAGTTCGGATCGAACGAGATCGTCGATGACGTCCGCGCATCCGCGATCAGCGCAGTCGTCTCCGCCGCGCCCTGGTCGTTGACCAGCGTGGTCGAGCCGACATGTAGGGCTTCGACCGTCTCGAACGGAATGGAGCCGCGTCGGTAGGTCCAATTCCGCGTCGCCGTCTCGGCATCGTAGAAGGCATAGTGGGATTCGCCCGCGACGATGCGCACGAAGGCGAGCGTCGTCTGATGATCACTGCGGGTGGCGAGACCCAGCTCGACTTGCGAGGCTGCGGCGTGATCTGCGATCATCCGTCCGAACAGGTCGGTCGAGATGCCACCGACAAAGCCGGTGGGCGCGCCGAGGCGCGCCATGCCGATCGCGACGTTGAGGCACGAGCCGCCGACGGCGGGCATTACCGCCTCGCGGCCATCGGCGTTTCGCGTCGGCACGAAATCGATCAGCGCATCGCCGCAGGCAATCAACATCCCCTTCAACCTCTCGCGATCTCGCGCATCGTCGCGCGGCTGCCGCGATCGACCTCGCGCAGCAGCTTGTAGACCTCGCGCTTGCGGGCGTGAAACGCCGCCATGTCCGGCGCGGTCGGCTCGCTCTTGCGTCCCAACGCCGACATCTTCGCCATGGTCTCGCCGATCGAGGCACAGGCACCGCCAGCCACCGCCCCGAGCATGGCGGCCCCCAGCAGCACCGGCTCTTTCGTCTGCGGCAGTGCCACCGTGAGGCCCGTCGTATCCGCCATGATCTGCCGCACCAAGGGACTGCGGCTGGCGCCGCCGCCCATGATCATGATGCTGGAACGAACGCCATGCGTGGCAAAGGCCTCGATCACCTCGGCGAGCCCGTAGGCGAGCCCGCACAGGCCGGCAACGAACAGCCGCTCCATCGAAGCGATGTCGGTGTCGAGATCGAGGCCGGCGATCACCGCGCGCGTATCCGGGTCTGCATAGGGCGAGCGATTGCCGATGAATTCGGGCAAGACGTGCACATCGCGGGCAAGCAGCGCGGCGCGGCTGGCATCGCCGGCGCGCGCGATGATGCGGCGCTCGAGGAAATCGATGAGGTCGAGCCCCTCGCTGCGCGCCGCCGCGCTCGCCTCGGCGAAGCCGGGATGCGACTTCAGGAGGTGATCGATCGCCGCGCCCGCGGCCGACTGGCCGCCCTCGTTGAGCCAGAAGTCCGGCACCATGCCGGAGTAGTAAGGACCCCACACCCCGGGCACGAAGCACGGCTCCCTGGTCGTCGCCATGATGCAGGCCGAGGTCCCCATGATGTAGGCGAGGCGATCGCAGACATCGGACGCGCCACCCGATCCGTCGCGGCCGCCGATCGCGCCAATGCCGCCGGCATGCGCATCGATCAGCGACGCACCAACCGGCGTGCCCGGCGACAGACCGAGATCGGACGCCGCGGCGTGCGTGAGACCCTCGCCGAGCCGGGTGCCGGGCGCGACGATCCCGGTGCCGATGCGGGCGTAATTCTCGCTGACGAAGTCTGACAGGCCAATGCGCTTGAAGAACGGCGCGCTCCAGCCGCCGCCATCATGTGCAAGATAGTTCCATTTGCAGGTAACGGTGCAGGTCGAGCGCTGCAGCGAGCCGGTCGCGCGCCAGGTCAGATAATCCGCCAGATCGAAGAAGTGGCCGGCAGCATCGAAGCTCGCACGCAAATGCCGCTTCAGCCACAGCAGCTTCGGCATCTCCATCTCGGGCGAGATCGATCCGCCGACATAGCGCAGCACGGCATCCTCGGTCTCGTTGATCAGCCGCGCCTCGGCGACGGCGCGATGGTCCATCCAGACGATGACGTTGCGCTGCGGATCGCCGGAGGTGCTGACCGTGACGGGCTCGCCGTGCGGATCGAGCACCACGAGCGAGCAGGTCGCGTCGAAACCGATGCCGCCGACGCTGTCGGGCGCGATCGCAGCCTCCGCCATCGCCGCGCGCACCGATGTCGCGCAGGCGTCCCAGATGTCCTGGGATGACTGCTCGACGATATCGCCGGCCTCGTGCCAGATCCGGATCGGATGCCGCGCCATCGCGAGCAGCGTGCCGGCCTCGTCGAACACCCCTGCCCGCGTGCTCGTGGTCCCTACATCGACGCCGATATACGCTCGCGGCATTGTCGCTCCCGGTCGCTTTCCGTCAATTTTGACGCAAGCCTACCAGCAAGTGTAGCCGCCATCCACCAGCACGATGCTGCCTGTCATCAGGCTCGCGGCCTCGGATGAGAGGAACAGGACGACCGAGGCGATCTCCTCGACCTGCCCCATTCGCGCCATCGGGGTTCCACCGATCCAGGCGTCGTACATTTTCGGGTTGCTCTTCACGAAGGCGTTGAGCGGGGTCTCGATGTAAGTCGGCGCCACCGCATTGACGCGGACGCCGCGCGCGCCCCATTCGGCGGCGAGCGACTTGGTCAGGTGGTGCACGCCGGCCTTGGAGGCGTTGTAGAAGCACTGCTCCTGCGGCTTGTTGACGATGAAGCCCGACATCGAGCCGACATTGACGATGGCGCCGCTCTTGGCCTTCAGCATGTGCTTGCCGAATTCGCGGCAGCACCAGAAGGTGCCGTTGAGATTGACGTCGATGACGTTGAGCCAGTGCTCGTCGGTGACGGTCTCCGCCGGCGTCTCGCTGCGGGCGATGCCGGCATTGTTGACGAGGATGTCGACCTTGCCGTGGCGGGCGACGAGGTCGCTCGCCACCTCCGCGACGCGCCTGGTATCGGTGACGTCCATGATCGCGGTCTCGATATCGTAGCCCTTGGCCTTCAGGCTGGCCTTCGCGCTGTCGGCGACCTTGCTGTCGCGATCGCCGATGACGACCCTGGCGCCGGCTTCGGCCAGCGCCTCGGCGCAGGCAAGGCCAATGCCCTGCCCGCCGCCGGTGATGAATGCGGTCTTGCCGCTCAGCTTGAATTTTTCCAGATACATGGTGGTCTTTCCGTCTTCTTGCCGTTTCTTGTCAGCCGCGAAGCGCGTTGCCGCTATTGTCGAAGCGGTGGATGCGCGCGGGGTCTGGCACCAGCGACACCCGGTCGCCGGCGTGCAGGCTCAATTCGCCGATGTAGCGCGCGGTCAGCATGCCGATCGGGCCCGCGTCGACGTAAAGGAAGGTGTCGCTGCCGAGATGCTCGGCGACCGTGATGGTTCCCAGCCAGCCGCCGGCACCGTCGCGCTCGATCTTGAGGTGCTCCGGCCGCACACCGATCGTCGCCGCCCCCTTCTGCAAGGCGGGCTCGCCGGTGACGAAATTCATCTTGGGCGAGCCGATGAACCCGGCGACGAAGAGATTGGCCGGCCTCTCGTAGAGTTCCAGCGGCGAGCCGTATTGCTCGATCTTGCCGCCGTTGAGCACGACGATCTTGTCGGCCATGGTCATGGCCTCGACCTGGTCGTGGGTGACGTAGATCGCGGTGGTGCCGAGCTGCTTCTGGAGTCGCGTCACCTCGATCCGCATCTGCACGCGCAGCGCCGCATCGAGATTGGAGAGCGGCTCGTCGAACAGGAACGCCTTGGGCTCGCGGACGATGGCGCGCCCGATCGCGACGCGCTGGCGCTGGCCGCCGGACAGTTCGCGCGGCTTGCGGTCGAGATAGGGCGTGAGGTTGAGCGTCGCGGCGGCCCCCTCGACCTTGCGGTTGATCTCGTCCCTGGGCAAGCCAGCCATCTTGAGGCCGAAGCCGATATTGCCGCGTACGCTCATATGCGGATAGAGCGCGTAGGACTGGAACACCATCGACAGCCCGCGCTTGGCGGGCGGCGTGTCGACGACGTTCTTGCCGTCAATCAGGATGCTGCCGCCGCTGACGTCCTCGAGGCCGGCGATCAGCCGCAAGAGCGTGGTCTTGCCGCAGCCTGAGGGGCCGACGAACACCACGAAGGAGCCGTCGGCGATGTCGAGGTCGGCGCCCTTGATGATGTGCACGGGGCCGAAGGATTTCTGCACGCCCTGAAGTGTGATCTGACCCATGATCCGGCAGCCCCTCTACTTCACCGCGCCGAAGGTGAGCCCACGCACGAGCTGCTTCTGGCTGAACCAACCGAGGACGAGAATGGGCGCGATCGCCAGCGTCGAGGCCGCCGACAGTTTTGCCCAGAACAGCCCTTCCGGGCTGGAATATGAGGCGATGAACGTGGTGAGCGGCGCCGCGTACGAGGTCGACAGGTTGAGCGTCCAGAACGCTTCGTTCCAGGCAAGGATCAGATTGAGCAGCATCGTCGATGCGAGACCCGGGATCGCCATCGGCGTCAGGACATAGACGAGCTCGCGGCCTATTGTTGCACCGTCCATGCGCGCAGCCTCCAGGATGTCGCGCGGTATCTCCTTGAAATAGGTGAACAGCATCCAGATCACGATCGGCAGGTTTCCAAGGCACAGGATGAAGACGAGACCGGTGCGGGAATCGAGCAGACCGAAGCTCTTGTAGATCAGGTAGATCGGCACCAGCACGCCGACCGGCGGCATCATCTTGGTCGAGAGCATCCAGAGCAGGATGTCCTTGGTCCGCTTGGTCGGCGAGAACGCCATCGACCACGCCGCCGGAATGGCGATCAGAAGCGCGATGACCGTCGAGCCGCCGGCGATGATGATCGAGTTCAGCGCATGGTGGAAGTAGTCGCTACGCTCCTGCACGGTCGCGTAATTCTCGGTGGTCCAGTGAAAGAACAGGAAGGATGGCGGGATCGCGAAAGCCTCGAGCTCGGTCTTGAAGCTCGCCAGCACCATCCAGAGGATCGGGAAGAAGATCAGGAAGCCGAACAGCCAGGCCGCCACCGTCGATATCGCCACCCGCCGCGTCGTCGCCATCCGCGCCATGCTTCAAGCCTCCAGATTGCGGCCGACGATGCGGACGAGGAAGAAGGCAACGATGTTGGCGATCACCACCGCAACGAGACCGCCCGCGGAGGCGCTGCCGACGTCGAACTGGATCAGCGCCTGCGCGTAGATGAGGAAGGCGATGTTGGTGGTCTGGAGCCCCGGCCCGCCGCCGGTGGTCACGAAGATCTCGGCGAACACCGTCAGCAGGAAGATGGTCTCGATCAGGATCACCACGGTGATGGGACGCGCGAGGTGCGGCAGCGTGATGTAGATGAAGGTCGAGACGGCGCTGGCGCCATCCATCTCGGCGGCCTCCTTCTGCTCCTCATCGAGCGATTGCAGCGCCGTGAGCAGGATCAGCGTGGCGAACGGCAACCATTGCCAGGCCACGATCAGGATCACCGCGAACAGCGGCACGTCGTTGAACCAGTCGATCGGCGTCAGGCCGAACAGCGTGGCGAGCCAGGCGAACAGGCCGGAGACCGGGTGCATCAACAGGTTCTTCCAGACCAGCGCGCTCACCGTCGGCATCACGAAGAACGGCGCGATCACCATCAGCCGGACGAAGTTGCGTCCGATCACGGGCTGGTCGAGCAGCAGCGCCAGGGGAATGCCGAGCAGGATCGTCAGCGCCAGCACCGAGCCGACCAGAACGAGCGTGTTCCGGAGCGAGGCGAGGAAGGCGGGATCGGTGAGGAAGTAGCGGAAATTCTCCAGCCCGACGAACACTTCCGAGCCGGGATCGAGCAGGCTGTAACGCAGGGTCGAGAAATAGATCGTCAGCGCGAGCGGAACGATCATCCAGATGAACAGGAGCCCGACGGCCGGGGTCAGAAGCGACCGCGCAAGAACCTGCGTCTGCCGGGTTGCCATCCGCTTCTCCTCTGCGGGGAAGAAGGCGGCCATCCATCCGGAAATGGATGGCCGCTAGTCTGAGCTCAGGAGGAAGAGCCCGGGTTCACTTGATGTAGCCGGCGCGCTTCATCTCGCGCTCGGTGGAGGATTGCGCAGCGGTGAGCGCCGCATCGACGGTGGTGGAGCCGGCAAGCGCCGCCGAGAATTGCTGGCCGACCTGGGTGCCGATACCCTGGAATTCCGGGATCGCGGCGTATTGCACGCCGACGTAAGGAACCGGCTTCACCGTCGGCTTGTTCGGATCGGCGGCATCGATTGAGGCCAGCGTCAGCTTGGCGAAGGGCGCGACCTTCAGATAGTCTTCGTTCTGGTAGAGCGAGGTGCGCGTGCCCGGCGGCACGTTGGCCCAGCCGTCCTTCGACGCCACCAGCTTGGTGTAGTCCTTGCTCGTCGCCCAGGCGATGAACTTCTCAGCCGCTTCCGTCTTCTTCGAGCCGGCGGGGATCGCGAGATTCCACGCCCACAGCCAGTTGGCGTTCTTGCCAAGCCCGGTGTTGGGCGCCAGCGCGAAGCCGACCTTGTCGGCGACCTTGGAGTCCTTCGGGTTGGTGACGAAGGACGCCGCGACCGTGGCGTCGATCCACATCGCACATTTGCCGGCGTTGAACAGCGCCAGGTTCTCGTTGAAGCCGTTGGAGCTCGCGCCGGGAGGGCCCGCCTCCTTCATGAGATTGACGTAGGTCGTGAGCGTGGTCTTCCATTCCGGCGTGTTGAATTGCGGCTCCCACTTCTCGTCGAACCAGCGTGCGCCATAGGAATTTGCCATGGCCGAGAGGAACGCCATGTTCTCGCCCCAGCCGGCCTTGCCGCGCAGACAGATGCCGTAGACGCCAGCGCTCTTGTCGGTCAGCTTCTTGGCGGCGTCGATCACGAACTCCCAGGTCGGCTTCTCCGGCATCTTCAGGCCGGCCTTGTCGAACAGGTCGGTGCGGTACATCACCATCGAGCTCTCGCCGTAGAACGGCGCGGCGTAGAGCTTGCCGTCGACGGAGACCGCATCCTTGATCTTGGGCAGGAGGTCGGCGACGTCGTAGTCGGCGCCGAGATTGGCGAGCGGCACCAGCCAGCCCTTCTTGGCCCAGATCGGCACCTCGTAGGTGCCGATGGTGAGCACGTCGAACTGGCCGCCCTTGGTGGCGATGTCGGTGGTGACGCGCTGGCGCAGCACGTTCTCCTCCAGAGTCACCCATTTGACGGTGATGTCCGGGTTCTTCTTGGTGAATTCGCTGGTCAGTCCCTGCATGCGGATCATGTCGCCATTGTTCACGGTGGCGATCGTCAGTGTCGTTTCGGCCATCGCGGGGATGGCCAGCAGCAGGCAAGACGCGCCGCAGACGGCGCCCAGGACATGTTTCACGGTGACCTCCCTTGGCTCGCGTTTTGAGCATATGCCCACACGTTGGGCGTATGTTCAACGCAAGGAAGGACGATTGTCAAGCAGCTGGAGGAGCGTTCCCGCAACTTATGAGTGCTGCGGTGCGGGAGTTACTTGTCATGCTGTGTACAGGTATGGCGGCTTGCTCCACCTCTCCCGCCTGCGGGAGAGGGAGCGTAGCGCCATCGCCGCGCCGACTTACGCCTACCGCTCCAGAATCGCCCGCGCGGTGGCCTCGTCGGTGATCAGGCCGTTGATCAGACCCCCGTTCAGCGCCGCCGCGATCGCAGGCACCTTGGCGGCCCCGACTGCGGCACCGATCGTCGTGGTCTTCGCCGGAACTTCCGGCGGAATGCTGGTGAGGCGCCTGTTGGTGCCGGCCTTGAGCAGCCGGCCCTTGGAATCATAGGCCCAGCCGGTGATCTCGCCGATGGCCCCTAGCCGCATCATCTCGAACAGTTCGTCACGCGTGACGAAGCCGTCGACATGCACCTGCGCCTTCTGGTCCATCTGGCCAATGCCGACGAGGCGCAGGTCCGCCTTGGCCGCGACCGCCTTCACCTTCGCGATCGGCTCGATGCGCACCATCTTGTTGCGCTCGTCCTCGGACGACATCAGGAACGGCAGCGGCATCGGATAGTGCCGGGCGCCAGTGCGGTCGGCGAGCCGGCCGACGGTGTCGTAGAAGCTCGCCGAGCCGTCGGCGGAGATGTTGCCGACCAGCGAGACGATCTGGTGATTGGGCCGGTCGATCGGCGTGACGCGCTCGACCGCGGCACGCACCGCGCGGCCGGTGCCGAGCGCGACGATGACCGGCGTCTCCGAGCGCAGCGTGGAATCGAGCAGGTTGGCGCAGCGCTCGGCGATGCCTGCGGTGGCCTGCGGCGCCGCGGGATCGGCCGGCACCACCTCGCAATGGACGAGATCGAAACGCTGCTTCAGCCGCGCCGCCAGTTCCATGCAGGCGGCGATGGGATGTTCAAGGCGGAAGGTGATGAGACGTTCGGCTAGGCACAGCGATACCAGCCGCTGCGCCGAGGCGCGCGAGACCTGGAGCATCTTCGCGATCTCGTCCTGGGTGTGGCCGGCAATGAAATAGAGCCAGCCGGCGCGCGCGGCATCGTCGAGCCTCGACTTCTCGTTCTCGCCGGCCATGGCAGGCTTCATGCCCCCTTCCAGAAATCGCTCATGCGCCCGAAGACCCGATCGGCCCCGGCGGCGGACAATATAGCGTGGCCGTCGCGGGCGCGATAATGGCCGCCGCCGACAAATCCCCAGACGGTCATGCCGGCCGCCTTCCCCGCCTGCACGCCGCTGACGCTGTCCTCGATCACCAACGTGCGCGAAGGCGATGCGCGCATCTTCTCAGCCGCATAAAGGAAGAGGTCGGGCGCCGGCTTGCCGTTCCTGACCATCTGCGCCGTATAGATACGGTTGTCGAATAGCGGCCTGAGGCCGGTGACATCGAGCGAGAGCGATACGCGATCGATATCGCTCGACGACGCCACGCAGCACGGAACCGTCAGCTCCGAGAGCGCCGCCCCCACGCCTGGGATCGGCTCGAGCGAGGCGGCAAATGTCTCGAGCACGCGCGCCTTCAATCGCGGCAGGAAGCCGTCCGGCACGACCTGCCCGAGATCGCGGTAATGCTGTTCGATCGCCTTTGTGCTGCGTCCGAGAAACAGCTCGAGCGCCTCGTCCTCGCTCAGCGCGAAGCCGAACTCGGCCAGCACTTCGGACAGGCAGCGGCAGCTCAACAGCTCGCTGTCGACGAGCACGCCGTCGCAGTCGAAGATGATCAGATCGGGTTCCGGCCGGCCTTGGTCCATCCGGCCATTCGATCATATACCCATTGCATGGGCAATAGCTCAGCCGGACTAAACCGCCGGTGGCACCACCGTGCCTCAATGTGCCACCTGGCGGTAGATCGCCGGCAGTGCCGCGGGCAACCGCTTGATGTTGCCGACGATGGCGTAGCCGCCGCGCCCGAACAGGGTGGGGAAATAGGATTGCGCGGTTGCGTCCACCGTCACGCCGAATGCGGCGATGCCGAGCCGGCGCGCCTCCTGCACCGATTTGCGGGTGTCCTCGACCGCGAACCGGCCCTCATAATGATCGACGTCGTTCGGCTTGCCGTCGGTGAGGACGAGCAGCAGCTTCTTGCGTTGCGGCTGGCGCGCGAGCTCGGCCGAGGCGTGGCGCACGGCTGCGCCGATCCGCGTGTAATAGCCGGGCCTGAGCGCGCCGATGCGGCGCTCCACCGCCCCGCTCATCGGCTCGCCGAACGCCTTGACCGTTTCGAGCCGCACCCATGAGCGTCGGCGCGATGTGAAGGTCAGGATGCTGTGGTGGTCGCCGCAGGCCGACAGTCCGTGCGCGAGCACGAGCAGCGCCTCCTTCTCGACGTCGAGCACGCGATGACCGTCAATCCAGGCGTCGGTCGAGAGCGAGACGTCGACGAGCAGCGTGACGGCGAGATCGTGACCCTGCGGACGCATCGCGACATGGATGCGGTCGAGACCGCTGCCGCTGCCGGCACGGAGGTCGCATCGCGCGCGGACCAACGCGTCGAGATCGAGGTCGTGGCCGTCGGCCTGGGCGCGCATCAATTCGTGACGCGGACGCAAGACTTCGAAGCGGCGGCGCACTTGGCGAATGTGCCGGCGCATGGCGTCATTCGCCGCCCAGGTCTCACCTTGCTCGGACGCCGCGGCCGCGAGCACGCGGCAGTGATCCGGCAGGTAGGCGCCGCTGCGATAGTCCCATTCGGGATAGGTCAGGTCCGCGTTCAGGCGCGACGTATCGAGGGCTTCCGGCGGCAGGTCGAGATCGAATTTGAACCGGCTCGCGGGCTTGCCGCTGCGGCGACTGAGCGTGATCTCCTCGAGATCGTCGGCCGCCTTCTGCGCGTCCTCGTCCTCGCTGTCGTCGGCGGGCCGATCGACATTGACCATCTCGGCCATGGCGAGGATCTTTTCGAAGCGGTTGAGCACGAAGGGATCGCGGCGATTGGCATTGTCCTCGCGCTCGCGGACGGCGAAGCGCTTGCGATCGTCCGGGGCGGCAGCCTCCGCGCCCGGCGCGCGCTCATCTTCCCCCACATGTGCCGGCGAGAGCTCGCGCGTCCAGCAATCGCCCCAGAGCGGACACGGCAAGATCGAACGGTAGCCCGGCGGCGCCTTGGCCGGCAGCGGCTCCGTTCCCATCATCGCCCGCCACAGCTTGCCTGCAGGTGCTTTTTCGACGCCGAGCAGCGCCAGGACGATCTGCTCCACCTCCTGCTCGATACGCGGCAAGGGCCGCCGCGGCCGGGCCGTGGCGGTGGCCGCGGCGAGCTTCGCATAATCCGTGACGAGCCCGGGAAATTGCACGAGCACCCAGACCGCAGTCTCGCTGGCGCGGCGCAGCACCAGAAGGTCGCGCCTGAGCGGGTCGGTCTCCGTGATCGCCGCGACCGGCGCAGCCGCGAACCACGCCGCGAGCCAGCGATAGAGCGACGCGTTCAGCGCCCGGTCGGGAAAGATCGCGATGCTGTCGGGAAGGAAGATGGTCGCGGCGTCGCGCCCCGGCTGCTCGAGGCGCTCGTCGCCGAGACCGATGCGCTGCCGCCAGCCGAGTCGGTGGGCAGATCTTCGGGCACCTGCGCTCGCGATCTGCACGCCGGTCTCGCCGCCGAACGCGCGGAACATCACCGCGAGGCGGCCTTTCACCTCCGTCAGCGTGACGGCGTGATCCTCATGAACCGGATAGCTCGCCGTGCCGCCGACCATCCTGTGCCAGGCGCGGCCAACCGTCTCCTCCAGTTCGAGGAAGTCGAGCATGGCAGCGGCCCCTCACCCGATCACGGCACGCGCGACGTCGAGCAGCGCCGCCTTGACGTCGGCGTCGTCGGTGAGCGGCTCGATCATGCCGGCGAGCACGGCATCGGCGGTCGGCGTGCCCGCGGCAATCAGGGTCGCGCAATAGACGACGAGCCGGGTCGAGACGCCTTCCTCCAGGTCGTGTCCCTTCAGCGCGCGCAGCCGGCCGGCGAGCGTCACCAGTGGCCGCACGCGCTCCGACGACAGCCCGCTCTCTGCGGATACGACAGCGATCTCCTGCTCGGGCGGCAGGAAGTCGAATTCGATGGCGACGAAGCGCTGCCGTGTCGACGGTTTCAGCGCCTTGAGCAGCGTCTGGTAGCCGGGATTGTAGGATACGACCAGCATGAAGCTGCTCGGCGCCACCAATTCCTCACCGGTGCGCTCCAGCGGCAGGATGCGGCGGTCGTCGGTCAGGGGATGCAGCACGACGGTGACGTCCTTGCGTGCCTCGACCACTTCGTCGAGATAGCAGATGCCGCCCTCGCGCACCGCGCGCGTCAGCGGACCATCGGTCCACACGGTGTCGCCGCCGCGGAGCAGATAGCGGCCGGTGAGATCGGCCGCGGTAAGATCGTCGTGACAGGCGACGGTGTGGAGCGGCAGTCCCAGCCGCGCCGCCATATGCGCGACGAAACGCGTCTTGCCGCAGCCGGTCGGGCCCTTGAGCAGCACCGGCAGGCGGCGCCGCCAGGCGTGCTCGAACAGCTCGCATTCGTTTCCGGATGGAACATAGGCCGGCAGTTGGGGGGCCGAGTTCACCGTGTGAAGGGCAGGTTTCATGACATCTCTCCGGAATTTCCAGGAAGCGGGCGGCCGCGGCGAACCGCGGCCGCCATTTGCAACTACTCAGCCGGCTGTAGCGCAGCCGGAATGGTGGCCTGCTTCTCGCGGCCCGGCACCAGCACCGCCCACACGAACATCAGCGCGGAGATCGCCACGAACACGCCAGAGCCGAGCCGCACCCAGTAGAACATCGCGAGCTGGTCCTGCACGTCCATGTAGCCCTGGCCGAGCACGCGCTGGAGGTGAACCTGGACCACGCCGGCGAAGGTCAGCGCGAAGGTCATCACCATCATGGCCGTGCACATGATCCAGAAGCTCGCCATGGAGAGCCACTGGTTATAGGGCGCGCGTCCCTTGAGCTGCGGGATCGCATAGGCCATCACCGAGAGATTGAGCATCACATAGGCGCCGAAGAAGGCGAGATGGCCGTGCGCGGCGGTGACCTGCGTGCCGTGGGTGTAGTAGTTCACCGAGGACAGCGTGTGCAGGAAGCCCCAGACGCCGGCCCCCAGGAACGCCATCACCGAGCAGCCGACCGACCACAACAGCGCGGCGCGGTTCGGATGCTTGCGACCGGCCTTCCAGGTCATCTGCACCGTGAAGATCACCATGGTGAAGAAGGGCGCGACCTCCAGCGTGGAGAACAGCGAGCCGATCCACTGCCAGTAGCCGGGCGCGCCGATCCAGTAGAAGTGATGGCCGGTGCCGAGAATCCCTGAGAACAGCGCGAGGCCGATGATGACGTAGAGCCACTTCTCCACCACCTCGCGGTCGATGCCGTTGAGCTTGATCATCAGGTAGGCGAGCACGGAGGCCATGATCAGCTCCCAGACGCCTTCGACCCAGAGATGGACGACATACCACCAATACATCTTGTCGACGGCGAGGTTCGCCGGATTGTAGAAGGCGAACAGGAAGAAGATCGCGACGCCCCACAGGCCGAACAACAGGATGTTGGTCACCGTGGTCTTGCGGCCCTTCAGGGCCGTCATCGTCACGTTGAACAGGAACATCAGACAGACGACGACGATGCCGACCTTGATGATGAAGGGCTGCTCGAGGAACTCGCGGCCCTCATGGTAGTGGAAGAGATAGCCAACCACGGCCACACCTGCCGCACCAAAGAACATCCAGAACTGGATCTTTGCCAGCAACGGGCTGTACAGCTCCGTCTCGGTCTCTTCCGGAAGCAGGAAGTAGGTCGCGCCCATGAATCCGATCAGCGACCACACGATCAGCGCGTTGGTGTGGATCATCCTGACGATATTGAACGGCAGGAGGGTCGACAGGGTGTTGGGCAGGACGTAGATCGTCCCCGCGAGCAGGCCGAATACGACCTGCGCGAGGAACAGCGTCAGCGCGCCGTAGAAATACAGCATCGCGACTTTCTGGGTCTGATATTTCATCTCAGGCTCTCTGTCTTGAGGGATTCACGAGGCGATGTGATCAGCCGGCCTTGTTCGGCGGCCATTCCTGGCGCTTGATCGTGCTGGTCCATTGCAGGAAGTCGGCGAGGTCGTTGAGCTCCTGGTCGGTGAGGTTGAACTGCGGCATCTGTCGCCGCCCCGGCGCGCCCGAAGGCTGCGCCTGCATCCAGGCCTTCAGCGTCTCGCGCGCCCCGGCCGGATCCTCGTTGCCGCCCCAGCGATCCCAGACGTTGCCGACCTCGGGCGCGAAATAGGCACCCTCGCCGAGCAGGGTGTGGCAGTTGATGCAGGAGTTCTTCTCCCAGACATGCTTGCCGCGGGCGACCGACGACGTCAGCGCCGTCGTATCGGTCGAACTCGTGACCATGTAGTAATGGCTGTGC
Source organism: Bradyrhizobium cajani (assembly GCF_009759665.1). Taxonomy (GTDB): domain Bacteria; phylum Pseudomonadota; class Alphaproteobacteria; order Rhizobiales; family Xanthobacteraceae; genus Bradyrhizobium; species Bradyrhizobium cajani. The sequence continues at coordinate 27,015 of NZ_WQNE01000058.1, forward strand.
GCCGTCAGCCCTATGAAAATGGCGAAGAAGAAGGCCGAGCCGCCGTAGAAGACGTTTCGAGCGGCCGACTTGGTCAGGCGTTCAGCCATTGCCAATCCTTTCCGGTTTGAGTCGTGCGAAAATCCGATGCTGTGATTTATTGCCGATTGGCGCGCACTGCTCTTTGAGGAAGCGCAAGGAGCGCAGCGATGCGCCCCGCCGCAGTCAGATCAGGACGACGACGGCGGACGCGAGCCAGGCGAACAGCACCACGACGAGGATCCACGCGCTCACGAGGCCGCGCCAGAGCGCCGGCGCGGCCCGAAGATCGAGGAAGTCGAGCACGATACGGCGGCCCTTGAGCGCGGCGAGCGTCAGCAGCAGGGCGTTGGCGAACAGCGGGCGCGGCACGAGCGGAGGCACCAGAATGGTCGCAAGCGCAAGGCCGATCAGCACGATCCAGGTGATGTCGAGACGATCCGGAATCACGGCTGCACCAGATAGATGATCGGGAACATGACGATCCATAAGAGATCGACCATGTGCCAGAAGGCAGTTCCCGTCTCGACGCCCGCGGCTTCGGCACCCCGGGAAACCACGGCCAGGATCACGATGCCAAGGCCGACATGCAGAAGATGAAAGCCGGTGAGGAGAAAATAGAGGGTGAAGAACGAGCTGGTCTCCAGGCCGATTCCCTGGCCGATCTCGCCGGCATATTCGAACAGCTTGATCGCGATGAAGACGCCGCCGAGCGCCATGGCGCCAAGCAGCCAGCCCCGCGCGGCGCGCTTGTCCCCCGCCCGCGCGGCGGCCGTGCCGCGCGCCGCGGCCCAGCCGCTCGTCACGAGGACAATGGTGTTGAGCCCGGCGAGATGCGCGTCGAGCGTGGCCTGGCCGGCCGCGAACATCGCGGGATGAATTGCGCGGGCGACGATGAACGCGCCGAGGAACAGGCCGAAGGCGGCGAGCTCGCTGAAGATCAGCACCCAGATCATGGGGTCGCCGGGAAGGTCTTCGAGGATACCCCAGCCGGTTTCCTGTTGTTCGCAATCCGCCGCCGACATCTGATTTCCGAATCAAGGATGCCGACAGATACCTCGGCGGCGCGGCACCGAATTTGACGCCGGACAAAGAAGGCGGCCGGCCCTGGGTGTTTGCGCTACCGCAACGTCCCGGCCGCCCCGCCGTCATAGGGTTGGATGCACCTGGCGACTCAGAGATCGCCGAGATTGGCGGTTCCACGAAACGGCGAAGACGATATGACCGACGCACAGATCGGACTGATGACAGCGACGCCCATCATCATCGCGTTTGCCATCGCACTCAGGCGGATGGGCGTGCTGTCGACCGTGGCAACCGTATCGGCGGTGAGTCTCTCCGTCGCGATCGCGATGGTGCTCTTCACCACGCAGTAATCCGCGGGGCAGGCATTGCTAACCCCGAAAGAGTGTCAGAAATTGCGGGGAATACCAATTCCTGCGGCGAAAAGAGATCAAGCCGTTGACTTCCATCGCGGGAACCCAAAAACCTGACTCCAGGAGCGCACGAGACAGTGAAGACTGAACAAGGGCAGCGCCTTCCGTGTCAGGAGAGCAGTTGTCTGCCACCGTCTACATTGTCGATGACGATACTTGCTTCCGAGCTGCGATCCAACGGCAATTGGAGCAGGCCGGGTATCGTGTGGTCGCCTATGCATCGGCCGAGCAAGTGTTGGAGCAGCCGCCCAACGAAAACGAGCCCAGCTGCATTCTCCTCGACGTTCGGATGCCCGTCTTGAGTGGACTGGAGCTACAAAGCCGCTTGCTGGAACGTGGCTCGACTCTCCCGATCCTGTTTCTCACCGGCTATTTCGACGTGAGTGCCACAGTCAAGGCAATCAAGGCAGGCGCCGAAGACTTCCTGATCAAGCCCGTCCAATCGGACGATCTCCTTGGCGCGATTGAGCGAGCTCTCGCGCGTCACCGGTCAGCGCTTGCGCTCCAACGCGAATTCGATGATCTGCGAAGTCGCTTTGCAAGCTTAACCCCGCGCGAGCGGCAGGTGTTTGTGTTTCTTGTTGCAGGCAAGACCAGCAGGCAGGTGGCTGACGAGTTGGGGACGACGGTACGGACGATCAAGGCCCACCGCAAGAACGTGATGGAGAAGATGAAAGCTGGAAGTCGGGCTGAACTCGTGTTGATGGGCGAACGGCTGGGGGTTGGCACGCCTCACGACTGATTGGGAGTGATGCAACTCTATGGAAGACCCGAGCCGGCTTCCCGCCGGAAAACCGTCGGCGTCACACCAACGAACTTTCGGAATACCCGGTTCAATTGCGATGGATCGCCAAATCCTGCGGCCAGTGCCACGTCTGCGAGCGAGAGATCGGGAGCGGAGAGCAGCAGCTCTTTCGCGCGGCGGGTTCTCTCCGACAGGACGTACTGGTAGGGCGAGCGTCCAACGGCGTCCTTGAACGCCCTGATGAAGTGATAATGGCTCAGTCCCGCCACGCCTGCCAGGTCGGATATCGAGATTTCGGCCGAGATTCGAGCATCGACAAATTCCTGAACCCGCTTCAACTGACGCGCAGTGAGCCCTCCCCGAACCTGGCCCGGAGACGAACGCTTTGGATCAGCGGCGTGCCGCAGCTCCCACAGAAGCAACAGCCCGAGTGTCTCCGCATAGGCATGGTCGTTGATGCCGGAGCCATCCAGGACACCTTGAAGCTTCTTGAGCGTCGCCTTGAGATTGTCGTTCTCGAAGTAAAGCGATGGCGGAATTTGCGAGATATCATCTGCCTCGTGAACCGACTTGGCCGGGGTGAGATGCACCCCAAAGACGGACGCAACGCCGCCGTTGACACGATGCCAGCCCTGAACCGACGATCCGACCGGCACGAACGTCAACCTGTCTCGAAGGTCGGTTCGTGTTGAAGGGCTCCCTCCTATTATCGTCGTCTCTCCCGCGGAGCGAACGGAATCATGCAGCGCGAGGAAGGCCGCATCTCCCCTGACGCGAAACTCCAGCTCCGTTTGCGGAAACCGCAGAAGCTCGGCAGAGAACCAGGACCACGATATCCGTTGAACTGAGGCGCGATGCCGCGTCTCAGCGTGCCGCTCGCGCCATTCGAGCTTTCCGGACGGCTCCAAGCCCTTCCTCCAAAGATATTGTCTGCTGCGGAGACGCCTGCAGATTTGCGCGTCTCCGCGACCTCTTGGACCGCTTCGATGAGCTAGCGCCGCTGGTTGTACACGTCGATGCAGACCGCCCCGAGCAGCACCAGGCCCTTGATGACCTGCTGGTAGTCGATGCCGATGCCGAGGATGGACATGCCGTTGTTCATCACGCCCATGATCATGGCGCCGACCACTGCGCCGCCGACGCGCCCCACCCCGCCATAGGCCGAGGCACCGCCGATGAAGCAGGCGGCGATGACGTCGAGCTCGAAGCCGAGGCCGGCTTTCGGGGTCGCGGTGTTGAGGCGCGCGGCGAAGACGAGGCCGGCGAGCGCGGCGAGCACGCCCATGTTGACGAAGGTGAGGAAGGTCAACCGCTCGGTCTTGATACCCGACAGGCTTGCCGCCTTGGCGTTGCCGCCGACCGCATAGATCTGCCGACCGATCACGGTGCGCCGGGTCACGAAGCCGTAAAGCGCGATCAACGCCGTCATGATGACCAGCACGTTCGGCAGGCCGCGATGCGAGGCGATCAGATAGGTGAAGTAGAGCACGGCGCAGGCCAACAGAACGCTCTTGCCCAGGAAGAAACCATAAGGCTCGACCTCGATGCCATGCGCCTGCTCGCGCGACCGGCTCTTGGCGCTGGCGTAGACGAGGCCGAGCGCGAGCACCGCTCCGATCAGCATGGACGTCGGATGCAGCGTGCCGGCCTCGGGCAGCAGTTCGGGAATGAACCCGGACGACAATTTCTGGAAGGTCGCCGGGAACGGCCCAAGCGACTGGCCCTGCAACACCGCGAGCGCGAGGCCCTTGAACACCAGCATGCCCGCCAGGGTGACGATGAAGGACGGGATCTTGAAATAGGCGACCCAATAGCCCTGCGCCGCACCGATCGCCGCGCCCAGCAGCAGGCAGGCAATGAAAGCCAACATGTAGTCGACCTTGTAGGTCACCATCAGAAGAGCGGCGACAGCGCCGACGAAGCCCGCGACCGAACCGACCGAGAGGTCGATGTGCCCGGTCACGATCACCAGCAGCATGCCCAGCGCCATGATGACGATGTAGCTGTTCTGGAGCACCAGGTTGGTCAGGTTGAGCGGCTGGAGCAGCGTGCCGCCGGTCATCACCTGGAAGAACAGCATGATCGCGACCAGCGACATCAGCATGCCGTAGTTGCGCAGATTGTTCTTGATGAAGCTGCCGTGCCGGCGCTCCTCGGGCAGCGACACCGTCTTGTCGGTCATGGCTGCGATCCTCCCATCTCCGCGGCCGCATGAGCGCCGCTTCCGTTGCTTCTCTCGTTGCGCATGATGGCGCGCATGATCTTTTCCTGCGTCGCCTCGGATCCCCTGAACTCGCCGACGAAGGCGCCGTCGTTCATGACACAGATGCGATCGCAGATGCCGAGCAGTTCGGGCATCTCCGAGGAGATCACCACGACGCCGCGGCCGGCCTCCGCCAGCTCGTTGATGATACAGTAAATCTCGTATTTGGCACCGACGTCGATGCCCCGCGTCGGCTCGTCCAGGATCAGCACCTTCGGGTCGGTCATCAGCCATTTCGACAGCACGACCTTCTGCTGATTGCCGCCGGAGAGCTGGCCGGTCTCCTGGTAGACGTCGGAGCAGCGGATGCGCATCCGGTTGCGGTAGTCGCTGGCGACCTTCAGCTCGGCGATGTCGTCGATCACGCGGCCGGGCGCGACCTGATCGAGGCTGGCGAGCGTGATGTTCTTGCGCACGTCGTCGGCAAGGATCAGGCCGAGCTGCTTGCGATCCTCGGTGACATAGGCGAGGCCGGCGTCGATCGCGGCCGCGACGCTCGGCAGCACCATCTCCCTGCCCTCAAGCCGGAGAGAGCCACTGATCGTGGTGCCCCAGGAGCGGCCGAACAGGCTCATGGCGAATTCGGTGCGGCCGGCGCCCATCAGGCCGGCGATGCCGACGACCTCGCCGCGCTTGACGCTGAAATTGACGTTCTTGATCACCTGCCGCTCGGGATGGATCGGGTGATAGATCGACCAGTTCTCGACCGTGAGGACGGGTTCGCCGATCTTCGCGCTGCGCTCGGGGAAGCGGTGAGCGAGGTCGCGGTTGACCATGCTGCGGATGATGCGATCCTCCTGGATCGCCTCGGCACGGCAATCGATGCTGTCGACCGTGCGGCCGTCACGCAGCACCGTGATGTGGTCGGCGACCTTGGCGACCTCGTTCAGCTTGTGCGAGATCAGGATCGAGCCGATGCCCTGCTCGCGGAACTTCATCAGCCGTTCGAGCAGCGCGGCGCTGTCCGCCTCGTTGAGGCTCGCGGTCGGCTCATCCAGGATCAGCATCCGCACCCGCTTGGAGAGCGCCTTGGCGATCTCGACCAGCTGCTGCTTGCCGACGCCGAGATCGGTGATCAGCGTATCCGGCGATTCCTTCAGGCCGACCTGGGCAAGCAGGTCCCGCGTGCGCCGATAGACCTCATCCCGGTCGATCACCCCCAACTTCGATGGCGGATGCGACAGGAAGATGTTCTCGGCGATCGACATCAGCGGGATCAGCGCCAGCTCCTGGTGGATGATGATGATGCCGAGCGCCTCGGAATCATTGATGTCGCGGAAGCGCCGCTCCTCGCCCTCGAAGACGATGGTACCTTCATAGCTGCCGTGCGGATAGACCCCGCTCAGCACCTTCATCAGCGTCGACTTGCCGGCGCCGTTCTCGCCGACGAGGGCGTGGATCTGCCCGGCCTCGACCTGGAAGTTGACGTCGCGCAGCGCCTGCACACCGGCAAAGCTCTTGCTGACGTTGCGCATCTCCAGCATTGCGGTCATTGCGTCATGTCCCATCCGTTAGTTCACCTCTCCCCGCCGGCGGGGAGAGGTCGAAATG
>NZ_WQNE01000059.1 GCF_009759665.1 Bradyrhizobium cajani
GGCCGGGAGGGCCGGCGAACATCTGGTAGATCCAGACGCCAAGGCCGTAAGTGCCGACCGTACCGACCGCGAGGACGGGCATCACGACCGCGGTCAGGAACAGGAAGGCGAAAATCTCCATGCGCTTACGGCGCACGCGCGAGGTCGTGTCGTCAGGGGCCGACATATTCGGTCTCTCTGAAATGGTCTTGGGAATCGGGACGGCATCCGGGCCGTTGCCTTGCTGGACTTTAGATACGTTCGAGCCGTTAACGCGTTGATCTGGATCAACCTGTCGAGTTGGCCGCACCCTGTAGTAGGCGCCGGAATCGGGCTCTCAGAGCTACGTGCGGTCGAGGGATCAATCTCCCGCGCGGTGGAATTGCGCGTCCGTAGACAGCGCCGCCTCTCCCATTAAGATGAGCTTAACAACAATAAGGCGGGAGAGGCGTCATGAAGTTCGGCATCTTCTACGAACTGCAACTGCCGCGGCCCTGGGTCGCCGGCGACGAGCTCAGGCTCTACCAGAACGCGCTCTCGCAGATGGAACTCGCCGACAGGCTCGGCTACGACCATGCCTGGGTCGTCGAGCACCACTTCCTCGAGGAATACTCGCACTCGCCCTCACCGGAATCGTTCCTCGCCGCCGCAAGCCAGCGCACGCAGAACATCAGGCTTGGCCACGGCATCCTCCAGCTCACCACCAACCATCCGGCCCGCGTCGCCGAGCGCGTCGCGGTGCTCGACCTGCTCAGTAACGGCCGCTGCGAGTTTGGCATGGGCGAGAGCGCGTCGATCACCGAGCTCACGCCGTTCGGCCGCGACATGGAGACCAAGAAGGAGGTGTTCGAGGAGGCCGTGCGCGCGATCTTCCCGATGTTCAAGGACGGCGGCAGCGAGCATCACGGCAGGTATTTCGACATCCCCTTGCGCAACGTCGTGCCGAAGCCGGTGCAGAAGCCGCATCCGCCGCTGTGGATGGCCTGCTCGCAGCTGCCGACCATCGAGCGCGCCGGCCGCCACGGCTTCGGCGCGCTCGGCTTCCAGTTCGTCAGCGCGGATGCCGCCCATGCCTGGGTGCACGCCTACTACAATGCGATGACCAAGCGGCTCACCAGGCTCGCCGACTACGAGATCAATCCGAACATGGCGCTGGTGTCGTTCTTCATGTGCGCGAAGACCGACGAGGAGGCGCGTGCGCGCGCCGACGGCGCCACCTTCTTCCAGTTCGCGCTGCGGTTCTACGGCGCCTCGCAGAACCGCCAGCGTCCCGCGCCCGGCACCGTCAACATGTGGGACGAGTACAACAAGTGGAAGCGCGACAATCCGGAGGCACAGGAGGCGGCGCTGCGCGGCGGCCTGATCGGCTCGCCCGAAACCATCCGCAGGAAGCTGAAGCGTTTCCAGTCCTCGCACATCGATCAGGTCATCCTGCTCAACCAGGCCGGCAAGAACAGCCACGAGCACATCTGCGAGTCGCTCGAACTGTTCGGCCGCGAGGTGATGCCGGAGTTTCAGAACGATCCGGCGCAGGCGGCGTGGAAGAAGGGCGTGATGAGCGGCGAGATCAAGCTCGAGGAGATCGACACCGAGGCCTTCACCGACCGCTACGGCAAGCTCGCCATCAATGTTGCGCCGGCAAAGGCGGCGGCAGGGTAGGCTTGAGCATATAAATGTCGCAAAAGTCACGGTCGTGACTGCCGCCAAGGTTCAGACCCATGAAGCGACGGCACTATGCCAGTATCATCGGCTTGGTGGTCACTGCGGGTCTGCTCGGTGCTGGGGCTCTGGTCGTCGGCCAGTCGCGCGTGCCATCAGAAGCCGTAGCCTCCTCGGTAACTCGTACACCGGAGCTTATAGAACGCGCGTGGCGCCTGCCGGTAGCAGCCAAATTCCACAGATACGTCAGCTGGCAGTCCAATGGTTCTCGTTGCGGACCCGCTGCTGTTGCGAATGCCTACAGGTCACTTGGTGAGGCGGCAAGCACTGAAGGCAAGGTATTGGCTGGCACAGGGCGGTGCTGGACTGGCGTATGCATTCTGGGCCTTACGCTTGATGAGCTCGCCGAGGTCGCCCGGGCCAACACCAGCCGGAGAGTCACGGTCTTGCGCGATCTCAGCGAAGACCAGCTTCTGGAGCACCTGCGTCGCTCCAACGATCCCGGCAGACGCTACATCGTGAACTTCGATCGCGCGCCAATCTTTGGTGCTGGTGTTGGACATCATTCGCCGATCGGCGGCTATCTCGAAGCCGAGGATTTGGTGTTCGTGCTCGACGTCAATTCCGATTACCAGCCATGGCTGGTCGAGCGGAAGCGGCTGTTTGCCGCTGTAAATACATTCGACGGCGATAAGAAGCGGGGGCTGTTGCTGATCGAATAGCAGGTGTGCAGTGCGCCGGGCCCTTTGCGAGGTGGCTGCCGAAACCGGGCACGTCGGATTGCCCGGGCAGGCCGGCCGTTTCGGACTAGGTGGTGGCGAGCTCTTCAAAAAGATGCGGTTGCACTGTCCGTTGACCCCCAAATTCATGGTAATACTATCGTAATTCGCGTCTGTCCGGGAGGACACAATGGGATGGTTTGACCGACTGTTTGGAAGAACGTCGGCGCCTGCTACCCGATTTCTCGCGAAATTTAGGCGGAAATCACGGGCACCGACTGATCCCGATCTTCTGAAGATTGCCAAAGACCGGAGAGGGCATATCTCGCGGAGAGCCGTGAGAGATGAATATAATCGGCTGCTCTTGGAAAAGTACGCGCACGACAAGTCTTGATGTCTCATCCGATCCAGTCGTGCCACGACGTGCCAATCCTGGCGCTCGTTTCTGGCGACGTCGCCACGTGACCCCCTTTACCTTTACCGACGTGGCGCGCGCCACTCGCGCTGGGGTCCGTTAAGTCATGTTGCTGACGCATTCTCTGTCTTAAGCGGTGAGAACGTAAAACACTGCGTGGGAACCACCCTGGTTCGCACAACGGTTCCGTAGCCGAGGGGTTGGCTCGAATCCGCAAAAGTTGGCGCAAGTTTCATGAACGCTTCCGCGTTCGCTTGGCCTGTTTGCGGCGTCGGGAACCGGACGATCGAAAAAATCACAGGAGTTATGATGCTATTCCGCTCGAGCGCCGCAATCTGCGGCGCCCTGATCGCGCTTGCCATTTCTGTTGCCGTTGCTCGGGCTGAAACGCGGGGAGTTCACGCGAGTGCCGTCGTCGATGCCGCCTCCGGGGATGCGGTCGTTGGCCGCGCATCCATGTACAATCCGTTCAAGCCCGGCAAGGAGGAGGGCGGTCCGAGCACAGCCTCCGGCGAGCGTTATGATCCCTCCGTCTGGGCGGCCGCCATCAAGACGAGTTTGCGTCAGAAATTTGGTGGGGTTCTGTTTGGTGTGAGGCCGAAATTTGCCCTGGTCGAAGCCGTCGGCAAGAAGGTCATCGTCAAGATCAACGACGTCGGACCACTGAGGCCTGGCCGCATCATTGACTTCAACGAGCGGACGATGCGCCATTTCGATCCGAGCCTGGAGCGCGGAGTCATCGACGACGTAAAAGTTAGCCCGCTTGCAGGGGACTATTGGACCCCGGGACCGGTGAGCTGAACCTCCCACGCGAAAGAGGTCGCGTGCGTCTCGGACAGCGGGGCCGCCTCAGCCGCTGCGTATGCAGGCCTCGCCGGCTTCCGGTAAAATCCCCTTGCTGCTATCCTCTCGCAAAAGAACGTCTTGCGGAGGAATATGATGCGGCCCCATGGGATGGCCCTTGATCCAGCGGTCGGCGACGTCACGTCCACAGTGCTCGCCATCGGCCGTCCCGATTTTCCAAAGGTGCTGATCGACACGCTGCGCAGCCAGGCCGGTGTCGGCCATTGCATGGTGTTCGCGCTGAGCCGCGCCGGTGCCGCAAGCTGCGTGCTCGATGCCGGCAACATCCCGATTGGCGGCGATCTCGGCGCGGCCTATGCCGGCCAGTTCCACCAATCCGATCCCAACCGCGATGCGCTGTTCGAAGGCGAGGGCGGCGCGCCGATGATGCTGCCGGCGTTCGCGCCGCGCATGTACGGCGCGCGTTACCGCAAGATCTTCTTCCAGGATTCCGGCATCGTCGACAAATGCGCGACCGCGATCTGGACCGGCGACACCTGCTTCTACGTCAACTTCTATCGCATCGCTGCGCAGGGCCGTTTCGACGCCGCGCAGCGTGAGCGGCTTGAGGCGATCGCGCCTGCGATCAGCGCCAGCGTCGCACGTCATTTCCAGCAGGCCGCGACCGCGACGCCCGACCAGAACCTCGCCGCGCTGTTCGCAACGCGCGCGCCACTCTCCGCGCTGACCCCACGCGAGCAGGAAGTCTGCCGCCGCATCCTCGCAGGGTACAGCTCCGAGGCGATCTCGCGCGCGCTCGGTATCAGCCTGCATTCGACCCTGACCTACCGCAAGCGCGCCTATGAGCGGCTCGGCATCTCCTCGCAGAACGAATTGTTCTCGATCGTGCTGGGCCTGCTCGCGGGGGTGCGGAGCCTGAACTGAGGGGACGCTAAGTCCACGATATCTGCTTCCGAGAGCAAAGCGGACACGCAGTCCGTCCCCTGGTATCGTCGCCTTTTTGACCCATACCGGAAGTCAGCCTGAAGATCAGAAGCGAGGTGAAGAGAACTCGACGGCCGGGACAACCAATTGTGTGATTTGCTAAGCTATTCTTGTCGGGTCGTGGGAGCACGCAATGTCAAAAGCAATTGCCGTCTTGGGCTCCGCTCTGTTCTTCGTCATTGCGCCGTTGGTGCTGGCAGGCTTCGTCCCCTGGTGGGTCACGCAGTGGGAATTTCGGCCGGCTTTTTTCGGCGTCGATCTAACCCGCATCCTCGGCGGCATATTGATCATCGTCGGAGTGCCCGGACTTGTGGACTCATTTGCCCGTTTTGCGCTGGAGGGGCTGGGGACGCCCGCCCCGATCGCGCCGACACAAAAGCTCGTAGTGACTGGCCTTTATCGCTACGTGCGAAATCCGATCTACATCGCGGTCGTCGCAGTCATTCTTGGTCAGGCCCTTTTGTTTGGTGACTGGCATCTCCTCTGGTACGGCGCGCTACTCTGGCTTTTTTTTCATGTCTTTGTGGTGATGTACGAAGAACCGACGCTCAAGCAAACATTCGGCACGGAGTACGAGAGCTTTCTGACCAATGTGCCGCGCTGGATTCCGCGGTTGACGCCATGGCGAGCCGCATAAAGCAATCGCTGCATGGCTCGATGCCGGCTGCCGGACCCGCTCTTTTTGCCGCCATGGGTTTCGCGGCACCTCGACCTCCTTGGACAAATATCCATTATTCCTTACTGCTCCCGTTCGGCGCCCGTCTCCTTGCGCATTTCGTCAATGAGCTTGCGCGCCCAACTTCGACTAGGAATTGGGAAGATCGCCAACTTGCGGCGGCCTAATTCTTACTTCGGCTCTGTAGGCCCGGGGAGGCCAGCCATTCTCTCGGGTGAGAAACGGTCTTGGCTCGTCGATGGCGGATAAACCGCTCCCTGCCGGGCGCAATGCCTTGGGCCTCTTCCCGCAGACGCTGCGCCTCCTCGACGAGCAGTTCTTCCAAAGTGGTATTCTTGAAACGAAGTCTTCTCACCATGGCGTTGCTCCCTCGAATGCAGGCGGAAGCGCGATCGCTCTCTGGGCAATGCCTTCACACGGGCGAAGGTTGCTAAGTTCGTGGCACCTTGGTCGGGCTCGGCTCGCGGGCTATCAAACCACCTTGAACAAAGATTTCGGTTTCGCCGGATCGGGGTAGGTTCGACGCGTGTTATCGACTGCGGCAGGATAGCGTGCACCGCAAGGAGGCTGTGCACCTCAAGGCCCTTGGTGCCAGCCATGGCGGAGTGCCAGCCATGGCGGACCACCCTCCAACCCGCGACCATGGTCCATCGCCGCCACACATCGACCGCCTCACACAGACTGGCGGGTCGATCCGTGCTTCAACGAGTCAGCTCGCACTCACAATCGAGAACTCTAGGACGCTGCCTAGCCTAGGCCACCTCGCCCCTCCCAGTACATAGGCGTCCCATAGTACCGGTGGGTTCGCGTTTCCCAGTCTCGATCCTGCCACGAGTCATCACTGAACTCCGGCGCGTCCCTCAGCTGTTGTTCGGTGATATTGGTTCGAAAACCGCTAAGCGACGTATCGTATGTTAGAGCAGCCCAAGGAATGGGGTAGTGGCTGTGGCCCAATCCAACAAATCCGCCAAAGCTCATGACGGCGTAAGCCACGCGACCTGACACCTTGTCGATAATGAGGTGATCAATCTCACCGATATTTTTTCCATCGGCTCCATAAACCTCGGTTCCTTGAATGTCTTCGCTTGAGATGCATTGATGATCCGGATGGGCTGTTGCGCGGGCCATGGCTCCTCTCCCTCACAGGTGGTTTTGTCGGCTTAACTCGGCCGCTACAGGGGCGTTCCTGGCATCGGAGAACATGTCGCAGCGCCAATCAATCATCTATCGTCGCCGACATCGACCCTAACAACCTCCAGTTCCGAAGCCGCTATGGCGAAAAATCTGCATCAAGGTCGCGATGTCCGGGACCAGGCGTAACTTTCGGCTCTGACGATCAAAAAGCAGGATGTCCGCTAGGCTGCCGCGAGAGGTTTGTTTACCTCGCGAAAAGTCGCCTGTCGGCCCAACGCGGACCTCCACGAAACCCACCGCTATCAGCAGGCACGTGAACCTCATACGCGCCCTGACTGCGTCGCGGCCCCGCGCTCCTAGCAGTCGTCTCCCGCGGTCGCCTTTTGCTGGGACGGTGCGGGCTCGGCCGTCCCGGCCGTGGCCTTCTTTGATCGTTCAGTAGGCGCGGGACGGGTTTGCTCGACCGTGCCTGCCGTCCGATCCGGTTGCTGCGCGGAGGGAGCGGGCTTGGTCGCCGTTGATTGCTCGGCAGCGGTAGGCTGGTTCTGCATCTGGCGCTGCGCGTCTTCCGACGACGTCGCGGTATGCTCTGAGGCTTTGCTCATCGCAGATGTCGGCGGATGCTGCGTGGAATCAGCTGCTGTGGAACCAGTGGTTTGTCCGGTATAGCCTGGGACATTCCCCGATCCTGCATCGCGGCTCGCCGTGTTGCAGGGACCGGCATACACGGAACTGGCGCTGAAGGCGAGCGCAGCGCCCAAGATCATAAGTCTGTTGGCGATCATAGCCTTTCTCCTCAGTTAGGACTCTGGAGAATTGAACAAAAGTGTTGGGCTTTCCGTTCCGAGCGTGTGAATGCAGCGCCCACATGGACGAATGCCTGATTTCGCCGGGCTTGTTGCCGAGTTCGCCGGTCGAGTAGGAGAGCATCGCCTCGACGGTCGGCTTGCGGAGCGCACGCCCGATCCGTTCCGCAAGCGCTATTGCAGGAACGGCAAACCGGATCTCAAAGGCCGGTGGTCGCGTAGTCCTTATGGCGGACACCCAAACTGCTCAGCAGCTGAATGTACCTCACCAATCGCTTCGGTGGGTTGGGGAATGAATGACGTACCTAAAGAAGGTTTCCGCTGTTGGCCCGTTGGCCGAACAACGAGGCGCCTATCGTCACGTCGGCTGTCAACCGGACGCGGGGCTGGTTTCGCCTCGCCTACCGCTTGTGACCCTGGCTGTGTGAAAACGCTGGCTGTTGTTATGATTCTCTCGTGATTCTGCGGGGGAATTGATGAGGCGCTTCGTTGAAGGGGCGGATCGTGGGCAGTGGACGCTGCTGCCCGAATGCCTCGATGATTTTATTGACGAGAGCAACCCTGTTCGCGTGATCGACGCGTTTGTCGATGCGCTGGATTTGGCTGAGATGGGTTTTGCGGGGGCGGAGCCGGCGGCGACTGGCCGGCCATCGTACCACCCCGCGGTGCTCCTCAAGCTTTACATCTATGGCTACCTGAACCGAGTGCAGTCCAGCCGGCGGTTGGAACGGGAAGCCGGACGTAATGTCGAGGTGATGTGGCTGCTGGGTCGTCTCGCTCCTGATCACAAGACGATCGCGGACTTCCGCAAGGACAACGGCCTAGCCCTTCGCAAGGCATGTGCGCGCTTCGTCGAACTCTGCCGTGAGATGGGCCTTCTCGCGACGACGAGCGTCGCCATCGACGGCAGCAAGTTCAAGGCCGTGAACAACCGGGACAGGAACTTCACACGGGCGAAGGTGGAGCGGCGGCGTGCGCAGCTGGAGGAGAGCGTCGCGCGCTATCTGAGCCAACTTGACACGGCCGACCGCCAGGAGCCGACGGAGGCGCTGGCCGCAAAGGTGACGAGGCTGACCGAGAAGCTGACGAAGCTGAAGGAGGAAATGGGCAAGCTTGCCGTTTACGAGAAGCAGATGCTGGCTTCGCCCGACCAGCAAATCTCCCTGACCGATCCCGACAGCCGTTCGATGGCAACGAGCGGCCGCGGTTCCGGCGTCGTCGGCTACAACGTGCAGGTTGCCGTCGATACCGAGCATCATCTGATTGTGGCGCACGAGGTCACGACCAGCGGCTCGGATCGGGCGCAACTGGCTAACATGGCCAAGCAAGCGAAGGCTGTTCTCCAGAGCGAGACGCTCGAGGCTGTAGCCGATCGCGGCTACTTCAGCAGCCTGGAGATCCTCGCGTGCCACGAGGCCGGCGTCACGGTAACTCTGCCCAAGCCGCAAACGTCGGGTGCCAAGTCAGATGGGCGCTTCGGCAAGCAGGACTTTGTCTATTTGCCGGAGGAAGATGCCTATCGCTGTCCGGCTGGGGAGCAACTGCCATATCGCTTCACGGGCGAGGAAGATGGCAAGCAGATAAGGCGCTACTGGACCACAGCCTGTCAGAACTGTTCACTCAAGTCCCAGTGTACGACAGGGCCGGAGCGGCGGATTCCACGATGGGAGCAAGAGCATCTGCTCGAAGCTGTGCAGCAGCGCCTTGATGCAAATCCACAAGCCATGCGCCAGCGTCGGGAGACGGTCGAGCATCCGTTCGGCACGATGAAGGCCCGCATGGGAGCGACGCACTTCCTCACCAAAACGCTCCCAAAAGTAGCGGCCGAGATGGCGCTCTCGGTTCTGGCCTACAATCTGACACGGGTCATGAACATAGTCGGGACCAAGCCACTGATCGCTGCGATCGCGGCCTGAGACAGACGCCGTTCCTAGCCTCCTGGACCGACGCCCTTTGAAGCCGTTTTTACACGGCCAAGACCCAGAGCGGACGTGCATCCATAGCATGACACTGTTGCGAACACGATGCCGTCAAAGCGTGACCAACTGTACTGGCAGAGTTGTATCGACGTCCAAAAACCAAGCGTCCGCAAAACATCGCACGTCTTCGATCGACTCGTTTGGATGCGAAGTCGTGTTTATGAATCGACTAGAATCATCGCCGAGACCGACAACCAGTTCATCAATAACGTCCTCCACTCTGCGGCAGTCGGGGCCGACCACACAAACCAAGACAACCTTGTCTTGGATGCATTGTTCAACGAACGCCTCAAGCTTCGGTGAATCCCAAGGTGGTGCGTAGAGGATCACTCTCTGTGCATAATTCATCAAATCCGCCAATCGACAAAAATCGGAAGAGTCGCGAGCGGTCCTAATATATCACGGACGCCCTTACAGTGACCTGCGCTCAACATCTCAATTTTTGAAATGTCCGGTTGTGGCCCAACAGCCGACATTCGCTGGTGGAGCCCCCAATTTCATGTCGCCGAACAGGAGCTCGGCGTTAACCATCGCTGGCGGTTCCGGCCTGAACGAGATCGCTTCGAAGTTTCTTAAATTTTGCTCGGTACCTCTCTTGGGCATGGTGACCTGGGGGAAGACATGAGCAAGCGGGCCAAACGTGGAAAGGCAGAGGCGCTCGCAATACCAATGGTCGCGAGAGTCGCAATTGGCGCCGTGGCCGTTGCCGTCGTGGGGTACAGTTTGCTGTCTCGCCCGACGAGCGTGCAACCGGTACGGAAGCCGTCCGCACCACAAGCCCAAGTCCAAGCACAGGCATCGTCGACGCCGGTTTACGTGGCAACTCCGGTTCATGCATCAGCGCCGGCTCCAGCTCCCGCTCCGATTCCGGCCCCGGCGCCTCTGGTCGAGCCGCCAAAGGCCGCGGACGGTCCCGGAGCATTGGTCCGGCAGGTGGTTGATTACGCCAGTCGCCAGACGCCGGGCACCGTGATCATCGATACCGGAAACACATTCCTTTATTTCGTTCTGAACGACAGGCAAGCGATGCGCTACGGCATCGGTGTCGGCCGCGAAGGTTTTACCTGGTCCGGTGAGCAGACCGTGGCCCGTAAGGCCGAATGGCCGGATTGGCATCCGCCCGCGGAGATGGTCTCGCGTCAGCCTTATCTGCCGCGCTTCATGGCAGGTGGCCCCGGCAACCCGCTCGGCGCCCGGGCGATGTATCTGGGCGAGACCGAATATCGCATTCACGGCACCAACAATCCCGATACGATCGGGAAGCGGGTGTCGTCCGGCTGTATCCGGCTGACCAATGAGGACGTGACGGACCTCTATGAGCGGGTGAAAGTCGGAGCGAAAGTGATCGTGCTTCCGGCAAATGCTGCCCGTCGACCGTCCCAGGGAGCGCCGGCCGACGCCGCTTTCCGATTGCCGGACCCGGCATCGCCGCCGAAGCGGCCCTTGGGGGCCAACGCACAGATGCTGCCGTCCGGACCGAAGATCGCCGAGGCGCAGTAACGCGCGGTTCTGACGGTCATTCTGGGAACTCGCACGCTCGGCGCGGGCAAACATCCGGCGACCCCCAAGCTAACCCGACGATCGCCTCTCCAGGGCCGCCGCGATATTGTCCAAGGCGGCGTTCCTGCGCTTTATTTCGACGAGCTCATTCTCGCACATCTGAATCATTGTCGGTCCGGACCACCGTCCGGACGCATGGGCGTCCCTTCGACAACAAAGCCAGATCAACGCAGCCAGAAAGACAGCAGCAGCGAGCCATGATAGCACCTGCTCCGGATCGAAGTCGGCGATGGCGCGGCGGAAATCGCCCTTGAAAAGGTACGCCATGGCGCGATTGCTGTAGGCGGCCCCATCATTCGGATCGAGCGCGATCATCTGATCGTAGTCGGCGATGGCGCGGTCGAAGTCGCCCTTGGTTTGATAAGCGTAGCCGCGGGCGAAGTAAGCATCCCTGTATTGCGGATAGAGTGCGATCGCCTGACTACAGTCGGCGATGACGCGATCGACGTCACCCTTTGCCCTGTACGCAAAAGCGCGGCTGTAGTAGGCGAGCGCATATTTCGGATAGAGCGCGATCACCTGGTCGTAGTCGGCGATGGCACGATCAAGATCGCCTTTGGCCAAGTAGGTGGCACCTCGGGCGGTGAGGGTGACGTAGTTGCTCGCATCCAGCTGGATACTCTCGGTATAGTCCGCGATGGCACGGTCGTTGTCGCCTTTGGCCTGGTAGGCGTAGCCGCGCTCGCCGTATCCGGCCCGCTTTCCATAGTTTGACAGGCCACCTTCGAATGCCTGGTTGACGTCGGCAATCGCCCGGTCGTAGTCGTGCCGTTGGTTGTAGATGTGCGCCCGATTGAGCAGCGAGCCGACAGCTTCGGGATCAATCCGGATCGCCTCGGTGTAATCCTTGAAGGCGCGGTCGATGCGATCGGCGAGGCTTGTCTGCGACCAGGAATAGCCGCGCGTATGATACAAGGTGGAGAGGTCCCGGTCCTTGTAATCTCCGCTTTCGATCGCGCGCGTACAGGCGGCGATGGTCGCGGCTGCGGCTTCCCTCGATCCTTTCAAGCACTCCTGCCGGTCGTCGGCTGCCGCTGGCCGGCTGACGGCAGCGGCTGTTGCGAGTGCCAAAACGACCAGCCAGGCGCGCGCGGAAAACCCTGTGCGCATGTCCCTGCTCCCTGCGATGCGCCAGCGCTAACCCGGAGACGGCTTTTCCAGAGCCACCGCGATCCTCTCCAGCAACGCATTGGTGCGCCTGTTTTCGGCGAGCTGCTGCTCGTAGAGATCGACCCAATTCGTGCCGGATGATCCGCGCAAGTTCCTGCGCGAAAGCCACAGCCATACGCCCACCAGCACCAGAAACGGCAACCAGGACACGATGAGACTAACCACCCAGGGCGGCGAACCACCGCCTGACCGGTTGAGCAACGAAAACAAAACGACGAGAGCGCCGACGAGACTGATCCACATCGCAACCAACAGAAGCCGAGAGCGAGGCTTGGTCATTCCAGTCACTGAAGTTCCCTTGGTTGATCTAAGGAAGCATATGCTATCATTGGTTGATCTAACTTCCATCCTCTCGCGCAGGCAGTCGCCTCATTTGGTTAGCCGTTCCTTTGCGGGATGCCCCTTCTTGTGAAGGCACGCTCCGATGCCGTCTGTCCCTATCGCTAGGGACAGACGCCGGCGCGGGACTTCGCTAGTCTCCTGAAGGAAACGAGATCCAGAGGAACGCCGTCTTGAGCACCGCGCCGCGCATCGACATCGACCCTGCTTCGTTCTGGGCCGACCCCTATCCGATGCTTGCAAAAATGCGCAAGGAGGCGCCGATCGCCTTCGTGCCGCAGCTCGGCTCGACGCTGCTGACGAGCCGCGACGACATCTCGATCTCGGAGAAGCAGATCGACGTGTTCTCCTCGCATCAGCCCGCCGGCCTGATGAACCGGCTGATGGGCCACAACATGATGCGCAAGGATGGCGAGGCGCACCAGGTCGAGCGGCGCGCGATGTTTCCGACGATCTCGCCCAAGACGGTGAAGGCGCACTGGACCGCGCAATTCCAGGCCCATGCCGACCGGATCATCGACGTGATCGAGCCCGGGCGGATCGACTTCATGCGCGACTTCGCGCTGCCGTTCTCGGGCGAGTGCCTGAAGTCGATCACCGGCCTCACCAACATTCGATATCAGGACATGGACGCGTGGTCGCAGGGCATGATCGAGGGCATCGCGAACTACGCGGGCGACCCGGCCGTCGAATCGCGCTGCCATGCCGCGACGTCAGGCATCGATGCTGCGATCGACGACATCCTGCCGGCGCTGCGCAAGCATCCCGATCAGAGCATCCTCGGCGTGCTCCTCGCCTCCGGCATGCCGACGGAGAGCGTGCGAGCCAACGTCAAGCTTGCGATATCAGGCGGCCAGAACGAGCCGCGCAAGGCGATCGCCGGCACGGTGTGGGCGCTGCTGAGCCATCCGGAGCAGCTCGCTCTGGTGCGCAAGGGCGAGGTGTCGTGGCTCCAGGCGTTCGAGGAATATGCCCGCTGGATCTCGCCGATCGGCATGTCGCCGCGGCGCATCGCAAAGCCGTGGAGTATCCGCGACGTGTCGTTCGAGCTCGACGAGCGCGTGTTCCTGATGTTCGGCTCGGCCAATCGCGACGAGAAGCATTTTGAGCGCGCCGACCAGTTCGACGTGCGGCGCGACACGTCCAAGAGCGTCGCCTTCGGCGCCGGCCCGCATTTCTGCGCCGGCGCCTGGGCCTCGCGCGCGATGATCGCCGACGTCGCGCTGCCGACGGTGTTCGCGCGTTCTCAAAAGCTGGAGATCGCGGACGACGAGCCGGTGCGGATCGGCGGCTGGGCGTTTCGTGGGCTGCAAAATCTGCCAGTGAGGTGGCATTAGCTCGCGGCGTACTTTGGTGTCATCGCCCGCCTTGTGCGCAATTGCGCACTGGGGCGGGCGATCCAGTATTCCAGAGACAGTCGTTTGATACGGAGACGCCGCGGCGTACTGGATTTCCCGCCTTCGCGGGGAATCACAGCGGAGGTGGTGGATGGTGTTTGGGCCGACAATTCCCAGTCCGCCATGATGCCATCATGCCCCTGTTTTGCCCGACGTGTCAAACATACTTCGGATAATACGCAAGTCGTTGTTTTCGTTCACCCCGTCTACTGTGCATGGGGTTGTTTTCGGCATTTATGTTCCGACGCTGGAGCGCTGGATCAAATCCGAACGGGCTCTCACGTTCGCGTGCGGAAAAGATCCCTCTGCATGAGCGCGGCCGCTTGAAAGATTAATGATGCGCCGCGCCGCGCGCGCAGTGCTCGCATCGCTATTTTTCCGCGCGTCTCGACAGCTCCGCTGACCCACACCATCATTCCCGAAACGTGAATGATGACGGCCGCGCGCGGCCGGGAGTGTGGAATGCAGCGTCGCGACTTCTTGAAGCTTTCGGTTGGAACTGCGGCCGCCGCTGCGTTTGCCTCGCGTGCCAGCGCGCAAGGAACGTCACAAGGCGCGGTGAAGGAAATTCGTATCGGCTACCAGAAGAACGGTGTGCTGGTCATCACGCGCCAGCAGGCCGCTCTGGAAAAACATTTCGCTCCCTTAGGCATCGAGGTGAAATGGGTCGAGTTTTCCTCGGGTCCCCCGATGATGGAGGCGATAAACGTCGGCAGCGTCGATTACGGCGCGGTCGGCGATTCCCCGCCGGTGTTCGCCCAGGCCGCGGGCGCTGCGATCGTCTATGCCGCCGGCCAGCCCATCACCAACGGCCAGGGCATTTTGGTGCCGAAGGATTCGCCGATCCGCTCCATCGCCGAGCTGAAAGGCAGGCGCGTCGGCTTCACCAAGGGTTCCAGCGCCCACAACATCGTGGTGCAGACGCTGGAGAAGGCCGGCCTGACCTATGCCGACATCACGCCGGTCTATCTGACGCCGCCGGACGCCGGACCTGCCTTCGCCAATGGCAGCATCGAGGCCTGGGCGATCTGGGACCCGTACTTTGCGATCGGCGAGACCAGGCAGAACGGCCGCGTCCTGATCAATGCGCGCGAGGTCACCAAGACCAATTCCTTCTACATCGCCAACCGAGATTTCGCGAAGAACCACGGCGCGACCCTGCAGCAGATCGTCGACGTCACGACCGCGACCGCCAGATGGGCCGAGCAGCATCGCGACGAGGTCGCCAGATCGCTGGCCGCGGTCACCGGCATTCCGCTGGATATCCAGACCATCGCGGCGGACCGTTCGTCCTTCGTGGTCGGTCCTGTCACCGACGAGATCGTCGCGACCCAGCAGGGCGTTGCCGACCGTTTCTACAGGCTCGGCCTGATCCCGAGGCCGATCGTCATCCGCGACATCGTCTGGCGCAACCCGGCAGCCTGACCGTGCCGACCAATCTCCCCGATCCAAAAGGTTTGAACATGAGGCGCATCATTCAGCGTCTGATCGCGGCCATTGTGCTGTCGATCGGCATCGTCGCCGCCGCCGTCGGCACCTCCTACGGCCAGGACAGACAAGGCAAGGTGGTTCGCATCGGTTACCAGAAATACGGCAAGCTGGTGCTGCTCAAGAGCAAGGGCACGCTGGAGCCGAAGCTCGCCGCCGACGGCTACAAGGTGGTTTGGACGGAATTCCCATCAGGCCCGCCGCTGCTCGAAGCGCTCAATGTCGGCGTGATCGATTTCGGCAACACTGGCGAAGCCCCGCCGATCTTCGCCCAGGCCGCCGGTGCGCCGATCCAGTACGTCGCGTATGAGCCGCCGGCGCCGAAGGGCGAGGCGATCCTGGTGCCGAAGGACAGCCCGCTGAAGTCGGTCGCTGACCTCAGGGGCAAGAAAATCGCGCTCAACAAGGGCTCCAACGTCCACTATCTCCTGGTCAAGTCGCTGGAGAAGGCCGGTGTCAAATACTCCGAGATCGAGCCGGTGTTCCTGGCGCCGGCCGATGCGCGCGCCGCCTTCGAGCGTGGCGTGGTCGATGCCTGGGTGATCTGGGATCCGTTCCAGGCGGCGGCGGAAGCGGCCACCGGCGCGCGCGCGCTCGCCGACGGCACCGGCGTCGTCGCCAACTATCAGTTCTATTTCTCCTCGAAGAAATTCCTCGAAGCCAATCCGACGATCGTCGACGCCGTGCTTGCCGAGCTCAGCACGGTCGACGATTGGGCCAAGGGCGACATTCATGCGGTCGCCGAGCAGCTGGCGCCATCAATCGGGTTGTCGGTTGCGGTGGTCGAGGTCGCGCTGAAGCGGCAGGCCTACGGCATCAAGCCGATCACCGATGCCGTCATCGCAGATCAGCAGCAGGTTGCCGACGCATTCTTCGCCCTCAACCTGATCCCCAGATCCATCCGGATTTCCGACGTGGCGCGGAAGCCGGGAACGTGAGCAAGGTCATGAGCAAGCAATCTAACGCCAACATCCTCTGGTTCCTGCCGACCCACGGTGACGGCCGTTATCTCGGCACCGGTATCGGTGGCCGCGAGGTCAATTTCAACTATCTGCGCCAGATCGCGCAGGCCGCCGATCAGCTCGGCTATTTCGGCGTGCTGTTGCCGACCGGACGTTCCTGCGAGGATTCCTGGATCGTCGCCTCTTCCGTTGCGCCGTTCACGGAACGGCTGCGCTATCTCGTGGCTGTGCGCCCCGGCCTGCAATCGCCGAGCGTGGCCGCGCGCATGACGGCGACGCTCGACCGCGTCACGAACGGCCGGCTGCTCGTCAACGTCGTCACCGGCGGCGATCCCGTCGAGAACAAGGGCGACGGCATCTTCCTCGGCCATGACGAGCGCTATGAGGTCACCCGCGAGTTCCTGAATGTCTATAGCGACCTGCTCGCCGGAAAGACGGTGAATGTCGAGGGCAAGCACATCCACGTCGAGGGCGGCAAGCTGTTGTTCCCGCCGGTGCAGTCGCCGCGTCCGCCGCTCTATTTCGGCGGCTCGTCGGATGCGGGCATCGACGTCGCCGTCGACGCCGTCGACAAATACCTCACCTGGGGCGAGCCGCCGGCTCTGGTGGCCGGGAAGATCGCGAAGGTGAGGGACGTCGCGGCCGCGCGCGGCCGAAAACTCTCCTTCGGCATCCGCCTTCACGTGATCGTCCGCGAGACCAACGAGGAGGCCTGGCGCGCCGCCAACGAGCTGGTCAAGCATGTCAGCGACGACACCATTGCGCTGGCACAGAAGAATTTTGCCCGCATGGACTCCGTCGGCCAGCAGCGCATGGCGCAGCTTCATGGCGGCAAGCGCGACAGGCTCGAGATCGCGCCGAACCTGTGGGCCGGTGTCGGCCTGGTGCGCGGCGGCGCCGGTACCGCGCTGGTCGGCGATGCCCAGACCGTGGCGGCCCGCATCAGGGAATATCAGGACATCGGCATCGACACCTTCATCATGTCGGGCTACCCGCATCTGGAGGAGGCCTATCGCTTCGCCGAGCTGGTGTTCCCGCTGCTGTCGCTGGAGCAACCCTCCAACGTGACCAGGCTGCACTTCAACGGCGGTCCCTTCGGCGAAACCGTCGGCAGCGACTTCCGTCCGCAGCATCGGGTGTCGCAGTCATGAGCCTGATCGACAGCGCCTCACTCCCGCGCAGCTTCCGACTGCCGCGCGTCGAGGGCCTGATCCAGTGGATCGTGCCGCTCGCCATCATCGCGGTCTGGCAGGTCGCGAGTGTCACCGGCTTCGTGCCGACGCGGGTGCTGCCGGCGCCGAGCGACGTCGTGCTCGCGGGCTGGAAGCTGCTGCTCTCCGGCGAGCTCGTTCGCAACATCTGGGTTTCGTTCTGGCGCGCCTCGATCGGTTTTTTGATCGGCGGCGGCATCGGCTTCGCGTTCGGCCTCGCCAACGGCCTGTCGCAGCTTTCGGCCAGGCTCACCGACACCACGCTTCAGATGGTGCGCAACGTGCCGCATCTGGCGCTGATCCCGCTGGTCATCCTCTGGTTCGGCATCGACGAGAGCGCAAAGCTGTTCCTGGTGGCGCTGGGTGTGTTCTTCCCGATCTACCTGAACACGCTGCACGGCATCCGCACCGTCGATCCGCAGTTGATCGAAATGGGCCGCATCTACGGCATGACCGACGGCGAATTGTTCCGCCGCGTGATCCTCCCGGGCGCGCTGCCATCGATCTTCGTCGGCATCCGCTTCGCGCTCGGCATCATGTGGCTGACCCTGATCGTAGCCGAGACCATCGCAGCGTCCTCGGGCCTCGGCTACATGGCGATGCAGGCGCGCGAGTTCATGCTGATCGACGTCGTCGTGCTCTCGATCCTGATCTACGCCCTGCTCGGCAAGCTCGCCGACAGCGCCTCCCGCGTGCTGGAGCGCCTGACGCTCTCCTGGCATCCCGCTTTCCAGAAACGTTGAGAATGACATGCAGACAGCGCTTCGCACCTCCCTCCCCGAAACCGAGCTCGCCAGCCGCGCACATTTCGCGCCTCACGCCCGCGTCGTGCGCGAGGAGCGGCCGGCGCAGGCTAGCGGCCTGCCGCTGAGCATCCGCGGCTTGCGCAAATCCTTCGGCGACAACGAGGTGCTGCGCGGCATCGACCTGCACATTCCCGCCGGCCAGTTCGTCGCCATCGTGGGCAAGAGCGGCTGCGGCAAGAGCACGCTGCTGCGTCTCATCGCGGGCCTGGAGAAGGTCGATGCCGGCAGCATCAGCTTCGGCAGTGAAGTTCAGCCCGAGGACATCCGCGTGATGTTCCAGGAGCCGCGGCTGCTGCCCTGGGCGCGTGTCCTTGCCAATGTGGAGGTCGGCCTCGGCCGCGATCGTTCGTCCAGCGATGCGCATGCGCGCGCCGAGAAGGCGCTGACCGAGGTCGGGCTTGCCGACAAGCGCGACCAGTGGCCTTCGGTGCTGTCGGGCGGCCAGAAGCAGCGCGTCGCGCTCGGCCGCGCGCTGATCTCCCGGCCGCGCGTGCTCGCCTTCGACGAACCGCTTGGGGCGCTCGACGCGCTGACCCGCATCTCGATGCAGCGTCTCTTGGAGCGCGTCTGGCGCGATCAGGGTTTTACCGCGATTCTCGTGACCCACGACGTCGCCGAAGCCGTTGCCCTGGCCGACCGGGTGCTGGTGATCGAGGACGGCCGCATCGCCCACGACGTCACGGTTAACGCAGGCAGGCCACGCCAGCGCGGCTCCGCCGAGCTTGCCGGCCTCGAAGGCTCGATCCTGGGCCACCTGTTATCGGCGGATGATCATACCTAAATACAGAGGGAACCCCGCCTCGGGGAGCCATGCCATGAATGTAGTGCCCCGCGATCTCATGACCGAAATCCCTGTCTCGTCCGCCGATTTTCGCGGCGCCATGCGCCATCTCACCGGCGGCGTCAGCGTCATCACCGCCGGACGGGGCAAGGACATCACCGGCATGACGGTGACGTCGGTGACCTCGCTGTCGGTCGAGCCGCCGACATTGCTGGTCAGCATCAACCGCGA
The DNA here is from genome assembly GCF_009759665.1 of Bradyrhizobium cajani. Classification (GTDB taxonomy): domain Bacteria; phylum Pseudomonadota; class Alphaproteobacteria; order Rhizobiales; family Xanthobacteraceae; genus Bradyrhizobium; species Bradyrhizobium cajani. The sequence goes on from NZ_WQNE01000059.1 coordinate 19,101, forward strand.
CGCCTCGTCCTTCCCGCTGATCCGGCGTCACAGTGCCTTCGGCGTGAACATCCTCAATGCCGACCAGCTCGACGTCGCCGAACGCTTCGCCGGCAAGGCCGGGCTGAAGGGCGCCGATCGCTTCGCGGGCGCCAGATGGGTGACGGGAATCTCGGGCGTCCCGCTCCTGGCCGACGCGCTCTCGGCGTTCGATTGCGAGGTCGAGGAGATCATCGAGCGGCATTCGCACGGCATCGTCATCGGCCGCGTCAGGGACATCAGGAATTCGACCCGCAGCGCTGCGCTGGCCTATTGGCACGGCCAGTATGTGGCGGTCGATCAGGACGAGGATGCGGCAAGGCTTGCCGAGGTCAGCGTTCCCTCGCGCGGCCGGCGCGGCATTTGATCGCCGCCCGCCACGCTTCCCGCAGGCTGGCCTTTTCCGCGTCATCGCTCTAGAAGCGCCTGAGCCTCCCGTGTCGGGACGGCAATGGAGTGGAACGATGAAGCGCGTCGCGACCCTGGCCTTCTACGCCGTCGGCGCGCTCGCGATCGCCTATCTCGCGCTCTACGCCTATGCGGCGTTCCGCGGCGAGCCGATCATTCCCGGCGATCCCATCCACATCTTCCGCAAGCCGGACGCGCCGAGTTATTCGTAGGGCGAATGCGCGCGCGTGGTTGCGCGCCGCTCTCTCTTCGTCATGGCCGGGTCAAGCCCGGGCATGACGGCGGAGTGTGTAGCTACCCCTTCAAAATCGCCAGTGCCAGCGCCTGTGCGCGCGGCACGATGCTGTCGAGCTCGAGATATTCCTCCGGCGTATGCGCGAGCCCGCCGACCGGGCCGAGGCCGCAGATGGTCGGCGCTCCGACCGCGGCGGTGAAGCCGGAATCGGCGCAGCCGCCGGAGAACTCGCCCTGGAGCGTGGTGAGGCCGGCCTGCCGTGCCGCGGCCTGATAGTTTTCGAACAGCGCCTTCGACTCGGCGCTCTGCACCACCGGCACGAACTCGCCCTTGATCGCCAGCGTCGCGCTGGTGCCCGGCACGTAAGACGTCGCAATGATTGCCTCGATCGCGGCCATCACCCTCGCGCGGTCCGCCGGATCGACATAGCGCAGGTCGATCTGTCCCTCGGCGTAGGGCGCCGTCGTGTTGACGGATTGGCCACCGGAGACGAGGCCGACATTGAGCGTGATGCCCTTGTCGAGATCGGTCAGCGCGTGGATCTGCACGACCTTGTGCGCGAGCTCGCCGATCGCGCTGACGCCGGCGGCGAAATTGGCGCCGGAGTGCGCGGCTTTGCCGGTGATGGCGACATGCATGAAGATGCCGCCCTTGCGGCCGGTGACGACATTGCCTGTGGGGCGGCCCGGCTCGGAGTTGAACACCGCGCGGGCGGCGCGGCCCTCGCGCTCGATCACGGGCCGGGAGGAGGGCGATGCGATTTCCTCGTCCGAGGTGATCAGCACCTTGATCGGATGCGGATTGCCGCCGAATTTGTGGAAGGCGGTGGCGACGAACACGTTCATGACGAGGCCGGCCTTCATGTCGGCAACGCCGGGGCCGTAGGCTCGGCCATCACTGATGGTGAAGGGGCGGCGCGCGGCCTCGCCCTTGCCGAACACCGTGTCGCGGTGTCCCATCAACAGCACCGGTCGCTCATTGCTGCCGGGTTTCGCCACCTCGGCGTGGATCGCATCGCCGAAGGTGGCGTTGTTCTCGCGCCGGAACGGAATGCCGTGCTCGGCAAAGTGCCGCTCGAACCGCGCACCGACTGCATCGACGCCGTCCTTGTCGTACGACCCGGAATCGATGTTCACGACGTCGCGTAGCAGATCGATCATCGCCTGCCGCTGCGACGCCAGCCAGTCCGTGATTTGAGCTTCAGACATTGTCACCTCGCGTGGTCCTTACCGCGGTTATAGGGCCTGGCGTCGACATGGCCTAGTCACGTGGCGCGGTCCCGTTATGCGAAGGATGCTCTTGAGGCCCGTCATTGCGAGCGCAGCTCCCGTAGCCCGGATGAGCGAAGCGATATCCGGGGTGCCACGGCGTCGGGGCAGTCCCGCATGTCGCTGCGCTCATGCGGGCTACGGCGGCGTCATCTGTGGACACAAGAAAATGCCCGGGACACGGCCCGGGCATTCGCATCATCAATATTGGCGGGGGCTCACGCCCCCATCACCGGCATGCGCGGATATTCGCCGGGCGTTCCCGCCGGCGGGATCGGGATGCCGCCATCGGCGTATTCGTTGAGCTTGTTGCGCAGCGTGCGGATCGAGATGCCGAGGATGTTGGCGGCGTGGGTGCGGTTGCCGAGGCAGTGCTTCAGCGTCTCCAGGATCAGGTCGCGCTCGACGTCGGCAACGGTGCGCCCCACAAGCGCCCGCGTCACCTGCTCGGCGGCCATCGTGGCATGCGCCACGGCCGGTGCGGTCTTGGCGAGGTCGAGGCGGTCGCCGTCCGGCGTGATGATGGCGTCGGGGCCGATCTCGTCGCCCTGCGCCATCAGCACCGCGCGGTGCATGGTGTTTTCGAGCTCGCGGACGTTGCCCTGCCAGCGGTTGGCGGAGAGCACGCGGCGGGCTTCTGCCGAAATGGGGCGCAGCGGCACGCCGTTGGCCTCGGCATATTTCTTCACGAAGTGCTGGGCGAGCTCCAGGATGTCGGCGGGACGCTCGCGCAGCGGCGGGATCTTCAGGTTCACGACGTTGAGGCGGAACAGCAGGTCCTCGCGGAACGTGCCTTCGCGCACGGCTTCGGCCAGATTGCGGTTCGAGGTCGCGATGATGCGGATGTCGACGGCGACAGGCTTGGTGCCGCCGACGCGGTCGATCACGCGCTCCTGGATGGCGCGCAACAGCTTCGATTGCAGGCGGACGTCCATCTCCGAGATTTCGTCGAGCAGCAGCGTGCCGCCGGTCGCCTCTTCGAACTTGCCGATGCGACGGGCGACGGCGCCGGTGAAGGCACCCTTCTCGTGGCCGAACAGTTCGGACTCCAGGAGATGCTCCGGGATCGCGGCGCAGTTGATCGAGATGAACGGACGCTTGGCGCGCGACGAGCGGGTGTGGACGTAGCGGGCCAGAACCTCCTTGCCGGTGCCGGATTCGCCGGTGATCATCACCGAGGCGTCGGAGCCTGCGATCTGCTGCGCGAGCTTGATCACGCGTGCCATGGCGTCGTCGCGATAGACCAGCTCGCGGGAATCGTTGGCGACCGCGGCCAGCACCGCGGCGATCAGCTCCGGCTCCGGCGGCAGCGGGATGTATTCCTTGGCCCCGGCATGGATCGCGGCAACCGCGGCGCGGGCGTCGTTGGTGATGCCGCAGGCGACGATCGGGGCGTGGATGTGCTCGGCCTCGAGCCGCATCACGAGGTCGCGGATGTCGAGGGCGACGTCGACCAGCAGGAGGTCGGCGCCCTTGCCGCCGCGCAGCACGCGCATCGCCTGGTCGTGATCCTCGGCATGGGTCACGGTGGCGCCGTTCTCCATCGCGATCTTGGTGGCGGTGGTGAGCTGGCCCTTCAATGTGCCAACGATGAGAAGCCGCATGTCAGTCTCCTGTCCGTCTGTTCGCGCTGCCGCGCGTCATGTCCTGCGCTGTTAGCCGCGTTCGGTCTTGATGATTTCGGTCATGGTCACGCCGAGCTTGTCCTCGACCAGGACGACTTCGCCGCGGGCGACCAGCTTGTTGTTGACGTAGATGTCGATGGCCTCGCCGACGCGGCGGTCGAGCTCGAGCACGGTGCCGGGGCCGAGCTTCAAGAGCTCGCTCACGTCCATCTTGGAGCGGCCGAGCACGGCCGAGACCTGCACCGGAACGTCGAACACGGCCTCGAGGTCGGCGGCGGCGCGCGCCGCATATTCGTCCTCGTTGTAGCCGACGTCGGTGCCGGCAGGCGGCATCGGGCCGTTGAGATCGGGCAGCGGGACCTGTCCGTCGGTGTTGCTCATGGCTTAATCCCCCCTGCGGGACGCGATATAGCGTCCGACCATTTCGTCGATCTTGGCCGCGATGGCGCCGCGCTCCAGCACGACGCCGCCATCGGCCCATTCGATCCGGCAGTCGCCGGTGGCAATTTCCGGCTCGGCCAGGATCACCAGCCGGCCCTCGAAGCCGCTCTGCTTGGCGAGCCGCTCGATCTTCTCGCGCGCCGCCTCGTAGAGCGCGTCGTTGATACGGACGACGAGATGCGGCGTCGCGACCAGATGAGAGAAGCAGTCCTTGACCAGCGCTATGACCTCGCCGAGCGGCTCGGCGGCGACCAGATCGGCGCACAGCTTGCGCGCCACCGCGACCGCGACGTCGACCGCCTCGGTCTCCATCTTGGACTCGATGTTGCCGATGCCGGAGGCGATGCCCCGGATCGCGATGTTGATCTCTTCCATGGCCAGTGCGACGCGGCGGTCGCTCTCGGCCTTGGCTTCGCGCTGGCCGGCGGCAAAGCCGTCCTGATAGGCGCGCGCCTCGGCTTCCGCGACCTTCTGGGCGATCTCGGCCGCGGTCGCGGCCTTCTCGCGCGTCGTCCGCTCCGGCGCCGCGAAGTCGGTGTCGAACAGGAATTTTGCGGGAGCTGCCATCAGTACACCAGCTCGTCGTCGGCGCGGTTCTTGGTCAGCATGATCTCGCCCTTGGCGGCGAGGTCCTTGGCGAGATTGACCAGCAGCGCCTGGGCCTCGTCGACGTCGCGCAGGCGGACCGGGCCCATCGCCGCCATGTCGTCCTGGAGCATCTTGGCCGCGCGCGAGGACATGTTGCCGAAGAAGAAGTTGCGGACATCCTCGTTGGCGCTCTTGAGCGCGACGCCGAGCTTGTCCTTGTCGACGTTGCGCATCAGGGTCTGGGCCGAACCGGAATCCAGCTTCACGAGGTCGTCGAAGGTGAACATCAGCGCCTTGATGCGCTCGGCCGATTCGCGGTTCTCCTCTTCCAGCGAGGTGATGAAGCGGGTCTCGGTCTGGCGGTCGAAATTGTTGAAGATCTCCGCCATCACCTCGTGAGCATCGCGGCGGCGGGTCTGCGACAGGTTGGACATGAACTCGGTGCGCAGGGTCTTCTCGACGCTCTCGATCACCTCCTTCTGCACCGCTTCCATCTTCAGCATGCGGTTGACGACATCGAGCGCGAGCTCCTCGGGGAAGATGCCGAGCACGCGGGCGGCGTGTTCCGGCTTCAGCTTCGACAGCACAACCGCGATGGTCTGCGGATATTCGTTCTTGAGATAGTTCGCGAGCACCTCTTCCTGCACGTTGGAGAGCTTCTCCCACATGTTGCGGCCGGCAGGGCCACGGATCTCGTCCATGATGCCGTTGACGCGCTCCGGCGGCAGGTACTGCTGGAGCAGCCGCTCGGTGGCGTCGAAATTGCCCATCAGCGCGCCCGAAGCCGACATGCGCGAGACGAATTCGAGCAGCATGTCCTCCACCGTGTCGACCTCGACGGTGCCGAGCGTCGACATCTCCAGCGAGAGCTGGCGTACCTCGTCGTCGTCGAGCAGGCCCCAGATCTTGCCGCCATATTGCTCGCCGAGCGCCAGCATCAGGATCGCGGCGCGCCGCGGCCCGGACAGATGCTCGGCGCCTTTGCCGTCCTTGGCCCGGGTGCCGGCACGTTGGCCGAGCGTGGAGATCACGCTGGTGATGTCGTTCGAGTTGGCGTTTTGCAGACTGGCGGCCATGTCAGATCACTTCTTGATTCACTTGGCGTGGACTACTTGGCGTGGATTACTTGGCTTGGATCATTTGGCTGGTTCGGCCAGCCACTGGCGGATGATGGCGACGGTTTCGTTGGGGTTGCGCTCGGCGAGCTCGCCGACGCGGTGAACGGACTGGGCGTGGACCTGGCCCTGGATGGTGGCGACGTCGATCGCGCTCGCGGCGCCGCCCGGCAGGAGCGCCTGACCGGCGGCCGGGGCGGCTTCCTCCGAGGCGGGGCCGGCGAGCACGCCCGAGATGGCGGCGGCGACTTCGTCGGAGGCAAGGATCCGCTTGACCAGCGGCCGGATCACCAGGAACAGCACGACGAGGCCCAGCAGCATCATCACGCCGAGTTCGACGAAGTACATGACGTCGTCCTTGGTGAACTGGAGCATGCCGAGGAAGCCGCCCGGCTCGCCGATCGGTGCGGTGGAGGGGGCATCGGCAAAGCGCAGGTTGACGACCTCGACCTGGTCGCCGCGCTTCTGGTCGAAGCCGATCGCCGAGCGCACCAGGGCGGCAATGCGGTCGAGCTGCTCCTTGGTGCGGTCCTGATAGGCCAGCTCGCCCTTCTCGTTCTTGGAATAGATGCCGTCGACCAGCACCGCGACCGAGATGCGGTTGACCCGGCCGGCCTCGGTCACCTCGGTCTTGGTGGTGCGGGAGATCTCGTAGTTGTTGGTCTCCTCGGTCTTCTTGCTCTGGTCCTTGGCCGCGACGCCGTTGTTCTGCTGGTTGCCCGGCAGCTCGTTGTTGACGGTGACCTGGCCGTTGTTGTCGGCGGTCATGCTCTGCTCTTCGCGGGTCTGGCTCGAGCGCAGCACGCGGCCCTCGGGGTCGAACTTGTCCGAGGTCTGGGTGACCTTGTTGAAGTCGAAATCGGCCGAGAGCTGCACGCGGGCGCGGCCCGAGCCGACCACCGAGGAGACGATGTCCTCGACCTGCTTGCGCATCCGCTTCTCGAAGGAGATACGGCGCTCGTCGCCGACCGCCTGCTCCGGATCGGTCGCGGCGCCGTCGGCAAGCAGCTGGCCGGCTTCGTCGACGATCGAGACCCGCTGCGGCTTCAGCCCGTTGACGGCCGAGGCGACGAGGTGGCGGATGGCGCGGATCTGCTGGGCTTCCAGCGAGCCGCGGACCCGCACAACGATCGAGGCCGACGGCTCCGGTGCCTCACGCGAGAACAGCGGGCGCTCGGGCAGCACCAGGTGGACGCGGGCGGCCTGGATGCGGTCGATGGCGCGGATGGTGCGGGCGAGCTCGCCTTCCAGGGCGCGGAGATGATTGATGTTCTGGACGAAAGAGGTGGTGCCGAGCGCGTCCGACTTGTCGAACACCTCGTAGCCGACGCCGCCGCCCTTGGGCAGACCGCCCTCGGCGAGCTTCATCCGCAGCCGGGTGACCTTGTCCTTGGGCACCATGATGATGGAGCCCTCATTGCGAATCTCGAACTGGATGCCCTGGCGTTCCAGGTCCTTGATGATGCTGGAGGAGTCCTCGACGCTGAGGTCGGTGAACAGCGTCGTCATCTGCGGCGTGGTGACGCGCAGGATGACGAACGCGAAGAAGCCGATGAGCGCGGCGGTGACCGCGATCATCGCCCCGAACCGGGCAGCACCGATACCTTTCAGGAAGTCGACCAGACCTTGCAAGCAACCGCCCCAACAGCTTCGGCCGCTTTCACTGGAAAGGCCGACTGGGCAATTATTGCCTAGGGGATGGTTTCGATATGGTTAACGAAGATTAAGGGATCGGACAAAAGTCAGCGTCATGAAAAAAATCGGCCTCGCAGGGCGAGGCCGATTTTCATCAAAAGCCGCAGATTCCGGATCGCCTACTGGCGATATTGCTGAATGCGGGTGGTGCGAAGACCCGCCAGACCATGCTGGTCGATGGAAAACTGCCAGGAGAGGAATTCGTCGACTGTCAGGGTATAACGGCTACAGGCCTCCTCAAGGGAGAGAAGTCCGCCACGGACAGCGGCGACGACTTCGGCCTTGCGGCGGATGACCCAGCGTTTGGTGCCGGGTGCAGGCAAATCCGCAATCGTCAGCGGACTGCCGTCCGGCCCGATGACGTATTTTACCCTCGGGCGATGGGGTTCTGTCATGGCGTACTCACAAACTCTCAACCACTGAACTCACGCGGTAACCCTACGCCCGGCGGCTTAAAAATCCGCTAAGCCTAAGGCTTCAATACAATTCTCGTTGAAACTGGCTGGAACACCGCGGGCCCGGAGGGCTGGACACCATGGTCCGAGCGGCCGAGCGGGGCAGAAGGTAAATACTTTACTAACAAACAGAGCGTGCGCGTGGTGTCGCAAGGCTCTCTGAAGGCTCTCTATCGCCGTCCCGGGGCGCGCGTAGCGCGAGCCCGGGACCCATGCCCGCAGGGAGAGGTTTGACGAAGACTCGGAGTTGCCAGCTGCGCGCTACAACCACTCCCCGGGGTTATGGATTCCCGCCTTCGCGGGGATGACACTGAACTTGTGGCTGCGGTGGTCCGTCCTAATTGCTGCTGGTGGCGATGATGCTCTTCACCTGGCTCAGCGTGTAGCTGGCGCCGTCGATCGTGAGCAGCGGCGGCGACTGGGTCAGGTCGACGGATGAGACCGTGCCCTGCACCTGCGCGGAGATGCCGACATTGTTGTTCGCGACGTCCTTTCCGGTCGCCGTGATCGTGTACTTGCCGTCGGGCCATTGCGTGCCGTCATTGCCCTGTCCGTTCCAGGTGAACGGAATGTCGCTGCCGACACCGGCGGTGTATTTGCCGGTGAACACGGTCTGGCCGGCGCTGTTGGCGATCGAGATTTCGACGTTGGAGCTGGTCGGAACGTTGAGGTGCCAGGTGGCCGACGAGTTCTTCATGGTTGCGGTCGTGCCGTCGACCACGGCGGTCTTGCCGACGAAGCCCAGCGCCTGGGTCGCCTGCGTGGTCTGCTGGAGACTGACCAGCTGGGCGAGCGAGTCGTTGGTCTTGAGCTGCTGCTCGACGCCGGCGAACTGCACCAGCTGCTGGGTGAACTGGTTGGTGTCGAGCGGATCGAGCGGGTTCTGGTTCTGGAGCTGCGTCGTCAGCAGCGTCAGGAAGGTCTGGAAGTTGCCGGCGAGCGTCGATCCCGTCGACGAGGTCATCGACGTATTCGACGAGGATTTCGGGATGTCGGTGGTCCCGGAGACGACCGAGGGAGCAGTGGCGCCAGTCGTGGTGGTCATGTCTCGATACTCCTCACACTCTGATGTCGACGCCGCTGCTCGATCCGAGCATGCGGCCGTAGCCGCGCCCGACGGGCGTGGCAGGAACGGTGTCGTCCTCGCTGATGATCAGCCGGCGGGCATTGCCGCCATTGTCGTTGTTCTGGCCGGAGTTCTGGCCCGATGAATTCTGGTCGCGCAGGCTGAAGGAGAGGCCGTTGCTGCCGGTCTTCAAGCCGGCATCGTCGAGCGCGCGCTGCAATTGCGGCGCGTCCTGCTTCAGCATCGACAGCGTCTCGGGCTTCTCGACCGTGAGGTGCGAGGTGACCTGGCCGTTGCGGTCGACATTGATGCGGACATCGATGCGGCCGAGCTCGGCCGGATCGAGACTGATGTCGAAGCGGGTCTTGCCGGCGCGAATGGCGGCGGCGATCTCGATCGGCACGCCGCTGATCGGCACGGCCGTGGCGGTTGCAGCCGTCGCGGTGAGCGTCGCAGTCGATGCGGAGGCTGTCGAGGTCGTATTGGTCAGCGGCGCCTGCACCGCGGAGGCCGCCTGCGCGCCGGTGTCGCTCGGCGCGGCGATGGCCTGCGTGTCCGCGTGGGCGTGCGTGGTTGGCGTAGCCGGGGTCGCATCGGCGGCACGGTCGCCAGCACCGGCCTTGGCGTCGGTCGCCCCGGCGTCGGCCGGCGGCTTGGCGGCTTGCGGATGCGCCGCGGCGTTGGTGGTCGCGCCAGGCGTCTGCGTCGTGGCGGCGTTCGCCTTGCCTGTGTCCTGGCCGATATTGGAGACGTCGGCCTGTCCTTGCGCGGTGGCGACGGCCGTGAACGAGGCCTTCGGCGTGCCCTGGCTGGCGGCGGCGATCAGTCCGCCATTCGCCTTGGCGTCGGTTGCGGCCGGGTCGGTCGCACCGGTCGCGGCATCCGCCAGCGTTGCCGAAGTATTCGCATCGACCTTGGCTCCCGCCGTCTTTGCGCTCTTGTCGCCCGGCGTGGCGGTATCCGTCTTGGTTCCTGCGATCTGCGCCGCGGTGGTGGCGCTGGCTGCGATGCCGGCAGCGGCGATCGTCAGCGGCGAGGAGGTGGCAGCCTCGTTCGCAGCCGGATTCGGATCGGCCGGCACCACGGGCGCGGCCACGACGATCGCATTGGGATCAGGCGTTGCGGTCTGCGTTGCGTCGGACTGCGCCGTCGCCGCTCCGTCGACGGCGGCGGAAAGGCCATCGGTGCCGTCGGTCTTGTCGCCCTTGGTCTCGTCGGACGTCTCTGCCGACTTGCTGTCTGACGTCTCTGATTTGTCCTTGGCCTTGCCGGCGGCCTTGGCCGGATCGGGCGTCGTGTCGCCATTGGCAGGCCCGGAGGGATCGGTGTCGTCGCTTGCCTTGCTCGGAGGGGGCTGGTCGGCGCTGTCGCGCGCGCCTCTGTCGGGAGCGGACGACGCGGCAGAATCGGTCCGGCGCGGCGCGGTGTCCTGCGACGCCGCATTGTTGCCGATCGCCTGCGTGTTGCTGTCGACCAGCGAGCCGAAAGTGTCGTTGGCGGGGGTGTTTTTGGCGCCTTGCGAGCGCGCAGGCTTTTGCTGCGCGCTCGGTGTCGGCACGCTGGCCACTACATCTGACGTCCGACCTACCACAGGCGATCCCTCGACAACATCTTCGGACAAGGGGTAGCAAGGAGCGGGCCAGCTCCGCACGACGCAGGTTTATTAAGGAAAATCAATGTCTTGTAGAGCTCGCGCCAGTGCCGCGCAGCGCTTGCCGACCCCGCTATTTCTGCCGCCCCGGCAAGAATTGCCCTAACCTCGCCGCCGGCGTGATTGCTTCACCAAAAGCCCCCCTATATTAAAGAGGTGCTCTCAGCCGCTTTCGACCGGGCAGGCCGCCCCTGCGGGAACCAAAGTTCCTCAGGGACCGTATATGTCCCGTCAGAAGCACAGGAAATGCAGATCGCCGAACGCCGCCGTCACAACCTTGAAGGCCATGCTCAACAGTCTGGATCTCGAAGGCCGTCCGCAGGACACCAGGGTCGTCGTCGCCATGTCGGGCGGCGTCGATTCCTCGACGACGGCTGCGCTGCTCAAGGCGGAAGGCTATGACGTCGTCGGCATCACGCTCCAGCTCTACGACCATGGCGCGGCGACGCACCGCAAGGGCGCCTGCTGCGCCGGCCAGGACATCCACGACGCCCGCGACGTCGCCGCCAAGCTCGGCATTCCCCACTATGTGCTCGATTACGAAGACCGCTTCCGCGAGTCCGTCATCGACAATTTCGCGGACAGCTACGCGCTCGGTGAGACGCCGGTGCCGTGCATCGAGTGCAACCGCTCGGTCAAGTTCCGCGACCTGCTCAAGACCGCGCGCGAGTTAGGGGCCCACGCGCTCGCCACCGGCCATTACGTCGCCTCGCGCCGTCTCGACGACGGCTCGCGCGCCCTGGTGTGCGCGGCCGACGCCGATCGCGACCAGAGCTATTTCCTGTTCGCGACCACGCGCGAGCAGCTCGACTTCCTGCGCTTCCCGCTCGGCGACATGACCAAGCCCGAGACGCGCGAGCTCGCGCGGCGCTTTGGTCTCGCGGTCGCCGACAAGCACGACAGCCAGGACATCTGCTTCGTGCCCACGGGGCGCTACACCGACATCATCACCCGCCTCAGGCCGAACGCGATGGATCCCGGCGACATCGTCGACCTCGAGGGACGCGTGCTCGGCCGGCACAACGGCATCGCCAATTTCACCGTCGGCCAGCGCCGTGGTCTCGGCATCGCCTCGACCGCGCCGCTGTTCGTGCTGCGGCTCGACCCCGCCAACCGCCGCGTCGTCGTCGGCCCGCGCGATGCCTTGAAGATGCACCGCATCGTGCTGCGCGACGTCAACTGGATCGGCGACGGTGACCTCGACCGCGCCATCGGAGGCGGCCTCGAGATGTTCGTGCGCGTGCGCTCGACCCGCAGCCCCCAGCCCGCGTGGCTGCGCGGCGGCAATGGCCATTACGAGGTCGAGCTCGTCGCCGGCGAGGAGGGCGTCTCGCCGGGGCAAGCCTGCGTGTTCTACGACGCGCCCTCGGGGCAGGCGCGCGTGCTCGGCGGCGGATTTATTCAGAGCGCAGCCGCGAAGGTCGCGAGCAGCACGGCGAGGCCGTTGGCGGAAGCGGTGCGCGGCTAATCGTGACATCAGATCGCACTCTCGCGACACCGAAGGTGCGCTCCCTCTCCCGCTTGGGGAGAGGCTCAGACCGTGCGCGGGGCTGGATTTGATCTCACCAATGGCTATTACTCTCCAAAGTTTCGCGTAAGGGCAGGGGGCATGGCAGCAGACATCTCGCGGGCCGGGGTCGAGAAGGCCTATGGCCGCTGGGCACCGGTCTACGATCTCGTGTTCGGCAAGGTGTTCGACGCCGGACGGCAGTCGACGATCGCCGAGGCCGACCGCATCGGCGGCCGAATCCTCGACGTCGGCGTCGGCACCGGCCTGTCGCTGTCGGACTATTCGCGCACGACGAAGATCTGCGGCGTCGATATCTCCGAGCCGATGCTGCGCAAGGCGCAGGCGCGCGTGCGTGCGCTTCGCTTGAGCAATGTCGAAGTGCTCTCGGTGATGGACGCCAAGAATCTCGCCTTTCCCGACGGCTGCTTCGACGCGGTGGTCGCGCAATATGTCATCACCGCCGTGCCCGATCCGGAAGGCACGCTCGACGAGTTCGTGCGCGTGCTCAAGAGCGGCGGCGAACTGATCCTCGTCAACCACATCGGTGCCGAGAAGGGTCTTCGAAAACTCTCCGAGCTCGCCTTCGCGCCGCTTGCCCGCCGCCTCGGTTGGCGCCCGGAATTTCCGTGGGAGCGCCTCGTCAACTGGGCCGCAAGGCACGGCGGCGTCACGCTCGCCGAGCGCCGGCCAATGCCGCCGATGGGGCACTTTTCGCTGATCCGTTACCGCAAATCGTGATCATGCGCGCAGGGAACGGGCCGCGCGAGGTGCGCGTTTCCCTCCCATGCGCACGACATCAAACATCATCCTGGCGAGCCTCCTGATCGCCGCCTCAGGCAGCGCGATCGCGCAGGCCCCGCCCGCACCGGCGACGCCGCCGCAGCAGACCGCGCCGCCATCCCCGCAGCACGCCGCCAACTGCGCGCCCCAGGATCGCCCGAACCGCCAGGCCGACGGCACGACCACCGGCCAATCCCGGGAACTGCTCGGCGACAAATTGGCCAAATCCGACGGCGTGCTCTGCCCGCCCGCCGGCGTCGATCCCGAGATGCATGCCCCGGCCCCCGACACCGGCAGCACTACCC
>NZ_WQNE01000005.1 GCF_009759665.1 Bradyrhizobium cajani
GGCGGGCGGGCTCGACCACATCCTGGAGACGATCGGGATCGAGCGTACGCGCGCCGAGGCATTGCGCCGCAAGGTCACCGGCGCGCTGCAGTATCCTGCTTTCGTGCTGCTCGCGGCCGGCGGCGTGCTGATCTTCTTCGTGACGTTCGTGCTGCCGCAGTTTTCCGCGGTGCTGCGTGACTTCAACGCGAAGACCGATCCGGTCATCGAGGTCTTCCTCACGCTGTCCGACATCCTGCGCGGCCATGGGTTCGAGGTCGTCGCCGTGGTCGCCATCGCCGTCATCGGCGGCTGGCTGGCCTGGCGCAGGCCGTCCGTTCGCGCCGGCATCGTGACGCAGATCGCGCGACTACCCGTCATCTCGACCGTGGTCGAATTCCATCGTGCGGCGCTGTTCTCGCGCAACCTCGGCATCCTGCTCGGCAGCGGCGTGACGCTGACGGCGACGCTGCGCATCCTGATCGACATCATGACCGCGACCGGCAACGTGTCGGCCTGGGCGGCGATGGCCGATCGCGTGCGGCACGGCGGCAGGCTCGCCGAGGCACTCGCGGCCTCAGCCGTGCTGCCGCCGGTCGCGGTGCGGATGCTGCGGCTCGGCGAGGAGACCGGGCAGTTGCCGACGCTGTCGGGCCGGGTCGCGGAGTTTTACGAGGAAAAGCTGCAGCGGCAGCTCGATCGCGTCGTCGCGATCATCGGACCTGCCGCGATCATCCTGATCAGCGTCGTGGTCGGCGGGCTGATCGTGTCGGTCATGACGGCGCTATTGTCAGTGACGCAAGTTGTCGGTTGAAGAGGGGGAGAGGTGAGATGATCGGCTTTTCGAGGAAGGGCCCGTTCGCTCCGCCGAGGCGTCGCCGGCGGCGTCGGGGCGAAGAAGGTTTTACGCTGGTGGAGATGCTGGTCGTGATCACCATCATCGGCATGATCATGGCGCTGGTCGGTCCGCGGGTGCTCAACTATCTCAGCGAGTCCCGCGTGAAGGCGGCCAAGATCCAGATCCAGAGCTTCAGCAGCGCGCTCGATCTCTTCTATCTCGATGCCGGCCGCTTCCCGACGAGCTCGGAGGGGCTGGGCGCGCTCGCGCATCCCGTGAGCGGTGTGGCGTCCTGGAACGGCCCGTATCTGAAGGGCGGCAACGTTCCCAACGATCCATGGGGCAACCCTTATGTCTACAAGCAGCCCGCAGAACGCGCACCTTACGAAATCCGCTCGCTCGGCTCCGATGGACAGGAAGGCGGAACGGGAACGTCGGCCGATCTCGTCTCCGGTCAGAACTGACACGGGCGAGGCTGGCTTCACGCTGCTGGAAATGGTCTGCGTGCTAGCCATCGTCGCGATGCTCGCGGCCGTGCTGTTGCCGCGCTTTCCGTCGGAGACGTCGCGGCCGCGGCTGGAGGCCTATGCGATCGAGGTCGCGGCGTTGCTCAAGGCTGATCGCAACGCAGCGCTGTCGCACTATGGTGCGGTCAGTGCCGTGGTCGACGCACAGGCACGTATCGTGAGGTCAGGATCCAGCCCGTGGGTCGTCCGGGTACCGCAGGACGTGGTGTTCGATGCGCTGCTGCCGCAACGCTGCAATGGCCGGCCGGCGCTGTCGACCATCAGTTTCTTCGCCAGCGGCATGTCATGCGGCGGCACGATCCGCCTGACGCGGCTCGGCAACGCGATCGAGGTGCGCGTGAACTGGTTGACGGGAGGGGTCGAGATTGTCGCGCAACAGGTTCTCTAGACGTCACGGCGAGGCCGGCTTCACCATGATCGAGGCCGTGGTCGCGCTGGCGCTGGTGACGATCGTGCTGGCCGCGATCGGCACCCTGGTCGCGACCAATTCGCGCGGCGCCTGGAAGCTCGAGCAGCATGCCGCGCTCGTCAATGCCGCGCGCGTCGTCGTCTCGACGCTGCCGCGCGCCGGCGCGCCGATGCCAGACGATCTACGCGGACGGGTCGCCGGCCATCGCTGGCAGATGCGCATGACGCCGTATCTCGATGATGTGCCGGTGGTTCCGGAGTCGCGGTTCATCCCGCAGCGCGTCGAGTTGCGCGTGCAGGCCCCGGGCGGCGCCATGGTATCGTTCGAAACGATCCGTTTGCAGAGCAGGGGCGGGAGCTGATGGCCCACGTCCGGCAATGGCGCGCCGAAGACGGCTTCACGCTGTTCGAGGCCTTGATCGCCCTGGCGCTGATGGGGCTGATCATGGGCGCGCTGGCCTCGGTGACCGGCCAATGGCTGCCGAGCTGGAATCGCGGCATCATTCGCGCCCAGCGCAACGAGCAGGTCGCGGTCGCACTGGACCGGCTCGCGACCGACCTGTCGGCGGCCGATTATGTGACGCGGTCGGACAATCTGCCGCTGTTTCGTGGTGCGGAGCAGAGCGTGATGTTCGTCCGATCCGTGCTTGGCCCGAACGGGCGGCCGGGACTGGAGTTCGTGCGCATCTCCGAGATCAACGACAGAAACGGCCCGGCGCTGGTGCGCATGCGCGCGCCCTTCGTGCTGCTGCCCGCCGGCGATCCCCGGGCAGACCAGGTCCACTTCGCCGATCCCGTCGTGCTGCTGCGCATGCCCTATCGCCTGAGCTTCGCCTATGCCGGCCTCGACGGCAAATGGGGCGGCCGCTGGCTCAATTCGGGCGAACTGCCGGCATCGGTTCGCTTCGACATCAGGGATGTCGAACGCGGCACCGTGATCTCGAGCGCGGCACGAATCCATGTCGAGAAGGGCGCGCCGCGGCCGGATCAGTCGACGCCGGAGACGACGCAACCGAAACCCAACAACGGGCCGACATGATGGACAGTCCGGCCTCTCGACTGAAACGCAAGCTGGCGGCGCAGGACGGCTTCATCGTCGTCGCGACCCTGTGGCTGCTCGCGGGACTGGCGGCGCTTGCGACCGTCGCGTCGGTCTATATCGCGCAATCGGCCAATGCGCTCTCGGCGCTCGACGCGGCGACGCAATGGGAGATGCTGAGCTCGGCCGGGGTCGAGCTTGCCGCCTATCAATTGTCGGCGCCGGCGACGGTGCGGCGTCCGACCCATGGCGGTTTCGGCTTCCGCCTGGCGGGTGCCTCCGTGCGCGTCGAGTACATGTCGGAGTCGGCGCGGATCAATCTCAACATGGCGCCGAGCGCGATGATATCAGGCCTGTTCGCGGCGCTCGGCGCGCCGACTGAAGCGGCGGATGAATATGCCCGGCGCGTCGTCGCCTGGCGGCGTACAGGGAAATCGGACGGACAGGATACGGAGCTGGCGGCTTACAACGCGGCGGGCCTCGCCTACGTGCCGCGACAGGCACCGTTCAGCAGCGCCGATGAGCTGTGGCTGGTGCTCGGCCTCCCGGCCGCGCTGGTCGAGCGTGCCATGCCCTTTGTCACGGTCTTTAGCGGAATGGCGGAGATCAATGTGCTGGATGCTGCCCCGGAGGCGATCGCTGCGCTGCCCGGCATGACGCCGGCCAAGCTCGACGCGTTCCTCAATCAGCGCGCGGACCTGCCGCCCGACAATCCGGAGTTCGTCATCGGTGCGCTCGGCGGACGGCAGCCTGGTGCGACGATATCGGCGAGCGATGCCTATCGCGTGCGCATGCAGATCACGCTGCCGGACGGCCGGCAACGGATGCCGGAGGCGGTGATCCAGATTCCGGGGCCCGGCGAGAAGGAGGCCTTCCGCGTGCTGGCGTGGACGGATGAGGTCGATCCGGAACGGGGAGGGCGGCCCAAGCCGCGGGAGAGCAAATGAGTATTCCCAGTCAGATCGCAGCCGCGTTGTCGCTGTGGATCGACAGCGTTGCGCGCACGGTGAGCACGCGGCTCGAACGCGCGCGCGGGACGCGGCAGATTGCGATCAGCGAGGACGAAGAGGGGGCCCTCACGCTGCGCCTTGCTGCGAAGGCAAGCAAGGATGCCGATCTACCGCCCTGCCGCATCACGCTCGTCGATGGCACGATCAGCGAGCCGCTGCCCGGCGAATGGTCCGCGGCGATGAAAGGGGCGATACTCGATCTGACGCTCCAGCCGTCGCGCTTCGTGTTTCGTCCGCTGGAACTGCCCGGCCGCGCGGTCGAATTCCTCGACGGCATCATTCGCGCCCAGATCGATCGGTTGACGCCGTGGAGCGCAGCGGAAGCCGTGTTTCACTGGACGCCGCCGCAATCGATCGCCGACGACCATGTCGGGCTGACGGTGGTGGCGACGGCGCGCGCCGCGGTGACGTCATTGTCGCAAACCCTCCTCGACTTGGGGGCAGCAGTGGTGGAGATTTCGACTGCCGCCCCCGGGGGGGAGCGGATCGCCGTTCATAGCCAGCGCGTCGGCGGACAGCTCGGCTCGAGGCGCCTTCGCTTCGCGCTGATCGCGGTGCTCGCGACCACTGGCGTGCTGGCGATGCTGTCGGTTGGGCTCGGCGGGATCGTCACCGATTCATACGATGCCGAGCAGCAGCAGATCCAGCGTCGGATCGCCGAGCGGCGTGCGATCGCGCGCGGCGGCCAGGGCGGGGCGGGCAGCTCCGCCCTCGAGCTTCTGGCGCGCCGCAAGCAGACGATGCCGTCGGCCGTGATGGTGCTGGAGGAACTGTCCGGCATCCTGCCTGACCACACCTATGCGACGGAGTTGCGGATCGAAGGCGGCAAGCTTCAGATCACCGGTCTGACCCACGACGCCCCATCGCTGATCCAGCTCCTGGAGCAGTCGCCGCACTTTGCCAGTGCCGGCTTCTTCGCGCCGACGACGCGTGCCGCCAACGAGCCCGGCGAGCGTTTCCACATCGAGACCAGGATCAAGCCGCAGTTCGGGTCAGGCACATGATCAGCATGCAGAAGTTCGAGGGATATCTCACCCGTTTTCCG
The DNA here is from genome assembly GCF_009759665.1 of Bradyrhizobium cajani. Lineage (GTDB taxonomy): Bacteria > Pseudomonadota > Alphaproteobacteria > Rhizobiales > Xanthobacteraceae > Bradyrhizobium > Bradyrhizobium cajani. The sequence continues at coordinate 4,847 of NZ_WQNE01000005.1, forward strand.
ATCGCCGCGGTCGTCGCCTATGTGGCGCTTGTAGTGTTGTTTGCGTTCACCACGGTGCAGACCGTGATCGAGATCCTGGGCAGCCGCGATGCGGCGGCCGCAAGCGCGGAAATCCTCCAGACGCTGGAAACCCGGCACCCCGCGCAGCGTTCCGCGGCGAGGAGCGACGTCAGCGTTCCCACGGGGTCCCCATTTCTCGAAGGGCAGACGGCCTCGGTCGCGAGCGCCATGCTGCTCCAGCGCGTGCTTGCGGCAACCAGGCGGGTGAACGGCAACACGTTGTCGTCGCAGGTCGACGTCCAGGGACCGCTGGCCAAGTCCGGCTTCGTCTCGGCGACCTTCAACATCGAACTCGCCTCCGCCTCGCTTCAGCCGCTGCTCTATGATCTGGAGGCCGGCATGCCCTTCCTGTTCATCGACGAACTGGTGGTCCAGCCTGCCACGGGCAGCACCGACAAGATGCGTCTTGTCCTCGGCATCTCGGCGCAACGGCAGGCGACGAAGTGAGCGATCAGCCCGGGATTGCAGGAGCGTGCAGGGTCGCTGCCGGCACGCGGCGTGCGACCGGGCTCGTACGAGGTCGGAACAGCAGGAACAGGAGCGACACGCCGAAAGCGTCGCCAAGGCTCAGGAGCTGCGGCTGAAAGAAGGCGCCGAACGCGAGCGCGACCAATCCGGCAAGCCGTGCGCACGCGAAGCGGTGCTCCTGCAGGATCTTGTCCGCCGACCTCAAGGCCTCGGCGGCGGCGCTGGCGAGGGCGGTGGCGAACAGGAAGACGATCATCCCGCCTCCAACAACTCCGAATTCCACGACGGTCTTCAGATAGCCGTTGTGGCCGCCTTCGGCAGGGGTCGCGCGCTTGAATCCAAGGCCGAACGGATGGTCGGTGATCGCCGCGAGCGCGGTGTACCAATATTCGTCGCGTCCTGAAAAACCTGAAGACACGTCCCGGTTCGGATCGTCGAGCGCGAGAATGCTCGCGATGTTCGGCCACAGCAGAATGACCGTGAACAACCCGAGCACCAGCGCCGCGGCCTTCCAGGGCGTAAGCGGTCTGAACGTGAGTTCGTGGACGACCAGGGCAGTGGTGCAGCCGATCACGGCGAAGCGCGAGCTGACCAGCGCCACCATCGCGAAACACAGGATCCTGATGGCGAGGCTGACGAGGCCGGGGCGAAACTGGGAGAAGATGAAGGCAATCATCAGAGGTGCCGCGAACAGGTTCGGCTGAATGCCGCCGACGTTGCGGTTCTCCGGCAGGCCCAGGATCGTAAGAGCCACGACACCGAACAGGCAGAAGACGACGGACGCGATGGTGAGGCCGTGCGCCAGATCGTCCGGCTCCAGCGTCCACAGCACAGACAGCGCCAGGGCCGCGACGAGCAGGAGAGTGGTATAGCAAATACCGACGAACGCTGTGCCCTCGTCTCCCTGCAATTGCAGGCAGAGCGAGACGAAGATGATGACGATAATCGCGGCCTGCGCGAGGCTCAGCCGCCCGAGGCTGTAGACCAGGCCGAACGGGCGTGTCAGGGCCACGCTCGTCAGGAACAGCGCCAGGCCCGCGATTTGGCCGAGTAGCACGTTGCCGCCCGATCCGAACGCGGTCGGCGCGTCCACATAATCCTCGTTCAGCCCAATCATGGGGAAGCACAGCAGGCCGCACCACGCCCAAAGCGATAGCAGGACGACGACTGTCCGAGCGCGGTCGGCGCGCAGGCCAGGGCGAGGGCCTGTAAAGGCATCGGCGGTCATCGGGTTACGCTCCCGAGACACGGATGTGGTCTGGCGGCAAGCCAGCCCGATGCCGTTCCATCATCGAGACGTAGGCCGCCTCGAGATCGCGCGCGTGCTGGGCGGTATCGAAGAGCGGTGTCCGCAACCGGTTGAGGGCGAGCTTGGCCCTGAGCGCTGCGAGCTTCTGCGGATCGCGTGCCAGCGCGATCGCGAGGTCCTCGTAATCCGCCGAAGACGTCGTGACGAGCTCCGGCAGTCGGATGGCATTCAGCAGGCTCGCGCCGACGCGGCCTGCGAAGGCCTCGCCTAGCAAGGTCAGCACCGGCAGGCAGGTCCAGAGCGCATCGCTTGCCGTGGTGTGGGCGCCGTAAGGAAGTGTATCGAGAAAGAGATCGGCGCAGCGATGCCGGGCCAGATGCTCCGGCGTCGGGAGCCGGCCGGCAAAGACAAGACGCTGCGGTGCGACGCCGCGTGCTGCGGCCTCGCGGCGCAGATTTTCCGCCGCCTTCGAATTGTCCTCGAACAGCCACAGCACGCTGTTCTCCACGGCGGTCAGGATCCGCATCCAGCAGGAGAAGACGTCAGGCGTGATCTTGTAATTGTCGTTGAAGCAGCAAAAGACGAATGCGTCCTCGGGAAGCCCATGCGCCGCGCGATCGGCCGGGACATCGGCGATGGCGCGGGTGCGGTCGTTCGCCTGGTAGCTCTCGGGAAGCCAGACGAGTTTCTCGGCGTAGGCCTTGGCATCGTGCTCGGGGACGACATGCCGGTCGGCGATGATGTAGTCGATGAAGTCGGTGCCGATGGTGCCGGGGAAGCCGAGATAGTTGACCTGGATCGGAGCGGGGCGCATCGCAAGGATGCCAGTGCGCGCATCCTGAGTAAATCCCTTCAGGTCGACCAGAATATCGATCTCCAAACTCTTAGCGAGTTCGGCAATTTCGGCGTCACCGATCGGTCTTGCGTCGATGAACCGATCGAAGCCGGCCTCGATCCGCCGCCGCATGTCCGAGCCGTCGTCGGGGCCAATCGAGATCGCGGTAACTTCGAAACGCCCCCTATCGTGATGCTCGAACACGCCCGCCATGAGTTGCGCGGTCGCGTGCTGGTGAAAATCGGCGGAAAGATAGGCCAGCCGAATGCGGTCGTGATCGTAGCGTTCGCCACGCCAGACTGGGACGCTCGGGCGACGGAAGTTGTGTGCGATCCATGACCGAGCGCATGCGAGCTGTTCGGCCGGCGTGGACGGCACGGCGACGAGCATGAAGGGCGAGATGATCTTGCCGTCTCGGACCGACGCGCGCAGCGAGGTGCAGGCTGCGTCAAAGCCGCTCCAGTCGCACAGGTGCATCTTCACCCGCAGGCATGCGGCCGCCACCGACGGCTGATCCGGATTGAGTGCGAGAGTCCTGGTCCAGGCGGCAAGCGCCTCGTCGTAACGCTTTTCGAGATAAGCGACCTGGCCCTTGGCCAGCCACGCTCCCGCAAGGTTCGGGGTGAGCGCGATGGCGCGGTCGATCGCTGCCAGTGCATCGTTGTGTCGACCCAGCGAAAGCGCCAAGGTTCCGCGGCCGAGCCAGGCCTCGGCGAAATCTGCATCGGTGGCGATGGCGCGGTCGAATGCGGCTTCCGCGTCCTGCTGGCGTCCAGAGCGAAGGAGAACATTGCCCTGGCCGCACCAGGTCGATGCGAGCTGCGGCCGGGCTGCGAGCGCACGGCCGTAGGCGGCTTCGGCGTCCTCGAGGCGGTGGAGTTCGAGCAGCGCATTGCCGCGACCGACCCAGGCCTCCGCGAGGTCAGGGCGGAGCTTCAGGGCTTGATCCGCCGCGACCAGCGCCTCTTCCCGACGGCCGAGCTGGATCAGGGTATAGCAGCGGCCGAGCGAAGCCTCGGCGTAATCGGGCCGGTGCGTGAGCGCGTTGTCGTAGGAGAGCAGCGCATCGCTATGGCGGCCGTTTGTGAAGTGGATCGTGCCGATGTCGAGATGGGCCTCCGCGAGTTGCGGCTGCAGCCGCAGCGCGCGGTCATAGGCGGCAAGCGCCGGCTCGTATTGCCGCGTCTTTGCCAGCGCCGAGCCGAGCATGAAGTGTGCCGGTAAATGATGAGGATGGTGCGCTGCCAGCCGGGTCAACTGCTCAATCGCCTCGGCATGGCGGCCAAGCGCCAGGTAGGCGGCCGCACTTGCATGCAGGAGCCCCAGGCTATTGGGCGAGAATTGCAGACCGTGTTGGCATAACCGGACAAGCTCGTCATGCTCGCCTGCCCGATGCAGGACGGCCGCATAGTTCTCGATGAACTGCACTTCGACCGGCTTGGCCTCCAGCGACCGCTTCATCAAGAGCTTGGCGCGCTCAATGTTTCCGGAAGCAGCCTCTGCCACGCCGAGGAAATGGACGGCATGAAGATTGTTCGGGTTGGTCTTGATGATACGCTGATACAGCTTGGCGGCGCCGGCGATATCCCCCTTGTTATGCAAGGAGAGCGCCCGATCCAGTATCTGTGCCTCGTCACGCATCGGTCAAACAACGCCCGTCGGATGTGCGGCCACCCGGCCGACCCCGTCCTCTACTTCGGCAATTGCACAGGACTGTGACATGCGATGGTTCCGCGCGATGCAAGCGACAGAATGATGACGCCGATGCGCAGGGAAGCGGCAATAACACAACAGATGCAAACGTTACGTTGCATCTACCGCACGTTCTGTTAAGAGCCTGCGCGGCGCATGTGGTTGGGAGGCGGCCGTGTCGTTGATGTCGAATAGATATGTCCTTCAGCTCCGGCGCGTGGCGCGTGCCGCCGGCGTGCCGCGGATGATCGGCCGCTTCACGAAGGATTACGAGAGCCCATTCTCGAAGCAGCTCATGCTGGCATGCCGCCAGGGTGACGTGGTGTGGGACGTCGGCGCCAATGTCGGGCTCTACACGACCAGCTTTTCAGACTGGGTCGGCCCCTCCGGCAAGGTCTTTGCGTTCGAGCCCGACGCCATGAACCTGCCCAAGCTGCGGTCTGCCTGCGGCGAACGGCAGAATGTCGAGATCTGTGCGTTCGGCCTGTCGGAGAAGACCGAGCGAAGGAGCTTTCTCGGCGACGGCGGCGACGGCACCACCTCGCGCGTGCTCCAGCCAGGCGAGCCAGTTCCTCAAGGGGCTGTCGAGGTGGAATTGCAAACCGGCGACGACGCGGTTCGAGCCGGCAAGGCGCAATTTCCGAACGTCATCAAGATTGATGTCGAGGGGCACGAATTGTCGGTGCTGAAGGGATTGCAGGGGTCGCTTCCGGACAAGCGCCTGCGCAGCGTCTTCGTCGAGGTGCATTTCGGCATTCTCGACCGCAGCGGCCGCGCCGACGACCCGAAGCGGATCGAGGAGATTCTGAAGCGCAGTGGATTCAAATTGAGCTGGACCGACGCCTCGCACATCTTCGCCGCCAGACCGGCGTGATTGGCGGTTCGCAGCTGGGGATTCAACGCATGCTTCCAAAGCAATCACGGCACAGCGAGACGGAGCGCTCGGACCTCCCTGGCGCGTGCCTGTTCTGCGAGCATCCGCAACCGACCTACTGGTTCTCGAAACGATCCAAGCACAACGGTCGGCCATATCCGCTTTTCAGATGCTCGAATTGCGGCGGCGCTTTCGTATTTCCTGTTCCAAGCGAACAGGAGCTGCACGACTTCTACACGAGCCCGCAGAGTGCATTGGAGGTCAGTCTCCGCGCCGACGACCCGCTGGATCAGTACAACCAGGCAATCCAGGAAGAGGTCGAATTTCCGAACTCCACCCTCGACGCCAAGCGGATCGCCGATAACCTGAAGCGCTTGGCTCCCGGGACGCGAGCGCTCGATGTCGGCAGCGGCTACGGTTTCTTCTCCCGGGCGCTGGCGGAGGCGGGCTTCTCTGTCGATGCGATCGAGCTGGGAGAGGCATCGCGAAAGATTCATGCGCGAATGAACGGCTTCGAGCCGAAGGCTGAACCCTTCAATTCGGATTTCGCCGGGAGAAATGCAGCGAGCTACGATGCGATCCTCCTGTCGCAGGTTCTCGAGCACCTGCCGATGGACGCCGACCCGATCAAGAGCTTGCATGTCCTGCTCAGGACGAACGGGGTCTGCGCGATCGCGATCCCGCATTTCCGCTCCTATCTGTCGATCCTTCAGGGCAAGGGCGACATGTTCATTTCGCCGCCGGAGCACCTGAACTATTTCACCGTGAAGGGGTTGAGCGATGCGTTCGCGAGCCGCGGCTTTCAGACGATCAAATGCGAAACGGTGAGCAGGTTTGACTATCGGAAGTTCAAGAAGAGGTTCGGATCGCTCTCGCCGATGCCTTCGCTGGCCCTGAAAGGCTTCTTGGGGTTTTCAGCGCTCATGGACAAGGGCATGTTCATCAACGGCTACTTCAGAAAGCTGTAGGCGCACTCAGACGTCGAAGCCGGTGAGGCGGCGGACCTCTGCGCGCATCTCCGCCCGGTCCTTGATATGCGCGACCGCAGCCTCCAGCTCTGCGACCTTGGCGCCGACCAGGAAGCGGTACCAGAGACCCTGTAGTCCGTGATAGATGAGGCCTTCCTTGCCATCGAGAAATCCGAGCTGGAAGATCAGGCGATACAGGAAATAGGACGGCGCGCTGATCTGATAGGGGAGCCGGTTGTACAGCCGCTCCTTGATCCAGCGCTTGATGGCGGCCTGGCGTGAACCTTCCTTCGCCGTCAGCTCCACATCGCTTTTGAACAATTTGTGACGCCCGTTGAGGACCTCGATCGCCTCGCGCGTGGCGTATTTGTTGTGCTTGTCGGTGAAGGACGTCAGGTCGCTGAGGTTGTGGTCGGCGAAGCCGCCGTCGAACGTTACGGTGCGGCCGCCCCACACGATCACGTGCTCGTCCATCCAGCGGTCTTCGACACGGCCGTGGCCGCGGCGCCAGATCCGCAGCAGCACCAGCGGATAGCGGCCGCCGTGACGGATCCAGCGGCCGAGAAAGATGTGCTTGCGCTTGAGGCTGATCCCGACGACGTCGTCGCCAAGGCGCGGCAGCTCGCCGCGGATCCTGGCCGCGAGATCAGCCTCGATCACCTCGTCGGCGTCGAGCCGCATGATCCACGCGGCGGTGATTGGGGCATTGTCGAGCGCCCACTGGAATTGCCTGGCCTGGTTGACAAACCTGTTCTGCAAGACGGTCGCGCCATGCGCCCGTGCCAGCTCGATCGTTCGATCGGTCGAGAAGCTGTCGACAACGATGGTCTCGGTTGCGATGCCGGCAACGGAGGCGAGGGCTCGTGCGATGTGGCGCTCTTCGTTGTACGTCAGGATGACGACGGCAAGGCTCATGGACCCACTCGCTTTCATCGCGCTCGCCGATGATCTTCAATCTGTCATACAGGATCGTGCCCGATCCAGACATGTTTCGCATCGTCTACGGGCCTAACTGCACAAGACTGTGACAAACGCCTTGCCGCGACCGCCGGCTTCGCCAAGAGCGGTGCTGTTCGAGTGATATCTATCACACGAGCCGTTATGCCTGCTGTGAGGGGTATCAATCCACAGGACGTTGGGCTACATCAGCGCTGCCAACGGGCGAATGGGACGCGGTCCTCTGAAGATGCCATGGTCGAAACGAGTGCAGCGAGCTCCAGCCCCGCCGAAAGAGGCGATCCATCTCCGCCCGCAACGGGCCGGTTTGGCGCTCGGCTGAGACCTGTCGCGGGCCGGTGGTCGCAGATCGTCAATATCTGCCTGCTGGTCGCCGGGCTCGCACTTGGCCAGGGGACGATCTTCATCGTCCAGACCGTGCTCCTGGCAGCAGGTGAATACGAACTGCTTGCCGCATTCGCCACGCATTATTCCTTTGCCATCCTGGGCATCATCGTCGTGGATGCCGGTGCGAACATCACGCTTGCGCGGGCGGTCGTTCGACTGTCGGCCGAGGACAGGCCGCACGCCGAGGCGTGGCAGATGTTTTGCGATACCAGCGTCATCAGGCTCCTCACAGCTCTGGTGATCGGTGCGGCTGCCACGCTCTACGTCCTGGTATTCTCATCTGACGGGTTTTCGCGATGGTATGTGATGTCGGCATTGCCGGGATTGCTGCTGTGGTCCGTCAACGGCGTCGGTTTGCTTGACGGACAGAAGTTGAGCGGCATCAGCGGGATGACGGGGGCGATCGCCTACGTCACCAGCGCGGTCGGCTTGATGCTGGCAATGCGCGGGTCACACGAGGCTGCCGGCGCGATCCTGGGTGGTGCCTTCTCGATCGGATATCTCGTGACGCTGATCGCGCAATGGGCGGTGCTGGCCGGCAGAGGCTGGCACCCGCAGCTGCACAAGCCGACGTGGGCGGGATTGACGCAAGCGCTCAAGGACGGCTGCGCTCTTTCATTCCAGATCGTGCCGGGCCAGATCAACATGCGCGTCCAGCTCGTCCTGAGCGCCGCCTATCTTGGTGCGGAGACGACCGCGCTGTTCGTCTACGCCAAGCAGATCGTGACGGCGGCGACCCAGGTCCTGCAGTTTGTCCTGCGGGTCGAATTTCCGGGCCTGGTCGAAAAATTGTCGGGTGCCGGCAGGCAGGGCCTCGCCGGCATCATTGGGGCGCAGAAGCTAACGCTCTTTTGCGCGGTGATGTTTTCGGTCGGCGCGACCGCGGTTGCCGGCATCGTGGCGGTGGTGTCGGAAGGCGGCCTGCATCGGGCGGCGGTCGTCATTGCGGGCTTCGCGCCGACGATCCTGACGGTGGCCCTGTTGCAGATGACCTGGCAAGGCCTGGCTGCGCTGGGAGCCTACGCCGCATCGGCCTGGGCCCTCGCCATCGGCGCGGCGGCAGGTATCGCGGCGAGCTACCTGCTGGTCTCGCAGCTTCACGTCTTTGCTTTCGCGGCGGCGGAGGTGGTGTTGAACCTGACGACGCTCTATGTCGGGTTTCGATATCTGCGCCGTTAGCGCCGATCTCATTCTTTTCCCGAGCCGACGCCCCGCGCCTGGGGACGCATCGACGGCCTCGAAAACAGCCGGCCCGGGGTATCCGACCGCCGACGGCTGCCGGTCGCGACATGCTCGATCGTTCGAACCGGTATCGCCGGCTGCGGGACGCGGTGACCGGCCGCGGCGGCACGCTGCGGAAGCGCCATGAATTCGCGTTCGAGCGAACGGATGATCGAGATGCGATCCCATTTCTGCTCGGCGCGCGCGCGGGCGACCGCGCCGAGGCTTGCGCGCAAGGGAGCGTCCTTGGCGAGCGCAACGACGGCGGCGGCAAGCGCGCCGGCATCGCCCGGCGCAACGACGAGGCCAGCGCCATCGACCTCGGTCGCGACACCCGTACCCGGTTCGGCCATCGCGATCAGCGGACGGCCCGAGGCCAGCATGCCCGCCAGCTTCGACGGCAGCACCAGATCGGTGATCTCGACCTTCTGCGGCAGGAGCTGAATGTCGGCGGTGTTGAGCAGCTCGGAGACGCGGTCGAGCGGCTGAAGGTCGAGGAATTTGACGTTGGGCAAGTCCCCGGCCATCTGCACCAGGGTCGGCTTGACCGGGCCGTTACCGCAGAGAACGAATTTCACCGCGGGATGACTGTCTTTCAGCGCCGTTGCGGCTTCGACGATCAGCTCCAGTCCCTGCTTGTTCGACATGGCCCCCGAATAAAGTGCAACGATGTCGCTCGGCGCGAGCCCAAGCTCTGTGCGGAACCGAGTTTGATTGTCGCCGGGCACGACGAGGCTGGTATCGATCCAGTTGCGGAATTCGCGCAGCCGGGCCGGCGCGATGCCCTTGTGCTCGAGGCGCCCCATCATTTGTGGTGAGATGGTCGAAACCCGGTGGAAAGCCCGCAGAATCCAGCGTTCCACCACAGCCATCAGCCTGCGTGTCGCGCCGCTGCGGAGCAGGCCGACTTCGAAAGCGGCGTCGACCTCGAGATCCTGGACGTGAACCCAGGACGATGCGCCGGATATTCTGGCGGCGAGGGCCGCCATTGGGGCGGACAGCAGCGACGGTGCCACCACGAACACGATATCCGGCCGCCACCGCAGCGCGCTCGACAGCATCGGAAACGCGGCCGAAATCAGGAACGAGGCATGGTGGAGCATGCGCTTCGCGCCCGACGGCACCCGGGGCACGTAGATCGGCGCCCTGATAACATCGACATCGTTGACTCGTTCGCGATGATACCATGCCGAACGATACGCAGCGGGAACGCTCCAGTCGGGATAATAGGGCGGGGCGGTGACCACACGCACCTCATGCCCCCAATCGGCGAGGCTCTCGCAGAACTCGGTGGTGTATTTCGCAACGCCGATCAGATCAGGGGCATAGTTGATGCCCACCACCAGGACCCGCATGACCGCCCTCATTTCCGCGATCGAAGCGCGAAGCTTCGACCGGCCCGATAAATCCCGGCCCGCCGAGCCGGATAGGGGTTCGGTCATGGCGCCTGCAGGCGGAAACGGGACTGGAGGTGAAACCGGGTCCGGGAGGACCCAGGGTCGACCTCAGCGTGTTCCCTTCTGCATGTTGGCGTGCCTGATATCATTTAGCATGTGACAGTATCACTATAACGATACGACAAGTAACAATTGGCGGGACGGTATCATTACGAGGCGAATGTGCGTGCAGGAGAGAAGCCAGATTGCGCGGCCGGGGGCCCCAGAATCCTCGGGAGTGACGGGTAACGTGATGGAGAGCAGGGGTCAGCTGCGCGGCACGACTTGCAATGTGCTGACGACGTCGATCAGCGCAGTCGCCATCCGGTCGACGCTGAAGCGATCCGTGAACAGCTGGCGGGTCCGTGCGCTCATGGCGGCGCGATCCTCCGCGGAGAGCGCCAGCCATGCCGTCAGGTTCTTGAGCGTGCCGGCTTCCGAGTCGTCGGCGACGAGGCCCGCCTGTGCATCCAGAACCTCGCGCCAGATGTTGACCTTGTCGGAGATCAGCACCGGCACGCCGCAGCCCAGGGCCTCGGCGACCGAGATGCCGAAATTTTCCTGATGTGACGGCAGCATGAAGGCCTCACTGGCGTAGAACGCCCCCCATTTTGCATCGCCCTCCAGCATCCCCGGCCAGGTGATCCGGTCAGCCAGTCCCAGGGTTCTAGTCCGCGCCTTGAGGTCGCCGACCCAGCCGGTCTGGTCGGGGCCGGCCATGAGCAGATGCAGGCGCGGCTCGTCGGCAGCGACGCGGGCAAAGGCCTCGACCATCAGATCGCAGCCCTTCTTGGCATGCAGCCGCCCGAGAAAGAGCAGCACGCGCTTGCCGCGCAATTCGGGGTGGGCGGCGAGAAACGCCTCCCGCAGCGCGGCTGTATCCTGCGGGGGCAGGCGCGTGCCGTAGGAGACGACGCGCTCGCGCGCCCGGTAGGGCCAGAACGATTGGCGGGCCAGCAGCCGCTCGTCCTCGCTGGTGAACAGCACGGCGGCGGCGTCGCGCAGCACGCGGTATTCGGCCCAGGGCCAGTAGAGCAGCTTCTTGAGACGTTTGAGCGGATAGGCCCGGTTGAACCAGGGGTCGAGCATGCCGTGCGTGAATATCACGTAGGGCCGCTTGAGCTCGCGCATCACCTGCCAGGTGGCGAGGCTGTGATGCTGCCAGAGGCCGTTGACGATGACGGCATCGTAACCGCCGGCATGGGCGCGCAGCCACGGCCTGAGCGACGCCGCATAATAGTAGCCGCCGCGCTGCGGCGGGCCGAGCGCGTGCACCGGAAGCGGAAAGGCGTCCACGTGCGGCGCGCCGGGATCGTCGGAGGAGGCAACCTCGATCTGATGACCCATCTCCTGCAGCCGCAGTCCGCGCTGAAGCACGCCTTCGATGGGACCGCCAAAGCGGCGATCGACGGAGGAGACGACATGCAGCAGTTTCATGGACCGTCGCCTCATGCCGCGGCGAAATGCCGATAGAGCTGCTTCGCCCAGTCGCGGTGTCGCATCACGCCGCCACGCGCGCCCGGATTGAGCCATTGATGGATCGGCACGGAAAACCCGGTCTTCGGCCGGTTCAGCACGGTCTCGGGCAGGTCCGGTGCCACGCGCCTGACGATGGTGCGCTTCTCGCTGGCGGCGTCGAAATCGGGCAGCTCCACGAAGTCCTGGAGCAGTTGCAGATCGACCAGCGGCACGCGGATCTCGAGCGAATGCGCCATCCCGGCCCAATCGGCATCGCGCAGCAACTGGTTGCGCATGTACCATTGCATTTCGAGTGCGGAGACCGCGAGCCGGTCGCTGTCCAGCCCGTCGATGCTGGCATCGAGCCGGTTCATGGTCGCAAGCTCCTCGAGGCCGTCTCTTGCCATCCCGGGTTCCATGAGCTCGGCGAGTTCCCACGGCATGTGCAGCGCCCGTCGCAGGAGATAGGCGCCCGACAGGCTGTGGCCGTATTCGGCGATGCCGGCATATTTCGGCGACGGCAGGTGCGAGGCGAAGGGCGCTGCGAGATGACGCAGCAGCATGCCGGCGCGCTCGCCGACCGGCGCGCGGCGCATCAGCTTCACCAGCCGTGGCACCTGGTGGAAGCTCGGATAGGAGCCGAACAACTCGTCGCCACCGAGCCCAGAGATTGCGACCTTCAGCCCCTGCGCAGCGGCAGCCTTGGAGACGAACCAGACGTTGATGCCGTCGATCGAGGGCTGATCCATCGCATCGATCAGATGCTGCCGGTCGCTTTCGAAATCGTGCGCTGAAATCCGGTGCAGCGCGTGCTTGGCATGCAGCAGGCCTGCGACCTCGTCGGCAAGTCCCGCCTCGTCATGGGGGCTGCCGGCATATTCGTTGAAGCCGAGCGTGAGCGTGCGCAATTCGCCGGCGTTTGCCGCGCAGGCCGCGAGCATGGTGGAGTCCAGCCCGGCCGAGAGGAAGACGCCGACGGGCACGTCGGCGACCATGTGCGCGGCGACGCTGTCCCTGACCGCCGCGGCGATCTGGTCGAGCGCGTCATCGGCCTTGCTGCCCGCGGCCGAGGGCAGGCGGCCAAGCGCATCGACGATATTGGCAAAGCGGACCGGTCGCCCTGCGCGATCGGTGCCAAAACGCTGCCAATGTCCGGGCGGCAGCGCGCGGATGCCGCGATAGAGCGTGTAAGGCTCGGGCACCGATCCCCACAGCAGGAACCCGGCATGGCCGGCCGGTTCAGGGCGGCGATCGACAGGTGTCGCGAGCAACGGCTTGACCTGCGAGGCAAAGCGCACGGTGGCTCCGTCATCGGCGACATAGAGCGGCTTGATGCCGAAGGGGTCGCGGGCCAGCAACAGTTCACGCCGTTGCGCATCCCAGAGCGCGAAGGCGTACATGCCGCGCAGATCCGCGAACATGCCTTCGCCGCGCTGGGCATAGAGCTTGAGCAGGACCTCGGTGTCGGACTGGGTGCGCGTTGCGACGCCGTCGCGGTTCAGCCGGTCGCGAAGCTGCTGGTGGTTGTAGATCTCGCCGTTGAAGCAGATCCAGTTGCCGGTGTCGGGATCGTGCATCGGCTGTGCACCACCCTCGCTGAGATCGATGATGGCGAGACGCCGATGCCCGAAGCCGACGCGGCTATCCCCGGAGAGCCACAGGCCGGCCGCATCCGGTCCGCGCGCGGCCATGGCGTCACGCACGCGCAGGAGTTCGGCCCGGTCGAGGGGGTGAGCATCCGCACGGTAAGCGAAGGCACCGTTGATTCCGCACATGGTTCAGCCGTCCACGGTCAAGAGAGGCTTGGATGTGTGTAAGGGGGCATCACGGCACCGCGGCGTGAGCCGGCGTCGAGGCCAGGGCCCTGCGCACGGCGAGGGCAAAGCCCGGCGTCGGTTCGGCGGTGGAAGCCGCGATGTTGCGTTCCATGTGGCTGATGTCGAACATCGAGATGATCACCACGCCGTCCGGGTTGTTGGAGAATGCGAAGCGGAGCGGCAGATCCTGCGCCGCGTTCGAAGCGTCGATCCCGTATTGTTCGGCAATCGCAGCGATCCGAAGCTGACGGCTTCCATCGATGCGAGCGATGGCCCCGGCCGCGCCGAACACGCTGTGGGTCACGAACATCGGCTGCGGTGCCGGAAGCCGCGACCGCAACAGCGGCGCCGCATTGGTGAGCGGCATATCGGGAAACTGCGCGATGTCGATCGGCTGGGCGCTGCGAGCGGCCGCGATGATGCTGTCGGGAGCGCCGGCGACGGACACGGCCCGGATGTATCCCTTGTCGACGAGCCGGCGCAGGACGTCGAAGATGGCGTCGTTCGCCGCATCGTCCTGCGACGGGTCGTGGAGCGCCAGTACGTCGATGTAGTCGGTACCGAGCGATTGCAGGCTCCGGGCAACGGACGTTTCGATCGTTGCGGGATCGATCGCAGCGCGCGCGCCCGTCGCGCGCGCTCTGGATGCGACGCGGCGCAGGGCCGGGATCGTGGCAACCACCTGCCGTGCCGCAGGACGGATCAGCCGCGCCGCGAACGACACTTGCGGTGCGGCGATGCCGAACTTGGTGCAGACCACGACCTTGTCGCGCCGGCCCCGCAGCCCCTGGCCGAGCAGGGCTTCCGCATGCCCGTCGCCATATGGCGGTGCGACGTCGAACCAGCTCACGCCGAGGTCGATCGCGCGAGCGATCGCGCGCTGTCCGTCGGCTGCGGAGATCCGCGAGCCGAGCGAAGCGCAGCCGAAGCCGATCGCAGAGACGTTGCGGTCGAGCCGCGGAACACGGACCATTCTCACGCCGCCACTCCTATTTCTCCGGCCCTGACGTGTTGCGCGAGATGCGCGGCCAGTCGCAGCGCAAGCGCGACCGCCGCGAAGGTCGGATTGGCCTGGCTTGAGGACGCGAACACCGAACTCGAGGACACGTAAAGGTTCTCGATGCCATGCACGCGACAATTGCCGTCGACGACGCTGTCGTCCGGCGTCAGCCCCATGCGGGTGGTCCCGATCTGGTGAAAACCGTCCTTGGCCTGCTGCAGGATGCTCGCAAGCCGCGCCTCCGGCGGCACCCGGTATTCGAGGCGTCCGTATCCGGCACTGCGGAGCGCCTGGTCCAGTATTTCGTGCGCTCGCATCACCGAGCGGGCATCGGCCTCCGAGTAGCGCAGGTCGATATCGAGGAAGGGAACGCCGAGCGCATCCTTCCGATCGGAGAGTGTGACGCGGGATTCGCGGAGAGGCGTCTGCTCTGCAAGAAAATGCAGGGCATAGCGGCCTTCAAAACTGCGGATCAGGAAGCCCGGCCGACGTGGTTTCGTCAGGAGGCGCGCCTGCACGATGGACGCGATGGTCCGGAGCGTCGCGAGGGGCGACATCATCACGTTGCGCAGATGACTGAGCCAACGATATGGCCTGGGCCCGAGGTGGATGATCCGGATTGCTTCGGCCACCAGTCGTCGGCCGATCGGCGGGACCGCCAGCGCCATCCAGACCAGGGACAGCACGCCATTGCGATGGGCGGCCTGATGAAACGGTGGATTGTCGAGCCAGAATGCGACGTTGAAAAGTCTTTCGCGCAGCTGCGCCTCGGGCGCGAGCGTGAAGCGGCGCCGTGCATAGGCGCCGTCATCCATGAAGAAGTCATAGGCAGACACGGAGGTCGGATCGGCGAGCACGATATCCGCGATCTTGCCGGAGGCATGACCCATATAGAAGCGGCCCAGCGGGCCGCTGCCGCCGCCGAACAGGCCCGGTCGCTTCTGTTGCGCCCACAGCAACAGCCTCGTCGTTTCGAGGCCGCCGCAGGCCAAGACGGTCCGGCGCGGCGCGATCCGGCAGGTCCTGTTGGCGTCGCCCACGACGAGGGCGACGACGCGGCGGCCATCCTCCGAGAGCAGGAGCTCCGTCACGGTCGCGCCCATCACGACCGTGATCAGCCGGGAATTGGCGAGGTGCGTGCGGTGCCGGCGTCCGGCGTCGATATCCGGCGTCCAGCGTTCGAGCTGATCGGTTCTGATGTCGCCGAGAGCCTGCGCTGCCGGCGCAGTCGTGAAGCGGGCAGGGCCGATCCCGAAGAAATGGGCGGCAGCGTCATACCAGCAGGAAATCTCGTGGTGCGGGATCGGCCAGATCGTGCTCGCGGCATGCGGCCGCCTTGCGAAATCGACATCGTCGAGCGGCACGCAACGTCCGCCCCACCAGCGCGACGTGCCGCCGAGCCCTCGGCAAATCGCGATATCGGTGGCCGCGTGGCGCAGTTCGTCGGTGCGGTGCCCCGCGGTCAGAGACGCCGCAAACGCGTCCTGTTCCTCGCGTCCGGACTCGAGCAGCAGCACCGACAGGCCGCGCTGCTCGCATGCGAGCGCAAGCGCGATGCCGACGGGGCCGGCGCCGACGACGCAAACGTCGCAAGCTCCGAGCTCGCCTGCATTCGCGAAGGTCGTCAGCATGGGCGTGCCGTCGCCGGTTGCCGGTGATGATGTGACCGTTGCCGCAATGCCGTGCCCCGAAATCTCATCGTCTGGCCCCGTCCGTCGGAGCCCGCTGCCGCGTTTCGCGGATGCGGGCCTATCTATCCAATGTTAACAGCTATCGCAATGCGCTGGTGCAATATCGGCGGTGGTTCATCGATATCGTCAAACTGTAATCTTTATTTGATACTCGCATCCGCGAACGTAACAGAATGGTAACAGGGCTGGGCTGCTTCCGCTCCGATCTTTCGGGGCGGGTTGCGCGCGGCTTTGCAGGTCGGGAAAAGCGGTTCGTTCGTCACATCCGCCGGCATCTGATTTTCCCAATGCCTCGTCCCGTGAGTTGCACCGGAAATGTCCAAGCCGCGCCGGCATCAATCCTCCGATCGGATATCGCTTGTCTCGAGCGCACCGAAACATGCGACGATCGCCGTCGATTCAGTGCGTTCGCCGTCGGCGCTGCGGGAGGAGGGAGGCGGTACGACAGCGGCGATTTCGTCGTGGCGGAAGCCGGTCGCCGCATTCATCCTGCTGTTCGGGGTGGTCTGGCTGTCGCTCCACGCGGCCTATGTGCTGCTACCCTTCCTGCGTCCGGGCTCGGTCGTCATTGCGGATGCGAAATTCGACACGCTCGTGAAGCATCCGATGTTCGATCCGCAGGACCGGTATCGGGTGATGATGTTCGGTTACAGCAAGGTCCTGTCGGCACTGCGCCCTCGCGATCTCGATGCCGCGCTCGGACCCGGATTCCGCTCCTATAATCTGGGCTTGCCCGGCGAGGTCCGGTTTCTTCCCATCCTGGAAGCAGCGTTGGCAGCCGGCAACATTCCGACCCACGTGCTGTTGACGATCCCGTGGGACGGCAAGCACGAAGCCGATGGCCTTACGGCCATCCTGCACGACGACAATAAGCTGGCCAGCACGCTGTTTCCTTTTCGTGCCCTGCCTCGCGACGCGGCGTTGTTTCTCGTTCAGAATAGAACCCGGCTGTCGGAAGCGGTCCGTGACGTGGAGGCTCAGCGCTCAGCCATGCTGGACGATCGCGGCTGGTATTTCATCAAATCGCAGAGCCACTATCCGGGCGATCGGCTGCCGGACGACTATGCGATTCCGACCGATCATCCCTCACGCACCGAGCCGCGTGTGATCCCCGAGAGGTCTCTGGTTCGCGACCGCCTCGAGCAGCTTGCGCGCCAGCACGGCTTTCAAGTGATCTTCGTCCCGGCCTATGTTCGGGTGGGTGAGGCGGCTGCGTGGCCGGCGGCGGACAATACGAGATTGACTACCATCTCGGAGCATCCGCTCATCCGCGTGCTGGGGCCGGACTATTTCACCTATCCGCCGGCATTGTTGGCCGATCCGCAGCACATGAACCCGACCGGCGCACAGGTCTACACCTCCGATCTCGCCAAACTCCTGAAGGTCAGCGGAGCATTCGACTGATGCTCTTCAATTCCTTCGAGTTCCTGGCTTTCTTCGTGACGTTCCTGGTGGTGTTCTTCGCGCTGCCGGCGCGAACGCAGCCGCTCGTGTTGTTGGTCGCCAGTTACGTCTTCTACATGAGCTGGCGGCCTTCCTTCGGTTTGCTGCTCGGCTTGACGACGATGGTGGACTACACGACCGCGTTGATGATGGCGCGTTCGCGCACCGAGGCGGGTCGCAAGGCCGCAATGATCGTCGCGCTCACGATCAATCTGGGTGTGCTGGGCACAGTCAAATATCTGGACTTCCTGATTGCCAATGTGATCGGCGCGGCCGGCCTGTTCGGTTATGTGATTCCAGATTACGCGCTGGGCCTGATACTGCCCCTCGGTATCTCCTTCTACACCTTCCAGTCGGTCGGCTATACGCTTGACGTCTATAACCGCAAGGTCGAGGCGGAGCGCGACTTTCTCACCTATGCGCAGTATGTGAGCTTCTTTCCGCAGCTGATCGCCGGCCCGATCGAGCGGGCCGGGCATATGCTGCCGCAGTTTCGCATCACGCATCGGCTTGCCTATCAGAACGTGACATCCGGCCTGTTCCTGGTCGGCTACGGGCTCTTCAAGAAGATGTGCATCGCCGACGTCGTTGCGCCGGTCGTGAACGGGATCTATGCCAACCCGGCGCAATATTCCGGTGGCTATCAGCTGCTTGCGGCCGTGCTGTTCGCAATCCAGATCTATTGCGACTTCTCCGGCTATTCGGACATCGCGCGCGGAACGGCGCGGATCATGGGCTTCGATCTCATGATCAACTTCCGGCAACCCTATCTCGCCACCAGCCTGAATGAATTCTGGCGCTGCTGGCATATCTCGCTGTCGACCTGGTTTCGCGACTATCTGTTCATCCCGCTCGGTGGCAGCCGGGGCAGCGAGCGCACCACGGCGCGCAATCTGATGATCGTGTTCGCGGTGAGCGGCATCTGGCACGGCGCTGCGTGGACCTTCGTCGCCTGGGGCGTGCTGCATGGCTTCGGTCTGGTGCTCGAGCGCATCTTTGCGATCGTCGTGCGGCCGGACGCCTGGCTCGGGGGGCGGTCGCGCCGGTTGCTCGGCTGGGTCTGGATGATCTCCGTCGTGCTGGTGGGATGGGTATTCTTCCGCTCGACCAGCATGGCCAACGCGTTTCTCACGCTCCGAAGCCTGGTCGACCTCGGTCCGATCTCCTACTTTACGTTGAAGATGCTCGGCCTGGCGAGTGTGGAACTGGCGATGCTTGCCGTTTCGCTCGTGATTTTGCTCGTCATCGATTTCCATCTGGCGTTCCGGCCGCAGCGGCTTCAAGCTCTGGGCGAGCTGCGCTGGCTGTCGACGGGTGTCGGCGTGGCGCTCGCCTATTACATCGTGCTGTTCGGCATTTTCGGGCATGCCGAGTTCATCTACTTTCAATTCTGATGCGTGAGGCCGCCGGTCGTCACGCCCGGATTTCGGAAAAAATCCCGCTCGCGTCGCGTATTGGGTTGACCCTTTCGGCCGATATGTCAAAGAAGGGCGGGTTGAGGCAGGGTCCGTCGTAGAGTTGCCGCGGAGCAAGAGTTTGAGACATGAATGAGCGCGTAGCCCTTATCACCGGAGTGACCGGCCAGGACGGCGCCTATCTCGCCGAGCATCTGCTGTCGCTCGGCTACATCGTGCACGGCATCAAGCGGCGTTCGTCCTCCTTCAACACAGCGCGTGTCGATCATCTCTACCAAGACCCGCATGTCGGCAATGTGCCGTTCCAGATGCACTACGGCGACATGACGGATTCGACCAATCTGATCCGTCTCGTGCAGCAGATCCGGCCGACCGAGATCTACAATCTCGCCGCCCAGAGCCACGTCGCGGTCAGCTTCGAGAGCCCCGAATACACCGCCAATGCCGACGCGGTCGGCGTGCTGCGCCTCTTGGAAGCGATCCGCATCCTCGGCATTGAAAAGGAGACGCGGTTCTACCAGGCCTCGACGTCCGAGCTCTACGGCCTCGTCCAGGAGATTCCGCAGAAGGAGACCACGCCGTTCTATCCGCGCTCGCCCTATGGCGTCGCAAAGCTCTACGGCTACTGGATCACCGTGAACTACCGCGAGGCCTACGGCATGTTCGCCTCCAACGGCATCCTGTTCAACCATGAGAGCCCGATCCGCGGCGAGACCTTCGTGACCCGCAAGATCACCCGCGGCGTGTCCCGCATCGAGGTCGGGCTGGAGCAGATGCTCTATCTCGGCAATCTCGAGGCCAGGCGCGACTGGGGCCATGCCAGGGACTATGTCGAGGGCATGCACATGATCCTCCAGGCGGAGAAGCCAGACGATTTCGTGCTCGCCACTGGCGAGATGCATTCGGTGCGGGAGATGGTCGAGCTGTCGTTTTCGCATGTCGGCCGGCGCATCGAGTGGCGCGGCAAGGGTGTCGACGAGACCGGCGTTGATGCAAAGAGCGGCAAGACGGTCGTGAAGATCGATCCGACCTACTTCCGTCCGACCGAGGTCGACCTTCTGATCGGCGATGCCAGCAAGGCGCGTCAGGTGCTCGGCTGGAAGCCGAAGCGGACCTTCGTTCAACTCGTCGAGGAGATGATGGCGAGCGATCTGGCGGAAGCAAAACGGGACGCAGGCAGTGGCAAGCTTACCGTTTGAGCTGAAGGGCAAGAGCGTCTACGTCGCCGGCCATCGCGGCATGGTCGGCAGCGCGCTGGTGCGCCGCCTCGAACGGGAGGGTGTGAAGCTCGTCACGGTGGACCGTCGCGAGGTCGACCTCTGCAACCAGGCCGCCGTGTTCGACTGGTTTGCGAAGATGCGGCCGCAAGTGGTGTTCCTCGCCGCCGCAAAGGTCGGCGGCATCGTCGCCAACAACACGCTGCGGGCCGAGTTCATCTACGACAACATCGCGATCGCGGCGAACGTGATCCAGGCGGCGCATCGGAGCGGTGCCGAGAAGCTGATGTTCTTCGGCTCGTCCTGCATCTATCCGAAGCTGGCGCCGCAGCCGCTGCGCGAGGATTCCGTGCTCACCGGCCCGCTCGAGCCGACCAACGAGCCCTATGCGATCGCCAAGATCGCCGGTGTCAAGATGGCGGAGGCCTATCGCAGCCAGTACGGATGCGACTTCATCAGCGTGATGCCGACCAATCTCTACGGTCCCGGCGACAATTATCATCCAGAACTGAGCCATGTGGTCGCCGCCCTGATCAGGCGCTTCCACGAGGCGAAGGTGGCTGGCGCGGAGAGCGTCGTGGTCTGGGGCACCGGCACGCCTCGGCGCGAGTTCCTCTATGTCGATGACATGGCGGATGCCTGCGTGCACCTGATGAAGACGTATTCGGGTGCGGAGCTGGTCAATATCGGCACCGGCGAGGACATCACGATCGCCGAGTTCGCGCGGGTCGTGGCCGAGGTCGTCGGCTATCGCGGCGCGTTCAGTTTCGACACCTCACGGCCCGACGGAACGCCGCGCAAGCTGCTCGACGTCAGCCGCCTCGAGCGGCTCGGCTGGCGCGCGACGACCTCGCTCGAGGAGGGTTTGAAGCGCGCATATGAGGCCTATCAAGCCGGCACGCTGGCTCCTGCATGACCGGTTTACGGTGACCAGCACCGCAGGCCGCCGGTTTCAACGAAGATCAAGGCGATCGCATGCAAGGCCGGATCATGCATCCGGCAACAGCCCCGCATGTTCGCCCTTCACCACGAGGTAGCGTCCAAGGCAGATGGCGTCGAGGCCAGTGCGCAGGAAGCAGCTCATCGCCTGCTCCGGCGTGTCGACGATCGGCTCGTTCTCGTTGAAGCTGGTGTTCAGAACGATCGGAATACCGGACAGCCGGCCAAAGCTCTCGATCAGCTCGTAGTAGAGCGGGTTGGTATCGCGCGCGATGCTTTGCAGGCGGCCGGTGCCGTCGACGTGGGTGATGGCGGGAAGCTTCTCGCGCCACTCGGGACGGAGCTTGACGACGTGCATCATGAAGGGACTGAACACGTCCTGCTCGAAATAGGTCGATACGGCCGGCTGGAGAACGCTGGGGGCAAACGGACGGAAGCTCTCGCGCCGCTTGATCTTGGCGTTGATCACATCCTTCATGTCGGGCCGCGTGGGATCGGCAAGGATGGAGCGATTGCCGAGCGCGCGCGGGCCCCATTCGGAGCGTCCTTGATACCATCCGACCACCAGGCCGGCATGGAGGAGGGCGGCGACAGCCTTGGGAACACCGCCGTCCGGCAGCTCCCGCATCGGGCATTGCGCCGCTTCCGCGGCGCGCCGCATGGCCTCATCCGAATGAGAGGGGCCCCAATAGGCGTGCGTCATGTGGAAACGTTCGCGCCCGCCTGCGACGTTGTGCCAGGCCCACAGACCCGCACCGACGCACAGGCCGTCATCCGACGAGGCCGGCTGCATGTAGGTCTGCTGGAACGGCGTTTCGCGCAGCAGGCGCGCATTCATGACGCCGTTGAGCGCGCAGCCGCCGGCATAGGCGACCTGATTGGTCGGCACCAGCTCATGCAGCCGCCTGAAGCAATGCAGCGAGACCTCCTCGAAGCGGATCTGGCAGGAACGTGCGATGTCCTTCTCCCGCTGCGTCATCTCTTCGCCGCGCTGGCGCGGCGCGCCGAACTTGTCGGTCCATTTGTCGGTGAACAGGCGCAGCATGTCGATGCGGTGGTTCTCGTCGACCTTTCCGCCTTCGCCGCCGCGATGCATGCCGAAATAGCCGTCGGCGAGCTTGAACCATCCGTCGGGTCTGGTCTGGACGAGGTCGCGCATCTCGCCGAGATAGGCGTCGGTGCCGTAGGGCGCGAGGCCCATGACCTTGTATTCCTCGCCAAAACCATCGAAGCCGATGAACTGGCAGCATGCCGTGTAGAAGAAGCCAAGGCTGCTCGGCAGGTGGACGCGGTCGACGACCTCGATGCTCGTGCCTTCGCAGCGCGCCGCCATCATGCTGGTGAAGTCGCCGCTGCCGTCATAGGAGAAGCCCGCCGTCAGGGTCTCGAACGGCGAGCAGTAGTACGAGCTCGCGATATGCGACAGATGATGTTCGACGTTGACGATCTTGGCCTTGACCGTTTCCCGTGCCTGTCCGGAGGCGTCGGCGACCATGTCGCTGATGCCGAGATCGACCCTGGCGCGCCGGATATGCTCCATCGCCGCCATGCCACCGGAGATGGGATTGCGCAGGACATAGGAGACCTGGGCCGCGCGATTTTGCGACGGATCGCGCGCGACCGCGATGAAGTCGAGCTCCTTCGCCGAGATTCCGCCCATGGCGAGAACGGCCTGGATCGCGTGCTGCGGGAACGAGGGATCGTGCTTGATGCGCTGACCGAAACGCTCCTCTGCGGCCGCGGCGACGACCTTGCCATCGAGGATAAGCGCCGCGGAGGCATCAGGATGGTTGAGGTTGAGGCCGAGAATTGCGGTCATACGAGCAGTCTTTCGGGTTGTGATGCAGTATCGGAGGTTGGCTATGTGAAACGGATATCGGAGCGGAAACGTAACTAACAACGTAACTTATCATTTCGGTGACTGGCCCGCGGCCGCCTGGGGCGAGGGCGATCGCGCTATTTCTGGATGCGCCGCTCCTCGACGTTCTTCCGGGCGAGCCACCACGCAACCCCGCGATCGATCGTCAACCCCTCGCGAGAGGCCCCCGTTGCATTCTCCTCGACCACGACGTCACGCACGCCCGGCGAGGCGGCAGCAAAGCCCTTGATCTCGATGTGGGCGTCCTGATCAAGGCGATTGCCCCTGATGATCACGGCCTGGACCATCGGGGGGCGGCCGGCACCCGTCGCGGTCTGGTTTCCCCGCACGAGGATCGAAGCTTCATTGGAGAAGACGGTTCGTTCGGGGCCGGCGCGATAGACGTTTCCCTCGAGGATATGGTTGTCGAGAAACTGCGTCCGCCACACCGGCTGGAATTGTTCATAGGACAGGCCGAATGCGGCGAAGCCGCTGGTCCTGTTGGACCGGTTGGCCGCAATGACGTGGTCCAGCGCCGTTCCATAGGCCTGCGCGGCCACGCCCGTGTCCTCGAAGAAATTGTCGATGACGAGATAGTTCTGTTGCGCCTGGGTGACCGTGATCTCCGAGGTCCGGTCCAATGTCACTGCGAGCGGCCGGTCGAGCGTGATCGTCAGACTGGGCGGCTTGTTCTCGAGCGCTTTGAGCCTCGCGTATTGCCCCGCGCCGCGGCCGTTCACCACCATGACGGCCGCACCGGTCCAGTCGAGGCTCGACGGATACGGATTGGGAGCATCGCGCAGCGACAGGCGGTCCGGGGCGGTGGTCTCGGCGTGGCCGAAATAATAGCCGCCCGGTCCGTCCGTCGTCATCGCTTCGCGGTCCAGCCCGTAGATCGCCTTGAACGTGTTGCCGCCGATGAAGATGTTCTCGGACGCGCTGACGGATTTCGACAACGTCGTGATGCCGCCGCCCGAGGCCTGGAGATCGGCTGCCGTCACGGTGTTGTTCTCGAAGATGATCTGGCGCGACCCGACCAGGGAATAGGCGCCATAGCGGCCGTTGTTGAGCGTGTTGCCGGAGACGAGCGCGTTGGTCGCCTTGAACAGGCGCAGCGAATGTCCGGATCCGACGACGTCGCAGTCGGTCACTTCGATACGGTCTCCGCTCAATCGGATGCTGTCGGGGGCGGCGGCGGTATAGGCCCGGCGGAAGCCGTTCATGCGCCGGAGGGCGGCGTCCGGCTCGATCAGCCCGCGAAAGGCGGAGGCACGGATGCGGACATGCCTGATGGCAATGTCGCCCGCACCGGGTGCCTGGCTGTCGCCGAATTGGAAGCCGCCCGATATGACATGCGGATGGTTCGATGCGTAGATGGTCAGATCCTCGATCGAGAATCGTGACGTCCCCTGGATCAGCGCGACGGGCAGGTTCTCCAGTTCCGGCCAGACCAGATTGACGAGGTCGATGCGTTCACCCTGGAGGCTGACGCCGCTCGGAAGGGTGATCGTGTCCGAGATCAGATAGCGGCCCCGGGGGAAGTAGACGATGCCGCCGCCGCCATCCTTCGCCGCGTCGATCGCGGCCCTGACGGCCCGGGTGGAGTCGAATTTTCCGTCGCCGTTCGCGCCATAGGCGCGGACGTCGAAGGATTGCGAAGACGCCGGCGGCGGCGCGCGCACGCTGATGCTGCCCGCATCGACCCATTCGTGATCGCCGCCGTCGCCATTGGACAGGCGCAACCTGTAACGGCCGGGCGAGATCTGCTCCGGGACACGAAAAATCCCCCGCCATAGATCGCCTCTGGTCAGGACTGCCTTGCTCTGTGCATTGTCGGTCTCGGCGATCAGCAGCAGCTGCGCGCGGCTTGCTTCACGAACGATGTTGCGGCCGAACACCTGAAGCCAGCCTCCGGGAGAGGCCGCGTCGCCGAGATTTCCCTGCCTCCAGTAGATCGTCGGCAGGTTGACCCGGCCGCTGAGTGCGCCTTGCGCATGCGACAGCGTGAAATGGTAGATGCCGGGCCTGAAGCTCTCCGGAATCACGAATTTGAGGGAGAGCGGGTTGGCCTGGAGGATCGGAACGGATATCTGCTGTCCGGCCTCGCGCGCCGGTCCGTCGGCGATCCTTGTGACCGTCGCGGACGTGATCTGGTCGAGATCGGCCCCGGTGACGAGCACCGTCTCGTCGGGGCCGACGGGATCGTTGAACCAGAACATCGCGGGCTGCGCATTTGCCGCCGCGATCCAGAAGCATTGGAGCACGGCGACAATGGCTGCACGAGCACGCATCATATCGAATATCCATCGCTGTCGTTTGGTCCGCGGGCGCACGCCGGCCCGGGCGTCGATGACGCTATTCCGGAACGTTGTCGCGCGCTGCACGCGGCAGACCGGAAGGGAAGGACGTCACTTGATGCTGGCGGTTCCCTTCTCAGCCGCGTTCGCCTGATCCGGGCGCTCGATCTTGGCCTCGGCGCGCACCTTGTCGACCAGCTCCATTTGTGCGGCGCTCGCGACGAGTGCGGCGAGCCGGTCGCGGATCTTGTCGTAGTCCGCGGGCTTGCGCGTGCGCGTGTCGTCGAGCTTGAGGATGTGCCAGCCGACCGCGGTCTTGAACGGCGCCGAGACTTCGCCCTTCGTCAGTTTGAACGCGACATCCGCATATTCCTTGCCCATTTCGCCGCGCGCGCGCCAGTCATAGTCGCCGCCTCTGGCCTTGGTGACGGGATCCTCGGACATTTCGCCGACGACGACCGTAAAGTCCTCGCCCTTGTTGATCCGCTCCATCGCGGCCCTGGCCTTTTGCTCGGCCGCCTTGACGGCGGCCTCGTCGCCGGGAGGCGCGATCATGAAGACGAGATGGCGCAGATGCAGTTCGGGTTCGGTCGCAACCCCTTTCACCACGACCTCTTCATAGGCCTTGCGCATCGCGTCTTCCGTGACGGCCCGCTCGCCGATGACGGTGAGGAGATGATTGCTGAGTCCCTGGTTGCGCGCGAATGTCGCGCGGCGCTGGAGATCGGCCTCGTCCGCGATGTGACGGTCTTTCGCCACCTGCGACAGCAGCATGCCGTCGATCACCAGCTTCAGCAAAGTCTCGCGCCGTTCGACCGGCTCGCGCACCAGCAGGTTCCGGCCGATGACCTCGTCGGCAACTTGCAGGTCGCTTTCGAGGATCTTGTTGCCGTTGACGACGGCGACGACAGCGTCCGTCGGCGCGGATTGAGCGAGAGCCGGCGCTCCGGCGCCGAGCATGAACGCCAGCCAGACGGTCGCCGCGCCGGCGCGTGCTCTTGTGACCGGACGATGCGTGCGAAAAACAGGCAAGACGTTCATGGCGAATATCCTCTTCGACGGACAGGTTCTAGATCCGCGTCATGCTCATCAGCACTCGAATGTTATGATAACATTCGAGTGCCGGGCGCAACGCGGCCGGCTTGAGGGGCGCTTTTTAGCGACGCGACATTGACGGTGATGTGATGCCGGCAAGACAGGTCTGTGAAGACCCGTCGACGAATGCATCGAGCACGAACGATTCAAGTCACTTGAGCGAATCAGTGGTGCGAAATGCGTTGTTTCGCCGCGCGACGGATTAAGTCGCACAAGGTTCGCGGTGAAGCCCAGGTGCGCGGCTCGCTGCTTCGAGGCAATGCATGCATGCGCAACGTCGATCGTCGGTTGTCGCGAACGCAATCACCTGACGCAGATGTCTGTGAATAACATTTTTGCGCGGTCACGAATCCAGCATTTTCTCGCGGGATTTCCGATCGTTCGTCGCATCGCGCTTGTTCGCTCTAACGTTGTAATGAGATGCCGATAACATAATTCACAAAACAACAATGAAATTCTCACATATCGCCGATAGCGTCCGCAGCGCTCCGGGACCCGGCTGCTGATCGTGGCAGTCCAGGGTGATCCAAACAGGGAGAGTGAGACTATGAGAAACGTGAAGGCTCTACTCATGGGATCGGTTGCGTTCGCCGCGATGGGCGTCGCTTCCGAATCCGCGCAGGCGCAGTCGTATGCGTTCGGTGCCGGCGCGACGTTCCCGCAGATCGTCTATCGTCAGCTGATGGACTGCATGTACGATCAGGCTCAGGGCAGCTCCGGCAAGCCGGGCCCGCTCGCCAAGGCCGCGAACTGCACGGGCTTCAACACCAGCGGCTTCGGCGGCATGATCCTCTACGCTCCCACGGGATCGGGCAATGGCAAGCTGGTGCTGCGCACCAACGACAAGACCCAGATCGGCACGCCCTCGAGCTCCGCTCCTCCCTACACCAGCGCCAACATCAACGTGTTCGCCACGACCGACTATGACGGCGTGCAGTTCATCGGCAGCGACGACGTCGTCAACGCCGCCGACATGACCGCCTGGACCACCGGCGGCACCACCAGCCCGCAGTCGAAGTTCGGCAACCTGATCCAGCTCCCGGCTGTGATCGGCGCGGTCGGCCTCGGCTTCAACGGCAAGGATGGCGCCGGCGCCAACCTGAACATCCTGCCGGCGACCCCGACCGGCGGCAGCTCCGGCCTCAACCTGTCGCGCAACGCGCTCTGCGGTATCGCTTCGGGTCACATCACGAAGTGGAACAACCCGATCCTGACCGCGCTCAACGGCGGCGCGCTCGGCACCGGCAACATCACCTTCGTGCACCGCACCGACGGCAGCGGCACCACCTTCCTGTTCACCAATGCCCTGGTCGAGCAGTGCCGCTACGAGTTCGGCCCGAACAACGAGACCGACTCGACCGTCGTTTCCTACGCGTTCCCCTGGACCGATCGCGCCCAGGCCTGCACCACCCCGCTCGTTCCGCGCGGTGCGAACCAGGTCAACTGGCCGGATCAGTTCGCCACCAACCAGTGCGGCGCGGCGAACCCCAATCCGGGCGGCGGCACCTTCGCCAATGCTTCGGGCAGCGGCGCGCTCGTCTCGCTCGTCACCTCGACGAACGGTGCGATCGGCTACGCGTCCACCGACTTCTGGCTCCCCGTCCGCGCTGGTGGCCTGAAGACCGCCAACATCCAGTCGCAGTGGGACATCACCGGCGCGACCGGCAAGTTCCAGCCGCCGACCGTTGCTGGCGCCCAGAAGGCGATGGCCACCGCCATTCCGCAGTTCGACGCCGCGACCCGCGCCAATCCGCTGACGTGGAGCCTGCAGGGCGTTGCGCCGAACCCGGTGGTTGCCGGTGCGTATCCGATCGCCGGCTTCTCCTGGATCGAAATGTACCAGTGCTACCAGACCCACAGCAACGGCAACAACTCCTACCTCTGGTTCAAGACCTGGCTCGACTTCGTGTACGGCACGGGTTCGACCGGCATCTTCACCGAGAACGGCTTCGCCCAGATCCCGGCCGTGTGGCAGAACGAGATCTACGCGCTGCTCAACGACGCGGCCAACGGTCCGCAGGGCAGCGGCTGCTCCGGCAAGGTCGGCGCTTACTGATCACCGCTCGGGCCTCGGCTCGATCGACGATCGACAAGACTTTGCACCCGGCTCACGCCGGGTGCTTTTTTTTCAAGGCTTGGCTTTGCCCGTGGCGAGGGCAGGGCGAATGCAAATCCAGTCGCGATCGAGACGGCGCGGCAGCGCCCAATTTGCAACTGTCACATCATTGATAAGGTGCCCCGCTATCGCTCGGGGACGACCAAGGACGGCCCGTGCCATGTCGATGCGCCTTCTCGCACTTTTGCTCGCTGGCGCCGTTGCGACGGGACCGGTGCTTGGCGTCAGCGCGCCGGGTTCGATGGATTCGGTATCCACTGAGCCGCGCGACGATCTGTTCGCAACGAAGCCGGCCAATCCCGCTCCGGTCCTCGCGCCTGCGCCGGTTCCGGCTGCGTCCGCGCCGGCCGCTGTCGAAAAGATGCCGTCTCCTCCGCTGCCACAACGCGCGCTGAGCGACAATCCGCTGTGGGCGATCCCGCTGAGCCGACTGACGAACAGCCGCGAACGGCCACTGTTCGCGCCGACGCGGCGTCCGCCGGCGCCGGTGCCGGTCGCGATGCCCGCGCCGGTGCAGGCCGGTCCGCCGCCAAAACCGCCCGAGCCGGAGAAGCCGCAGCTCTCGCTGCTCGGCACCATCATCGGCAGCGAAAAGATCGGCCTGTTCATGGATTCGGCCAGCAAGTCGGTGGTCCGGCTCAAGGCCGGCGACAATCACAATGGCTGGACGCTCCGGGCCGTGGAACGGCGGCAGGTGGAACTGGCCAAGGGTCTCGACCGCGCCGTGCTGGATATTCCCTCGCCCGACACGAAGGGGAGCGGGGCGCCGGGCGGGCAGATGCTCGCCGGGCCGCCGCCGCTTCCCGTCCCCCCGGTCGCGATGCCGGCTGCGCCGCCGCCGAGCGCGAGCGCGGCGAACGGCGGTGCGCATGTTCATCCCGGCGCCAACATGAACCTGCCCATCGGCCGCGCGATCCCGGCCAACCTCAAGCTGCCGCCGGGACTTGCGAACCCGCTGGCGACGCAGGGCCAGCGCTAGTCCAGCGCAGTCATCCCGCCGGGATATCGCTTTCATAACAACAACTAACATTGCGCGCCCGGGCGGCAGCTTCGCCCGGAATGCGCAGTTCGGCCGCGGATTCACGATATTGTTCATATCATCGTGGAACTGCGTCAAATGCGGGCAATGCTACAAATCTGACATATCAATGTTAGTAAACGATAAGTAAATGCGCCGCGCGGGCGTGTCTGCACGGCAGGCGTGCCCGATTGGAAATTGCAATTGGAAAGTGCCGCGGCGTGCCCCATCCCGACATCGTTGTGAACCCCGAAGGTGTGAAATCCCTGGGGATGCGGCGCGCCTTCGAGCGATCGCTGCTCTGTGGCGTCAGCCTGGTGGCGTTGTCGCTGGCAAGCGGCTTCGGCCATGCACGCAGCCTCACCCCCGGCGCCAATGCGGTGGCGCCGACGGCGGCGGCACAGCAGGCGGCGATCCAGGCCGCGCAGCAGGCCGCCGGCGCGGCCGGGCAGGCCGAAGCTTCGCTCGCGCGGGCGGCTGCGGCGCTCGCTGCTGCGCGCAAGCTCCAGTCGGACGCGGCGGCGGCCGCGCGGGCCGCGGGCTCGCCCGTCCCGAACGGGCTGACGACGGGCGGCCTGATGCCGTTGGGTGGCAACAACAGCGATCCGATGGCGGGCATCAAGGCCGATGCGTCAAAGTGGACCGGCGCCAACGCGCCGGTGCAGACGACGAGCGCGAACGGCTCGAAGGTCTCGGTCGACATCCAGCAGACCCAGCAGAAGAGCATCCTCTACTGGGATACGTTCAACGTCGGCGCAAACACCACCGTCAATTTCAAGCAGTCGGCGTCGGACTGGATCGCGCTCAACCGGGTGATGGATTCGGGCGCCGCGCCGAGCCGCATCCTCGGCCAGATCAACGCGATGGGCGGCGTCTACCTCATCAACCGGAACGGCATCGTGTTCGGCGCCGGCTCGCAGGTGAACGTCCACACCCTGATCGCATCCAGCCTCGATGTCGGCAAGCTCGGCGCCTCCTTGAGCGAGCGCGACGCGTTCTTCCGCGACCAGGGCATTGCCAATCTCAACTCCTTCTCGATCTACGATCCAGTCGGCGGCGCTGCGACCAATCTGATCGCCGGCGACATCAAGGTCGAGCGCGGCGCGTCGATCACGGGCAATATCCTGTCCGACCAGGTGTCGCTTGGCTCGCCCGGTTCGGTCTTCCTGTTCGGCGCCAACGTTTACAATTCCGGCTCGATCAAGGTGGACGGCGGCGAGGTGGCGATGGTCGCGGCGCGCACCATCGATGTCGTGCCGAACGGATATTCGGCACTTCCGAACAGCGTCCTGGGCAAGGACGACAAGGGAACGATTAAGTTTCGCGGCACCGAGTTCAGGCTGTCGCAGTTTGCCGCGTCGTACAACCCGGACGACCCGCAAGCGCCCTTCGGCTATCCGAAAACCAGTACTTATCTGGCAGGAACCGGCGCGGTTACCCACGACGGCCTCATCGAGTCGTCGCGCGGCATCGTCGTGATGAACGGCGACACCGTCTCGATTAACAATCCCACGGATGCGAGCGGTCACACTTTGACCGACAGCGCCGGCAAGCTCCTCCAGGGCGTGATCTCCGTCGATACCAGCATCGACCGCAACAGCTTCGTGCTGTTGCGTGCGGCCACCAGCGTCAAGATGAATGGCGTGATCTCCAGCCTGCCGGTCGACGACGGTGCGGCGGGACTGCCGAGTACGCAGAGCTTCACGCCGGCCTATATCGAGGCGACGGCCCAGACTAACGTCACGGTCGGACCGAACGGCCTCATCTCCGCCCCGTCAGCGCAAGTGGCGCTCGGAGCGAAGATGTTTCGGCTGGGCTCAACTGGTGGCTCGGACAGCAAACTGATACCGAATCTGTTCAACCAGGGCACCACCTCTTCAGGCGGAGGCAATCAGAACGGCGTCAATCCCAACTCGAATGACCCTCAGTCCGTCCTGCTCGCGCCGGGCGCGACGATCGACGTCGCGGGTCTGCGAAACGTCGAGCTGCCGGCGAGCTACAACGTCATCGGGGTCAAGCTGCTCGCGGAATTCGCCGACATGCCGCTGCAGCGGCCGCCTTATGCCACCGTGGGCGCCGACGGTACGGGCGTGGTGTACGGGCAGACGCTGTGGATCGACATCCGCAACTCCGGCACCTACAGCGACGGCACCAAATGGGTGGGAACGCCGATCGCGGACGCCAGCGGCTATGTCGCCAAGGTGCCGCGCAGCATCTACCAGTTGATGACGGTCGGCGGCAGCATCAGCCTCAACACCGATCTGGGCACCAATAATGGCGCCGCCAGCGTCCAGACCGCGGGCTCGGTGATGAACGTCGCTGGCGGCAGCGTCAAGTTCCTGCCCGGCATGGTCAACACCACGCGCCTGATCGGCAGCGACGGTCGCATCTACAACATCGCCAAGGCCGACCCGAACATGACCTATGTCGGGATCGCCGGCCAGTTCATCGTCAAGCATGCGCGCTGGGGCGTCACCGAATACTGGTCGACGCCGAGCCAAGTCTATTCGGCAGGCTACACCGAGGGCCATGACGCCGGCAGCATCAGCGTCGTCACCGTCAATCCCTCATTGCTCGGCACGATGTATTTCGGCTCGACGGCGGGCGAGCGGCAGATCAGTGACGGGCAATTGCCGTTGCAGGGCTCGCTCGCGCTGACGACCCCATCGAGCGTCCAGATCGGCGCGTCGGCATCGGCCAATTACACGACGCAAAGCGCCTATACGACGCATCTGTCGGACGAGATCCTGTCGCGCTACGGCCTGAGCTCACTGTCGGTGACGACGAATGATTTCGTGCTGTCGAGTGGCAGCACGCTTAATCTCGCCGCCGGCGGCAGCCTTTCCATCACTGCGGGTGGCGCGATCGACATTGCCGGGACGGTGTCGGCGGCAGGAGGCAGCGTCAATCTCGTTACCGACCGAGTTTCAGTCAGTGAAGATTTTACCACGTCTCTGTTCAAGGCGCCGAAGGACGCGTCGGGCAATACGATTGCCGCGAATGTATTCGTTGGAGGCACGATCGACGTCAGCGGTCGCTTTGTCAACGACATTGGGCGAGTAGCCGGTGTCGACGCAATCGGTCCAGCCTTCACCAACGGCGGTTCGATAGCGATCACGACGACAAAGGACAGCCTTGACGTAACTGGCGGCGTAATCGATACGACGGGAAGCATATTGCTCGGGCAGGGTAGTCTGCTCGATGTGTCAAGCGGCGGATATATTACCGCGTCCGGCAAGGCGCAGACCGTTGCGACCGGGGTGATGAAGGGGCGAGCAGGAAGCATCTCGCTCGGCATCTACAACGGCAAACCGTATACCGTTGATCCTGGTCCCCATCCCCCAACTGCGAATGTCGCGAGGCAAGCGTTTATTGAACTCGACGGAACCCTTCGCGGCTACGGCTTCGAGAACAACGGAAGCTTGAGGATTGCCGCAGCGGACACGATCCGGATCGGTGGCACGCTACAGCCGGGCGAGCAGTCGTCGATCCGTATCGGCGGGATCGCGACCACACTGCCCACTTCGCTGCTGACAAGTGGTGGATTCGGCTCCTATACGATTGAATCGGTGAGGGACCAGTGGTCGGGGGCGGGCGCCAGCATCATCGTCTCGGCCGGAACCAATCTGAGCCTCCAGCAACACAACTTCGCTAGCCTTGTCGATTATACGGGAATACCGACCGGCACCAAGCTCGGTCAGCAGGCCGCGGCCGAGTTGGTCCTGCTTCCGGACAATCAGCGCAAGGCCGTTGATCTCACGCTGAAGGCTGACACCATCCTGCTCGACACGGGTTCGAAGATCGTCACCGATCCCAAGGCGAGCATTACCATGGCCGCAGTCAATGATACGCGGGTAGGAATCAAGCCAACTGATCCGACCTGGACTGTTCCGGCGAAGTCGGTCGAACTTCGCGGCACGATCATCAACCATGGCGGCTCCGTCTTCATCAATTCGGCAGCGACGCATCTTTCGTCCGATGCGAAGGTCGATCTGTCGGGAACGTTTGTCGCCAACTCGCTGTTCGGGACGGTGAACGGTCCTGCGACCAGCGGCACCTACATCGCCGGTGGCACGTTTGCGGTAGAGGCCGGTCAGCTCAATTCTGTCTCGGGCCAGAATTATTACGCTTACTCCGCGCCCTCGGGTTATCTCGTCGCCGATACTGGCGCGCTAGTCGACGTATCTGGTGCAGCCGGCAACATCCAGATTGCCAATGCGCGCGCCTCCATATCGTCCCAGTGGTCGTGGAGCGACGCCGGCACAGTGAGCGCTGACGTCAACGGCTTTGCATGGGGCGGCAACTTTGCCGCGGCGGGTGGCCGGTATGTTACCGCGGACGGCAGCGTGAATTCGGACTCGCGTGCCAACGGCGGCACGGTCCTGCTCGGCGGCGGTGGGATGCTGCTCCGGCAGGACAAGTCGGACGTTGTCGCGACGCTGGCTGCTTTCCGCTCGGGGGCAACGCTGGGAGCGTTGGTCGTCTCTGCCGATCAGCTCGCGCCATTTGATAGCGTTTACCTTTATGCCGCAGCCGCGCAGGGTGGCGCGGCGCGTATCTTCTCGGATTTGCCCGGCACCATTTATGGCGAGCTAGCTCCCTCCTTAGCGCCGCTCTCGATTTCGGGTCCGCTGAACTGGAGGGTGACGAACCGACTGGAGATCGCAGCGAGCGTCATCCAAGCGCCGACGTCCGGCTCGGTCGATGCACGCATCTCGGCGCCCTATGTTTTGCTAGCCGGCAGCGGCAACACGCCGGCCGCCGGTATCAGCACACTGACTGTCAATGCACAGACCATCGATCTTCAGGGCTTGCCGGTTGTGAATCCCAAGCCCACCGATGCTCCCAAGGGGCTCGATTTTTCGGGCTTCAGCCAGGTCAACCTGATCGCAAGCGGCGACATTCGTCTCGGTACACTCAAGGTGGCGAACGGTCTCAAGAAAGATCCTTCCAAAGATCAGGTGCCGACCGCAGAGCAGTCGAGCTTCACCGGTCATCTGTTTACGGCGGGCGATCTCTTGTTCTCCGCCCAGCGCATCTATCCGGTGACCGCCGTGACCTTCACGATCGAGGCTGGCACGACCGACGCGTCCGGCGATGTCAAGCCCGGCAACGTCAAGTTCACGTCGCCCGCGGGCAGCAAGACGACGATTCCGCTGTCGGCTGGCGGCGGCGTTGTCGTGCACGCCGGGACCATCGAGCAGGCGGGCAATCTGTTCGCGCCGCTCGGCACCATCGCGCTCGGCAGCACTGACAGTGCGGTCTCCAAGATCATCACCCAGTCGGTGGTGCTGGCGCCGGGGAGCCTCACCTCGGTGTCGCTGGCCGACACCACCGTTCCCTATGGCGCCACCTCCGACGGCACCAACTGGTACTACAACGCGAATCAGAACCCGCTGTCGGCGCCGCCGTCGAAAGGCCTGATCCTGTCCGGATCGACCGTGACGCGCTCGGACGGCTCCACGATCGACCTGCGCGGCGGCGGCGATCTCCAGGCCATGGAATGGATCCAGGGCAAGGGCGGCTCGCGCGATGTGTTGGCGGGTCAGAACGTTTACGCGCTGGTGCCGACCGTGAACGATCCGATCGCGGCCTATGACATCCATCTTGCCACCGCGCGCAGCACCGATAATGGCGCCACCATCACAGCGGGCGACAGCGTTCCTCTCCCGGGACAGCAGATCACGCTCGATGGTGGCAGCGGCATTCCGGCTGGAACCTATACGCTCTATCCCGCGCACTACGCGACGCTGCCCGGCGCGATGCGCGTCACAGTCTATGCCAAGGACAACACCGGCAAGAATCTTCCTACCGGGACCAAGCTGCCTGACGGCACTGTGCTGGTGACCGGCAATTACACGCAGTCGACGGTGCCCGGAAAGCAGTCGTCGGGTCAGACCGTGTTCGCGGTGCAGACCAGCCCGGTCTGGCAGCAATACAGCGAGTACAGTTTCACCGGGGCCAACTCCTATTACGCCCAGCTCGCGGCGAAGCAGAACATTACCGCGCCGCGGCTGCCGATGGACGCCGGCCGGCTGTCGATTTCCGCGCTCCAGTCGATCGCGATGCATGGCGTCGCGCTGACGCTGCCGGGCCGGGATGGCAGCGGCAACATCGGGCGAGGCAGCGAGCTCGACATCAGCGCGCCCAAGCTCGCGGTGATCGGGCACGCCGGATACGTCAACAACGACGTTCCGGCCGGCTATGTCGGCGTCGACGTCAGCCAGATCAACGGCTTCGAGAGCGTTCTGATCGGCGGCAGCCGCAGCGACATCGCGACGGGCACGCTGATCACGCCGACGGCGAGCAATGTCGTCGTCGATACGCGCGGCGAGACGTTGAGCGCGCCGGAAATCCTGATGGTGGCCCAGCAGACCGGCCAGTGGCAGGAAGTCAAGCAGTTGGTGACGATCGGATCGACCTCCGTCCTGCTCGACGTTCCCGTCTATGTCCCCGTCGACGGCACCGGCACCATCACCGTCAAGTCCGGCAGCGTCATCGAAACCAAGGGCACGGTTCATGCCGGGCTCGGGCGTCACTACGTCGTCGTGTCGGACGGGCAGGCGCCCGTCACCGCCGAGAGCATCGCCGCGGCTTTGGGCGGCACGCTCTCGGGATCGCAGATCGTGGGCGCCGACCTGACCAAGCTTCCGGCCTTCAACAAGGCTACCCAGCAGATTCTCTCTTACTACGCCAATGGCGGCCCGCAACAGCCGGGCCGTGGCGCGTTGTTCGCGGCCAGCAATGATCCGACCTTGCGACTGACGGGGCCGAGCAAGACCGGCGTTTCGGTGCCGGACCTTACGATCAGCTTCAAAGAAGTCACGGCCAGTGACGTCACGAATATTCCCGGGCTGCCGACAGGTCAGGTCAGCGGAAGCCTGACGCTGCCGGGCGGCAATACCGCCGACAGCGGCAAGGTCGTCATCGCCGATGGCACCAGGATATCGACAGGCACTCTGACGCTGCAAGGCACCGCGTCCAACAATGCGATCGCGGTCAACACGACGAACCTCCACGCCAATCTGGTCAATCTGGTTGCGCCGAGCATCGGCATCGGCTCCGCCAACGCAGTTGCCGGCAAGAGCCTGGTCCTGCCCTCGAACAGCGCCCAGTTTGCCCATGTGCAGACGCTGGCCTTGCGTGCGCTGTCGGGCCCGATCACGGTCTACGGCGATTTCAACTCTGGTGCGCGGAGCCTCACGCTCGATGCCAACGGCATCGCGCTCGGCCTCGACGGCGGCCTGGCGCGTGACGCCAGGATCAGCGCGAGCGACACCATCACGCTGACGAATACGGCCGGCCCGGCCTTCAGCGGCGGCATGGCCGCGAACGGCAACAGCCTGCAATTTGCCGCCCGGGAAATCGATCTCGGCAGCGGCGTCGTGAACGGCAGCGCGCCGGCGACCTACATGACCATTGCCGGCTACTCCAGTGTCGGCCTCACCGCCAGCGATCGCGTGCTCGTCAAGGGGCCGGGCATGTTGACGCTCGGCGTCAGCAACACCGACAAGGTCGATCTCACCGTCACCACGCCGAGCATGCTGGTTGCGGGCGCGACCGCGACCAAATCGCAGAGCTTCGCCATCACCGGCTATGCCGGCAACGTCACAATTGAAGACATCGTGCCGCGCACCGGCGTTGCCGAGCGGCCCGCCGACAGCTCCGAGGTCGGCGGCAGCCTCCAGATCACCGCGTCGAACATCACGGTTGCGAGCACGATCCAGGCCCAGGGCGGCACCATCACGCTGAACGCCATTGCGGGCAATCTCGAGCTCAAGGCCGGCGCCTATCTTTCGGCCGCGGGCTACAAGAAGACGCTGGTCGACGTCGACACGTACGCGCCAGGCGGCAAGGTCGTGCTCAATGCCGATATCGGCACCTCGTTCCTGCCGGTGGTTCCGGGCGCTGGCCAGGTCAAGATCGACGCCAGCAGCGTCATCGACGTGGCGCAGCCCGCGGGCGGGCTGGGTTACGGCGGCGAAATCGACGTGAACGCAGTTCGCGGCGGCGCCACGGTCGCCGGCATCCTGCGCGGTCATGGCGGAGCGGGCCTCGGCGGCCGGTTCAAGCTCGACACCAAGGACGCCGCCGATCTGACCGCGCTGTCGGATACCCTGCTTGCCGGCGGCCTCACCGGCGCAGTCGACATCCACACCCGCACCGGCAATCTCGAGCTTCTCGCAGGCCACACGCTCAAGGCCAACGCCATCACGCTGACCGCCGATGACACGGCCTGGGACAGCGGCGATGCGAGCAAGCAGTTCGGCCAGATCAAGATTCGCGGCCGCATCGACGCCACCGGCTATGGTGGCAAGACCATCGATGGCAGCGGCCAGGCAGGCGGAAAGGTCGGACTCTACGGCGCCAATTCGGTGTTCCTGGCCAGCAGCGGCGTGATCGACGCATCGACCACGCACGCCGACGAGCGCGGCGGCGATGTCACCATCGGAATCGGCTGGGACGCCAAGTCGAAGATCTGGCTGCAACAGGGCACGCAGATCAACGTCTCCGGCGGCACCAGGGGCGGCCTGAGCGGCGGCACCGTGACGTTCCGCGCGCCGCTGGACGGCAACAACGACGTCAAGATAGCCGCGATCAGCAACGTCGCCAATCCATCAGGCACGCACGGCACGAGCTTCTACGCCGATGGCGACAAGACCTTTGACGCACTTCCCGTGATCGATGCGACCAACAACATCAACGATCGCTCCAAAGTTAGCATTGTCGGTGCGCGCTCGGTCGCCGTGAACGGTTTCATTGCGTTCGACACTGCTGCCGGCAGCCATGGTATCGACGGGTCAAGCCTCGGCTGGTTTGGAACGATCGATACCGCCGGCTGGTACAAGGGTGTGGATACGAACGGGAATCTCATCCCTGCGACGGAGGGAACGTGGACCAACGTGACGGGATGGAAGTTTCTGCGGGTGGATAACGGGACGGGGCTCACTGCCTCTACTGTTCCAAGAGGGCCTGTCTCCATCAAAAACAGTGCAGGTGCCACTGTTGCGACGGTCACCGCCATCATGGGCGTGGACTCGTTCACGCCGAGTCAGACGTTCCCCCAATACGCGAATATGACCGTTCCCGTCGTTTTCCCGCCGCCCGGTGGTGGAGGTGAGGCTGCTCAAGGACACGCGGAAGTGGCTGCCGATGGGACGGCGACCATTAAGATCGACAAAGCAGGTAGCGGCTACACGACGCCCGTCGCGACCATACAAGTCGGTGACGTAAGAGATGTTACTCCCAAGTTCCAGTTTGGCTTACAATCGAAGCTCAGGATCAACGACGTGCAGGTGTCGCTCACACCGGGCGCCACTGGTTTTGATGGCTCTTCCCTTACGTCTATTCCCCTTGGCATCGCCACAGTGTGGTTTACACAAGTGTCGAACCTTTCGGGCACGACTAAGCAGGTCACTGTCAATGGCAGCACGAGCCTGCAGTTCGTGCCAGACACGAAAGACTATATTCCGCTGACTTCGAGCGGCGTGTTTGCCTTCGACCCAACACAGCAGGGCAAGCCGGGCGTCGCGTCCTTCACGGGCGGCGCCGGGACGGGGCACGCTTTCTTCGGCGATACGATCTCGCAGATCACCAAGGGTAACTGGGCCTACAAT
The DNA here is from genome assembly GCF_009759665.1 of Bradyrhizobium cajani. Classification (GTDB taxonomy): domain Bacteria; phylum Pseudomonadota; class Alphaproteobacteria; order Rhizobiales; family Xanthobacteraceae; genus Bradyrhizobium; species Bradyrhizobium cajani. The sequence goes on from NZ_WQNE01000005.1 coordinate 43,975, forward strand.
GGCCAGCGCTACGGCTTCACCAATCTGTTCTCGCGTCTCTCTCCGCTGGTCGCCAGCCTTGGCGCGGATGTCGTCCACGTCCAGCCGGGCGTCGATCTGGTCAATTCCAAGGGCGACATCACCGTCAGCAGTAACTGGAACTTGGCGGCCGGCGCGGCCGGCAACCTTGCGAAGACCAGCGACGGCGTGAGCTATTTCGACTATGGATCGAGCTACGTGAATTTCGCCTACCGTCTCGCAACGCCCTGGGGTGGGCTCGACGCTGGCGTGCTTACGCTGCGCGCTGCCGGAAACATCAACGTCAACGCCTCGATTTCCGACGGCTTCTTCCAGTTCGCGGATTATCTCGACCCGACCTACGCGAGCAAGGTCGCCAGCTATTTCGCGCTGACCGGGAATCTCCGCTCGATCGATTTCGATCAGATCTATCTGAACGACTACGCCAGCAACACGCTTCTGATCGCGCCTTACAAGGCGGGAGACGTCGGTAATGGCGTCAGCCCGAGTTCGAAGGACCTCGCGAGCGCCGACCTGTTCCCGCACACGCTGCTTGTCTGCACGATCGATTGCACTCAGGCGAATATCAAGGCGGTGACAGCGCCGTCGTCCTGGTCCTACATTCTGACCGCCGGCGCCGACGTCTCGAGCGCCAACCCGACCGCCAGAGTTCCGCTCGCGAACGGCAAGGGCGACGTGATCGTCGACAAGCACGGAAGCTACGACCAGACGCTGGTGGGAGGTGCTACTGTTTCGGGGGTCAATATTCCGACCATGATCCGGACCGGCACCGGTAACATCACGGTCTCTGCCGCTCGGGACGTGTTCATGAAGGACACCGCCGCGCCCGGCGTGATCTATGCGGCTGGCGTCAACACGGAAACTAACGCCAATCCGTACGGCTCGAACCTCGCCGTCAACGATCCAAACGGCTTCTTCGAGCCGCGTGTCATGACGTACGGCACTGCGGCTGCCACCGCCGCGTCCGAGCTCTATTACGGGCCGCCGACCGCGGCGGCTTTCCCCGAAAAGGGCGGCGACGTCGTCATCGATGCGCAACGCGATATCATCGGCAACACCAAGGTGATCGAAAAGGACAACATTTCCAAGAGAGTGCCCCAGTACTATCAGCCTTGGCTGTTGTCCAATTCCGGTGTGACGCCGAATGCGAACATCTCGGCATTCGGTGCCGGTGTCTTCGCGCCCTCGACGCAGATCGCCTCGCAATCCGCGTGGTGGATCCAGTATGGAAGCTTCCAGCAGGGCTTCCTCAGCGCGGGCGGCAATGTGAGCGTTCTTGCCGGTCGCAATATGCTCGGCGTGTCGGTGTCGGCTCCGACGACCGGGCGCGTCACCGGCGGCCTGTCGGCAAACAGCACGCCGGTCACGCATGTTTACGGTAGCGGCAACATGGTCGTGCGCGCCGGTGGCGACATCAAGGGCGGCTCGTTCTATGAGGGATCCGGCCACGCCAGCATTGTCGCCGGCGGCGACATCGGCCAGAACGGGTACGTCTACAAGGATTCGAGCAGCGCGCTCCAACTACCGGACGTTCCCCTGCTTGCCGTCGATACCGGACAGATCACGATGACGGCGAATGGCTCGATCACGATGGCCGGAGTCGTCAACCCGGCTGCGCTGCATGCACAGCAGCCGAGCAGGTCGAATCCACTCGAGATAGCGACAGATCCGGCCAATCCGCTCTACATGGATACTTACGGTCCGGACAGCAAGGTACGCCTGGTAGCTCGGTCAGGTGACCTGACCATCACCATTGCGCCCCCCACGATCTCGACGAACAGCAACAGCAGCTATGGCCGCGGGGCGGCAGGAACGTATCCCGCGAGCTTCGAGGCCGTCGCCCTTCAGGGCAATTTGACAACGACCGGCATCAGTGACCTCTTGAAGGTTGCCAGCGCCGGAGTCCTGGTGCCGGGGATTGTGCTCAGCCCGTCCGAGCACGGCACCTTCAATCTGCTGGCGCAAGGCAGCATCGATCTCACTTTTGGCTATCCGGCGGATACCACGACGCCGCAAAAGATCGCCCGTCCGATTATTTCGGCCGGGCCTTCCTTGATCGATGCTGCCTTCGATCCGTATCGCCCCAACAGCGGCAACGGTGCGTCCTCCAGCCGCGCCATCCTCGCACATGAGCGCGATGATGCGGACGGGCTCGATACGACCGCTCGGATCTACGCCGTGACTGGCGACATCAAGGCAACGGGGACCTATGGCGCGAGAAACTCCTCCCGCCCCGAACGGCTCTACCAGCGCGTCGAAATCAACCGTCCGGCCAGCATCTATGCCGGTCGCGACATCGTCGATCTCAACATCATCGTACAGAACATTCACACCGCCGACGTAAGTTCGATCGTGGCTGGCCGCAACATCACCTATACCGGCTACAACAATGGCGGCGGAATTCAGGTGGCAGGACCGGGCTTCCTCGTAGTGCAGGCCGGCGGCGACATCGGTCCATTCCTTCCGGCTGCGCACAATAACGCAAGCGAAGCCCCCGTTCAGGAAGGTATCGTGTCGGTCGGCAATTCCAGCGAGACACCGGTTGGAAACCTCTACACTTCGAGCGAAACGGCAACGACGGCCGGCTCGGTCGGCATCTACAACCAGGCGCTGCTCGGTCCGGCCAACAATCCGCGGCGTAACGCCGCGCTGGTCGCGGCTGCGGGCACCAAGCAGGGCGCCGATATCATCACGATGTTCGGGACAAAGTTCGGTATCGACTACGCGTCCGTGACCGACGCTTACGTGATGAGCGGCAAGGCCGAGAGTTCGACGAACGCTTTGCGCGACATCATCTACGCGAACCTGCCGAACTATCTCAAGCAGGATGCGGTCGCGTCGTTCCTGGGGACGCCGGACGCTCGGAAATCGTTGACGGGATTCCTGGCCACCCCCACGGGCAAGGCAGCGCTTGATCAGCTCCACTTCCAGGACCTCTGGAAAGATGGCAGCACCAGCGTAATTGACCGGCAGAAGCTCGACAGCTTCATCGGTGTTCTCGCAAACACCGGACTGGACGCCGTCTGGTCGTTCTACAGGACCACACTGTCCCCGCAGGTTCAGGCTGGTTTCTTTGATGTGGCGACGTCGCCCCAGCCGATCATGTCGGTGCGCCTCGACCAGCTCTTCTTCGCCGAGCTCAAGGCGGTCGGCGTCATCCAGGCGACCGGCACGTCCTCGGACACGCAGCGCGGCTATCGCATGATCGAAACGATGTTCCCGGCGAGCCTGGGCTACACGGCCAACACGATCGGTGCCGGCGGCAACGGCGCCAGCCAGCTCGTCAAGACCGGCGACATGAACCTGTTGCACGCAACGGTTCAGACCAAGCTCGGCGGCGATATCTCGATCTTCGGCCCGGGCGGCAGCCTCATCGTCGGCTCGCTCGCAGCCGAACCCAACGCGGCCCTGAAGCTGCGCGATATCGGCATCCTCACGCTCGGCGGAGGCGCGATCAATAGTTTCACCGACCAGAACGTGCTGGTGAATTCGAGCCGCGTGCTGACGACCCAGGGCGGTGACGTGCTGATGTGGAGCTCGAACGGCGATCTCGACGCCGGCCGCGGTTCCAAGACGACGCTGTCGGCGCCGGCGCTCCAGGTGCTGTACGACCAGGACGATTACCAGTCGGTCGATCTCGGCGGCTTCGTGACCGGCGCGGGCATCGGCACGCTCAAGGCTTCGCGCGCGGCAAGGGCGTCCAACCTCTATCTTCTTGCTCCGCGCGGGAAGATCGACTTCGGCACGGCAGGCGTGCAGTCCTCGGGCAACGCGGTCTTTGTCGCGCCCGTCGTCGCCAATTACGGCAACTCATCGGTTCAAGGCAGCACGACCGGCGTTCCCACCGTTTCCGTTCCCAATGTCGGCGCGCTGACCGCGGGTTCGAACACCGCGGGCGCTGCAGCCAAGACGGCGGAAACACCGACCGCGTCCGGCGCCAGCAAGCCGGCCTCGATCTTCATCGTCGAGGTGATCGGCTACGGCGGCGGCGACGGCCAGAATGGCGAGGCAGGCGGCAGCAAGGAGTCCGACACGACGGGCGACGGCAAGCAGTGACCCGCACACGTTGCGACCGGGCGTGATCGTCTCGCAACCGCTGCGTCAATTTGCGCATGTCATGTTGGCCCGGCCCGTCGGTGATCGAGAAGGTCGCGCGCAGATGATGCGTGGGGCCTCGCCGAACGTGACAGTTCGATGATACGGCGAGCTGCAAATCAATGCAGATTTTGGCACGCCGCGCGGGTTCGCCACCGAACGACCACTTTCCGTCCGAAAATCTGACTCTTTGTTTAAGATCGGTCACAGCAACGATAAGAAACATACCTACAAGGATGGCAACAGGCTTCGTAGTTGAGGGCAGTGGGCTGCTGTCCGTACGGGTTTGGCAAGCCTGCCTGTTTTTGAAATTGTGTTTTGGGGGGTGATATGCGCGCGACAAATCCGATTGAACCGGTCTGCCCGGAGTCCGCGCTTCCGACCTCCAACACGAACATCAAGGCCAACGTCTACGATCTTGGGCTGAAGCAGGACGAAAGCGGCCGGCTTCGCCGCATCAGGGACCTCGAGCACGAGAATGCGTTGCTGATGCGTATGGTCCTGGAGACCCAGATCGAGATCGCGCGGCTGCGCGAGCTGTTGACCTCAAATTGACATGACCTGAACCGGCTGCCGTTTCTCTCGGCCGGCCGGCCGCATCTCGTCGTTCGACCCGAACCGTCGGGGCACCCTTGGTGGAAGCTGCAGGTGTCGCCGCGCTTTTCGCTGCGCCCATCAGGCCGTCGGTCTTGCACGACCGCGGGATGGGCTTCTCGGCAAGCTGCCGGAAATTCTCGCGCGCGAACGCGCTGTTTTCGCAATTGCGGTGCGCGCGGCGTCTACTCAGCAGGAACCTCACATTGCCTGCGCCAGTCGCGCGGGAGGCATGCCGGCGCCGTAAGGCGTGCTGCAGGCCTGTCCGAGTGTGGGGCAGCTCGGTGTGAAGCGAACGTCATGCGGTTTGGAAAGTTTCTGTCGATCGCATGCGCCCTGATCTGGTCCGCCGTTCTGGGTGGCTGCGGCTTTGTGCCGATGGCAGGTCCGGCGAGCCTCGATGTCAGGAACGAGAACACGACCACGCTGCCGTTCGCGGTCGTCAAGCTCAATCCGGACGTGGTCCAGATGCTCGAGAAGTTCGAGCCCAACGGTTTGCCTGGATTCCTGACGGACTCGCGTCCGCCCTCGAGCATCAAGTACGGCATCGGCGACATCATCAGCGTCACGATCTTCGAAGCGTCGGCGGGCGGTCTCTACGTGCCGCTGGAGGCGGGCGTGCGTCCCGGCAATTTCGTGAACCTGCCGGACCAGGCGGTCGACAATGACGGCAACATCACCGTACCCTATGCTGGCAGGATCCGCGCCGCGGGCCGCACCAATGTGCAGGTCCAGGAGGACATCCTCGCGCAGATCAAGAAGCGCGCGATCGATCCGCAGGTCGTGGTCACGTCCAACCAGCAGCGCTCTTCGCTTGTCAGCGTGTTCGGGGAGGTGAGGACGCCCGTACGTTTCCCGATGCCTTCGGCCGGGGCGCAGGACCGGATCACCGACGCGATCACGCGGGCAGGTGGCATCAGCGGAGCCGGCTGGGAGACCTGGGTCGTGCTGGAGCGCAACGGCAAGCGCGCCACGGTGCCGTTCGGCAATCTCGTCTACTTCCCCGCCAGCAACGTCTTCGTGCAGCCCGGCGACCGCATCTATCTCTACCGCGAGCCGATGAAATTCATCGCGTTCGGTGCCACCGGTCAGCAGGGGGAGTTCAACTTCGACGCCTGGCGTATCAACCTGACACAGGCGGTCGCGAAGGCGCGCGGTCTGCTCGATCTCCAGGCCGATCCCGCCTCCGTATTCCTCTATCGCCGCGAGCCGCGCGAGGTGGCGCAGCGGCTCGGGGTCGACTGCTCCAAATTCGACGGCGATTCCGTGCCGATTGTCTTCAACGTCAACTTTCAGGATCCGGCCGGATATTTCATCGCCACCAAGATGTCGATGCGTCCGTTCGACGTGGTCTATGCCGCCAACGCACCTCAGGTCGATGTCACCAAGGTCCTGAACTTCATCAACACGACCCTCGTCACCGCCGAGAGCGGCGTGACCCTCACCAATAACATCCGCTTCCCCGGGCCGACGTCGTCGACGACTACAATCACCACCATAAGCCCCTGATCGCGATGAAATCGTGCGTGGCACCTCGATCGGTGGCAACGACCGCATCTTGGCTTGACGGCGCAACCGCAAATGTTACTCATCGTGCGGGATCGAGTCCGGCCGTATCGAATTACGTTAATGTTCGCGCTCGATCCTTGAGCGGGGCAAGCCGGCGAGCAGAGGAACGGGCCATGGGCCGAACTTTGCAGAGGTTCGTAGTTTCCGGCGGGTGGCTCATCGCCATTGGGCTCCTTGCAATGGCCGCACCTGCCGCGGCCCAGTCGCCCGGTCCGGGTCCGATCAATCCGCCGCCGGCGGAGCGGCCGGGCACGATCATCGGCGGCCAGCCCGCGGGCCATCTGGAACGCTGCGTCGACGTGCAGATCGGAAACGAGAGTGCTTTCGGCTGTCTCAATCAGAAGCTCAGGCGCGAGGTGGACAAGGTCAATCCTTCCCTCAACCTGCCGCCGGTCGATGCGCGTTCGCCCGATGTGCGCGTCGGCAATGTGAACGAGGCGGCCGTTCGCCAGCAATATGGCTCCAACTATGGCCGGTCGGCATTTCCATTCCGGCCGCCATCGGTCACCAACATTGTGCCACGCCGCTGATGTTCGCATTGTCCTCACAGACGACGGCCAAGCGTGGCATGCACCGGTCGTGGCCGCTTGCAGCACTCGCCATGCTGCTCGTGGTGAGCGGCGAGGGGCGGGCAGAGGATGAGGCCAGCGGCAAGACCGAGACCGGAAGCATCGCCGCTGCCGCTGATGATGCGGATGACAGTGGGGTGGAACCCCTGGTGCTGGAGCGATTTGCGCCGCGGCCTCTGACCGCGGCCGATCTTCCTCCCGCGAACCCGCTGCTCGCCAACTATGCCTACCGGACGAGCGCCATGTTCGGCCGCGACTGGCGCGCCGGCCGCGCCGAGTACCGCCAACTCGTCGAGCGTGAATCGCTCGCTTTCGGCCTGCCGCCGGCACTTGTCGATGCGGTGATGGCCGTCGAGAGCCGGTACAATCCCGGCGTCGTCGGCATGGACGGCGAGGTCGGATTGATGCAGGTGATGCTGCCGACCGCGCGAATGATGGGCTTTGCCGGCACGCCGGCGGAACTCGCTTCGCCGGAGGTCAACGTGCACTACGGCGTCCGCTATCTCGCCGGCGCCTGGCGGCGTGCCAACGGCGATCTCTGCACAGCGGCGATGAAATACCGCGCCGGCCACGGCGAGACGCGATTTTCCTACCTGTCGGTCGAGTACTGCACGCGCGTCCGTGCGCATCTGACCGCCAACGGCGTCGCGGTCACGGGCTCCGTGCCGCAGCCGACTTTCGGTAGGCCCTCCGGCGGGGGCGGAGCGTCCCGCGGCAGCCGCGTCCTCACGTCGGGCAGCACGATCAATTTCGCCGCCCTCAACACGCGCCTGCGCGGCGTGGTCGAGCGCCGGGCGCCGTCCGATCTGCGCTGACAGAAGCTGATCGAGAGAGTGCGCCTCGCGCTCCGCCGTTCAGGCGTTGCACGTCATGCGCGCGCTTTGCTCTTGGGGGGGCGCCGCCGCCGGCTTGCCGGCGGGGGGCGTCCGGTCGCAAGTGCCTGGCCGATGGCGCGCCAGCATTTCACGGCATCACGGAAGGCATGTTCATGCGCGGTGCTTCGTCCGCGCCAGTCCATCAGTTGCTCTGCATCGGCGAGCGTCGCCTCGCCCGACTTGAGGCGCGTGATCCATGACAGGGCTTCACGGATTAACGGATCTAAGTGATCGACCTGATGGCTTCGCTTCGTCACGATCCAGCGCTTTCCCGCTCACGCCGGCCGTGAGCGGGTGCTCGCGATCGACATATCTCTGTACGTAAGACGAAGCGGGACGTTGAAAACCGAATTTGGCGCGGGTGGGGCGTTTGAGGCGCTCGGCGCAATGTTCGACCGCCTGCTTGAGGTCGGTCTCGACCGTGCGAACGGTGACGCCGAGAAGGGCCGCGATCTCGCGGTTTGGCATGCCGTCGATGCGCGAGAGCGTCAGCACGCGCCGGCGGCGCTCGGGCAGCTCGGCGATCGCGTGCCGGAGCAGATTGACCTCGGAGCGGTCCTCGATCACGCGGGCGGCATCGGGCCGGTCATCGGGAATCTCGAGCAGCGTATCGACCTCGTCGGCGGTGAGGCGGCGTCTCTCGGCGCGGCGGCGATCGGCGGCGATGTTGAGCGCAATGCGGAAGAGATAGGCTTTGGGGCTGCGCACCGGCCCGAGCTCGCGCATGCCTTCGAGACGAAGATAGGTTTCGTTCAGCGCTTCGGACGCGAGGTCGGGAGAGCCCAGGCGGCGCGTCAACCGCCGATCGAAGTCGACATACTCCGCGAGCAAAAGGCTCCGCAAGCTGCTGATGCTGTCGATGGTCATAGTACGCCCCACTTCACTCAGTCCCCAATTTACGGCGGGACGGTAGTAAGGCCGCACAACGGTAATGTGACGAACTGTTAGTGAGTAACAGGCATCTCACGATAGTCGCGTTATGTTGCGCGGAATCATCACATCGACGATCGGCGAGCGTCGAAAAAAATTTCGCTGCGGCTGCGCGTGCAGCGTCTACGGGATAAGGCCCCCGCAGACCGGCACGTTCGGTCTGTTCGGGCTGTCCGAAGTACACTGCGGGCTGCGCGCGAGCCGGCCGCAATGCGAGAATGATATCGAGGCCGAGGTGAATTCGCGTGGTCTGTATCATAAGGGCGCGCGTCGCCGCGCGCCGCTGCTGCTGCGCGCCGTGCGCAGAGGCCGGGCCGATGCAGGATGCGCTTCGCGCGTCATCGCCTGCGGCCTGATTGTCTGCGCGAGCTGCACGACGCCGGCCGCGGCGAAATCCGAGGCCGAGGCGAACAGGCCGGCTGCGGCGAAGCCTGCTGCCGCCGCGCCGGCAAACACCAAGCCGGCCAAGGGCGCCGCGGAGGCTGCCAAGCCGGCGGCGCCGGAGCCTCGTTTCGATATCGACGAGTATCGGGTCGAAGGCGCGGACAACCTGCCGCAGATCGAGGTCGAGGCCGCGGTCTATCCCTTCCTCGGTCCGAACAAGAGCGCGCTGGATGTCGACAAGGCGCGCGCCGCGGTGGAGAAGGCCTATCACGACAAGGGCCTTCAGACCGTCAGCGTGGCCGTGCCGCAGCAGGACGCGCAGCGCGGCTTCGTCGTGCTCAAGGTGACCGAGAACAAGGTCGGGCGCCTGCGCGTCAAGGGCTCGCGCTATTTCGACCTCGACAACATCAAGAGCAGTGCGCCGTCGCTGAAGGAAGGAACGCTTCCGAATTTTCAGGACGTGACGAAGGACATCGTCGCGCTGAACCGCTGGCCGGACCGGCGCGTCACGCCGGCGCTGCGGGCCGGCGTCGCGCCTGGAACGGTCGACGTCGATCTCAACGTCGAGGACACCCTTCCGCTCCACGGCAGCATCGAGCTGAACAACAAGCAGAGCCCGAGCACCACGCCGCTGCGCACCAGCATCTCGATGCGCTACGACGATCTCTGGCAGCTCGGTCATTCCATGACCTGGACGTACCAGTTCGCGCCGATGAACCCGAAGGACGCGATGGTCGTGTCCGGCTCGTATCTGGCGCGGACCGAGATCGACTGGCTCAGTGTCCTCGTCTACGGCCTGACGTCGGACAGCAATGTCGCGACCGTAGGCGGATCGAATGTCGTCGGTCCCGGCCAGGTCGTCGGCGGCCGCGCGGTGCTGACGCTGCCGTCCAAGGGCGAGCTGTTCCACACGCTGTCGCTGGGCGTCGACTACAAGGACTTCAAACAAACGCTCAGGCTCGGCTCCGACGCCTTCGACTCGCCGGTGACTTATGTGCCGCTGGTCGGCACCTATGGCGCGAGCTGGCAGGGCGAGGGGCGGCTGACCCAGCTCAATGCCACCATCACGGCGGGCCTGCGCGGCATCGGCTCCAACCGCGACGAGTTCGACGCCAAACGTTTCAAGGCGACCGCGAGCTTCATCTCGCTGCATGCCGACATCTCGCACACCCAGGACTTCGCCGGCGGCTTCCAGCTCTACGCCAAGCTCCAGGGGCAGGCGGCGGATCAGCCGCTGGTCTCCAGCGAGCAGTTCAGCCTCGGCGGACAGGACACGGTGCGCGGCTATCTCGAATCCGAGGTGCTCGGCGACTACGGCGTCGCCGGCACGCTGGAGCTGCGCACGCCGAATCTCGCGCAATATCTCGAGCAGAAGCTGCCCAATCCGATCGGCGAGGCCATCAAATACAACGCCTTCGATGACATGCGCTTCTTCGCCTTCGTCGACGGCGGCAACGCCAGGATCCATGAGCCGCTCACCGACCAGCAGTCGCATTTCGATCTCGCGAGCTACGGCGTCGGCATGCGCATGAAGAGCCTGCGTTATCTCAACAGCCTTGTCTTCGTCGGCATGCCGCTGACCAGTCAGCAGGTCACCGTCGCCAATCATCCACGGTTCAGCTTTCGGGTCTGGGGAGAATTCTAGATGTCGCTCCTTCGCTTTGGATCACGTCCCGGACTTCGCCTGAGCGCGCCGGTGATGCTTGCTCTGGTCTTCCTCGCGGCGCTGTGGTCAAGCCCGGCGTCGGCGTGGTGGAACGATCAGTGGACGCTGCGCAAGAAGATCACCATCGACACCGGCCCGTCGGGCGCCGGCATCAGCGATGCGATCGGTGCGATGCCCGTCCTGATCCGCCTCCATGTCGGCAATTTCCGCTTCGGCGCGGCGAAGGAAGATGGCGGCGACCTTCGTTTCGTCGCCGGCGACGACAAGACGCCGCTCAAGCACCATGTCGAGAAATACGACTCGCTGCTCGGCGAGGCGCTGGTCTGGGTCGGCGTTCCCGATCTGAAGCCGGGCGCGAAGAACGACATCTGGCTCTACTACGGAAACCAGAAGGCGCCGGCTGCGGTCGATGCCAAGGGAACCTACGATCCCGACACGCTGCTGGTCTATCACTTCAACGATCGCTCGACGCCTGCGCAGGACGTCACGGCCTGGGCGAATACCGCGCAGAACGCGGTGCCGGGCGCGGATGGTGCCATCATCGGCCAGGGCGCGCGCCTCGATGGCCAGACCGCGCTGATGCTTCCCGGTTCGCCCTCGCTGGTGGTGGCCGAGAACGGCGAGCTCACCTGGTCGCTGTGGACCAAGATGACCGCGCCGCAGCCCGGCGCCGTGCTGTTCTCGCGTACCGAAGGGGCGAACGGGCTCACGGTCGGATTGGACAACGGCGTGGCCTTCGTGGAAGTCACGAGCGGCGGCAGCACGCAGCGCAGCGTCGGCGGCGCGGCGATCGCGGCCGGCACCTGGCACCAGATCGCCTTCACCGCCAAGGGTGCCCAGATCACGCTTTACGTCGACGGCAACCAGTCCGCGACGCTTGCCGCTGGCCTGCCCACCATGACGGGCGTGGCGCAGCTCGGCCGTGCCGCCTCTGCGGCGACGCCGGCCGCGGATGCCGCCGCGCCCGCCGCCGATGCGGCTCCGGCCGCCGCCGCGCCGACTGGCGCTGCCGCCGGCTTTGCCGGCGATATCGACGAGCTCGAGATCGCCAAGGTCGCGCGTCCGCCCGGCTTCATCAAGCTCGGCGCGATCGGGCAGGGCCCCGAGCAGGCCAAGCTGATCGCCTTCAGCGTCGACGAGGAGAATGCGGGCTGGTTCAGCGGCGGCTATTTCGGCGTGATCCTGCGCTCGGTGACGCTGGACGGCTGGGTCGTCATCGGCCTGCTCGCCATCATGGCGTTCATCAGCTGGTACGTCATGGTCGACCGCGTCTCGTACCTGAACCGGGTCTCGGCCGGCAACACCATCTTCCTCAAGCATTTCCGCGAGACGTCGACCGACATCGGCGGCCTGCTCCAGCTCGACAGCCAGGAGAACGATCCGAGCTTCGGCGGCGAACTCGGCAAGAAGCAGCGCAAGGCGGTGCATGGCGCGCCGCTCTACCATCTCTTCGCGGCCGGCGCGCAGGAAATCCGGCGCCGCTTCGCTGCGGGTGGTTATCGCCGGCTGTCGCCGCAGGCGATCCAGTCGATCCGCGCCGTGCTCGACAGCGGCTTCGTGCGGGAGAACCAGCGCCTCAACCGACTGATGGTGATGCTGACCATCGCCATCTCCGGCGGCCCGTTCCTCGGCCTGCTCGGCACCGTCGTCGGCGTCATGATCACCTTTGCGGCGATCGCGGCGAGCGGCGACGTCAACGTCAACGCGATCGCGCCCGGCATCGCCGCCGCGCTGGTCGCGACCGTCGCCGGTCTCGGCGTCGCGATCCCGTCGCTGTTTGCCTACAACTACCTGACGATCCGCATCAAGGACGTCTCAAGCGAGATGCAGGTCTTCGTCGACGAGTTCATCACGCGGATCGCGGAATCCTACGAGCTTCCGGACGAGCCGGTGAAGCAGGCGGCGGAGTGAACCGATGCAAGTCCAGTCCGAAAGCAAACCGTACGACGACATCAACATCACGCCGATGCTCGATCTCGCCTACGTGCTGCTGGTGATCTTCATCATCATGACCACGGCGACCGTGCAGGGCATGAAGGTGAACCTGCCGAAGGCGAGCGCAGCGCCGAGCCTTGCGCAGCAGACCACCAAGGCGATCACGGTCGCCAATGACGGCAAGCTGTTCCTCGACACCATCCCGGTGACGCTGCCCGAGCTCGAGCAGCGCCTGGTGCAGCAGCGTGCGCTCACGCCAGAGTTTCCGATCGTGGTGCGCGGCGACAGCCAGACCCCGTACCAGAACGTCGTCGACGTGCTCGATCTGCTCGGCCGCCTGAACTTCACCCAGGTCGGCATGGCGACCAAGCCGTCGGCGCGATGAGACGGGACGATGGCGTGGGACGACGACAGCAACGAGGAGGACGGCACGCCGGCGTGGCGGCGCTATGTGCTGCTCGGCGGCTCGGCGCTCGTCGTGATCGCGCTGACGGTCGGCGTCGTCGTCATGGTGATGAGCGGGGACAAGGATCCGCCGCGCAAGGTGAACGAGCTTCAGGTGACGGTGGTGCTTCCGCCGCCGCCGCCTCCGCCACCACCGCCGCCTCCGCCCGAGCAGCAGCCGGAACAGCAGCCCGAGCAGAAGGTGATGGAGCAGACGCCGGTCAAGGATGTCGTCGAGGAGAAGCCGGTCGACATTCCCAAGGACGCGCCGCCCGACGCCGGACCCGATCCGACGCCGGGGCCACCGGATCTCGGCCTCGGCAACGGACCGGGCAGTGGTGGTCTGGCGCAGGGCAAGGGTGGCGGCGGCGGAGGCGGCGGCAACAGCCGCTTCGGCTGGTACGCGAGCATCGTGCAGTCGCAGATGGAAGCCGCGCTCCAGGCCAACGAGAAGACCCGCTACGCCTCGATGCAGGCGGTGATCCGGGTCTGGCTCGACAGTTCGGGCAAGGTCAGCCGCGTGCAGCTGTCGCCGTCGACCGGCGACGGCGCGCTGGACGCAACCATCCGCGACCAGGTGATTGGCGGCATGCGCATGCGCGAGCCGCCGCCCAAGGACATGCCGATGCCGATCATCACCCGCATCACGGCGCGAAGCCGGGCGGGATGAGATCGGATGAACGTGAGTGAGTTGAGAGCAGAAGGGGTGACGTCATGTGGCGTGAAATGAAGACGCGAGAGCTGACCGCGACGGCTTTGATGCTGATCGCGTGCGCAGCCCCCGCCGCGGCGCAGGACGACGGCATGCCGCAGGGCAAGCGTCCGACCGTGTCGCGCGACGCGCCGCCATCGTCGAATGCGACGGTCAACCTGATCAACCTGCTCGTGAAGCAGGGCACGCTGACCGAGGAGCAGGCGGCGACGCTGGTCAAGCAGGCCGACGACGAGGCCTATGTCGCCCGCCAGGCCACGCGCGATGCGGCGGCCAAGGCGGAAGGCGCGGAGAAGAAGGCCACCACCGCCGCCGATGCAGTCTCGCCGCCCGGCACCAAGCGCGTCACGTACGTGCCCGAGATCGTCAGGAAGCAGCTCCGCGAGGAGATCCGGGCCGAGGTGATGGACCGCGCGCATAAGGAGGGCTGGGCCTCGCCGGGAAAATATCCGGAATGGGCGCAGCGGATCAGGTTCTACGGCGATATCCGCGCGCGGTATGAGGGGGACTATTTCCCGGCGGGGAATGGTGCTCTCCAAAATTTCAACGCCATCAACACCGGCAGTCCATTCCTGGAGGAAAACACCAACGCTCCCACCAATCCGTACTTCCCACCTAGCTACAACACCACACAGGATCGCAGTCGTTTTCGCTTCAGGGCTCGGCTCGGAGCTGACGTCGATCTGTTCGACGGCTTCACTGCCGGTTTGAGGATTGCGACTGGAGAAAGCAGTTCGCCGGTCTCGACCAATCAGACATTCGGGGGTAACGGCGGAAATTTCTCGAAATATGCGCTCTGGTTGGACCGCGCCTTTATTAGATATCAGCCGGTGCAGGACTTCGTCGGCTCGGTCGGCCGGTTCGATAACCCGTTCTGGTCGCCGACAGATCTGGTCTGGTACAAGGATCTTGGCTTTGACGGCTTCGCGATCCAGGCCAAACAGGAGGTTGCCGATGGGTTTACGCCGTTCTTCGTTGGCGGTGCATTCCCGGTCTTCAATACTGACCTGAATGCCGGCCTCAACACGGCGGATATAAACCTTCCCGCGCCCGCCAAGGTCCCCAGCCGGGACAAATGGTTGTTCGGCGCGCAAGGTGGCTTCGGTGCGAGAATCGACTCCGACACCATGCTCACCGTGGCAGTCGCGTACTATGATTTCACCAACATGCGCGGCAAGCTGTCGAGCTCTTGCTATGTCGTTGCCGCAAGCGACCTCTGCGATACGGATTTGTTGCGCCCGCTCTTTGCACAGAAGGGCAATACCTATATGCAGCTTCGCAATATTCCCGTGGTCCTCTCGCCCGAACCGAGCCTGAACTACCAATACTACGGTCTGGCCAGTGATTTCCGCCCCGTAGTCGCGAGCGCCCAGCTGGACCTCACGCAGTTCAATCCTATTCACGTCATCCTGGATGCGGAATACATCTGGAACACTGCGTTCAATCGTGCGGCAGTTTCTGCCGTTGCGGTCAATAATTTCGCACCAACGGCAGATCCAAACGTGCAAGGCCCCTTCAACGGCGGCAACCAGGGCTGGCTCGCGCGTCTCACCGTTGGCAACAAGGAGATCAAGCATCTCTGGGACTGGAATGCGCATGTCGGCTACAAATATCTCGAGTCCGACGCGATGGTGGATGCGTTCGTCGATTCCGACTTCGGACTCGGCGGCACCAACCTCAAGGGCTACTTCATCGGCGGCAATGTCGGTCTCGGCGAGAATATCTGGAGCTCCGTGCGCTGGATGAGCGCGAACAGTATCGCTGGCATGCCGTACAGGGTCGATATCGTCCAGTTCGATCTCAACGCGAGGTTCTGACCATGCGCTTGTTGCGTCTGTCGTCCATTGCCGCATTGGCGCTGATGATCTCGTCGGCCGCCCAAGCGGATCAGGAAAGCGACCGCCTGCGCGAGGCGCTGCGCAGCGCCACCGCGCAGGCCCGTGCCGCCGAAGACCAGCGCGCTGCGGTTCAGGCCAAGCTGACCGCGGCCGAGCAGGAGCGGGACCGCTTGCGCAAGCAGAACGAGGCCTATCGCGCCCAGGTCAAGGAAGCCGAGCAGGCCTATCGCCAGGCCGTGAAGGATTTCAACGAACGCATCGCCGAGCGCGACGAGTCCCTTGAGAAGTGGAAGGCCGCCTATGGCGAGGCGGCTGGCGTGGCGCGGACCAAGGATGCCGAGCGTTCCAAGTTCGAGGGCGAGGCGACCACCTGGAAGGCGAGCACCAAGGCCTGCGAGGCCAAGAACGTCCGCCTCGTCAAGATCGCCGACGATGTCGTCAAGCAATACGAGAGGATGGATCCGTTGGAGAAGGTGATGCACCACGACCCCGTGATCGGGTTCAAGCGGGTCGAGCATCAAAACGCCGCCCAGGACTTCCGCGACCAGATCATCGAACAGAGGGCGAAGCCATGACGTACAGAATTTTCACGCTCGCGCTGCTGGCCGGCACGCTGTACGCCGCGGTAGCGTCGCCTGCGATGGCGCAGACGCGCAATCCGCCTCAGCCCGCAGCCCCGCGCGCAACGCCGGCGCCGGCAGCTCCCGCCGCGGCCCAGCCGGCTCCCGCAACGCAGGACAATGCGGCGGTGAAGGGCGGCGAGATCATCGCTCGGGTCGGTGACAGCGAGGTCACGGCGGAGGAGGTGCGTGCCACCATTCAGCTGCTCGAAGCACGCCAGCAGGCGGCGATGGCGCGCGATCCGGCGCTGCTGAGCCAGACCGTGCGCGCCATCCTCGCCAACCGCCTGGTGCTCAAAGAGGCTGCGGCCAAGAAGTGGGACCAGCAGCCCGCGGTGGTGACGCAGCTTGCGCGCGCCCGCGACACCTTGATCGTCGAAACCTATCTGCAATCGGTCACGGCGGTGGGCGACAGCTATCCGAGCGAGGCCGACGTCAAAGGCGTCTACGAGGCGAACGCCAGCGCGTTTCTCGTTCCTCGCCGTTTCCGTCTGGCCCAGATCCTGGTCAACCTCGCCAAGGATGCGGACAAGGCTGCCGAGGACACGGCGCGCAAGAAGCTCGATGACATCGTGCGGAAGATCAAGCAGCCCGGCGCCGAGTTCGGTGCGATCGCGAAGGCATCGTCAGAGGATACCGCGAGTGCAGGGCGGGACGGGGAGATCGGCTGGGTCGCAGAGCCCGATCTGCGCACCGAAATCCGCGGTCAGGTGACAGGCCTGCCGAAGTCGGGCATCACCGACCCGATCCGGCTCGAGGACGGCTGGCACATCCTGAAGCTCATCGATACCGAAGCGTCGCACACGCGGCCGCTGGCGGACGTGCGGGAGGCGCTCGTGCAGCGGATGCGGGCCGAGCGCGTCGAGGCCAACCGGCGCGCCTATGTCGCGGAGCTCTTGAAGCAGACGCCGCCCGTGGTCAACGAGATCGCGCTGTCCAGATTGCTCGAGTCCAGGTCCGACGCGAAGCCGGACGCTGCGCCGTCGCGCTAAGGTGCGGCGGATTGCAGATTCATGACCGTTCAATGACGGCGCGGATGCGCCGTCACGCATCCGCGATACATTGGTTAATCAACAATAAAGTATCATAATTATGGTACAATGCCCGTGATATCGGGGTCGCGACACCGATCCCGGGGGCGAATTGTGACCGACCTGACCAATGCGGGTGAATCGACCTCGTCATTCGAAAGCCGGTCGCGCGTCCGCCTGGCCATCCCGTTCAGCCTGATCGAGCCCCTGTTCGCGGCCGTCGACTGCTCGATCATCGTCGCAGCGGGTGCCGTCGGCGGCATCGCCTATCAGCGTGCGCTCGGCGGCACCGGCGAGGACGCCTCCTTCTATGCCGGCCTGGGACTGGTGGCGAGTTTCGCCTATGTCCTGGTCGCGCACTTCCTCGGTCTCTACCGATTGAACCAGCTCCTGGATGACGAGCTCGACGGCGGGCGGGTCTGGGCCGGCTGGTGCCTCGCCGCGCTCGTGCTCGTGGTCGTGCTGTTCTTGTTCAAATCCGGCGGCGACACATCGCGCGGCTCGGTCGTCTGTTTCTTCGCGATCGGCGGTGCCGGCCTTCTGCTGGCGCGCTGGCAGGGCAAGCGGCGCCTTCGTTCGGCACTCGTCGCTGGCACGATCCGCGGCCGGCGCGCGGTGGTGATCGGAACGCAAGGCGAGCTGGCGCAGTTCGCCCGGGCCGACCTGCTTGCCAGATTTGGCCTGCATGAGGTCGAGCGCATCACCTTGCCAAGGGATGACGCCGCAAGGCTGCCTCTCTCGGGCTCGGTGCAGCACGGCGATGCGTTGATGAACCGCATAAGGCGGGCGGGGGCCGAAGAGATCGTGCTGGCGCTGTCCTGGTCCAGTCCGCAGGACATCGAGTCCCTGCTCGACCGGTTGCGCGTGATCCCGCTTCCGGTGCGCCTGCTGCCCGATCTCGCGGTGTCGACGGTGCTGCGTCACCAGACCTCGATGCCGCAGCGGGTCTACATGGTGGAAGTTCAGCCGCCGCCGCTGTCGACCCTCGATCGCCTGACCAAGCGGCTGCTCGACGTGAGCGTCGCGGCGACGTCGCTGCTTCTGCTGTTGCCCCCGCTGATCGTCGTGGCGATCGCCATCAAGCTCGAGTCGAGGGGGCCGGTGATCTTCCGGCAGCGCCGCCACGGCTTCAACGGCAAGCCTTTCGTGATCTACAAGCTGCGCAGCATGAGCGTGCAGGAGGACGGCGGCGCGGTGGTGCAGGCGACGAAGCAGGATCCGCGCGTGACCCGGGTCGGACGCCTGATCCGGCAGACCAGCATCGACGAGCTGCCGCAATTGCTCAACGTGCTCCAGGGCCACATGTCGATCGTCGGACCGCGGCCGCACGCGCTGGTGCACGACTACGAATATGGCCGCATGATCGCGAACTACGCGTTCCGTCATCACGTCAAGCCGGGCATCACCGGCTGGGCCCAGGTGCATGGCTACCGGGGCGGCACGCCGCAGCTCGAGCTGATGAAGCAGCGGATTGCGCTCGATCTATGGTATATCGATAACTGGAGCCTGATGCTCGATATCCATATCATGTTCAAGACGGCAGTCGAGTTGATCCGGCCGCGTAACGCCTACTGATGTGATCCGCAAGGCGCGCCGCGTCTCGAAACGATACAGGATCACCGGCGCCTGGACTCTCCTGTCTCCGCCTTCCCGCAACAGTTGGCAGCGGGCACAATTGCTCGTCCGGGAAAAGTTGGAAGAGGGCGTCGGGAGGCCTATTGAAAAGGTTCACGATTCGCGCTTACTAGACCCGGGCGGGCGCAGTTCGGGCCTGAGGGGACCGGTATGGTTGGCAAGAGGCATGCCTCGGAGGAGATTTCGGCCAAGCTTGCGCAGGCCAATGAACTCGCGGCCAAGGGCAAGACCCAGCGCGAGATCTCCAAGGCGCTCGGCGTTAGCATCATGACTTACCATCGCTGGAAGAAGATGCTCAAATCGTCTCCGCCGGCCATGGATCATGAGCGTCGCGTGATCGAAAGCGTCCCGCGCGCGGCATCAGCCGATGCGAGTTCCGAGGAGACGATCAAGCGGCTGGAGTTCGAGAACGCCCAGTTGCGGCGTCTCGTCACCGACGTGCTGCTTGAAAAGCTGAAATACGAAGAGGAGCTGCGGGCGCGGCAGGGGACGCGGATGCGTCGGCCCGACAACGGCTGATACGCCGCGGTCTGCTTCAGCCGCCTCTCATATAATATCCGTTCTGGTAGATGCCGGGCTGCTCGAACCGTTCGAGCATCCGCAGATTCGCCTTGTTCAGGACCACGCCGAGCAGGCGGTCGTGAAGCTCGGTCTCCGCCAGCAGGTGACGCCGCACGGTCTTGACGCTGGTCGCGCCCCATTCCACCACGAAGACGAAGGAGTCGATCGCCGGGACGATGGCCCGGACGTCGACGACGGGCGCGAGCGGCGGCAGGTCGACGATGATGTAATCGTAACTCTGGCGCAGCCGCTCCAGAAGGTCGCGGAATCCCTGCGAGGCCAGGACCTCGTCGGAATGAACGGGCGCCTCGGTCAGGAGTAGCGGCAGCAGCGCCAGTCCGGTCGTCGGCTCCCGGCCGGTGGCCTGCGCGAGGTCGAGCTTGCCGCTCATGACCTCCAGCCATCCCGCCTGCGGGCGCGGGGTCAGCGAGCGGGCGAGTGTCGGGTTGCGCAAGTCTGCGTCGATCAGGACCACGCGCCGGCCGGCATCGGCCATCAGCGCCGCAAGGTTGGCGGCGACGGTGGACTTGCCTTCGCTCGGGAGGGTGGAGGTGATGCCGATCACCTTGTTCTCGCGGACATTGGCCTGGAGCCACGCGCTCACCTTGATGGCGCGAAACGCCTCGGTGAAGACGGAAATGGGATCGTCGACCGCGCGCCGTTTCAGCGAATCGCTGAACGCGTAGCGTTGCTCCTCCGTCACCGCAGGCTCCAGCGCGCCTTGCGGCGGGGGAAGGGCGGCAAGATCCGGCGGATCGGTCACCATCGCGGCGCCGGATCGCGGCAGCACCGGCGAGGCCGACGCGGAGGCAAGCGGAATCACGGACAGACAGCGCGCGCCGAGCTCCTGCTCGGCCTGCCGCGCCGTGCGGAACACGCCGTCCACGGCCTCGCGCAGCGCCGCGATGCCGACGCTCGCCATCAGCCCCAGCGAGAGCGCGATGGCGAGAACCAGCGACGTCACCGGCTTGCTCTTCTTCGTCGGTGCGACCGCGGGGCTGATGATGCGCGCGTCCGTGATCGGGAACGATTGTTGCTGGATCGCCTCCATGTAGCGCTGGAGGAAATTGTCGAACAGCGTGTGATAGACCTTGGCGGAGCTCTCGAGCTCGGCCAGGCCGAGCTTGTCGCGATTGGTGAGCTGTCCCTCCGACACCAGCGTGGCCAGTGACCGCTCGAGATTCTCCTCGCGCGTCCTGGCGATCTCGTAGTCGCTCCGGTAGCTGCCGGCGATCCGTCCAAGCTCCGCGCGGATGTTGCGGCGGAGCTCTTCCATCTGATCGCGCAGGTTCGCCGCGGCCGCATGGTCCGCGCCGTAGCGTCCCGAAATATTGGCCTCGCGCGCGGAGAGGTCCATGTACTGGTTGCGCAACCGGGTGATGACTTCGTTCTTCAGCGTGTCCGCGACGGCGCCTTCGCTCACGTCCATCTTGCGGACCTGCTCGATGCGGTCGAGGCGTGCCTTGGCCTCGCTGGTTGCGCCGCGCGCGGTCGCGAGCTGACTGTTCAGCTCGTAGAGCTGCTGCTCGCCGATCAGCCGGCTGAACGTGTTGGCACCGGCCGCCGATGTGCCGGCGCCGCCGAGGTCGACGATGTTGTTCTTTTCCTTGAAGTCCAGCACCGCGCGGTCGGCGGCCGCCGCCTTCGACTTCAGCTCGTTGATGCGGTCCTGCAGCCACGCGCCGGCGCGGGTGACCGTCTGGTATTTGGCGCCGAGCTGGTCGTCGATATAGGCTTCCGCGATCGCGTTGGCGATCTTTGCCGCGGTCGCGGCGCTCTTCGACGTATAGGAGATGTTCAGGGCATAGGTCTTGTCGGCGCGCGCGATGCTGCGATGGGCGAGAAACTCGTCGAGCGCGTGCTGCTCGCGATCCTCCGTCGCGCCGGAGGATGCGAACGGATTCCAGCTGCCCGCTCCCGCGAACTCCGGATCGTCGGCAAGATGGAGATCCCTCACGACGGCGAGGCCCAGCTTGCGCGAGGCCAGGATCTCGACCTGCGATCCCACCTGGAGCGTGTCGAGCGGGACGTCGCCCTGCGGCTGGAGCTGGTTCTGGAGCACCCGCAGCGTGGTGCTGTCGATCAGCAGCGTGGTGGTGGCGGTGTATTGCGAAGGCGTGACCAGCAGATAGAGCAGGCCGATCGCGAGCGCCACGGCGGGCACGATGATGAAGACCCGGTATTGCCGCCGGGCGAGACCGGTGACCTGGTCGATCAGGGCGGACATCGAGCCCGAGGCCTCGTCCCGCCCATGGTCGACATGCGTTCTGCGCACCAGCATATCCATCGTCGATCAGATCCTCGGCGCCTGGCCCGGCCGGCACATGTGACTCAATCCTTCCCGCCGCGCGGACGGCGACGGCGTGAACTGGTCGGACCGGCAGCCTGGAGGAAACGGCATGGCCTCGGTTTTGGGCGCGTTTCAACCGCGCCGTCAGACCGGGGCCTTCACGCTCGTCGCGTTACCTGTAACGAAGAAATAATACACAATTGCAACAGGCGGTAAGGTCAAGAGCTCCGGCAATCGCGTGATCCGATGCTTTAGGTGAATTGCAATATCATTCATTCACATGACGCCAGCCATTTGGCTCCGTCCGGATATTCCCGCAGTCGTTCGATGCGCCCGGGTTCCCCGGGGAGCACACGAGGCGTGACACCGGGACTGTTCCGGCCCGCCCAGCGTACCCGGCGGGCGCCAATCTCCCTCGCCCGCGATCGCGGCGGGGATATGGCGAAGGGAAAATCGACCTTGCTTCAAGCCAGACTACTCGGCGCAGAATAATCGGAACGTACACCGGCTAAAGTCGTTTAGCTGGTGTAAGTTTGGACCTGGCGCGTATCCATTGCTGATCGTCACGCGGCGCTGCGTTCGCCGCGCTTATGCTTCTGCCCGCCTATAGGAGGGACTCAACTATGCCTACCAAGCCTACCATCGCGCGCATCTGGCGCGGCCGCACCCGCCGTGACGTTGCCGACATGTACGAAAAATATGTGCGCACCGAGGGCATTCCGCCGCTCGAGAGGACGGCGCTCGGCGTGCAGTTGCTGCGCGAGGACCGCGAGGAGGAGACGTGGTTCACGACCATCTCGTATTGGCCCGACATGCAGGCGATGACCGCCTTCACCAAGGGAGAGCCCACCAAGGTCCATCACCTCGACCGCGATCCCGAACTTCTGATCGAGCTTCCCCAACGGGTCGAGATCCACCGCATCCTGGTCGATGAGCAGGGCCTGCGCTGAGCCTTGCCGCGATGGTGCATAACCTCGCCCTCTTCGCGGTGATGTCGTTGATCTGGGGGCTGACCTGGGCGGCCATCAAGGTCGGTCTCACCGAACTGCCCCCACTGCTGCTGGCTGCCGCAAGATACCTCTTGGCTGCCGCGCTGCTGGCGCTCGCAGTGCGCGGGGCCAGGGTCGCATTTAGCGAAGGGCGCGCCGCGCGAACGATAGTTTCAGCGCTGCTGGTCAACACAGGCACCTACGGCTTGCTGTTCTGGGGAATGCAGCACGTTCCCTCAGGGCTGTCGGGCTTGGTCAACCTGGCCCTGATCCCGGTTTTGCTGTTTGGCCTTGCCGCGCTCTCCGGCGAGGAGCAGCCAACCTGGCGCCACGCCGTAGTGCTCGCGATAGGCTGTGCCGGCCTCGTCGGGCTGTTCTGGACGCGGCTCGGCGTTGGGAGCAGTGCGAGCGGCGTCGGACTAGCGGCGATCGTCGTTGGGACCGCCAGCTACTGCGTCGGCAGTGTGGTCGCGCGTCCATTGATCGGTCCGGTTAAGCCACTCGCGTTGACGATGGTCCAGGCGGCGATCGGAGGTGCGGCACTCCTTGGCTTGTCGCTGGCGCTGGAGCCGATATCGATATACATGCTCGACGCTTTCCTCACCCCGGCGGCAATCGGCAGTCTGTTGTTCCTGGCGCTGCTCGGCACGATGGTCGCCTTTACTATCTATCTCGTGTTGCTGCGCGAATGGGGTACCATGCGCGCGGGGTTCTATGCCTTCGTGTCGCCGATCGTCGCACTCGGCGCCGGCGTGTGGTTCTTCGGAGAAGCAGTCGGCTGGGTCGAGGCGGCCGGTGCTGCCCTCATGCTGGTGGCGGCCGCGGTGACGCTGCTTCGGCCCCTGGAAAAGAGCCTCGGATGAAGCGTTTGCGCAGTATGGAACATCGGCCGCCCCTGCCTCGCCGCATCGCGGGAAATCTGGCACTCGATTTCGCCAATACGATCAGCTGGCGAGGTACGGACCGCGAGGTCGATCACCTAGGCGACGCTGAAGGAATGCTGGCTTGGGCGAAGGATGCTGGACTTGTGGGCGCGGACTTCTCGGTCAACGCAACCAAGCGGGCGGTGTTGGTCGACGACGGTCGGCGTCTGCGCAGAGCGATCGACGAAGTGGGCGCTGCGATCGCGAGTGGCGGGGGACCGGCGGCGCGGGGCTTGGCGGTGATCCACGATCTCGCGGCCCGCACTTTCGCGGCCGCAACCCTGACCGGCACACCAGCCAACATCGAGTTCGCTCATGGCGATCGGATCATTGGCCCGATTGCCTGGGCCGCGGTCGACCTGCTGCGCAGCGGCGAGCTCGGTCGATTGAAGCGATGTCCGCCGCAGGACTGCCGCTGGCTGTTTATCGACCGCACCAAAAATGGATCGCGCCGCTGGTGCGAGATGGCGACCTGCGGAAACCGCGCGAAATTGCGATTGAGGCGGTAAGGCGCCCGCCGCCTCTAAGCGATACCGGGGACACGACCAGGAAAGGTTGGTTTGCCAATCGCTGATGAGTAGGGGTGAGCTCATTCATCGATGAGCCGTGATGAAGTTGCACGGCTCGCTTCGCGGGTTGCTCCCGCGAACGGCCGCCGCGCGCCCATGGCACGCAGGTGACCGCCTCATGGGCCAAGTCTTGTCGCCCGTCTTACGCGGGCCTTTCCAGGAACCATCGCTGGAAGCGTGAGTTGGCCGGTCGGGCAGGGCGAAAAGTCACACGAGGCCGACCGTGCAGCAGGACATGCGCGTGCGTTCCACCGCGCAAATCGCAGGCCATCCGATTCATCCGATGCTGGTGCCGATACCGATCGTGTGCTTCATCGGAGCACTGCTGACCGACATCGCCTATGTCGCCAGCGCCGAGATGATGTGGGCCGATTTTTCCGCCTGGCTTCTGGTCGTCGGAGTCACCTTCGGCGTGCTGGCGGCGATCGCAGGTCTCATCGATTTCCTCGGCAACCGCCTGGTGCGGGCGCAGACGCCGGCCTGGCCGCACCTGATCGGCAACGCCGTGGTGCTGATCCTGGCGATTGTCAATCTGCTGATCCACACCCGTGATGCCTGGACCTCGGTGTGGCCGACCGGGCTCGTTCTTTCGGCGATTACCGTGCTGATCCTGCCTGTGACCGGCTGGCTCGGCTGGGCCATGGTGTATCGCCACGGTGTGGGAGTTGCGCGATGATATCGAGATTTGCCCGCGCGCTGTTGTGCTCTTCGCTGCTGTGTCTGGCCGGCTGCAATGACGGCAGCGGCGATCCCAGCGCGCAAGTCGGCGCCAACCCGGTACTGCCCGACATCCAGCAATATCTTCTGCCGCCGGTGCACATCGCCCGCATCGTCGGCTGGAAGAAGGACGAGACGCCGACCGTTGCGCAGGGTCTGCAGGTCAAGGCCTTTGCAACCGGCTTGCAGCATCCGCGATTCCTCTATGTGCTTCCCAACGGGGACGTGCTGGTGGTCGAATCCAAGGCGCCGAAGGGCGCCCCGATCAAGCGGCCGAAGGAAATCGTGATGGGCTACATCGAGTCCTGGGCGACTTCCGGCGGCGATACCGGGGCCAGCAACCGCATCACGCTCTTGCGCGACAGCAATGGCGACGGCGTGCCGGACACGCAAAGCGTCTTCCTCGACCATCTCAACTCGCCGTTCGGCGTAGCCCTCGTCGGCAATGATCTCTACGTCGCCAATACGGATGCGATCGTGAAATATCCCTACACCGAGGGGGACACCAGGATCACGGCGCCCGGCACTGTCCTGACACCGCTGCCGGGCGGGCCGATCAATCATCACTGGACCAAGAGCCTTGTCGCAAGTCCCGATGGCTCGAAGCTTTATGCCGGCGTCGGCTCCAACAGCAACATCACCGAGAACGGCATGGAGGCCGAGCACAATCGCGCCGCGATCCTCGAGGTCGACCGGGCCAGCGGCCGCTGGCGCATCTTCGCGGGCGGCCTGCGCAATCCGAATGGCCTCAGCTTCGAGCCGCAGACCGGCGCGCTGTGGACCGTGGTGAACGAGCGTGACGAGCTCGGCCCCGATCTCGTCCCGGATTACATGACCTCCGTGAAGGACGGTGGGTTCTACGGCTGGCCCTACAGCTATTGGGGCCGGCACGTCGATCCCCGCGTCAAGCCGGAGCGGCCGGATCTCGTCGCCAGCGCGATCGTGCCCGACTATGCGCTGAGCTCGCACGTCGCGCCCCTTGGGCTGGCCTTCTACACCGGCACCAGCCTGCCGGGCGCCTATCGCGGTGGCGCCTTCGTCGGTGAGCATGGCAGCTGGAACCGGCAGGTGCTGAACGGCTACAAGGTCGTGTTCGTGCCGTTCGCCGACGGCAAACCGAGCGGTCCGGCGCAGGACGTGGTCACCGGCTTCCTCAATAGCGACAACCAGGCGCGCGGCCGCCCCGTCGGCGTCGCCATCGACAAGACCGGCGCGCTGCTGGTGGCCGACGACAGCGGCAATACGGTGTGGCGGGTGAGTGCGGCGCATCCGCAGCTCACGCAACGTTAAGCTCGCCGGCGCGTTGTCTGGCAGACGATCTCTGAACGCCAAGTCAGGAGTGGACAATGGGTCTTGCTCAATACGCCATCGTGCCGGTGCAGGACGAGTGGGGCGTGCTGCATGACGGCGACGTCAAAAGCAAATACGCCACCAAGGAAGCCGCCTTCGAGTCGGCGGTCGCCGCCGCCTCGCTGGCACTTCGTCAGGGACACGAGGTTCATGTCAGCGTCCCGGGCCGCGAGGCGGGAGAGACCGCGCTGGGAAGCTAGCTTCGTCATACGATCAGCCGCCTCGCGCGATACGCGCCATTTCGCGCTGACCTTCGATCCGCCAGATTGATTTCCTGCGGACCGGCTCGCGAGCCGGTCCGCACGCATGACCGCGGCCGGCGCTTGGAGCCCCCGGGCGCCAAATAACATCATGTTAGGTTTATTGCATAACTGGGTAATTGTGTTAGCCCGGCGAAAGCCTATTGTCGCGACCAATCAGACATCAATCGGCAGTGACGAGCGCGCGGAAACTCCGCAGAGCGCCCGGAGATTGCTGCCCAATTTTCGACGAAGCCCGCCAACGGGACACCGACAAACTAGGTTGGAGGAATTGCCGAGATGGTCACGACCCGCGCTATCAACGACATGAGTCAGTCCAGGAAGGCTGCAGCAAGCGGCTGGATCGGGTCGGCTCTCGAATATTATGACTTCTTCATCTACGCGACCGCCGCGTCTCTGATCTTCCCGCAGATCTTCTTTCCGTCCGACAATCCCACCGTCGCAATCGTCGCATCGCTGGCGACATATGGCGTTGGTTATGTGGCCCGCCCGATCGGCGCCTTCGTGCTCGGACATTGGGGCGACACCCACGGCCGCAAGACGGTTCTCATCGTCTGCATGTTTCTGATGGGCATCTCGACGATGGCGGTGGGCTTTCTGCCGACCTATCAGCAGGTCGGCATTCTGGCGCCGATCCTGCTCGTCATCCTGCGCCTCGTGCAGGGATTTGCCGTGGCCGGTGAAATCTCCGGTGCGAGCTCGATGATTCTGGAGCACGCGCCGTTCGGTCGGCGCGGCTTCTATGCAAGCTTTGCCCTTCAGGGCGTGCAGGCCGGACAGATCCTCGCGGCAGCCGTCTTCCTGCCGCTGGCGGCCTATATGCCGGTCGAGGCTTTCAATAGCTGGGGCTGGCGGATTCCCTTCCTGCTCAGCTTCTTCGTCATCGTCGCGGGTTACGTCATTCGCCGCGAAGTCGACGAGACCCCCGTCTTTGCCCGCGAGGGCGAGCGGGGAGAGACGCCGAGGGCGCCCATCGTCCAGGCCATCAAGCTGAGCTGGCGCGACATGCTCAGGGTCATCTGCATGGCGCTGATGAACGTCATTCCGGTCGTTGCGACCATCTTCGGCGCGGCCTACGCGGTGCAGCCGGCCTATGGCATCGGCTTTGCCAAGGACGTCTATCTGTGGATCCCGGTGCTCGGGAACATGCTGGCCGTGTTCGTCATTCCCTTCGTGGGTCATCTCTCCGACAAGATCGGTCGCAAGCCACCGATCATCGTCGGTGCGCTTCTGTCCGGCTTGCTCGCCTTCGGCTACCTCTATGCCATCAGCATCAGGGACGTGCCGCTTGCGATCCTGCTGTCGCTGCTGATGTGGGGCGTCGTCTATCAGGGCTACAATGCGGTCTTCCCGAGCTTTTACCCGGAGCTGTTTCCGACCCGCACCCGTGTGTCGGCGATGGCGATCTCGCAGAACATCGGCACGACGATCACCGCGTTGCTTCCGGCCCTGTTTGCCACCGTGGCGCCTCCCGGCGCGGCCAACATTCCCTTGACGGTCGGGGCGATCGCCTTCGGCATCACGGTCATCGCGGCGCTGGCGGCCGTCACGGCCCGGGAAACCTATCGGACCAGCATCGATGATCTCGGTAACCCCAAGGCCGTTCCGATGGCGCGGGCCGACTATGAGCGGCAGCGCGCGGCTGCGGCGAGCGGTGCGGCCGCAATTCCCACCTGACGCGGATGCAGGAAAAGCCGTGCCGCTGCGATCGATGATGTTTGCACCGGCATGGCTCGTCGCGCTACGTAATCGTCTGGTCGAATTCGGTGCGCGTGAGCGCGATCATCATGAGGTTGCAGGATGAACCCCGTCGTCGTTGCTGTCGCTATCACCGGCTCCGTTCCGCGCAAGAAGGACAATCCCGCGGTCCCGATTCTGCCGTCCGAACAGATCGAGTCGACGCACGAGGCCTTCGCAGCCGGTGCCACGCTTGCCCATATCCATGTTCGCAACGATGACGAGACGCCGTCCTCCGATCCGGAGCGTTTCGCCCGGGTGCAGGAGGGGATCAGGAAGCATTGTCCGGGGATGATCGTTCAGTTCTCGACCGGTGGGCGGGGCCGCGATCCCTCGGCGCGGGGATCATCGCTCTACCTGAAGCCCGACATGGCTTCGCTCTCCACCGGGTCGGTGAACTTTCCGACGATCGTCTACGAGAACAGCGCCGCCCTGGTCGAGACGCTCGCTACAAGCATGAAGGCGGATGGCATCCGGCCGGAAATCGAGATCTTCGATCTGTCGCATCTGCATGGTGCCCGTCGCCTGATCGAGACGGGGCTGATCGACGCGCGACCGCACGTGCAGTTCGTCATGGGCGTCAAGAACGCGATGCCCGCCGACGAGCACGTTCTCGACATCCTGCTGGGAGAGCTGAGGCGGCTGATCCCGAAGGCGACGTGGACCGCGGCCGGGATCGGGCGCCACCAGGCCGAGGTCATGGGTTGGGCTCTCGCGCGGGGGGCCGACGCCGTTCGCACCGGGCTCGAGGACAATATCAGGATCGACAGGACGCGCCTGGCTCGCAGCAATGCGGAGCTCGTGACCATCGCCGGCGAGGCTGTCGCGCGCCACGGCCGGCGCGTCGCGACCGCAGCCGAGGCGCGATCCCTGCTCGGGATCGCGGGGTAGGGACGGCCGTCGTCCGATTGACATGCTTCCCGCCGACTTCTGCCATTCGGCAGCCGGCATTCCCGTGCGCCAAGACTCCCGCTATCAATGCTCCCGCTATGACGTGTCTGTGCGCAGGCATGCAGCAGGGGCAGGCGACGATCGGAATGCGGTTCTTGAAATCTGACGGCAGGCTCATCGGAGTCCTGCTGGTGCTTGCGGTCACCCAACTCATCGGCTGGGGTACGATCGGTCTTCCGCCCATTGTCGGCCGTGACCTCGCGGCCGATCTCGGCATGAGCCTGCCGATGGTGTTTGCCGGCACCTCCACGCTTTATGTCACCATGGGGCTCTGCGCGCCCTGGCTCGCCAGGGCGTTTGCGCGGCATGGTGCGCGCAAGGTGATGATGGTGGGCACTGTCGTGGCCGTGCCAGGTTTCGTCGCTCTGTCGCTTGCCCACGAGCCGATGCTCTATTTCGTGGCATGGGTCATTCTTGGCATGAGCGGAAGCGCCACGCTGTCGACCGGCTCCTATATCATGCTCAACGAGGTCGCCGGGCGACAGGCCAAGAGCGCCATTGGCGCGCTCATGCTGGTGACGGGGCTGTCCGGCAGCATCTTCTGGCCAACCACCTCGTTCCTGAGCGGTCATTTCGGTTGGCGCGGCACCTGCCTCGTCTACGCCGCAATGCTGATCCTCGTTTCGCTTCCGCTTTATGCTTTCGCAACTCCGCGCCGGGCCGTCGCGAAGGAGGGGGGCACCGTTCCCGCAAAGCGAGCCAATGCGCTGTCGATTCCGCGGAGCACGTTCGGCCTCGTCGTTGCCGCGATCACCGTCAATGCCTTCGTCACTTTCGGCCTGAGTGCCGTCTTCATCGAACTGCTGCGGGCCGAGGGACTGGCGCCGGCGCAGGCGATCGCCTTCGGCTCGATGCTGGGCGTGATCCAGGTCAGCGCCCGCGGGCTCGATTTCCTCGGCGGCGGACGGTGGGACGGCATCACGACCGGGCTGGTCGCCGGCACGGCGCTGCCGGTGGCCATGCTGATCCTCATGGTGAGCGAGGGCGCGACCTGGGCTGTTGCGACCTTCATCCTGCTCTACGGCGCCGGCAGCGGCGCGATGGCGGTGGCGCGGGCGACGATACCGCTCGTGTTCTACGATCAGGCCGAATTCGCCAAGGCGTCGTCGATGATCGCGCTGCCGCTCAATCTCGCTTCCGCCGTCTCGCCGCCCGTTCTTGCCGGCCTGCTCACCCAGTTCGGCAGCCGCGGCGCGCTCGGTCTCACCTTTGTCTGTTCCTGCGCGGCCGTGATGATCCTGGTTCTGCTCAGCCGCCGCCGTCCGCAGGTAGCCGCAGCTGCCGCGACCTGACCGGCTAATATTCGCAGAGCGGAAATTGGCCGGCGCGGGCGGCCTCGCTGCCGGGCAGGGGATGGCCGTATGCCCGGAGTGCAGTGCTCAGTGCATCAAAATGGTGTATCCGCAGAGAGCGCGTCCCGCGATATCGCCGCCGCGCCAAGATCAGCTCTAAGATCCAGTTCCCCGGAGGAAACCTACATGTCGGCCTTGCCGCTTTCAGGCATCAAGATCCTTGACCTCACGCGTGTGCTCGCCGGGCCGTTGTCCGCCCAGATGCTGGGCGACCTCGGTGCGGAGGTCATCAAGATCGAGCGGCCGGGCACCGGCGACGACGCGCGCGCCTTCGGCCCGCCTTATCTCGCAGATCCCGACGGCAAGGCGAACAACAACAACTCGTTCTACCTCTGCGCCAACCGCAACAAGAAGTCGGTCACCGTCAACATCGCCAAGCCCGAGGGGCAGGCGATCATCCGCGAGCTCGCCAAGGACGCCGACGTCTTCATGGAGAACTACAAGGTCGGCGATCTCAAGCGTTACGGTCTCGACTACGAGTCGATCAAGGCGATCAATCCCGGCATCATCTATTGCTCGGTGACCGGCTTTGGCCAGACCGGGCCTTACGCGCCGCGCGCCGGCTATGACGCGATCCTCCAGGCCATGGGCGGCCTGATGAGCGTCACCGGCCATATCGACGGCGAGCCCGGCGAGGGCCCGATGAAGGTCGGCCCCTCCATCGTCGACTACATGACCGGCATGAACTCATCGATCGGGATTCTCTCCGCGCTCTACCATCGCGACGCCAATGGCGGGGAGGGACAGCACATCGACGTCTGCCTGTTCGACACCGTCATCGCATCCCTGTCGCACTGGCTCCAGATCTACCTCGTCAACGGCAAGACGCCGCCGCGCCGCGGCACCTGGGGCAATGGCGGCATGCCGGCCGGCGTGTTCCGCTGCACCGACGGCGAATTGATGCTGGTGGTCGGCAATGACGGCCAGTTCCAGCGCACCTGCGCCGTGCTCGGCGAGCCCGAACTCGCCAGTGACAAGCGCTTCGTCAAGAACAACGACCGCGTCGTGCACGGCAAGGAGATCATGGCGATCTTCGCCGGCCTGTTCCTGAAGAAGCCGGTGGCCTATTGGCTGGAGAAGCTGGAGGAGGCCGGCGTGCCATCGGGGCCGATCAACAATTTCGAGCAGGTGTTTTCCGATCCACACGTCCAGTCGCGCGGCATGCGGGTGAAGGTCAACCATCCCTTCGAGCCCGATCTCTCGCTGGTTCGCAACGCGCTCACCCTCTCGCAGACCCCGATCAAGGACTACCGCGCCCCGCCGCTGCTCGGCGAGCACACAAGGGAAGTTCTCGGCGGCAAGCTCGGCTATGATGCCGGGAAGATCGAGGCGCTGAAGCAGCAGGGTATCATCTAGCTGGTTCCGGCCCTCTGCCGTTGTCCAAGGGGAGGGCGCTCGCGGCGCGTTGCACTGGGGACTGCGCATAGACTGGTGACGGAAGCATGACCTTCGCGCGGCTTGCGCGAGGCTTGCGCGCAATCCCCAGATAAACCCGGTCCGTAGTCGCACAGGCTTCCGCTTCGCGCGCGACTCTGATTCGATCCCGCCACTGGGTTCGGGAGGGAAGCGAATGTCCTACACCATCGGGTTTCAGGCCAAGGACCAGAAGGCAATTCTGGCGACCGAAGCGGCCACGGCCAATCAGGCCGTCGCCATCATTGCCGCGCTGCGGCAAAGCGCCGACGAAATCAAGTTCATCCGCTCGCCGCAGGAAGGCGAGATGGGCATCGAGATGCTGCTGCTGCTCGCCAAGGAAGAGGCCGAGGAGATGCCGCAGCGGGTCTAGAGCATGATCCGGAAAAGTGTGCAGCGGTTTTCCGGCAAGATCATGCTCAAACGATAAGCTGCGGCGATCATGCTTCGATCAAAAGCGAAACATGCCGGCTACGGAATAATGTAGTCAGCGGTCAGTCTCGCTCGAACCGAAGGTGGCCGCCATGAAACGCGAAGCGCTCCGCGTCGAACCGATCTCGACATTCCTCGACCGCTGGAAGGCACCGACCTCGCCGGTGACGCGCGCCGGCAACATGATCTTCGTCTCAGGCCTGCCGCCATTCGATCCCGAGACCGGCGAGATTGCTTCCGCGCCGATCGAGCGGCAGAGCGAGATCGTCATGGAGCAGATGAAGCTGTGCCTTGAGACGGCCGGCGCCTCCCTCGACAACGTCATGAAGTGCAACGTCTATTGCACGTCGACGAAGCACTTCGCCGCCTTCAACGCGGTCTATGCGCGCTACTTCCCGCTCGATCCGCCGGCACGGATCTTCGTCTGCACGCCGGAATGGTTCGCCCCCTTCGACGTCGAGATCGACTGCATCGCGATGATGTGAGGGGCTAACCCGCGTCTCTCGCCAGCGCGCGCGCCGGCGCCTTGGCCGCCTTTCCCGCCGTCAGCGCCATCGTCGCGACGCTGACGACGCGCGCGACCACGTCCTCGACGTCGTCGAGGTCGCATTTGCCTTCCGACAGTTTCGTCAGCCGTTCGCTCTCGCGGATGGTGTGATGCGCCATGGCGAGCGCGAAGTTCAGGCCCCAGTAGATCTCGACGTCGCTGCGGTCGGGCAGGGACCTCCGCATCGCACCGGCAAATTTCCGTAAGTGGTCGATCTCGCGGTTCTTGATGCGGCGGATCGGCGGCACGGATTCGATCGAGGCGCGGATCATGAAGCGCGCCGCGGTGGAGCGCTGGTTCTCCGGGCCGAGGCAGCCGCGCAAGGTGGGGCCGACGAGGGCGCGCAGGATCACCTCGATCGGTGCGCGCCCGCCGCCTTGTTCTTCCGCCGCCTTCAGTTCGCGCAGGCGCTCGCGGTTGGTCGCGATCGAGCGAGTGACGAACAATTCCGCGATCAATTCGTCCTTCGAGCCGAAATGATAGTTCACCGCGGCCAGGTTGACATTGGCCTCGGCGACGATGTCGCGCAGCGTCACGTCGCCGAAGCCGCGATCGGCATAGAGCCGCTCGGCGGCGGCGAGAATGGCAGACCTTGTATGATCGCTGGCCATGGTTTCGGACCTCGTCATTCCGGGGCGCGACGATAGTCGCGAACCCGGAATCTCGCACCACAACTTCGGGATTCCGGGTTCGACGCTTTGCGTCGCCCCGGAATGACGTGCAGGGCGCGCAAGGCGGTCGAGGGTTGCAATTCAAACAGTTGTATGAAACTATCGTTTGAAGGCCGGAAAATGTCAATCCGCAATCGGGACTCGTTCGCAACTGCGGTCCGGTTCCCAGTCCGCGAGGCTCGCGCATTCGGGCTTGCGGGCCATGCTCTGTGGCAGGACAGTCCGGCGCAAAAGCGATTTGCGAGAGAGAAACGAGGAGCGTCCCATGGATTTCGATCTGTCCCCCAAGCAGAAGGAATGGCTCGATCGCGTGCGGTCCTTCATGGCCAAGCACGTGCGGCCGGCGGTGCCGGTCTATGACGAGCAGGATCACAGCGGCGAGCGCTGGAAGGTGATCCCGGTGCTCGAGGACCTGAAGAAGAAGGCGAAGGCCGAAGGCCTCTGGAACCTGTTCATGCCGCCGTCCGAGCACGAGGACGACGAATTCCACGGCGCGGGATTGACCAATCTCGAATACGCGCTGCTTTCCGAAGAGATGGGCCGCATCACCTGGGCCTCCGAAGTGTTCAACTGTTCCGCCCCCGACACCGGCAACATGGAAGTGTTCATCCGCTACGGCACCAAGGAGCAGAAGCGCAAATGGCTGCGTCCGCTGATGGACGGCGAGATCCGTTCGGCCTTCCTGATGACGGAACCGGCGGTCGCCTCGTCCGACGCCACCAACATCGAGACCCGCATCGAGCGCGACGGTGATCACTACGTCATCAACGGCCGCAAATGGTGGTCGTCGGGCGTCGGCGATCCCCGCTGCAAGATCGCGATCCTGATGGGCAAGACTGACCCTTCGGCCGCCAAGCACCAGCAGCAGTCGCAGATCCTGGTTCCGCTCGACACCCCCGGCATCAAGGTCGAGAAGATGCTTCCCGTGTTCGGCTTCGACGACGCGCCGCACGGTCACGCCCAGGTGCTGCTCGAAAATGTGCGCGTGCCGAAGGAGAACATCCTGCTCGGGGAGGGGCGCGGCTTCGAGATCGCGCAGGGCCGCCTCGGTCCCGGCCGTATCCATCACTGCATGCGCACCATCGGCAAGGCCGAGGAGGCGCTGGAGAAGATGGTGAAGCGGCTCGCCTCGCGCACCGCGTTCGGCAAGAAGATCATCGAGCATTCGGTGTGGGAGCAGCGCATCGGCGAGGCGCGCACCGACATCGAGATGAACCGCCTCTTGTGCCTCAAGGCCGCCGACATGATGGACAAGGTCGGCAACAAGACGGCGCAGCTCGAGATCGCCATGATCAAGGTCGCAGGCCCCAACATGGCGCTGAAGATCATCGATCAGGCGATCCAGGCCTTCGGCGGCGCCGGCGTGTCCGACGAAGCGGGCCTCGCCAAGGACTACGCCCACATCCGTACGCTCCGTCTCGCCGACGGTCCGGACGAGGTGCACAATCGCGCCATTGCCAGACTTGAACTTCGGAAGTATGCAAACTCTCCAAGTCACTAAGAACGGTGGAGAGTGCATCTCGTGCTCTCCTCACCGTCATTCCGGGGCGATGCGTAGCATCGAACCCGGAATCTCGAGATTCCGGGTTCGCCTCTTCGAGGCGCCCCGGAATGACGGAAAATAAAAAGAGGGAGCGTCATCGTGGCTGACGGCGTCAGGAAAGACGAGGAGTTCTCGGGCACCAAGCCGGTCGAGGAGCGGCATCGTTTCGACGAGCTGCGCCTGGAAGCCTGGATGCGCGAGCATGTCGAAGGCTATGAGGGCCCGCTCGTCGTCCTCCAGTTCAAGGGTGGCCAGTCCAATCCGACCTACCGCCTGAACACGCCGAAGCGTTCCTACGTGATGCGCAGAAAGCCGTTCGGCAAATTGCTGCCGTCGGCGCATGCGGTCGATCGCGAATACCGCGTGATTGCGGCCCTTGGAAAACAGGGCTTTCCGGTCGCGCACGCCTACGCGCTGTGCCAGGACGACGGCGTCATCGGCGCCGCCTTCTACATCATGTCGATGGAGGAGGGGCGGGTGTTCTGGGATCCGACGCTGCCGAGCCAGGATGCCGATGCGCGCCGCAAGATCTTCACCAGCAAGATCGAGACGCTGGCCAAGCTTCACATGTACGATCCCGTCGCGATCGGCCTCGGCGACTTCGG
Organism: Bradyrhizobium cajani; assembly: GCF_009759665.1. Taxonomy (GTDB): domain Bacteria; phylum Pseudomonadota; class Alphaproteobacteria; order Rhizobiales; family Xanthobacteraceae; genus Bradyrhizobium; species Bradyrhizobium cajani. The sequence continues at coordinate 79,800 of NZ_WQNE01000005.1, forward strand.
CAAGCCCGGCAATTATTTCGCGCGCCAGATCGACCGCTGGACCAAGCAGTACCGGGCGTCCGAGACCCAGCACATTCCTGAGTTCGAGAAGGTCGCCGAATGGTTGCCCAAGACGGTGCCGGAGCAGGCGCGCGTCTCGATCGTCCACGGCGACTATCGCCTCGACAACATGATTTTCCACGCGACGGAACCGCGCGTGCAGGCGGTGCTGGACTGGGAGCTGTCGACGCTTGGCGATCCCATGGCCGACTTCACCTATCTGTTGATGCAGTGGATCATGCCGGGCTTGCACGGCGTCGACCTCAAGGCGCTCAACATCCCGAGCCTGGAAGAGGCTGCGCAGATCTATTGCAATGCGACCGGGATGAGCGTGCCTGATCTCAACTGGTATTTTTCGTACAATCTCTTCCGCCTCGCCGGCATCACGCAGGGTATCGCCGGCCGCATTCGCGACGGCACCGCCGCCAACGCCAAGGCGCTCGAATCCGCCAAGCGCACCGTGCCGCTGTCACAGGCCTCATGGGACTACGCGCAGAAGGCGGGCGCGGTGTAGGGACGACGAAGGCGTGGCCGATGTGGCCGCGCCTTTTGTTTTGTGCTTCGTAGCCCGGATGAGCGTAGCGATATCCGGGGAAAGTGGTCCCGCATGTCGCTGTGCTGATGCGGGCTACGCGCCGGGACACACGGCGATGAGAGAGCCAACCACATGATCGACCACGCCACACTCATCACCTACGTCCTCATCGTCCTCGGCTTCGTCTTCATTCCCGGGCCAGCGACCTTGCTCACCATGGCGCGCGCCGCGAGTTCGGGAACGAAGGTCGGCATCGCGACGGGCGCCGGGATCGCGGCTGGCGACGTGATCCACACCAGCATGGCAATCATCGGCCTCTCGGCGATCATCGCCACCTCGGCGCTGTTGTTCAGCGTCATCAAGTATGCAGGCGCGGCCTATCTCATCTACCTCGGCATTCGCGCTCTTATGGAGAACGGCCCCGGCGAGTTGACGAAGTGCACGCCACCGATCAGCGCCGGCCGGGCATTCCGGCAGGCGATCCTGACCGAAGTGCTCAATCCCAAGACGGCGCTGTTCTTCCTCGCCTTCCTGCCGCAGTTCGTCCATCCCGAGCACGGCGCGACCGCGCTTCAGCTCGCCATCCTCGGCATCGTCTTCGTGCTGCTCGGGCTCGTCAGCACGATCGTGTTCGCCGTCGGCGCCGGCCGTCTCGGCAATTTGCTGCGCCGTCACCCGGCGGTCGTGAGGTGGCAAGGCAAGGTCGTCGGGGTCATCTACTGCGCAGTCGGCGTAAGGCTCGCCTTGCAGGAGCGCTGAGGCGTGATCCCGTAGCCCGGATGAGCGCAGCGATATCCGGGAACGGTGGTCCCGCATGTCGCTTCGCTCATGCGGGCTACAGATGTCCCCGCACGCCTCGTCATTGCGAGCCAAGCGAAGCAATCCAGAATGTTTCCGCGGCGGCAGTCTGGATTGCGTCGTCGCCAGTGCAAAATTGCTTCGCAATTTTGTCACGGGCTCCTCGCAATGACGACGAGACGCTCTACGCCTTCGCGCAATGTGCGATCAGCTTCTCGACAAACCCCGCGCACTTCTCCAGCTCCGCCATCTCGACGAACTCGTCCGGCGTATGCGCCTGCGCGATTCCGCCCGGTCCGATCACCACCGAGGGGACGCCGGCCATGCTGGCGAACAGGCTCGCCTCGGTGCCGAAGGCAACCTTGGCGTGGTCGTTGCGCCCCGCGAGGCTCTTGGCCAGCGTGACGATGGCGGCATCGGCAGCCGTGTCGAGCGCGGGATAGTCGAGGATCTCCTCGAAATCGATGCCGCACTCCGGATGCCTCGCCTTCATCGTTGGCTCGAGCTCGGCCTTGGCCCAGGCGACGATCGCATCCGTCACCTCCCTGGACTCGGTGATGCCGATGCCGCGGCATTCGAAGTCGACCGTGCAGGTATCGGGCACGATGTTCAATGCGGCGCCGCCATGCACGATGCTGGTGAGCAGCGTCGAGTGCGGCACGTCGTAGAGGCTGCCGCGCTCGGCCTCGCTTGCAAGCTTCACCGCACGGCGGCGGATCTCGACGATCAACTCGGCCGCGTATTCGATCGCGTTGACGCCGTCGGGTGCGATCGACGAATGGCGGGCGAGGCCGCGAAAGGTCGCGCGCACGCCGTGCTTGCCCTTGTGGCCGATGATGACCTTCATTTCGGTCGGCTCGCCGATGAAGGCGCCGAGCGGCTTCACTTTCTTCTTCGCGACCTCACGGAGCATCGGCCGCACGCCGACGCAGCCGATCTCCTCGTCATAGGAGATCGCGAGATGAATTGGTGTCTTCAGCTTCGCCTCCAGCATCTCCGGCACCATCGCAAGGCACACCGCCACAAAGCCCTTCATGTCGGTGGTGCCGCGGCCGTAGAGCTTGCCGTCGCGCTCGACCAGCTTGAACGGATCGTGGCTCCAGTCCTGGCCGACGACGGGCACGACGTCGGTATGGCCCGACAGCACGAGACCGGGGTGATCCTCCGGCCCGATCGTGACCCAGAGCGAAGCCTTCTGCCCGGTCTCGTCGGTGATGCGCTCGCCCTTGACGCCGAGGGCGGCGAGATAGCTTTCGATATGGGCGATCAGCGGCAGGTTGGTGCGGTCGCTGACAGTGTCGAAGCCGACGAGGTCGGCGAGCAGCTTGCGGATACGGTCGGGTCTTGAATTTGGCATGAGATCACGGAACAGAGGAGGTTTGCCGGCGGCGCCAGCATAGCAACAGCTTCTCCTGACGGGCAAATGTCAGCGTCTGGGCTTGCCCGCGACTTGGTCCACGGCAGCGAGATCGCGCGGCAAAATCTGCTTGAACAGCGCCAGAGACCGGCGGCTTTCGGATGGCGGCAGCACGATCGCATGGCGCACCGCGGCTGCGATCAGCACCATCGTCAATTGTGAGAAGGAGGCGAGGGCGGCCGCCGGAACGTTCGGCGCAACGTGCTTCAACGCGTCGCTGAGCAGACCGGCGAGAAATGCGACGTCGTCCTCGTCGATCTTCTGCAAGCTTCGGTCGGCTTGCGTCGCCTGCCAGATGTGATGCGCCACGGGATGCTCGCGGAACATCTGCTCATAGCCGTCGGTGATGCGGCACAGCGCGGCGTGCAGGTCGGGCAGATTCTTCATCGCAGCGAGGTCGCGCTGGACGCAGTCGCGTCCGATGGCATTGCAGCGCTCGGCCAGAGTCCCGATCACGGCGCTCTTGTCCGGAAAATATTGATAGAGCGAGCCGAAGGCGATGCCGGTGCGCTCGACGATATCGCTCATCCGGAAGGCCTCGCTGCCTTTTTCCGTCAGTATCTCGGCCGCTGCGGCCAGGATGCGGTCGAAGCGCTCCCGGCTCCGTTCCTGCGTCGGCACCAACGGCGTCCGCCGTCCGGCCGCCTGCGTCGCTTTGCCCGTCCTGTTCTTCTGTTCCGGCATCCTGGTTCCCGTCATCAGCGCTTGACGTCAGGAATAAGAGAGTTTATCGCATTTATCAAATATGAGAAGTTATCGTATTTCGAGGAGGCGCGGCATGCGGCAGGTTTTCACGACCGGGCTTCTGTGGTTTTCGGCGATCGGCTGCGGCCTCATCGCCGGAATCTATTTCGCCTTCTCGACCTTCATCATGACTGCGCTCGGTCGGCTCGATCAGGCCGCCGGCATCGCAGCGATGAACGCGATCAATGTCGACATCGTGCGCTCGCTGTTCATGCCGCTGTTCCTTGGCACGACGGTGGCGGGTGCGGCGCTGGTGGTGATCGGCGCGTTGCGCGTCAGCGAGCCGGGTGCAGTGAGCATGATCGCCGGTGGTGGTCTCTATGTCGTCGGCATGTTCGTGGTGACGATGGTGTTCAACGTCCCGCTCAACAACGCACTCGCTGCGGTGCAGCCATCCGCTCCGGAGGCGGGCGCGGTGTGGGCAACGTATCTGAAGGACTGGGTGTTCTGGAATCATGTGCGGACGGCGGCGTCGGTCGTGGCGAGCGCGTTGTTTATTGCGGCGCTCGCCGTGTAGCCGCGGTTCGCCTCGTAGCCCGGATGGAGCGCAGCGAAATCCGGGGCCGCTGTGTCTGCCGGCGAGAACCCGGATTACGCTTCGCTCCATCCGGGCTACAAGGTCTTCGCGCTACAACACCTTGCGTTGCCGTCGGGCAAAACACCCAAATTGCAGGTCAACGCGCGCGATCGAAAATATTCCACTTTACCGAAATTCGGAAACGGCGTAGTTGTCGCCTCGCTCCGGCCCGAGGAAGAGGGGCGTATCGCGATCGTCACGAACGCGGGCCGGGCGGCGGTGGACGCTTGTTGCATCGGCGCGAACGGCTTCGCAGGGCGGGCAACCGTGAGCGAGGGCCTCGCGCATTCGACCGGTGCGATCAGCGTACGGCCAAATCGTGTGGTCCTGGCGCCCGGGGTCTGTGCGCCAAGTGTTGCGGTGATACGTGCGGCCCGACCGGGTCCGCGCATCAGCCATCCGCAAGGCGACGGGGGCAATAGTGCATCGCTCCCCGGGGAGAGCACGACATAAGCCGTTCCAACCACTGCGCAGGGAAGGCCGGGATGTCCTGGCTACACCTGTATGCCGCTGTGCAGATTTTCTGACTGCAACTTCGCACAGTGGACCGCGGGTGCCAGCGGGCTCCCGGCCTTCCCTGCGCCCTCTTTCATTGGGGGTGAGGCTTCAAGTCAAAGCTCGGGCGAATGAGCCGCGAGGATGCAAATGTGTGTCTGCAATGAAGACGCGAAATGAAAGCGCGACGCCGTCAACCACACACTCCGTCATTGCGAGCGCAGCGAAGCAATCCAGAAATGTATCCGCGGAGGGACTCTGGATTGCTTCGCTGCGCTCGCAATGACGGTGTTGATGCAGCCGTGCGAGCTATCTCCGCGCTGTCGTCCCGGCGAACGCCGGGACCCATAACCCCAGGAAGTAGTTTGGCGAAGACTCGTTGTCAGGTACTCCGATCGTTCCCGCTTGATAGATTCCGCGGTATGGGTCCCGGCGTTCGCCGGGACGACAATGAGGGTGTGGCGGCGCTGAAGACAACGGCGCGAGCGTCGTTAAACCGGCTGGCCCGTATACGGCATCGACGCGGTGAGACCGCCGTCCACCGGGAACGCCTGGCCGTTGACATACGAGGCTTCGTCGCTGGCCAGGAACAGCCCCATCGCCGCGAGCTCGTGCGGCTGGCCGGGGCGCTTGAGGGGATTGAGCTGGCCGATCTTGTCTTGGGTGCCGCGCTCCTTGGCGCGGTCGAAGATCGGCTTGGTCATGCCGGTTTCGATCAGGCCGGGGCAGACGGCATTGATGCGCACACCGGTGCCGGTGAGCGAATAGGCCGTGGTCTGCACCAGGCTGATCACGCCGGCCTTGCTTGCCGCATAGGGATGACCGCTCGCGCCGGCCTTGAGGCCCGCCACGGACGCCGTCAGCACGATCGCACCGGACTGCTGCTTGACCATGTGCGGCATCGCATACTTCACCGCGAGGAACGGCCCGATCAGATTGACGCGCAAGATCTCCTGCCAGTGCTCCACCGTCTGCTCGGCGAGCGGGACGAGGCCGCCGGAGACGCCGGCGTTGGCCCAGATCACGTCGAGCCGGCCGTGGGTCTTCACGGCCTTGTCGATCACGGCGATGACGTCCTTTTCGGAGCCCGCATCCGCGACCATGGCCTCCGCGACACCGCCGGCTTTCCTGATCTCCTCGACGGTCTCCTTCACTGCCTCGGTGCGATCGACGGCGATCAGCTTGGCGCCTTCCCTGGTGAACAGCAGCGCGGCCGCACGGCCGATCCCGCTGCCGGCGCCGGTGATGATGACGGATTTGCCTTGCAGGCGGCCCATGCGTTTCTCCCTTTTTGCTCGCGCGCAGCGCTTGCCGCGCGACGGAATTTCAAACAGAATTTCAAACGGTAAAGTGTCTTGAGACACGTTCACTACTCACGTACAGCGACATCAAACGGGATGGAAGGGTTTCGATGGCAGGCGCAGACAAGCCGAAGGTGATCACGACACGCTGGTGGTGGGTCCGTCATGCGCCGGTGCGCAATGATGGCGGCAACATCTACGGCCAGAGCGATATCGCCTGCGACACCAGCGACACCTACGTGTTCAACGCTGTTGCCAAGGTGCTGCCACGCAAGGCGGTCTGGTATTCGAGCAATTTGATGCGCACGCACCAGACCGCCGAAGCGATCTGGGCGGCCGGTTTCCCAAGGCCTGCATCGATGAAATGGGAAGCCGACCTCGCCGAGCAAAACCTCGGCCGCTGGCAGGGCATGAACCGTGCCGAGTTCGTCGCGAGCCGCCCCGTCGGCACCAGCTGGTTCGCCGACATCAACGAGCCCGCGCCCGGTGGCGAAAGCTTCATGGACCTCTACAACCGCACGCGCCGCACCATCGAGCGGATCAACGTCGAGGCGGCCGGGCAGGACATCATCGCAGTTGCGCATGGCGGCACCATCAAGGCCGCGGTCGGCCTCGCGCTCGGCGATTTGCCGGAGCAGGGGCTCGGGTTCGATATCGACAATGTCTCGGTGACGCGGCTCGACCATTTCGCAAGCCCCGAGCGCACGGTCTGGCGGCTGCCGATGGTGAACCAGCAGCCGTGGATCGCCGACGATGCGCACGCGGCGATGCATCAGCCGGCGGGACCGGAAGTCAAGAAGCTCGCGTAGAGCCGTTGCCCGCTCGCGGGGACGCGGCGTAAGCTTCGAGCCAAATCAAATCGCACTCTGGGAGAGAAACATGACCTTGTTCGACATGAAGGGGAAAGTCGCCGTCATCACCGGCTCGACGCGCGGCATCGGCCTTGCGATCGCCGAGCGCATGGCCGAGCACGGCGCCAAGGTCGTGATCTCCTCGCGCAAGGCCGATGTCTGCGACGAAGTCGCCAAGGGCATCAACGGTAGGTTCGGCAAGGGCACCGCGGTCGCGATTGCCGCCAACATCTCCTCGAAGGAGAATCTGCAAAACCTCGTCGACGAGAGCAACCGCGCCTTCGGCAAGATCGACGTGCTGGTCTGCAACGCCGCATCGAATCCGTATTACGGTCCGCTCGCCGGCATCTCAGACGATCAGTTCCGAAAGATCCTCGACAACAATATCGTCGCCAACAACTGGCTGATCTCGATGGTGGTGCCGCAGATGATCGAGCGCAAGGACGGCTCGATCATCATCGTCTCGTCGATCGGCGGCCTGAAGGGCTCGACCATTCTCGGCGCCTACGCGATATCGAAGGCCGCCGACATGCAGCTCGCGCGCAATTTGGCTTGCGAATACGGCAAGGACAATATCCGCGTGAACTGCATCGCGCCGGGCCTGATCAAGACCGATTTTGCCAAAGCGCTGTGGGACAACCCGGAGAACCTGAAGGCCTCGACCTCGCGCTCGCCGCTGCTCCGCATCGGCATCCCCGACGAGATCGCCGGCGCTGCGGTGTTCCTGGGCTCTGCGGCCGGCGACTTCATGACCGGCCAGACCATGGTGATCGACGGCGGCGCGACGATCAGCTGAGGTGCGAGGGAAGGGGCACGCAAGCCCACTCCAACATCGGTGTCATCGCCCGCGAAAGCGGGCGATCCAGTACTCTGCGGCCGAAGTGGTGTGAACAAACTGCCGCCGCGGAGTACTGGATGCCCCGGTCAAGCCGGGGCATGACAGTGAGAGTGTGGACGGGGCGTCGCGACTAGCGCGCCGCCCCTCAATCCACCGCCGCGTAAACCAGATCCCGCACCAGCGTCCGCGTGTAGTCGCGCTGTCCCGGGCCCTGGCTCATGAACACCGCGAACAGATCCTCCGTCGGGTCGATCCAGAAGAACGTCCCGGCAATGCCGCTCCAGAAATACTGGCCGACGCTGCCCGGGAAGGGCGCGATGCCGGCGTCGCGGCGTACGGCGAAGCCGAGGCCGAAGCCGTGGCCTGGCGAGAGCAGGGTGCCGTTGATCGTCACGCCGGGGCCGAGATGGTCGGACGCCATCAGTTCCAGCGTCTTGCGGCCGATGATCCTGTTGCCGTCGAGCGTGCCGCCATTGCGCAGCATCAGGCAGAAGCGCGCATAATCCATCGTGGTCGAGACGAGGCCACCGCCGCCGGATTCCATCACCGGCTGCTCGAGCATGTTGAAGAGCGCGACCTTGTCGCCGGTCCAGGGATCGGCCGCAAAGGGTTCGGCGAGCCGGCCGGCATTGGCCTCGGCTGTCGCAAAGCCGGTCTCGGCCATCTGGAGCGGAGCGAGGATGCGCTCTGTCAGGAACCCGCCGAGCGATTTGCCGCTGACGACCTCGATGATGCGGCCGAGGATGTCGGTGGAGCGGCTGTAGTTGAATTCGTCGCCGGGGTGGCAGACGAGGGGGAAGCTCGCCACCAGCGCGGCGTGCTCGGCATTGGTGATCTTGCGGCTGCGGACGCGGGACTCCTGGTAGAGCTTGTGCACGGGGCCATCGCCCTGGTGCTCGTAGGTCAGGCCGGAGGTGTGGCGGAGCAGGTCCTGCACCGTCATCGGCCGCCTGGGCGGAACCAGTTCCAGCTTGCCGCCGCTGACCATGCCGACCTTTTGCTGCGCGAACTCCGGGATGAATTTCGCGGCGGGATCGTTGAGGAGGAGATGACCGTCCTCGACCAGCGCCATGATGCCGACCGACACGATCGGCTTGGTCATCGAGAAGATGCGGAAGATCGAATCAAGCGCCGTCGGCGCTGATCCGGTCGGGCTCTGCCTGCCGAGCGCCTCGAACCAGCCGATCTGGCCGCGCCGCGCCACCAGCACGGTCACCCCGGGAACGGTTCCCTTGTCGATCTCGCGCTTGAACGCGTCCGACATCGCCTGGAGGCGGGGGCGCGACAGGCCCAGCGTTTCCGGCTTGGCCTCGGGCAAAGAGGGCGTTTTCGGCGCGGTCGTTGGGCGAGGGGCGGCTGCGGTCGTCATGGGCACTCCCGGCTGTTCTTGATTATCGGGAACAGACTGTGGCCCAGAAGGCGCGGCACAAACAAGCGAAGCCAGCGCGCTTCACCCTTGCAATCCGTCCTTGCAAACTAGCCGTCCCCTGTGCTTGAAAGCGCCCCTGATCCGAAGCGGCAACGTGACGGTCCGTAGGAGTGTAGCTCAATTGGTAGAGCACCGGTCTCCAAAACCGGGGGTCGCAGGTTCGAGCCCTGCCACTCCTGCCAGCTCATCTTAAGTCAATCAGGATCGACAGGCAGGATTGCGGCGAGCGAAAGCTCGGACGGCAGATCATGTGGACCGGGTAAGCCCTTGATCCGGATCAGGTCCGCAAGGCCCGGCCGCGAGCCGGCCGGCCAGCCCACACCTTGACCTTTGGCTCCATCCGCAGTATTTACCCCGCACTCGCAGCCGGCCCGTTGAGATGCGGATATCCGGCGCGGCTTTGAAATCCCCGAACAATCGAGCCCGGTTTCCGGCTCATCCTTCGCGACAGAGGGCTGGGCCAACGGCGGCTGTTCGGATCCCTGAAATTCATTCGCGTCCGGCGACGGACGTTGGACATCATTCGATGGCAGTCAGCCCGTTCAAGTTCTTGCAGGAAGTGCGCTCGGAGACCGCCAAGGTCACCTGGCCGACCCGTCGTGAGACCACGATCACCACCATCATGGTGTTCGTCATGGTCGCCGTGGCCTCGATCTTCTTCTTCGCCGCCGACCAGATCATCCGCTATCTCATCACCTTCCTTCTGGGCATCCACTGATGGCAACAGCAACCGCTCAATTGTCTGACAAGCGCTGGTACATCGTCCACGCCTATTCGAACTTCGAGAAGAAGGTCGCCGAATCGATCCGCGAGCAGGCCAAGCAGCGCGGGCTCGAGGAGCTGTTCGAGCTGGTGCTGGTTCCGACCGAGAAGGTCACGGAGGTGCGCCGCGGCCGCAAGATCGACGCCGAACGCAAGTTTTTCCCCGGCTACGTGCTGGTGAAGATGAAGCTGACCGACGAGGCGTTCCATCTGATCAAGAACACGCCGAAGGTCACGGGCTTCCTCGGCGCGGAAAACAAGCCGATGCCGATCTCGGAGGCCGAGGCCATGCGCATCCTGCACCAGGTGCAGGAGGGCGTGGAACGGCCGAAGGCGTCGGTGTCGTTCGAGATCGGCGAGAACGTGCGCGTGGCCGACGGCCCGTTCGCCTCGTTCTCGGGTGTCGTCGAGGAAATCGACGAGGCGCGCTCGCGCGTGAAGGTCGCGGTGTCGATCTTCGGCCGCGCCACGCCGGTCGAGCTGGAATTCGGTCAGGTCGAGAAGGTCTGATCGGGTACGCGTGAGACCTCGGTCTCACGCAAAGAGAGGCCGTGGGAGGGAGAGGGCGGTTGCCAGCCGCCTCCGACCCAGACCACGAACCTGAAACCGCCGGCCTGGCCGGCACAACAGGAGTGATACATGGCAAAGAAAGTGACCGGATACCTGAAGCTTCAGGTCCCGGCCGGTGCGGCGAATCCTTCGCCCCCGATCGGTCCCGCGCTCGGTCAGCGCGGTCTCAACATCATGGAGTTCTGCAAGGCGTTCAACGCCCAGACCCAGAAGGAAGAGAAGAACACCCCGATCCCGGTGATCATCACCATCTATGCGGACCGTTCCTTCACCTTCGAGATGAAGACGCCGCCGATGTCCTACTTCCTCAAGCAGGCTGCCAAGATCCAGTCCGGCTCGAAGGCGCCGGGCCGCGACAAGGCCGGCAAGGTGACCAAGGCGCAGGTGCGCGAGATCGCCGAGAAGAAGATGAAGGACTTGAATTGCGACACCATCGAATCGGCCATGAAGATGGTCGAGGGCTCCGCCCGTTCGATGGGTCTGGAAGTTGCGGGGTAAGCGGTCATGGCAATCGGAAAGCGTTTGAACAAGGCCCGCGAAGGCATTGACCGCGAAAAGCTTTACCCGCTCGCTGACGCCATCAAGATGGTCAAGGAGCGCGCCAAGGCGAAGTTCGACGAGACCATCGAGGTCGCGATCAATCTCGGCGTCGATCCCCGTCACGCCGACCAGATGGTCCGCGGCGTCGTGACCCTGCCGAACGGCACCGGCCGTACGCTCCGCGTCGGCGTGTTCGCACGCGGCGCCAAGGCCGACGAGGCCAAGGCTGCGGGTGCCGACGTCGTCGGCGCCGAAGACCTGGTCGAGAAGGTGCAGAACGGCTCGATCGATTTCGACCGCTGCATCGCCACCCCCGACATGATGCCGCTGGTCGGCCGTCTCGGTAAGGTGCTCGGCCCGCGCGGCCTGATGCCGAACCCGAAGATCGGCACCGTGACCATGGACGTCACCGGCGCGGTGAAGGGTGCCAAGGGCGGCTCGGTCGAGTTCCGCGTCGAGAAGGCCGGCATCCTCCAGGCCGGCGTCGGCAAGGCCTCGTTCACCGAGGAGAAGCTGGTCGAGAACATCAAGGCCCTGGCTGACGCCGTCACCAAGGCGAAGCCGGCCGGCTCCAAGGGCACCTACATCCAGCGCGTTGCGGTGTCCTCGACCATGGGCCCCGGCGTGAAGGTCGAGCCGGGTACCATTCTCGGCTAAGGTCTCGAAATTGCATGAGGCGAGGGGCGGAATTGGGCAACCGATTCCGCCCCTCGTCGTTTGTGGCGGCGCTCACCGGAAACAAGAACAATGGCTGACAAGGTCCTGATCTATTCGCGCTTTCCCAAGACGATGATGGCGCGTTTCGCCGAGCGGTTCGAACTGCTCGACACCGCCGGCAAGCCCGCGCGCGTGATGTTTCCAGCCGATGAGCTCAGCGGCATCCGAGCCATGCTGACTGCCGGCGGCACGCCGCTCGGTGCGGAGGCGATGGACCTGTTTCCAAAACTCGGCGCCATCGTCTGCTACGGCACGGGCTATGACGGGGTCGACCTGAAAGCGGCCGCCGCGCGCAACATCGCAGTCGGCCACAGCCCGGGTGCCAACGCCGCATCGGTCGCCGACATCGCGATGACGCTGATGCTGGCGACGACGCGGCGCATACTCGTCGCAGATCAGTATGTCCGCAGCGGCGACTGGGCCGCGTCAAAACCCTCGCCGATGATGCGGCCGCAGGCCGGCATGCCGGGCCGCCGCATCGGCATCTACGGGATGGGCGAGATCGGCCGCAAGATCGCAGCACGCTGCACCGCCTTCGAGAGCGAGGTCGGCTATTTCAGCCGCACCACATACGATCTGCCGTATCAGTATTTCCCGTCTCTGGAAGAACTGGCCGGCTGGTGCAGCGTGCTGATGATCGCGGTTCGGGCCGGCGCCGAGACCCGGCACGTCGTCAATGCGGACATTCTCAAGCGCCTCGGCGCGGACGGCTATGTCGTCAACATCTCCCGCGGCTCGGTGATCGACCAGAAGGCCCTGGTCGCGGCGCTCTCCGACAAGACCATCGCCGGCGCCGGCCTCGACGTCTTCGACAAGGAACCGCACGCGCCCGATGCGCTGACCGCGCTCCCCAACGTGGTGTTCGCCCCGCATATCGGCGGCCACACCCTGGATTCGCACGTCGCCATGCAGAACTGCGTGCTGGCCAACCTGACCGCCTTCTTCGCAGGCAAGTCGCTGCCTTATGGGGTCAAAATGGCCTGAATCGGCCCCTTGTCGGCTCGCCTCAAACCCTGCCGGCAACGGATTGGAACTGGTGTGAATTTTGCTCTTGGCAAGCCGGCCGAGAGCGGTTAAAGAACCGCTTCCGAACGTGCCGGCCTCGGCTGGTGCGTTCGTGCACGCATTCCGAAAACCCGACAGACAGGAGATCATTCCTTTTCAGGACGTCCGTAAGGATTTGCCGGAAAAGGAAGGAAAATCCATCGGTTGGTGGGAATGCGGGCAGAGGTCGGGCGGTTCGCCGGCTGACCTTGTCCTGTCCAAGACTGCAGGCGCCCGCGGGGAATTTCGATTTCTCAACGGCTTAATCGCATGGCCTGCATAGACGGGTGAAGACCGGATTTTACTTCGCATCCAGCTTGAAGGGCTGGCTTGCGGAAAGGTCTGGTTCGGACCTCGACACGCCGTGGGCCCAAGGGCTTCCGGAGGGCAGGCTTTGAATTGTCGTCTTGCCCGGCGTGTCCGATGGGTTTTGACCCGGAGGTTCAGGTTTGGGCGGGACGATGGGTGCAACCCGGCGGTCCCGCTTTCGCGATGACCGCCAACCGGAGAGAGCTTGCTGTGGAACGAGCGGCAAAAAAGGAAGCGGTCGAACAGCTCAATGAGGTCTTCAAGACCACGAGCGTCGCGGTCGTTGCTCAATATTCCGGCCTCACCGTCGCCCAGATGCAGAAGCTGCGCCAGCAGATGAAGCAGGCGGGCGCTGCGGTGAAGGTCTCGAAGAACCGTCTCGCCAAAATTGCTCTTGAAGGCACTGACGTCGTTGCCATCGGCCCCATGCTGAAGGGACCGACCGTGATCGCCACTTCGAACGATCCGGTAGCGGCGCCAAAGGTCGCCATCGAATTCGCCAAGGCGAACGAAAAGTTCGTCATCGTCGGCGGCTCGATGGGGAAGACCGTCCTGAATGTCGACGGCGTGAAGGCGCTTGCCTCGCTGCCGTCGCTTGACGAACTGCGCGGCAAGATCGTCGGCCTCATCGTGGCCCCGGCGACCAAGCTGGCCCAGCTCGCCAACGCGCCCGCGGGCAAGCTCGCGCGCGTCATCCAGGCTCATGCCTCAAAGGGCGAAGCGGCCTGACGCCCTTCGCAAAACTCAAACCCGAACCAGACTTACACTCAAGGAAACTGAACAATGGCTGACTTGCAGAAGATCGTTGACGACCTCTCGAGCCTCACCGTGCTCGAGGCTGCCGAACTCGCGAAGCTCCTCGAAGAGAAGTGGGGCGTTTCGGCTGCCGCGGCTGTCGCCGTGGCCGGCCCGGCTGCTGGTGGCGGCGCTGCCGCTCCGGCGGAAGAGAAGACCGAGTTCACGGTCGTTCTCGCCAGCGCCGGCGACAAGAAGATCGAGGTCATCAAGGAAGTCCGCGCCATCACCGGTCTCGGCCTGAAGGAAGCAAAGGACCTCGTCGAGGGTGCTCCGAAGCCGCTGAAGGAAGGCGTGAACAAGGAAGAAGCCGACAAGATCAAGGCCCAGCTCGAGAAGGCTGGCGCGAAGGTCGAGCTCAAGTAAGCAACGCTTACTGGCGGGATCCCGGGCGGGCATCAAGCGAGGCCCGGGATCCTGGTCCGCTCCTCAAGGGGTGGACTGGATGCAAAAGGCGTGCGACGGAACGTCCTGACGCGGGCCGAACACGAAAAAGTGTGGGGATTTGAGGGTTTACCCCTCGAATCTCCACTATTGTCGCCCCATATCGGGTCGGCAGCACGAAAGCGCGGTGGGCAGGGATGCCGGATTTCCCTGTAAGCCGTTGGGAGAGCAGGCTATTTCGGGCTTTTGCAGTCCGTGAAGACAATCGTTGTGACGGGCGGGCGCGCTTCTGCGCCCCGCGCGTCGTTTTGCGTTTTGAAGGTCTGAAGAACAGATTCAGGACATTCCTGCCTGAAACTGAGCTTCCGGCCCACAAGACGGGTTCGAAAAATTCAACCCGGGGAGCGGCGGCAGCCGCGTTCCGGACGGCGCGCCCAGAGCGGGCGACGAAATGAGAGGCCACGATGGCGCAGCAGACATTCACCGGTCGCAAACGCGTTCGCAAGTTCTTCGGACACATCAAGGAAGTCGCCGAGATGCCGAACCTCATCGAGGTTCAGAAGGCGTCCTATGACCAGTTCCTGATGGTCGACGAACCCCAGGGTGGCCGTCTCGACGAGGGCCTCCAGGCGGTGTTCCGCTCGGTGTTCCCGATCTCCGATTTCTCCGGCACCTCGATGCTGGAATTCGTCCGCTACGAGTTCGAGCAGCCGAAATATGACGTCGACGAGTGCCGCCAGCGCGGCATGACCTTCGCAGCTCCCCTCAAGGTGACGCTGCGCCTCATCGTGTTCGATATCGACGAGGAAACCGGCGCGAAGTCGGTCAAGGACATCAAGGAGCAGGACGTCTACATGGGCGACATCCCGCTCATGACGATGAACGGCACCTTCATCGTCAACGGCACCGAGCGCGTCATCGTCTCGCAGATGCACCGTTCGCCCGGCGTGTTCTTCGACCACGACAAGGGCAAGACCCACTCCTCGGGCAAGCTGCTGTTCGCTGCCCGCGTCATCCCGTATCGCGGCTCCTGGCTCGACATCGAGTTCGACGCCAAGGACATCGTCTATGCGCGTATCGACCGTCGCCGCAAGATTCCGGTGACGTCGCTGATGTTCGCCCTCGGCCTCGACGGCGAGGCGATCCTGTCCACCTTCTACAAGAAGATCCTCTACAAGCGGACCAAGGAAGGCTGGCGCGTTCCGTTCGACGCCAACCGTTTCCGCGGCTACTCGACCATCAACGACCTGATCGACGCCGACACCGGCAAGGTCGTGCTCGAGGCCGGCAAGAAGCTCACCGTCCGCGCCGCCCGCCAGCTCCAGGAGAAGGGGCTGAAGGCGCTGCGCATGGCCGATGAGGAGCTGGTCGGCAACTACGTCGCCGAGGACCTCGTCAACCCGAAGACCGGCGAGATCCACGCCGAAGCCGGCGAGGAGATCACCGACAAGCTGATGAAGGCGCTCAACGAGCAGGGCTACAAGGAGCTGCCGCTGCTCGACATCGACCACGTCAATGTCGGCGCCTACATCCGCAACACGCTCTCGGCCGACAAGAACATGACGCGCGAGGACGCGCTGTTCGACATCTACCGCGTGATGCGTCCGGGCGAGCCGCCGACGCTGGAATCGGCGCAGGCCATGTTCCAGTCGCTGTTCTTCGACGCCGAGCGCTACGACCTCTCCGCGGTCGGCCGCGTCAAGATGAACATGCGCCTCGACCTCGATGCGCCCGACACCCAGCGCACGCTGCGCAAGGAAGACATCCTCTCGGTCATCAAGACGCTGGTGGACCTGCGCGACGGCAAGGGCGAGATCGACGACATCGACCATCTCGGCAATCGCCGCGTGCGCTCGGTCGGCGAGCTCATGGAGAACCAGTACCGCATCGGCCTGCTGCGCATGGAGCGCGCGATCAAGGAGCGCATGTCCTCGGTCGACATCGACACGGTCATGCCGCAGGACCTGATCAACGCCAAGCCGGCGGCCGCCGCCGTGCGCGAGTTCTTCGGCTCCTCGCAGCTCTCGCAGTTCATGGACCAGACCAACCCGCTGTCGGAGATCACCCACAAGCGCCGCCTGTCGGCGCTTGGACCGGGCGGCCTGACCCGCGAGCGTGCCGGCTTCGAGGTGCGCGACGTGCATCCGACGCATTACGGCCGCATCTGCCCGATCGAGACGCCGGAAGGTCCGAACATCGG
The DNA here is from genome assembly GCF_009759665.1 of Bradyrhizobium cajani. Classification (GTDB taxonomy): domain Bacteria; phylum Pseudomonadota; class Alphaproteobacteria; order Rhizobiales; family Xanthobacteraceae; genus Bradyrhizobium; species Bradyrhizobium cajani. Next base: position 96,145 of record NZ_WQNE01000005.1, read on the forward strand.
CCTGATCAACTCGCTCGCGACCTTCGCGCGCGTGAACAAGTACGGCTTCGTCGAGACGCCGTACCGCAAGGTCAAGGACGGCCGCGTCACCGACGAGGTCGTGTACCTCTCGGCAATGGAGGAGGGGCGCTACACGGTCGCGCAGGCCAACGTGCCGCTCGATCCGAAGGGCCGCTTCACCGAAGATCTCGTGGTCTGCCGCCATGCCGGCGAAGTCTTGCCGGTGACGCCGGACAAGGTCGACTACATGGACGTGTCGCCGAAGCAGCTCGTTTCGGTCGCAGCAGCCCTGATCCCGTTCCTCGAGAACGACGACGCCAACCGCGCGCTGATGGGCTCGAACATGCAGCGCCAGGCGGTGCCGCTGGTTCGCGCCGAGGCGCCGTTCGTCGGCACCGGCATGGAAGGCGTGGTCGCGCGTGACTCGGGTGCCGCGATCGCGGCGCGCCGCTCGGGCGTGATCGACCAGATCGACGCCACCCGCGTCGTCATCCGCGCCACCGAAGATCTCGATCCGACCAAGTCGGGCGTCGATATCTATCGCCTGATGAAGTACCAGCGCTCCAACCAGTCGACCTGCATCAACCAGCGTCCGCTGGTGAAGGTCGGCGACGTCGTCAAGAAGGGCGACATCATCGCCGACGGTCCGTCGACCGATCTCGGCGAGCTCGCTCTGGGTCGCAACGTGCTGGTCGCGTTCATGCCGTGGAACGGCTACAACTTCGAAGACTCGATCCTGCTCTCCGAGCGGATCGTGAAGGAGGACGTCTTCACCTCGATCCACATCGAGGAGTTCGAGGTGATGGCCCGCGACACCAAGCTCGGTCCGGAGGAAATCACCCGCGACATTCCGAACGTCTCGGAAGAAGCGCTGAAGAACCTCGACGAAGCCGGTATCGTCTACATCGGTGCGGAAGTGCGCGCCGGTGACATCCTGGTCGGCAAGATTACGCCGAAGGGCGAGAGCCCGATGACGCCGGAAGAGAAGCTCCTGCGCGCCATCTTCGGCGAGAAGGCCTCCGACGTCCGCGACACCTCGCTGCGCGTTCCTCCGGGCGTGCAGGGCACCATCGTCGAAGTGCGCGTGTTCAACCGCCACGGCGTCGACAAGGACGAGCGTGCGCTGGCGATCGAGCGGGAAGAGATCGAGCGTCTGGCCAAGGACCGCGACGACGAGCAGGCGATCCTGGACCGCAACGTCTACAACCGTCTTGCCGAGCTGCTCGAGGGGCGGCAGGGCATAGCGGGTCCCAAGGGCTTCAAGAAGGACACCAAGATCACCCGTGCGGTGCTCGAGGAGTACCCGAAGTCGCAGTGGTGGCTGTTCGCTTCGCCGAACGACAAGCTGATGGCCGAGATCGAGGCCATGCGGAAGCAGTACGACGAGTCGAAGAAGGGGCTGGAACAGCGCTTCCTCGACAAGGTCGAGAAGCTTCAGCGCGGCGACGAATTGCCGCCCGGCGTGATGAAGATGGTCAAGGTCTTCGTCGCGGTGAAGCGCAAGATCCAGCCCGGCGACAAGATGGCCGGCCGCCACGGCAACAAGGGCGTGGTGTCGAAGATCGTGCCGATCGAGGACATGCCGTTCCTCGAGGACGGTACGCACGCCGACATCGTGCTCAATCCGCTCGGCGTGCCCTCGCGCATGAACGTCGGACAGATCCTCGAGACCCATCTCGGCTGGGCCTGCGCCGGCCTCGGCAGGCGTATCGGCCAGACGGTCGATGCTTATCTGTCGAAGCAGGACATCAAGCCGCTGAAGGAAACCTTGAAGAAGGTCTACGGCGAGGACGAGACGATCAAGTCGCTCAACGACAACGAGCTGCTTGAACTCGGCCATAACCTCAGCCGCGGTGTGCCGATCGCGACGCCGGTGTTCGACGGCGCCAAGGAAGCCGACATCGAGGAGATGCTGAAGCTCGCCGGTCTCGACGCTTCGGGTCAGTCGACCGTCTATGACGGCCGCACCGGCGATCCGTTCGATCGCAAGGTGACGGTGGGCTACATCTACATGCTCAAGCTGCACCATCTCGTCGACGACAAGATCCACGCGCGTTCGATCGGTCCGTACTCGCTCGTCACCCAGCAGCCGCTGGGCGGCAAGGCGCAGTTTGGCGGCCAGCGCTTCGGCGAAATGGAGGTGTGGGCGCTCGAGGCTTATGGCGCGGCGTACACGCTCCAGGAAATGCTGACGGTGAAGTCGGACGACGTCGCCGGCCGTACCAAGGTGTACGAGGCGATCGTGCGCGGCGACGACACGTTCGAGGCCGGTATCCCGGAATCGTTCAACGTGCTGGTCAAGGAAATGCGCTCGCTCGGCCTCAACGTCGACCTGCACAACTCCAAGATGGGACCGGCGCCGACGTCGGAAGCGGCCGAGTAATTCGACCTTTCGTGCCCGGCCTTGAACGGCCGGGCATTGGCGCCCTTCCCGAGGTCTTGAGGGCAGGGCGCCCCGCTTGAGTGATTTTCGAATTTGCGGCCGGAGGCGACCGGCACGCGAGGAGAAGACGATGAACCAAGAAATTATGAATCTCTTCAACCCGACGACGCCGGCTCAGGTCTTCGACCAGATCCGGATTTCGATCGCGTCTCCAGAGAAGATTCTGTCCTGGTCCTACGGCGAGATCAAGAAGCCGGAGACCATCAACTACCGCACCTTCAAGCCCGAGCGCGACGGCCTGTTCTGCGCCCGCATCTTCGGGCCGATCAAGGACTACGAGTGCTTGTGCGGCAAGTACAAGCGCATGAAGTACAAGGGCATCATCTGCGAGAAGTGCTCGGTCGAGGTCACGCTGTCGCGCGTCCGGCGCGAGCGCATGGGCCATATCGAGCTCGCAGCCCCCGTCGCCCACATCTGGTTCCTGAAGTCGCTGCCCTCGCGCATCGGCCTCCTGCTCGACATGACGCTGAAGGATCTCGAGCGGATCCTCTACTTCGAATACTACGTCGTGCTGGAGCCGGGCCTCACCGCGCTGAAGGACCGTCAGCTGCTGTCGGAAGACGAGTATCTGAAGGCCCAGGACGAGTACGGCCAGGATTCCTTCACCGCCATGATCGGCGCGGAGGCGATCCGCGAGCTGCTCAAGGGCATGGACCTCGAGAAGCTCGAGGCCTCCTTGCGCATCGAGATGCAGGAGACCGACTCCGACATCAAGCACAAGAAGCTCGCCAAGCGCCTGAAGATCGTGGAAGCGTTCCGCCACTCCGGCAACAAGCCGGAATGGATGATCATGACTGTGGTCCCGGTGATCCCGCCGGACCTGCGTCCGCTGGTGCCGCTGGACGGCGGCCGCTTCGCAACCTCGGACCTTAACGACCTCTACCGCCGCGTCATCAACCGCAATAACCGCTTGAAGCGGCTGATGGAGCTGCGCGCGCCTGACATCATCATCCGCAACGAGAAGCGCATGCTTCAGGAAGCGGTCGATGCGCTGTTCGACAACGGCCGCCGCGGCCGCGTCATCACCGGCGCCAACAAGCGTCCGCTGAAGTCGCTCGCCGACATGCTCAAGGGCAAGCAGGGCCGCTTCCGTCAGAACCTGCTCGGCAAGCGCGTCGACTATTCGGGCCGTTCGGTGATCGTGGTCGGTCCCGAATTGCGCCTGCATCAGTGCGGCTTGCCGAAGAAGATGGCGCTCGAGCTGTTCAAGCCGTTCATCTATTCGCGGCTTGACGCCAAGGGCCTGTCCACCACGGTGAAGCAGGCGAAGAAGCTGGTCGAGAAGGAACGGCCCGAGGTCTGGGACATCCTGGACGAGGTGATCCGCGAGCATCCGGTGCTGCTCAACCGCGCACCGACGCTGCACCGCCTCGGCATCCAGGCGTTCGAGCCCGTGCTGATCGAGGGCAAGGCGATCCAGCTCCACCCGCTGGTCTGCTCCGCGTTCAATGCCGACTTCGACGGCGACCAGATGGCCGTGCACGTTCCGCTGTCGCTCGAAGCGCAGCTGGAAGCGCGCGTCCTGATGATGTCGACCAACAACATCCTGCATCCGGCGAACGGCCAGCCGATCATCGTGCCGTCGCAGGACATCGTGCTCGGCCTCTACTATGTCTCGATCATGCGCGAAGGCCTGCCCGGCGAGGGCAAGATCTTCGGCGACATGGCCGAGCTCGAGCACGCGCTGCACGCGAAGGTCATCCACCTCCACACCAAGATCAAGTACCGGTGGCAAGGCATGGACGAGACCGGCAAGGTCTCGACGCGCTGGATCGAGACCACCGCGGGCCGCGTCATGCTGGGCAACCTGCTGCCGAAGAACCCGCGCATCTCGTACGAGATCATCAACAAGCTGATGACCAAGCGCGAGATCTCCGGCGTCATCGACCAAGTCTACCGCCACTGCGGCCAGAAGGAGACGGTGATCTTCTGCGACCGCATCATGGCGCTCGGCTTCTACAACGCGTTCAAGGCCGGCATCTCGTTCGGCAAGGACGACATGGTCGTGCCGCACGGCAAGTGGAAGATCGTCGACACCACCCGTACGCTGGCGAAGGATTTCGAGCAGCAGTACAACGACGGCCTGATCACCCATGGCGAGAAGTACAACAAGGTCGTCGACGCCTGGTCGAAGGCGACGGAAGAAATCGCCAAGGCGATGATGAAGGAAATCTCCGCCACCAAGAAGACGGCGAGCGGAGCCGATGCCGACATCAACTCGATCTACATGATGGCTCACTCCGGTGCCCGCGGTTCGCCGGCCCAGATGCGCCAGCTCGCCGGCATGCGCGGCCTGATGGCCAAGCCGTCGGGTGAGATCATCGAGACGCCGATCATCTCGAACTTCAAGGAAGGCCTCTCGGTGCTCGAGTACTTCAACTCGACCCACGGCGCCCGCAAGGGCCTCGCGGACACGGCGTTGAAGACCGCGAACTCCGGCTACCTGACCCGTCGTCTCGTCGACGTCGCGCAGGACTGCATCATCACGCAGAGCGACTGCGGCACCAAGCTCGGCATCAAGATGCGCGCCATCGTCGATGCCGGCACCGTGGTGGCTTCGCTCGGCTCGCGCATCCTCGGACGCACGGCCTGCGAAGACGTGCGTGACAGCTCGGGCAAGGTGATCATCAAGCGCGACACGCTGATGGAAGAGAGCCATCTGGATGCCATCCAGCAGGGTGGTGTGCAGGAGGTGAAGATCCGCTCGGCACTGACCTGCGAGCTCGTCAACGGCATCTGCGGCAAGTGCTACGGCCGCGACCTCGCCCGCGGCACGCCGGTCAACCACGGCGAAGCGGTCGGCGTCATCGCGGCGCAGTCGATCGGCGAGCCGGGCACCCAGCTCACCATGCGCACCTTCCACATCGGCGGTGCGGCGCAGCTCAACGAGCAGTCCTTCGTCGAAGCCAACTTCGACGGCAAGATCGTGATCAGGAACAAGGCGATCGCCCGCAACAGCGAAGGTCACCTGATCGCGATGGTGCGCAACATGGTGGTGGCGATCGTCGATGCCGACGGCACCGAGCGTGCGACGCACCGTGTCCAGTACGGCTCGCGCCTGCACGTCGACGAGGGCGACAACGTCAAGCGCGGTCAGCGCATCGTCGAGTGGGATCCCTACACCCGTCCGCTCCTCACCGAAGTCGAAGGTACCATCGGCTTCGAGGATCTGGTCGAAGGGCAGTCGATCTCGGAAACGCTCGACGAGGCCACCGGTATTGCCAAGCGCGTAGTCATCGACTGGCGCTCGACCCGCGGCGGCTCGGACCTGCGTCCGGCCATCGTGGTCAAGGGCAAGGACGGCAAGGTGCTCAAGCTCGCCCGTGGCGGTGATGCCCGCTACATGCTGTCGGTCGACGCGATTCTCTCGGTCGACGTCGGAGCCAAGGTCAATCCGGGCGACATCCTCGCCCGCGTCTCGACCGAAAGCGCCAAGACGCGTGACATCACCGGCGGTCTGCCGCGGGTGGCGGAGCTGTTCGAGGCACGGCGTCCGAAGGATGCGGCGATCATCGCCGAGATCGCGGGCACCATCCGGTTCGGGCGCGACTACAAGAACAAGCGTCGCATCTCGATCGAGCCGATGGACAAGACCGAGGAGCCGCGCGAGTACCTGATCCCGAAGGGCAAGCACATCCACCTTCAGGACGGCGACGTCGTCGAAAAGGGCGACTTCATCGTCGAAGGCAACCCGGCGCCGCACGACATCCTTGCGGTCAAGGGTATCGAGGAGCTCGCGGCCTATCTGGTCAACGAGATCCAGGAGGTCTACCGGCTCCAGGGCGTGCTCATCAACGACAAGCACATCGAGGTGATTGTCCGTCAGATGCTCCAAAAGGTGGAAGTCACCGACCAGGGCGATACGGACATGATCTCCGGCGAGCAGGTCGACAAGATCGAGTTCGACGCGCTGAACGAGAAGGCCAAGGAAGAGGGCAAGAAGCCCGCCACGGGTACGCCGGTTCTGCTCGGCATCACCAAGGCGAGCCTCCAGACCCGCTCGTTCTTCTCGGCGGCCTCGTTCCAGGAGACCACCCGCGTCCTCACGGAAGCGGCGGTCAACGGCAAGGTCGATCCGCTCGAAGGCCTGAAGGAGAACGTCATCGTCGGCCGGCTGATCCCGGCGGGCACCGGCGCCTCCATGGCCAAGATCCGCGAAGTCGCCATGAAGCGCGACAAGCTGATTCTGGACGAGCGCGAGAAGCAGGCGTCCGTTGTGCCGCCGGCACCGGAAGCGGAGCCGATGGCGCTGCCGCCTGCGGAATGATCGTTCATCCGTAGGAATACCGAGGACAATGAAAAGGCCGGCGAAAGCCGGCCTTTTTGCTGCTTGCTTTCCTTGCTGCGATGCAGGATCAACGTTTGTTCATCTTTCCTTCAGACGCAAAAGAGCTTCTGCTAGGGGAGCTTAGACCGGTGGATCCCGTGACGGGGGCTGGGCCGGAGACCACGGAACTCACATGCTTGATCTCGCAATCGTAGGTGGCGGCCCCGGCGGGCTGATGAGCGCCTGGTATCTGAAGCGCAAGCTCGGCGACCTCTGCCGCGTCACCATCTTCGAGGCGTCCGACCGGCTCGGCGGCAAGATCGTCACCCGCAAGTTCGATTCCGCACCGGCGATGTATGAGGCCGGCGTTGCCGAGATCTACGATTACTCGATGACGGGTCCGGATCCGCTGCGCGAGTTGATCCAGCATTTCGGACTGCAGACCATCCCGATGGATGCCGAGCAGGTGCAGTTCGGCGGTGAACTCCTCAACGACGTGCCGGGCATGCGTCGCAAATACGGCGCCAGGACCGCGGACGCCATCGAGGCGTTCCGCAAGCGCTGCACTGAAGTGATGTCGCCGATCGAATATTACGAGGGCGTCGGCGCGCACGACAACGAGAATCCCTGGGCCTACAAGACCGCCGAGCAGGTGCTTGACGAGGAGGTCGAGGACGAGACCGCGAAGCGATTCTTCAAGGTGATGGCGCGCTCGGACATCGCGACCGAGAGCCACAACACCAACGGCCTCAACGCGCTCAAGAACTACCTGATGGACGTCGACGGCTATATCGGCCTCTATTCCATCCAGAACGGCAACGAGCAGCTGATCGAATGCCTCCAGTCTGAGGTCAATGCCGACATCCAGCTCAATCACCGTGTGCTCACCGTCGGCAAGGCGTCGACCGGCCGCTATCAGCTCAAGATGATGAACGGCAAGGGGCCGGAGACGCGCGACTTCGATCTCGTGCTGGTCTGCCTGCCGCATTCCTGGCTCGCCACCGTCGGCTGGGAAGGCGAGCAGCTGCGCAAGTCGATGGTCAAGCACGTCTCCTATTTCGACCGTCCCGCGCATTACCTGCGCGTCTCGATTCTGTTCGACACGCCGTTCTGGGGCGAGAAGATTCCCGGCGCCTGGTTCATGTCGGAAGCCTTCGGTGGCTGCTGCGTCTACAACGAGGGCGCGCGCCACGACGTCGGCAAGCACGGCGTCCTGAACTGGCTCATTCCCGGCTCCGACGCGCTGGCCTTCGCCAATCTGTCGGACCAGGAGCTGATCGACGCTGCGCTGAAATCGCTGCCGGCTTCGCTCGGCGATGCGCGTGCGCATTTCATGGAAGGCAATATCCACCGCTGGCTGTCGTCGGTGAACGCGATTCCCGGCGGTCTGCCGGTGCGCGACGTCATGACCAATCACCGGCCGGAGCCGAAGGAGCATCCCGGCATCGTCGTGGTCGGCGACTATCTGTTCGACTCGACGCTGAACGGCCTGCTCGATTCCTCGGACGCTGCGACCGACATCATCCTGACCGAGATGATGCGGCTGCGCCGCGAGCGCGCGCAGGAGGACAAGCCGCTGTCCGACAAGATCGATCGCGACTATTTCGCGAACTATCGCGGCCTCGGTCCCTATCACGAGGCCTGGCACCACTTCACCGATCCCGACTACCTGACCAGGCTGATCGGCATCGTCTGGGGCAGCGCGAAGGGCGCCAGGCTGCTGGTTGCGGGCTCCGCCAGCGGCGAGCTGGTCGGTGCGCTACGCGAGCGCGGCATCGATGCATGGGGTATCGAGAACAACCGCGCCATCCACGCCAAGACGCCGAAGGCGCTGAAGAAGTACAACAAGCTCGGCTCGATCACCGACATGCCGTTCAAGGACGGCTCCTTCGACTTCGTGTTCGAGACCAGCCTCTGCCACATTTCCCCCAAGCAGGTGGCTCGCGCGATCCGCGAGCTCAACCGCGTGGTCAAGACCGGTCTCGTGTTCGGCTCGATCACCTCGGACATGGCGCCGGCACTGATCGACCGCTACGACCTCCTGCGCGGGGTCAAGAAGCTTGGCACCTGGTGGGAATGGTCCGAACTGTTCTTCGGCAATGGCTTCGATCTGTCGATGCACCGCAAGGACTGCACCTACACGCTCTGGGAGGCGACGCTCGCCGCCAACAAGGGCCCGGGCCAGTGGTACGCCGACGCCGACTCCTTGCGCTATTCCTTCTTCGACAAGGTCGAGGACGAGGAGGACGACTAGCCGCAGAACTACGTGAATTCGCCAATTGTTTTGCCGAATTCATCATGATCGCATAGAATCGGCGCAATAGCGGTTGCCGCTATGTCCTGCTTTCTCTGCGGTCATGCCGGCCGTCAGCATCGGTTGGTTTCATGGCATCCAAGCCACTCTCGCCCGACAAACAGAAGCTCGCCGCGGAAGAGGCGGCCGAGCTCGACGACAAGCTCGCCGCCGCCGCCGCGCCGGACCTCGAAGACGACGAGGACGACGAAGACGAGGCGGATGACGAGCTGGAGCTCGATGACGACGATGAGGACGAGGACCTCGTTGTCTTCACCGCACGCGAAGCCGCCGGCGCGCTCGCGACGATCCTGGGCTTCGTCAAGCCGTATCTGACCAACTACAAGCGCATGCTGTCATACGTGGCGTTCGGCGTCGTCGTCGAGACGTTGTTCAACGTCATCATGCCGCTCAGCCTGAAGTTCCTGATCGATGACGCGCTCGGCGAGGAGGACTTCCAGGCGCTCTACAAGATCCTCGGCGTGCTCGCGGCTGCCGGCATCTTCACCTCCATCGTTGCGGTCTGGTACGAGCGCTGGGACGCGCGGCTCGCTGCCTGCATCATCTCCGACGTCCGCAAGCGCCTGTTCGAGCACGTCCAGGACCTGCCGGCCGCCTATTTCGGCCGCACCAGGCGCGGCGAGATCCTGTCGCGATTCTCGGTCGATCTCTCCGCCTTCGAAGGTTCGGTCAAGACCTTTGCCAACAGCGCGGCGCTGCCGTTCCTGGAACTGATCGCCGGCATCATCCTGATGGTGTTCCTGAACTGGCAGCTCGCGGTGGTCGCGTTGCTGGTATTTCCGATCACGCTGATCGGCCCGCGAATCCTCACCCCGAAGGCGGTGCAGGCCAATTACGAGCAGAAGCAGAACGAGAGCGCGCTGCTCGGCATGGTGCAGGAGAACGTGGCGGCGCAGGCCGTGATCAAGGCGTTCAGCCTGCAACGCAAGATGTTCGGCTTCTTCACCTTCCGCAACGACGAGACGCGCAACAAGATCGCCGCCGCGGCGTTCCTGTCGACCATGGTGGAGCGGACGGTCACCATCTCGGTCTTGCTGCTACACTTGGTGGTGCTCGCGATCGGCGCCTATCTCGCGACCAAGGGTCAGATCACCATCGGCACCTTCGTCACCTTCGAGAGCGCGTTCTGGGAGGTCTCCTACAACATCGCCCATGTGATGCATTTCATCCCGGTGTCGATCTCGTCGGCCGCCGCCATCCGTCACATTCAGGAGCTCCTCGACGAGCCGACGCGCGGCGCCGATCGCCCGGGTGCGCCCGACCTGCCGCGCGTCACCCACGACATCACCTTCGACCGCGTGACGTTCCAGTACGAGGGCAGCCAGACGCCGGTGCTGGACAATCTCAGCCTCAAGCTCAATGTCGGCAAGAGCATTGCCATCGTCGGTCCCTCGGGCTCCGGCAAGAGCACGCTGCTCAATTTGATCCTGCGGCTCTACGTGCCCGACGAGGGCCGCGTCACCATCGACGGCGTCGACGTCCGCAAGGTGACGCTGGATTCGCTGCGCCGGAGCATGGCGGTGGTGTTCCAGGAGAACATGCTGTTCAACATGTCGATCCGCGAGAACATCCGGCTCGGCAAGGAGGGCGCGACCGACGAGGAGGTGGAGGAGGCGGCCAAGAAGGCCGAGATCCATCGCTTCATCATGAGCCTGCCGCAGCGCTACGACACGCCGGTCGGCGAGCGCGGCGATACCCTGTCGGGCGGCCAGCGCCAGCGCATCGCGATCGCGCGCGCGATCATCCGCAATCCCTCCGTGCTGCTGCTGGACGAAGCGACCTCGGCACTCGACCAGACCACGGAAGCCGCGATCAACCGCACGCTGCTGAAGGTCGCCAAGGGGCGCACCATGATCTGGTCGACCCACCGCCTGACCTCGGTGGTCGAGATGGACGAGATCATCGTGATTTCAGGGGGCAGGGCGATCGAGCGCGGCTCGCATGCCGAACTGCTCGCGAGGAACGGCACCTATCGTAAGCTGTGGAACGACCAGATCCACCAGCCCCATGGCGTGGCGGCGCACGCCGATGACGACAGCGACGATGACGACGACCTCGAGGACGATGAGGACGAGGACGACGAGGAGGAGGAGTGACCGAGGAAGGTCGGCTCCGGATGCATGGCCTCTCCGAGCGGTCCCTGATTCTGCGATTCCGGTCCTCGGGAATCGCTCGGCCTGCAGGTGATCGCTGAGTTTTTCGACTCGAAAATCCGCCGGATAGCTCTCATGCGGATCGATCAGCGCCGTAGAATTGCCGGTGCGGCCGAGCATCGCGGCGGCGGTCGAGCCGGACAGTCCCCCCGCCGACATCGACGTACCGGATGGCGCTGATCTCTGCCGCAGGCGTCAGAATGACGCATGAACACGAGAAAAGCCTTGGTGCGGGTCATAAAAGTACATTTCTCCCGGATATAAATAGCCGCAGGGGTGGCGAAGGGGGCACTTCGTTCCCATATCGGGGAGGCGCGTGAGCGCGGCAAACGGGCGATTTCCTCAGGCGCGAGAAGCGCTTTTCGCCTGTCGTTTCGCCTTGACTTGACCGATTCTCACTTATAGAAAGCGCCTCACTTAACGACAGGCGGTGAGCATCGCCAACGTCGGAACGGGCCACCCGTTTGATCCCCAGGGACTTGATCCCGAGGGATCGCTAAAGACGGGCACCAACCTCGACGAATGCCGCTCAAACGCTGTCGATCATAGCTAGGCAATGCCAGTGCGATTTTAGTTCTCTTGAGCACGTTCTCTTGAGACAGAATTCGGATGCATGACCTCAGTGCGCGGGCCGCGGCTTTGAGCTGATCGGTCTCAATACTGCGGTCCTCTGTGGCGTCGAAGCGCTTTCCGCTCGTTGATGGAGCGGTTGGCGCAATTTCGCTTTGTGCGGATTGTTCCGTGCAGTGCGGCCTCGTCGGGTGGGTAGCTCGAAAGAATTTGCGGTCCCGGCAACGGGCCGCGGCAAGACAGCGGATCCGGAAGGGTTCGCGACAGAACAAAGGGTAAGGCCAGGATGCCGACGATCAACCAGCTGATCGCTCAACCGCGTGAAGTGCAGAAGTCGCGCAAGAAGGTGCCGGCGCTGCAGCAGTCGCCTCAGAAGCGTGGTGTTTGCACCCGCGTCTACACCACGACCCCGAAGAAGCCGAACTCGGCGCTTCGTAAGGTCGCCAAGGTGCGCCTGACCAACGGCTTCGAGGTGATCGGCTACATCCCCGGCGAGGGCCATAACCTCCAGGAGCACTCGGTGGTCATGATCCGCGGCGGTCGCGTCAAGGACTTGCCCGGCGTGCGCTACCACATCCTCCGCGGCGTTCTGGACACCCAGGGCGTCAAGAACCGTAAGCAGCGTCGTTCGAAGTACGGCGCCAAGCGTCCGAAGTAAGCGGGAACCAGCTCAATGTCTCGTCGCCACTCAGCGGAAAAGCGCGAAGTTCTTCCCGATCCGAAGTTCGGGAACATCGTCGTCACGAAGTTCATGAACTCGGTGATGTACGCCGGCAAGAAGTCGGTCGCCGAAGGCATCGTCTACGGTGCGTTCGGGATCATCGAATCCAAGACCAAGCAGAACCCGCTCGGCGTGTTCGAGCAGGCGCTCGAGAACGTCATGCCGACGATCGAAGTGCGCTCCCGCCGCGTCGGCGGCGCGACCTATCAGGTTCCGGTCGAGGTTCGTTCGACTCGCCGTCAGGCCCTGGGCATTCGCTGGCTGATCTCGGCTGCGCGCGAGCGCAACGAGAAGACGATGACCGAGCGGCTCTCGGCGGAGCTGCTGGACGCCTCGAACAACCGCGGCAACGCCGTCAAGAAGCGTGAGGACGTGCACCGGATGGCGGAAGCCAACCGCGCCTTCTCGCACTATCGCTGGTAACGGCGAAACACGGAATCTAAGGAACAGCCCATGCCTCGCGTTCATGCCATAGAGAATTACCGCAATTTCGGTATCATGGCGCATATCGATGCCGGCAAGACCACGACCACCGAGCGCATCCTCTATTACACCGGCAAGAGCCACAAGATCGGCGAAGTGCACGAAGGTGCCGCGACGATGGACTGGATGGAGCAGGAGCAGGAGCGTGGCATCACGATCACCTCCGCTGCAACCACCGCGTTCTGGAACGGCAAGCGCCTGAACATCATCGACACTCCCGGCCACGTCGACTTCACCATCGAAGTCGAGCGTTCGCTGCGCGTGCTCGACGGCGCCGTCTGCGTGCTCGACTCGAACCAGGGTGTCGAGCCCCAGACCGAGACCGTCTGGCGCCAGGGCGACAAGTACAAGGTTCCGCGCATCGTCTTCGCCAACAAGATGGACAAGACTGGCGCCGACTTCTTTAAGTGCCTGGCCGACATCGTCGACCGCCTCGGCGCCAAGCCGATCGCGATCCAGCTTCCGATCGGTGCCGAGAACAACTTCAAGGGTCTCGTCGACCTCGTGAAGATGCAGGGCATCATCTGGAACGATGAATCGCTCGGCGCGAAGTTCGACTATGTCGACATTCCGGAAGACATGGTCGACCAGGCCAAGGAATACCGCGAGAAGATGGTGGAAGCCGCCGTCGAGCTCGACGACGATGCCATGGCCGCCTATCTCGACGGCAAGGAGCCGGACGAGGCGACGCTGAAGCGCCTGCTCCGCAAGGCGGTGCTGACCGGCGCGTTCTATCCCGTGCTGTGCGGCTCGGCCTTCAAGAACAAGGGTGTGCAGCCGCTGCTCGACGCCGTCGTCGACTATCTGCCGTCGCCGATCGACGTGCCCGCGATCAAGGGCACCGACGATGTCGGCAACGAAGTCGTGCGCAAGGCCGACGACAAGGAGCCGCTCGCGCTGCTCGCGTTCAAGATCATGGACGACCCGTTCGTCGGCACCATCACCTTCTGCCGCATCTATTCCGGCGTCCTGCAGAGCGGCACCGGCGTCGTGAACTCGACGCGCGAGAAGAAGGAGCGCATCGGGCGCATGCTGCTGATGCATGCGAACAACCGCGAAGACATCAAGGAAGCCTATGCCGGCGACATCGTTGCGCTGGCAGGTCTGAAGGAAGCGCGCACCGGTGACACGCTGTGCGATCCCGACAAGCAGGTGATCCTGGAGAAGATGGAATTCCCCGAGCCGGTCATCGAGATCGCGATCGAGCCGAAGTCCAAGGCCGACCAGGAAAAGCTGGGCGTGGCGCTGGCGAAGCTCGCTGCGGAGGATCCGTCCTTCCGCGTCTCGACCGACCAGGAGTCCGGCCAGACCATCCTCAAGGGCATGGGCGAACTCCATCTCGACATCAAGGTCGACATCCTCAAGCGCACCTACAAGGTCGACGCCAACATCGGCGCGCCGCAGGTTGCGTTCCGTGAGCGCGTCACCAAGAAGGCCGAGGTCAAGTACACCCACAAGAAGCAGACCGGCGGTACCGGTCAGTTCGCGGAGGTGTCGATCGTGGTCGAGCCGAACGAGCCCGGCAAGGGTTACGAGTTTGAGTCCAAGATCGTCGGCGGAGCGGTTCCGAAGGAATACATCCCCGGCGTCGAAAAGGGCCTCAACAGCGTGATGAGCTCTGGTGTCGTCGCGGGCTTCCCCGTGGTCGACGTCAAGGTTCAGCTCGTCGACGGCAAGTATCACGACGTCGACTCGTCGGCGCTCGCCTTCGAAATCGCATCGCGCGCGGCATTCCGCGAAGCGCTGCAGAAGGGCAAGTCCGTCCTGCTCGAGCCGATCATGAAGGTCGAGGTGGTGACGCCGGAAGACTACACCGGCTCGGTCATCGGCGACCTGAATTCCCGGCGCGGCCAGATCCAGGGCCAGGACATGCGCGGCAATGCCAACGTCATCAATGCGATGGTGCCGCTCATGAACATGTTCGGTTACGTGAACAACCTGCGCTCGATGAGCCAGGGTCGCGCGACCTTCACCATGCAGTTCGATCACTACGCAGAAGCGCCGGCCAACGTGTCGGCAGAAGTCCAGAAGAAGTTTGCCTGATTGTCGTCGGTCTCAAACTGACGATTGAACGGAGAGTCAAATGGCCAAAGCAAAGTTTGAACGTAACAAGCCGCACTGCAACATCGGCACCATCGGTCACGTCGACCATGGCAAGACGTCGCTGACCGCGGCGATCACCAAGGTTCTCGCCGAAGCCGGCGGTGCGACGTTCACCGCGTACGACCAGATCGACAAGGCGCCGGAAGAGAAGGCCCGCGGCATCACCATCTCGACCGCACACGTCGAGTACGAGACGCCGAACCGCCACTACGCCCACGTCGACTGCCCCGGTCACGCCGACTACGTGAAGAACATGATCACCGGCGCAGCCCAGATGGACGGCGCGATCCTGGTCGTGTCGGCCGCTGACGGCCCGATGCCGCAGACCCGCGAGCACATCCTGCTCGCCCGCCAGGTCGGCGTGCCCGCGCTCGTCGTGTTCCTCAACAAGTGCGACATGGTCGACGATCCGGAGCTGCTCGAGCTCGTCGAGCTCGAAGTCCGCGAGCTGCTCTCCAAGTACGAATTCCCGGGCGACAAGATCCCGATCATCAAGGGTTCGGCGCTCGCCGCTCTCGAAGATTCGGACAAGAAGCTCGGCCACGACGCCATCCTCGAGCTGATGAAGAACGTCGACGAGTACATCCCGCAGCCGGAGCGTCCGATCGACCAGCCGTTCCTGATGCCGGTTGAAGACGTGTTCTCGATCTCGGGCCGCGGCACCGTGGTGACCGGCCGTGTCGAGCGCGGCGTCGTCAAGGTCGGCGAGGAAATCGAGATCGTCGGTCTCCGCGCCACCCAGAAGACCACCGTCACCGGCGTCGAAATGTTCCGCAAGCTGCTCGATCAGGGTCAGGCCGGCGACAACATCGGCGCTCTGCTCCGCGGCACCAAGCGCGAGGACGTCGAGCGCGGCCAGGTTCTGGCCAAGCCGGGTTCGGTCAAGCCGCACACCAAGTTCAAGGCCGAGGCCTACATCCTCACCAAGGAAGAGGGCGGTCGCCACACCCCGTTCTTCACCAACTACCGTCCGCAGTTCTACTTCCGCACCACCGACGTGACCGGTGTCGTGCACCTGCCGGAAGGCACCGAGATGGTGATGCCGGGCGACAACATCGCGATGGAAGTGCACCTGATCGTGCCGATCGCGATGGAAGAGAAGCTCCGATTCGCGATTCGCGAAGGCGGCCGTACCGTCGGCGCCGGCGTCGTCGCCTCGATCATCGAGTAACAAGCGAATAGGGAATGGTGAGTGGCGAATAGGGGATTCTATTCGCTACTCGCTACTCGCCACTCACTAAAGAAAGCACGGCAATGAACGGCCAAAACATTCGTATCCGTCTCAAGGCGTTCGACCATCGTATCCTCGATACGTCGACCCGCGAGATCGTGAACACGGCGAAGCGCACCGGCGCGCAGGTCCGCGGACCCATTCCGCTGCCCACCCGCATCGAGAAGTTCACCGTCAACCGTTCGCCCCACGTCGACAAGAAGAGCCGCGAACAGTTCGAGATGCGCACTCACAAGCGCCTGCTCGACATCGTCGATCCGACCCCGCAGACCGTCGATGCTTTGATGAAGCTCGACCTGGCCGCCGGTGTCGACGTCGAGATCAAGCTCTGAGCAAGACCCCGAGAAGTGGGCAACGGTTTTCGGACCGGGTCTTGCTCACAACGAAGATTAGCTAGTCCGCAAGGACAGAAAGAACAGGAAGCAAGCCGATGCGCTCCGGAGTGATCGCACAAAAGGTCGGGATGACGCGGGTCTTCACGGAGGCCGGCGAACATATCCCCGTGACCGTGCTGAAGCTCGGCAATTGCCAGGTCGTAGGCCACCGCACCGAAGAGAAGAACGGTTACGTCGCGCTCCAGCTCGGTTCTGGCAGCCGCAAGACCGTGTACATGCCCAAGGCGGAGCGCGGCCAGTTCGCGGTCGCCAAGGTCGAGCCGAAGCGCCGGGTCGAGGAATTCCGCGTCACCGCGGATGCCATGATCCCGGTCGGCGCCGAGATCCAGGCCGATCACTTCGTCGTCGGCCAGTTCGTCGACGTCACCGGCACCTCGGTCGGTAAGGGCTTCGCCGGCGGTATGAAGCGCTGGAACTTCGGCGGTCTGCGCGCCACGCACGGTGTGTCGATCTCGCACCGCTCGATCGGTTCGACCGGCGGCCGTCAGGACCCCGGCAAGACCTGGAAGAACAAGAAGATGCCCGGCCACATGGGTGTCGATCGCATCACCACGCTCAACCTTCGTGTCGTCCAGACCGATGTCGAGCGCGGCCTGATCCTCGTCGAAGGCGCCGTTCCCGGCTCCAAGGGCGGCTGGATCCGCGTGCGCGACGCCGTCAAGAAGCCGCTGCCGAAGGAAGCTCCGAAGCCCGGCAAGTTCAAGGTTGCTGGCGACGCGGAAGCCGCTCCGGCTGCGCAGGAGGCGTGAGATGGAATTGAAGGTCACCACCCTCGAAGGTAAGGAAGCCGGCTCGGTCCAGCTCTCCGACGCCATTTTCGGCCTCGAGCCGCGCGAAGACATCATCGCGCGCTGCGTGCAGTGGCAGCTCAACAAGCGCCAGGCCGGCACGCACAAGGCCAAGGGCCGCGCCGAGATCTGGCGCACCGGCAAGAAGATGTACAAGCAGAAGGGCACCGGCGGTGCTCGTCACGGCTCGGCCCGCGTGCCGCAGTTCCGCGGCGGCGGCCGTGCCTTCGGTCCGGTCGTGCGTTCGCACGCCACCGACCTGCCGAAGAAGGTCCGCGCGCTGGCGCTGAAGCATGCGCTCTCGGCCAAGGCCAAGGACGGCGATCTCGTCGTGATCGAGAAGGCCGCGCTCGAGACCGCCAAGACCAAGGCGCTGCTCGGCCACTTCTCGGGCCTGGGGCTCACCAACGCGCTGATCATCGACGGCGCCGAGCTCAACAACGGCTTCGCGTCGGCGGCCCGCAACATCCCGAACATGGACGTGCTGCCGATCCAGGGCATCAACGTCTACGACATCCTGCGCCGTCAGAAGCTCGTTCTGACCAAGGCCGCCATCGATGCGCTGGAGGCGCGCTTCAAATGACGAAGAACATCGAGCCTCGCCACTATGACGTGATCCTGTCGCCGGTCGTGACCGAAAAGGCGACGATCGCCTCGGAGCACAACAAGGTGCTGTTCAAGGTGGCCGCGAAGGCGACCAAGCCGCAGATCAAGGAAGCGATCGAGAAGCTGTTCGACGTCAAGGTCAAGAGCGTCAACACGCTGGTCCGCAAGGGCAAGGTCAAGGCCTTCCGTGGCAATCTCGGCTCGCAGTCGAACACCAAGCGCGCGATCGTGACCCTCGAAGAGGGCCACCGGATCGACGTCACCACCGGTCTGTAAGGTCGTACGACGATGGCACTGAAGACATTCAATCCCACGACGCCCGGCCAGCGCCAGCTGGTCATGGTCGATCGTTCGGCCCTCTACAAGGGCAAGCCGCTGAAGGCGCTCACCGAAGGCAAGAAGTCCTCGGGCGGCCGCAACAACACCGGCCGTATCACCGTGCGCTTCCGCGGCGGCGGTCACAAGCAGACGCTGCGCACCGTCGACTTCAAGCGCGAGAAGGTCGACGTTCCCGCGACGGTCGAGCGGCTCGAGTATGATCCGAACCGCACCGGCTTCATCGCGCTGATCAAGTACCAGGACGGCGAGCAGGCCTACATCCTGGCGCCGCAGCGCCTGGCCGTGGGTGACACCATCATCGCCGGCAACTACGTCGACGTGAAGCCGGGCAACGTCATGCCGCTCGGCAACATGCCGGTCGGCACGATCATCCACAACATCGAGGTCAAGATCGGGAAGGGCGGCCAGCTCGCCCGTTCGGCCGGCACCTACGCCCAGCTCGTCGGTCGCGACCAGGACTACGTGATCATCCGCCTGAACTCGGGCGAGCAGCGCCTGGTGCACGGCCGTTGCCGCGGCACGATCGGCGCGGTGTCGAACCCGGACCACATGAACACCTCGATCGGCAAGGCCGGCCGCAAGCGTTGGATGGGCCGCCGCCCGCACAACCGCGGCGTCGCGATGAACCCGATCGACCATCCGCACGGCGGTGGTGAAGGTCGTACCTCGGGCGGTCGCCACCCGGTCACCCCGTGGGGCAAGCCGACCAAGGGCAAGAAGACCCGTACCAACAAGTCGACCAACAAATTCATTCTCCTAAGCCGCCACAAGCGGAAGAAGTAAGGAACGCCGGACATGGTTCGTTCAGTCTGGAAAGGCCCGTTCGTCGAGGGTTCTCTGCTCAAGAAGGCAGATGCCGCGCGCGCGTCCGGCCGTCACGACGTCATCAAGATCTGGAGCCGTCGCTCGACGATCCTGCCGCAGTTCGTCGGCCTGACCTTCGGCGTCTACAACGGCCAGAAGCACGTGCCGGTGGCCGTCAACGAGGAAATGGTCGGTCACAAGTTCGGCGAGTTCTCGCCGACCCGGACCTTCCATGGCCACTCCGGCGACAAGAAAGCCAAGAAGGCTTGAGGATTAAACGATGAGCAAACCTAAGCGCGAACGGAGCCTCGCCGACAACGAGGCCAAGGCGGTCGCCCGGATGCTGCGGGTGAGCCCGCAGAAGCTCAACCTGGTCGCCCAGCTCATTCGCGGCCGGAAGGCGTCTGCCGCGCTCGCCGACCTGCAGTTCTCGCGCAAGCGGATCGCGGTTGACGTGAAGAAGTGCCTGGAATCGGCTATCGCCAACGCCGAGAACAACCACGACCTCGACGTCGATGATCTCGTCGTGGCGCAGGCCTTCGTCGGCAACGGCCTCGTGATGAAGCGTTTTGCCGCCCGCGGCCGTGGCCGTTCGGGCCGTGTCTACAAACCATTTTCGCAGCTGACGATCATCGTTCGTCAGGTCGAAGCCGAAGCAGCCGCTTAAGGGCGCAGGAGAACACGATGGGTCAAAAGATCAATCCGATCGGTCTGCGTCTCGGCATCAACCGTACCTGGGATTCCCGCTGGTTCGCCGGCAAGCAGGAATACGGCAAGCTGCTGCACGAGGACGTCAAGATCCGCGAGATCCTGCACAAGGAGCTCAAGCAGGCGGCCGTCGCCCGCATCGTGATCGAGCGTCCGCACAAGAAGTGCCGCGTCACCATCCACTCGGCCCGTCCGGGCGTGGTGATCGGCAAGAAGGGCGCCGACATCGACAAGCTGCGCAAGAAGGTCGCGGACATCACCTCGTCCGACGTCGTCATCAACATCGTCGAGATCCGCAAGCCGGAGCTCGATGCGACGCTGGTGGCCGAGTCGATCGCGCAGCAGCTCGAGCGCCGCGTGGCGTTCCGCCGTGCTATGAAGCGCGCCGTGCAGTCGGCGATGCGTCTCGGCGCGGAAGGCATCCGCATCAACTGCTCGGGTCGTCTGGGCGGTGCGGAAATCGCCCGCATGGAGTGGTACCGCGAAGGTCGCGTGCCGCTGCACACGCTGCGCGCCGACATCGACTACGGCGTTGCGACCGCGTTCACGACCTTCGGCACCTGCGGCGTCAAGGTCTGGATCTTCAAGGGCGAGATCCTCGAGCACGATCCGATGGCCCAGGACAAGAGAATGGCCGAAGGCGAGACGGGCGGCAGTGGCGATCGTGGTGGCCGTCAGCGCCGCGATGCGGCTGCAGCCTGATCCAGCACAGGAATTTGAGGGCTTAAAGCCATGATGCAACCTAAGAAAACGAAGTTCCGGAAGGCGCATAAGGGCCGCATCCACGGCGTCGCGTCTTCGGGCGCGACGTTGGCGTTCGGCCAGTTCGGCCTGAAGGCGACCGAGCCTGAGCGCGTCACCGCGCGCCAGATCGAAGCCGCTCGCCGCGCGCTGACCCGCCACATGAAGCGCGCCGGCCGCGTCTGGATCCGCGTGTTCCCCGACGTTCCGGTGTCGAAGAAGCCGGCCGAAGTCCGCATGGGCTCCGGCAAGGGTTCGCCGGAACTGTGGGTCGCGCGCGTCAAGCCGGGCCGGGTGCTGTTCGAGATCGACGGCGTCAACACCCAGACGGCGCGCGAGGCGCTGACCCTGGCGGCCGCCAAGCTGCCGATCAAGACGCGCTTCGTCGAGCGCATTGCGGAGTAATGGCCATGGCCCAGATGAAGATCGAAGACATCCGCGCGATGAGCCCCGACCAGCAGGATGACGCCATCCTGAACCTGAAGAAGGAGCGCTTCAACCTGCGCTTCCAGCGCGCCACCGGGCAGCTCGAGAACACCTCGCGCCTGCGCGAGGCCCGCCGTGACATCGCCCGGATCAAGACCGTCGCCGCGCAGACGCGCGCGAAGAAGAAGTAAGAGGCTTACGAAGATGCCGAAACGTACTTTGCAGGGCGTGGTCGTCAGCGACAAGCAGGCCAAGACCATCGTGGTGCGCGTCGACCGCCGCTTCACGCACCCGATCTACAAGAAGACGATCCGCCGTTCGAAGAACTATCACGCGCACGACGAGAGCAACGAGTTCAAGCCGGGCGACGTGGTGTGGATCGAGGAATCGAAACCGATTTCGAAGTTGAAGCGCTGGGTCGTGATCCGGGGCGAACACAAGAAAAGCGCCTGATCTGTTGGCTCTAGCCGACTGACTTCAGGGAAATGTTGAGCGCCGGCTGGGCTGGCGCAAATAGAAAGAGGACGAGGTGCATCAATGATTCAGATGCAGACCAACCTCGACGTGGCCGACAATTCTGGCGCACGCCGTGTCATGTGTATCAAGGTGCTCGGAGGCTCCAAGCGCCGCTACGCCACGATCGGCGACATCATCGTCGTCTCGATCAAGGAAGCGATTCCGCGTGGCAAGGTGAAGAAGGGCGACGTGATGAAGGCCGTCGTGGTGCGCGTCCGCAAGGACATCCGCCGCGCCGACGGTTCGGTCATCCGCTTCGACCGCAACGCCGCCGTCCTGATCAACAACCAGGCCGAGCCGGTCGGCACCCGTATCTTCGGGCCCGTGCCGCGCGAGCTGCGCGCCAAGAACCACATGAAGATCATTTCGCTCGCGCCGGAGGTGCTGTGATGGCTGCGAAGATCCGCAAGGGCGACAAGGTCGTCGTGCTGACCGGCCGCGACAAGGGTCGCACCGGCGAGGTGTTCGAGGTGCGCCCCGACGCCGGCACCGCGCTGGTGCGCGGCATCAACATGGTCAAGCGTCACCAGAAGCAGACGCAGGCCCAGGAGGGCGGCATCATCTCGAAGGAGTCGCCGATCCAACTGTCCAACATCGCGTATGTCGGCAAGGACGGAAAGCCGACCCGCGTCGGATTCAAGATTCTGGCGGACGGCAAGAAAGTCCGCATCGCCAAGAGCTCGGGAGCTGAGATCGATGGCTGAGGCCGCTTACACGCCGCGCCTGCGCGCGGAATATGACGCGAAGATCCGCACGGCGATGACCGAGAAGTTCGGTTATGAGAACGTGATGCAGGTTCCGCGCCTGGACAAGGTCGTGCTGAACATGGGCGTTGGCGATTCCGTCAACGACCGCAAGAAGGCCGAGACCGCCGCCGCCGAATTGACCCAGATCGCCGGCCAGAAGGCGATCGTGACCTATTCGCGCATCGCGATCGCGACCTTCAAGCTGCGTGAGAACCAGCCGATCGGCTGCAAGGTCACGCTGCGCAAGGCCCGCATGTACGAGTTCATCGACCGCCTGGTGACGGTCGCGCTGCCGCGCGTCCGCGACTTCCGCGGCCTGAACCCGAAGAGCTTCGACGGCCGCGGCAACTACTCGCTCGGCATCAAGGAGCACATCATTTTCCCCGAGATCGACTTCGACAAGGTCACGGAAGCCCGCGGTATGGACATCACCGTCTGCACCACGGCGAAGACCGACGAAGAGGCGAGGGCCTTGTTGACCGCTTTCAATTTCCCGTTCCGGCAGTGAGACGCTGACCTAAAGCCTCTCAAACGCGGATACCCAGGAGCCAAGCATGGCAAAGAAGAGTTCAGTCGAGAAGAACAACCGGCGCAAGCGGATGGTGAAGAACGCCGCCGCCAAGCGCGAGCGGTTGAAGGCGATCATCGCCGACAAGAAGCTGCCGATGGAAGAGCGTTTCGCTGCGACGTTGAAGCTGGCCGAAATGCCGCGCAACTCGTCGGCGACCCGCATCCGCCTGCGTTGCGAGCTGTCGGGCCGCCCGCGCTCGAACTATCGCAAGAACAAGCTGTCCCGTATCGCGCTGCGCGACCTTGGCTCCAAGGGCATGGTCCCGGGCCTCGTGAAGTCCAGCTGGTAAGGAGGGTCGTTTAGATGTCTACGCACGATCCAATCAGCGATCTGATCACCCGCATCCGCAACGCGCAGATGCGTTCCAAGACCAAGGTCTCCACGCCGGGCTCGAAGATGCGCGAGAACGTGCTCGAGGTGCTGAAGAGCGAGGGCTACATCCGCGGTTACGCCACGCTCGAGCACTCCTCGGGCCGCAGCGAGATCGAGATCGAGCTGAAGTATTTCGACGGCGAGCCCGTCATCCGCGAGATCGAACGTGTCTCCAAGCCCGGGCGTCGTGTTTACGCCTCGGTGAAGAACCTGCCGCGGGTCAACAACGGGCTCGGCATTTCGGTGTTGTCGACGCCGAAGGGGATCATGGCCGACCACAGCGCGCGCGACGCGAATGTGGGCGGTGAAGTCCTCTTCACGGTGTTCTGAGAAGGATTTTTGATCCATGTCACGTGTTGGCAAAAGGCCTGTGGCGGTTCCGTCGGGTGTGACCGCGACCGTCGACGGGCAGACCGTCAAGATGAAGGGGCCGAAGGGCCAGCTTCAGTTCGTCGTCCATGACGACGTCGAGGTGAAGCTCGAGAGCGGCCAGATCAAGGTCAAGCCGCGGGCCGAGACCAACCGCGCGCGGGCGCTGTACGGCACCGCTCGCGCCCAGGTCGCGAATCTGGTCGAAGGCGTCACCAAGGGCTTCGAGAAGAAGCTCGAGATCACCGGCGTCGGTTACCGCGCCGCGATGCAGGGCAAGAACCTGCAGCTCGCGCTCGGCTACAGCCACGACGTGATCTATCCGATCCCGGAAGGGATCACGATCGCCGTGCCGAAGCCGACCGAAATCACGGTGTCGGGCAGCGACATCCAGCGCGTCGGCCAGGTCGCGGCCGAGATCCGCGCCTATCGCCCGCCGGAGCCCTACAAGGGCAAGGGCGTGAAGTATGTTGGCGAATTCATCTTCCGCAAGGAAGGCAAGAAGAAGTAACGGAGCCGGTCATGTCCAAAGCCAAGGTTACGAATGCCCGGCGCAAGCGGAGTGTGCGGCTGAAGCTGCGCCGCTCCGGTGGTGGCCGTCCGCGCCTGTCGGTGTTCCGCTCGTCCAAGCACATCTACGCCCAGGTCATCGACGACCTGAAGGGCGAGACGCTGGCCTCGGCCTCGTCGCTCGAGAAGGCGATGCGGGACGGCGGCAAGACCGGCGCCGACATCGACGCGGCGAAGGCGGTCGGCAAGCTGCTGGCCGAGCGCGCTGCCGAGAAGGGCGTCAAGGAAGTCGTGTTCGATCGCGGCAGCTATCTCTATCACGGGCGCGTCAAGGCACTTGCCGACGCTGCGCGTGAGAGCGGGCTGAGCTTCTAACAGAATTTGAGGATTGAGGCGTAAGCCTCTGAAGGATTGGAAAAACCATGGCAGCTGAACGCGAACAACGTGGTGGACGCGATCAACGCGGCGGCGGACGTGAACGCAAGGAGCGCGAGGAGCGCGACAGCGAGTTCGTCGACAAGCTCGTCCACATCAATCGCGTGGCGAAGGTCGTCAAGGGCGGCAAGCGCTTCGGTTTCGCAGCGCTGGTCGTGATCGGCGACCAGAAGGGCCGTGCCGGCTTCGGTCACGGCAAGGCGCGCGAAGTGCCCGAGGCGATCCGCAAGGCAACCGAATCCGCCAAGCGCAACCTGACCCGCGTGTCGCTGCGCGAGGGCCGCACGCTGCATCACGACATCGCCGGCCGTCATGGCGCGGGCCGTGTCTATCTGCGTGCTGCTCCCGCCGGTACCGGCATCATCGCCGGCGGCCCGATGCGCGCCGTGTTCGAGACGCTGGGCGTCCAGGACGTGGTGGCGAAGTCGATCGGCTCGTCGAACCCGTACAACATGGTGCGCGCGACCTTCGACGCGCTGAAGCACCAGGATTCGCCGCGCTCGGTCGCAGCCCGCCGCAACATCAAGGTGTCCACTCTGCAGTCCCGCCGTATCGGCGGCGATGCCGAGGCGGCTGCCGACTAACGGAAGCTTTCGGAGTAGACTCCCATGGCCAAGGCCGCAAAGACGATCAAGCTCGAGCAGACCGGCAGCGCGATCCGCCGCCATCACTCGCAGCGTTCGACGCTGATCGGGCTCAAGCTCAACAAGATCGGCCGCACCAGCGAGCTGCCGGACACCCCGGCGGTCCGCGGCATGATCGAGAAGGTTCACCATCTCGTTCGCATCGTCGACGAGAAGTAAGCAAAGGCGCATGATCCCGACAAGCGGGTACCGGTTTCGGTGAAGATCATGCGCAAGACACAAGGAGAAGGGCGATGAAGCTCAGCGATATCGCCGACAACGCCGGCTCGCGCAAGAAGCGCATGCGCGTCGGCCGTGGCATCGGTTCGGGCAAGGGCAAGCAGTCCGGCCGCGGCGGCAAGGGCCAGACCGCGCGTTCGGGCGTGCGCATCAAGGGTTTCGAAGGCGGTCAGATGCCGATGCATCGCCGTCTGCCCAAGCGCGGCTTCAACAACATCTTCCGCGTCGAGTTCGCCGAGATCAATCTCGACCGGCTCCAGGAAGCGGTCGATGCCAAGAAGATCGACGCCGGCAGCGTCGTGAACGTCGAGGCCCTGGTGAAGGGCGGCGTGCTGCGCCGCGCCAAGGCCGGCCTGCGGCTGCTCGGCCGCGGCGAGCTCAAGTCGAAGCTCAACATCGAGGTGCACGGCGCCACCAAGACCGCGATCGCGGCGGTCGAGAAGGCCGGCGGTTCGGTGAAGATCCTCGCCCCTGCCAAGGAAGAAGGCGAGGCGGCGTAACAACTGCGTCATTGGCCCGCGGCTCGCGGGCCTTTACGCATGCGGGACGTGGACTTATCGAAGCCGAGCCCCAGATAATGTCCGGCGTCCGCTAGAGTAGCCCGGCCGCGGGCATGACGGCGCAACAGGCGGCGGGAGAAAGTCCAAGATGGTCTCTGCAGCGGAACAACTGGCAGCCAATCTCAATTTCGGCGCGTTTGCCAAGGCCGACGAACTGAAGAAGCGCATCTGGTTCACCCTGGGTGCGCTGCTGGTTTACCGGCTCGGGACCTACATCCCGCTGCCGGGCATCGATCCCAACATCTGGGAGCAGGTGTTCCGCTCCCAGGCGGGCGGCATCCTCGGCATGTTCAACATGTTCGCCGGCGGCGGCATCCACCGCATGGCGATCTTCGCGCTGAACATCATGCCGTACATCTCGGCCTCGATCATCATCCAGCTCCTCACCACCGTCTCGCCGCAGCTCGAGGCGCTGAAGAAGGAAGGCGAGGCCGGCCGCAAGACACTGAACCAGTACACCCGCTATCTGACGGTGATCCTGGCCGCGTTCCAGTCCTACGGCATCGCGGTGGGCCTTGAAGGCGCCGGCAACGTCGTCAGCGACCCCGGCATGTTCTTCCGCCTGTCCACGGCGATCACGCTGACCGGCGGCACCATGTTTCTGATGTGGCTGGGCGAGCAGATCACCTCGCGCGGCATCGGCAACGGCATCTCGCTGATCATTCTCGCTGGCATCGTCGCCGAGTTGCCTGCGGCGCTCGCCAACATGCTCGAGCTCGGCCGTCAGGGCGCGATGTCGACCGGACTGATCCTGGTCGTCATCATCATGGCTGTCGCCGTGATCGCCTTCATCGTGTTCATGGAGCGCGCGCAGCGCCGGCTTTTGATCCAGTATCCGAAGCGCCAGGTCGGCAACAAGATGTTCGAGGGCCAGTCCTCGCATCTGCCGCTCAAGCTCAACACTTCGGGCGTGATCCCGCCGATCTTTGCGTCGTCGCTGCTGCTGCTGCCGACCACGGTTGCGAACTTCAACGCGGGCAGTGGGCCGGAATGGTTCCAGTGGATCACCACCCAGCTCGGCCACGGCCGTCCGCTGTTCCTGATCATGTACCTGGCGCTGATCGTGTTCTTCGCGTTCTTCTATACCGCGATCGTGTTCAACCCGACCGAGACTGCGGACAATCTGAAGAAGCACGGCGGCTTCATCCCGGGCATCCGTCCCGGCGAGCGCACGGCCGAATACATCGACTACGTGCTCTCGCGCATCACCGTGCTCGGCGCGGTCTATCTCGCCATCGTCTGCTTGATCCCGGAAATCCTGATCTCCTACGCGTCGGTGCCGTTCTACTTCGGTGGTACGTCGCTGCTGATCGTCGTCAGCGTCACCATGGACACGGTGGCGCAGGTGCAGGGCTATCTGCTGGCCCATCAGTATGAAGGCCTGATCCGGAAGTCGAAGCTGCGCGGCCGCCGTAGATGAGCAGGGAGCTCGCGCGCCGGATCGCTTTCACGATTGGCGCGCTGCTCCTTTTCAGGCTCGGCACGCAGATCCCGTTCGCAGGGATGCGCGTGCCGAGCGAGTCGTACTCAGCCGAATACGCGGTCCGCCTCTCAATCTTCGCACTCGGTATTCTTCCCTATCTCACTGCTGCGGTCGTCGTTCGCCTGGCGTCGCTGGTTTGGCAGCGCTTGAGCTCGCTCGAGAGGTCGGGCGAGCGCGGCCGGCGCAGGATCTCTCGCTACACCCTGATCCTGACCCTCCTGTTTGCGACCTTCCAGGCCTATGGCTACGCCTCGGCCATCCAGACATTTCCGGCACTGGTTCCCGATCCCGAGGAATGGTCCGTGCTCGCCGCCACGGCCTCGATCGTCGGCGGCGTGTTCGTCCTGATCTGGCTCAGCGAGCAGATCACCCGTCATGGCATCGGCAATGGTCTGGCACTGCTGCTCAGCGCCAATATCCTTGCTGCCATCCCGCGCGACATTGCCGGCATCGCGTACCTGCTGGAGGGCGAGCAGATCTCCGGCAGTCTTGTGCTGGGCCATGCTGTCTTCTGGATTGTGCTCGTCGCCGTGATCGTCTTCGTCGAGGGCGCGCGACGGCATGTCCGTGTCGAGTTCGCCGAACGCAAGGTCGGAGATCGGTTGCTGCCCGCGCGATCGGCGACTCTCCCCATCAAGATCAACAGTGCCGGTTTTCTGGTGCCGGCCACCGTGGCGCCCTGGATCCTGTTTCTGCCGCTCGCTGGTCTGACCTACATCTTTGGTGCCGATACGCCGTGGGTTGCTGCCGCCTCCCAGCAACTTCAGCTCGGCACGTTGACCCACGTGATCCTTGGAGCGGTCGCGGTCTTCGTGCTTGCCTTCATTTACACGGCCTATGTCGTCGATCCCGAGCACACGGCCAAATCCCTGGCGCAGCGTGATGGCACAATTGCTGGTGTCGCGCCCGGCGAGGCGACCGCCGACTATCTCGATCGCGTCGTGTCATTGACGACGGTCGTCGGAGCCGTCTACCTGACGGCATTGCAGTTGATTCCGGAGGTCTTCGAGCTTTACGGGATCGGGCTGCCTTATAGTATGGTCGTCAATGGTGGTGCAGCGCTGGTTGTGGTTTGCACCGCTCTTGATATCAAAGCACAGGTGCGCGACGTATCGCTCACCAATCCGGGGGGCGTACGCCGATGAGAATTATACTTCTGGGACCGCCGGGGTCGGGCAAGGGGACCCAGGCGCAGCTGCTGGTGCAGCGCTATGGCATCGTCCAGCTCTCGACCGGCGAGATGCTCCGCGCTGCCGTTGCAGCCGGAACGCCGGTGGGGCTGAAGGCCAAGGAGATCATGGCCAGCGGCGGCCTCGTGCCGGACGAGATCGTTGTCGGAATCATCTCTGATCGGATCGACCAGCCGGACGCCAAGAACGGTTTCATCCTCGACGGTTTCCCGCGCACCGTGCCGCAGGCCGAAGCGCTCGATGATCTGCTCAAGCACAAGCATCTCAAGCTCGACGCCGTGATCGAGCTCCGCGTCAACGAGAGCGCGCTGCTGAGCCGCGTCGAGACCCGTGTCGCCCAGATGCGGGAGCGCGGGGAGGAGGTCCGGGTCGACGACACGCCGGAGGTCCTGACCAAACGGCTCGCCAGCTACCGCAGCCAGACGGAACCGCTGATTCACTACTATTCCGAGCGGCGCAAGCTCTCGACCATCGACGGCATGATGGCCATCGACGAGGTCACCCGCGCCATCCACCGCCAGCTCCTGGCGCTCGGGGCGGTCGAGCCCAAGACCCACGCCCGAAGCGCGGCCAAGGCGGCGCCGGCCAAGACGGCCAGGGGAACTAGGACTGCGGCGAAGAAGTCGGCCCAAAAGCCTGCGAAATCCGGCAAAAAGGCCGCCAAATCGGCCAGATCCGCCAAAAAAGCGGCCAAGAAGGCCGTGAAGGGCGCCAAGAAGGTAGCCAAGAAAACTACCGAGAGAACCGCAAAGAAGGCGACCAAAAAGACCGCCAAGAAGGCTGTCAAAAAGGGTGCCAAAAAGGCCCCAAAAAAGGTCACGAAAAAGCGAGCCAAACGCTAGCAGCGGTTGACGAAAGCCCCTGGAATCCCCTAATAAGCCCCGCATCCAAGTCGGATAGTTTCAGACGATGCCGGGCCCCAGGAAGACCGGGGGTGGGCGTCGTGTTCGCGTTTGTGAACACCTGCCCGAGAACGCAAGCACTTAAAGCCCGATTCCTGACGAGGGATCGGCAACAGGAGAGAAGGCCGTGGCCCGTATTGCCGGCGTGAACATTCCCACCAACAAGCGCGTGCTGATCGCGCTCCAGTACATCCATGGCATCGGCCCGAAGATCGCCGGTGACATCATCGAGAAGGTCAAGATCCCCGAGGATCGTCGCGTCAATCAGCTCAGCGACGCCGAAGTGCTCCAGATCCGCGAAGTGATCGACCGCGACTATCTCGTCGAGGGCGACCTGCGTCGTGAGGTCGGTATCAACATCAAGCGTCTGATGGACCTCGGCTGCTATCGCGGCCTGCGTCATCGTCGCGGTCTGCCGGTGCGCGGCCAGCGTACCCACACCAATGCGCGCACGCGCAAGGGTCCGGCCAAGGCCATCGCCGGCAAGAAGAAGTAATTCGCGCGAATAGGTGAGTAGCGAATAGCGAGTGGTCATCCATTCGCTATTCGCTACTCACCATTCGCATTTTCACAGGTGTAGCCGCTGGCATTACGGCGGCGTTTGAGATCTCCAGGAAAGGTAGTCAATGGGCAAGGAAGCCACCCGCGTTCGTCGTCGTGAGCGCAAGAACATCGCCTCCGGCGTCGCGCACGTGAACTCGTCGTTCAACAACACGACCATCACCATCACCGACGCGCAGGGCAACACGATTGCCTGGTCCTCCGCCGGCACGATGGGCTTCAAGGGTTCGCGCAAGTCGACCCCGTATGCCGCGCAGGTTGCCGCCGAGGACGTGTCCAAGAAGGCGCAGGAGCACGGCATGCGCACGCTGGAAGTCGAAGTCGCCGGTCCCGGTTCGGGCCGCGAGTCGGCGCTCCGCGCGCTCCAGGCCGCGGGTTTCACCGTCACCTCGATCCGCGACGTGACCACGATCCCGCATAACGGTTGCCGTCCCCGCAAGCGTCGGCGCGTTTGATACGAGGTTGCGGGCGCATCGGCGCCCGCAATGACTTTTCTAAGAAGCCGCGGGATTGATCTGCGGCCTTTCTCCAACGCCAGTATTTGATTTCGCAAATTGACTGGCCTGTATGGGTGAAACAGTGACGATCCAGAAAAATTGGCAAGAACTGATTCGGCCGAAC
The DNA here is from genome assembly GCF_009759665.1 of Bradyrhizobium cajani. Taxonomy (GTDB): domain Bacteria; phylum Pseudomonadota; class Alphaproteobacteria; order Rhizobiales; family Xanthobacteraceae; genus Bradyrhizobium; species Bradyrhizobium cajani. The sequence continues at coordinate 126,936 of NZ_WQNE01000005.1, forward strand.
AAGCTCCAGGTGTCCCCTGGCAGCGATCCGGCCCGTTTTGCGACCATCGTCGCCGAGCCGCTCGAGCGCGGTTTCGGCCAGACCCTCGGCAACGCGCTGCGCCGCATCCTGCTGTCCTCGCTCCAGGGCGCGGCGGTGCAGTCGGTGCACATCGATGGCGTGCTGCACGAGTTCTCCTCGATCGCGGGCGTCCGTGAGGACGTCACCGACATCGTCCTCAACATCAAGGACATCTCGATCAAGATGCAGGGCGAAGGCCCCAAGCGCATGGTCGTGAAGAAGCAGGGCCCGGGCGTCGTCACCGCCGGCGACATCCAGACCGTCGGCGACGTCACCGTGCTCAATCCGGACCTCCAGATCTGCACGCTCGACGAGGGCGCCGAGATCCGCATGGAGTTCACGGTCTCGACCGGCAAGGGCTACGTGCCCGCCGAGCGCAACCGTCCCGAGGACGCGCCGATCGGCCTGATCCCGGTCGACAGCCTGTACTCGCCGGTCCGCAAGGTCTCGTACAAGGTCGAGAACACCCGCGAAGGCCAGATCCTCGACTACGACAAGCTGACCATGACGATCGAGACCAACGGCGCGATCTCGCCGGATGATTCCGTGGCCTACGCCGCGCGCATCCTGCAAGATCAGCTCAACGTGTTCGTCAACTTCGAAGAGCCGCGCAAGGAAGTCGCCCAGGAGATCATCCCGGACCTCGCCTTCAACCCGGCCTTCCTCAAGAAGGTGGACGAACTCGAGCTGTCGGTGCGTTCGGCCAACTGCCTGAAGAACGACAACATCGTCTATATCGGCGACCTCGTGCAGAAGAGCGAGGCGGAAATGCTCCGCACTCCGAACTTCGGCCGCAAGTCGCTGAACGAGATCAAGGAAGTGCTGGCCCAGATGGGTCTGCATCTCGGCATGGAAGTGCCGGGCTGGCCGCCGGAGAACATCGACGAGCTCGCCAAGCGCTTCGAGGATCACTACTGAGCGAATGGCGAGTAGGGAGTGGCGAATGGGGAAGAACTATTCGCTACTCACCATTCGCCACTCGCTGACAGCATGATCCCGGAAAAGTGCGAAGCGGTTTTCCGATAAGGATCATGCTCAAAACAAGAAAGCGAAAGCGCATACGCGCTTTCGCGGGCGAACGCAGGCAGCCCACCTGAGCAACATGTCCGACGAACCGTCGCGGCAGTATTAACGTAAGGACACCACACATGCGTCACGGCAAGGTTCATCGGAAGCTCAACCGCACGGCGGAGCATCGCCGCGCGATGTTCGCCAACATGGCGGCCGCGCTGATCAAGCACGAGCAGATCGTCACCACGCTGCCCAAGGCCAAGGAGCTCCGTCCGATCGTCGAGAAGCTCGTCACCCTCGGCAAGAAGGGTGGTCTGGCCATGCGCCGCCAGGCGATCTCCGAGATGCGCGACAAGGACCAGGTCAAGAAGCTGTTCGATGTGTTGGCGACCCGCTACAAGGACCGCCAGGGCGGCTACACCCGCATCATCAAGGCCGGCTTCCGCTACGGCGACAACGCCGCGATGGCCGTGATCGAGTTCGTCGATCGCGACGTCGATGCCAAGGGTCAGGACTCCGGCCCGGTGCAGGAGAAGGAAGCCGAGGCGGCGTAAGCCTCGCGTCAATCGGAATTCAAAAGCGGCGCCATCGTGCGCCGCTTTTTTTGTAGCTGCTGTAGGGTAGGCAAAGCGCGCTATGGCGCGTCGTGCCCACCACGCCGTCCGCAACTCGCGTCGCAAGGGTGGGCACGCTGCGCTTTGCCCACCCTACAGGCTACAAGCTGCGCGGGGCGTGCATTCGTCACGCATCGGTGAGTGGCGATTGCGGTGCAATGAGCCACCTCCGATATCTCCAGCGACATCCATGGAGACATCGCATGAACATCGACCTTTCCGGAAAGACCGCCCTCGTGACCGGCTCGACCGCCGGCATCGGCCACGCCATCGCCAGGGGGCTCGCGGCCTCGGGCGCAAGTGTCGTGATCAACGGGCGTGGCCAGGACAAGGTTGATGCGGCCGTCCGCAAGCTGGAGGGAACCGGCGCCAAGGTGCGCGGCATCGCCGCCGACGTTTCGACCGCTTCGGGCTGCAAGGCACTCGTTGCGGCGCTTGGCGAGGTCGACATCCTCATCAACAATGCCGGCATCTTCGAACCCAAGGAGTTCTTCGACATTCCGGACGAGGACTGGAGCCGCTTCTTCGAGGTCAACGTCATGAGCGGCGTGCGGCTGTCGCGCGCCTACCTGAAGGGCATGCTCAAGCGCAATTGGGGGCGCATCGTCTTCATCTCCTCCGAATCCGGGCTGAACATTCCCGTCGAGATGATCCACTACGGGATGACCAAGACGGCGCAGCTCTCGGTCGCGCGCGGCCTTGCCCAGCTCACCCGCGGCACCGGCGTCACCGTCAACTCCGTGCTGCCCGGGCCGACCATGTCCGAGGGCGTCGAGACCTTCGTGAAGGATCTCGCCCGGCAGAACGGCCAGTCGGTGGACGAAGCTGCGGCCAATTTCGTCAAGCAGCATCGCCCGAGCTCGCTGCTGCAACGCTTCGCCAGCGTCGACGAGATCGCCAACATGGTGGTCTATGTCGCGTCGAGGGAGGCGTCCGCGACCAATGGCGCGGCGTTGCGCGCGGAAGGCGGCATCGTCAATACGATTGCCTGAGGCCAACATATGCCGGCCTATGTGATCTCCGAGGTCGAAATGCGCGATCTCGACGGGTTTGAAGCCTATCGCGCGCTCGCGGCGAAGACGATCGCGCAGTATGGCGGGCGTTATCTCGTCCGCGGCGGCAAAGCCGAGCTCGCCGAGGGCAATCTCCCGCCGAAGGCCATCGTCATCGTCGAATTCCCGTCGATGACGAGGTTGAAGGAATGGTACGCCTCGCCGGAATATGCCGAGGCGCTGAAGCTCCGGCAAACGGCGCTGGAGCGCCGGCTGCTGTTTGTCGAAGGGGTGTTGCCACCGTAGAGCATGATCCGGAAAAGTGCGAAGCGGCTTTTCCTCGCGACCAACGCGGAACGCGTTTGCGCGGAGATCATGCCCAAACGAAGACCCGTCGAGCCGGCGGCTACTCCTCCTTGACGCCCGCCTTCTGCGCGATGTCCTTCATCTCCGCGGTCTCCTTGGTCACCGCGCCGGCCCAATCGTCAAAGCGTACGAAGCCCGGCTCGAACCCGACCTTGGTAAAACGCTCGATGACGGACGGGCTGTTGATGATCTCCTCCAGCGTCGCCGTGAGCTTGTCGCGAACCGCCGGCGGCAGCCCCTTGGGTGCGACCACCGCGCCCCAGGACGAGAAGTCGATCGCGGGATAGCCGAGCTCGGCAAGCGTCGGTACGTCGGGCAGGAACGAGGTGCGCTTGCCCGAGAACACGGCGAGCGCCTTGACGGTGCCGGCCTCGATCTGCGGCTTCACGGCGATCACGGTATCGACGTGGTACTGGATGTGCTTGCCGATGAGATCGTTCATCGCCGGCGCGCTGCCCTTGTAGGGCAGGTGCACCATCTTGATGCCGGCGTTCGACTTGAACAGCTCGCCGGCGAAATGCGAGAAGGTCGCCGCGCCATAGGAGGCGAGCGACAACTTGTCGGGATTGGCCTTGGCTTCGGCAGCGAGCGCAGCCACGTCCGTAACCGGATTGTCGCGATAGGTGACGAGCGCGAACGAGGTCTTGCCCACCCGTCCGATAGGCTCGAAATCCTTGGCGGCGTCATAGGGCACACTCTCCTTCACAGCTGCAGGCAGCGTGAAGGTCGAGTTCGAGCTGAAGAACAGTGTGTATCCGTCGGGCGCTGCGCGCGCGGCCTCCTTGGCCGCGATCGTGGTGCCGCCGCCGGGACGGTTCATGATGATCACGGGCTTGCCGAGGCGGGTTTCGAGTTCGCCGCCGATGATGCGGGCGACGATGTCGGAGGCGCCGCCCGGCGGGAACGGCACGATCAGTTGCAGGGACTTTTCCGGATAGGTCGCTTGCGCGGTGGCGAGCGAGTTGGCGCCGACCAGGCCGATCAATGCGAGCGCCACCGTGAGAGCCGTTGTTTTCATCGCATCGTTCTTCCGTGGTTCAACGTTTCAATCGAAGGCCAAAAATCCCGGCTTGCCCGCAATCGGCGGCTGGCGGGTGAGCCAGGTGATGTCGGGAAGCGGACGTGCAGTATCCGGATTGGCCGCAAGCACCGCCTCGATCTCGCGCGCCACCGCGAGCGTTGCGAGATCGCCGCCGCGCGGGCCGATCACCTGGATGCCGAACGGCAGCCCTGCGCCGTCGCGGCCTGCCGGAATCGCCACCGTGGGATGCCCGACATTGGTGACGGCATAGGCGAGCGCGAGCCAGTGGAAGTAGCTCTTGGTCGGCCGGCCGTCGATCTCGGCCGGATAGAGTTCTGACCACGGCCTTGGGCTGATGGTGACGGTGGGGGCGATGATGAAATCGTGGCCGGCGAAAAACGTTTGCCAGCGCCGGTAGAGCTCGGTCTGCATCGCAAGCGCGCGCGCGACGTCGGCGGCGGAATAGCCGAGCCCCTCGGCGACGTTGTCGCGAACGTTGGGCCCGACCTTGTCCGGATGCTTTTCCACGAGCTCGCGGTGGCGGCCGAGGAAGGCGACGGCGCGCAAGATGCTGAACACCTCGTCCGCGCCGGTGCAATCAGGATGGGTCCATTCGACGCTGCGAAACGCCGATTCAAACGAGCTGACCTTGCCTTTGAAGGTGCTCGCAATCGCCCGCTCGGTCGGCGCAAAGCCGAAATCGGCGGTCGCGGCGATGCGCAAACTCGAGAGATCGGCGCGCGGCGGATTGCGATAGAACTCGGGCGCCGGCGCGCCGCCGGCATGCAGGATCGCCGACAGCGGATCGCGGGCATCGCGATCCAGCATGCAGGACAGCATGAGGCAGGCGTCGGATACGGTTCTTGCCATCGGTCCGAGCTGCGAGATCTGCAACCAGGCCATGTTGCGGCTGTTGCTTGCGATCAGTCCGGGTGACGGCCGAAAGCCGACCACGCCGCAGAACGATGCGGGATTGCGCACCGAGCCGCCGGTATCGGATCCGGTCGCGAGCGGCACCATGCCGGTTGCGAGCGCAACCGCCGATCCGCCGGACGAGCCGGCGGCGGATCGATCAGGATCGAAGGGATTGCCGGTCGCGCCATACACGGCGTTGCGCGTATTGCCGCCGGCACCCCATTCCGGAACGTTGGTCTTGCCGATGACGATCGCCCCCTCGCGCTTGAGCATCGCGACGATGGCCTCGTCCTGCCTGGCAACATTGTCGGCAAACAGCACGCTGCCAAAACTGGTCGGCAACCCCTCGGCGTCGATCAGATCCTTGACGCCGAGCGGCAGGCCGTGCACGGCGCCAAGCGTATCACCGCGCATGACGGCGGCCTCGCGCTCGCGCGCCGTCTTGCGCGCGGTCTCGAAGGAGCGCGCAACCACGGCGTTGACCGCCGGATCGATCGCCTCGATGCGGCGGATGCAACTATCCGTCAGCTCGACGGGCGAGAGCTTGCGTTGGCCGATCAGCGCGCGGGCCGCGACCGCCGACAGATCGCATGGTTCGGTCATCATGTGTCTGCTTGTTCCGGACCCGGCGGGCCCTGCCGGCCCTCGTGTCCGGGGCCACAGACTCATGATGCCGCAATCGGCCTCGCGTGCCAAGCCGTCCACTTCAAGCCTACCACCCCTCCAGCACGATCTTGCCGCGCGACTTGCCGCTCTCGAGCAGCGCGTGCGCGCGCTTGAGATTGGCCGCGTTGATCGTGCCAAAGGTCTGGTCGAGTGTGGTGCGCAAGACGCCCTTGTCGATGAGGTCGGCGACGTCGCCCAGCAGATGATGCTGCGCGATCATGTCCGGCGTCTGGAACGAGGAGCGCGTGAACATCGATTCCCAATGCACCGAGATCGCCTTGCCCTTGAACGTGCTCATGGCAAATTCCGGCGGATCGTCGATCAGGCCGAACTTGCCCTGCGGTGCCATGAACTCGGCGATCGATTTGTAGTGCTGGTCGGTGAAGGTGAGGCTCGCCACCAGCGCAACCGGCGGCAGCTTCAAGCTCTCGATCTGCTCCTTCATCGGCTTGCCGTGGTCGATCACCGCATGCGCGCCGAGGCCGAGGCACCATTTTTGCGACTCCGGCCGCGTCGCGGTGGCGAGCACCGTCAGCCCGGTGAGGCGGCGGGCGAGCTGGATCAGGATCGAGCCGACGCCGCCGGCGCCGCCCGTGATCAGCAGCGTGCGCGGATCGACGCTCTTGCCTGGGACCGCGCCGAGACGGTCGAACAGCAATTCCCATGCAGTGATGGAGGTGAGGGGGAGCGCTGCGGCTTGCGCGAACGACAGGTTCTTCGGCTTGTTGCCGACGATGCGCTCGTCGACCAGGTGATATTCCGAATTGGTGCCCTGGCGCAGGATCGAGCCGGCGTAGAACACTTCATCACCCGCCTTGAACAGCGTGACGTCGGGGCCGACGGCATCGACCACGCCGGCTGCGTCATAGCCCAAGATCTTGGTCTCGCCTTCGGGCGGGGCGGCGCGCTTGCGCACCTTGTAATCGACCGGATTGGCCGAGATCGCCTTCACCGCGACGCGGATGTCGCGGCCCCCGGGCTCGGGCTTTGCGGTCTCGAAGTCGATCAGTGAATTCGCGTCCTCGATCGGAAGCGATTTCTTGTAGCCGATGGCCTTCATGGCTGGTCTCCATCAGATGGCGTGTCGCTGTAACTGTCGCGCTGGCTCCGGTTTGGCAAGTACTGTAAATTCGGGGATATAGTCCCTGTTTGGATACTATTGGGAAAACACGCATGAAACGGCGCAATTTCGCCCGGCGTCCCGGCTGTTCGGTCGAGGCCACGCTGGACCTGATCGACGGCAAATGGAAGGGCGTGATCCTCTATCACCTCCAGAGCGGCACCCAGCGGTTCGGGGAACTGCGCCGCCGGATGCCCGGCATCACCCAGCGCATGCTGACGAAGCAGCTTCGCGCGCTGGAGGAGGACAAGCTCGTCATCCGCAAGGTCTATGCGGAGGTGCCTCCGCGCGTGGAGTATTGCCTCTCCGAGTTAGGTGAGAGCCTCAGGCCGGTGATCGATATCCTCAAGGCCTGGGGCGAGAGCCATCAGCAGCGGCTGTCCTGCGCGCCGCCGCCGGTGGTCGTGAAGAAGCCGAAGCGCGCGGCGTAATTTTTCAGCGAAGCTGGCGCCGCACTCCCGGTGTCGTCCCTGCGAACGCAGGGACCCATAACCCCAGGAAGAGGTTTTGGCGCGAGCTGGCGACTCCGAGCTCTCGCGAAGACGGATACGGCAGCTGGAGGTCCCGGGTTCGCGCTTCGCGCGCCCCGGGACGACAGCTGTGTCTCAGAACGCGAACTGCGTGCGCAACGCGACGGCGTCGAACTTCGAGCCCACGTCCGCCGTCGAGAGGGCCGACGCCTGCTTGGAGACCGTGCCATGCAGATAGTCCAGCATGAAGCGGACGTTGCCGTTGACGTACCAGTTCAGTGCCAGCGTGTAGACGTTCTGCCGCCCGCCGGCGATGCCGTTGGCGGTTGCGAGCTGGTCGTTGAGATCGATCGTCGAGAAGCGACCCGCGATCTCCCACGCGCCCCAGCCGCCGCCGTCGAGCGAGAACGGATGCGCCGGCTTGACGCCGTTATAGGCCGCGCTCGATGCGTTGTAGGTCCGGCCTTCACCCGTCAGCACATAGCCTGCCTGGGCGTAACCGCCCTGGAATTTGAGGCTCGGTGCGCCCACGAGCGGCACGCCGGTGTTGGCGGTGCGGTCGACATTGTACCAGAAGTACTCGCCCTGAACGATGAACGGCCCGTAGGTCGCCGCGGCCTCGACGCTGTAGACCTGCGCGCCCGAGACGTTGGCCATCGCGCCGGTCGACACCAGTGTGGTCGGGTCGAGACGCAATTCCGGACGGTCGCTGAGCGTGAGCGTCTGCGTGTTGGCGATCAGATTGCGCGGCGGCTGGATCAGCCATTGCGCATCGGCGCCGATATGCACCGAGTAGTCCTTGCCGCTGATCGGGTTGCCGGCGACACGCGCCACGGCGCCGTATTGCTCGCTCGTGCCGGGCGGCGTCGCGCTTGAGGCGGAATGGATCGCGCCGGTCGACGGTCCGGTGGCATAGCCGCCGATCCAGAGCTGGTCGTTGAACCAGCGCGCACCGGCTGCGGAGCGGAAATCGCCGGCGCCGATGTTGGTCGCGACCACGCCGGGCGAAGCGCGCTCCATGAACATGATGTCGTTGGAGCTCGTGGCCTCGTCCATGGTGTAGGGCAGGTCCATGATGCCGGCCTCGATCGCCATCCGTCCGCCGAACGGCTTCAGGCCGGTGTAGCTGAGATAGGCGTTCTCGACGCCCGACACGCCGCCGCCCGGCAGCGAACCGGCCGCCGCGCCGCCGAAGCCGTCCGAGCTGCCGCCGAAGTCGTAGACCAGCGCGAAGTTCCAGTCGTTGAAGAACTTGCCGACGAGGCCGATGCGCGCGCGGCGGACGTTCTGGCCGCTGTCGAGCTTCTGCGGCACGGTAGCCGCTGTGTTCGGGCGATAGTCGTAGCCGCCGACATCCCAATGCAGGCGGCTGGTGATGGCGACGCAGTTGGCCTGGTCGGCGGTGCAGATGGTCGGCCGGTTGTTCGGCATGGTGACGACCACGCCGGACGCCGGCGCCGGGCCCTTGACCGGAACAGCCGCGTTCGCATTGGCCACGACCGCCTTCGCCTCCGAGCGCGCTTCGGCCTTGGCCTCAGCCTTCGCTTCGGCCCTGGTCTTTGCCGCGGCCGCGGTGTTCGCCGCGGTCTGGCTCTGGAGCTTGTCGAGCTTCTGCTCCAGCATCTTCAGCTGCTGCTTCAGCAGCGCGATCTCCTGCTCGCTGCTGCTTGTCGATTGGGCCTGGGCCTGCGAGGCCGCCAGTGCACCGGCGAGACCAATCGCCGTGGCTGCAAGTCTTGTCCTGCTCACGTCATGACTCCATCGTTTGACGAACTTCCCCAAGTCGCTCGCGGAGAGCCTAGATGTGATCGATGACTGCCCCGCGACGCTGCGCCCGGTTGCGCGGTTCCCACTGATGCCAATTCGCCGCAACCGAATCCGCTTCTCACTACAATGCTGGATGACGCGCATCATGCCAATCCATCATGCCGGCAGATTGCCATTTCGCACGCTGGACTTGCATGCCGGGCACACCGGAAAAGGGCCTGAATAATACCGCTTGCCGCCCTTCTATTGGCGCGCGAACGCGCTTATATTCCGGCGTCTTTTCCGAGAGGTATGAATGTTTCGATCGATCCGTGCCGCCGTTATCACGGCATTGTGCATGACGTTTTCAGCCCACTTCAATCCGGCCGCCGCACAGGACCGCCGTGTTCCGTCCTCGCCGGCCGAGCTGCGGCTGTCCTATGCGCCGATCGTGCAGCGGGTGCAGCCGGCGGTCGTCAACGTCTATGCCGCCAAGGTCGTGCAGAACCGCAATCCGCTGCTTGACGACCCGATCTTCCGCCGCTTCTTCGGCGTGCCGGGCCAGCAGCCCGAGCAGATGCAGCGCTCGCTCGGTTCGGGCGTCATCGTCGATGCTTCCGGCCTCGTCGTCACCAACGTCCACGTCATCGAGGGTGCCGACCAGGTCAAGGTGTCGCTGTCGGACAAGCGCGAGTTCGAGGCCGAGATCCTGCTGAAGGATCCACGCACCGATCTCGCCGTGCTGCGTATGAAGGATACGAAGGAAAAGTTTCCGACCCTCGACTTCACCAATTCGGACGAACTGCTGGTCGGCGATGTCGTGCTCGCCATCGGCAATCCCTTCGGCGTCGGCCAGACCGTGACCCACGGCATCATCTCGGCGCTGGCGCGCACGCAGGTCGGCATCACCGACTACCAGTTCTTCATCCAGACCGATGCGGCGATCAATCCCGGCAATTCCGGCGGTGCGCTGGTCGACATGAACGGCAGGCTCGCCGGCATCAACACCGCGATCTATTCGCGCTCGGGCGGCTCGCAAGGCATCGGCTTTGCGATCCCCGCCAACATGGTGCGCGTCGTCGTCGCCTCCGCCAAGAGCGGCGGCAAGGCGGTGAAGCGGCCATGGCTCGGCGCCAGATTGCAGGCGGTCACGCCCGAGATCGCCGAAAGCCTCGGCCTGCGTTCGCCGACCGGTGCGCTCGTCGCAAGCGTGGTATCGAATGGCCCCGCGGCGAAGGCCGGCCTGAAATCCTCCGACCTCATCACCGGGATCGACGGCCAGACCGTCGACGATCCCAACGCCTTCGACTACCGCTTCGCGACGCGTCCGCTCGGCGGCACCGCGCAGATCGACGTGCAGCGCGGCGGCAAGCCGGTGAAGCTGACGGTGGCGCTGGAGACGGCGCCCGATACGGGACGCAACGAGCTCGTCGTCACCGCGCGCTCGCCGTTCCAGGGTGCGAAGGTCTCGACCATCACGCCGGCGGTCGCCGACGAACTGCATCTCGACGCCGACACCGAAGGCGTCGTGATCACCGATCTCGGCGGCGACAGTGCGGCCGCCAGTGTCGGCTTCCAGAAGGGCGACATCATCCTGGCCGTCAACAACCAGAAGATCAGCAAGACCGTCGACCTCGAGAAGGCCGCGGGCGAGCGCCCGCGGCTCTGGCGCATCACGGTGGTGCGCGGCGGTCAGCAGATCAACGTCACGCTGGGCGGATGAGTTCGAAACGACCACAGGAGACGCCAACTCTGTTTGCCGCGGCGGGGCTCGATCACGATGCTCCGCATCCGCTGCCGGACCGGCTGCGCCCGCGCAGCCTGTCCGAGGTGGTCGGGCAGGACCACATCCTCGGCCCCGACGGCGCGCTGACGCGCATGCTGGAGACGCGCACGCTCGGCTCGCTGGTGTTCTGGGGACCGCCCGGCACCGGCAAGACCACGGTGGCGCGGCTGCTGGCCGATGCGACCGATCTGCATTTCGAGCAGATCTCCGCGGTGTTCTCCGGCGTCGCCGATCTCAAGAAGGCCTTCGATGCCGCGCGAGCCCGCCGCGAGATGGGCAAGGGCACGCTGCTGTTCGTCGACGAGGTGCACAGATTCAACCGCGCCCAGCAGGATTCGTTTCTGCCGGTGATGGAGGACGGCACGGTCGTCATGGTCGGCGCCACCACCGAGAACCCGTCCTTCGAGCTCAACGCGGCGCTTCTGTCGCGCGCGCGGGTGCTGGTGTTTCGCTCGCTCGATGCCGCCGCGATCGAAAAGCTGTTCGCGCATGCCGAGGCGGTGGAGGGCCGCAAGCTGCCGCTCGATGCCGAGGCGCGCGCGGTGCTGGTGCGGATGGCCGACGGCGACGGACGGGCATCGCTGACGCTCGCGGAGGAAGTCTGGCGCGCCGCGCGCAAGGACGAGATCTTCAATGCCGCGCAGTTGCAGGAGATCCTGCAGCGCCGCGCGCCGATCTACGACAAATCGGCCGACGGCCATTACAACCTGATCTCGGCGCTGCATAAGTCGGTGCGCGGCTCCGATCCCGATGCCGCGCTCTATTACCTCGCGCGCATGCTCGATGCCGGCGAGGACCCGCTGTTCCTGGCGCGCCGCGTCGTGCGCATGGCGGTGGAGGACATCGGCCTTGCCGATCCGCAGGCGCTCGTCATCGCCAATGCCGCGAAAGACGCCTTCGACTTCCTCGGCCATCCCGAAGGCGAGCTCGCCATCGCGCAGGCCGTGGTCTATCTCGCCACCGCGCCGAAATCGAACGCGGTCTACACCGCCTTCGGCACGGCGATGCAGGTTGCCAAGCAGGCCGGCTCGTTGCTGCCGCCAAAACACATCCTCAATTCGCCGACCAAGCTGATGAAGTCGGAAGGCTACGGCTCCGGTTACGCATACGACCACGACGCCCCGGATGCCTTTTCCGGCCAGGACTACTTCCCGGAAGCCCTGGGCCGCCAGACCTTCTACGACCCGCCCGAGCGCGGCTTCGAGCGCGAGATCCGCAAGCGGCTGGATTACTGGGCCAAGCTGCGCAAGGAGCGGGGCGGCTCGCGCTAGAAACGGCCATTTCGTCGTGACGGGAGCCGGCTTTTAGGGTACGCAGGCAACCATGAGCCGCCGCATCAAGAGAACCGATCCAAAGCCCCGTTCGCGCGACGAGCGCAAGGAGGCGCGTCCGTTCAAGGCGCGCAGCGCGAAGACGACCGGCCCGCGTCCTGGCGGCAAGCCCGGCTCGAAGCCGCCGCGTTTTGCGGGCGAGCGCGCCGAGCGGCGTGCCCCCAAAGCTGCGCCGGAAAGGGCTGCGCCGGCAAAGCCGGTCGAGGAATTGCTGCCGACCAAGGTGCAGACCGTCACGGTGACGGCCGACGAGAACAACATGCGCGTCGACCGATTCCTGGAAGCGCGCTTCCCCGGGCTGTCGTTCTCCCACATCCAGCGCGTCGTCCGCAAAGGCGAGCTGCGCGTCGACGGCAAGCGCGTCGACAGCAAAGACCGCCTGGAGGAGGGGCAGAGCGTCCGCATTCCGCCGCTGAAGATCGACACGCCGAAGGCGCCCGGTGCGCTCTCGGAAGCGGCGCAGAAAACGCTGGCCGCGCTGAAGGAGATGACGATCTGGGAGGACGACGACGTTCTCGTCCTGAACAAGCCGGCCGGCCTTGCCGTGCAGGGCGGCTCGGGCATGACGCGGCACATCGACCAGATGCTGGAGGTGATGCGCGATTCCAAGGGTCAGAAGCCGCGCCTCGTGCACCGCATCGACCGGGAGACGTCGGGTTGTCTGTTGATCGCCAAGACGCGCTTTGCCGCCTCGCATCTGACCGGCGCGTTCCGCTCGCGTTCGGCGCGGAAGGTCTATTGGGCGCTGGTGCCGGGTTTGCCGAAGCCGAAGCAGGGCCGCATCTCGACCTTCCTTGCGAAGGAGGAAGGCGAGGACGACACCATCATGCGCATCGCTCAGCACGGCGACGAGGGCGCGAGTCACGCGGTGACCTATTACGCGGTGGTCGAGACCGCCGGCAACAAGCTGACCTGGGTGTCGCTGAAGCCGGTGACCGGCCGCACCCACCAGCTGCGCGCCCACATGGAGCATATCGGCCATCCCATCGTCGGCGATCCCAAATATTTCAACATCGAGAACTGGCAGCTGCCGGGCGGCCTGCAAAACCGCCTGCATCTCCTGGCGCGCCGCATCGTCATCCCGCATCCGCGCGGCGGCGTGATCGACGCCACCGCGCCGCTGCCGCCGCACATGCAACAGTCGTGGAACCTACTCGGTCTCGACGCGACCAGATTTGATCCGATCGAGAACGCGCCTGAAGAATGATCGGGTTGAATGGGGCGGCGGAAGCACGATATGTGCCCCATGAAACGGCTCTCGACCTCCCTCGTGATTCTGATCGCGTTGCTCGCGGGGCACGTCGCCAAGGCGCAATACGTGCTGCCGGGCGCCTCGCGGTTCAATCCGCCGCCGCCTTCGCCGCCACCGCCGCCCAGGATCGAGGTGCCGAAGGTCCCGAAATTCGACGCGCCGCTGCGCTACAATTACCAACCGCTCCCGCGCAATTCGTTCAGCGACCGCATCTCGAAGTGTCTCGACGATGCTGCAGGCGCCGGTCTGGGCCCCGCCGACCGCGACACCTATGCGCGCAGTTGCGCGAATTAGGACCCTAATTCCGAAACTGCTCCAGAAACATCCGCAAGCTGTCATGCGGGCTTTCGACGTCCGTGATCAGCCAGCCCTCGGGGCCGTTGACCAGGATGAAGTTCAGCGTGACCGGCCGGCCGCGATTGTCGAAACTGGCCGCAACATAGGTCTTGTCGTATTGCCTGCGGATGACCGCAATCGTGACCGGGCCGAGCTTCCAGCTCGGGCTCTGCACCAGGAAATCATAGGGCTCGGTCCTTGGCGCGCTCCAGGCCCTGCGCAGGCTCGGGTCGAAGAATTGCCGGGTGGTGGCGGCGTCCCGCGGCAGGCCTTTTGAAAGCTCCGGCGCACCCTGGCCATAATGGGCGTAGACGTTGCGCACGAGCGATTCCGGGGTGCGGAAGCCGGCGTCCGCCGCGGCCAGCCCCAATCCGGCGAACAGGGCTGTAACGCCCGCAAGTTCCCTCATGCCTGCCGCTCGCTTTATCCGCCGCCGGTCTTATCTTACAAGCCTAGAGCATGATCCGGGAAAGTGTGCAGCGGTTTTCCGAAAGATCATGCTCAAACAATAACCTAAAGCGCGATGACGATTCATCCCAATCTCATCGCGCTTTAGCGAGCGGAGCCGAAAAACGTCAGATGCGCGAATTGTTCGATGAAGCTGCGGGGCAGTCCCCGCTCGATCCGCACGAGGCGGCCCGCCAGTCCGCGCGCGCGCCCCAGCGCAAGCGCTTCTACAAGGAGGCTGGTGTTGCCGAGGCCGAGGGCGGCTTCGCCATCACGCTCGACGGCAAGCCGATCCGCACGCCCTCCGGTCGCCAGGTGGTGATCCCCGCGCGTGCGCTGGCCGATGCGGTGGCGGCGGAATGGGCGGCGCAAGGCGAGACGATCGACCCCGTCACAATGCCGCTGACACGGATCGCCAACAGCGTGGTCGAGGGCGTGATCGACCGTGTCGATCTCGTCAGCGACGATCTCGCAAAATACTTCCAGTCCGATCTGTTGTTCTATCGCGCCGGCCATCCGGAAGCGCTGGTCGCCCGCGAGGCCGCGCATTGGGACCCCGTGCTGTTCTGGGCGGCGGAGGGGCTGGGTGCGCATTTCATCCTGTCCGAAGGCATCATGCACGTGAAGCAGCCCGACGAGGCGGTCCGGGCCGCCCGCGCCGCGCTGCCCGGCGACGCCTGGTCGGTCGCGGCGCTCCACGTGGTCACGACCCTGACCGGCTCGGCGCTCCTGGCGCTGGCGCTGGTCCACGGCGTGCGCGATGCCGACCAGGTCTGGGCCGCAGCCCATGTCGATGAGGACTGGAACATCGATCAATGGGGCGTGGACGAAGAGGCAGCCGGCCGCCGCGCCGCTCGCGCGCGGGATTTCGAGGCCGCCGTGGCGGTGCTGGCGGCGGTCAAGCCGCTCCGGGCCGAAGGTCCTTAACGAGAGGTTTACGACGGCGGCCTTAGGGTGGGGCCAGCGTTCCCCCGGGCCCTTCGCTATGCCGACGCAGATAAGCTCGATCGTTCCCGTCCGTGCTGCCAGCCCCGCGGCTGATGCGGCGACGCCGGACCTCGTGCTGCAGGTCGACAGCGTCGTCGACGCCAGGGTCGTCAGCGTGCTCGCCGACAATCTGGTGCGGATCGCGATCGCAAATCTCTCCCTCGACGTGATGTCGGAGGTGGCGCTGTCGCCGGGGCAAAATCTCCAGCTCGCGGTGTCGCGGAATGACGGCGCCATCCGACTTGCCGTCGTGGGGGCAGGTGGGGCGGCGGCCGATCAGGTCACGCTGACGCCGACCGCGGCCGCGTTGGTGGACAGCCCGTCGCTTGCACCGTCCGCCAATACGGCGCGCAACACGTTGACGCCTGCGGAGCAGGTCGCCGTCGCCGCGGCTTCGGCCGAGGCCGTGACGAAGCAGGGCAGCCAGGCGCAGCTGTTTGCCAATCTGGCCGCCGTCGTGACCGGCAGCGACCTGCCGGCGGGGCTGAAGCAGGCCGTGCTGGACGTTCTGGCGCAGCAGACGCCGCTCAATGCGCAGCTCGAAGGCGGCGATATCGAATCCGCCTTGCAGAAGTCCGGATTGTTCCTCGAGGCGTCGCTGGCCGCGGGCACGACGCCGTCATCCGGCACGATGCCCGATCTGAAGGCCGCGTTGCTGGTGCTGAGGCAGACACTGGCAACGACGTCCGGTGCGCTGCAAAGCGACGTACCGCAGGCGCCGGTGCAAGGCGCTGCGCTTGCCGCGAACGCCACGCCGCAGGCGGCAAGCCCGCCGGCTCAGCCTGCTGGCGCGAGCACGCAGGCGATGGTGCCATCTCCCGACGGCGGAATCTCCCAGATACCGCGCAACGCCACACTCGCGGCTGCCGTGCTGGCTGACACCGCCGCCGGCGTCTCGCAGGCCGCGGTACCGCGGACCATGTCCGCAGGCCTTGCTGCGAGCCTCCTGCAAGAGGTCACGCAGAACCTGCCGCGCATGTTCGGCAACGTGCCCGGCTCCAACAAGGCCGTGCCGGATGGCCACCTCTTCGAGGCCGCCGCGCGCGCCACACCACCGCCGTTCCGCGGTGCGCTGCCGGCGCCCCAGTCCATCGCCTCGGCATCGCTTGCGTCTGACACGCCGCTCGCTGCAACCGTGCACCGTCTGCTCGACGATACCGACGCCGCGATCGCGCGACAGACATTGTTGCAGGTCGCTTCGCTGCCTGATCGCACCGA
This sequence comes from Bradyrhizobium cajani, assembly GCF_009759665.1. Classification (GTDB taxonomy): domain Bacteria; phylum Pseudomonadota; class Alphaproteobacteria; order Rhizobiales; family Xanthobacteraceae; genus Bradyrhizobium; species Bradyrhizobium cajani. The sequence goes on from NZ_WQNE01000005.1 coordinate 143,274, forward strand.
TGCCTCCGGACATCGCATCGATCCCGCCGTGCCGCAGTGGAATTTCGAGATTCCCTTCGCAACCCCGCAGGGCACCGCGATGGCGCAGTTCGAGATCTCGCGCGACGGCGGTAACGAGTCCGCCGATTCCGCCGCGCGTGCCTGGCGCGCGCGCTTCTCGCTCAATGTCGAGCCCGCCGGCCCCGTGCATGCGCTGATCACGCTGAACGGCGACAAGACCTTCGTGCGGATGTGGGCGGAGCGGCCGGCGACTGCGCAGCAGCTCCGCGCCGGAATCGGTGAACTCAATCAGGCCCTGACGAGGGCCGAGCTCAAGCCGGGCGACATCGTGGTCCGCGACGGCACGCCGCCGCAGCCCGCGCCGGCCCGTGCCGGCCACTTTCTGGATCGCGCCACATGAGCGACCCATCCAAGCTTGCGATTGCCCTGCATTACGAGAAGGGCAACAACGCGCCGGTTGTCGTCGCCAAGGGCAAGGGCGCGGTCGGCGAAAAGATCGTCGAGATCGCCAAGGCGCACGACATTCCGATCGAGGAAAACGAGATCCTGGCCGGCGCGCTCTCCAAGGTCGAGCTTGGCGATGAGATCCCGCCGGACCTCTACAAGGCCGTCGCCGAGGTGCTGGTGTTCGTGCTGCGGCTGTCGGGCCGGGGGCGCTAGAGCATGATCCGGAGACGTGTGCAGCGGTTCTCCGGAAAGATCATGCTCGAGAAATAGCTGTCATCGTTTCACCAGATATCGGCGGCATTGTCGCGGCCAATCTCATGATTGATCGGATACCGCACTTGCTCACCCGCCGTTCCACCCTCGGCCTTTTTGCCGCAGCCGCCACCCTGCCGTCACGTGCGTTCGCCCATGTCGCGCCGCCGCGCAACGAAATCCGCGACAGCCTCGCAAAACGCTTCACCGACCTCGGCTCGGCCGGCACTTTCGTCGGGTACAAGGTCGAGGACTATCTGATCGTCGCCAGCGACAAGGAGCGATCAGGCGAAGCGAAGCTCCCGGCCTCGACCTTCAAGATTCCGAACTCGCTGATCGCGCTGGAGACCGGGGTGGTCGCTGATCCCGACAAGGACGTGTTTCCCTGGGATGGCGTGAAGCGGCCGATCGAGGCCTGGAACAAGGATCACACGCTGCGCAGCGCAATCGCCGTGAGCGCAGTGCCGGTCTATCAGGAGATCGCCCGGCGCATCGGCCAGGAGCGCATGCAAAAGTACGTCGATCTGTTCGACTACGGCAATCGCGATATCGGCGGCGGCATCGACCAGTTCTGGCTTACCGGAGCGTTGCGCATCGATCCCATCGAGCAGATCGATTTCGTCGACCGGCTGCGCCGCCGTGCACTGCCGATCTCAAAGCGCAGCCAGGATATCGTCGCTGACATCCTGCCGGTGACCAAGGTCGGCGACAGCGTCATCCGCGCCAAGTCCGGCCTCTTGGGCGCCGAGCGCGGCGAGCCGTCGCTGGGCTGGATGGTCGGCTGGGCCGAGAAGGGCGAAGCCCACACCGTGTTCGCGCTCAACATGGATTGCAAGGAGCCGCGCCTCGTCGGCGAGCGCATGCCGCTGACGCAAGCCTGCCTTGCCGAGATCGGCGCGATCTAGCGCTACCGCGCTGGCGGAAAAGACAGTGCCGCCGGGCCCCAAAGGGCGTCATGCCCGGGCTTGTCCCTGGCATCCACGTTCTTGGTGCCGCGGGCGAGCCGTGGATGGCCGGGACAAGCCCGGCCATGACGCTGTGGAATCTTCAGCGCGCCCAAGCTCCCATGTGTTGTGCGATCGTCCGCCGCCTATCCCAGCTTGAACAGCGCCTGGCAGCCTCAGGTCTTGTCGGCCTTCTTCGTCGTCAGCGCCTGGTCGATCGCAAAGCCGCCGATCTCGCTCATGGCCTGCGAGATCACGTCGCTGTTTCTGGCAAAGCCGCTCGACAGATAGTCGAACTGCGTCCGCGCCAGCCGCAGCACCTCGATCGGCACCGAGACGACGGTCTCGTTGAAGCTGTCGACGGAAGCGCGCAGCGTCTCCAGCTCGCCTGTGAGCTTGCCGATATGGCTCTCCGCGTGCGTCATCAGGCCGAGCAGCTTGCCGCGCTCGGCCTCGAACGCGGCACGCTCGGCCGCCGCCGCCGCGGTGACCTCGGCAAGCTGGGTCCGCAGCGCCGCGATCTGGCCGACCATGGCGTCGGACGCAAGCTCGGCGGCCTCGCGCAGCTCGGCGCTGCGCATGCTCTGGACCTGCTGCTCGTGATAGAGCCGCTCGGCCGACATCGCGCGCTGCGCCAGCGACTCGATCAGTGCGGCCGCACGCAGCAGCATCTCGCCGTTGCGCCCCGACACCATGCTGGCCATGCGCCGCAGGAAATCGATCGTCTCGGACGATGGATTCGGCGGCAGGGGGACGACCGTCGCGGACATGAGGTGATGCTTGCAGCCAGACGTGATGGACCGCCGCCGTACCGACTGGGCTCACGCAACATTCGGCGCCTGATCGCAAGTCCGGAGCAAGCCTGAATCGGCTGGCCCGGTCAACCGGACCGGCCGCCAAATTTGCGGGCAGCGCGCGGCCGTCAGGTGTCTTTCTGCCGTCCGATCCGCCCGAGATGGGTGAAGCCGTATCCGGCGGAATATTTCAACCCATAGCCGAGTGCCCGGTCGATGCCGATATGAGCGAGCCAGATCAAGGCGATGGACAGAGTGAGCGGCGAGGCGAGGCCGAAGCCCAGCGTCAGCAGCGTCACCGGCGCCATGTAGCTGTGGGCGGCGTTGTAGACCATCGCGCCGAACCGGGCGTCGGACAGGTATGCCAGGAAGCTCAAATCCGGGACGAAGAAGAGCAGGGCGAACACCAGCCACGAGCCATCCCAGGCCGCGTAGAGCATCACCATGCCTGCGAACAGGGTCAGGCCCTCCAGGCGGAGCAAGATGTTGACGCCGCCTGTCGCAGCCCCGGTTTCGGCAGATCTCTCGTCCATGTCGTCTCCAGGCAAAACTTTGTAATTCCTTGCGCTTTCACGCTGCGGCAAGGCAGCCCTGCGGGGCCGAAAGGGCGCTTTCCGGCCCGCAAAATGCCGTGTTAGAACCCCGCATCACTTAAGACCTGGCGGGAGCAAATGAAACACATCCTGGACGCCCTTGAAGATCGTCGTGCCGGCGCAAAGCTCGGCGGCGGGGAGAAGCGCATCGAGGCGCAGCATGCCCGCGGCAAGCTGACCGCGCGCGAGCGCATCGAGCTGCTGCTCGACAAGGGATCGTTCGAGGAATTCGACATGTTCGTCGAGCACCGCTCCACCGAGTTCGGCATGGAGAAGACCAAGGTGCCCGGCGACGGCGTCGTCACCGGCTGGGGCACCGTCAACGGCCGCAAGACCTTTGTGTTCGCCAAGGACTTTACCGTGTTCGGCGGCTCGCTGTCCGAGACGCACGCGCTGAAGATCACGAAGTTGCAGGACATGGCGATGAAGGCGCGGGCGCCCATCATCGGCCTCTATGACGCGGGCGGCGCGCGCATCCAGGAGGGCGTCGCCGCGCTCGCCGGCTATTCCTACGTGTTCCGCCGCAACGTGCTCGCCTCGGGCGTGATCCCGCAGATCTCCGTCATCATGGGCCCCTGCGCCGGCGGCGACGTCTATTCGCCGGCCATGACCGACTTCATCTTCATGGTGAAGAACACCAGCTACATGTTCGTCACCGGCCCGGACGTCGTGAAGACCGTCACCAACGAGGTCGTCACGGCGGAAGAGCTCGGCGGCGCCTCGGTGCACGCGACGCGCTCCTCGATCGCCGACGGCGCCTTCGAGAACGACGTCGAGACGCTGCTCCAGATGCGCCGCCTGATCGACTTCCTGCCGTCCAACAACACCGACGGCGTGCCGGAATGGCCGAGCTTCGACGATATCGGCCGCGTCGACATGTCCCTGGACACACTGATCCCCGACAATCCGAACAAGCCCTACGACATGAAGGAGCTGATCCTGAAGGTCGTGGACGAGGGCGATTTCTTCGAGATCGCGGAGGCCTTCGCCAAGAACATCGTCACCGGTTTCGGCCGCATCGCGGGCCGCACCGTCGGCTTCGTCGCCAACCAGCCGATGGTGCTGGCCGGCGTGCTCGACTCTGATGCCTCGCGCAAGGCCGCGCGCTTCGTCCGTTTCTGTGACGCCTTCAACATCCCGATCGTCACCTTCGTCGACGTGCCGGGCTTCTTGCCGGGCACCGCGCAGGAATATGGCGGCCTGATCAAGCACGGCGCAAAACTCCTGTTCGCCTATTCGCAGTGCACCGTGCCGCTGGTCACCATCATCACCCGCAAGGCCTATGGCGGTGCCTTCGACGTCATGGCGTCCAAGGAGATCGGCGCCGACATGAACTACGCCTGGCCGAGCGCCCAGATCGCCGTCATGGGCGCCAAGGGCGCGGTCGAGATCATCTTCCGCAGTGACATCGGCGACCCCGACAAGATCGCCGCCCGCACCAAGGAATACGAAGACCGCTTCCTGTCCCCCTTCATCGCCGCCGAGCGCGGCTACATCGACGACGTCATCATGCCGCATTCGACGCGGAAGCGGATCGCGCGGGCGCTGGCGATGCTCAAGGACAAGAAGACGGAAATGCCGGCAAAGAAGCACGACAATTTGCCGTTGTGAGGTCACGTAGCCCGGATGAGCCAACGGGTCGGCGCAAAGCGCCGCCCGATGACAGGCTCCGCGACATCCGGGTCTTTGCCCAGTTCCCGCATGTCGCTGCGCTCATGCGGGCTAACAATTTCTTCTGATTTGGCATCCTCGATCCAATGACCGAAGACGATCCGACCGACGAAATCTCCGACATCGAAGATCGGATCGAGGCTTTGGCCGAGATCGCCGAGCGGTGCCGGAAATATATTCTAGCATCCAAGATCGCGATCGGCGGCGGAGGGGCGCTGCTGCTGATCACGATCCTCGGCCTGTTGGGGGCAGGGCAGACCGCGGCCCTCGGCTCGATCGCCCTGGTGCTGGGCGGGATCGTGTCGCTGGGCTCGAACGTCAGTACCTTGCGGCAGACCGACGCCGCGATCAGCGCGGCGGAGCTGCGCCGCCTGGAGCTGATCGGCAGGATCGATCTTCGTCTGGTCGCTGATGCGCCCATGAAGCTGATGTGAAGCGGCTTGCAATCGCCTGCCGCAGGCCTACCATGACTGGCGTTGGACCCTTGAAGGAGCGCAGCCATGGAACTCACCGTGGTGCCCATCGTCAAGCCGGACACCGCCAACTTCATCTTTGGGCAGTCGCATTTCATCAAGACCGTGGAAGACCTCCACGAAGCGCTGGTCGGCGCGGTGCCGGGCATCCGCTTCGGGCTCGCCTTCTGCGAGGCCTCCGGCAAGCGGCTGGTGCGCTGGTCGGGGAACGACGAACCTGCTCTCACCCTCGCGCGCGACAACGCATTGGCCATCGGCGCCGGACACACGTTCCTGATCTTCCTGGGTGACGGATTCTTTCCCGTCAACGTGCTGGCTGCGGTCCGCGCGGTGCCGGAGGTCTGCCGCATCTATTGTGCGACGGCCAATCCGACACAGGTGATCGTCGCGCAAACGGACCTCGGCCGCGGCGTGCTCGGCGTGGTGGATGGCAACTCGCCACTCGGCATTGAGACCGACGCGGACATTGCGTGGCGGAAAGACCTGCTGCGAAAGATCGGCTACAAGCTGTAGCGACTGGATACCGGTCATCGATCGATTCCATTCGTTGCGCGCAGGCGGTCGACGCAAATTGCGTACCTCGTGGAGGACGCACGATGATGAAGGCCTTGCTGCACGTGCTTGCCATGGTTGTCGCGGCGTGGGAGGCGGCCGCACAGGGCGCCCCGCAGGACGACCAATGCGTCCGCGAACGCGCCGCCATGGTCGAAACCATCCGGGCCTATGCCCGGTCCGCCGGAAGTGGCTTGGGTCCGCAAGGCCTGCCGGAGAGGGTGCTTGAGGCGATGGCACAAACCAAACGCCATCTGTTCATCCCCGAGCGATCCTGCGCGATCGCCTACGCCGACAGCCCGGTACCGATAGGCCTCGGCCAGACCATATCGCAGCCCTACATCGTGGCCCTGATGACAGCGTTGGCCGAGGTCGCGCCCGATCAAATTGTGCTCGAAGTCGGCACGGGTTCGGGCTACCAGGCCGCAATCCTCGCGCGACTGGCGCGAAAGGTCTGCACCATCGAGATCATCCCGCAATTGGCCGAGACCGCCACGAAGACACTGAGAGACCTCGCGTATGACAACGTCAGCGTCAGGCTTGGCGACGGCTACGATGGCTGGCCCGAATGCGGTCCGTTTGACGCCATCATCGTCACGGCCGCGCTCGGTCATGTGCCGCCGCGATTGATCGAGCAGCTCAAATTGGGTGGTCGACTCGTCATGCCGGTGGGAGCTGGTTACAGCACCCAGCAGCTCACGATCGTCGAAAAAACTGCACCCGGCAAGACGACGACGCGCGCCGTTGCCCTCGTGCGTTTTGTCCCCTTTACGCGTCCACAGAACTAGATGCGCAACGGTCGAGCGCGAACGCGTAAGGCAGGTTCGACGAAGCCGTAACGCGCCGCCTTCCTGACGGCAGATGGGCGGATTGCGCTAACGCCAATCCGCCCTGCGGCTGCGAAGCGTGTGCCTCGTCTACGCAGCCTTGTTCTGCTGCCTCATGGCCTCCGCCGCACGCTTCTTCAGCTCGGCCGGAGATACATCCTCGATATGGGTGCCGATGTGCCAGCGGTTGCCGGCGGGATCCGTCACGCCACCGCTGCGGTCGCCGTAAAATTGATCGGCCGGCTCCATCACCGACGTGCCGCCGGCCTTGAGCGCCTTCTGATAGACTGCATCCACGTTCGGTACGTAGAGATAAAGCATCGTGGATGTTGCTTGTGCGCGCTCCGAGGAATCGGAAATCATGACGATGGAATTTCCGATTTTGAACTCCGCATGTCCAACCTTGCCATCCGGCCGCATCAGCGGCTCGAAGACCGGTTGGGCTCCAAAAGCGTCTTTCATGAAGTGGATGACCTTCTCCGCACCATCGACGACGAGATAGGGCGTGACGGTGTGGTATCCCTCGGGAACCGGTTTTACTTTGGTTGCCATGGCTGCCTCTTCTGGTTTGATGGATTTGATCCATGCAGGACGACCCAGCCCGCCTCGTACCGTGTCCGGAATCTTCGGCCCGGTCTTTGAACAAAGTATGACAGCCGGTGCGCCGCGCTGCGATGCGTCAATGCCTGTCCGCCGCTAGGTTCCTTGGCTTTTACGTGCCGCATCCGCTGCGGCGAAATGCGCCATCTGGTCCGCGCGCGCCTTGACGAAGGCCGGTCGGGCCGTGGCGCGTGCGACGTAGTTGTGGCAGGCCGGGTGTTCAGCCAATCCATCGAAGCGATCGACGAGGCGCAGCACGTCCGACATCAGGATGTCGGCGACGGAGAAGGAGCCCGCCAGCCATTCGCGGCCGGCCAGCACCGTCTCCATGCGCTTGAGGCGGAGCCTGAGGAAATCGTCGAGAAATTTCCACGCGGGTGTGTCGTTCGCATTGCCGGTGAACTTGAGAAGCGCCCAGGGCAGGCTGGCCATCTCCACCGAATTGAGCGCGGCGAACACCCACTTTGTCGCCTCGCTGCGGCCGCGCGGATCGGTCGGCATCAGCTCGGCGTTGCGCTCGCCGAAATGCAGCAGGATCGCGCCGGTTTCGAAGATCGAGAGGTCGCCATCGGTCAGCCACGGCACCTGGCCGAACGGCTGGTGCGCGAAATGCTCGGCGCCGCGGTCGCCGAACGGCACGCTCGCGACGCGATAGGGCAAGGCGGCTTCTTCCAGTGCCCAGCGCACGCGAACGTCGCGCACGAAGCCGCGCGGCATCTCGGGAACCCAGTCGAAGGTGAAGAGTGTAAGGTTGGCCATGCGGTGTCTCCATGTCCCGTTCGAAGCAAAGGACGAACGAACGGCGCGCGTTCCGACATCGGTGCCAACTCTTTTTTGGGCGCCGGCGATTTAAGCGGCTAGTCTTTCCCCAAACAACAGGAGGAACCCCGATGCCGTCAGCCTTCTTCGTCGTCCGCGCCACCGTCACCGACGCCAGCAAGCGCGCCGCCTTCGACACATGGTACGAGACGGAACATGTGCCCGACGCGGTGGAAGCATTCGGCGTGAGCAAGGCCTGGCGGTTCTGGAGCCTGGATGATCCCTCGCTGCACCAGGCGATGTATCAGTTCGATGACGAGGAGAAGCTTGCCGCGATGCTGAAGGGTGACGCGCTGAAGCGCCTGACGGCCGACTTCAACCGCGACTGGCCCGATGTGAAGCGCACGCGCGAGACGCTGGTGCTGGCGCAGGCATTCGCGGCGTGAATGCGTGATTCAAGCCGCGCTGCTCCGCAAATGACGTCACGACAAAACTCGGACGCGCGATTCAGCTTCGGTTCATGTCGGCCCGTCGACACTTCTCTCTGCATCACAGGCACGATGATCCAAGAGGAAAGATGTCATGGAACGCCGGAACTTTTTGAAGCTCGCACTGGGCGTGACTGCGGGAGCCGCCGCTTTCGCTGCGACCGCACAGGCCGCGCCGCTGCCGCCGCAGCCGCTTGGCGGCCCGGCCGGGAAGCCGGATGTCGATGCACATCAGGCGGTCACGACCAGCGAGGAAGCTGCGCAGCTCCAGCCGGAGCAGGTGCACTGGCGTGGGCGCGGCCGTCATTGGGGCTGGCGGCATCGGCACTGGCGCCATCGGCATTGGGGCTGGCGTCGTCGCCACTGGCATCGCCGCCGTTACTGGTAATCTCGCGCCGGTCGGGCTTGAACGGGGATCGCGGCTTGCGGTCTCCGTTTTCGATTCCAGCTCGGCGAGGAATACTTGGCAACAGTTCCAAAAGAAAATGGCCGCGCAGGTTGATCCTGCGCGGCCACTCAGTAACGCGAAAAGACGAGATCAGAACGGGCGGCAGCGGCCGGCGTACCAGCGGAAGCCATAGGGGCAGACGCGTGCGCGCGGCACGACGACGACGGGAGCCGGGGCGACCACCACCGGGGCGGGGCGCACGACGACCGCACCGCGCATCGGGCGGCAGCCGCCATAGGCGCCACGATACCAGCCCGGGCCGCAGCCGCCGGCGGCGCTGGCCGCCTCGCTGAAACCAACGATCGCGCTGGCGAGCATGACGGCGGCAAACAGATATTTCATTTGATCTTCCTTCTCGTCTTTGGGGGCAAGTCTTTGGAGGCAAGTCTTGGGAGCAAGTCTTGGGAGCAAGTCTTGGGAGGCAAGTCTTTAGGGGGGCAAGTTCTTGGAGGTTTTGGCGCTTGCGGCGCACAATGAATCAAAAGGCACGATTCGACACGTTAAATCTGAGGAGAAACGCGCCGGCACGTCGCGATCCAAACCTGCCAATCATGACCTGAATGCGGCATGAACGTCTGCGCACTGCTCCAGGCGACACGCCAGTGTCGCTAGCGGCCGAGAAAGCCCAGCACCAGCTCCTTGTACTTCTCGGGTGCCTCCAGGAAGACGAGATGGCCGGTGTCGGGAATCACTTCCGCCCGCGCATTCGGCATCTTGGCGGCAAGCGTCTTCGCGAGCTCGGCGTTCTGGCCCATTTTTGCGCGCAGCGCCTCCGGGGCGTTCGGCCGGCCCGGCGCGTTGTGGTCGTCGGCGCCCATGACGAACAGCGTGGGTACGGTGATGAGCGGGATCTCATGCGCCACCGGCTCGCGATAGATCATCTGTCCGGAGCTGACGAAAGCGCGCAGCCAGCGCGGATAGTCGGGGCTGCCCTTGATGTTGAAGCGGGCATCGATGAACGGGGTGATCGCATCGCCCGGCAGCTTGATCGCGTAATTGGTCTGGAGCTGCTTGCGATAGCCCTCGGCGGTGAGCTTGTCCTCGGTCTCGATCATCTTCTCGGTCGGCGTCGGCGGCACGTAGAGGCGATAGTCTTCCAGCCCGATCGGCGCAGTCAGCACCAGGTGGGAGACGCGGTCGGGATAGGCGCGGGCGATGCGTACGCCCAGCATGCCGCCGAGCGAATGCGCGACGATCTCGGCCTTGTCGATCTTGAGGTGATCGAGCAGCGCGATGGTGTTGCGCGCCAGCGTGTCGAAGTGAAGCTCGCCGGTCGGCTTGGAGGATTTGCCGAAGCCGATCTGGTCCGGCACCACGACGCGATAGCCGGACTCGCTCAGCATCTTGACGACCGGCGCCCAGTAGCTCGACGGAAAATTGCGCCCGTGCAGCAGCACCACGGTGCGGCCGTTCGGCCGCTCGGGGGCGACGTCCATATAGGCCATGCTGAGCTGCTCGCCGTCGTTGACGACCGGCAGGAGGTGCACGGGATAGGGATAGGCGAAGCCTTCGAGCGCGATGCCGTAGGGCTCGCGCGGCGCGGTCTCGGCGGCGTTGGCGGTGAGCGGGGAGGCGAGGAGGACGGCGGCGAGTGCGGCCGGGAGGATGCGGTTCATTGGGGTCTCTGTTATGTGGCGCCGTCATTCCGGGGCGCGCGGAGCGCGAACCCGGAATCTCGAGGTTCCGGGTTCGATGCTTTGCATCGCCCCGGAACGACGTTGCGCATAAAGCGATGGATGGCCGGGTCAAGCCCGGCCATGACGGGAGGAAGCATTCACACGCAAATGTGCAATCTCGCGCAGCTTGCGTGATCAATCCTTGCCGTTGCCGAACAGCGCGGCAAATTGCTTCTCGCCGGTGCGGGTGAAATTCACCACGCGGCTGCCGGGCGTGGTGTCGCGCGCGGCCCATTTCAGCTCGGTGAAGCGCTGCATCATGGCGGCGCCCAGCGTGCCGGCGAGATGATGCCGCCGCTCGCTCCAATCGAGGCAGGCCTTGCACACCGGGCGGCGGGGATGGGCGAGCATGTCGGGCGAGATCTGCAAATGCCTCGTCAGGAAGCGCTCGCCCTCGGCCGTCAGCTCGATCTCCTGCTTCTTCTGCCGGACCAGATGGCGCTCGCGCAGGGAGTCCAGCATCTGCACGCCGAGATCGCCGGCGAGATGATCATAGCAGATGCGCGCGCGACGCAGCGCCGGATCCTTCGGCCCGGTGCGCACGCGCATGTGCCCGGTCCGCGCGGCGAGGCCCGCAAGGCCTTCGAGCACGCCGGCGACGTCATCGTCGGTGAGGCGATAGTAGCGGTGGCGGCCCTGCTTCTCCGGCTCGACCAGCCCGCCGGCCTCGAGCTTCGAAAGGTGGGAGCTGGCGGTCTGCGGCGTGATCCCGGCCTCCTGCGCCAGCTCGCTCGCGGTCAGCGCGCGGCCGTTCATCAGCGCCGTGAGCATGTTGGCGCGGGCGGGATCGCCGACCAGCGAAGCGACCATGGCGATGTCGGGACCTGATTTCATGCTTCGATGGTAGCCGAAGCATCGCGGTCGGGCAAGGGCGTAGTCTGCCGGCCGGGTCGTCATTGCGAGCGCAGCGAAGCAATCCAGAATTCCTCCGCGGAAACATCTCTGGATTGCTTCGCTGCGCTCGCAACGACCAGGAAACAAGGAGCTCTCATCATGTCCGTCACCGTCTTCATCCGCTACCAGCTGGATCCCTTCAAGCGCGCGCAGTTCGAGGACTATTCGAAGCGCTGGCTCACCATCATCCCGAAATGCGGCGGCGACCTGATCGGCTATTTCATGCCGCATGAGGGCACCAATAACATCGCCTTTGCGCTGATCACCTTCGAAAGTCTCGCCGCCTACGAGGCCTATCGTGCGCGGCTGCGCCAGGATGCCGAGGGCATGGCGAATTTCCATTTCGCCGAGGAGAACAAATTCATCCTCGCCGAAGAGCGCACCTTCCTGCGCAAGGTGGTATTGTAGGCCATCCACGACAGGAGACGCCCATGATCGCCGTGATCTTCGAAGTCTGGCCGAAGCCGGAACATCGCCAGGACTATTTCGACCTCGCGGCCGACCTGAAGCCGATCCTGCAAACCATCGACGGCTTCATCTCGGTCGAGCGTTTCGAGAGCCTGACCGAGAAGGGCAAGATCCTGTCGGTCTCGTTCTGGCGCGACGAGGCAGCGGTCGAGGCCTGGCGCAACACGATGGAGCATCGCCGCACCCAGGCCAAGGGCAGGGCCCAGATATTTGCCGACTACCACCTGCGTATCGCCAGCGTCATTCGTGACTATAGCATGACCGATCGCGAGCAGGCGCCGAAGGACAGCCGCGCCGTGCACGACGCGCACTAGCGCGCCCGATCATGGGCGCCTATGTCTGCGCAGCAACAAGGGAGAGAAACATGCACGTCACGACCGCGGACAAGCGCGCGACATTCCGGAAGATGCACGAGAGCGGCTGCTTCATCCTGCCCAATCCGGTCGACGTCGGCAGCGCGAAAGCGCTGCAGCATCTCGGCTTCAAGGCGATCGCGTCATCGAGCGCAGGCTTTGCCTGGACCATCGGCAAGGCCGACAACCACATCACCGTCGAGGACGCCTGTCAGCATCTGGCAGCATTGAGCTCGGCGGTCGACATCCCCGTGAACGCGGATTTCGAGGGTGGCTTCGCAGTCGAGCCCGACAAGGTTGCGGACAATGTCCAGCGCGGCGTGCGCACCGGCGTCGCCGGCCTGTCGATCGAGGACTCCACCGGCGACAAGAACAACCCGCTCTACGACCGCACGCTTGCGGTCGAGCGCATCAAGGCGGCGCACCAGGCGATCGGTGACAGCAACACGTTGCTGGTCGGCCGCTGCGAGGCCTACCTTTGGGGTGTGACCGACCTCAAGCTCGTCATCGACCGGCTCACCGCCTACGCGGAGGCCGGCGCCGACTGTCTTTACGCGCCCGGCCTGAAGAGCCGCGAGGACATCGCCGCGGTGGTGAAGGCGGTCCACCCAAGGCCGTTCAACCTTCTGATCGGCGGCTCCGGGCTGTCGTTGCAGGAAGCCGAAGATCTCGGCGTGCGCCGGATCAGCGTCGGCGGTTCGCTCGCGCGCGCCGCCTGGGGCGGGTTCATGCGCGCGGCCAAGGAGATGGCGGAGCAGGGGACGTTCAGCGAACTCGGCAACGGCTATTCCGGCGGCGAGCTCAACAAGATGTTCAGCTAAACATGCGAAAGCGGCGGGACGTTTCCGTCCCGCCGCTCTCACGCATCATTGCGAACTGTTACTTCGAGCCGTCGGACGGAGCCTGCGTATCCGGAGCCGGCTTGCTCGGTGCCGCACCCGTGGTCACGCCTGGCCCGGTGTTGTTGCGCGGCGGCGTCACGTCACGCATGCCGGGAGGCGCCGCCGGATTGGCGGGCTGTGTCTGGGCAGTCTGCGAGGCCGGGGGATTGCTGGCCTCGTTGGTCGTGCTGGTATTGTTCAGGCCGTAGAACACGGCACCCAGCACCAGCGCAATGGCAACGGCGAACAACGCAACCTTGCCGCTGGAGGCGGGGCCCTCGCCAAGCTCGGGATCGGCCTGCAGGTCGGCATCCCGGCGCGCCGCGCGAAGATACTCATCGTCGGCGAGATTCGGGCGGTACGGATCGTTGGGAAAACGGTCGTCAGCCATCGATTGGTCTCCTCGTTGATTGCAAGGGGACAACCCGTAGCTGCGAGATTCTGTTCCCGGCACTTGATAGCTTTCGTCGCGTGTTGCTCCAGCCGCGGGAATCAGGAACCTGTTGAGGAGGGAACCGTGGACGCGAAGTTCCATGGTGGGACCAGGGAACAAATCGATGTGGAGCCTGCCGCCGACCGACAGCGTGCTGCATTTTTTGGCGTACGTCGCCTTGACGGCGGAGGGCATGACCGCCGCACTGGCCGCGGGCCGGCGCAGCATGGACTACGTCGGCGTCTGCCTGCTCGCCTGTATCACCGCCCTCGGTGGCGGCACCCTGCGCGACCTGATTCTCGGTCACTATCCGCTGGTCTGGGTCGCCAACCCGATCTACCTCGCGCTGCCGGGTGGCGCAGCGCTGCTGACGATCCTGATTGCGCGGCTCGTGCATCGGCTGCACGTCGCCTTCATCGTGCTCGATGCCATCGGCCTCGTCGTCTTCACCATGATCGGCTGCAACGTCGGCTGGCAGATGGACGCTTCGCTGCCGATCGTGATCGTCGCGGGCATGGTGACGGGCTGCGCCGGCGGCGTGTTGCGCGACGTGCTCTGCAACGACGTGCCGCTGCTGTTTCGGTCCGAGCTCTATGCCAGCGTCTCGGTCGTGACTGGCCTGTTCTACGCCACCGCCTTCGGTCTCAAACTCAATGCCGAGCTCTGGACGATCCTGACCTTCGTGCTCGGCCTCAGCTTCCGTCTGCTCGCGGTGCGGTACAGATGGGAGATGCCGAAATTCGTCTTCACGGGAGATGAGAAGTAGCACGCGCAGCTCCATCCAAGTCATTGCGAGCGCAGCGAAGCAATCCAGAATCCTTCCGCGGAAAGACTCTGGATTGCTTCGCTGCGCTCGCAATGACGCAGAGGAGGCGATGGCGCGGATCTACGGCTCTTCCTTCCTCGCCTTCGCCACCTGCGCGGGCGTCACCAGCGGTGCGGCATTGCCCCAGGAATTGCGGATGTAGTTGGTCACCGCCGCGATCTCGTCGTCGGACAATTGCTTGGCATAGGGCGGCATCTCGCCGGTGTTGGGCGCGCGCGGCGTGGTCACGGTGTGGGCGCCGTCGAGGATGAGGCGCAGGGTCGAGGACGGGTTGATCGATTGCAGCAGCGCGTTGCCAGGCAGTGGCGGATAGATCCGCGGGCTGCCTGTGCCGTCGGCTTCATGGCAGGCGATGCAAAGCTTTGCGTAGATGGCCTGGCCGGCTTTCATCTCGGCATCGTCAGGCGGCGTGGCGATCGTCTCGCGCCGCGCCGGCGGCAGGCTCTTCAGATACACCGCGATCGCATGCACATCGGCATCGCTCATCTTCGAGGTCGAGCCGACGACCACCTCCGCCATCAGCCCGCCGGCATGGCTTTTGGCGTTGCGGCCACTTTGCAGATATTCGGTGATGTCCTCGACGCTCCACGACTTCAACCCGGTGCGCGTCGCGCCGTCGAGCCTTGGTGCGTACCAGCCGCCGACCTCGTTGCCGGATAGCGCCTGGGCCTGCCTGTCCGCGCCAAAATAGTTCTTCGGCGTATGGCAGGCACCGCAATGACCGAGACCGGTGACGAGATAGCCGCCTCTGTTCCACGCCGCACTCTGGTTCTGGTCGGGCTCGAACAGTCCGGGCTTGAAGTAAAAATAGTTCCAGACCCGCATCAGGCCGCGATAGCCAAATGGCCAGCGCAGCCCGGGCGGCTTGTTGCGGCTCGTCACGGGCGCGAGCGTGCCGAGATAGGCGCGGATCGCCAGCGTGTCGTCCTTCGTCATCCTGGTGAAGTAGGGGAAGGGGAAGGCCGGGTAGTAGTTGGAGCCGTCAGGCGCGATGCCATAGCGCAGCGCGCGCGTGAAGTCGGTATCGGCCCAGGCGCCGATGCCGGTGTCGCGGTCGGGTGTCAGGTTCGGCGAATAAATCGCCCCAAATGGCGTGTCGATGCGCTTGCCGCCAGCAAACGGCTTTGCCGGATCGGCGGTGTGGCAGCCCGCGCAGTCACCGGCCTCGACCAGCGTCTTGCCATAGGCGATCAGCTCCGGCGACGGCTCGGCGGCGCGGGCCGCGCTTGCAATCGCACTGCACAATGCCAAACCCACAAGAGCCGAGCCCGCCAGAATCGTCCGCATCGAAAGCCTCTCCTGCGACCAATCGACGTCGTCCCGCAGCATAGGGGCGTCACGTCATTTCGCGACGGCGGGGGTATGGTGACACAAATTGAAAATGCCTTGCGTGTTTCAGGCCACGAAATTGCGATTTTTACCCGACGCTTGCTTTGCTCCAGATTTGTGATGCGGAGCGTTAAATATCCGACATAGAGTGGCGCAGGTGGTCGGCGCGCCCTAGCTAAAAACAACGGGCAGGCAACGACTTAAGCGACCTTGAGCAACAAAGGCCTGAGCAGGGCGAAACGAGGACAGAATGGGCATCAACCAGGGTCCGATCAGTCTCGATCAAAAATACACCCAGCAAACCGGGCATGTCTTCACCACGGGCATCCAGGCGCTGGTTCGCCTGCCCATGGCTCAGATCCGGCGCGACCGCGCCAACGGCCTCAACACCGCGGGCTTCATCTCCGGCTATCGCGGCTCGCCGCTCGGCGGCTACGACCAGCAGCTCTTCGCCGCGCGAAAGCATCTCGAACAGTACAACATCAAGTTCCAGCCCGGGGTGAACGAGGACTTGGCGGCGACCGCCGTCTGGGGCTCGCAGCAGCTCAACCTCTCGCCCGGCGCCAAATATGATGGCGTGGTCGGCATCTGGTATGGCAAGGGCCCCGGCGTCGACCGCTGCGGCGACGTGTTCCGCCACGGCAATGCCGCGGGCTCGGCCAAGAACGGCGGCGTGCTCTGCCTTGCCGGCGACGACCACGGTGCAAAATCCTCGACCGTTCCGCATCAGTCCGACCACGCCTTCATCTCGGCATTGATGCCGTATCTCTATCCCTCGAGCATCCACGAGATGATCGAGATGGGTCTCCTGGGTATCGCGATGTCGCGCTACTCGGGCTGCTGGGTCGGCATGAAGGTGATCACGGAGACGGTGGAGACCACCGCCGAGATCGATCTCACCGACGAGATGAAGCCCTTCATCATCCCCACCGATTTCGAGCTGCCGCCCGGCGGCCTCAATCTGCGCTGGCCCGACGACCGCTTCGAGCAGGACCGGCGCCTCCAGGACTACAAGGGCTTTGCCGCGATCGCCTTCGCGCGCGCCAACAAGGTCAACCGCATCACCATGGATTCGCCGAACGCCCGTTTCGGCATCATGGCGTCCGGCAAGAGCTATGAGGATGTCCGCCAGGCGCTGCGTGAGCTCGGGATCACCGAGGAGGTCGCCGCGAAAATCGGTCTCCGTCTCTACAAGATCGGCATGCCCTGGCCGCTGGAGCCGGAGGGCGTGCGCCAGTTCGCTGTCGGCCTCGAAGAGATCTTCATCGTCGAGGAGCGGCGCGAGATCGTCGAGAACCAGGTCAAGCAGGAGCTGTTCAACTGGCGCGACGACGTTCGCCCGCGCATCGTCGGCAAGATGGACGAGCACGACAAGCGATTCCTGACCTTCGCCGCCGAGCTCAGCGTCGCCTCGCTGGCGACCTCGCTCACCGAGCGGCTGCTTCGACTTAATCTCAATCCCGAGATTGCGGAGATGCTCCGCGTCAAGGCGGACTGGTTCAACGGCCGCCAGGCGACCCAGATGCAGGCGGTCGCGCCCGTTTCCCGCACCCCGTATTTCTGCTCCGGCTGCCCTCACAATACATCGACCAAGGTCCCCGAAGGCAGCCGCGCCTTGGCCGGCATCGGCTGTCACTTCATGGCGCTGTGGATGGATCGCTCGACCGAGACGTTCACGCATATGGGCGGCGAGGGCGTGCCGTGGGTCGGCATCGCGCCCTTCACCAACGAGAACCACATCTTCGCCAATCTCGGCGACGGCACCTATTTCCACTCCGGCATTCTGGCGATCCGCCAGGCGATCGCCTCGAAGGCCAATATCACCTACAAGATCCTCTACAACGACGCGGTCGCCATGACCGGCGGCCAGCGCCATGACGGCGATCTCTCGCCGCAGAAGATCATGGCCCAGCTCCACGCCGAGGGCATCAGCGAGATCTACCTGGTCTCCGAAAATCCCGACGCGTATCCGTCCCATTCCATCGCGCCCGGCGTGAAGAAGTATCATCGCGACGAGCTCGACAACGTCATGAAGATGTGCCGCGAGTACAAGGGCACGTCGGCCATCGTCTTCGTGCAGACCTGTGCGGCCGAAAAACGCCGCCGCCGCAAGCGCGGCCTGATGGAGGATCCGGCGCGCCGCGTCATGATCAACCCGGCCGTCTGCGAAGGCTGCGGCGACTGCTCGGTGCAGTCGAACTGCATCTCGGTCGAGCCGCTGGAGACCGAGTTCGGCCGCAAGCGCGCCATCAACCAGTCCTCCTGCAACAAGGACTATTCCTGCCTGAAGGGCTTCTGTCCGTCGTTCGTCACCATCGACGGCGGTGCGCCGCGCCACCGCGCGCCGGCGGAGCTCAGCGAGATCGGCGAGCTGCCGGAGCCGGCCTCACGTCCGACCCTCGACAAGCCCTACAACATCGCCGTCGGCGGTGTCGGCGGCACCGGTGTGCTCACCATCGGCGCGCTGCTCGGCATGGCCGCCCATATCGAGGGCAAGGCCTCGATGATCCTCGACATGTCGGGCCTTGCGCAAAAGGGCGGGGCGGTGCTCAGCCACGTGCGCCTGTCGGATCATCCGGCGGAAGTGACCTGCTCGCGCATCGTCACCGGCACGGCCGATCTCGTGCTCGCGGCCGACGAAGTGGTCGCAGTGGCCAAGGACACCATCTCGCTCTGCGACTCCGGCCGCACCCGCGGCATCATCAACAGCCACGTCATCCCGACCGCCGATTTCGTCCTCAACCGCGACTTCAACTTCCAGACCCGCAAGTTGAACGGACTCTTGGAAACGGCGCTGCACAAGGACTCCGTCTTTTTCGACTTCACCAGGCCGGCCGAGCAGCTGCTCGGCGATGCCATCGCCACCAACATGATGATGATGGGCTATGCCTATCAGAAGGGCCTGTTCCCGCTGTCGGCGGAGTCGATCGAGCAGGCCATCGAGGTCAACGGCGTCTCGATCAAGATGAACAAGGAGGCCTTCCGCCTCGGCCGCCTCGCGGTCGCGGACCCCAAGCGGCTTGCCGACATGCTGAAGGGGACCGACGAGGTCGTCGCGCCAAAGACCCTGGACGCAATGACGCTCGACGAGATCATCGAGCATCGCGCCAAGCACCTGGTCGCCTATCAGAACACCCGGCTGGCCAAGCGTTATCGCAAGCTGGTCGACCAGGTCCGCGACGCCGCGGCGAAGGGCGGCTACGGTGATGCGCTGCCGCGCGCGGTCGCGGTGAACTACGCCAAGCTGTTGGCCTACAAGGACGAATACGAAGTCGCGCGCCTCTTCACCGACGGCGCATTCGAGCAGCAGCTCCGCGACCAGTTCGAGGGCGACTTCAAGTTCAACTTCAACCTGGCCCCGCCGATCCTGGCCTCGGGCGTCGATGCGCTGGGACGCCCGAAGAAGCGCGCCTTCGGCCCGTGGATGCTGAACGTCTTCCGCGTGCTGGCGAAATTCAAATTCCTGCGCGGCACGCCGCTCGACATTTTCGGCCGCAGCGCCGACCGCAAGCTCGAGCGCGACCTGATCGCCGGGTACGAGAAGGACGTCGCCACCGTGCTCGGCCTGCTGTCGCCGGTCACGATCGACACCGCCGTCGAGCTTCTGTCATTGCCCGACCGCATCCGCGGCTATGGCCCGGTGAAGGAGAAGGCGGTGCACGACGCCAAGGCCCGCTACGCCCAGCTCGCCGCGGATCTCGCGAGCCCACCGCCGGCACCAAGGCAGATCGCGGCGGAGTAAGCTGCGCTTTCGTAGCCCGGGTGAGCGAAGCGACACCCGGGACAGTGCTCGCGGAATCCCGGATGTCGCTACGCTCATCCGGGCTACAATCCATTGTGTTGCGCGACGAGCGACCCACCACCGGCTACTGTGCATGGGGTTGTTTTCGTAAAAAAAGAAAATCGCTTGCGCCGTCGGGCAAAACACCTTTAGGATTTTGCTGTCGCCCACGTCATTGCGAGCACCGGGTCCGCGCGAAGCGCGGCCCGATGACAGGCTCCGCGAAGCAATCCAGAACTGCATCCGCGGAAAGACTTCTGGATTGCTTCGCTGCGCTCGCAATGTGGGTGAGGATGGCACTCCGCTGCTTACCCCACTTGTATCCCACTTGCGCCAACTCGCTGCCCTCTCGCCCGACGGAATATTTCCGCGCTTGCCAATCAGGCCACCGCGGTTCAGAAAAACGGAGCAAAGAAGAAACGCGAGCGGAGACCTGAAGTTTGACCATCAAGGGCAAGGCCTACATTGCCGGGATTTTTGAACACCCGACCCGGCATGCGCCGGACAAATCCACCGCCCAGCTCCACGCCGAGGTCGCCAAGGGCGCGATCGAGGATGCCGGGCTCTCCAAGGACGATGTCGACGGCTATTTCTGCGCGGGCGACGCTCCCGGCGGCGCCTGGCCGATGGTCGATTATCTCGGCCTGAACACCAAAAAGCTCCGTCACGTCGATTCCACCGAGACCGGCGGTTGTTCCTACATCATCCATCTCGGCCATGCGGCTGAGGCGATCGCGGCGGGCAAGTGCTCGATCGCGCTGATCACGCTTGCCGGCAAGCCGCGCACCGGCGTGATGCCGCCGCGTGCGGCCGGCGCCGAGGTCGATTTCGAGTCCGCTTACGGCGCGACCACGCACAATGCCTACGGCATGTGTGCCATGCGCCACATGCACGACTATGGCACCACCAGCGAGCAGCTCGCCTGGATCAAGGTCGCGGCCTCCCATCACGCGCAATACAATCCACATGCGATGCTCAAGGACGTCGTCACCGTCGAGGACGTGCTGAACTCGCCGATGATCTCCGATCCCCTGCACCGCATGGATTGCTGCGTCGTCTCCGACGGCGGCGGCGCGCTGATCGTGACGACGCCGGAGATTGCGAAGAGCCTGAAGAAGCCGCTGGTCAAGCTGATCGGCCATGGCGAGGCCATGAAGGGCCCGCGCGGCGGCAAGGATCTCGACCTCACGTACTCCGCCGGCGTCTGGTCCGGCCCGCGCGCGTTCGAGGAAGCCGGCGTCACACCAAAGGACATCAAATACGCCTCGATCTACGACAGCTTCACCATCACCGTCTTGATGCAGCTCGAAGACCTCGGCTTCTGCAAGAAGGGCGAGGGCGGCAAGTTCGTCGCCGACGGCAATCTGATCTCGGGCGTCGGCAAGCTGCCGTTCAACACCGACGGTGGCGGCCTGTGCAGCAACCACCCGGTCAACCGCGGCGGCATGACCAAGATCATCGAGGCCGTCAGGCAGCTGCGCGGCGAGGCGCATCCGAAAGTGCAGGTCAAGAATTGCGATCTCGCCATCGCCCACGGCACCGGCGGCCTGTTGGGCGTTCGCCATGCCGCCTCGACGGCCATTCTGGAGCGCGTGTGATGAGCGAGACGAAGAAATATCCGGCGCCGGCGACCAACCCGGAGACCGCTGCGTTCTGGGAGGCGGCCAAGCAGGGCAAGTTCATGATCAAGCGCTGCACCGCCTGCGGCGAAGCGCATTACTTCCCGCGCGCGATCTGCCCGTTCTGCTACTCCGACAAGACGGTGTGGGAGCAGGCTTCGGGCGAGGGCACGATCTACACCTACAGCCTGATGCGGAAGTCGCCGACCGGTCCTTATGCGATCGGCTACGTCACGCTGAAGGAAGGCCCGTCGGTGCAGACCAATTTCGTCGACTGCGATCTAACGACGTTGAAGATCGGCCAGAAGGTGAAGGTGGTGTTTAAGCCGACCGATGGCGCGCCGCTGCCGTTCTTCACGGTGGCCTGAGCGCGAGGCAAGATGTAACCCTCCCCCCTTGCGGGAGAGGGTGGCAGCCGAAGGCTGCCGGGTGAGGGGTCTCTCTCCACACGAAAAGTGTCACTGCGGAGCGAACCCCTCACCCGAGTGAGTTTGTTGCAAGAGCGGTGCTGCCCTCTCCCACAAGGGGAGAGGGCACATTAACGAGCGCCGCTGCTCGCTGAGAGACCGGGAGGAAACCAGAAAAATGTCGGCCAGATATGAAGAGCTCAAAGGCCTGAAAAACCTCGGCCAGAAATACGCCTACGCTGATCGCGAAGTCATGCTCTACGCCTGCGGCATCGGGCTCGGCGCCGACCCCATGGATGAAAACGAGCTCGCCTTCGTCAACGAGGGCACGCTGACGCCGCGGCCGCTCAAGGTGGTGCCGACCTTTGCATCCGTCGCAGCCTGGGGCTCGGGTCCCGGCGAGATGAACCTCAACCGCGTGATGGTGGTCGACGGCGAGCGCGACATCACCTTTCATCAGCCGCTGCCGGTGGCCGCGCACATCACCGCGGACTCCTCCGTGCTCGAGGTCTACGACAAGGGCAAGGACAAGGGCGTCGTCATCAGCCACCAGACCGTGCTGAAGAACGAGAAGGGCGAGAAGCTCGCAACGCTCGTCGCTTCGCGCTTTGCCCGCGGCGATGGCGGCTTTGGCGGCCCGAATCTGACCCAGCCGGATCCGCACAAGATCCCGTCGCGCAGCCCCGACAAGACCATCGACATCACCACGCGCCCCGACCAGGCGCTGGTCTATCGCCTCTGCGGCGACCGTAACCCGCTGCACAGCGATCCCGAGTTTGCGAAGAAGGCCGGCTTCCCGCGGCCGATCCTGCACGGCATGTGTACCTACGGCATCACCTGCCGCGGCGTGCTCCAGACCTATGCCGACTACGACGCAAGCGCGTTCCGCCAGCACGTCGCGCGGTTCTCCTCGCCGGTCTATCCCGGCGAGACCGTGACCATGGACCTCTGGAAGGACGGCAACGTGATCTCGTTCGAGGCCAAGGTGAAGTCGCGCGGCGTCACCGTGATCAAGAACGGCAAGACGGTGCTGGGTTAGGCGGGCACCGGCGGCGTACTCCCTCGCCCCGCTCTTGCGGGGAGAGGGTGGGGTGAGGGGGCTCTCACCACGAGCCGCGACGGTCTTGAGACCGCAAGGGCGATCCGACCTCTCCCCGCAGGCGGGGAGAGGTGAAAGAAAACAAAAACAGGGAGAAGCCACCATGGGACTACTCGACGGCAAGGTTGCGCTGATCACCGGCGCGGGCGGGGGGCTTGGTGAGGCCTACGCAAGGCTGTTCGCGCGGGAAGGGGCGTCCGTCGTTGTCAACGACCTCGGCGGTCCCCGCGACGGCTCCGGTGCCGACAAGTCCATGGCGCAGCAAGTGGTCGATGCGATCAAGGCGGAGGGCGGCAAGGCCGTCGCGAATGGGGCCGACATCTCCACCATGGAAGGCGGCCAGTCGGTGTTCGACGACGCCATCAAGCACTTTGGCCGCGCCGATATCCTCGTCAACAACGCCGGGATTTTGCGCGACCAGACCTTCGCCAAGGCCTCGGAGGCCGACTGGGACATGGTCATCAAGGTGCATCTGAAGGGCGCCTTTTGTTGCACCATGCCGGTGTTTCGCTGGATGCGGGAAAACGGCGGCGGCGTCATCGTCAACACCTCCTCGACCTCGGGCCTGATCGGCAATTTCGGCCAGACCAATTACGGCGCGGCCAAGGGTGGCATCTGGGGCCTGTCCAACGTGCTGGCGATCGAGGGACGCAAGTACAACATCCGGATCTGGACCCTGGCGCCGGGCGCACTGACCCGCATGACCGCAGACCTGCCCCGCTACAAAGAGAACCCCTCGGCGGCGCTGGGGCCGGACGGCATCGCGCCGGCCGTGCTATACATGGTCAGCGATTTGTCGGGCGACCAGACCGGCAAGGTGCTGGGCGTGTCCGGGCCCCGCGGCGTGCGCGAGATGCGGATGATGGAAATGGAAGGCTGGAAACCGCCGCACACGGGCTGGAAGGCCCAGGACATCGTCGATCACGCCAAGGAGATCTTCTTCTCCGAGGAGCAGATCAAGATGGGCGCGCGGCGGTTCTGATTCACTGTCGTTCCGGGGCACACGTAGCGTGAACCCGGAACCTCGAGATTCCGGGTTCGGCTCTGCGAGCCGCCCCGGAATGACGAACGAGAGGATAAAGGACTTATGAAACTCACCGCCGACGCCAAGGGCACCTTCGCAATCGCGCCGACACCGTTCCACGATGACGGCCGGATCGACGAGCGCTCGATCGACCGCCTGACCGATTTCTACGAGGAGGTCGGCTGCGATGGCGTTACCGTGCTCGGCATTCTCGGTGAGGCGCCCAAGCTCGACGCCGCCGAGGCTGAGCAGGTGGCGGTGCGCTTCGTCAAGCGCGCCAAGAAGATGCAGGTGATCGTCGGTGTCTCCGCGCCGGGCTTTGCCACCATGCGCTCGCTGGCGAAGGCCTCGATGGATGCGGGCGCGGCCGGCGTGATGATCGCGCCGCCGCCCTCGCTCCGCACCGACGACCAGATCGTCGGCTATTTCAAGCAGGCTGCGGAAGCCATCGGCCCGGACGTGCCCTGGGTGCTCCAGGACTATCCGCTGACCCTGCAAGTGGTGTTCACCCCCGCCGTGATCCGCAAGATCGTCATGGACAATCCGAATTGCGTGATGCTCAAGCACGAGGACTGGCCGGGCCTCGAGAAGATCACGACACTGCGCAATTTCCAGAAGGACGGCTCCCTCCGCCCGCTCTCGATCCTCTGCGGCAACGGCGGCACGTTCCTGGACTTCGAGATGGAGCGCGGCGCCGACGGTGCCATGACCGGCTATGCCTTCCCCGAGCTTCTGATCGATGTCGTGAACCTCTCCAAGGCCGGCAAGCGCGATGCCGCGCATGATCTGTTCGATGCGCATCTGCCGCTGATCCGCTACGAGCAGCAGCCGGGCGTCGGCCTGACCATTCGCAAATACGTGTTGCAGAAGCGCGGCATCATCGCCTCCAGCGCCCAGCGCAAGCCCGGCGCGACCATCACGCCGACGGCGAAGGCCGAGGTCGAGTATCTGCTGTCGCGCGTTGCCCGCTTCGACAAGCGCGCCAATCTTGGGCCCCAATCAAGCGCCGCGGGTTAGTTGAATGGCCGAGACATCAGCATCGCGCCCGGCTTCGACCATCCTTCTGCTCCGTGATGGCGCGGGTGTCGACGGCAAGAGCCGCGACGAAGTCGAAGTCTTCATGATGGTTCGCCATCATCAGATCGAGTTCAACTCGGGCGCGCTGGTGTTTCCGGGCGGCAGTGTCGATGCCGGCGACAAGGAGATCGTCGCGCGCTCCGACCTGTATTCGGGCGGCGAGGGGCTTAGCGAGGCAGACTGCGGCTTTCGGATTGCCGCGATCCGCGAGACCTTTGAGGAGAGCGGCATTCTGCTGGCGCGGGCGAAGGATTCAGGGTTGCCGATCGGTGCCAGGCGCGCCGGCGAGATCGCCGACGCGCACCGCGTCGCGCTCAACGAGCACAAGATCAGCTTCCTCAGCATTCTCGCCGACAACGGCCTCCAGCTCGCGCTCGATACGCTCGTGCCTTACGCGCACTGGATCACGCCCGAGGGCATGCCGAAGCGGTTCGACACCTGGTTCTTCCTTGCCGCTGCACCGCCCGACCAGCTCGGCGCCCATGACGGTCGCGAGTCGACCGATTCCATTTGGGTCTCGCCGCGCGAGGCGGTGGAGGGCGGGGAGAGCGGCCGCTTCAAGCTGCCGTTCCCGACCACGCGCAATCTGATCCGGCTGGCCAAGCAGGGCAGCGTGAGCGCAGCGCTGGAGCATGCCCGCAGCATGTCCATCGTCACCGTGATGCCAGTCATGACCAAAACCGGCACCGGCCGCCAGCTCCGCATACCCCGCGAAGCCGGCTATGACGGCGAGGTGTTCGAGGTCGGGGCGGTCGGCTAGGACACTTCGGCACGCAACGAAGTATTGGCGCCTGCGACGCGCTAAGTTCCGTCCATTCGCGGAATGGACGGGACGCATCGGATGGACCACCGGCAGGACACCAACATTGCCGCCGAGCTGGCGCTGCTGGTCGCGCTCGCGACGCTCTGGGGCGGCTCCTACACCTTCATCAAGCTCGGCGTCGCCACCATCCCGCCGATCACGCTGATTGCGGCGCGCACCACGATCGCGGGGCTCTTGCTGCTTGTCGTGATGCGGGCGCGGGGCATCAGCATGCCGACGGATGCCGCGACCTGGCAGCGCTTCGCGTTCCAGGCCGTGCTCAACAGCGTCATCCCCTGGACGCTGATCGCCTGGGGCGAGCACCACGTCGATGCCGCGCTTGCCACCATCCTCAACTCGGCGGGGCCGATCTTCACCTTCCTGCTCACAGCCGTCGTCACCCACCACGAGGCGACGACCCCGCGAAAGCTGTTCGGTGTGGTGGCGGGCATGGCCGGCATCTGCCTGATCGTCGGCGTCGACGCCTTCCGTGACATCGACAGCGGCCTCGTCGCGGAGGCCGCCATCGTCGCAGCCACCATCTGCTACGCCTGCGCCGCGATCTTCGGCCGCAGCTTTAAAGGCCTTGATCCCATGGCGCCCGCGGCCGGATCGCTGCTGGCGGGTGCAGCCGTGCTGATCCCGGCCTCGCTCGTCGTCGAGCAGCCCTGGACGTTGTCGCCCTCGCTTAGCTCCGTGCTGGCGCTGCTTGCGCTCGCCGTGTTCTCGACCGCTGCGGCGTTTGCGATCTACTTCCGCCTGATCCAGACGTTGGGTTCGGTCGGCACCACCGCGCAGGCTTATCTGCGCGTGCCCATCGGGGTTGCCATCAGTGTCGCCTTCCTCGGCGAAACGCTGAGCCAGACCGCCTGGATCGGGCTTGCCTGCGTCGTCCTCGGCGTGGCCGCCATGACGATCCCGGCCCGGCGGCCGGCCAGCGTCAAAACGTCATAAAGCCGGCAAGGCGGGCGGGCCGAGAATCACGATATTAAGGATATTCCGAGGCGGGAGGCATGTTCCCCCGGGCCCGCAATACGTCGTATATTGGGTCTCCAATTGCCCGGTCCCTCAAAACCCCAATGTCCGCCGAATTGACGCCGCCCCCCGAGAAAAAGCGAATATTCTCGCTCTCCATCGGCCAGCTCACCTTCGGCAGCTTCATTTTGGTGCTGGCGGTGATCATCGTCACGTCGACCGCGAGCGTGATCGCGATCCGGCACATCGACACGACCTTCGCCGAGCTGCAGCGGCTCCAGAGCGTCGGCGACCTCGCCGAGGACATCGACCGCCGCATGAACGAGCTGCGGCTCGCGGCACGCGACTTCGTCACCGACCCAGGCGCCGGCATTCAGTTCCAGCAGGTCGGCGAGGCGGCCTCGACGCTGAGCGACATCCTGAAGAAGACCCGCATCGAGCTCGCGCCCGAGCAACAGGACATGATCGACGGGGTCACGGAGCGGCTTGCGACCTATCGCAGCGGCCTGGAGCGGATATCGACTCTGATCGACCGCCGCGCCCAGCTGCTCGCCGGCCTGCCGCCGCTGCGCGACCGGTTCGACACGGCCGTCACCGGTGCCGCGGACCGCGAGCTGGCGTCCCGCCTGTCCGAGGCGCAGAGCCGGATCGCGCTCGGGCTGCTTGCGCGCAACCCGTCCGCCGCCGAGCAGGCCGCGCAGGGCATGCGGGCGATGGACATCGCGGACGCCGGGCTGAAGACGGCCGTCAACGACTACGCCGAGGCGATCATCGCCGTTGCGGTCAGGGAGCGCCAGATCGCCGACATCGACCGCGAGGTGCTGGGCACCGAGGGGCGGCTGATCGGGCGCGTCACCGAATTGCTGCGCGAGGTCAGTTCGCGGCGCGGTCATGTACTGTCGCGCGACTTTGCCCGCACGCTGACGGAAGCCCGCTGGCAGAGCATCGTGCTCGGCACCATCGGCGTGCTGATCGGCATGGCTGCGGCATGGTTCGTGGTGAGGCGGACGGTCCGTCCGCTCGCCCAGATCGCGCGCTCCATTCGCGCGCTTGCGGCGGGCGAGAAGAACACCTCGATCCCGTCCGCCGATCTCGACAACGAGATCGGCGACATCGCGCGGGCGGCAGAGGTGTTCCGCCGCGCCCTGGAGGAGGCCGACACCGCGCGCGAGGCGGCGGTGCGGGCGCTCACCGAACAGCGGCTCGCGGAAGAGAGCTACCGAAAACTGTTCGAGGGATCGGTCGACGGCATCTACGTGACGACCCCGGCTGGCGACCTGCTCAACGCCAATCCGGCATTGGCGCGGATGATGGGCTATGACAGCCCGCAGCATCTGATCGACAGCATCAACGACATCGCCCATACGATCTACGTCCATCCCGAGGCGCGCGACGAATATCAGCGGCTGATGGCGCGTGACGGCATGGTGCGCGAGTTCGAGTACCAGGTGCGCCAGCGCAGCGGCAACATCCTGTGGCTCTCCGACAGCGCCACGGGGGTGCGGGACGAGCAGGGCAACATCATCCGCTATGAGGGCACGCTGCGCGACATCACCGACCAGAAGCGCGCGGAAGATGCCATCGCCGAAGGCCGCCGCCTGCTCCAGCAGGTCATCGACACCGTGCCCGCGGTCATCAACGTCAAGGACCGCGACCTGCGCTATGTGCTGATGAACCGCTACATGGCCGGCATCTTCGGCATCGAGCCCGGCGACGCGCTCGGCCGCACCACGGCCGACCTGATGTCGCGCTACGGCGCGGCCAAGTCCGACGAGAGCGACAAGAGGGTGCTCAAGCTCCGTAAGGGCCTCGGCTTCTACGAGGAGGAATACAAGGACGCCGGCGGCAACATGCGGCAATGGCTCGTCAACAAGCTGCCGCTGCTCGACGCCGAGGGCGAGATCGAGCGGATCGTCACTGTCGCGCTCGACATCGGCGAGCGCAAGCGCGGCGAGCAGGAGATGCGCAAAGCCAAGGAAGCGGCCGAAACGGCGCTGCGCAATCTGCGCGAGACGCAGGCTTCGCTGATCGAGGCGGAGAAGCTCGCCGCGCTCGGACGGCTCGTTGCCGGCGTCGCGCATGAGGTCAACAATCCCGTCGGCATCAGCCTCACGGTCGCCTCCGCGCTGGAGCGCAAGACCGCGATGTTCACGTCCGAGGTCGAGCGCGGCGAGCTCCGCCGCTCCACGCTCAACGACTTCCTCAACACCAGCCGCGACGCGTCCTCGCAGCTCGTCTCCAATCTCAACCGCGCCGCCGAGCTGATCCAGTCGTTCAAGCAGGTCGCGGCCGACCGCAACTATTCGGATCAGCGCACCTTCGACCTCGGCGACCTCACCGAACAGGTGGTGATGAGTCTACGGCCGGGTCTGCGCAAGCACAATCTGACGCTGAATGTCGAGTGCCAGCCGGATTTGACCATGAACAGTTATCCCGGCCCTTACGGCCAGGTGCTGACCAATCTGTTCCTCAATTCGGTGGCGCACGCCTTCCCGGACGGCCGGCCGGGGACCATCGACATCCAGGTGCGCGAGTCCGGCAAGGACAATGTCGAGATCATTTTCTCCGACAATGGCTGCGGCATGTCGCTCGACGTCCGCCGCCGCGCCTTCGATCCGTTCTTCACGACCCGGCGCGACCAGGGCGGCACCGGCCTCGGCCTGCACATCGTCTACAGCATCGTCACCAACCGGCTCGGTGGCCGGCTTGATCTCGATTCCGAGCCAGGCGGCGGCACGCGCATCCAGATGATCCTGCCGCGCGTGGCACCGCTCGAACAAGCCGCGGAGTGACCCGGCCGCGGGCTCACTAACGCGCCGCAAGCCGTCGCATGCTGGCAATGGTTATCTGCCAACGAGAGCCGCGCCGAGACATCAGCATCCGATCGCGCGTGTCAACGTGATCGGATGCTGCACGCCTAATCGGCGTCGGCGAGCCTGTGCAGCGTCGCGCCGAAGATCTGGCTGGCCTTGCCGACCAGCGCCGTGCCGGTCATCTCCCCGCGCGTCTCCGTGAAGGTGCCGCTGACGCCGATGCCGACCGGGGCGGGGCCGCCGAACAGCGGATTGTCGTCATTGCGCGGAGAGGTGTGGCGCTGCACCAGCACCTCGCCCTTGAAGGTGTTGTCCTTCACCGTGTAGCTGCCGGTGTAATAGAGATAGGCGTCGCCGCCAAGAATCTTGCCGTCGCGGAAAAGGATCACGCCGCTGCCCTTGCCGATCCGGCCATCGAGCAGGCTCACGTGAATTGAATAGAGGCCGTTCTTCATAACGTCCCGCAGGCAGGCCGCCATCGCCCAGTGGCGTAACCAGTAGAGCTTTTATGCCAAAGCGCATCCGCTGGCGCAACGCGGCAGTTTGCCGGTTGGCAAGTCCGCGGGCCGTAATTGTCCCGGCTTGCCCATGACGCGGTTATGACGGTCTCATCATGGTGCGAGGCCAGTGCTTGCGAATCAAAGTTGGCCCGCGAAATGCATAACCATTGTTGCACTGGCCGCGGGGTGCTGGAGCAAGACGAACGTGAGCAACTGGATCGATTCCGGCGGCGATGAGCCGCGTCTGTACAGTGCGCGTCCCACGAATTGCAAAAGAGAACGATGGCGGATCGGCAGCGCGCCACGCTGGCGAAGCGTGGCGATGGCCGGTTGTGCCGTGGCCTTGATTGCGCTCGCAGCCCCCTTCGGGCACGCGCGCGACCGCGGTCAGTTCGCCAACACCAATGCCGAATTGAAGGCCTGGTTCGATAGCCTGCGAAGCGGCAAGGGACCATGCTGCTCCGATGCCGACGGCTCGGCGCTCTCGGATACCGATTGGGAGAGCAAGGACGGGCACTATCGTGTCCGCATCCCGCGCTATGGCTACGCGCTCGACGGGCAGAGGCAGGAACTCGTCTGGGTCGACGTACCCGAGGAAGCCGTGATCTCCGAGCCCAACCGGGTCGGACGAACCATGGTTTGGCCGATCTACGGCTACATGGGCGTCACCATCCGCTGCTTCATGCCCGGCAGCATGACATAGCCGCGCCAGACGGCACGTCGCCTGGACTGCTCGATGCGGCTTGCGCCGCGTCAGGTATACTTCTTGTCGCGCTCGAGCAGCTCGATGGAGATGCCTTCGGGACCGCGGATGAAGCAGATGCGCACGCCGGGCCGGATCGTCGTCGGCTCGCGTGTGAACGTAACGCCCTTGGCCTTGATCTCGGCGGCGACGGCGTCGATGTCCTTCACCGTGAGGCCGAAATGGTCGAGACCCTGATGTGGGTGCGGGGGCGGCGGGCTCACGGCGCTTTCGCCCTCGAGTGGTGCAATGAAAATTCTGGCCCCGCCGAGATTCACGTCGATCCGTCCCGGCGCACGTACGATCTCGCCGCCGAGGATGTCCCGCAGCCAGGCTGCCGTGGCCTCCGGATCGGGGCTGCGCAGATGGACGTGATCCCAGGTGACGACCGGCATTTCATTTCTCCCGACGGGTCTTCGATATTGCAGCGCATGTTAACGGTGCCGGCCGGTGATCGCCACCGTCCTTGCCGATTCGCACGAGCGCGGGAACCTTAGTTCGTCTTCCGGATTAAGGTAAGCAGTGGCGGAATCCCTCGTGATGCAATCATGAACGCAGGGTTTGACCGGATCGGGTTGAAACGCTTCGCCGGCACCGGCGAGCGGCTGGCCCGGGCCGTGACGGTCGCGAGCGTCTCTTTTGGCCGAAGCCTTCTGTGGCTGCTGGCCGCGATCATCGTGGGCTGCGGCGTCTGGATGCTGCTGCCCCTTTCCAAAGGCAACAGCGCACAACCGGAAAAGTCGGAGCTTGCGTCCGTCGAGACGTCTCGTTCGGACGATGCGCCCGCAGCTGTCTCGCCGGTTTCCGAAGCTCTGGCTCCGGCCATGGCCGAACTCGATCGTCTCAGGATCTCCTCACAGACCTGGCGCCGCGGCGGGCTTGGCTCGAAGGCGCTGGTGACGTTTACGCTGCGAAACGACAACGACTATGCCGTAAAGGATGTCGAGATTGTTTGCGCATTCGCGCGACGCGACGGAAGTCATCTCACCAACCGCAGCCGCGTGCTGGCCGATCCCGTAAGCATGAAGAGCCGCAAGACCTTTGCGCGCATCACTGTCGGCTTCGTCAACGTTAACGCCGACCAGGCGAAGTGCTCGCTGGTTGCAGCACGTCGCGCGTAATGGTCCGCATTCTGCGGTAGCGGAAAAGTTACCGTTCCCGGTCCTTGGCCAGGAAACTTGGCGTTGCCATTTGAACCAAACGGCTGGGCCAGGAACCAATTAAAGGATCGCCTATTAAGGCGGAGAGCCCACGCGTGGATGCGGGGGGCGGAGCGCGGTCGATGCCCATCTTTCGGTATTTCATCTTTGTCGGTGGCGCCTTGCTTGTGCTGCTGTTCGCGGCGAACTTCGTGCTGCCTTCGCCACCCGTGGTGCAGGCCGTCGCGACCGCGAGCAGCGATCAGCCGCTGATCCGGATCCGTTCCGATCGCCATCTGCCCGAGCGTGTCGTGCTCGACACCAGTCAGCCGACCATCGCCGCGCCCGTGGTGAAGACCGCCGCCGTTGCGGCTCCGCAGCCGCCTGAGGCTGTGTCACCGGCGCTTGCCGAGATGTCGGCAAAGGCGCGGGTGCGCGAGACGTTTGCCCAGTTCACGCCGGCCGTGAAGTCCGATACCGCGGCCAGGAAGGGCGAGACCAAGCCGCAGGCTGTGGCTCAGGCTTCCCAGGGCCAGGTTTCTCAGGTCCAGGCACAGCCGAGGCGCAAGGTCGCCAGGGCGCATCCGGCCCCGCAGGCCGGCCGCCCGATGATGATGGTGGCCCAGCAGCCGCATTTCGGTCTCTTCAACACGACCTGGTGAGGGCGCCTTTGACCCGCCTCGGTGGAGGCGGGTGGGGCTTTTTATTGGTCAGTCTCTCTGCTAATTCCAACCCGTCCGAACGAACGCTGCCCGCTGTGCTGGCTCGCCAGCAGCGGTCCGGCGTATCTCGGTCGCGGCCCAATGCCCGGGCCAGGCGCTCGTAGCTCAGCTGGATAGAGCATCGGATTTCGATTCCGAGGGTCGGAGGTTCGAATCCTTCCGAGCGCGCCAGTCCCAGCTTAATGTTCCGGATATGTTCGGCCGCGACCCGGATGATCGCCTGCGGCATCAGCCTGTCGGGCGACTGGTTTGCCGGCCACGTGCCAGCGTGTCGGAGGGCGTCTCGTGGAACGTCGCGCGGTAGGCTGCGGCAAACTCGCCCAGATGATGGAAGCCTTGCGCGCGCGCGCATGTGGCAACGCTGACACCGCCGCCCCGGAGCAGCCGGGCGCGGGTCGCCCACAGTCGCTTCAGACGGATGTACTGGTGCAGACTCATGCCGCGCACTTTGGTCACGGCGCCGCCCAGCGTCCGCATCGAGACGCCAAACTCGCTTGCGAGATCGGCGCTATAGATTGGAGCGGTCGGATGGGCTGCGATGTAATCGTCGATCCGCTGCACGAGTTTGACCGACCGCTGGCCATGGACCGAGGCGCCTCGATCTGACGGCGTTTCGATCCGAAACAAGTCGTCGAGCGCGAGCAGCAGGCCTTCCTGGAGATGGGCGGCGACCTCGGTGGTTTGGAACAGGAACGGCTGCACCGACGCGGTCCGCAGAATATCGAGCAGAAGTTGCCGTATGTGGAGCAGGGCGGGCCGGTTCGCGGCGTAAGCCCGCAGATCATCGGCGCGGTCGAACCAGCCCCGGTCTTTCAGGGCGGGTGAAAGGATGATCATCGCGTGATGATTGGTCTGGGGTTCGACGAAGTGACATTCATCAATGCCGCGCAGCGCCACGAAGAAACGGGCGTCGAGATCCTCACCCTTGAAATTGGCCTGAACGTCGTCGGTCATCGACAGGATCACCATCCCGCCCGGCATCCGATACGTGGCGTCGAGGATGCGCGCGAAGGATTTCATCACGATGATGCGGCATGCCGGCAAGGAGACGACGGCGCGGGCCGCCGCGAAGTTCGCGACGTCGAGCGGGATGCTTCGGGCGTCCTCCATCGACTCGATCGGCCGAAAAGCATCGACGTCGGGGAAGCCGATCAGTCGAAGCGCAGAGGACGGGGCGAGGGCATCGAACAACATGCGTCTGGCCGGCCGGGCAATGTGACAATCAAATGAACGTCGGTACATCGCCATCAATGGCGAAACATCGCGCTTCAGTAAACCGGATTTCGGGCCGTAGTATCGCGGACATCATGCGATGAAGCCCGCCGATCATTGCCACCGTCAACGTTCCTGGCTCATCGGCTGGCCGGAGGCGAGGTCGATGAAATGCAGCCGCGTGCAGGCGGGGCAGGCGAAGGACGCGAAGCTCCGTCCCTCCAGTCTTTGCTGCTTCTCCAGATGCGTCTGCACGTTCATGCCCGTCTGCGGGCATCGGAAAACAATGAACTCGGCCATCGACGTAGAATGACGGCGCGGGCGAATTTCATCTTTGATCTGGATCAGTTTTGGAATTGCTCCAGGGCGGCGGCCGCAGGCTTACGGCAATCCGCGATCCTGCAAAAGCGAAAGGGCCCGAAGGCCCCTTCTGGATCTCACCACCGGCGATAGCCATAATAGCGCGGGCCATAGCCATAGTAGCGCTGCGGCCCATAGTACCGCGGGCCGTAATAGGGCCGCGGCCCGTAATACCCATAATAGTTCGGACGCCACCAGCACCGCCCCCAGGCATCGCAAACCATGCGAACCTGCTCGACGCCGGAAATCTGCGGCGTCGCAGGCGCGGGCGCGACGGGCATGGCGAACGCCGCCGGCGATGCCGCAAGAGCACCGAACAGGGACGCGGCGACGAGGCCAATCTTAAGCTTCATAATAATCTTCCTCCGCTTACGCGATGCAGGATATCGAAGATGTTCTGATCAAATTGTGGCGGAACCGAAATGTAATGCCGATGAACAAATCTTCAGCCAGTCCGCCCCAAGCCTGATCCGGCTCTGCCAGCCTAGCTCATGTCCGGCCTATGGCCAATGTCGCGTTCGACCACGCTCGCCGCAGTTCGCTTCGGTTCTTGATCCTGCGCAATTCGCGTCGCCCGCTTCGTCCCTAGTCTTGCGGCGTGGGCAGTCCTTCGAGGAATCAGAAGGCGCCTCCGGTCGCTCGCGTCGGTCGGAAGCCCATGGGTTAGTTTGGAGCAGTGCAATGGACAAGATGAGAATCGACAAGGGTGATTGGCTGGTCGTGTGCGACGGGCGCAAGGCGCTCATTCTGGAAAACCTCGGCGACGAGATGTTTCCGAACCTCCACACCAGGGAGGTGCACGAGCAGCCTAACCTCTCGACCAGCGCACAGGGGACCGACGCGCCGGGCCGATTGCATGCCGCGGTCGGCGGTGCGCGCAGTTCGGCCGAGCAGGCCGATTGGCATGACGAGGCCGAGCGCGCCTTCCTCCGCGGCCTGGCCGGCCGGCTCGATTCCGCCGTGAGCGCGGGCGAGACCTCGGCGCTGACCATGGTGGCCTCGCCGCGGGCACTCGGCATGATCCGAGCCGACTATTCCGATGCCGTGCGCAAGGCGCTCCAGGCAGAGGTGAGCAAGGACCTCGTCAAGCTGCCGGTCTACGAGATCGAAAAGCAGTTGCTGCGATCGGGAGCCCCAAAGTAAGGGGCCCTCCGACCGCGCCGGCGTCCCTCAGTAGCAGGGGTGCCGGCGGCCATCCTGGCCGATATAGGCGGCGGCGCTCCGGTAACAGTGGTTGGTCGCCGGGCCGTCGTAATAGGCGAAAGTGCCGGGGGTGATCCCGGGCCCGTAATTATGCAGGTAGCTGATCGGGTAGGGCAGCGGATTGGTGTAGTGGCGATGGTACCGGTGATGTCCCCGCGCCTCCGACAGGCTGGGGGCAAGGGTTACGGCCGACAGGGCAGCAACCGCGGCTACAAGCTTCAACTTGCTCATCTTGATTCTCCGGAACCCGCGCGAATAGGTCGTCCATCTATAGCCATTTCGGGCCGGCAGGACACCTGTCCGGCGGCCCGAAATCGGGGCCCATCCCGCAGATTCCCGGGAGGGTGTGACAGAATTGCCCAGACATGCGGCCAAAGGCTGCCCATTTTTGGCCTTTTCGGGATGCTTAACGAATTCCCCACACAAGTATGACCAAAGAGAATTCGCTTAAGAATCCTGTCGCCGGCCCTTTGGGGGTCCTTCGAGGCCGGTCCATTCCTGAAGGCTGCCACCGTCACGTCGCCATGCGCATCACGCTTCCGAGCCTGCTGTTGCTCTCCGTCGCTGCCGCCACGCCGGCGCGGGCGGAGTTGCACATCACCCGCGACCATGGCGGCTATGTCGAGGAGTACAAGGCCAAGTACAAGCGCGTCCGCGAGAAGGGCGAGCGCGTCATCATCGACGGTATCTGCAACTCGGCCTGCACGCTCGTGCTCGGCATCGTGCCGATGAACAAGATCTGCGTGACGCCGCGCGCCAGTCTCGGCTTCCATCAGGCCTACTACGACAAGGCCTTCACCTTCGGCATCAAGGTTACCAGCGCCGAGGGCACCTCCGATCTCATGTCCTACTATCCGGACAAGGTGAAGGACTGGATCCGCCGCAATGGCGGGCTCACCACCGACATGAAGAAGATCAAGAACGGTGTCGAGCTCTGGAAGATCATCGACCCCTGTCCGGAAGAATGGTGAGTGCCTGAGCTGAGCCGCTTTTCGGCTCTCTGTCGCGCCGCAACATCGCGCAGGAGGAAATTGGCATTGCCGCATAGGTCCCGGTGGGGCAATGAGGGCGGCAATGAGCCACAATCAAGAAGCCCTGACCGCCCGCGCCGCGCCGATCCTGTTCGTGCTGCTCTGGAGCACTGGATTCATCGGCACCAAATACGTCATCAACAATGCCGACCCCTTGACCTATCTGGCCATCCGGATGGCGATCGTGGTCGGCCTGATGGCGATCATCGCTGGCGTAGCACGGCCGAAATGGCCTGATGGGATCGGCATCGCGCATAGCGCAGTTGCGGGCATCCTCGTCCACGGCTTCTATCTCGGCGGCACCGCGATCGCGATCGCGCATTCGATTCCGGCCGGGCTTTCCGCGCTCATTCCGGGCCTTCAGCCGATCCTGACCTCGACCATCGCCAACCGCTGGCTCGGCGAGAAGGTGACGCCGGTGCAGTGGGGCGGGCTCGTGCTCGGCCTCGGCGGCGTTGTGCTGATCCTGCACAACCGTCCGATGACGGGCGAGGCCGGACTCGGCTGGCTGGCCTCGGTGGTCTCGCTGATCAGCATCACGCTCGGCACGCTCTATCAGCGGCGCTACTGCAATCACATCGACTGGCGCGCCGGCAATCTCGTGCAATATGTGTCCGTCACCATTTTCTTCGCGATCGGCGCCTTCCTGTTCGAGGACCGCGTGGTGCACTGGACGCAGGAGTTCGTGCTCGCGCTCGCCTGGCTTGCCGTGGCGCTCTCGATCGGATCGATCGGGCTGTTGTACTGGCTGATCCGCCACGCTGCGGCGACGTCGGTCGCGAGCCTGTTCTATCTGGTGCCGGCAGTGACGGCGCTGATGGCTTATCTGCTGTTCGGGGAGAGGCTCGACGCGCTGGCGATCGGCGGAATGGCGATGTGCGCGGCGGCGGTGTTCGTGGTCAACCGGCGCCACTAGGCGGGCAGCCGGGGGCGGGCGGAATACATCCCTGACGTGCGCGGCCTGTTCGTGCCAGGTTGGGAGCATTCAAGAGACGGGGGTAGAGTGGAGCCGTCTCCGGGCGCGCCCGCACCCGGAGACCTGCTTTGGCATCGCGATCAGCGCTTGGTCTTCTTGGCCTTCTTTTTCGACTTGGCGGCTTTCCTGGCGCCCTTCTTTGCAGATGTCTTGGCGGCCTTTTTCGCGGCTTTCTTGGACGACTTCTTTGCAGCTTTCTTCGTCGTCTTCTTCGCTTTCTTCTTGGCGGCCTTCTTCGGCGCGGCTTTCTTCGCGACCTTCTTGGCGGCTTTCCTGACCTTCTTGACGGCGGTGACTGCGGCGTCCTTGGTCGCTTCCACCGCAGTGGTGATCGTATCCATCGCCTGTTCGCTGACCGGCTTCTCGTCGTCCATATCGTCCCCCATTGCTTGTATGGAGCGATGACGATAGCGGGATTCGAAATTGTGTCAAAGTAACGCTCAACCTCTACGGATCCTTGCGTAGGCCGAGAGCGCACGCTCGCGTCCCATGGCGTGATCGATGATCGGCTGCGGATAGGTCTGCCGAGCGTGATGCCGGCGCTCGCCAGCTCGATCGGCGTTGCCTGCAACGGTGGACGAGCTTCGCCGGCAGCCCTTGCAGCTCCGGCACCAACGGCGGACGTAGGTTCCATCCGGATCGAACTTCTCGCCCTGAAGCACCGGGTTGAAGACGCGGACATAGGCGCGGCGTCGGCGCCGCAGCCAGCACCCATTGCCATGCTGCCGACATCCGCGTCGACCAGCGTGCCCCAGAACCAGCTCTCGCCGTCACGCCAGTCGACCAGGAGGTGCTTGACGAGCAAGGAGGCGGCCACCATCCGGACCCGGTTGTGCATCACCCCGGTGTGCCGGAGCTCGGGTCAGGGAGGCCTCGTTTACGATTTGGAAAGCATGTCGCGTGCGGCGGTGCGAACGGCCGTTAATGCGGCCGTAAGCCGATTGCACGAATATGCAGGAATTACGGGGGTAATTCCATACATGTCCAACGGTCTAACGGCGAAGTTCCTGCCGCAGTTCAAGCTCGGCACCAAGGCGGTCATGTGCGCGGTGCTGCTGATCGCCATGAATACGGCGCTCGTGGTCGGCGCCGGCTATTGGTCGCTGACGTCCGCCTTCAATGATCGCGCATTGCGCGACATCGAAGTCAATCTGCGCACGCTGGCGCTGGCCTTTGCCGAGACCGTCCCAGACGTCAAGATCACGGTGAGGGACGGCGCGGTGGTGCGCGCCGAGATTCCCAAAATGCCCGACCTCAGGGATCACGCCATCGTCGATCGCGCGGTGTCCTATGTCGGCGGCAATGCGACCCTGTTCGTGTTCGACGATGCGAGCGGACAGTTCGTGCGACGCTCGACCAACGTGAAGAAAGAGAATGGCGATCGCGCCGTCGGCACCCAGCTTGCCGCCGATCATCCGGGGCAGGCGCCGCTGCGTCGTGGCGAGGCCTATAAAGGACCGGCCACGCTGTTCGGCAAGTCGTTCATGACCGCCTATTTTCCCATCGCGGATTCGACCGGCAAGGTCGCCGGCATTCTCTACGTCGGCATTCCGATGGCCCAGTTCGAGAGCATGCTGACCCAGGCGATCGAGAGCATGGCGGCTGCCGCAGGGCTCGCCGCGCTTCTGGTCCTGATCCTCACCCTGCTGATCGTCCGCCGTGTCACGCGTCCGCTCACCTCGGTCACGCGCTCGCTCACGGCGCTCGCCGACGGCCAGAGCGACGTCGCGATCGATTGCGAGGATCGCGCCGATGAGATCGGCGAGATCGCCCGCACGGTCGCGGTGTTCAGGAGCAATTCGCTGGAGCGGGCGCGCCTGCGCAGCGAGCAGGCAGCGGCCACGGCTGCCGCAGCCGAGCAGCGCAAGGCGGAACTGCGCAACTTCGTCGAGGAGTTCCGCGGCAGTGTCGGCGGCACCCTCGATAAGGTGTTGAACTCTTCCGGCGAGTTCGAACGGGCGGCGCGGCAACTCACCGACCTCGCACGTTCCACCGCCGATCTGTCGGCGCAGTCGGCTGGAGCTTCCGAAAATGCCTCCGAGCACGTGCGTTCGGCGGCGTCGGCCTCCGACGAATTGTCTCAGTCGATCTCCGAGATCACCCGCCGGGTGCAGGAATCGAACGAGATTTCCGCCGAGGCAGTGCGGCAAGCCGAGGCCACCGACCAGCGCATCGCACAGCTCTCCGAGGCGGGCGCGCGCATCGGTGACGTCGTCAAGCTGATCACCTCGATCGCGGAGCAGACCAACCTGCTGGCGCTGAACGCCACCATCGAGGCCGCACGCGCGGGCGATGCCGGCCGTGGCTTCGCGGTGGTGGCCCAGGAGGTCAAGACGCTGGCCGGCCAGACCGCCAAGGCGACCGACGAGATCTCGAACCAGATCGAAAGCATGCAACTCGCGACCGAGGAATCGGTCGTTGCCATCAAGGCGATCGGCCAGACCATCGAGCGTATCAGCGGCATCGCCGGCTCGATCTCGGCTGCGGTCGAGCAGCAGAAGAGTGCGACCCACAACATCGTGGCCAGCGTTCGCGCGGCGGTGTCGGGCACGGCCGATGTCGCCGTCAACGTCCGTCACGCCGCCAAGGGCGCCAGCGAGACCGGCGAGACGTCGAGCCGGATGTTCGCCTCGGCCCAGACGCTGTCGGGCGAGAGCCTGCATCTGAAGGCCGAGGTCGACGGCTTCCTCGACCGCGTGCACGCGGCGTAGTCCCACGTCG
The DNA here is from genome assembly GCF_009759665.1 of Bradyrhizobium cajani. Classification (GTDB taxonomy): domain Bacteria; phylum Pseudomonadota; class Alphaproteobacteria; order Rhizobiales; family Xanthobacteraceae; genus Bradyrhizobium; species Bradyrhizobium cajani. Next base: position 183,185 of record NZ_WQNE01000005.1, read on the forward strand.
TCATCCCGGGGCGGTGCGAAGCACCGAACCCGGAATCTCGAGATCCCGGGTTCGCGCTTCGCGCGCCCCGGGATGACTTTTTGCGGTTGCTAGGCGCAACCGCCAAAAGTCACTTCGGCTGCGGCACGATGCGGATGTAGGGCTTCGGCTCCTTCCAGCCCTGCGGGTAGATCGTCTTGGCCTCGTCGTTGGAGACCGAGCCCGCGATGATGACGTCTTCGCCCTGGGTCCAGTCGGCCGGCGTCGCGACGCGATGCTTGGCGGTGAGCTGGAGCGAGTCGACGACGCGCAGGATTTCCTGGAAGTTACGGCCCGTGGTCATCGGGTAGACCAGCACCAGCTTGATCTTCTTGTCGGGCCCGATGATGAAGACGTTGCGGACGGTCTGGTTGTCGGCCGGTGTGCGGGTGAGGGGATCGCCCGAGGTCGAGGCCGGCAGCATCTCGTACAGCTTCGAGACGTTGTAGTCGGTGTCGCCGATCATCGGATAGTTCGGAGCGGCGCCTTGCGTCTCCTTGATGTCCTCCGACCATTTGGAATGGCGGTCGACCGGATCGACCGAGAGGCCCATCAGCTTGACGCCGCGCTTGTCGAACTCCGGTTTCAACTTGGCGAGAGCGCCGAGCTCGGTCGTACAAACTGGCGTGAAGTCCTTGGGGTGCGAGAACAACAGGGCCCAACTATTGCCGATCCAGTCGTGGAACTTGATCTTCCCTTCGGTGGTCTCGGCTTCGAAGTCGGGTGCGGTGGCGCCGATCGGAAGTGTCATGGTTCTACCTCATCGCATTGAATTTACTTGTGAATTTACCTCTGGCCGTCACCTTCAGTATAGGATCTTGGCGAGGCCAAGTGAACCGGCTCAAGTAAAATGTGAATTCCTGCTTTGAAGAGCCGATTTTGTAGCACCTTTCTGTTACAGCGGCGCCTGCGGCGAAACATCTCCACCCGGGGTCACACGGCTCCGCTCGCCCCGATAATGCCTTTTATGACTCGCATCACGCTCGCCCGACGCTCTCCGGAACCGAAATGGTCCTCGTAGCGACTAATCGGCAACCATTGAGAAAAGTCGCGATCCCCGTATCCAATCATTAACCACCTCTTTACGCCCGCATGGAAATGCTGGCCGGTCAGAAGAAATCTGGAAGTGAACTATGTCTGTCGCTGCGCCCAAGTCCGTTGAGAAGCCTACCGAGTCGCCGTCCCTCGAACCGTCCTGCCGCGATACCGCGGCCCATGCGCTGACCATCGTGCGCGACGGCGTGATCACGGGCGAAGGCCCGACCACCAAGGGAAGGGTGCACTTCTCCCGTTCGCTCGACGCCGATGACACCGCCTGGTGCGCCCGTATCCTGACCGCTGCCGCGGTCAACGACCAGCCGGTAAGCCGCACCGAGGCCGAAGTCCTGTTCGAGATCAACGAGGCTGCAACCGAGCGCACCGATGGCGGACGGTTCGACGACCTGCTTGCCAAGGCCGTGGCCCACTATGCCGCGAGCGCCTCGGGCCTGAAGGTGCCGCCGCGCAGCGTCGCACTGTCGGCAGAATCCGACATCGAGAGCTGGGCGCCGTCCTATGCCTCGAAGGTCAACAGCGAGATGCTGGAGTGGATTGCCGGCCAGATGCGCGGCAAGCGCCAGAACAACCGTCGCCTGATGGCGATGGTGGCGACCTTCCTGGGCGCCACCGCGCTGCCTCTGGCGGGCCAATTGCCGAACGTATTCGACATCGGCATGTAAGATCCGAGATGTTCTCGCGCCCCTTGCGAGGCGCGAGAGACAACGGCGGGGTTATTTCCCCGCCGTTTTTTGTTTGTCGGCGTCCGGCTCGAGACCGAGCGTGCGGCCAGGGAAGCCGGCGGCGTCGAAATAGCGCTGGCTGCCGACGCGCTGCACGTTGAGGACGGTCTGGAGACCGTTCTCGGACTTCTTGGACTTTTCGACCGTCTTGAACGCTCTCGGCACGATGCCGTTGGGCAGCGCCTCCGACATCACCCGGCCGACGAGGCCGCCGTTCTGCGCGCCGCGCAGCCCGAGGAGCTGGGCGGCCGTCATGCCGACGTCGGCGTTGCTGACGGGAATCTCGTCGACATAGCCAGCCTTGAAGTCCGGACCGATGGCCGCCATGAAGTTCATGGTGTCGCCACGGCTGAAGCTGCCATGCATGCCCTGGCCCTGGCGCAGCACGGTATCGGCCACCTGCACCGAGCAGTTGGTCGGCGCCTCGCCGCAATCGCTGGCATAGGAGCGGAAGTTGACGACGATCGCCGGCGTCGGCGTCGCCGCCTTGCCGCGCAGGTTGATGCTCGACAGCGGCAGGGTGCCGGGGAAGCGGCCGAGCGAATCCTCGACGAACAGGCCGGAGACGTAGTCCTGCTTGAGCAGCGCCTTGATGGTTTTGGCCGCCAGCTTCTTGTCCTTGCTCGGCAGATAGATCAGGTCGGAGCCGCCATTGGTGGCAACGACGAGATCGGGCTTGGCCGGATCCTTGCCGAGTACGCCGTTGCCGGCCTTGGGATGCTTGTTGCCTTCGACCTTCGCGTTCTTGTCGTTGGGATCGAACAGCGGCAGGTCGAGCGCCTTGGCAAGATCGATCGCCAGGAAGCCCATAGGCAGGAAGTCCTTCGGCGTGTCGTCATAGCTGACCTTGGCCGAGGGGCTGGTCTTGCTCTCCTTGGAGATGGTCGAGAAGCCGTGGTCGGCCTGAACCATGATGTTGGTGCTCGCGGCAAGCCCGAGCTCGTCCAGCGCCTTGCGGATCTGGGCGAGGTTGTCGTCGGCATTCTTGATGCCGGCCATCGAGGTCGGGCCGTTGATGCCGGGCATGATCTGGTTGAGGCTGTCACCGGTATTGTGCTGGCTGCCGTCGGGATCGCGCGACCAGAACACCAGCACGAACGGCTTGTTGCGCGCCTTGAACATCGGCAGCACGACTTTGGTGGCGACGTCGGCAAAATAGGCTTGCTGCGCGACGTTGGCGACCGTGGTGCCGGGCGTCTTGGCATCGCCCGCCTTGGAATTGTCGCCACGCGGCGGCGTGGCGAGGGGCAGGCCGGCCTTGGTCAGCGCGTCCTTCACCTCGTCCGACAGCGCCACGCCGTTCTTGCCGCCGGTGGAGTCGTCGAACACGACCGAATGCAGGCCGGCTTTCTCGGGTTTGTCAGTATGGTCGAACTGGTAAGTCGGGCCGACCTTGCCGATTGCCGCGGTGCTGAGGCCCTTGTCGCGGGCCATCTTGAGAATGGTCTCTTCGTTGAGGTAGTCGCCCTTGAAGTGCTCGTCGATGTCGCCGAGCACGGCGTCGTTCTCGATGAAGGGGACCACGGTGTCGCCGGCGGGCACTGACGTGTAGTTGGTCCAGATCGTGTTGGAGAACACGCCGGTGTCGCCGAGATAATGGCCGGTCGACATCGCCGAGCCGTTGGCCATGGTGAAGGTCGGGAAGAGCGAATGCGGGTTCTTGAAGTTGACGCCCTTGTCGCGGACCTCGGCCATTGCCGGCGCCGTCTCCGGTGTGACCTTTAGCGCCCGAAGGCCGTCAGGGATGAACAGGATCAGGTTACGGGGCGTGTTGTTCTGGGCGGAGGCAAGTCCGGTGGACAAGACTGTCAGTCCGGCGGACAGCAACACCAGTGAACGGCGCATAGAAGTCTCTCCTGCGGTGTGGCGGCGTGGCCGCCGACCGCGGCCCCCGGCAACCCGTTTAGTTTTGCTGTATGACGGTTTTGTTACAAGGGGCCAAAGCTATGCGAGGGGCACAGGAAGGGCGATCTTGTTGCCACGATCTGGTCGTTGCGCCCGCGGCGCCGCAATCCCGAATCCCTGCGCGGCGCGGTCTGGTTGGCCCCACGGCCGAAATGCGTCGTCGAAAATCAAATCTTCAAATTCAAAATACGAAAATGACAGACCAGTCGAAGGCCCGAACGAGGGCAGGGCCGAGCCACTATTCCGGCGCGGTCTGCACCCGCGGATTTTGTGCAAGGGCCTGCGCGGGCTTGGTTGCCGTCGGATAGTCCGCGGGATTGGCAAGATCCCGGCGTAGCGATGATGGCGCTGCATGCAGCGCAAACGCGATCGCTATCTGTGTTCTGTTCTGGAGGCGGTATTTGCGCATGATGTTGCCGATATGCGCCCGCACCGTGTTCTCCGAGATCTTGAGCTCGTAGGCGATGTTCTTGTTCTGCATCCCTCGCGCGATCAGCGTCATCAACTCGCGTTCGCGCGGTGTCGGCGTAATCGAATCCTTTGGATCCGGACCCATGACTGGTTCCTCCCTGGCTTTTGGTTGATGCGAACATCCCAGCATGTTCTCATTCCGTCTTGAGAGCCTCGATCGGGCTGAGCTTGGATGCCTTGTGGGCGGGATAAAAACCAAAGATGAGACCGGTGGCGATCGAGAAGACGAGGGAAAGGCCGATCGCCTGGCCGTCGATCGAAGTGATCCATCCGGCCATGCGGGCGACCGTCATCGAGAGTGTGACGCCGCCGCCGACGCCGATGGCACCGCCGAGCAGGCAGAGGACGAGTGCCTCGCAGAGAAATTGAAGACGGATGTCCCGCATCCGCCCGCCGAGCGCGCGGCGGATTCCGATCTCTCGCGTGCGCTCGGTGACCGATACGATCATGACATTCATGATGCTGATGCCGCCGACGAGCAGCGAGACGGAGGCGATGGCGACCAGCAGGAGCGCGACGGTGCGGATCGCTCCCTGCTGCGCTTCCATGGCGGCGGCCGGATCCTGGACCTTGAAGTCGTCTTCCTGGCCGGAGGGGATCCGGTGGCGCTGCCGCAACAGGTTCTCGATCTCCGATCGCGCCCCCGCCATCTGTCCGTCAGCAGCCACCTTGGCGATGATGTAGGCGACGGAATCGCGGTTGATGTTGCTCGCGCTGCCGAGGAAGCGAAGCTTGGCCGTGGCGAGCGGCACGAAGGCGACGTCGTCCTGCGCCGGGCCCTTGCGATCGAGCACGCCGACCACTTCCAGCGGCACCTTCATGATCCTGATCTGCGCGCCGATCGGGTCGTCGCCGGGCGCGAACAGCTCGCGCGCGACCGTGCTTCCGAGGATCACGACCTTGCCGGCGGCGGCTTCCTCGGCGCCGGAGAAATAGCGTCCGCTCGCAAGCTGCCAGTCGCGCACCATGAAATGTCCGGTCGTGGTGCCGTTGATCGTCGTATTCCAGTTCTTGCTCTCGTGGATGACCTGTGCCGTTCCGGCGATGGAGCCGGCCGCAGCCTGGATTTCCGGAATCTGCTCGAGGATGGCCTGCACATCGCTCTCGGTCATCGTCAGCTTGCTGCCGTCCTTGAGGCGCACGCCGCCCTGGTAGACCGCGCCGGGCGTGATCATCAGCACGTTGGCGCCGATCGAGCGGATCTGCTCCTGAAGGCGAAGCTGTGCGCCTGATCCGATCGCAAACACCGTCACGATCGAGGCGACCCCGATCACGATGCCGAGCATGGTGAGGAAGCTGCGCAGCGGGTTGAGGCGCAAGGCGTGCAGTGCGATCTGAAAGCCCTGGAGCATCGTCATGACGCAGCGCTCCGTTTCGGCAGGATCTGAACCTGCGTCTCGTCGCCGACGAGCTCGCCGTCGTGCAGGCGGATGGTGCGGTTACATTGCGTCGCGATGCCGGGATCATGCGTGATCATCACGATGGTCTGGCCGGTCCGGTTGAGCGCGGCGAACAGCGCTAGGATCTCGGCGCCGGTGCGACTGTCGAGCGCGCCGGTCGGCTCGTCGGCGAGCACGATCAGCGGGGAGGCGATCAGCGCACGCGCGATCGCGACGCGCTGCTGCTCGCCGCCGGAGAGCTGCCGCGGGAAGTGATGGGCCCGGTGCAGCATGCCGACGGCTTCCAGGCTCCGCTCGGCGCGCGCCAGACGTTCCTTGCGACCGATGCCGCAATAGACCAGCGGCAGCGCGACGTTCTCGATCGCGTCGTGGCGGGCGAGCAGATTGTAGGACTGGAACACGAAGCCGATGCTCCGGGCGCGCAACGAGGAGCGGCGATCTTCCGAGAGATCGGCGACATTGGCTCCCTCCAGATAGACCGCCCCCTCGCTTGGCAGGTCGAGCAGCCCGATCATGTTCATCAGCGTCGACTTGCCGGAGCCGGACGGTCCCATCACGGCGACGATCTCGCCTTGCTCGATGTCGAAGCTGACATTGCGCACCGCGGCCACCGCGATTCCGTCGGTGCGATAGGTCCTGCTGACCGACTGGAGGCTGATGAGGGGCGGAGAGGCGGTCATGATCCGAACCTGATCCCGAGAAATTCCATGCCAGCGGGACGGATTGCCTGGCCGACTGCAACCTGGCTGCCCTCGACGAGGTCTCCGCTCCTGAGCGCCACCTGTTCGGTGCCGGCTGCGCCGACCGTCACGACAATGCGCTGGAGCGAGCCGCTTGCGGTGCGCACCCATACCCCGCTGCGAGCGGAGGCGTCCGGTCGCGTGCCGGAGGGCTGGAAGCGCAGCGCGGCGAGCGGCACTTTCAGCACGTCGTCCTGCCGCTCGATCACGATCTTCACCAGGGCGGTCATGCCGGGCAGCAACGCACCGTCGAGATTGGACGTCGCCAGGACCACGGTGTAGGTGACGACGTGCTGCTGGTTCTGCGGCGCCTTGCGCACCTGCCGCACCACGGCCTCGAAGCGGCGGTCGGGATAGGCATCCACCGTAAAATGGGCGGGCTGGCCGGGGGCGATGCGCCCGATATCGGCTTCGTCGACCTGGGCGTGGATCTCCATATCCTCCAGGCGGTGCGCAACCACGAAGGTGGTGCGCGATTCGAGTCCGACCGCGAGCGTCTGGCCTTCGTTGACGAACCTGCCGACGACGACGCCGTCGATCGGCGAACGGATCACGGTGCGGTCGAGATCGGCTTGCGCCGCGGCGAGAACGGCCGCTTTCTCCGGCACCGCCATCCGTGCCTGCTGCAGCTCGGCTTCGATCCGGCGGACGTCGGCCTGCGCCCCATCCACCGAGTAGGAGTTGAGGGACATCAGGACCTCGGCTTCGCGTTCCTGGGCCAGACGGGCGGTGAACTCCGTCTGCGCGTCGTCGACCGTCGTCGTCGCGACCACGTTTTGCGACTGGAGCGCCAGCTTCCGCTGCAGGGTCTTCTGTGCCGAGGATTTGACCGCCTGCGCGCTCTCGAGCTTGGCGGCGAGCACATCCCGGCTGCCCCGGGCGTTTTGCAGATCGATCCTGGCGCGATCGAGCTTGGCCCGCGCGATGTCCACCAGGGAGTTGGCGACGGCCAGCGAGGCCTTGGCTTCGTCGACCTTGGCCGCAAAGCTGCGCGGGTCAATCAGGGCCAGCGGCTGATCCTTGCTGACCGTGTCGTTGAAGTCGACATAGACCCGGGCGAGCTGCCCGGACAATTGGGAACCCACTTCGATCGTTTTGACCGGCTGGAGCGCGCCGGTGACGGTGATGGTCTGCTCGACGCTGCCGCGCTGGATCGAGGCATAGCGGAACACGGGCGCATCCGACCCGAAGGTCGGGGCTTCGCTCCCGGCAGGCGTGAGCAGCCGCCTGGTCGATTCATAGGCGCGGGTGGCCTTGTCCGCCGCGCTCTCCGCTCCGGTGATGATGGCCGGCTTCGCAACATAGACCGTTGCGAGGCCGCATGCCGTTCCGAGCAAGGCAATAATTGAAACAAATCGCATACTAAAAACCCGCCTCTTGAAATGGTTTCGCTGGCGGCACGGATTTTGATCGCGCTATGGTTGTAAAATCACCAAAGTGATACCGATCGTCAGTATGTCGCCGTTGCCGGGGCGACGGTCGGGCGCGCTTGATGATCCAGTAGTAAAGCCTGCGTGGTACTACCTTTCGTGATTTGATGCGAATGCATACCGAGCGTATCAATACCACGCGCGCGGTATCGAACTCGATAAGTCGACTGAACGTCCCGTCTGGTCTCGCCGAAGAGGCCACCGGCCGGCGTTCGAGTTGGCAGATGCGTGACGATGCCATGACGCGACTTATGACGCGACTTGCGATGCTACGGCGAGGCCAGCGATTTGCCGTATTCTCGATATCGCCTCGCCGTGCCGCCTTCGCCGGCGAGATCGAACCGGTGCGATCACGAAGCCAGATATGTGAACAACTTCACTCGTGTCCGAACGGTGTTGGCGCTAAGACATCGAACCGGCGAATCGACGCGTATCGTTCGATCCCGCGAATTTTTCCAAGCACCTTAAACTCGCTTGCAAGAAGGATGGATAGCTCGTTGCTTGCTCATCGAGCCCCAAGCTGGGGAGCCCGTTGCCATGAGTTCAGGTCAAGCCACAGTTTATGTTGTTGACGACGAAGTCCAGATTAGAACCGCGATTGGAAGTCTCTGCGAGGAGACAGGACACCAGGTGAAGTTGTTTGCGTCGACCGACGAGTTCCTCGCGGAGAGTATTTCCGGCGGGCCTTCGTGCCTCGTGCTCGACGTCCGTTTTCCCGGCACCTCGCCGACGGGTCTCGATCTTCAGCGCCGGTTGGCCGAGACGGGCGTTGCCATTCCGATCGTCTTCATCAGTGGCCATTCCGATGTCCGCGTCTCGGTCGAGGCCATGAAGCGCGGCGCGGTCGAGTTTCTGCCAAAGCCCTTTCGCGAGCAGGAGATCCTCGACGCGATCAGGCACAGTATCGAGCGCGACCGCAGGCGAATGCAGCGCGAGGACGCCGTACGCGAGGCACGGCAGCGCGTCGAGACGCTGACGACGAGGGAGCGCGAGATCATGCTGCTGATGGACGAGGGCCTGGTCTCCAAGCAGATCGCGGCAAGGCTTGGCGTGAGCGAGGTGACGGTGAAGGTTCATCGCGCCAGGATGATGCGAAAGCTGGAGCTGCGCTCGCCGATCGAGGTGGTGCGGCTGATCGACAGCATGGGGCGTGAAGCGGAGACGACGCGCGCTGGTTCGAGGCAGCCGCTCTTCTAGGCTGAGTATGGCGAGATGCCGCGCAACGTCTAGTCCGTACCGATTAGCATGAACTGCAGTCTGTCGCGTGATCCGCGATCGGTTCAGAGTGATCCCACGATGTCGGTCACATCCGAGACCAGCATCTGAAACCAGTCAGACAACTTGGTCAGAAAGGGATACTCCATGCGCAAATTGTTTTTTGCTTCCGTTGCCGTGCTCGCCCTGTCTTCCGCGGCCCAGGCCGCCAACACGTCGACGACCGTGCAGGTCGGCCTCGCGAACGGTTCGAGCGTCACTCAGAACGGTCTCACCAACTCGACCTCGTCGACCAGCCAGCTCGGTCTCGTGAACAATGCGAGCACGATGCAGGGAACCGGCGCGGCCTCGCTCAACAACGGCAGCACGGTGACCCAGGTCGGCGTGCAGAACACCGCAACCACCGGCCAGGTGGCCTTCGGCAACAACACCAGCGCGATCACCCAGGACTCGTTCGGGCCCGCTGCGCTCCAGAACAACTCCGCCGGCGTCGGCCAGCTGAGCGTGTTCGGCGTCAACGGCAGCACCGTCACGCAGACGGCGCACTGAACCACAGACTGTTTGGCCGGACGCATCAGCGCGGTGCGTCCGGGCCATTCTCGAAAGCACCGCGGGCCGGCCGATCAACCATGATGGCCCCGCCCGTTCTCGCGGAGGAAATGACATGCGGATCACCTACCTCGTTGCGACGGTCGTGGCGCTCGGCGCGCTGAACGTCGTCGAAGCCCAGGCCGGCAACTCGGCCAGCGTGCTGCAATTCGGCACGACCAACAGCTCCTTCATCTCGCAGAGCGGCTCCACCAGCAACAGCGCCACCACGATGCAGTTCGGCGCGACCAATCAGGCGACCACCTTGCAGACGGGCTCGCTCCTGACCGTCAACACCTCGGTGATCGGGCAGGGCGGAACGACCGCGACCGCGTCCAACACCGCGCTGGCCGGCCAGATCGGCGGCTCCAATTCGAGCCTGATCGGCCAGATCGGCGCCAACAACACCGCCGGAGTTGGTCAGCTCGGAATCCTGAACGGCTCGACGATTCTCCAGCAGACACCGTGAGCGGTTATGAAGTGGTGAGGCATGCCATGAAACATCCTTTGGGAAGCGCGTTCGCCGCAATGCTCGCTCTGTGCTCGGCCGGCGCCGGGTCGGCCCGTGCCCAGACGGCCGACATCAAGACCATCGTGTCGGTCGGCGGACCGCCCGTCGTGCTGAACCAGAACAGTCAGACCAACATGGCCGGCGTGTTCATGATCGGCGGCAGCACCAGCGCGACCGTCGTCCAGAACGGCACCAACAATGCCACCGGCGTTCTGCAATTCGGCGGAACGAATTCCGCATCGATCGGGCAGGCCGGGATGAACAATTTCGCGTTCGTCGGTCAGACCGGCCAGTCGGCGACCAGCCTCGTCTCCCAGCTCGGCACCATGAATACCGGCGTGGTGGCGCAGTTCGGCGCGGTCAACGCGTCGACGATCGTCCAGACCGGCCCATAACACGCTCGTCGGCGTCGACAACGAACGGGGAAGCGCGATGCGATGCGTCAGACGGGTCTTGAGGACCGCCCTGGCCCTGGCGGTGTTGCTTGGCGCGATCGGCACGGCGACGCAGGCGTGTGCCGGATCGGTCCAGCGCAGCGTGACGAACCGGAACGTGAGCATCGAGACGATCGTGCAGTTCGGCGACAATGTTCAGCCGGTCACGATTGAGGAGAACAGCCGCATCAACATCGCGCGGGTGATCCAGATCGGCGGAACCGGGACGGTCGACGCGACCATCATCCAGAACGGCACGCGCAACTATGCTAATGTGATCCAGGTGGGCGGCACCACCAATGCGGTGATCGGTCAGTCCGGCGTGAGCAACACCGCCGACATCACCCAGATAGGCAATTCCACCAACGCGCTCCTGCTCCAGATCGGAGACATGAACACGGGATCGGTGAGGCAGTTCGGGCGTTTCAACTGGCTGGCGATCTTTCAGTTCAGCCGATGATGGAGGTGTGACATGAGATTGCTCCTGCTCGCATCCGGAATAGGGATCATGAGTGTGGTTGCGGCGGCGCCGGCCGGGGCCGGCGACGGTCACACCACGGTGGTTCAAGATGAGAACGGCACCTCGGTCATCACGCAGAGTGGCGATCCGGCGCAGGCCGAGGTCAAGATCGAGAAGGAGCCGGGCCGGACGACGGTCTACCGCCGCAGTGGCGGGAACACCGCCATCGTGACCCAAGGCACCGGCACCGGAAATTCCCAGGAGATGCTCGACTGGCTGCGCAAGAACCAGGGCCGTTGACGTACGAAGACCCACCGTCCGGGGAGACGATGGGCCTCACGTCAAGCGGCCTTACCAGCTGCGATATCTGCCGGTCAGCGTGCCGTTGTTGTTGCCGTCAGGACCGACGTCGCCCTGCGTCGAGCTCGGCGTCGGATGGTTGGTGCCGTTGAGCGTGCCATAGGGCCCGGCGACATCCGGATAGTACATCACGCGCGGCTGAAGCGGCGCGTAGACGGGTCCGCGGTCCCACCCCGGGCGTGGTCCGGTCCAATCATAACCTTGCGCCGAAGCGGCTGCGGTGCCGGCAACGAGCGATGCCGTGATCAGGCACAGGAGTTTTGACTTGTTCTGCATTCGAGATGCTCCTTGCTTGTGTCGGGGCCAACGACGGCAATGGGGGAGCGTTCCGGACGTGGTCGGCTGGTGCGATCAACTCCGATCAACTGGTTATGAGACCGCGTTCCATGGAACGAAATGGTCTGGACGGGCCCGGATTCGGGCGCCTTGCCGCACCATGCTCCCTGCTAATCCCGTGCCTTAACCAACAATTAATTATACGTTTGCGGGCGGATGACGGCCCGGCCTAGCGTAACCGTGGGGAGTTGTTTCGCGAAGCCAAACGAGTTGGTGCGTATCATGATGTCCAGATCACATGGCAGATCATTTGGGGCGTTGCTCGCCTCGCTCAGCGCCGCCGCGCTGCTCCTTGCCGTCAGTGACAGTCTTGCCAGACCGGGAGGTGCTGCGCCGCATGGGCGGGTGGGCGCGCATTCAGGCGTAGTGGCGCATCCGCCGATCGCGCCGGGAGCCCGGTTCCACCGCCGCAGCAATCCCTGGGTCTATTGGCCGGGCGGTGGCGGTTTCTTCTATGACGGCGCAGGCTACAATCAGCCTTTCGTCGATGCCGGGCAGCCGCTCTCCAACGACGTGCGCTACACCTACACCTATGACGTTCCCTGGGACTGGACGCATCGCTTCCCGCCGAATGTCGTGCCGTCCGACCGGCCCTATGTGCCGAGCTGCCCAACGGAGCAGGTGACCGTACCCGGTCGCGGCGGCGGCGAGCACACCGTCAACATCATGCGCTGCTACTGACACAGGTGCTGTGCCGTGCGGAGGCCGCCGTGCCTCGCACGGCGGTCAGCCGGGCGTTGCTAGAAGACGCCCTGTGCGGCCGCATTGACGCGGTCGGTCTGCTTCTGCCGGACATTCGCCAACTCGCGGCTGCAGACATTGAACTGGCTGGTCCCCGGCCGTATCCCGAACTGCCCGCAGATATCGCGATCCTCCGCGGCGATGGTTCGCTCGAGCTGCTCTTGAGCGGCCTCTCGCATGGCCGGTCCGGAAATGAGCAGCGCGTGCACGCCGTAGGCAACGATCACGGCAAGGAGCAGCGCAGAGGCCAGCGTCGGCCGTGGCAGATCTTCGGATGCGCGTGAATTGGCGGCCCTGAACCTGGCCTTCAATCTCGGTTCGCTCATGAAAGTGCTCTCTCGAACAATTGAAAAATCACTGGACGAACAGTTCACGACAACAAGGCAGTGGCGATGATTTCGACGATGAGGATCATCGCGATGGCAACGCCCGCGATGGCATAGCCGCGCCGGTAGCCTGGCTCCTCAGGGCCGCCGTTTGTATGAAGCAGGACACACAATGCGAAAATTCCAAAACATCTCGATTTCAAACCAGCAACGACGCCGATCCTAGGAGACAATCGATCCGGGCGTGCGAAACAGTTTGCGTCGATCGAGGACGCGACGACTCTTGCGGGAGCGCGCGACGCCGTTACACGGCAAGCGAGCAGGCCGCGAGGGAAAGCGCTCTGGCCTTTGCCATTCCCAACGTATATCGAAAGTACGTTCCTCGAAGGGGGACGGGATGGAAGATGCTGACGTCGCACGGCTCCTCGGCGAGCCGCCGCGACTGGTGCATGCCGACATCGTGGGCCATCCACGCCTGCCCGAGGCGCGGCGGTACTATCTTGACTGCATCCTGAAGATCTATGACGGCGAACCATTCCTGGTGAGGCTGTTGGTCGAGTCGGGCCGGTTCTCGCTCTATCATCTGGCGCTGGTCCTTGAGGCCGCGCAGGATCCTGCGCGCCGCGAAACCTGGCTGACGGCCGCGCTATTGAAGAAGTGGCTCGCCACGCTTGGCATAGCGAGCGGCCGGCACGTCGATCACTTGCTCGCGCGGCTTCACGAGGTGGGCTATATTACCTCCGAACCCTCGTTGTGTGACCGCCGGGTGCGGATCCTATCGCTGACGGAGGAGGCCCGGGCGCACGATCGGGCATGGCTCGCTGCCCACTACGCTCCGCTGAGCATGCTTTATCCCGAGCACGACTATGCGTGCGCGTTGCGGCCCAGCGCCAGCTTCCAGACTCTCCATCGGCGCACGTCGCTGAATTTTGCATCGCTGGGCGGGCGGCTGATGCTATCCGAACCGCATGTGCTGCTGTTCTTGAACCATGCCGCCGGCTATCCGATTCTCGCCGCGCTCCTGCAGGCCGCGATGTGCGACGGCGAACAGCAGGCTTCCCTGCGCTACGCCGACATCGGCCATCGTTTCGGCGTGTCGCATACCCAGGTGCGCAAGCTTCTGGTTGCCGCCGAGGAGAGGGGTCTCGTGAAGCTGCACGCAGGGGGCGGACACAAGGTGGAAATCCTGCCCGAGCTCTGGACGTCCCACGACCGCGCCATTGCCGGCGGCATGTATTATCACGACGTGGTCTATGTCGCGACGATGCGCGCCGCTGACGCGCTAACCCAGCTCGAAGCTGGTCACGCCGTAGATGCGATCGAGGCGTAGCGGGACGATTGCACCCGTGTACATGCGTGCCGTCTCGAATGTCGGCGCCAATCCAACAGCTTCCGCCAGCCGGATCGCATCGCGATTGACGGCGGGAACGTCGAGGAAGATTTCGCCGCCGCCTGCGTTTGCCACGAGGGCCTGGACGATCGCCTCCGCCGCGGCGCGATCGTCGGCGATCAGCGGACCGATCTTGTGGCCTGTCCGGCACGGACGGATCACGCCCCAGCCCGCGAGCCTGCCGTCGCGCAGCAGCGCACGACCGAGGTGCCCGGGCGCTGCGATCCAGGCGCGCAGGAACGCGCTGCGCCGAGCAGGAAAGACGGTGGCATCGTCGGCCTCGATCACCGCCAGCGGGACCTTGTCCAGGGCAACGACATCGACCGGCGGCGAAGGTGGTGCGGCGATGTTGCCGCCGTAGCGGACATTGGCGTAAGCCAGCGCAAAGCCGGATTTCCTGTAATTGTCCTGCTGCGCCACCACGCCGTCGAGCCCGATGACGCGGGACCCTGCATGTGCGATCGCCGCGTTCCAGATGCGCAGGCCGTGGCCCGCGCCGCGAAAGCCGGCGCGCACGATGTAGAAGCCGAGGAAGGCGAAGCGTTCATCGTAATTGACGCAGGAGACGGTCGCCACCGGCTCGCCGTCGATCTCGCCGACGAAGAAGCCCTTCGCGTCGGGGATCGCGAAGCAGGCGGCATCGGCAAGGCCCGGATTCCAGCCCTCGGCTGCGGCCCAACCGATGGCGATGGAAAGCTCTTCCGGGCGCAGGTTGCGGATCTGCCAGTTGCTCATGGGAACGTCTTCAACGATGGACCTGTCGGCAGGTCTGGCTGTAGAAGGCCCGATCATAGGCCGGGCTTCGTGCTCGTCCCAACCCTATCACAAGGAACGGATCGGTCATGACAGCAGAGAAAGTCGCGCTCGTCACTGCGGGCGGCAGCGGCATGGGAGCGGGGGCTGCGCGGCGGCTTGCCGCGGACGGGTTTCGCGTCGCGATCCTGTCGTCCTCCGGCAAGGGTGAGGCGCTGGCGACCGAGCTCGGCGGGTTCGGTGTCACCGGGTCGAACAAGTCCAATGACGACCTGAAGCGCCTCGTCGACGGCGCGCTGGCCAAATGGGGACGCATCGACGTGCTCGTCAACAGCGCGGGCCATGGGCCGCGCGCGCCGATCACGGAGATCACCGACGAGCAGTGGCATGCCGGCCTCGATACCTATCTGCTCAACGTGATCCGTCCGACACGGCTGGTGACGCCACTGATGCAGGCGCAGAAGAATGGCGCCATCATCAACATCTCGACCGCCTGGGCGTTCGAGCCGAGCGCGATGTTCCCGACGTCTGCCGTGTTCCGGGCCGGCCTTGCCGCCTTCACGAAGATCTTCACCGACACCCATGCGGCCGACAACATCCGCATGAACAACGTGCTGCCGGGCTGGATCGACAGCCTGCCGCAGCTGGATGCGCGCCGCGACAGCGTGCCGATGAAGCGCTACGGCAAGGTCGAGGAGATCGCGGCGACGATCTCGTTCCTGGCGTCGGACGGCGCCGCCTACATCACCGGCCAGAACATCCGCGTCGACGGCGGACTGACGCGCTCGGTCTAGAGGCGCCTAAAGCGCGATGAGATTGGGATGAATCGTCATCGCGCTTTAGGTTGTTGTTTGAGCATGATCTTTTCGGGAAACCGCTTCACACTTTTCCGGATCATGCTCTAACTTTCTGTTGCGAGCTCAGCCCACGTGCGCTGCCACCAGACGCGCCAGCGCGGGCAGGATCCTGTAGCGCGCGATCTCGTGCGGATATTCGCCGCGATTGGCCAGCAGGACGATGCCGAGCCGCCGCGTGGGGACCAGGCCGATATAGCCGGAGGCGTTGTTGAGGCCGCCCGGCTTGTCGACGATGGTGACGCCGGGAAGATGCACGGTCTCCCAGGCCATGCCTTGTCCGAATTTGTCGTCGACATGGAAGGCCTCGCGCTGCGTCATCCGCAACGCCTCGCGCAAATGCGGATTGACCGAGCGGCCGTCGATGCAGGCGGCAACGAAGGTCGCGAGATCCCGCGCCGAGGAGAACATCTGGCCGGTGCCGGGGAAATCGAAATAGCTCTGCTGGTTGCCGATTGGGCCGATCGCCGTGCCCTGATCGGAATGGCCCTGGACCACGCGCCGCATCCAGGCCTCGTCCATGACGGCGCGGTTATCCTCGCCGCGTTCGGGCACCGAGGTCGCGGTCATGCCGAGTGGCTTGAGGATGCGCTGTTCGAACAGCGTTGCGATCGGCGTGTGGTAGCAATTTTCGAGCACGAGCTGGAGCAGCACGTAGCCGGCGTGGCTGTAGATGCGTTGCTTGCCGGGCGTCTCGCCAGCCTGCGGTTTCCAGGCGTTGAGCATCTGGATGAACTGCGCGCGCGAAAACTGCTCGTTCGGCCAGGGCGGATGGTCGGTCGGCAGTAGGAGCCCCGACGTGTGCGTGACGAGCTCGCCGACGGTGACGCGGCGAATGTAGTCGCCGTTGAGCTCGGGAAGGTATTTCGGCAGGCGATCGTCGAGCCGAAGTTCGCCGCGCAGCGTGCCGAGCGCGACCAGAGTCGCCTCGAACGGTTTGCGCAAGGAAGCGAGGTTGAACAAGGTGTCCGGCGTCACCGGCCGTTGGGTGGCATCATCGGCGAATCCGTAGTTGAAGAACTCGACATGGCGGCCGGCATACAGGGCGGCGGCGAGGCCGCCCGCATGGTCCGGGGTCGCGGTCGGCGCCAGCTCGTTCGCGACGATGTCGCGCATCTGCGCGATCATGTCGGAATCCGCGGAGGCGCGGCGCGGCAAGGCCAGTGCGAGGGGAACGAGCACAGCCCGGAAGAGCGCCCGCCGGGTAAGGTGCGATAAGGTGACAACAGACGACACGGCTCTGACGCATGATGCGAGCGCCCCCGGCGGCCTTCTTAACGTGACGGCGCGCGCATCCCAATTCACGATTGCGCGTTGTGGGTTCCGCCTCGGGCGGCCTGCGACAAAGTCACTTAGCTGATGAGCTAACAATTGTTGACGCCGGGCTGCGGCGATCCTATAGTTAGCTTCATGGCTAACCAATTGTCCCGGCTGGACCAGGTATTCGCGGCCCTTGCCGACCCCACGCGACGGGCGATCGTGATGCGGCTCTGCGCCGGCGAGGCATCGGTCGGCGAACTCGCCGATCCCTTCGACATGGCGCTGCCGAGCTTCATGAAGCACATCCATGTGCTGGAGACGAGCGGGCTTGTGCTCTCGGAAAAATCCGGCCGCGTGCGGACCTGCCGCCTCAGCCCCGACGCGCTTGTGGGAGCGGAAGATTGGTTCCAGCAGCAGCGCGCGATCTGGGAGGCGCGCCTCGACCGGTTCGAGGCCTACGTGATGAAGCTGAAGAAAGAGAGGGCGGCGGCGAAGCGGCCGTCGCGCACAACAAGAAAGAAAGGTGCTGAGTGATGACGAGTTCTGTCAATCCTGCTTTGTCGCAATGGTCGCTGGACCGCGAGATCGTGATGTCGCGCGTGATCGACGCGCCGCGCGATCTCGTGTTCGAGGCATGGTCCGACCCGAAACATCTGCCGCAATGGTTCGGGCCGAAGGGGTTCAAGGTCGAGACCTTCGAGATCGACGTCCGCGTCGGCGGGGTCTGGCGCTTCAACATGATCGGTCCCGACGGTACGGTCTATCCGAACCGGATGCGCTTCCGGCGCATCGAACGGCCGTCGCTGATGGAGATGGATCACGGCGTCGACCAGGACGACGATCCCGGCATGTTCCGCTTCACCGTCACCTTTGCCGAGCAGAGCAACGGCAAAACCGTGCTGATGATGCGGCAACTGGCCTCGAGCGCCGAACAGCGCGACGGCATGATCGGCTTCGGTGCCGTCGAGTACGGCTACCAGACGCTGGACAAGCTCGCGGCGTATGTTGGCGGGATGAAGAAATAGATTTCTCACATTATTCCGGGCGCCCCGAAGCGGCGCCCCGGAATAGGCGCGGGAAGCAATGGGGAGAGCAGTCGCCTTCGCGAATATGACAGCGCGAAGGCCAATTATGACAGCGCCATAACGTAGATTTTTGTCGCGTCGTGCTGCCGAAATATGACAGAATTGCTACCGTTCGATGTCACGTCGATTACAGCGGAGCGATTCATGTTGCAGTGGCAGGCGCGGTCAAATCCCCTCGCGTGGTGGTGGGGGTCTCTGACGCTGGTCAGTGCCGCCAACATCCTCGTCTGGTTCATGCTGTACCGCGAATTCTACCCGACCGTTGCGGGCAGCGTCGGCGGTGGCTCCGACATCGGCCTGATGTTCCTGCTTTGCGCAGCCTATGTGTTCGGCTGCGCCTTCCGCTCGGTGCTGCCGCGCGCCGATGTGCAGCGCATCTGTCTGTTCGATACCTGGCTGTCGAGCGTCTTCGTCGGCCGCACCGTCGCAACCGTGGCCGAAGTCTGCTTCGCGGCGCAATGGGCCATCATCCTGCATCAGCTTGGTCACATGACGGGGGCGGGGACCGCGGTGAACATCGCGCTCCTGATCGTGCCCATCATCATCATCGCGGAGTGCTTCTCCTGGTACGCGGTGGTGACCACCAACTTCCTCTACAACGCGATCGAGAACTCGCTCTGGGCGGTGACCTTCTTCCTCGCCGGCCTTGCGCTGTGCCGCCTGATGCCGGAATTCCAGGGGCCGGTGCGCTGGGCGCTGATCGCCGGTATCGTCGGCATCGCCTGCTTCCTCGCCTTCCTCGTCACCGTCGACGTGCCGATGTATCTCAGCCGCTGGCGGGCAGGGCATGAAGAGGGCAACAGATTCCTCGGCTTTCTCGAAGGCCTGCATGACGTCTCGACGCGGTGGGTCGTGACCCATGACATCGCGCACTGGAAGGGCGAGTTGACCTGGATGTTCCTTTATTTCAGCGCCGCGGTGTGGTCGAGCCTTGCGCTTTGCGCGCTCTACGCGATGGAAGGCTACCTCATGCGCTATCTGGCCTGAGCGATCGGGTCTCGCCGAGATCGACCTCCGTCAACAATCCCTGGCGCAGCGCCAGTCGGACCAGCTCGATGTCGGAGCCGACGCCGAGCTTGTCCTTGATCAGGGAATGCAGGTTCGCCACCGTCTTCGGGCTGACATGCAGCGTTTCGGCGATCTCCTCCGTCGTGTTCTCGGCGAGCAGGAGCCGCATCACTTCGAATTCGCGTGCCGTGAGCACGTCGGCGGCCGAGCTTTCGCCGCCGAGCCGGCTCAGCGCGAGCTCGTGGTCGATATCGGGGCTGATGGCGATCTTGCCGGCGAGCACGTCCATCACCGCGCGCACCAGCGTCTCCGGCGGATTCGTCTTGGTCACGTAGCCCCTCGCGCCGGCGCGGATCGCCTGCACGGCGAAGCCGGCATTCTGGTGCATGGTGAAGATGAGGATCCTTGCGGCCTTGTCCCACTGCCTGATCCGCCTGACGGCCTCGATGCCGCCGATGCCGGGCATGCTCAGATCCATGATGACGAGATCGGGCGCCTCGGATTTGAACAGACGGTAGGCTTCCGCGCCGTCGGCCGCTTCGGCGATGACGCGCAATCCCGGCTGCTTCTGGAGCACCGAGCGATAGCCCTCGCGGACGACGGAATGGTCGTCGACCAGCAAGATGGTCGCGTCAGCGCTCATGCCGCGTGTTCCAGGGGCTGCCGATTGGCGGCCGCGAGCGGGATGACGACGCGCAGCGCCGAGCCGCCGTTTGGTCCGGCCTCGAAGCTCAGCCGGCCGCGCAAGGCCGCGACGCGCTCGCGCATGCCGAGCAGGCCCATTCCGGATTTCGCGGCGGGATCGTTCGACCGTCCATCGTCGTCGATCGCAAGCGCGATCTCGTCAGCGCGCATCGTCAGTTCCAGATTGACCCGGGTGGCGACGGCATGCTTGGCGGCGTTGGTGAGCGCCTCCTGCACGATGCGGTAGAGGTTGGCGCTGATCGAAGCCGGCAGGGCCTCGAACGCGCCGTCGAAACGGATCGAGAACCGCGTCTGGCCGCGGCTGCGTCCGTTCCAGCCGGCAACGAGACCTTCGAGGCTGGCGACGAGCCCGAGCTCCTCGACATCAGGCGGGCGCAAGCGGAACAGGGCGCCGCGCAGTGTCTCCATCATGCCGGTCGCGGTCCGCGCGATGCCGTCGCATTCGCCGAGCAGGGCCGGGCAATCCTGCGCGGCGGTCTGTCGGGCGGAGGAGGCGAGCGCGCGGATGGCGGCCAGCGACTGACCGAACTCGTCGTGCAGCTCGCGCGCCAGATGACGACGTTCCTCGTCCTGGAGCGCGATCAGCTTTCGCGTCAGCTCGCTGCGCTCGGCAAGCGCGGTGTCGAGACTTTCAGCGAGATGGTTGAAGACGTCGCGGATGGCTGACAGTTCGGCGAGGTCGAATGGCGGCAGCCGCGCGGTGAGGTCATTGGCGGCGATGCGTTCGAGGCCGCTGCGGATCATGCGGGTGGGACGCAGCGCGCGGGCGAGTGCGGCATAGACCAGGACGCACAACAGCGGCAGGGCGATCGCAAGCGCGAGCATCAGCCGGCCGGCCTCGTGCCAGGCTTCGGCCGTCTGCACGGCCGGATCGACCGAGACCACGGTCTCGCCAAGCTTCGTTCCGCGCACGATCACAGGCCGTGCCGCCTCGCGGCCGGGGTCGAACAGGCTGCCATAGAAGGCCGCGAAAACCTGCGGCGGCGGGTTCGCCGGTATAGGCGCGCCGCTACAGAAGCGCTGAAGGACGTCGCCGCCCGTGCCGCGGAACGCCAGGCACAGGCCGGGCGTCATCACATAGGCCGAAACGGGGTCGAGGTTTGGGAAGTCCGAGCGCGGGCTGGCCACCCACTGGACCTTGCCCTGCTGCAGCTCCAGCGTCTTCGCCACGATGGCGGCGATATCGTCGATGCGCGCATGGGCCGCTCGGTCAGCCGTGATGAGGAAATAGGCGGAGATCGCGGCGAAGCAGGCGGCCGTTATCGCGGCCACACGCAACGTCAGACGGACCTTGAGATCGAATCTCGGGCGGTTCCACATCGGGGCACCTGGCGCGAACGGAATTGTTGCGCCCGCATTAAACGGCAGAACGCAAGCGGCGGAAAGCGCCACTCTTACCGCAGTGCAACGTCGTGAGATTTTCCCGGCTTTCGCCGGGACCGGTGCTGCTGCATTGCCTGAGGCGGCCGTCCAGATTGCGCCGCCGCTCCACCACACGAGGCCTGCATGCGCTCCCCCCGGTTGATCCTCTCCGCTTTCCTCCTCTTCGTTCTCCCGGCAGCTAATTCGCCGGCCGGTGCCGAGACAGCCGTCGGCGTTGCCATGGACGATTTCAGCTATACCGATACATCAGCCGAACCGGCCAACCAGACCGCCGCCCATGAGCGGCGGCTATCGGCGTTCATGGCCGCGCTCAGACGCGATATCGGCGCGGACCGGCGCTACCGGCTGGTGCCGTCGGCCCAGGACGGCGCGGCGTTCAAGATCATCGGCGGCATCCAGAAGACCAGTACGCTGGTGCAATGGGCCAAGGTCGCCGTGATCGACGTCGGCGCCAAGAAGCTCGTGATGGACAAGCTCTACAGCTTCCGTGGCGACAATGACGAATCATGGGAGCGTGCCGAGATCTTCGTGTCACGCGAGGTCATGGCCGCGCTCGGCACACCAGCGCCGGTCGCGCTTGCGGTGTTCGACTTCGAGCTTGAGGACATGACGGCCGCTTCCGCTTCCGCATTGGCCGCCTCCGACGCGTCGTACCTGGCCGAGGTCACCAGCGGTGTGCGCGACATGCTCGGCCAATCCGGCCGTTACCGGATCGTCGATGTCGGCGCAGACGCGGCGAAAGCGGGCACCTTGCGCGACTGCGGCGGCTGCGAGGCCTCCATCGCTCAGAAGCTCGGCGCGGACCAGTCGCTGATCGGCGTGGTGCGCCGGGTCAGCCGCACCGAATACACGCTCGGTTTCCAGGTGCGCGATGCCAGGACCGGCGCGGTGCTGGCGCGCGGCGACAGCGGCCTGCGCATGGGCGCGGACTATTCCTGGAAGCGCGGGGCCGTGCGGCTCGTCAGCGACCGGCTGATCGAGAGCCAGTAGCGTCCGCCGTCGCCGATCGGCCGCCGGGCTCCACCTCTCCCCAGCGGGGACGGATTGCGAAGCAATCCGGGTGAGGGGCCGCAGTATTCAGTGAGGCTGTAACCCCTCACCCGGATCGCATCTTTCGATGCGATCCGACCTCTCCCTACGGGAGAGGTGAACCAAGGCACAGGCGTAGCCTAGAAGGTCAACTGCACCTTCATCGATTGCGAGCGGTCGCTGGCGAGCTCGAACGCGGCGACCGCGTTCTCGAACGGCATCGTGGCCGTGATCAGCGGCTTGACGTCGATCAGGCCTTCGCCCATCAGCCGCACCGCGAGCTCGAACTCGGGATCGAAGCGGAAGGTGCCGCGGAGCTGCAATTCCTTGGCGACGATCGAGTTGATCGGCAGCGTCATCTCGCCGCCGAGGCCGAGCTGCACGAGCGTTGCGCCCGGCCGCAGCACGTCCAGCGCGGTGCGTAGCGCGGTCTGGTTGCCGGAGGCTTCGAACAGCGTATCGAACACGCCCTTGCCGGCGCGCCACGGATCGAGCGCCGAGACATTGGTTGCGACGTTGATGGCATGGGTGGCGCCGAGCTTCCTGGCGACTGCCAACGGCGCATCGGCGACATCGGTCACCACGATCTCGGATGCGCCGCCGAAGCGCGAAACCAAGATCATCAGCGCGCCGATCGGGCCGCAGCCGGTGATCAGCACGCGCTTGCCGAGGAGGGGGCCGGCCTGCCGGCCGGCATGCAGGCACACTGCGAGCGGCTCGGCCACCGCGGCTTCCGCCAGTGAGAGCTTGTCAGCGATCGGCACGGCCTGCGTGGCATCGACCGTGATGAATTCACGGAAGCCGCCCTGCACATGTGGAAAGCGCATCGCGCTGCCGAGGAAGCGCATGTCGAGGCACTGGTTGCGCATGCCCTCCTGGCAATGCAGGCACTGACCGCACGGCTTGCTCGGATTGACCGCGACGCGCGTGCCAGGCATGACGCTGGTGACGCCGTCACCAACTGCGGCAACGACGCCGGCGATCTCATGGCCCAGCGCCATCGGCTGCTGGATGCGCACGACGCCAAAACCGCCGTGATGGTAGTAGTGCAGGTCGGAGCCGCAGATTCCGCCATTGGCGATCTTGACGCGGACTTCACCCGGACCGGGCGCCGGGTCGGGATAGGCGTCGATCCGCAGATCCTTCGGGGCGTGAATGACGACGGCGCGCATGGCTTGCTCTCTCGTTGCTCTTCGCGGTTACATCGCGGCGATCATGCCGCCATCGACATAGATGATCTGGCCGTTGACGTAGGTCGATGCGTCCGAGGCCAGGAAGATGGCGGCGCCGACCAGTTCGTCCGGCTTGCCCCAGCGCTTCGAGGGAATTCGCCCCATCAGCCAGTTGTTGAAGTCGGGATTGTTGACCAGTGCCTCGTTCATGTCGGTCAGCATATAACCGGGGCCGATCGCGTTGGCTTGGATTCCGTGCTGGGCCCATTCCACCGCCATCGAGCGGGTCAGGTTCTTGATGCCGCCCTTGGCGGCGGTGTAGGGCGCGATTGTGGGGCGGGCGAGCTCGCTGCCGAGCGAGCCGATATTGATGATCTTGCCGTGCTTGCGCGGGATCATCCGCTTGGCCGCCTCGCGACCGATCACGAAGGCGCTGGTGAGGTTGGTCTCGATCACCTTGCGCCACTCGTCGGTGGTGAACTCCACCAGCGGCTTGCGGTGCTGGATGCCGGCATTGTTGACGACGATGTCGACCGCAATGCCCTTCTTGTCGAAGTCGTTGAACGCCGCGACGATCGCGGGCTCGTCGGTGACATTGAAGGCGGCGCCCTCGGCCTGATGACCGGAGCTGCGAAATTCAGCCACGGCCTGCTCGACGCGCTTGGGATCGACGCCATTGATGATCAGCTTGGCGCCGGCCTTGGCCATGCCCTCGGCGATGGCGCGGCCGAGGCCGCGGGAGGAGCCGGTCACGAGCGCGGTGCGGCCGGAAAGATCGAACAGGGAAGTGCTCATCTCAAGAAATCCTCAGACGTTGGAGCGGCGAACGGTGAGATCGGAACGGTCGAACACGGCGGGGAGGAGGTCGACGCCCAGTCCGGGGCCTTCCATCGGATAGACAAAACCGTCCTTGATCACCGGCATCGTGGTGACGAGCTCATTGTACCAGCCCTTGTAAAAGGCGCGCACGGATTCCTGGATCAGCGTGTTGGGCTGGCTGAACGACATGTGGATGGCCGCGATGAAGCCGATCGGGCCGATGCAGTCGTGCGGCGCAAAGGGCCGGTGGTAGGTCTCGGCCATCGCCGCGATCTTGCGGCCTTCGGTGAGGCCGCCGGTCCAGCACAGGTCGGCCATCACCACGTGCATGGCATCACGGTCGAGCATGTCCTTGTAGGGGAAGCGCGAGCCCAGCGTCTCGCTGGCGCAGACCCAGACGTCGGTCGAGCGCGCATATTCGGCGAGCGCCTGCGGCGAATTCATGCGGATCGGGTCTTCGTACCAGGTCGGCTTGTACGGCTCGAGCGCGCGCGCGATCTGCTTGGCGGTCGGCAGGTTCCACAGCGAGTGGAGCTCGACCATGATCTCCATCTTGTCGCCGACGGCTTTTCGGATCTTCTCGAACGGCTCGATCGCCTGCTTCATCTGCGCAGCGGTGATGTAGAGACCCTTGTTCTCCTGTGCCGCCGGATCGAACGGCCAGATCTTCATCGCCGAGATGCCGCTCTCCAAGAGGCTTTCGGCGAGCGCATCGGCTCGGTGCATGAAGCCCTCGAGATCCTCGTAGGGGCCCTTGGAGGCTCCGAGATTCCAGTTGGCGACCGGGCTGATATTGGTCGAGCGGACATATTGGGTGCCGGCGCAGGTGTTGTAGATGCGCTGCTTGTCGCGGCAGAGGCCACCGAGCATCTGGTGCACCGGCTGATTGCAGACCTTGCCGAACAGGTCCCACAGCGCAATGTCGATCGCGGAGGCTGCGCGGTATTCGACGCCGGTCGACGACTGCGCCATCGGCAGGTTCAGCATGTCGCGATGGATCGCCTCGATATGCAGGGGATTGCGACCGAGCAGGCGGCCGGCGAAGGTGTCGTGGATCTGCGCCTCGACCGCGCCCGCGCCATAAAAGGTCTCGCCGAGCCCGATCACGCCGGTGTCGGTGTAGATGCGCACCCAGATGACGTTGGAGAATTCCTCGGTGCGCAGGGTCTCGATCGACGTGATCTTCACGACAACAGTCCTCCCGTCAGGCGCATAGGCCCGCTTTGTTTGTCATTTCTGCGCCGCCATTGCCGGCGGGCCGGGCGCAGTCTTACGCCCGCTTGTAATATATCACAACATGTTTTAAGGGTGCCACGGACAAGGCGCGCCAGCGAGAGCGCGGGTCGACGGGAGGGAAAGATGGCACGGCGCAAGCGCGCGCTCGAGGTGGTGAGAAACGATGACGGCGGCAAGGGCAGGCCTTCCCGGCGCAACCGTCTCAACTTCTTCGAGCTTGCCTACCAGAGGATCGAGGAGCTTCTCGTTCATTGCGAGCTCAAACCCGGCCAGTTCGTGACCATGTTGGAATTGCAGCAGATCACCGGTTTCGGCCGCACGCCGGTGCATCACGCGGTCAACCGTCTCTCGGCCGATACGCTCATCATCATTCGTCCACGCCATGGCCTGCACATCGCGCCGATCGATCTGGCGCGCGAGCGCATGCTGCTCGGCCTCCGCCGCGACATGGAGCGCTTCGTGATCCGCCTCGCGGCCGATCGTGCCAGCCTGTCGCATCGCAATCAGGCGCTTCACATCGAGCGTCTCCTGCGCGAGCGCCGCGCCAGCCTGACGCTCGACGAATTCAACAGCCTCGACCGCCGCATCGACGCGCTGGTGCTGGAGGCCGCCGGCGAGCCGTTTCTGGTGCACACGTTGCGGCCGTTGCACACGCTCTACCGCCGCATCGGATACATCCACCACCGCTTCATGCCGGGGCAGGCCGACCTGTCAGGCACGATCGATCACCACCTCGCCATTCTCAATGCGGTCGCCAGCCGCCGCGTCGATGACGCGGTGAAGGCGAGCGATGCGCTGATCGACTACATGGACTTCATGTTCACGGGCATGGAGGCGGGCATCGATCCGCGTCTGCTCGATTGCAGCATCGAGCCGCTGCTCGGCACGTAGAGAGTTTTGAAGAGAGGACCAAACATGCAAACGATGGCCATGCCACAACCGACCGCGAGCGAAGCCGCGGTCCGCTACCTCATCACGAACTACAGTCCAAAGGGTAACAAGGTCGGCTGGCTGATGATGGCCTCGATCCTGGTCGAAGCCTGGGATCTCTATTCGATCGCTTTCGTGCTGATCTTCATCAAGGAGCAATACAATCCCGATCCGCTGATGCTCGGCCTTGCCGCGGCCGGCACGCAAGGCGGCGCCCTGATCGGCGCGCTGCTCGGCGGCTGGCTGTCTGACAAGATCGGTCGCCGCGTGATGTTCCTGGTGACGATGGTGCTGTTCATCGTGCTGGCGTTGGCGCAGGCCTTCGTGCCCAGCGTCGGCTGGCTCGTCGTGATCCGCTTCCTGCTCGGCATCCCGCTCGGCTCCGACATCTCGACCGGCTACACCTACATCATGGAATCCATGGCCAAGGGCGAGCGCGAGGTCATGGGCAACCGCTGGCAGTTCATGTTCGCCGTCGGCGAGGTCCTCACCATCGGCGTCATCGTCATCTTCCTCCTGATCGACATGCAGCACGAGATGCTTTGGCGCGTGACGCTCGGCCTCGGCGCGGTGCCGGCGCTGATCATCCTGATCATGCGGCACGACGTGCCGGAGACGGCGGTGTGGCTGGTGCAGAAGGGACGCTACCGTGAAGCCAAGCGGGTCGCGCGCGAGATGTTCAACGACAATCTCGACATGCTGCCGGACCAGGATGTGAAGGTGCCGAAGGTCTCAACCCGCGACTTCCTCGCCGACCTCAAGAAGGATCCGATCCGCTGGCGCGCCACGGTCTACGGCTGGATCGCCTGCTTCGCGCAAGGCAGCGAGTTCTCGACCTTCGCGTTCTACCTGCCGGTGCTGTTCGTGATGGTCGGCGTGTCGAGCGTGCTGGGCAACAATCTGGTGACGATGGGGCTGTTCTGCTTCGCCGCTCTGTCCGGTTGGGTCGGTCCGTTGCTGACGCCGAAGATCGGCCATCGCGGCATCGCGATTGCCGGTTTCGGCATCGTGCTGGCCTCGCTGCTGGTCGCGGCCTTCGCGCTCTACACCGACAACAAGATGCTGCTGCCGTTCGCGGCCGCCGCCATGCTGTGGGGCCACTATTGGGATGCCTCGAACTGCATGACGATCCCGACCATGGTCGCCAAGCCCAAATATCGCGGCACCGCCAGCGGCTTCGCCTACATGTTCGTGAAGCTGCCGTCGTTCCTGGCGATCTTCCTGTTCCCGTCGCTGTTCGCGGCGATCGGGCAGGCGAATGCCACGCTGTTCGTCGCGATCTTCCCGCTGATCGGATTGCTCGCCGCAATCTTCATCCTGCCGGAAGTCTACGGCTACGAGAACGACTGACGAAGCGCTGCCCGGTCGCGGCGTCACGGCCGCGATCGGGCGTCTTCCTAGAGGATGAGCCGCGGGGGCGGCTACGGGCTCAAGAACACCGGGTCGATCCCGACCCCGTGGCCGAGCAGGCCGATCGCCTGGAGCTGGGCGGCATGGAGGTCGATCTCCACGATGGCGAACAGGGCCAGCAGCACCACTGCGGAGAAGAGGAGCAGCGGGTGAGATGTCTCGCCTTCGCCCTGCGCGGTGAAGCCCTGAATCGCGCGACGCAGGGAGAAGCTTTGCGGCAATGCTTTCGATTGGATCTGCATGATGAACCTTCCTCGCCGCGCCATATCCGTCTGATCTGCGCGACAATGGAATTCTAGCCGCGGCCTCGCCGCCGGCATTGATGCACCGCAAATAGCTGCAGTTGATTTCGAAGGCTTGCCGCCGCTACCAGATTGCCGCCGCCAGCGCCGCGATCAGGGCGGGCGGCGTCACCAGCAGGCCGAGCTTGAGGAACGGCCAGGCGCCGACCTCGATCTTCTCGCGGCGGAGCGCGACCAGCCAGAGGATGGTGGCGAGCGAACCTGTCACCGACAGATTGGGGCCGAGGTCGACGCCAATCAGGATGGCGCTGACGACAGGCGCAGGCAGATGGTCGTTGGCGGCGACCGAGCCTGCGACGAGGCCGACGGGTAGATTGTTGGCGATGTTGTCGGCGAGCGCGGTGGCAATGCCGACGCTCCAGGCGGCTTTTGTTACGGACTGCTCCACCGCCTGATGCAGCAGCGCGCTGAGCCGCCCGATCACGCCAGTCTTCACTAGCGCCTCGACCATCACAAAGAGCCCTCCGACCAGCGGCAGCACGCTCCAGGAGATCGCCTGCAGCACGGGGAGAGGAGATTGGCGGTTGATGAGCAGCACGGCGGCCGCCGTTGCGCTTCCGCAGACGAAGGTTGGCAGACCCAGCTGCAGATCGAGTGCGGAGGCCCAGATCAGCACGATACCGATGGCGCCAATGCCGTAGGCCGTCAATCGGCCGCCGCGGCCGAGTTTCGGGTGAGGAACACTCGTTTCGATCGTTTCGTCCTTCAACTCGCGGTGCAGGGCAAGGCGCAGCGCGATATAGGTGAGGCCGATCGAGGCAAGTGACGGCAGCGCGAACTGGCGGAGCCACGTTCCGAGATGCGGCATGTTCTTGCCGAAGACCACGAGGTTGGCCGGATTGGAGATCGGCAGCACGAAGCTCGCCGCGTTGGCAATGAAGGCGCAGACGAACAGATAGGGCAGTGGTTTGGCGCCGGCCGCGCGCGTCGCGGCATAGACGGCGGGCGTCAGCACGATCGCGGTGGCGTCGTTCGACAGGAGTACTGTCACGAGCGTGCCGACGATATAGATCAGCAGGAACAGCCGCTGCGGCGAGCCTCGTGCATGTTCAACCGCGAACGCGGCGAGATAGTCGAACAGGCCTTCGAGCCGCGCGAGCTCGGCAATCAGCATCATGCCGATCAGGAAGAGATAGACGTCGACGCCCTTGTCGATGCCGGTGAGCGCGTCCTGCCACGACAGAAGCCCGAGCAGCACCAGCGCCACGGCGCCAATCACGGCCCAGATCGCCTCGGGCAGGCGAAACGGGCGGATGATGACGCCTGCGGTCGCGGCGACGATGATGCTCCAGGCCCAGATGGCCTCATGCGGCGCGGCCGGCACGTTCAATCCTCGAAGTGAGATGGGTTCATTCGGCAGCGATAGCCGAAGCTGGCGGTGCTGTCTTCCCCTGCGGGCGGATACCTCAAAACTTGACCGCGAGCAGCACGGCGCCGGCACCGATCATGGCGATTCCGAGCCAGCCCTGCGCGGTCGGGCGCTCGCCGAGAAACGTAAAGGCGAACAGGGCGACTAGGACCACGCTGAGCTTGTCGATCGGCGCGACGAGCGTCGCAGGCCCGAGCTTCAGCGCGCGGAAATAGCAGAGCCAGGACGCGCCGGTTGCAAGCCCCGACAGCACAAGAAATAGCCAGGTCTTCGGCGAGACCGCCGACGGCACGACGAACTGGCCGGTGAAGAACAGGAGAATGGCGAAAGCGAGCAGCACCACGATGGTGCGGATGAAGGTCGCCAGATCTGGATTGATGTTCTCGACGCCGATCTTGGCGAAGATTGCGGTCAGCGCCGCAAAGCAGGCGGACAGGAGCGCCCAGGTTTGCCAGGCGGAGAGGAGGACGGGTTTCATGGGAATACCTGACGTGTTGCTTTCGTTCGGCGTTGTGCGGATCGCGGCTTGCCAAGCCCTCCGCTGTCGTCCCGGCGAAGGCCGGGACCCATACCGCGGAGTTTATCCTGAGGCACGCACGACGTCGGTCTTCGCCAAACACAACCCTGTGGTTATGGGTCCCGGCCTTCGCCGGGACGACAAGGAACTCACCGCGCCATCGAAAGCTTCTCCGTGATCGCCTTGCGCAAAATTCGTGACAGCGACTCCACGGAATACGGCTTCTGAATCAGCTCGAAACCGCGATGGGCGTTCTCGGCGAGCACGTTGCTGTAGCCAGAGGTGAGCACGACGGGGAGGCCCGGATAGTGCTCTCGGATGATGCCGGCGAGCTCGACGCCGTTCATGCCGGGCATGATGACGTCGGAGAAGACGAGGTCGACGGCGAATTCGTTCTCGCCGAGGATGGCGAGCGCCGCATTGGCGTTGGCGACGCGGCGGACGACATAGCCGAGATCTTCCAGAAGCTCGGTCGAGAACTGACCGACATCGTCATTGTCTTCGACCACGAGCACGCGATAGCCGCGCCCCGTGGCGAGGGCTTCGTGCGTCAGCGCCGCGGCTTCCTTGTCGGTTGCCGGGCTCTGCGCCTGCGGCAGATAGATGGTGAAGGTCGCGCCTTGCCCGGGCACGCTCGTCACCGCGATGTCGCCCTCAGACTGTTTTGCGAAGCCGAAGGCCTGGCTGAGGCCGAGGCCGGTGCCCTTGCCGACTTCCTTGGTTGTGAAGAACGGCTCGAAGATCGAGTCGAGATGTTCGGGCGCGATGCCGCTGCCGGTATCGGCGACCGATATGGCGACGTAGTCGCCGCCGCGCGCCGACTGCGCACGCAGGCTCGGAATGCCTCGGATCTTGCGTACCGCGATGATCAGCCGGCCTTCGCCCTCCATGGCGTCGCGGGCGTTGATGGCGAGGTTGATCAGCGCGGTCTCGAACTGGGCGATGTCGGCCACGGTGAAGCAGTCGGTATCCTCGACCTCGACCGCGATCTCGATGCGGCCGCCGACCAGCGGCCGGATCAGTTGCGCGACGCCCTCGACCTGGCTGCCGACGTTGAAGATCTGCGGTTTCAGCGGCTGCCGCCGCGCGAACGCCAGGAGCTGCGCCGTCAGCTTGGAGGCGCGCTCGACCGTGTCGGAGATGGCGTCGACATAGCGGCGGCGGCGCTCCTCCGGCAGCTCGCGCCGGCGCAGGAAGTCGGTGGCCGAGCGGATGATGGTGAGCAGGTTGTTGAAGTCGTGCGCGACACCGCCGGTGAGCTGTCCGATCGCCTCCATCTTCTGCGACTGCCGCAGCGCTTCCTCGCCGCGGCGGCGCTCCGTGATGTCGACGGCCTCGGGCACGGCGCCGGTGATGTTGCCGTGGCGGTCGAGCACCGGGCGCATGCCGAATTCGAAATCGCGCTCGCCGATCGGAAGGCGCAGGCGCATCTCCAGCCGCACCGCTTCGCCCTTGAGCACGGTCTGGAACGCCTCGCGTACGACGGCGCTCATGCCGTCTGTCGCGCAGAACCAGGGCGTCTCCCACAACGGCTTTCCGATCACATCTGAAGAACTCGCCTTGATGCCGTCCAGCGCGGTCTTGTTGGCGTAAAGCAGCTCGCCCCTGAGATTGACCAGGCCCTGATACTGATTGCTGGTCTCCAGGATCGCGCGCAGCCGCGCCTCGTTGGATTCGAGCTCGGCGGTGCGCTGAGTGATGCGCTCTTCCAGCGTCTCGTTGAGCCGCCTGAGTTCGATCTCAGCCTGCTTGGCGGCCGTGACGTCATGGGCGACGCCGATGAAGCCGATATGCTTGCCGGTCGGATCCCAGCGCGGCTGTGACTCCGAACGCAGCCAGCGCCATTCGCCGCTGGCGTTCTTGTAGCGCGCCTCCAGCACGAAGGGCTTTAGCGAGGCTTCACCCTGGACCGACTGCTGCAACACATGGGGGAGGTCGTCGGGATGCAGCACCTTGCGCCAGTCGAAGTCGATGGCCTGGTCATAAGGCAGGCCGACGAAGTCCACGTAGGCCTGGTTGGCGAAGCTACGCTTGCGGTCGAGCTTGGTCACCCAGATCGGCACCGGCGCGCTGTCGGCGATCAGCCGGAAGCGATCCTCGCTCTCGCGCAGCGTCTCGCGCGCGAGCATCTGGTCGGTGATGTCGATATGGGCGCCGACGAGGCGGATGGCGCGGCCACCCTTGTCGCGCTCGATCTTGGCAACGACGCGGATCCAGCGGGTCTCGCCGTCGCTGGGACGGATGATGCGGTATTCGGCGGTGTAGTCTTCGCTCGTTCCGGCGAGAGCCTCGAAGAAATGGTTGACGGTCGCGTCGCGATCGTCGGGATGAATGCGATTGACCCAGTCCTCGTGCGACTCATCGGCGGCCTCGGGCGGAAGGCCGTGGATCATCAGATATTCGGGTGAGCGGCGGTTCTTGAAGCCCTCTCGGAAGTCGACCTCGACGCCGCCGACCTTGCCGATGCGCTGGATGCGCGCGAGTTCGGCCTCGCGCTCCTGGAGTGCGCGATAGGCGTTGTCGCGCTCGCGTGCGACGTCTTCGAGGTGCTGGCGCAGCCTTTCGGCGGCGATGGTCTCGGGCAAAGGATTGTTCAAGGCGTCGGCCGTTGTCATGCGGGTGCGCACGTGCCGGACCGATATTCACACAGACGGAGCGTGATGGCCATTGCTCAAAGAGGGATATGCGGGGAAAGACGCCACCGAATGGGCTGTGGCGGGTATGAACGAAACGCCGGGTCTGGCAATTTGTTCCTGACATTGGAACGATGAGCCCGCGGATGAGTCTTTGCGAGGCATCGGACTCGCATTCATAAAACTCCCTTGCCGAAGAGGCTAAATCTTGAAGCTCTTTGTCTGCCAGGCCTGCGGCAACGTCCTCTATTTCGAGAACCGCGCCTGCGAACGCTGCGGCCACCGGGTCGCCTTCCTGCCGGAGAAGGAGACGATGTCGGCGATCGAGGCCGACGCGGAGGGTTGGACGACGCTGGCCGACAGGGGCAAGGGCCGCATGCTCTGCCGCAATGCCGAGTACGACGCCTGCAACTGGCTGACGGACACAGGCGAGACCACCGGCTATTGCCGTGCCTGTCGTCACAACGGGACGGTGCCGAACCTGTCGGATCAGGCACAGCTCGCCGGCTGGCGCGAGCTTGAGGTGGCAAAGCACCGGCTGTTCTATTCCCTGATCCGCTGGAAGCTTCCGCTCCAGACCCGGCAGAACGATCCTGCGCATGGCCTGATCTTCAATTTCCTCGCCGACGATCCGAACAGCGGAGAGAAGGTCATGACCGGCCATGACAACGGCCTGATCACGATCGCGCTCACCGAGGCCGATGACATCGAGCGCGAGCGACGCAGACTGGAGATGGGCGAGCCTTATCGCACGCTGCTCGGGCATTTCCGCCACGAGGTCGGACACTACTTCTGGGACGTGCTGGTGCGCGAGGGCGGCAGGTTGGACGAATGCCGCGCCGTGTTCGGTGACGATTCGACCGACTACGGCCAGGCGTTGCAGCGCCATTATGCCGAAGGCGCGCCGCCGGACTGGCAGCAGAACTTCGTCTCGGCCTACGCGACGACGCATCCGTGGGAGGACTTCGCCGAGACCTGGGCGCACTATCTCCACATCGTCGACACGCTGGAGATGGCCGCCGAGTTCGGCATGGAAGTGCGCCCCAAGGTCGACCGCGACGGGGAGTTGACGGCGCGCATCCGCTTCAACCCGTATGAGGCCAGGGACGTGCAGGCGCTGGTCAACGCATGGCTGCCCTTCACCTTCGCCATGAACAGCGTCAACCGCGCCATGGGTCTGCGCGACCTCTATCCCTTCATCCTGTCGCCCGCCGTGGTCGCCAAACTGGGCTTCGTTCACGGCCTCGTCCGGGACGTGGCCAAGGCCGGAAAGCCGTAAGCCGTCCCAAGGGGTTGCCAAGCCCGTTCCGGTCTTGCGCTGGTACGCCAGAAGGCCCGGATTTAGACCGTTGCCTCCGGCCGATTTTGATGTACCACGGGAGCCACACGGCCCATTCCCATAGGCCCCAACGGCCAGGGGAGGGGTCCCGCCCAAGGTCGAGACTCAAAAAAAGCATGTTCAAACGCATTCTGATCGCCAATCGCGGCGAAATCGCCTGCCGGGTCATCAAGACCGCTCGCCGCATGGGAATTCAGACGGTCGCGGTCTATTCCGAGGCCGACCGCGATGCCCTCCACGTCGAGATGGCCGACGAGGCCGTCCTGATCGGCCCGCCGGCGGCGGCCGAGAGCTATCTGGTGATCGAGAAGATCGTGGACGCCTGCCGCAAAACCGGCGCGGAAGCCGTGCATCCCGGCTACGGCTTCCTGTCCGAGCGCGAGGCGTTTCCGCGCGCGCTGGAAGCCGCCGGCCTTGTCTTCATCGGCCCGAACCCCGGCGCGATCGCGGCGATGGGCGACAAGATCGAGTCCAAGAAGGCCGCAGCCAAGGCCAAGGTCTCGACCGTGCCCGGCTATCTCGGCGTCATCGAGGACGACAAGCACGCGGTCAAGATCGCCGACGAGATCGGCTATCCCGTGATGATCAAGGCCTCCGCCGGCGGCGGCGGCAAGGGCATGCGCATCGCGCACTCCAAGGCCGAGGTCGCCGAAGGCTTCAACCTCGCCAAGGCCGAGGCCAAGGCCTCGTTCGGCGACGATCGTGTCTTCGTCGAAAAGTTCATCGTCGATCCCCGCCACATCGAGATCCAGGTGCTGGGCGACAAGCACGGCAACGTGATCTACCTCGGCGAGCGCGAATGCTCGATCCAGCGCCGCAACCAGAAGGTCATCGAGGAGGCACCGTCGCCGCTGCTCGACGAGGAAACCCGCCGCAAGATGGGTGAGCAGGCGGTCGCGCTGGCGAAAGCCGTGAACTATGATTCCGCGGGCACCGTCGAGTTCGTGGCAGGGCAGGACAAGAGCTTCTACTTCCTGGAGATGAACACGCGCCTCCAGGTCGAGCATCCCGTCACCGAGCTCGTCACCGGCATCGATCTCGTCGAGCAGATGATCCGCGTCGCCGCCGGCGAGAAGCTCGCGATCAGCCAGAAGGACGTCGCGCTGACGGGCTGGGCGGTGGAATCGCGGCTCTACGCCGAAGACCCGTTCCGTAACTTCCTGCCCTCGATCGGGCGCCTCGTGAAATACCGTCCGCCGGCGGAACTAAGCAAGGACGGCATCACCGTGCGCAACGACACCGGCGTGCAGGAGGGCGGCGAGATCTCGATCCATTACGATCCGATGATCGCAAAACTCGTCACGCATGCGCCCTCGCGCGCCGCCGCGATCGAGGCGCAGGCGACCGCGCTCGACGCATTCTATGTCGACGGCATCCGCCACAACATCCCGTTCCTGTCCGCGCTGATGCACCATCCGCGCTGGCGCGAGGGCCGGCTCTCCACCGGCTTCATCGCCGAGGAATTCCCCAAGGGCTTTGCGGTGCGCGTGCCCGAAGGCGAGGTTGCGCGGCGGATCGCCGCGGTCGGTGCGGCCATCGATCACGTGCTCGGTGAACGCAAGCGGCAGATCTCGGGCCAGATGGGTGGCCGCGTCGTGCAGCGCGAGCGCCGCCGCGCGGTCTGGCTCGACCGCCAGGAGATATCGTTGGAAGTCGGACGCGAGGGCGATGCGATCGCGATCCGCTTCGTCGACGCCGAGGGCAGGGCCGGCAATGCGCATCTGTTGCAGTCGCCGTGGAAGCCGGGCGATCCGGTCTGGCAGGGCACCATCGACGGCCAGTTCATCGCGGTGCAGGCGCGTCCGATTCCGAACGGCATCCGTCTCGCGCATCAGGGCGTCGAGGTGCCGGTCTATGTCTGGACCGAGGCGGAAGCGGCCTCCGCGCGCCTGATGCCGGTCACGACGGCCTCCGACACCGGCAAGAAGCTGCTCTGCCCGATGCCCGGCCTCGTGGTCTCGATCGCGGTGAGCGAAGGGCAGGAGGTCAAGGCCGGCGAGACGCTCGCGGTCGTCGAAGCCATGAAGATGCAGAACGTGCTGCGCGCCGAGCAGGACGGCACCGTGAAGAAGATCCACGCCAGCGCCGGCGCAACGCTCGCGGTGGATGCCCTGATCTTGGAGTTTGCGTAAGTGTGAATGGGGCGGGCGGTCCGTCCTCAAGCGCCGTCATTGCGAGGAGCCCTTGCGACGAAGCAATCCAGACTGTCTCCGCGGATGCGTTCTGGATTGCTTCGCTTCGCTCGCAATGACGGAGATCGGGGAGACCGCGTCAATCCCCAGAGAGAGACAGCACCATGGCCTTCCGTTCCCGCCGCGAGAAACTTCGCTTCATCCTGTCGGGCCGGACTTGCGTCCATCCCGGTTCGGTCTATGACGCCATCTCGATCCGCATCGCCGAGGATCTCGGCTTTCCGCTCGGCATGTTCGGCGGCTCGGTGGCATCGCTTGCCGTGCTCGGCGATCCCGATGTCACGCTGATCACACTCACCGAGCTTGCCGAGCAGATGCGGCGGATGTCGCGCGCCTCCGCGCTCCCCGTGCTGGTCGATGCCGATCACGGCTATGGCAATGCGCTCAATGTGCGCCGCACGGTGCAGGAGCTGGAGACAGCGGGCGCGGCCGGCCTCACCATCGAGGACACGCTGCTGCCGGCCGCTTTCGGCGAGGCCAGGACGCAGCTGATCTCGCTCGAAGAAGGCGTCGGCAAGATGAAGGCGGCGCTCGATGGCCGCGGCGATTCTTCGCTCGTCATCATGGGCCGCACCGGAGCTGCCTCGATCACTTCGATCGAGGATGCGATCCGCCGCGCCAAAGCTTATGAGGCGACCGGTGTCGATGCGCTGTTCTTCACCGGCATCAAGTCGCGCGCCGAGCTCGAGGCCGTCGCGGCGTCAACCCATCTTCCAATCGTGCTCGGTGGCGCGCCGGAGGAACTGAACGCGATCGACTATCTTGCGGGGCACCGCGTGCGCATCGCGCTTCAGGGCCACGCGCCGATCGCGGCGGCGACGCGGGCCGTCTATGACACGCTCAAGGCGCTGCGCGAGGGCGCGCCGCCGAAGACTCTCGGAGGCCTTGCCTCACCGGAATTGACCAGTCGCGTGATGCGGGAGGTCGAGGTGAAGGCGCGCAGCGCCGCTTTTCTCGGACCGAAGACATGAGCAGGGCAATCCTCCAGGTCATGATCCGCGGCCGGGTGCAAGGCGTCGGTTACCGCGCCTGGGTCGAGTACCAGGCCACCGCCAGCGGCCTCGAAGGCTGGGTCCGCAACCGCCGCGACGGCAGCGTCGAGGCGGTGTTCGCGGGCGCGCCCAAGCATGTCGCCGACATGGTCGCACTGTGTCGCCACGGCCCGCCGTCGGCGCGAGTCGACAGCGTCACCAGCGAGACCGCTGCTGCGGATGAACTGAACCTGCGCAGGGCAGGGGAAGCCTTCTCGGTATTGCCGACGGTGTAGGTGCGATCACCGCGGCAGCTTGGCGATCGCCTCGCTGAGCTCGTGGATCTCGTAGGGCTTGCGCAGGATCGGGAAATCGCCCCGCACGCCGGCGGCGACCTCGCTGTAGCCGGTGGCAAGCAGGATCGGCAGGCCCGGGCGGATCTGGCGCAGGTGCTGGGCGAGGCTGAGCCCGTCCATCTTGCCGGGCATGACGATGTCCGAGAACACGAAGTCGACGCCGTTCTTCTCGATCTCGCGCAACGCGGCTTCGGCATCGGCAACCCTGCGCACGCTGTAGCCGAGCTGTTCCAGCAGGCCAACGCTGACGGATGCGACGTCGGGATTGTCCTCGACCAGCAGCACCGTGCCGCTGCCGCTGAACGGCGATCCTCCCCCCGTCTCGCGCGAAGGCACGTCTTCCCCGCGCGGCAGGAGAATGGTGAAGGTGGTCCCCTTGCCGAGCTCGCTCGCGACCTTGATCGTGCCGCCGGCCTGATGAGCGAAGCCGTGCACCTGGGAGAGGCCGAGGCCCGTGCCTTTTCCGATCGGCTTGGTCGTGAAGAACGGCTCGAAGATCTTGTCGAGGACGTCGTCGGGAATGCCGAGCCCGGTATCGGCGACATCGATCGCGACGAAGTCGCCGGCGAGGGATGGCTCGTCGAGCACCGTGTTGTGCGCCCCGATCGTCACCGTGCCGCCGTCGGGCATCGCATCGCGGGCATTGATGACGAGGTTGAGCAGCGCGGTTTCGAGCTCGGAGACGTCAGCCTTGATGTGCCAGACGTCGCGGTCGATGTCGAGGACGAGACGCACGGAGCTGCCGACGCCGGCGTCGAGCACGTCGCGGATTGCTGCGATGCGCTCGGCAAAGTTGATCGCCTGCGGGTTGACGCTCTGCCGCCGCGCGAAGGTGAGGAGCTGGTTGGTCAGCGCTGCGCCGCGCCTGGTGGCGGTCTCGATGGCAGAGATCGCGCGCTGAAGCTTGGCCTCGTCGTCGGCCGCCCTCTTCAGCATGTGGAGGCTGCCGCTGATGATCATCAGGAGGTTGTTGAAGTCGTGGGCGATCCCGCCGGTGAGCTGGCCGAGCGCGTCGAACTTCTGGGATTCGGCGAGCTGCTTCTGCATCGCCTCGAGCTTGATCTGGGTATTGCGGCGTTCGGTGATGTCGCGGGTGATCTTGGCGAAGCCGACCAGCTCGCCGTCCTCGTAGATCGGATCGATCACCACGCTGGCCCAGAAGAACGTGCCGTCCTTGCGGACGCGCCAGCCTTCCTCCTCGTAGCGGCCCTTTTCCCGCGCGATCCCCAGCGCCCGCGCGGGCTTGCCGTTGGCGCGGTCGGTCTCGGTGTAGAAGCGGGAAAAATGCTGGCCGAGGATCTCTTCGGGCGAATAGCCCTTGATGCGCTCGCCGCCGATATTCCAGCTCGTGATGATCCCGGCGGGATCGAGCATGTAAAGGGCGTAGTCCGCAACGCCTTCAACCAACAGCCGGAAACTGCGCTCGCTCTCGAACAAGTCTCTCTGCTGACTGGACTTTTTTACCATTCCGGGACCCCGCCTCGACCGGGGCAAACGTGGCACGCCGCAGATTGTTCCCTGATCTTGGAACATATTTAGGCAAATATCGGGGGCGGTATGCAGGTCAAGCGGCCTTGACAGACGAGCGGTCGTATCAGATATTTCTGTCATGACAGAAACAACCGGAAGGAAGAAACTTCCAGCCGCCGTCGAGCGCTTCATCCTGCATTGGGGCGACATGGGGGACGGGTGGGGCGTCAATCGCTCGGTCAGCCAGATCCACGGGCTGCTTTATCTCGCGGAGGCGCCGATGACGGCCGAGGACATCGCCGACACGCTCGGCATGGCCCGCTCCAACGTCTCCAACTCGCTCAAGGAGCTGCTCGCCTGGAACCTGATCCGGCGCGTGCCGATCCTCGGCGACCGCCGCGACCATTACGAGGCCGAGACCGACATCTGGGAGGTCGCGGCCAGGATCGCGGCGCGGCGCAAGGAGCGGGAGATCGATCCTGCCATCGTGGCGCTCAGGGCCTGCGTGTCCGATGCCGCCGACGATCCCTCCATCAATCCGGTCGCGAGCAAACGGCTGAAGGAGATGCTCGCCTTCACCGAACTCGCCGATCACTGGTTCATGCAGATGCTGAAGGTGCCGCGGCCACGGCTGGTTGCCTTGATGCGGCTTGGCGAGAAGATCGTCAACCTGCTGCCGCTGGGCAAGGCCAAATAGCGTTGAGGAGGGGGCGATGACGTCGGCTCGATTATCAGGTTCTCACGTATCTCACCCCGCTCACACAAAACTGCTCGACGACCGCCGTTTCCGCGCGCTGCTGTCGGACGAGGATTGGGGCCGGCTGCCGCTGGCGACCTGGCGGCGCTTCTCAAAGCGCGTCGCCGACGGCGACAGCGTCGTCTATGTCGGCGCGGTCGACGAGGTCTCTTTCAGCGACATCGGCTGGTGGTTCGCGCAAGTCGCGCGCCTGATCGGAGGTCCGCTGCCGACCGGCCGCGACACCGGCGTGCCCATGATCGTGACGGTTACCGAGGACGGCGCGACCGGCGGCCAGACCTGGACCCGCATCTGCGCGCGCAAGCGCGGCTTTCCGCAGGTGATCCATTCAGCCAAGCGTTTTGCCGGCCCGACCGGGCTCGAGGAATATGTCGGCTTCGGCGTCTCGATGGCGCTCCGCATCGCGGTCGAAGGCCAGGCACTGACCTTCCGCAGCGCCGGCTATGGGTTGCAGCTCGGCCGGCTCTGGATTCCGCTGCCGCAATGGCTCACGCCGGGCGACCTCACTGTGACGCATAGCGATCTCGGCGAGGGCGCCTTCCGCTTCACCCTCGATGTCATTCATCCGCGTTACGGCGCGCTGATCCACCAGTCCGCCGTGTTCAGGGAGGCCGTATCATGACGCCGCTGTTGTGGACGCTCATCGCTATCCAGATCGTGATGGGCGTGTTCGACACCTTCTATCACCACGAATTCACCGAGCGCCTGGCCTGGCGTCCGTCGCAGCGTTTCGAGCTGAAGCTGCACGGCATTCGCAACATGCTCTATGCGCTCCTGTTCCTGCTGCTCGGCTGGTTAGAGGTCTACGGCGTGCTGGCGCTTTTGATCGTCGCGGTGCTGGTTGCCGAGATCGTCATCACGCTGATGGATTTCGTCGAGGAGGATCTAAGCCGGAAGCTGCCGCCGAGCGAGCGGATCAATCACACCCTGTTGGCGATCAATTACGGTGCCGTCCTGGTGTTACTGCTGCCGGTGCTGATCGATTGGGCGACGCAGCCGTTCGGCGTGACCGTGGTGTATCAGGGCCTGCTCAGCATCGCCGCGACCGCCTGCGCAGTCGGCGCGTCGCTCTGCGGCATCAGGGATTTTGCGGCAATGCGCCGGCTCGGCCGCATGAAGAGTGTTCCCGCGAAAGGGCTCGTCGAGAAGATCTCCGGCCGCAAGACCGTGCTGATCACCGGCGCCACCGGCTTCATCGGCAGTCGCCTCGCAGCAAGTCTAAGCGGGGCAGGGCATCACGTCATCGCGCTGATCCGCAACCCCGCCAAGGCCGAGATGCTGCCGCTGCCCGTGACGCTGATCACCAGCCTCGATCAACTCGCCTCGGACACCCATATTGACGCCATCGTCAATCTCGCCGGCGAGCCGATCGGCAACGGCCTTTGGACCGAGGCGAAGCGCGCGAAGATCATTGGCTCGCGCATCGACATGACCGGTGAGGTCGTGAAGCTGATCTCACGGCTCGAGCGCAAGCCGGAGGTGCTCGTCAGCGGCTCCGCGATCGGCTGGTACGGCTTGTGGGCCGACCAGGTGCTGACGGAGTCGGCGAAGTCGCATGCCTGCTTCAGCCACGAGTTGTGCGCGGCCTGGGAGCAGGCGGCGCGACCGGCGGAGGAGTTTGGCGTCCGCGTGGTCTGTTTGCGCATCGGCCTCGTGCTCGGCACGGAAGGCGGCTTCATCACGCGCATGTTGACGCCGTTCGAGTTCGGCCTCGGGGGGCCCCTCGGCACGGGCCGGCAGTGGATGTCCTGGATCGAGCGCGACGACCTCATCCGGCTGATCGCCTATGTGATGGCGACGCCCGATCTTGCGGGCCCCGTCAACGCCACCGCGCCGATCCCGGTCACCAACGCAAAATTCACAGAAGAACTCGGCCGCCGCCTGCATCGGCCGGCGGTGTTCCGCATTCC
Source organism: Bradyrhizobium cajani (assembly GCF_009759665.1). GTDB lineage: Bacteria > Pseudomonadota > Alphaproteobacteria > Rhizobiales > Xanthobacteraceae > Bradyrhizobium > Bradyrhizobium cajani. Next base: position 224,748 of record NZ_WQNE01000005.1, read on the forward strand.
CGGCGGCTTCTTGCGCCGGATCGGCGGTGGCTTTGCCGACGAGCTTCTGCTCGGCGGCCAGCGCGTGCTGCCCAACAAGGCACTGAGCCGCGGCTTTGTGTTTCGGCACGAGACGCTGCGCAGCGCGTTCGAGGCGATCCTGTGATCGCGGGCGGCGTCAGGTCGCCGCCACGCTCCGGAACGTCGCCGCAACCGCGCGCAGCGCCGCCAGCTTTGCGGGATCGCTGACCTTCGAATGCAGCATCACCTTCGAGCTGCCGAGTTTCGGCAGCTTGTGCGCTGGGCCAATGTCGACCAATCCGGGAGGTGCGATCCGCCGCGCCAGCGGTGCGATCGCAAGCCCGGCCAGCGCGGCAGCGACCACCGCCGTGACGCCGCCACCGACAAAGCGCTCGCGCCAGGCGATGCCGGCCTTGTCGAGCACGCGGACGGCGACAGCGCGGACGCCGCAGGGTGGGGCGAGTGTTGCGAGCGGCAGCGGCTCTCCCTTCGGCAGGGCGAAGCGTCGCGATGCGAACCAACCGAACTCGTCCTCGGCCAGCCTCTCGCCGCCGCGGCGGCTGCCCTCCTGGCGGACGATCACGGCGTCGAGCCCGCCCGCGTCATAGGCATCCTGCATCTCGCGCGAGAAGCCGATGGTGACGGCGAGGGTGAGATTCGCTGACATCGCGTGCAGCCGCTCGAGCAGCGGCACCAGTTCGGGGCCCGCGGCGTGGTCGGAGATGCCGAGGGAGAGCGACTGCACGACGGATGCCTCGCCCGACAGCGCGCGGTCGTGTGCCGCGATCAGCGCGCGGGCGCGGTCGAGGAATGCGGCGCCGTCGGACGTGAGCCGCACCGCGCGCGGCGAGCGTTCGACGAGGCGCTTGCCGAGCAGCGTCTCCAGCCGCTGAAGCTTGAGACTGACTGCCGCCTGCGTCGTGCCGAGTGCCTCGGCAGCACGCGGAAAACTCTGGAGGTCGGCGACCAGCAGGAAGGCCTGGACGGTGGCGATGTCGAGCGTTGCTGTCATTATGAATGATTATCACTGGTATCAGTAGAGATAAGATACCAAAATGAGGAGGGAAGGTCTAGCTTCTCACCAACGCCGCGCGAAGTGCGCGACATCTGAGGAGAACGACCATGCCCCTGATCACCGTGTCCTATACCAGCTCCCGCCAGTCGCCGTCGCTGAAGGCCGACATCGCCAGCGCCGTGTCCGAGCTGACCGCAAAGATCCTGCACAAGGACCCCAAGGTCACCGCCATCATCGTGAGATCGGTCGAGGCGGGTGACTGGTTCGCCGGCGGCAGGTCGCTCGCCGAGCAGAAGCTTGCCAGCTACTGGATCGACATCCACGTCAGCGAGGGCACCAACACCAAGGACGAGAAGGCCGCCTATCTCGCCGCCATGTTCAAGCGCATGGCCGAGATTTTGGGTCCGCTGCATCCGGAGACTTATCTGCACGTCGACGAGGTCAAGGGCGACGCCTACGGTTTCGGCGGCCTGACCCAGGAGCGTCGCTACATCGCCGGCAAGCTCGAGGTTTCGCCCGAGAAGGCGTGATGCCTTGAGGCCGCGGGTGAGCGATCACCCGCGGCCTGGACGGTTAAGGCAGGAATCGTCAGCTTGCCGCCCGGAATTGAACTTCTGAATTGTTCAGGAAGCACGTCTTGTCGAACAGCTTCAGGTCAAGCGGGTTCGGCAGACGGACATCGTTGAGGTCGGGGCAGGGTTTGACTGAGGGATCATAGGACCGATCGATCTGCGAGATGAAGACGACGATCAGCCCCTTGTCGCGTGCGAACGATTTCAGCGCGCGCACCTGAACGGCGAGGTCAGGGTTTTCCCGCCTCTGGTCGAGCAGTTGCAGATAGTCGATCACCACGACTGCGCCGCGGGGAGCGGTGGCCATTTGCTTGACGACGTAATCGGCGCTGATGGCGTCGGAGCAATCGACCTCGAAGATGTCGGCGAATTGCGCGGGATCGACGCCGATTGCCCGCAAGCGGTCCAGAACGTCCTTCTCGGTGTATTCGAGCGAGAAGAACGCCGCGCGACGTCCCGACCGCATCGCCTCCACGGCAAGCTCGAGACTCATCAGCGTCTTGCCCTGACCGGGGCGCGCCCCGACCAGCACCAGGTCACCCGGCCGGAATTGCGGAAACAGTCGATTGGCCGGCGTCAGCGCGGCGGCCTTTGCTGCGAGCATGCTCCAGGCGGAAAAGCCTTCCGTCGTGGCGATGCGGTCAAGCGCGTCGTGGAGCGGAATGCCTTCCTCGCGGGACAGGCGCTTCGCCCTGCGCTTCAGATGATAGACAGGCGCAGACAATTTCATCGTGAGAACCTCCCATTGCGAGCAAAAGCGCAATCCCTCCTTATGCCTGACGCTCGAACAGTCGGTCCGATGATCTCATCGCCCGGCATGATCTGTACTTTCCCGGCGGAGGGGGGGAGGCGTGGGCGGCACCGGAATCGAGCATAGCTGATTCCGCGCGTGCGCAGAACGCAGAAGCGTTACGTGGCGACTTCCGGCAGCAGCGCGCAGGTCGGGCCGAACAGTTCTTCAAATGCCTGCCGCAGCGCGACGTCGACATCGGCCATGGTCGCGAGCTGGCCGAGGTCGACCAGCGAGGTGACGCCGTAGCGCGGGTCGGCGACACCGCAGGGCACGATGCCGGCGAAATGCGACAGCTCCGGCTCGACATTGATGGCGATGCCGTGGAACGAGACCCAGCGTTTCAGCCGCACGCCGATCGCGGCGATCTTGTCCTCGTGCTCGGGCCCCTTGTCGGGCCGCCTCACCCAGACGCCGACCCGGTCCTCGCGCCGCTCGCCCCGGACGTTGAAGGCGGCGAGCGTGTGCAGGATCAGCTCCTCCAGGCTCGCGACATAGGCCCGAACGTCAGGTCGGCGGCGCTTGAGGTCGAGCATGATGTAGGCCACGCGTTGGCCGGGCCCGTGATAGGTGAGCTGCCCGCCGCGCCCCGTGGCAAAGGTCGGGAAGCGGGAATCGAGCAGGTCGGAGTCCTTGCCCGAGGTGCCGGAGGTGTAGAGCGGGGGGTGTTCGAGCAGCCAGACCAGTTCGGGGGCCTCGCCCGCCGCGATCGCGGCGACTCGTGCCTCCATCGCGGCCACGGCCTCCGGATAGGGTACCGGCGCGTCCGAGATTCGCCACTCGACGGGCACGCCGCCCGAGGCGGAAAACGACGTCAAATCGAGGTCCTGGCGGGGGTTTTGGGGTGAATTAACCATTGGCTAACCATAACGTGGTGATGATCGCAGGCGCAAATGCCAAGTCCTTTGGCAAGTCCCAGGTTGCGGCGGTCCTGACAGTGCCCACTCTCGATAAAGTCACCGTGGATCTCATGGTCGTCCTCGGGACGACCACGATGCCGATCCATCAGGTATTACGTCTTTCCCGCGGCGCCATCATCGAGCTGGACGCAACCGAGGCCGACGAGGTCAAGGTTCTGGCCAACAATCTTCCGGTCGCTTCCGGCGTCGTGCTGGTCGACCGCAACCGGATCGCGGTCGAGGTCAAGCAGATGCTGCCGCGGAGCCCGGGCACGCGGTAGCGGCCTGGAGACGCGGTAGCGATCGGGGTCTGGGCGCCCCGATAGGGCCGATCCGGGGTGAGTGGGATTTCTGCCAAGCCTGTGGAATTCGGGGCCTTTGCAGGCTTGTATCCCCCTGATGGATTTGTTAGATCGGCGCCGCTGATCCGGCCAGCCTCAAGACCTCAGGCCGGCATCTCCTAGCGCTCGTGGCGGAACTGGTAGACGCGCTGCCTTGAGGTGGCAGTGGGTAACACCGTGGGGGTTCGAGTCCCTCCGAGCGCACCAAGCCCATATTTGGCATTGAAATCGCTAGGATTTTAGCGAACTTTGCTGCGCAATGCATGTTCTCGTCTGACGCTCGGGGCGTTCATCGGGCAGCGGCATGAACTCGTGCGCAGACTCGCTCTGATCGAGCACCACGATCTTTCCATGCCGTTCGGACGCCGCGCTCGCTTCACGCGGCCCGCGTATCGATCTTCTACGACTCGTCGCGCAACTGCCGGCGCAAGATCTTGCCGATATTGGTCTTCGGCAGCTCGGTCCTGAACTCCACCAGCCGTGGGACCTTGTAAGGCGTGAGCTGCTTCTGGCAGTGGGCAATCAGGTCCGCTTCGGTGAGGTTTGGATCTTTCTTGACGACGAACAGCTTCACCATCTCGCCGGAGCGCGGATCGGGGATGCCGACTACCCCGCATTCGTGCACTCCGGGGTGGCTCGACACCACCGCCTCGACCTCACTCGGATAGACCTTGAATCCGGACACGGTGATCATGTCCTTCTTGCGATCAACGATCCGGGCCCGGCCGGTCTCGTCCATAATGCCGATATCGCCGGTCAGGAAGAAGCCGTCGGGTGTCATGACGTTGGCCGTCTCATCCGGACGTCTCCAGTAACTCGGCATGACCTGCGGGCCGCGCGCACAGATCTCGCCCGCCTCCCCAAGAGGCACCTCGTTGTTGCCGTCGTCGCGAATCGAGATGTCAGTTGACGGCAACGGCAGTCCGATGGTGCCGTCCCAGTCGGGGTCGTTCGGCGAATTGCAAGTCAGGACCGGCGACGTCTCCGACAGGCCATAACCTTCCCACAGCGGCGAGCCCGTCGCCCTGAACCAACGGTCCGCCACCGATTTCTGCACCGCCATGCCGCCGCCGACGGCGCACTTGAGCATGCTCCAGTCGATCTTGCTGAAATCCGGATGATTGAGCAGCGCGTTGTAAAGCGTGTTCACCGCCGGGAAATGGTTCACCTTGTACTTGGCAAGCTCCTTAATGAGGCCGGGAATATCACGCGGGTTGGGGATGAGAATGCTTTGGCCGCCGGTACGGACGCCGAGCAGGAAACATGCTGTCAACGCGAAGATGTGATAGAGCGGCAGCGCCGCCATGACGGTCAGACGATCGACTTTCGGCTCCTTCTCCAGCACCGGCTTCAGCCACTCGTCGACCTGCAGCATGTTGGCGACCACGTTGCGATGCAACAGCATCGCGCCTTTGGCAATGCCCGTGGTCCCGCCAGTGTATTGCAGGAATGCGAGATCGTCGGATCCAAGCTGCGGCCTGGTCAAGGTCATGCTCCTGCCGGCCGCGAGCGCCGCATTGAACGGCGTTGCGCCCGGCAGCGAGTAGGCCGGCACCATCTTCTTCACCCGCCGTACCACCAGATTGACGATCGTGCCCTTGATTATGCCCAGAAGGTCGCCCATGGAGGCAACGACGACGTGCTTAATGCGGGTCTTGCCGATCGCCCGCTGCAGGACATGTGCGAAGTTCTCAAGCACGATGATGGCTTCCGCGCCAGCATCCTCGAGCTGAGTCTCGAGCTCGTACGTCGTGTACAAGGGGTTGGTGTTCACCACCGTGAAGCCGGCACGCAGGATGGCGCAGGTCGCCACCGGATACTGCAGCACGTTGGGCATCATGATGGCGACGCGCGCACCCTTCGCCAGGCCTCTGCTCTGCAGCCAAGCCCCGAAAGCGCGTGACATCTCGTCGGTCTCGCCGTAGGTCAGCCCCTTATCCATGCAGATGAAGGCGGTGCGCTCGCGATATTTGGCAAAACTTTCCTCGAGCATTGCAACGAGCGATGGGTATCGCGACGGGTCGATCTCCGCCGAAACCCCCGGCGGGTAGTGCTTGAGCCAGATGCGCTCCATGGCACTTCTCCTGACGGCTGGCGGGTACCGCGAGCTGTCGGACGTCTGCAAAAGAGTCGGCTTTCCGTTGGCTGCTGGCAAGCGGCCAGTGCCTCACTTTCGAAGTTCGTGAATGTGACAAGGAACTTCTGAGGCGAAGCTGGGAAGCAAGGGGGCAGCATACGATTCTAGAGCCTCTAGCGACGTTCTTGATTTGAAATTCCTGAACGAGCTTGCCCCAAATGCTGCAGGCAACTTCAAACCGGCGGCGCTGGCCTGCAATCAGCAGTCCTTGCCGCCGAACTGACCGTGGCGCCTTCTATTGGCCATTCTAGCTCACCGCACCGTGGCTTGCAACGTGAGGTCGAGTATGCACCCCAGGGAGCAAACGTCGAGGGAACTCTGGACCGCGCGAGTTTGCAGCCCGGTTCGATAGAACCCAGATCGCGGACGATGCTCGCGAGCGCACACTCGCTGACTTGTTTATATTGAGTTGGTCCAGGCTGAACGGCACGTTGGAGAATGATCATGGCGGTTTGGTCCCGTGCTGCCGAGCTTGCTGACCGGACGCCTCCGTCCCGAAACCGCTACGTCGACTTCCTACGAGCTATATCGATGCTGGTGGTGACTGTCGGGCACTGGCTGGCCGCCGCGCCCTATTTCGACGCAACTGACACGTTGACGACATCCCACATCCTGACGGTCGTTCCTTGGACCGCTTGGCTCACATGGATCGTGCAGGTCATGCCGATCTTCTTCATGGTCGGCGGATACGCGAACGGCATCAGCTGGCGTGCCGCGCGGCGGGACGGCAGATCATATGCAGCCTGGCTTGAAGGCCGGTTGCGCCGTCTCGTATGGCCAATCCTCCCGCTGCTCGTGGTTTGGGTGACGATTGTTGCAGTTGAATACGCCCGCGGCGTGCGGCCGGAGCTGATCAGCTATGGCTCGCAGGCGGCCTTCATACCAGTCTGGTTCCTCGCGGTGTACATCGGGATTGTTCTGCTCGTGCCAGCCACGGAGGCTGCGTGGACCCGATTTGGTATGAGATCGTTCTGGGCTTTGACAGCTGCCGCGGTCGTTGTCGATGTCATGTACTTTGCCGTTGGCTTGCGCTGGCTTGGTTTCGCCAACTATCTGTTCGTCTGGGGTGCAATCTCCGTGCTCGGGTATGCGTGGCTCGACGAGCGGTTTTCCGAGCGCAGGACGCTGCTTGTCGGCGCCGCTCTGGGCTTTGCCGCGCTGCTTTTGCTGGTACACATCGGGCCTTATCCTGTCGCAATGATCGGGGTCCCCGGCGATCCGATCAGCACCACGACACCGCCGAAGGTCACGCTGATCGCGCTCGCAACGATGCAGGGCGGGTTGCTGCTCGCTGCGCAAGCACCCGCGCGCCGCTGGCTGGCTGGCCGCGTAGCGTGGACGGCAGCCGTGGCGATGAATGGCAACATCATGACGCTGTTCATCTGGCACCTAACTGCCACCACCCTTGTGGTCCTTGCAGCCTATCTCGCCGGAGGCTTCGGTCTGCGGCTTGAGCCGGGAAGCTCTGAGTGGTGGTGGTCGCGGTTCCCCTGGATCGCAGCCAATGCAATAGCACTCATTCCTCTTGTTGTGGCTTTCGGACGCTTCGAGCGGCCGCGCGCGACCGGAGGCGCACCGGCGCCCGCGTGGCGCTACGTGCTCGGCGCACTCATGACCGGCATTGGCCTTGCGCTGCTTGCGGCGCAGGGAGTTGGTGGATATGGGAGTTTTGGGTTGAACGTGTGGGGTCTCGCGCTCGCTCTCATGGGCATCGGCGTAGTCGCCAGCAGGATCGGTGCGTCGCGCGGTGTGATCTAGCTTTACGATCATCAGCCCTGATGGGTCCCCGTGTTGATGGGGCCGATGTTCGAACGGAGAGAACACCACATCAGGTTTTGAGATTCTGCGCCGGTTGCCTCCACGCAGCGAAGCTAGCCCGGGGAGAAGGAGCGTGTGGATGGTGCGGGGGTGAAAAGCACCTATCGGCCGGAATTCACCCAAACTCGTTACCCATCTCCGCAAGTTATTGAAATCGCGCCAAATGCGACCGCCCTCCGAGCGCACCAATGGCGTAAGTCGTTTGATGCAAACAGCGATTTCGCGAGCTGTTATTCCCACATTGTTACCCACACTGAACGTTGGTACTTCGTTCCGCTGGGTGCTCCTTGCTCGAGTTTCGCGTGCTGATTCGGCACCTCTCCTTTCGTTCGACGCAACTTGATTTGAACCCACCGCATGCGGTGCAAAACCACTATTTGGTCGCGAGAGGGCACTGGCGTAGCTCAGCGCAGAAATCGGCGAGTTCGCGTTTTCGGCAGGCATCACCCAATTAGACTGCGCGAAAGGACAACGCCGTCGTCGCAATCATCGAGAAGGGGGCGAGAGCGCCTCCATTAGCGTTGATTATTCTGTCTCATTGCCCGTTATAGGCCGCCAACTCGTTAGGCGTCCCCCATGGGAAAGGCTTCCTTCAAATAGTCGAGGAAGGCCGATACGCGAGCGCAGAGTAGCCGCCGCGACGGATAAGCATCCACAGCGCGATGTCTGGTCCGTCTACGTCACCCCAGTGTACAAACGTGCCTGCAGCCAAGTCGTGTTGATCACATGGTGAAAGCAATTCTGCGCATCGTTCTGATTCTTCCACCATGCGAGCGCGCGGCAGGGCACAGCGCCCTTGTGGACCCCTTGCCCGATGGATGTGGTGTCCGCGATAGGTCAAACTGCGACCTAACTAGGACGCCGGGTAAATGGAAATCATAGTCCCCACGGGGTTGGGCGGCTGGTTTCCGTTCGACGAGACAGCGAAGCTGGTGCCCGCTGCGAGCCCTGGAAGGGCGATAGCGGCGACCTGTGTGCCGTTGTCCAGCACCGCGAGAACACCTGCGTTGAAGCCGACTTTCGCGGTGTTCGGGTCGAGGTCGGTGAAATTGAAAACGTCACCGGCATGAAAATCCGTGACTGTGATCGCCGCCAGCTGGGTCTTCGTGCCCTGAATCTCGTTTTTGCCCGGCCCCGCAGTGATGATGTCCGCGCCGCCTCCCGGAATGATGAGATTGTTAAAGATACTGCCCTGGATAATCTCACCGAGAGGCGAGCCGTAGATCAGATACTGCCCCTTCGGGTCAAGCCTGTAGATGGTGATGCTGGCAGGGTTCGATGCCAGCCAATAGGCATCCGTGTGTATGCCAATGACGCTGTCGCCCGACACCGGGCCCTCGGCAGCATTGTCGTAGACCAGCATCTTCAGACCGAACGGTATCGGCGGTATGGGTGGTATGGGCGGTAGCAGGATGGTCGTCGTATGGCCCACCACGGGCCCGGACGACCCATACTTCTGGTTCTGCCACTCCAAGCGGACGATGTCGCCCGCCAGGAGTTCGACGCCCCAATCTGCATAGGGCGTCTTGCCGTCGCCGCGATAGGCGATGCGCCAGAAGCCCCCGTCGACATTGTTGCGCGGCGTGTACAGGGTGTTGGGTAACGGCATGGGCACGCCGGCGGCGGCTGCGACGCAGTCGGCGATCCAGTTGCACAGGTTCGTGTTGGGAACACCTGGGTAGGTGGCATTCATGGCCTGGGCGGCGAGAACGACGTCTCCGGGCTGTGGTGTGCCTGGCGTGCCCTGCACCACCGACGGATCGGCGGCCCAGATGCTGTAGGTCACCGTCGCTGCGGCCGGGCTGCCGGGGGGCGTGATCTGCGCCATGAACTGGGCCGGAAACAGGATGTTGTTTCCCGTGCGAAGCGAATAGGCGCTGATGTCGCTGACATCGATCGTCTTCTTCGTGATTGCCATGCCGTCGATGTCGAGCCAGACGGGGGCTACATTCGGGGAACACCAGTATTTCTGGTCGGTCGGCGTGTTAGGCGGCATTGTCCGCGTCTGAAGAGTGATGCTGTAGAAGCCCGGCTCCTGTGTGCCGAAGGCATTCTGGAAGATCGTCGACAGTGGCACCGGCGTGCCTGCCGGGGCAACGAGCGCTATCGGCAGGGATTGTTGCAGCGACAGCGTTCCCTGCGGCACGTAGGTCACGATGGTGCCGGAGCCAGGGGTGTTTATCACCGCGAAATCATCGGCAGTCCAACCCGGATTCTGCATCGCAGTGAGTTCTTGTTCGTCCAGGAGATTCACGTGGAGCGTGGTGGCTCCGCCGGTTCCAAAAATAGTCATGACAAAAACCGTTTCGGAGCCGGCCTGGGGCGTCAGCGTGATGGATTGGGCTGAAAGGCCCGGCAGGGAGATGAGGCCGCCCACAACGTCGGTAACGGCCGCAAATCCGATTGTCCCCTGGAAGGCGGCGGGATTGTTGAGCGTGATGCAGCCCGTGCCATCGGCGAAGGCGATCTGTTGTCCCTGCTGGACAATCCCCGAAATGGCGAGCTGTCCGCCATTCTCAATCGCGAGGAGGCCGTTTCCTTGCACCGTGACGTCACTGGCGATGGAGACGGCGCCGGCGATCTCGAAGAGGCCGGCGGTGTTAAAGCAACCGGCGGCCAGATCGAGAGTGCTTCCCGGAGCGACAAGCACGAAGGCCTCCTCGGCAAAGGTGAAGGCGGTGTCGGGGGCCGCGGTCATCGTGACGGTACTGCCGGGTGCGGTGATCCTGATCTGGCCGGAGAAGGTGCAAACCTGCTGGATCGACAGGGTCACATCCAGCGCCGAAGTGCCGCCTTTCCCGCAGATCATCATCGGCGTGGCGCCGAATGCCGCCGCGACATTCAATGTGACAGATCCGCTTTCGGCCTTGCCCAGTATCATGGCGCAACTGACGCCCAACGCGGAAATAGTGGGAGCTCTCGATGTTCCCGGCGGTATCAGCGCGGTATCAGAGCTCTGCGGGACTGTGGGTGGCGACCAATTGGCGGCAGTGGTCCAGTCGTTGCTGGTCGCGCCTGCCCACGTAATGATCGCCATGCTGGCCTCCTGATTATCGGATTTGGAGACGGAATTGGTGCACGCCGATTGTCCCAATTCTTCCTTTCAATGCAAGATATTAAATAATCTAAAATTGCAATAAATCGACATACTACTTCCGATTTTCCGCGCGGAGCAGAACAGGATCACCTGGCACTTCGCACGATCCCGCTAACTGCGCCACGCGCGAGCGGTGGCGGCGATGATAGCCAGCGTCGCCTTTGCGCCATCTGCCTCGCCCTTCTCGAAATCTCCCTCCGTCTGCGCCATGGAGTTGGTCACATGCGCGAAGCAAACGATGGAACGTCCGCTAGTCGCGCTGAACGCATACAGGGCCGCAGCTTCCATCTCGACGGCGAGCAGGCCCATCTGGCGCGCCAGCGAGATCGCCGACTCGGTTTCGCGATAGGGCGCGTCCGTCGTCCATGTCGCGCCCCGATGCAGTGCGATGCCGGCGAGGGCGCGCCCCGCCTGTTCGACGCGAGCGAGCAGTTTCGCATCAGGGGCCTCGGCGAACGTCGAGCCCGGCAGATAGTGATAGCTCGTCCCCTCATCGCGCAGCGCGCGATCGATGAGGACGAAGTACGGGGGTGGTCCAATCGGAGTGATCTGTCCGGCGGACGTCACGCTGACCAGCAGACGACAACCAGATGCGAAAAGCTGTTCGGCGACCAACACCGCGAACGGAGCGCCGACGGCGCAGCCGACAATGCCGACCTTGCCGACACCGTCGAGATCGAAGGCGAGAAGCTCGGTGTGATAGCATGCCCACCCCTCATGGATGCGGCCTGTGCCGATCCGTTTGAGGTGGCGGACGACATCGCCGTCCGGATCGAGCACGCAGATTTCCGGGACAGCGACAAGCGGCAACTCCCTCTGCCTGCGCGCCTCCCTCAAAAGGGCTTCCGGTCGGAACACTGAGGACGACTTATGGTCCTTCCCGTCAACGATCGGCCAGGCGCTGTCCGCGCTGTCAATTTTCTTGTCCATGATGCACAGGATCCGTTTGTCTCAGGCGACGGACTCGACCGGCAAGCCGGCGGCCTTCCACTCGGGGAAGCCGTCTTCAAGACGGCGGACGCGATAGCCGCGGACTCTGAGCTCTGCCACGGCTTCGAACGAAAGGACGCAATAGGGGCCACGGCAGTATGCGACCACCTCGCGGCCCTTCGGAAGTTCACCCAAGCGTCGTTCCAGTTCGGCGAGAGGAATGTTGAGAGCGCCCGGAAGATGGCCCAGCGCGAACTCGTCTTCGGGCCTCACATCGAGCACTGTGACCAGATCGTCGCGCAACCTTGCGACGAGATCGTCACGGGATACTGGTTCGAGTGCGTCGCGCGCCTGAAAGTAGTCGGTCACGACACGGCCGATCTCGGCGACATTCCGTTCGCCGACGCGACCAAGCGCCTTGAGCAGGGCGACCACTTCGGATTCGCCCGCCAGGCGATAGAGAACGTTCTTGCCACGCCGCTCCGTCTCGACGAGGCGCGCCCGCCTGAGGATCTGCAGGTGGCGCGAGGTATTGGCGAACGTCAAATGCGCCCGGACAGATAGTTCTTCGACGGTCCGTACGCCCTGGGCGAGGTGCTCCAAGAGCTCAAGCCGGTGAGCGTGACCCAGCGCCTGCGCTACTTCGGCGAGGTTCTCGTAGATCGCCTGTTTCGGTCCGGTGCTTGACACGGTTGTGCCTAAATATATCATTCAGCAGATCGATTGAATGTTGTTTAGCTGCTCTCTGAGAGGAGTGCAAGCCCATGATCCTGCGTCAGTTCTTGCATCATGATCCGGTCGGCATCTCCTACCTCTTCGGCTGCGGTGGCAAGGCGACGGGGGCGGTGGTCGATCCCGTTGGCGATATCCAACCCTACCTTCAAGCCGCAGAAAATGCCGGCATGAAGATCAACCTCGTGATCGACACGCACGTTCACGCCGACCACGTCTCCGCCGGGCGGGCACTCGCGGAGGCGACCGGCGCGCCGTATGTGCTCTCGGCCGAGGCGCGCGTCGCGTTTCCGTTCAAGGGCGTACGGGACGGCGAGGTGCTTCCACTCGGCAACGTCACAGCCAAAGTGCTGCACACGCCCGGTCATACGCCCGAGCACGTTTGCATTCTCGTGACCGATCACACCCGCGGTGAGGAGCCCTGGTTCGTCCTCAGCGGCCACACGCTGATGGTCGGCGATCTCGGGCGTACCGAGCTGGCCACGAGCGCCGAAGAAGGCGCGAAGCAATTGTTTCACAGCGCACGCCGCTTGAAGGAGCTTCCAGACGACGTCGAGGTGTTGGCCGGCGCCTATGCCGGTTCAGTCTGCGGCCGGCGGCTCAGTGGCAAGCCCTGGTCGACCATCGGCTTCGAGAAGCGGCATAATCAGGCGTTCATGATCGCGGATGAAGCCGAGTTCATTCGCTTCATGGTGTCGGAGATTCCCCCGGCGCCGCCGGAGGCTGCGAAGATCAGGGCCGTCAATTCGGGCGGCGCAGCTGCCGCCGCGTGATCGAATGAGCGAAGCGGTATCCAGTCCCCAAGCTACCCAATCAGTCAGGCTCGGCCTGAAGGAGAACTGGCCGCAATTCGCCCTGCTTGTCCTGATCAATGCCTTCGTCGGTGGCATGGTCGGGATCGAGCGCACCGTTGTGCCGCTGATCGGCGCCGAGGAGTTTCGGATCAGTTCGACCACGCTGGTCGTCTCTTTCATCGTGAGCTTTGGCGTGGTCAAGGCGTGTGCCAACCTCGTCTCCGGCCAGCTCGCCGACGCCTGGGGACGCAAGCGCGTGCTGATTCTGGGCTGGCTGGCCGGGCTACCAGTGCCGTTCATGATCATCTGGGCACCAAGCTGGAAGTGGGTCATCGCGGCCAACGCGCTGCTCGGCATCAACCAGGGCTTTGCTTGGTCGATGACGGTCATCATGAAGATCGATCTGGTCGGCCCGAAATCGCGTGGCCTTGCCGTTGGCCTGAACGAGTTCGCCGGCTATCTCGCGGTCGGCGTGACCGCTTTTCTCACCGGCTATATTGCATCGGAATACGGACTGAGGCCGGCGCCGATCTATCTCGGTGTTGCCTATGCGATCCTGGGCTTCGCACTTTCGATCCTTTTGGTGCGTGACACACGCGATCACGTGCGGCTCGAGACCGCGGTCCATGCTCGGCAGGCGGCTCCGATCAGTTTTCGGGAGATATTCCTCCTGACCTCTTTTAGGGATCGCAACCTGTTCGCCGCTTCGCAGGCCGGACTCGTCAACAACCTCAATGATGGCATGAGCTGGGGAATCTTCCCGCTGTTCTTCGTGTCGTTCGGCCTGTCGGTCGAACGCATCGGTATCCTGAAGGCGGTCTATCCGGCGGTCTGGGGCATCCTGCAGATCGCAACCGGTCCGTTGTCGGATCGCTGGGGCCGCAAGGGCTTGATCGCCGCCGGGATGTGGGTGCAGGCCGCCGGCCTGTTCCTGACCGCGGCCACCAATCACTTTGAATGGTGGCTCGTCGCGAGCGTCCTGCTCGGTGTCGGCACGGCGATGGTTTACCCAAGCCTGATCGCGGCGGTCTCCGATGCGTCGCATCCTAGCTGGCGCGCCCGTTCGCTGAGCGTCTATCGGTTCTGGCGCGATCTCGGCTACGCGATCGGCGCGCTGTCGGCTGGCGTGATCGCCGACTTGTATGGAATGGCTTGGTCGATCAGCCTGATCGGTGCGCTCACCTTTATTTCGGGGGTGGTCGTCGCCGTCGCCATGGAGGCCAAGCCCGGAGCGCGACAATGAACGAAACGATGCGGCCGATCTATCTCGACTACAACGCGAGCACACCCATCGATCCGGCGGTGGCGGCAGCCATGCGGCCGTTCCTGGACGAAGCGTTCGGCAATCCGTCCAGCGGCCACTGGGCCAGCATCCCGGCGAAAGTCGCTCTGGAGCAGGCCCGCGGTCAGGTCGCCGCTCTGCTCGGCGCCGCGCCTGACGAGATCGTTTTCACCAGCGGCGGCAGCGAAGCAAACAACCTGGCGATCAAGGGCACATTCTTCGCGCTGGACCGCGAGGGGGCGCACATTGTCACCTCGGCGGTCGAGCATCCCGCCGTTCTCGCTCCCTGTCGGTTTCTCGAACGGCTCGGCGCTGTGGTCACTTATCTTCCAGTCGATCGCACCGGCCGCGTCGATCCCGAGGACGTGCGCCGCGCCATTACCCCGCAGACAGTCCTGATCAGCATCATGCACGCCAACAACGAGGTCGGCACGATCCAGCCGATAGAGGAAATAAGCGCGCTCGCACGCAAGCACGGGATTCGCCTTCACACGGACGCGGCGCAATCGGTCGGAAAGATGACGACCAAGGTCGACGCGCTCGGTGTCGATCTGCTGTCGATTGCCGGCCACAAGCTCTACGCCCCGAAAGGCGTGGGCGCGCTTTACGTCCGCGGCGGTCTTGAGCTCGAGCCCTTGATCCACGGTGCCGGCCATGAGCGCGGCCGGCGCGCCGGCACCGAGAGCGCGCTGCTTGCGGTCGGGCTCGGGGCGGCCTGCGAAATCGCCGCAGACCTCGCGCCGATGGCGCGCATCGAGGTTCTGCGGGATCGTTTCTGGGCAGCGCTTCAAGATCGCTTCGGCGATCACGTCGCGCTCAATGGCCACGCCACGGAGCGGTTGCCCAACACGCTCAACGTGTCGTTCGTCGGCAGGATCGGCACGGACATACTGGAGCAACTGAACGGCGTTGCGGCGTCCACAGGGTCGGCGTGCCATTCGGGTCGGATCGAGCTCTCGCCGGTTCTCGCCGCGATGGGCGTCCCCGAAAGAATCGGAATGGGTGCGCTTCGCTTCAGCCTGGGACGAGGCACCACAGCGGACGAGATCGATCAGGTGATCGCGCGTCTGACCGCGATCGTCTCGGCCTGATCGGTTGATTGTGGTCCTTCTGCCGTTTGAGCTCGTCGCTTTTCCGCGATGAGCAGGACGGGTTCGTTCGAGCGATCGCTGGCCGCATGGACGTCCAGACCGGCTTGCTCGAGAGCTTCCGTCACTTCGGCGAGTTCCGGAAAGCGGTAGATTTCGGCCGGAAATGATGCGATGGCTGCCGGATCGGCCTTGGTTCGGAACAACAATCCCGATCGGCCGCCGGGCTTCAACACGCGGGCGACTTCGCGCAGGGATGCGTCGAGATCCTTCCAGAAGTAGAGCACGTGGACACAGAGCACCTTGTCGAAGGACTCATCGGCAAAGGGCAGCGACTCCACGGTCGCAAGGACGACCTTGACGCGCGCCGCATCAATGAGCGGCCGATTGCGCTGCGACGCGATTTCGACCATCAGGTCGGATGGGTCTGCGCCAACGACATGCCCCATCGAGGCGCGGGTGGCTAGTTCGGACAGGCTCCGCCCGTGCCCACAGCCGACGTCGATAATGTGGTCGCTGCGACCGATACGGAGCGCATCCATCACCCGCAGATTCTGGCTCCAGGTTTCGTGAGCCATGATGAAGGCAATGACCCGGCCCAAGAGGCCTTGAGCATTCCGGGCGTGCTTGGCGATGAAGTTGGGGCGGCGCATATCTGACAATGACCCAAGGCGGGGGAGGTTGGCTTGCCGAAAACGGAACGGGGCTAGCCGAATCTTGCAACGACTTGGCATTTTCGAGAATGTGTGGGCGGATTGGGCGCTCGGAGTGGCGTCACTGCGTCGCCGCTAATACGTCTCTGGGCTGCGACCGTTGAAGACGAGAGCGCCCACTGAACAGCGCCGCGCCCCCAACTTGGAACAGCTTGGGCATTCCGCCCGAAAGGCATCTATGGGCTGGAAATGCGCCTGGTAAGGCGACCGAGGCCGATATCTGGCCATGCTTCAGATCTGCGGAATTGCGGTGGTCGAGAGCGCGTCGCTCACCTACGCGGCAGCGCCGCTCTGGCAAACTCCTTAGCCTTGGCCTGTTCGCTCGTGAGCTGCTCGGGCCGCTGCCGGAGGCTCGGCACGTCCTCGTAATAGAAGAACTTGCTCTCCCGTTAGTAGCGCCGCTCGCGCGGTTCGGAGGTCTTGTGGCCGGAAGTGGTGGACGCGGTCGCACCAATTCCAGTGCTGGCTGCCGGCGGCGTCACAAAGGGCGAGGCGTTCGTGCGTTCCCGAAAGACCGTTTCCCGGTGTCTGTTGCATCACATCTCGCAGTCGTCGTCAGAACGAAAGGAATGCTGATGTCGCGGACAGTGGCACAGATGATTGTCGAGGTGTTGGAACAGGTCGGCGTAAAGCAGATTTTTGGGTTGATCGGAGATTCACTCAATCCGTTGGGGGATGCGGTTCGGCGCAGCAACATCGAATGGATCGGGGTCCGGCATGAGGAAGGCGCGGCGCTTGCGGCGGCCGGCCAAGCACAGCTGACCGGCCGGCTCGCGGTTTGCGCCGGCACCACGGGTCCGGGCAGCAATCACCTTGTTGCAGGACTCTATGAAGCAAACCGCAGTCATGCACCGGTGCTGGCGCTTTCCGGCGACATGTCGCGACGGCTGAAAGGAATCGAGTTTGTTCAGAATACCGAGCCTGATCTGCTGTTCCGCGATGTGTCGCTTTACACCCAGACCGTTTCGTCAGCTGCGCAGGCGGCCAGCGTGGTACAGCAGGCAATCGCGACGGCCTATGCAGGGCCCGGTGTCGCGCACTTGACCCTTCCGCAGGATGTCTTGTCGGAGGCTGCGCATGGCGAGCCGACGAGCCTTGCGACTTTGCGGCCGCGAAATGAAGTGTCGCCTTTAGAAGCCGAGGCTGATGAGTTGGCCCGCCGTATCAACGAGGCACGCAGCGTCGTTGCAATGTGTGGCTTCGGCTGCCACGGTGCCGCTGACCTGGTGCGACAATTGTCGGATCGGCTGAAAGCTCCGCTGGTCCATACGATGCGTGGCAAAGATATTCTGCCCTACGACGATCCGCGATGGATGGGTGGGCTTGGCATGATCGGCACCCGACCAGTCTACAGCGCTGTGCAGCACGCCGATCTGCTTCTGATGCTGGGTACGGATTATCCCTTTTCAAACTTCCTGCCCGCTCACGGTAATGTTGTCCAGGTCGATGAGCGGGCGGCTGCGTTAGGTCGAAGAACACGAACCTCGTATGCAATTGTCGGCTCCGTCAGGCCTACGCTCGAACTGCTGCTGACGAAGCTGAAACCGAAGAATGATGCGACGTTCTTCGATCGAGTGAAGAACGAGCGGGCCAAGTGGGATGGCATGCTGGACCAGCAGGCCAATCTGAGTAGGAGCCAGCACAAAATTCATCCTCAGGCTGTAGCAAGAACCGTCAGCGATCTCGCAAAGCAAGATGCGGTGTTTGTCCTGGACGTGGGACTGAACACGCTTTGGTCCGGCAATTGGATCCGGCAGAGTGGCGGCCAACGAATTGTGGGCTCGTTCAACAATGCGGCCTGCGGCACTGCACTCGGCCAAGCCAATGGAATTCAGGCGCTTGATCGTGGCCGACAGGTCATAGTGCTCACCGGTGATGGTGGCTTCAACATGCTGATGGGCGAATTTATGACGGCGGTTCACCACAAGCTGCCTGTCAAGGTCGTGATCTTCAACAATGCAGCACTCGGCCTTATCACGCTGGAAGCGGAAAGCGTTGGGATCGTTCCCTTCAGGGAGGCGATCGAGTTTCCCAATCCTGATTTTGTCGCGCTCGCGCGAGCCTGCGGAGCGAAAGGCTTTTCAGCCAAAACGCCCGAGAACCTGCTTCCGGCGATCGCCGAGGCACTGAGCTGCGAGGGCCCGGCGATCGTGGATTGTCAGGTTGCATCGGACGAGATGCCCAATATTCCGCATCTCGAACTCGAACAGGTCAGAGGCTATGCGATGGCCAAAATAAGGGAAGCCATCGCCGCCGTGGTGGGCGGATGATCATGTCCCGCGTCGTGGATGAAAACCACTGGCGCGGGCAGTGACGCAGCTCGGAGTAGAAATCGACTATAGCTCACACTCTCATCAATGAGCGCCAACGGAGGGACAAGACCGAGTTACATTTGCGGTGTTGCTGATGGCAACGAACTGAACATCACGCAGGTTGCTCATCGCTGCGACAAGGATACGAGCAGCCAGGCGCCCGCGGCCACACATGCAACGCCGGCGCCGCGCGCGATCCATCGTCCGACCGGCGTAAGTTTCTCCAAAAGGACAAGCAGCGCCAAAAGCGCAATCCAAAGCACATTCATCGCCCCGCCTACGAACAAGAGCGCCATCAAAACCCAGCAGCAGCCGACGCAATAGCCTCCGTGCCGAAGCCCCAGCGACAGGCAGCCTCGCACGTCGTGGCGAAAGCCGCCGTGACGTATCAGGAATAGAAGCGGCGACTGGCATTGGGCGAGACAGACGTCCTTGAGCGGTGTCCATTGATAAACGCCCGCCGCAATCAGGACGATTGCGCCGAGCAGGTTGCTGGCGATCGCCATCCGGGAATCCATCAGGGCTGCCCGCTCGATCAGCCATTGGAGAAGAGTGGCTGCCAGCGAAAAGCCGCTCCAGGCGAGGAGGTAACCAGCCGCAAACCAGCCGGTCGCGGCGAACGGCTTGCCCTGCGCTTTCTGCTGTCGACCCACGCGGGCGTACATAAGGATCATGGGCGCTGCGGAGGGGGCCATCATTCCGACCATCATCACCGCCCACATCAAGAACACATATGCGAACTCGATCGCTCGCCATGGCTCGTTGGCCGGCAGCATGATTCCGATCCCGGCCGGGATCATGCGGAACCCGGTCATGTCCATGCCGCCCATGTCCATGTCGTTGGCGAGCCAGAGCACATAGCTCCATGCCAGCGCGGCAATGATGCCGATCGCGCCGCCGATGATCCAGCGATCGCGCCGCAGCGCGGTTTCCAGGGGACTGTCGGTCATTTGCGGTTGACGTTGCCGGCCTTGTCGCAGGCCGGCATCAGGAGTTGCATCACGCCTGGTTCGACCAGCGGATCGGCGCATAGAGGCCGTTCTTGCCGGAATTATCCCAGAGCATGCCATGATCGCTAAACGTATTGCCGGGGGCGCCGACTGCCATCACCATGTTGTCGGGGCTCACCGGATGGCCGATGTTCGCCCACATTTCGCCGCTCGGATGCATGGTCGGCAACGGATCGACGGACATGTGCAGAATACCCGGGATTTCCGCGGACCGCGTCTTGCCGTCGATTCGGAACGTGATCGGGACCTTGCGCACTCCCAGATTCTTGCTGATCAGCGGTGTGAACGCGGCCATCGGACCTCCGGCTGCGCCGGTGAAGATCGCAGCTAGGGCCTCGGTTTGCTGATCGTCGGCGCGCTGATCGATATAGGCGGCTACCGACCAATCTCCGTCTGCCATGACCCCAGGCGCGTGGAGGACAACCAGAACGTTGAGCCCATCGAGCACGATGTCGCCATAGCAGCCACTTTCGACGTGGAAGATCAGCGGGACGTTACAAAAGCCCTCGGTCGGTCGCGAGGTCAGCGGGGCGGCCGCTGACACGAGGCACGGACACACGATGCTGCAACTGCAATTCTCGAAGTAGTCACCGGAAAGGTGCCATTGGATGTCCGCCATCGCTCTCTCCCGCTAGGCCGAACCCGATAGATTGTCTTCGAATGAGCTACATGTGGTTGAAAGTTACGCTGCGCGGCGAAGTCCCGCAAGCCATTGCTGATGACCCTGAAGCGGAAGTCGCGCCACGTTAAAGGCTTCTCATTCCCCATCCAAGCCGAAATCAAAGGTTTGCGCTGCTGCCCCTTTACGCACGGTGGCAAATTGATCGAGCGACAGTGTCAACGCAACCGATGAAGAATTTAGATCGGTGAGTTCGAGCTTCAACGACTTGCCGGATTCCAATTCCGCTATCAGGCTCGGCTTCACGGCGTCAGCCGCGATGCAGATGTTGGTGAGGCACCAATTGAAGGGGATTTGGGTTGGTTGCCCCTGATCTATCGATACCTGTACCCCACTCTGTAAGTTTACTCCTTGGGGCACGAACAGTTGCAAGCGAGCCGGACCATCAGCACGCTGAATCAGATCGACCCGCGTCACTACTTGCCCGATATCATCAGTTCCGGTGGATGTCGTCCGGCAGATGGTCGTCTTATCGGACGAGTTGAAGCAAAGCTTGCGCCAATCCGAATAGTGAATCTTCGGAGGAAGACTTACCCGCGGGGGCTTAAGTTGAAGTTCCTCAGGAGGGCTCTTGCCCACAAGCTGCTCGGCGTTGCTGGTGGTTGAATGCTTCCCAAGAAACTCGCTCACCAGCGGAGCCCAGAGCGGCACTGCGTCGGGAGAATCGATCATGAAATGGCCGTCGCTTCCGAATGACGGCAACATGCGATACTCCGCATTCCCACCTGCCGCCACGAAAGTGTCGTGCATCCGCTTGGTCAGTGCCGGCCCAAAGTAGGTGTCGTTCTCCGCGTATATCCACAGCATCGGTATTCGCGCAGTCCGTCCAAACTCGCCAGTAGCGGCGACGAGCTTGTCGGGAGCACAATTGTTGTTTGGCTTGCCGTCAACCCTGCCGCCGCGTCCCGCTGCGAAAGTGACGACAGCCTGAACTGATGATGGGTTGAGGCTCGCAAGGGCAATCGATCCCCATCCACCGCCCGACTGCCCCACGATGACGACCCTGCCGGGCCGGACGATCTTCCTCTCGCTCATGTAGTCGATAACCCACTCATTCATATTGGCGATGGCAAGGCCGGGTCCCCGAAAGTTCGGGTTGTCGCAACTGCCGACATGAGCGAATACCGATCCGTAGAGCCCTCGATCCTTGTCATCAAGGCTGCTAGCTCCATACCTCATGGGGGAGACGACGACATAGCCCCGGTTCGCGAACCACTGCGCTGCGGCCCGGTATTCGATTGCCGGAAACATTGACCGCTCTTGGGCTCCCAGCGCAATTCCATGGTTCATGATCACGAGGGGAAATGGTCCATTCCCCACCGGCCTTACTACGAAGGCAAGCATCGGCAACGGAAAGGGCAGCGCCCAGATTTCCTCTAGTATCTTTGGCGACGCGGCAACGTCTTCAGCAGCAGCCGGGGAAGGGACGGCCGGTAGACACGCCAGCAGGATCAGGGGAATTAGAAGGCGCTTTAGCATATTCCTGCTCCGTTATCGGAGAGATTGCCCAAGCTGGCATGGCAAGCCTAATGGTCATTTGGGAGGCTAAGGGCCTGCCCCCTGCTAGCCCTTTGACCTAGATCAAGCCTGAAGATCACCAATGGGACGACGCACACAGCCCGTTGATGGCCACTTGTGGCCCTTCGCGTCAGCTTGCCGTTCGCGTAGTCGCGTCTGGAACTGGAAGTAAACCGGCCTCGTCGAGACCGGCTCAAAACCGACGGGAATGACGCGCCGCGGACCTCGTTGATCTAGATCAACGTCCAGGACACGGCACATTCGCAACTATTAGCCAATATGAAACCCAGTGCGTGCGCTTGGTCGTGGATCCCTGTTCGGCGGAGATGTGCTGGGCCTGCTCGGTCGCAGAGGCTGCCGAGGAAATGCCCAAGGACACACGCTCCTAGGGAATCGCGACGAGACCGACCGGCAGCATCCTTGCCATGGAGGGCGCGCGGCGGATGTTGACATTTCGCACTTCAATCACCGTAGCGGTAATGGCGTTTGTCGTCGCTCTAGCCGCGCTACTGATCGCTATTCAGGACCGCGCTCTTCGCTGGGCCACGCACGTCGCCGCGTCAGCCTACATGGACGCGACCAGCACGAAGGCCTTCGGGCGGCTTCAGACGGAGCTGACCGCTTTGACTTCGTTGGTGCATGTGCTGGCGACCAGCTCGAGTTTTGCTGATTCAAACGAGAGGACCGAGACAGGTCCTGCGATCCCACTGTTCAAGGCCGTACTGCAAGAGCTGCCTCAACTGGACAGCGTCTATGCCGGTTTCGAAAATGGCGCTTGGTTGCAGGTGCGGCGCATCAGCGAACTCAACGATGAACAGCACGAGAGGTTACGTACGGCCGCCGCCGCCAGCACCGCGATCAACTTGGTTCGTCCGACCCCCGATGGCGAGCTCCCCATGCGGCGCATCTTTGAAGATCGGCAGGGCAACGAAATCGGACAAATTGATCTATGGAAATACGGATACGACGCGCGCAAGCGGGTTTGGTATCGCGAGACGATAAAAGCCGATCGATTGCAGATCTCAAAGCCCTACCTGGCGTTTAGCACTGGCGCACCGGTGATCACAGTCAGCGCACCCTTGCGAGGCAAAGTGCCAGGCGTCCTTGCCGCCGATCTCAAGCTCGACACCTTCAGCGATTTCGTCCAGGCGCAGCGCCCCGGAGAGCATGGGATCGTCGTGATGTTCGATTCCACTGGCTCGCTCATAGCCCACCCCGATTTTGCAGAGCTCATCGTCAATGCGCTGACACATCCATCCCAACCGCAGTTGCCAAACATCAAGGAGCTCAAGTCCGGTATCGTGGCGGCGGTCTTGCGGAGGTCGCAGGGGCGCGACCAGTACGAAGGAAGTATCCGTGACGACCAAGGGCGCGACTATCTGTTCAGGGTGGCGAAGTTCACTTTGGGCGAGCAGTACAGCGCCGGCATCATGTTGCTCGCGGCCCAGGAAGACTTTGCCAAAGATGTGAGGAGGCTTCACTTCACCGGACTAATCCTGGCAACTGTTGCCAGCGCTGCCTTTCTTCCCGTCGTTTGGCTCTTTGGTAACGGAATGGCCCGGTCGTTGAAGAGGATAACGGCCGAGGCAGTCAAACTCCAGACGCTCGCCGAGCCCGACCCCGCGTCGGTCGCGTCACGGCGGGATATATACTTATTGCCCTCGGCGGGAGACGTGAACTCACAAAACGAGTCGAGGTGCACGATGACATCGATCTCGCGGACGCCAGTGCCTGCGGATGCTCAGGCGCCCCAAAAAGCAAAGGTGCGCAACGCTGCGCTCGATCGCACCCGCACCTTCCTCACGCTGGCGGTACTGCTGCATCACGCTGTCATTCCATATACCTATTTCGGTCATACCGATCCGAAGTCGTGGATCGGCTTTGACATCATCGTGCTCGCCACGGACAGCTTCTTCATGGCGATGTTTTTCTTTCTCTCGGGCCTGTTTGTGTGGCCTGGACTCGCTCGCAAGGGACCGCTGGACTATCTGCGCGATCGCCTGATCCGGCTCGGCTTGCCCTTCGTGATTGGTGCCTTCACGATCATCCCGTTGGCCTACTACGCGATTGAACTGCGTCAGCATCCAGACGTCGGCTTCGCCGACTTCTGGTGGGAAACCATCACCGAAGGACCTTGGCCGAGCGGTCCGATCTGGTTCCTCTGGGTGTTGCTTGCCTTCGACGTCATCGCAAGCCTGCTTTACAACCTCTCGCCGACATTTCTCGACCCGATCAATCGCCTGTCGCTGCGCGGCCATGACCATCCGGCGCAGTTTTTCGCAGTCATGCTTGCCGTCACCGCCGTGCTCTACATCCCGGGTCGAGTTCACTTTGGAACATTCACTTGGTTCGAGTTCGGTCCATTCTCGGTCCAGCACGGACGTGTACTGCTGTATGCGACCTACTTCTTTTTTGGCGCGGGCATCGGCGCCAGGTACCTGGACCGCGGATTGCTGGCTTCCGATGGCCAGCTCGGAAAGCGCAGCCTGGCCTGGACGATTCCGGCGCTCGTTCCCTATTGCCTCATGTGGGTGCTGATCTACATCAAGCGCGAAATTCTGGGAAATCCGACCCCGCTGCCCCACTGGTATGAAGCCATCTATGGACTGTTCTTCGCGGCCTTCAGCGTGGCTATCATGTTTACGATCCTGGCCTATTTCCTGAGATTCAAGCAATCAGGCTGGAGCAGCCTCGATCCCTTGCAGCCGGCCGCTTTCGGCATGTTTTTGGTGCACTACCCGATTGTGCTTTGGCTCGTATATTGGATGTTCGACTTCGACGTCCCGGCGATTGCCAAGGGCCTGACCGCATTCGTGCTCACTGTCTTCCTGAGCTGGGGTGCGACTGAAGCGTTGCGAAGGATACCGGGCGCAGGCCACGTGCTCTAGGGTTGTATCAGATCAACTGCGTGGGGATGGATTCAAGTAGCCATGACGAAGAATATCGTAGCCGGACTCGTCCTGCTGGGTTTTATGACCATTGGCGTGCTCGCCTTCGCCCAGAAGCATGATGTGTGTTTGCACGGACGCCTGGTCAAGAACTTCAAACCCTGCGGATCAGTCAGCGCTTCAACATAGCACCTTCGATAGTTGGGCGAACGTAGCGCCAGACAGGTTGCTTCCGGCCCGTAACGGCGCTTTAGCGGCCAATTCAGCAGCCGGTGCCGGGACCGTCGTCGCTTGCCGTGACGCAAAAACGAAGCGCCAAGCGGTCAAGGCACTCCCGTGTCGATGGAGCAGCCGTCCACTGCATCAAAATGGACATCGATCTTGCTGGCTGCCCGTCAATCCTTGCGCAGGCCCTTTCCCATCGCTTCGTAGATCATCGTTTTCAAGTTCAGCTGGATCCGTCCGCCCTGTGTGGGCGACATCACCATGAAGACTCCAAGCATGTCGTCCACGGGGTCGACGAAATAGAAGCTGCCGCCGGCGCCGTCCCAACGGTATTCGCCGAGTGGCCAGCTCGTACCAGGAGGTGACGAGGTGCGGACGGCAAAGCCAAGACCGAAGCCACTGGTGGGTCCGGGAAAATAGAAGAGATCATGAATGATACCGGTCTCCGGCCCAATCTGATCCGACGTCATCAGCGCGACGGTCTCACGCTTGAGGTATCGCTTGCCATCCAGTTCACCTCCATTGAGCAGCATTTGCAGGAAGCGGGCGTAGTCCCTTGTCGTGGAGGCCAAGCCCGCTCCGCCGGACTCCCAGCGCCGCGGCAATGTAGGATCCCTGATGCCGGCGACCCGGGATCGATCAACAGGAAATCCCTTCGCAATCAGCGGAAGTTTCGCTGTATCCGAAATGTAATACGCGGTATCGGACATGCCGAGCGGATCGAACAACCTCTGCTTTTCGAACTGGTACAGCGTTTGCGCCGAGACTACCTCGACGACCCGACCGAGCACGTCGGTTGAATGACTGTAGTTCCAGTGCGTTCCGGGCTGATCGTCAAGCGGCAGCGCTGCGATTCGATCGGCAAAGTCGGCATTATCGAAATCCCCGGCGTACAATCGAGGATTTGCATAGAGTTTCTGCACCTGGGTCCGACCGAGGAAGCCGTAGGTGATGCCCGACGTGTGCCGCAATAGGTCCCTGATCGTAATCGGGCGCTTCAACGGCTCGAGCTTGAGCGGATACTCTCCGGCCTCATCGGAAACATCGACACCGACTTTGGTCTCCGCAAAGGAATGAATGTATTTCGACACGGGATCATCGAGAGCGAGCTTGCCCTCGTCCACCAGCATCATCGCCGCAACCGACGTAACCGCCTTCGACATGGAATAGATCTGGAAAATTGCGTCGGGAGTCATCGGCAGCCCCGTGTCGGGGTCCCGCACGCCGAAACATTCGAAATGGACCGGCTGGCCGTGCTGTTGGATCAGCAGGATGGCTCCCGGAATCTTACCGGTCGCGATCTCATTGCGGATAGTGTCGTCAATTCGCTTCAGGGCCGCGGGTGAAAGAGTTCCTACCGCCGGCGTTCGGGCTTCGGCGCGTAGTTCAAACGCCCATCCGACGATCAAAGAAATTACCAACGCTGCTGCGGCAAGGCAGCGCAGTGCGGTTTTTTCAGTTCGAAAGTGCATAGTCGGGCGGCTTGAGGGTCCACAGAATGTTCGGGCGGTCCGCAGGCGTCCGACGGGCCTCCGGAGCGACGGCTTGCCTCGACCTTCTCACGACCGGAATGCTCGTGCAAGGCGCGCGCGTCGTGGCGATCCTCGCTGCGGCCCGGGACTACGTCGCAAGCAGCCTCGAGGCAGGACGGACGCATGATGCTTCCGGGCAGCTCACGATCGTGTCATTCTTGGCGAGGCCTGGAGGTTGATCTGGATCAACGAGCTTGCAACAATCTCGCGAAAATTGTGAGCCGATCCGGGAGCGCCGAACAAGCTCAATCTATTGATCCTCTTGCTTTCTCTGCAATCACAGGGGCGCTCTTGATGCGCGATGGGATGAGCCCGCCAGCGAGCGAGACAACACATGCTACGTGTGATCACGCGATCCATCATCGACAAACAAGAAAGGTCATCGACGAGCCGGACTCGCGCGTTAACGGGGCCCAGCATGCCACTTCTGCCGGCAGGACACCGGTTTCTCACCGCACACCGCTAACGCTTCTGCTGATATCCTTAGGCGCCATCGCCGCAGTCTGGTGGTGGCTGGGGATCCCGGTCGACCTGGTACGCGCACCGATCGATCCGAACGACAAAGTTCAGTGCATATCATACGCTCCCTTCCGCAACCATCAGACGTCACTTTCGTCGGCGACGCGGGTGTCGCGGGAACAGATTGCAGAAGATCTCGCCGAGCTTGCGAGGATATCCGACTGCATCCGTACCTATGCGAACGATCTTGGGCTTGATCAAATCCCCGAGCTTGCGGCCAAGGCGGGACTGAAGGTCATTCAGGGCATTTTTCTTGATAAGGACCGGCAGAAGAATTTGACGCAGATATCCACGGGGGTGCGTCTCGCCAAAGAATATCCGGGAACCATCATCGCGCTTGTGGTCGGCAGCGAGACCTTGTTGCGTCATGACATAACAGTTTCCGACCTCGCCGCTACGATCCGCTCGGTGAAGGCGCAGGTCTCTGTCCCCGTTACCTATGCCGATGTCTGGGAATTCTGGCTGAGCAATCGCGAACTTTACGGCGTTGTCGATTTCGTCACGATTCATATCCTGCCATATTGGGAAAATGTTCCGATCCCGGCGGAGCTTGCCGCCGCGCACGTTGACACGATCCGCCGGCAGATTGCATCGGCTTTTCCGGGTAAAGAAATTTTTATCGGAGAAATAGGTTGGCCAAGTGAGGGGCGGATGCGCGAATCGGCGTTGCCGTCGCGCGTCAATCAGGCCCGCGTGGTCTCGGAGATCCTCGACATCGCCCGACGCGAGAATTTCCGCGTCAACGTGTTCGAGGCCTATGATGAATCGTGGAAACGAGAAATCGAGGGCACGATCGGTGGATACTGGGGTCTGTTCGATTCCGTGCAGCGCACGCTGAAATATCCTCCCGGAGTCCCCATCAGCAATTTTCCGCTGTGGAAACTGCAGATGTGCAGCGGAATGGCACTGTCAGTCCTGGTGTTCGGCGTGGCATGGCTGACCCTGCGGCGCAAGGGCAGGGAGCCCGGAGCGGCCCCATGGTTTGCGGTAGCATTATCGGCGACCACGGCTGGAATCCTGTTTGGGGTTGCCGCCCAAAAGATGTTCCATGAAAGTTACGGAGCAGGTGGTTGGCTTCTGTGGGGCTCGTTTCTGGCGGCGGCCGTTGCCTCGCCGGTGTTTGGCGCGAACGCCCTGATGTCGGGCCGCGTATCACCCAGTTTCCTGGAATTGCTGGGTCCCTCGGAGCACCGGACCCAATCGATGCTGGCGACCGGGAACGGGTTAGTCCGGATCGCAACCGCGGTGATCGGCACGGCCACAGCACTCGGCTTGGTTTTTGATCCGCGCTTTATTGATTTTCCTTTCGCGCCTCTCACGATGGCGACGGTGCCTTTTGCGGCTGTGACGCTGCTCAATCCGGCTACGAAAGGTATCCGCCCTGTGGCGGAATCGATATTTGTCGGCGTGCTTATTGTGTCAGCGATCTACATAGGGTTCAACGAAGGACCGGCCAACTGGCAGTCGCTATGGACCTGCGCTGCCTATGCACTGCTTGCGGTTACTCTCTGGCGGACGCGTGCCTGAGAACGACGAGACGGTCAGCAGGAAAGCGGATCACCATTGCTTGCCTGACATACTCAACTCTAGCCGCTGCATTTGGGCATGAGGCTGTTTACGTCCCGCACCAGACTGGGCATCACCTCCTCAGCCGAATGTTTGCCCGTCACCAGGCTCTCGGTGTGGTTCTTGATCACCTCGATGATCTTCAGGGAATTCCCACCCGGAAATGAGGCCCAGTCCGTCAGTACCGGCAGTTGCTGAATGCTGGTCGTGTGATTGGGGTTCTTGGCATAGAACGAGCCGAGAAGATCTGGTGATTTTACGGCGATCTCGTTGCCGGGCATGTAGCCGGTATAGTTCACCATCAGCGTCTGGCCGCTCGGGCCGGTGACGAACTTCACGTACTCCCACGCAGCCTTCTGCCGCTCGGCATCCTTGGCGAAGACCATGGCGACATTGCCGCCCGCCGGCAGCTTGCCTTCCGGCGCTGACAGCGGAAACGCGACGGTCTTGAAATCGAAGCGGTTGCCGATCTGGCGGTCCGCCGCAGCGACGTAGGATGTGGAATCGACGAGGATGGCGATACTGCCCGCGACGAACGACTGACGCGCCTGGCTGATACCGAAGTTGGGCATTCCTGATTTGCCAAAAGACTCGAGGGTTTTGAGTGCCCATAGGCCGGCATTGTCATTGAACGCCACCGTGCAGCCGTCGGCTTTCAGCATATGCCCGCCGCGGCTGGTGACGAGGGACTGCAGCAGCCAGTTTCCGGTTTGGTCCCATTGGTAGTAGAATCCGGTCACGCCGGCTCCAGCGCTCGTCTGAATTTTCTGACCTGCGGCGATAAGCTCGGGCCAGCTTCTTGGCAGATCGGCAGGATCGAGGCCCGCCTTCTTCACGAGGTCGGCGTTCACGTAGAGCACCGGAGTCGAGACCGCGAAGGGGAGGCCATAGAGCTTGCCCTTCCATCGGCCGAGCGTCGCGAGCGTGGGGTAGTAGCCAAGCTTGTCGAGACCACCATCCGCCGCCACGAAGGCATCAACCGGCGCGCCGAGGCCGCGATCCACGAACAAGCTGATCTGGTTGATGCCATTGAAGGCAACATCCGGCAGGCGACCGGTGATTTGATCGCGCAGGATCTGCTGGGCCGCTTCTTCGTATCCGGCCACTGGATTGCGAAACTTCACCTTGATGTCGGGATGGGTCTCGGTGAAGCGCTTGGCCAGCTCTTGCTGAAGGGTATTGAAGGTCCCGGGCGTGGTATAAAGCACGTCGAGCGTTATCTCCTCGGCATGGGCGGGCGTAACCGCGAAAGCCGCCACGAATGCGGCGCCGACAACTCTCAACACGCGGCGCGGCAGCAGTTCGTCGAGCATGACAATCTCCCTTGGGTCACTTCATGGCAGTCGTTGCCAGCCCGTCGATGAAACGGCGCTGGGCGAGAAGGAAAGCGAGCAGCAGCGGGGCGACGATGATCGTGGCGCCAGCCATGAGCGGCCCGAGGAATTGGCCGGCCTCGTCATCGCGGAACAGGAGGATACCGAGCGCCGGCGTCGAGATGTCCTCGCTCCGCACCGCAATGAGTGGCCAGAATAGATCGTTCCAGTGGGCAACGACCGAGAAGATGCCGAAAGCGGCAAGCGCCGGTGTGCTCATGGGAATCATGATGCGCCAGATGATCTCGAACTCACCGAGCCCATCGAGCCGGGCGGCATGGATGATCTCATCCGGGATGGATCGGAAGAACTGGCGCAGCAGGAAGATGCCGAAGGCCGAGATGATCCAGGGAAGAATCAGGGCCGCATAAGTGTCGAGCAGCCCGAAGACGTGGAGCAGGACAAAATGGGGAATGGCCAGTGCCTGCGGCGGCACGAGAAGCCCCACCAGCACAGCGGAAAACAGCGTGTCACGGCCGCGGAAGCGCAGCTTGGCGAGCGCGTAGGCACATGGCACACAAACCATGAGCTGCAGCACGAAGATTATCGCGCAGACGAAGACGCCATTGAGCAGGAAACGGAGCATGGGCGCTGCGGTCAGCGCAACACGATAATTTTCAACGCCGTGGAAGGTCTTGGGCCAGAGATGGAAGTCGGGTTGGAAGATCTCGTCCGGCGGTTTCAGGGACAAGCTGATCATCCATACGAAAGGCAGCAGCGCGAAGGTTGCGGACACGACCAACAAGACATGGCGCGCGATGCGTCCTGCTAGCCGGTATCGGGGACGGTGTGCGCTCATGAATAGTGCACTCGGCGCTCGATGAACCGTGCCTGGGCGAGTGTGAGGGCGATCACGATGGCGAGGTAAACGACCGCGAGAGCCGCGCCGTAACCCGTGCGCAGATAGTCGAAGCTTTCGGAATAGAGCCGATTCAGCAGAACCTCCGAGGCGTAGTTCGGGCCGCCCTGGGTGAGCACGCGCACACTGTCGAACACCTCGAAGGCGCGGCTTGCGGTGAGGATGATGACGAACATGGTGACCGGCCCCAACATGGGGAGAGTTACGATGCGCAGCCGGTCAAGGAGGCCGTCTGCGCCATCGACTGCGGCGGCGTCGTAGAGCTGTTGAGGCACCGCCTTCAGGCCGGAGACGAAAAGCACCATGGCGAAGCCGAAACCTTGCCAAATGCCGATAAGGGCGAGGGCGAGGAGCGCGGTGTGCTCGTCCCGCAGCCAATTGATCCCGCTCACGCCGAACGCGGCGAGCGCCCGGTTGACCAGGCCGATGCTGGGATGGAGCATGGTGCCCCACACCACAGCCATGGCCGACATGGTGGACATGACAGGTAGGAAGTGCACCGCGCGATAGAAGCCGCGCAGGCCGGGGCTCGCCTCAATGAGCAGAGCCGTGGCAAGGCCAAGTCCCACCGTCCCGGGCACGACGATCGCCACGTAGAGGCACGTGTTGACCAGGGCCTTCCAAAACGGCGGGTCCGCCCACAACGCGGCAAAATTCTCGGTACCGACGAAATGGAACGTCGCGGCACCGAGTTGCCAGTCGGTGAACGAGAACAGGATCACGGCAACGGCCGGGCCAAAGAGCAGGCAGGTGAGCAGGATCACTGCTGGAGAGACGGCGAGCCAGCCGACGGTGGCCTCCTCGGTCCGATGCCGACGACGGACAATCGAGCGGATAGGGCCCTGGATCGATGCCGTCAGGCTCATGCTGCCGCCACCCGCTCGATATTGCCGCAACGCCTGCCAGCCTCGTCGAACTGCATCAGCCGCGCGGCATCGACCTTGAGCCCAACCGTAGAGCCGAGCGAAAAGCGCCGTTCGTCGGGCGTGGTGCGGATCACCACGGTTTCCGAGCCATCGCGGAGCGCGACATGCACGAAGATGTCCGAGCCGAGATTTTCAAGATCCGTCACCGTGCCATTGGTCACTCCATCGGCTGGGGTGATCAGGACCGCAGCTTCGGGACGAAATGCGAGATGCTTGGCCTGCGGTGCAAGCGCTGCCGACAGAACTGATCGATCATCCGCCCAGTGAGCGCGGGCGACGATGTTGATCTTCGGGCTGCCGATCATCTCGGCCACTCTGAGATCCTGCGGCTCGCGATAGAGCTCTTCCGGAGGGCCGACCTGGAGCAGTTCGCCGCCCATCATGACGGCGACGCGGTCCGCCATCGTCATGGCTTCCGACTGATCGTGCGTGACATAAACGAAGGTCACGCCGAGGCGTCGGTGCAGCGAGGTGATTTCCGTGCGCATCTGCACACGGAGCCTGGCGTCGAGATTGGACAGCGGCTCGTCCATCAGAAAGACGGTGGGGTGCCGCACCATCGCGCGCCCGAGGGCGACCCGCTGGCGTTGCCCGCCGGAGAGCTGGCCGGGCTTGCGGTGCAGCAAGTGGGCCACGTCGAGCATGGCGGCGGCCTGCTCCACCTCCTTGCGAATGCTCCGTTCGATGCCGGTGTGACCCGGCAGGAGCGGTCCGATGAGTGGCAGGCGCTGCGCGAAGGAGAGCTGCCGCGTGCGCAATGGCAGCGCGATGTTGTCGAATACGGTGAGATGGGGATAGAGGGCATAGGACTGAAACACCATCGCGACATCCCGGTCCTTTGGGCGAGCTCCGTCCACGGGCCGGCCGCCCACGCTCACCTCGCCCGCGTCTTGATCCTCGAGCCCCGCGATGATCCGAAGTAAGGTCGACTTGCCGCAGCCAGACGGTCCCACCAGGGTCAGGAATTCCCCGTCTTTGATTTTCAGGGAGACGTCCTTCAGAACCGGCGCCTCGCCATAGCGCTTCTCGATGCCGCGAAGCTCGATCTCAGCCACGGCTGCCTCGCTGGAGCGCGTTGCCGTCGGTGCCGGAGTCCGACAGACCAAGATGAGCAAGAATAGTCGGCGCGATGTCGATCACCGAGGCTGCTTCGGAGCGCACCGCTCCGGCCGAGAAGCCCGGACCTGAGATCATGAGGAAGGGAGACTGCTCCGCAGCGCCGAGCCCACCGTGCTGACCTGCGCCGATGACGTCTTCCTTGCCTTCGGAACGCTTCGCGGCAAAGCTTGTCCCGACAACGCCGAAATCATTGGGAGCCTCGGTCGCGCGCATGGCGACGGCGCAGGCGAGTCCGTTATCTGTGGATTGGCCAACACGGTGCAGATCGGCCTTGGACAGGACGGTGCCGGCCCAGTCCTGGCCGGTCAGAAAGCTGGTGATTGCCGTCTCGCGGCCAGCCGCGTTCGGGTGAAGATAGATCAGTGCCGAAGTGCCGTTGGAGGCGACCACCACGTCGCCGGAATCGAGGCTTTCCTTGAGGCCCGCGGCGACCAGCTCGGCTTCAATGTGGATGACGCCGCTCACCACCTGATGGCCGTGGTCGGATCCAAGCAGGAAGAGCACATCGTCGCCGTCGGGCAGCTGCGCCACCGCGTCCATGACGCGCTTCGCGTTCCGATCGGCTTCCTTCAGGACGGCCAGATGTTCGGGCGAGCCCAGCGGCAGTGCGTGCTGCGACGAGTCGGGCTCGCCCAGCCACATCAGAGCGAGGGCGGGAGGACTCGCGGCCAGCGCAGCCTCCGCAATGAAGCGCTCGGTCATGGCCCGATCGCCAGCCAGGTCCAGCGTCACGCGAAGCTGTTCGGCCTCGGGCAGGGGAACGCGGCCTCGCCCAAACGAGCCGGCGCGATGATAGATGCGCCCGTGGCCGTCGGGATCGTGAGCATAGGCCGCTCCTGGGGACACGTTGCTGAAGATCACTGCACCGCCGTGCTCACGCAGACGCTCGGCAAGTGTCGGAACGGCAAGGCTGCGTCCGGTGACACGCCTTTTGTGCTGCAGAAAATCCGGCCGACCAGCATCGTGACGCACGAGACGGTCATTCTCGACGAGGACCATGGTGTTGCCCTGGAGACCGTGGCGTGCGGGCAGGCAACCGGTGGCGAGACTTGCCGAAACCACCCGTGTGCATGAAGGAAAGACCGTGCTGAAGGCCGAGAATTGCTCGGCGCGTGCCGCGAAGGCGGCCAGATGCGGCGTGGTCTCGGGGCCGACGAAGTCCCGGCGCAGTCCGTCAAGAACAAGGAGGATGGCGCGCCGCATGTTCACGCTTCCACATTGAGCGGCACGAAGGCAACGCGGCGCACGCGCTGCCGCCATGTCGGCCTGCCGGTGCGACCAGCCCTCAATCGACGTTTGGCCGTCTCCGGCCGCCCAGGCCACCGGTCGAATTTTCGGTTGGTGCTTTGAGGAAGCCGGATCGGCGTCCGTTCACTGCGCTGCATGTCGTTCCATCGTGCCTGAGAGGAGGCGAGCCTCTTCTTGGGACTCTTAACGGCGGCCAGCGACGCTTTTGTGACGGTGCGGGTACATTTGTGCCGGGCGCGGAATTGCGATATGGATCGTGCAACAGGGAGCCTGGACGTGCTGGACCGAGCCAACAAACAGGAAAACGAGAACGCCGCGGATTCTGCGCTCATGGCGCGGATCTGCTGGCACTACTTCAAGGAGGGGCAAACCCAGGATGCGATCGCCCAACACCTCCAGGTTACCCGCAAGCGCGTGAATCGCCTCCTCGCCGAGGCGCGCGACACGGGATTCGTGCAGATCACCATCAACAGTCAGGTGAGCGCTTTCGGAGCGCTCGAAAGCGGCCTGGTGGAGAGATTTGGTCTGCGTCGCGCTATCGTCGTGCCATCGCCAATCGAGAACGGAGACGCTCGGCCGATCGTGGGCGCAGCCGCCGGCCACTATGTGTCCGAGCATTTGCCCGAACCGGGCACCCTCGGCATCAACTGGGGCGGCACCATCAACGCGGCAGCACAGAACCTGCGGCGGCGGGCTGGCGGCGGCAATCGCGTCGTACTCTTGTGCGGCGGTCTGGCAGAGAGCACTCGCATCAACCCCTACGATAACGCCGCAGTGGTGGCGCGGGCACTGGATGCGGTCTGCTATTACGTCACCGCGCCGATGTTCGCCGACACGGCAGCGCTCAGGGATGCGCTTGTTGCCAGTGAGCCGGTGCAGAGGGTGCTGGCGATGGTTCCCCACCTCGACATGGCGCTGCTCGCAGCCGTCGATTTGTCCGAGACCTCGAAAGCGCTTGAGTACGGCCTCATCGATCGAAATGTTTGGCGATCGCTTCTGGATGCGGGTGCAGTCGGCGACATTTGCGGACACTATCTCGATGCGGAGGGCCGATTGATTGGCCATGAGCTGGCAGTGCGCGTCGTCAATCCTCCGCTCCAGGAACTTCTCAAAATCCCTCAGATCGTGCTTGCGGCCGGTGGTCTGCAGAAGCTCGCCATCATCCGCGCCGGAATCCGTGCCAAGCTCTGTCACGTTCTGATCACCGACGAGCAAGTCGCGCGAGCGCTGCTCGAATAGTGCTGGCTTACAGGTGGTCGACGTCGGGTGACGTTCGAAAAACTTCAGCGATGGTCGCTTCGGAGCGGCTCCCAGATCTCGATGTCGCGATCGGAGACGAACAGGCCGGGAAGCGCTTCGTGCCAGGCGTTGCGATAGGAACGCTTCAGCTGAACGTTCAAGACCTCCTCATGGCTTTCCCAGGTCTCGTAGAGCATGAAGCGATATTCGGACGTGGGATCGCGATGCAGCACCGCCCGGTGAAAGGTCGGCTCATCGCTCATCGCATCCAGCACCGTCCCGAGCAGCCGCAGAAAATTCGCGCGCTGCTCGGGCACGACGTCAAACTTGATCACATAGGTGACAGGCATAGTGATGTCCTCGGCATCGATCCGTCGGCCTCAGGCCGGAAAGAACTGGTAGTCCGCCACGATTCTTCCGCTGCCGTCGACGACGAGAAATTCGAGGCCGCGGGCCAGGATGGTCTCGCCGCTGGCGGGCAGCATCTCCCAGTGAAAGACCACGACGTCGTGCACCCGGCGAGCATCGTCAGCGGCACGAAACCGGTTGGCGTTGTCCCTGACGTTCTTCTCATGTGCCTCGCGCACGCGTGTCTCCAGGGCGTCGTAACCTTCAAACTCGCGGTCGCCGACATAATGCCGGCCCTGGGGAATCCAGAGGTCTGCGATCTGGCTCTTGCGCCGCTCTGCATCGCTCTCGTTCCAGACGGCGACGTAGCGGTTGGCCAGGCTGCTTGGGCTTTCCATCGTCTTCTCCTCATGCTTGCGCGCCTCAGGGACCGTGGAAGATGCTTCACGCGACCGCGCCTGGTCGATAACCTCGCAGGTCAAAAGACGCTGACGTGCGGTGCGAATTTGACCTCGGAGGTTATGGTGTGGCGGATGTGGCAGGTCATAAGGTGACGCATGGCCGTTCGCGCTGTTGAATTTGGCGTGTTGCTGCGACGGTGGCGCGCCAGCCGGGGTATGTCGCAGACGACGCTGGCGCTTGCCGCAGACAGTTCGACGCGGCATCTGTCCTACCTTGAGACCGGTCGTTCCCGCCCGAGCAGGGACATGGTCCTGCGGCTCGGCGAGCAGTTGAACTTGTCGCTGCGCGACCAAAACCTGCTTCTGCTCGCCGCAGGGTTTGCGCCCGCCTTTGCCGAGCGATCGCTCGAAGAGATGTCATCCGCCCGGTCCGCGATGGAGCAGATCCTTCAGGTCCATCTTCCTTACCCGGCCTATGTGCTGGATCGACACTGGAACGTCGTTCTGTCGAATGCGGCGCTGCCGCAGCTCTACGAGGGATGTTCCCCGGAGCTGCTTCGCAGTCCGGTCAACGCCGTGCGCCTCACCTTGCATCCGGACGGCATGGGCCCGCGCGTCGAGAATTTCGTCGAGTGGCGCGCGCACACCGTCACGGTGCTGAAGCAGCAGCTTCAGGCGAGGGCAGATCCCGTCATTCAGGCTCTTTTGACCGAGGTGCTGTCCTACCCGGCACCCAGGGGTGCCATGGCCCTCGCATCGAGCGAAGGCCCTCAGCGATACGCCTCGCCGCTTCGTCTGCAGACCAGGTTCGGCAGCGTCTCGTTCCTGAACACCACGACCGTCTTCGGCGCACCCGCAGACGTGACGCTCTCGGAGCTTGCGCTCGAAATGTTGTTTCCGGCCGACGCGGCCACCATCGCCATCGTGAAAGATATGGTCGACGAGACTGAACTGTCGGCCGGCGGCAATCCGCTCGCGTCGAGGGCAGGTTGATCTGCTCGCTCTCGCCAAGCATTTTGACGTCCGGGGTCATCGACTCTCTCCAATCCACG
Source organism: Bradyrhizobium cajani (assembly GCF_009759665.1). Taxonomy (GTDB): domain Bacteria; phylum Pseudomonadota; class Alphaproteobacteria; order Rhizobiales; family Xanthobacteraceae; genus Bradyrhizobium; species Bradyrhizobium cajani. Next base: position 261,770 of record NZ_WQNE01000005.1, read on the forward strand.
GCGCACCGTGACGCCGAAGTGAGTGACCCGCGGCGAGCGGTGCAGAACAGGCTCAAGGGGAGAAGAGAATGAACAGGCGGAGTGTTCTGATGGCATCGGCGTTGGCGGTGCTCGGCGCGCGACTTTCGTCGGGCGCGCATGCAGCCGAACGCACAAGTGAAGGGAGAACCAGAATGGTCGGCGTCAACGACATCGTCGTGCGATATCTGGCAGCGTGGAACGAGCAGGACGCGAAGCGGCGCCGCGATCTCATCGCCGCGACATGGACCGAAGACGGCACCTATGTCGACAGAGTGCGTGATGGACGCGGGCATGATGCCATCGATGGCATGATCGCCAAGGCCCAGGGACAGTTCCCGGGCTACCGGCTCAATCTCGCGAGCGGTATTGAAGCGCATCATGACTACGTGCGCTTCTCCTGGGTCGCCGGCGCCACTGCGGATGCGCCGCTCTATATCAAGGGCACCGACTTTGCCGTCATCGCCGACGATGGTCGCATCAAGTCCGTCGTTGGCTTTGTCGACGCGGCCCCGGCGCCCGCCGCGCGATAGGCTTGCGGGCGCGATCGGGCCCGGCGGCCGAGTTGTGGCGGCACGTTGGGTCGCCACATTTTTCTTCGAACTACGCGCCCGCACCTGAAACTGCTGTTTGCTCCGGAGAGAGGAGGGACGATTCGGAAGGAACCTCACTGGTACTTCTTCGGGGCGAAGCTGGCAGTTGTTGCCTGAAGTATCGCCTTGGCAGCTTGCAGATCCGGTGTCCCGAAGCCCTCAGTGAACTGACCATAGATCGGGGTGAGCAGGTCGTGAGCCTCGCAACGCCGCCCCTGTTCTCCCCACAATCGTGCAAGCCGTGTCGTCGCGCGCAACTCCCACAGCTTAGCGCCTTGCCGGCGCGCCGTTTCGGCCGCATGCCAGAATCGTGCTTCCGCCGCGGTCGGATCGGAGATCGGCAGGCGCAGCATCAACTCGCCCATCTTCCGGTGGAGTTCCGCCTCGAACCATTCTTCGCCGGTTTCTGCCACTCGGTCCAGCGCTTCGGCAATGAGGTCCAAGCCCGCGTTCATTGCGCCGGATCGACCGTGGACCTCAGCAAGCAGACTTTGGAAATAGGGCACCAGGAAGCCCGCTCCGGTGGCCTGCCACATCGCAAGTCCGTCTTGGATCTGCGCGATACCAGCCCCAAAATCTCCAGCCGCGCCTAGCGTCCAGCCGCGAATGACGATGCCGGCCCCGAGGAAGTGTGGGGAGTCCTGCTCGGCTGCAAGTGCGATCAGCGCATTCGCCAGATCTCGGGCCTGGTCTTGGTCCTTCCGGAGCTGCGACAGAATGCAGCCGTAAAGCAGTGCATAGCCGAGGGTGTTGCGGTGGGACAACTCCTTCGCGTCTGTCAAAGCCTTCTCGCTCCTCGCCCGGGCCTGCTCCGGATAGCCGAGGGCGAACAGTCCCCAGGATAGGACGGACAGTCCCGCCACGCTCGGATCCTGCGCGAACAGGAAGGCAAGCGACCGATGAGCGATCGGATCGTAGAGAGCGAGCGTTCGCTCCAGATGGGCGCGAGCAACCCCTAACTCTCCGCGAAGCAATTCAGCGGTTCCGACGATGCGGTTGCCAATGGTTTCGGCGGCGGCATCGTTCTGTTCCTGGGCGCGGCGGAGTAATTCTTCGCCTGCGGTTCGACCGGCCTCGAGCTCCGCCCGCACGACATGAAAAACCCACTCCCCATAGAGAACAGGGAAGAGTCGCGACGTGTCGCCGAGGCGTTCGCACAAATCCCGAGCCCGTGCATTGGCCCGTCCGACCTCCGGAGCGGCCCAGCCCTTCGCGGCCATCAGGGCGACACCGAGGGCGACTTGTAATTCGAGTTCCCGCCGCCACCGTGGGGCGTCGTCGGGGAGAACAGGGATCAGCTCGAGCCCTTTGGTCAGTTGCGCGATCGCCTCCGCAGTAGCAGAGCGCGCGATCTCTGCTTGTCCCGCCCTAAGCCAATAATCGATCGCCGGTTCAGCCAGCCCGGCCTCCATGTAGTGGTGAGCCAAAAGTTCGGGCTGCGCCTGCACTATCCCCTGAAAGTGCTCTTCGAGCGCGGCGGCGATGCGCGCGTGCAAGCGCTGCCGCTTCACGCGCACGAGGGTCGCGTAGGCGGCGTCCTGCACGAGCGCATGCTTGAAGCTATAGGTCGCCTGCGGCGGCGTCCCGCGCCGGAACACCAGGCCCGAGCCGACGAGGTCGTCCAACGCCGCCTGGAGATCGCTCTCCCGCAGCGCGGCCGCGATCGCGAGCAGTTCGTGAGAGAATTCCCGGCCAATGGCGGCCGCGACTTGGGCCACCTCCCGGGCAGGCGCCAGCCGGTCGAGCCGCGCCAACAGTGACTCCTGGAGCGTGGTTGGGATCGCCATCGGCGGCAGCGGCCCGGCGAGCGCGTAATGGTCGCCTGCATCGCGCAGCAGATTGGTCTCCAGCACGGTCCGCGTCAGCTCCTCGACAAACAGGGGCACGCCGTCCGTCTTGGCGACGATCTGCTCGAGTACCGCAGGAGGCAGCGCCTTGCCGTGGCTCAGCCGCGCGACCATGGCCGCGCCCTGCCGACGGCTCAAGCGGCTGAGGGTCAGAGCGGTGACATGGGTATAGCGCATCCAGGGCGGCTCGAACTCGGGCCGGAAGGTGATGAGGACGAGCACGCGGGCGCCTTGCACCCGGTCGGCCAGGAGATCGAGCAGCTCGAGCGAGGTCGGATCTGCCCAGTGCACGTCCTCGTATATGGCCAGCACTGGCCGCCTTGCTGCGAGCCCCAATACCTGAGCGACCAACTCCTCGAGCGTCCGCTCCTTCTGCCGATGCGGGCTCATCTCGAGGGGCGGGTATCGCGCACCTGTGTCGAGCGATAATAATGCCGCGAGCAGCGAAGCCACTGCCGAGACATCATCGGTCGACAGCGCAAGCAGCGCCTCGAGCTTGTCGATCTTCGTTGCGGCCGAATCGTCCGCGGCGAAGCCCGCCGCCCGCTCCAGCAGGCCAATCACCGGAAAAAGCGGGCTGGTCTGATGGTGCGGTGAGCAGTAGTGCCCCAGGGCCGTATGCGGCTCATTCTCAAGTCGCCCTCGCAACGCCCGCGCAAGGCGCGACTTGCCGATGCCAGGCTCGCCCGCCAGCAGCACCAGCTGGCCCTCACCCTCCTTGGCGCGCTCCCAGTGCTCGAGCAGCAGGCCGATCTCATTCTCGCGGCCGACAAGCGGCGTCAGGCCTGCGCCGTGCAGCGCCTCGAACCGGCTCTCGGCGGTGCTTTCCCCGACCACGCGCCACGGCCGTACCGGTACTGGAAATCCCTTCAAGGTTTGCATGCCGAGCTCGGAGAGCTCGAACAGCCCGCCAACGAGCTCCCGAGTGCGGGCGGAGATCACAACCGTGCCTGGGGCAGCCATGGTTTGCAGCCGCGCCGCGAGGTTCGGCGTGTCGCCGACCACCGTCTCCTCGCGCGCTGCGCCTTCGCCGATCAACTCGCCGACAACCACCGGGCCGGTCGCGATGCCGATACGGGCCGCCAGCGTCTCGCCATGCGCCGATTCCAGCTTGGGTACCGCCGCGGCCGCGGCGAGGCCGGCCCGCACCGCGCGTTCGGCATCATTCTCATGGGCGCGCGGATAGCCGAAATAGGCCAGCACACCATCCCCCATGTACTTCGCCACGTGCCCTTCGAACCGCGTGATCGCGCCTGCCACTGCGTTCTGATAGGTCCGCAGGACTTCGGCCATTTCTTCCGGATCGAGCCGCGCCGCGAGCGCGGTTGAGCCGACCAGGTCGACAAACATCACGGTGAGCTGGCGGCGCTCAGCCTCGGGACGAACGACAATAGCTGCGGCCGTGGCTGGGGGCGTCGCCGAAATTGAGTCGGCACGCAGGGCGGCGATGGCGGCGAGCAGTCTGCGGCGATGGCCGATCGAGGCGACGCCGAGCCCGATCAGATCCTCGGCCGTCAGGTCCTTGAGGACGTCGGCGTCGATGTCGTTCTCGCGGAACGCCCGTTCGTACTGTCCCAGTCCCAGAGCACGCAGCCACGCCGCGACATCCATGGGCTCCTCCCGGCTGCTTCGTCCTCAGCCGCTGGCGCTCCAGTCTATCTCAAAATGCCGTGTGGTGGACACCGTGAAACGTCACGAGTTGACTGCTGATGAAGAGACCTCGCAGGTAATAACGGCGACATCGCCGCGGAACCAAAGCCTTGGCGTTCGCATTTCCGTCGCTGAGCTCGCCGCTGAGATGCTGCTGACGGCGTGCGGCCAGGCGCCTGACGGTGGAGGACGATGAGGGACAATGCGTCGAAAGTTGCCGACATCAGGGACGCCGTTCACCTCTGCATCGACATGCAGAACATTTTCGCCCCCGGCGGTCTCTGGGCGACACCCTGGATGGAACGCGTCCTGCCGATGATCGCATCGATTGCTTCACGCCACCCGGCCAGGACGATCTTCACGCGCTTCATCACGCCGCAGGATCCGGAAGACCGTCCCGGACAGTGGCAGAGCTATTTCCATCGCTGGCGCGAGGCGACCCGCAGGCATCTTCCGCCATCCGGTCTCGAACTCGTGCCGGCCCTGGGCCGGTTCGCGCCTCCAGCCACCGTCATCGACAAACCGGCCTATTCCGCCTTCAGCAACTCCGCTCTGGCTGGCCTGCTGGTCCAAAAGAACATCGGCACGATCGTGATCACCGGGGCTGAGACGGATGTCTGCGTCCTGTCGACGGTCCTGGGCGCCGTCGATCTCGGCTTCAGGGTCGTCCTTGTCGAGGACGCGCTGTGCAGCTCGTCCGACGTCGGGCACGATGCGCTCATGACGATGTATCGCACCCGCTTTCACGGCCAGGTGGACCTCGTGACCGCGGAGGAGCTCGCGGAGTTCTGGCGGGAGTAGGTGCACCGCAGCGCCGCTATCATGCATCCCGACAAAGCGTGGCGGCCGATTCACATAGCCTAATGCGCGAGCCGCGCCGGCCGGCCAGACTGCTCGGACCGAAAGAGGCTGCGAGGGCGATGGACCGGGTCGAAAAGGCCTTTGTCGCAACCGCGATCACGGGTTTCCTCGTGATGACGGCGGCAATCGTCTGGATGATGCTCACCTGACATGGCAGGAGGCAATTTTGCGCATCGCCTTGCCCTATGCTGCCGTCATCCTTTGCTTGGCAGTGACTGCCTGGCTCGCTTTCGCCCACCTGTTCTGATCGTGGAATGGCCGCGCGCTTGAATTCTTCGGGCTTGTATCAGGATGTCTGGCTGTCCCGGCGCGGCGGCTTGCGGCGTTCCTCCTCCAGCTCATCTCGCAGGCGCTGCGCGCTTACGAGGTGATCGCTTCTGCGCAGCAGCGCCATCGCCTCGCGAACGAGTTCGCGTGAATGGGTCAGCAGTTGCGCATCCGCGGCCGAATTCGGTGTGTGGATCATCGAATGTTCCTTGCATGTCGATGGGCGAGGGGACACGCCTCGCTGCGTGTCAGTTCCGCGGTTCGGCGATGAGCGCGGCCAGTCGCCGTGCCATGGCTGCAAGATCGATCGGTTTCTCCAGCAGCGGCACGTCCTGAAACTCCGGACCGAGAGTGATCCTGTCATATCCCGTCGTGAACACGAAAGGCACGTTGCGCGCCTTCAGTTCGCGGGCAACCGGAAAGATCATCTCGCTGCGGATGTTCACGTCGAGCACGGCGGCGTCCAGAACGCCGCCGTCGTGGAGGAGCTTGAGCGCATCATCGAGATGGCCGACGGGACCTGCGATCTCCGCGCCGAGCGCGCGAAATGTCCTGCCGATGTCGTCGGCGAGAAAATATTCGTCCTCGACGATGAAGATGCGACGCCCGCTCAGCGGCGCGTGCTGACGTGACGGGGACAATGCCGCCATGGTGCCTCCAGCATTCGCTTCAAGCCTCTAGAGCATGATCCGAAAACGTGCGAAGCGCTTTTCCGAAAAACATCATGCTCAAACAATAACCTAAAGCGCGATCGCGCTTTAGGAACATAAGACCGAGACCCGCCTTGGTGCAAACGATGCAATCGAAGGTGAGTTCCATGAGCAACCGCGACATCATCGTCATCGGTGGCTCGGCGGGAGCCACCGCACCGCTGAAGCAGATTCTGGGTCGCCTTCCGGCGGATCTGCCGGCTGCCGTCTTCATCGTGCTGCATATTCCCGCGCAGGGCATCGGCATCCTCTCGGCGGTGGCTAGCAACGCTGGCCCGCTTCCGGTCCGGCAGGCCGAAAGCGGCATGAAGATCGAGCCCGGCCAGATCTACCTGGCCGCACCGGACCATCATCTGCTGCTGTCCGGAAATCAGGTCTTCCTCGGACGGGGGCCGCGCGAGAACATGGTCCGGCCGGCGATCGATGCCCTGTTCCGCTCGGCTGCCCTTTCTCACGGCCCGCGCGTGATCGGCGTGCTCCTGAGCGGCCTGTTGTCCGACGGCGCGGCCGGCCTCAATGCCATCAAGCGCTGCGGCGGGATGACCGTGGTCCAGGACCCCATGGACGCCATTTCCGACGAGATGCCGCGGCGCGCGATGGAGGCGACCACGGTCGATCTCTGTGTTCCCGGTGCGACCATGGGCGACGTCCTGTCCGAACTCGTGAGGGAGCAGGCCGGAGCCGTCCTCCCGATCCCGCCCGAGATCAGGCTCGAGGTCGAAATCGCGGCCGGGGACCGCATCGGCAGCGACAAGCTGCTCACGGTGGCCGATCCCGTCGCGTTGACCTGCCCTGGCTGCGGCGGAGTTCTGTCCGAAGTCAAGGAATCGCGCCCGATGCGCTTCCGCTGCCAGGTCGGTCATGGCTACACTGTCGATGCGCTTGCCAAGGAGCAGGAGGGGCGCGTCGACGAAGCCTTGCGGGTTGCGCTGCGCATCATCGAGGAGCGGGCTGAGCTGGTGCACCGCATGGCCGCCGACGGCCGGCGCAGCGGCCGGCTCGCAGTTGCCGAGATGTACGAGGCGAGGGCGGCCGAATATCGTGAATATGCCGACATGATCCGGCGCGTCGTGCTACAATCGCTCGATCCTGCGGTGCACAAGCGGGAGGCTTGAGGACTGCGCCATGGCCGTTTCCCTTGCCGAACGCGCCCAGCAGCTCGATGCCGAGCAGCGTCTTCTGGTGAAGGCCGACCGGGATATCGCGGAGGGCTCGCAGCGCGTCCGCGACCAGGAAGATCGCGTGCGCGAACTTGAGGCCGGCGGCCACGACACACGCCAGGCGCAGCGGCTGGTCGACCTGCTCAAGCAGACCCTGATCGAGTGGGAGCGCCACCGCGTCCTGATCGCGGAGCGCGTCACTTATCTCGAGCGTCAGGTTGCGGCGGGATAGCCGGAAGCCGGCTGATGGCCGGCTTCCTGAATTCCGCGCTGAGTTCGAACAGATAGTCGAGCTGCCACTCGGCGGTGCGGCGCCAACGGTCGTTCTCGTCGAGCAGCCGGCGGGCGGTCGCGGTGGCGATATCGGCTCGGTCGATCAGAGCCGCGAGCTCCTCGGAGATCTGCATCGCGGGTTCCTGCGTTATAGGCCGAGTATGGACTTCCCGGCGGGGGCTGACAACGTTCATGCGCGAAATCAAAGGACGCTCCGTGACATTTTTCTCTTTGATCTGTTGGGGTAATATCGATTTCTGCTATCTGCGGGGACCGGGTGCCCTCGCGCCTGGCCAGTGAACGAGAGCCACCAGAGCCATGAATGAAGTCGGCGACCATGCAGCCGAAGGAGAGCGCCAGAGCAAGACCCCGCTGGTCATCGGCGTGGGAGCTTCGCCCGCCGCTCTGGACAGTATCGAACGCTTCTTTGCCAAGCTGACCGTAGACGCCGACCAGGCCATCGTGCTGGCGCTTCAACATCACGAGGCCTTCGACGAGCCGCGGCTGCGCCGGATCGTGCAAAATGCCCACGGCGGCAAGCTCTCCGACCCCGGCAACGGCGAGGCGATCGAGGGCGGCATGATCTATCTGTGCCCGGCGGCGATGATCACCACGATCCAGGGCGGCCGTTTCGCGATCCGCAAGGCCGAGCAGGGGCCCGGCGAGCGCGCCACGATCGACAGCTTCCTGGTGTCGCTGGCGGAGGAACGCGCCGAGCAGTCGATCGGCGTGATCCTGTCCGGCACCGGCGGCGACGGCACGCTGGGCACCGCAACGCTGAAGGATCACGGTGGTCTCGCCATCGCCGAAAAGGTCATCACCGACGAGGCCGGTCATCTCAAGGAGGCCAACACGCCGGCGGCGATCGCCGACTACGTGCTGGCGCCGGAAGACATTCCCGAGCACATCCAGGTCTATGCCCGTCATCTCAGGCGGCTGGATGAGAAGCAGGGCTTCGACGAGGTGCTGGCCGCGGCCGCGACCTCGCTGTCGCGCATCGCCGACATCCTGCGCAACAAGACCGGCAATGATTTCCACGGCTACAAGCAGAACACCTTCCTGCGCCGCGTGCAGCGGCGTATGCAGGTAGTCCAGATCGACGATATCCCCGCCTATGTCGACTTCCTCAGGAACGACAAGGACGAGGCACAACGCCTCTTCAACGATCTCCTGATCGGCGTCACCGAGTTCTTCCGCGACAAGCGCGAATTCGAGGTGCTGGAGAGCCAGATCATCCCGAAGATATTCGAGGGCAGGGGCGCGGGCCAGCAGGTCCGCGTCTGGGTGCTCGGCTGCGCGACGGGCGAAGAGGCCTATTCGATCGGCATACTCCTGCGCGAATACATGGGCCGGCTGGATTCCGCGCCGCAGGTGCAGATCTTCGCCACCGACATCGACGGCCGCGCGCTTGCGGCCGCGCGCGTCGGCCGTTACCGCACCACCATCGAGGCCGACATGACCAGCGAGCGCCTGGCGCGCTGGTTCGTGCGCGAAGGCGACACTTATTGCGTGGTGAAGGAGCTGCGCGAAATGTGCATCTTCTCGCAGCACAACGTCATCAAGGACGCGCCGTTCTCCAAGCTCGATCTCGTCTCCTGCCGCAACCTGCTGATCTACCTCAACGCCGAATTGCAGAACCGGGTGATTCCGCTGTTCCACTTCGCGCTGCTGCCGGAGCGTTTCCTCTTCCTCGGCAATTCCGAGAACGTGACGCGGCACCCGAAGCTGTTCGCGCCGATCGATCGCCGCGCCCGCATCTTCAAGAAGCTCGACACGGGAACGCGGCTGCCGCCGGAATTTCCGATCACCACCGCGGCGGGCAGGGCGCCGGTCGAAGTGCCGCCAGTGCGTTCGTTCGGCCCCGACGTCGGGCTGGAGCGCCGCGCGCAGCGCATCGCGGAGCGCTATGCCCCCGCCTATGTCATCACCGACGACCATTTCCAGATCCTGCACTTCTCCGGGCGCACCGGCCGCTATATCGAGCCGACGGCGGGCGCCGCCACGCTCGACCTGCTCCAGCTTGTGCACCGCGATCTGCGTCTGGAATTGCGGACGGCGCTCGGCCGCGCCGCCGAGACCAACGAGCCCGCTCATGCCGATCAGGTGCAGCTCGGGGTGAATGGTCACCGCGTTCTCGTCGACGTCACGGTCGAGCCGATCCAGGATGGCGCCGGCGGCCATCGCAATTTCGTCGTCCTGTTCAAAGACGGCCCGGCCCGCGTGATCGAGGCCAACCCGGGCAATCCGAACGCGCTGGTGCGCACCGAGCACGTCGAGCGCCTTGAAGGCGAGCTGCGCGCGACGCGGGAGCGCCTTCAGGCCACGATCGAGGAGCTCGAAAGCACCAACGAGGAACTGAAGTCCTCGAACGAGGAATATCAGTCGCTCAATGAAGAGCTGCAGTCCGCCAACGAGGAGCTCGAGACCTCGCGCGAGGAGTTGCAGTCTGTCAACGAGGAATTGACCACGGTCAACGGCGAGCTGGCGCACCGCGTCCAGGAGCTGACGCGCGCCACCAGCGACCTCAAGAACTTCCTCGAGAGCACGCAGATCGCGACCGTGTTCCTCGACAACGATCTGCGCGTGATGAACTTTACGCCGGCGATCACCCAGGTCCTGCATCTCGTTGAAACCGACGCGGGCCGCCCGATCGCGCACATCAAGGCGCGCATCCCGATCGAGGAGCTCTATGATGATGTGCGCCGCGTGCTGCGCACGCTGGCGAGCGCCGAGCGCGAGCTGAGCGCGCCCGACAGCGGCACGCGCTACATCGTGCGCATCCTTCCCTATCGCAGCATCGACAATTTCATCGCCGGCGTCGTCGTCACCTTCATCGACGTCACCGCCATCACCCGCGCCGAGGAGCGTCAGCGTCTGCTGCTGGCCGAGCTCCAGCATCGTGTCCGTAACACGCTCGGCGTGGTGCGCTCGATCGCCCGCCGTTCGGCAGAAACGAGCACCACCGTCGAGGAATACGCCTCCCATCTCGACGGCCGGCTGAACGCCTTTGCCCGGACCCAGGCGCTGGTGACCCGCGATCCCGAAGGTGGCGTCGATTTCGAATATCTCGTGGTCGAAGAACTCTTGGCCTATAATGCCCGCGAGGGCGAGCAGATGCGGGTGTCCGGTCCCAAGGTGCGCCTGCAGCCCAAAGCCGCGGAAACCTTCGCACTGGCCATCCACGAACTGGCCACCAACGCTCTGAAATACGGCGCCTTGAGCCAGCCGACCGGGCGGATCGAAATCACCTGGCGCAAGGACGAAAGCACCGAGCCGGCCGAGCTGGTGTTCGAATGGCGCGAGCGGGGCGGCCCGCAAGTGGCGCCACCAGCGCGAAAGGGCTTTGGCACCGAGCTTCTGGAGCGTACGCTGGCTTTCGAGTTCAGGGGGCAGACCACGATGGCATTCGACCCGGTTGGGCTGCAATGCACGATCGCCATTCCTCTGAGCAGGCGCACGTTCCACACACCGGCAATGGCTGACTGATGTCCTTGTCGACCTCCGATCGCAGCTTGCTGGAGCCGGCCATTCGCCGGCTGAATGCGCTGAGGCCGTTGTCGACCGAAGCCCGCACGGCACTCGAATACGCACTGCTCGAGGGACTTCAGCGCGCCGGATCGGCCGAGGACCTGATCTCCGAGGGCGATCCGGTCGACAGCGTCCGCCTCGTGCTGTCGGGCTGGCTCTGCCGCTACAAGACGCTCGAAGACGGGCGGCGCCAGATCGTCAATTTCATCTTTCCCGGCGAGAGCTGCGATGCGCACGCCTTCCTGCTCTCGGTGATGGATCATTCCATCGCGGCGATGACGCAGGTCGTCTACAGCGAGATCAAGCGTGCGCGCTTCGAGGCACTGGTGGCGGGTGATCGCTCGCTCGCCGAAGCATTCTGGTGCGAGACCCTCGTCAACAATGCCATCCAGCGCGAATGGGCCATCAATCTCGGCCGCCGCGTCGCCCTCGAGCGGGTGGCGCATTTGTTCTGCGAGATCTTCGAGCGGCTGCGTCCGGTCGGGATGGTCGAGGGCAATTCCTGCATCATGCCTGTGACGCAGATGGATCTCGCAGATGCCACCGGTCTGTCGGTGGTCCATCTCAATCGAACAGTGCAGGAGCTGCGCTCCTCCGGTCTGATCGTGCTGCGCGAGCGGACGCTCACCATCAACGATCTCGACGCACTCAAGGACGCGGCCCTGTTCTCGCCGAGCTATCTGCAATTGTATCGGCGCGGCTGATCGCGCTTTCGATTCAGCTTGGAGTTCCCGATGATTTTGAGCGGTTGGCGCGTTTTGAGTAACTTACGTGAAAGCGCGTCCGTCGCGGGGCCTCTATAGTCGATTGATGGATGACGCCCTGTTTGCCCGCGCTGCCCGCGCGATCGAAGCGAGCCGCACCCTCCGGGCGCAGCACAGAGCGGTCGCGGATCGGCTTGACGATGTCAAGCGCGAGACGCGCCGCGTGATGATGGAAAGCGCGATGTTGCGCTCCGAGATCCAAGCCCTTCGGGACAACCGGGAAGAGTAGGGACTTTAGAAACCCTTCGCGATCCGGAACGTTGAACTTCCGTCATGTCGGACTGGCTATGGCAGCCACCGAGAAGAACGCAACGGCGCGCTCTGTCCATGAACAGGGAGGATTCCTCATGTTGACGCGGCATCGTGTCAAGCAAAGGGATGCGCTGGAAACGCGCCTGGCCGCAGAAGCCGAGCGGCTGCGCGAGCAGGCCAAGTCGCTTCCGCCGGGGGCCGCACGCGACGAAATCCTGCGCAAGGCGCGTCAGGCGGAAACCGGTTCTCAGATGAGCGAGTGGCTGCGCTCGCCCGGGCTGCAGCCACCGCAATGACGAGGTGCGGCATGTGCAGCACGTCAGGCTGCATCTGCGACCGGGCACTGGCTTGACGCTCACGACGCCGGCAAAATCACGCAGCGTTAACTTATTGAAATGCCGGAACTTGGCGTTGCGACCCAAGCTGCAAAAAAATGTCGGGCTGGGCCGCATTTCCGAAGTCCCTGATGAAGATAAGATGACCGCCAAACGCAACCGAAGGAAACAGACCCAATCGCTCCAGGAGCGGTTGATGGCATTTGCCGAAACCACCCGCGAGCGCGCGCGCAGCATGCCGCCCGGCAAGGAGCGCGAGATGCTGCTGCGACGCGCTGAACAGAACGAGATGACCTCGAACCTGACGGACTGGCTGAGTGCGCCTGTGTTCCCACGACGAGGAGAGTGACGATGCGGAGCATCAAGCACTATCGGGCTTTCCAGATCGAACCGAACGGTCATGTGTTCGGATGCGTCAATCTCGTCTGCGACAATGACGAGCAGGCCAGGCGCGAGGCCGCCTCGCTCGTGCTGCTCCACCGCATCGAGCTCTGGCGGCTGGACCGGAGGATCGCCCAATTCGATCTGCCTCCGGAGACCGTCCGTCAGCAGGCCGCCGGCTCATAAGCGGAAGGAGGGACGCGCGCCTTCGTCGCAACGCCCTGGAACCGCGAGCCGCACCTCGGGTTGGTCGAGTTGCACCGATCTGGCGAGGAGGCGGCATGACGGAAGTCGACGTTCGCAAGGGAATGCCGTCCGTCAGACTGTCGCGCGAAGAATTCGAGCGCCGTTACAGGAGCCAGTTCGTCGATCCCGCCTTCGTCCCGCTCCAGCGCGAGCTCGATGCCATCGTCGGCGCTGCCTGGGACGCCTATAGCCATTCGCGCAAGGCGCCGGTGACGCGGAAAGCGGGGCCCGGATTTGCCGATCCCGACTACGACATCGCCGTCGACTGGCTGGACGCGCGCGCCGCTGTGCTCACCGCGCAGCGACGGCATGACGATGCCGGCGAGACGCCGCGCATCCTGATCATCAACGGCTCGGCCCGCAGCGAGCACACCTGTCCCGGCGAGATGTCCAAGACCTGGCGTCTGGTCAAGCTGGCCGAGCCGGTCTTCATCGAGATGGGGTTTGCCGTCGACATCCTCGATCTGTCGCGCCTCGCCTCGGAGTTCGGCAAGAACATCCATCCCTGCAAGTCCTGCGTCGCCACCGCGATGCCGCTCTGTCACTGGCCGTGCAGCTGCTATCCGAACCATTCGCTGGGGCAGACCGGCGACTGGATGAACGAGATCTACCCGCTGTGGGTCGCCGCGCACGGCATCCTGATCGTGACCCCGGTGAACTGGTACCACGTGCCGGCCGGTCTCAAGGCGATGATGGACCGCCTGGTCTGCGCCGACGGCGGCAACCCGGATCCGACCTCGACCCACGGCAAGAGGGCCGACGAGGCCAAGGCGATGGAGCTGAAGGGCTGGCCCTATCCGCGCCATCTCGCCGGCCGTCATTTCGGCCTCGTCGTTCACGGTGACGCCGCCGGCGCCGAGAACGTGCGCCGGTCCTTGTCCGACTGGCTGACCGACATGCGCCTGATCTCGGCGGGCCGCTTCGCCGAGCTCGACGGCTATATCGGCTACATGGAGCCGTACGCCATCTCGCACCGCGAGCTCGATGAGGATCGAACGTTCCAGCAGAAGGTGCAGAATGTGGCGCGTGCGCTGGGCGACGCGGTCCGGCTCGCGCGCGCCGGGCAGCTCCGGGAGCCCGGTGCGGGTCTTGCGGATCCAAACCCCAAATGACCAGCGCGGCTTGATGGCCTGATCGTCGGCAGCAAGATCGACCTTGGCGCACTGGTCATAATGATCGCAGGATCAGTCGCAGGTGGTCCCTGGCTGCCCTTCAGCCATATTCGTCGCCGATCCCGTACTCCCGGTAGATCTCGAGCGGATCCGACTCCGGAAACAGGCGGCATTTGGCCTGGGCGAGGTGCAGGCTCACCGCCGCCGGCTCCTTGCCGTCGGAGAGCAATTTGCGGATATCCTCCATGTGCGCGCTCGGCTGGTGCTTCGGCTCGAGCTGCTCCAGCGCGACCAGCGCGGTCGCGAGGGCCTCGGTCAGAACCCAGTCGTCGTGGCCCGTGATTCCCTTCCTCGGCATCGGCAGACCCCACATGTGGCGGCGGTCCCAGTCTATCGCGACTTCCGCCAAATCTCCATTGAGCCGTTGCGGGCTACCGGCGTGCGGAACGGCCGGCGCTCGTGCTCCGGCTTGCAATATGGCCGCGCGTGGCTAAAAGGCGGCGAGTTGCGGGCGGCGGTATCTTTGCTGAAACAAACTTGGCGTAGACGAAGCCTGTACGGCCGGCTGTTCCGGTCTGGACTCCCCCCTGATCCCGAATTTGCAACGCCGATCCGGTTGCGCACCTCCTCAAGGCTTGAGCCAGCATGGTTTTCCTTAGCTTCGTCTACCGCTTCGTCACCAACTTCGCGTTCCTGGCGGTGGTCTATTTCAGCCTGAACTTCATGGAGAAGTATCCGAACCGGGCGATCCTGGCGATCCTGGTGCTGGTCTATGCCGGCATGCGCGCGGCCTCGACGCTGCGCGCGTTCTACTTCTTCCAGAAGATCGAGAAGCTGGAGGCCGAGACGAAGCGCCTTCAGGCCCCGATCAATGACGGTTCGGGCGGAACCGCGGCGCGCAAGCAGGTCGTCGCCGACGTCGCCCGGCTGCGGCGCGACGGCGAGATCAAGTCCTATATGGACCTGTTCTTCCTGGCACTGATCGTGCTGCTCTGCGTCGCCAACATCATGCGGCAGTAGGGGCCAGAGCGTTTTCGAGCGAAGTGGATTACCGGGTCGCGTGAAGAAAATGCGTCAAAACAAGAATCCAGAGCTTCGGTTCTGACCCAATCAGAACCGATCAAGCTCTAGGCGCGCTTCTTCAGGCCGGCCACATGAGTCGGACGCGGCGCGGCGCTCTTGGCCTGCCTACTTCCGGCCTGCCCAATCCTGGTCTGCTTCGGTGCGGCCGGCGCCGCATGCGCCGTTCGCCGTCCCTGCGGCTTGGCCGGCTTGCCCTTGGGCCCACGAGGCGTCTCGGCCGCGATGGCCAGCCGCGTCGCGGCGCGCCGCGACAGCGTCGTCGACAGCAGGACGTCGATCGAGCCCTCGGGGATCGCAAAGAGATCGCGGCCGGGCACGGGCAGGGTGGTCGCGACATCCGTCAGCGCCTTGGTCCGGCGCGGCAGCAGCGGCTGATGCCTGGTCTGCGCGTTGAGATCGGCAAGAGCGGGCGCCGGAAGCGTGCCGGTCTGCGTGAACACGAAATTCGGCACGGACGGCCAGCGCGCGATCGGCGTCGTCTCCGTGGGCGGATGCAGCAGCCACTCCACCGGCGTGGTCGGCGTCGCCGGCTGGTCTGCGCTTGCCGGCACCACATGCACGATGCGATAGCCGCGCGCCTTCAAGTCACGGATGATCTTCGGCAGCGCCGCCACCGTGCGGGCCTGGATGTCGTGCAGCAGCAGGATGCCCTTGCCCTTGGCCTCCAGCCGCTGGATCGCGAGCTGATAGACGCGGTCGGACGACACATGGCGCCAGTCGTCGGCCGGAAAATCGGCGCTCCAGACCTGGATGCCGCGCGAGATCAGAAGGTTCTCGACGCCCTCGGCGCGCATCAGGCCGGGGATGCGGAAGAACGGCGCGAGCTTGGACGGATCGGTCATCGCGGCCGAGGTCCACGCGATGCCGCCATTGATCTCGGCCTCGGCCTTCTCGATCGGCATCCGGTCGAAGGTCAGCGGATGGTCCATGCTGTGGGTGCCGACGGTGTGCCCCGCCGCCACCAGCTTGCGCACGCCTTCGGGGTTGGCCTTGGCCTGCTGACCGATGATGAAGAAGGTCGCCTTGATGCACTCGTCGGCGAGGATCTGGAGCACCTGGTTGGAATATTTCGGCAAGGGACCATCGTCGAAGGTCAGGACGACCTCATGGTCCTTCAGGGGCAGCGTCTCGCGGTACTGCATGGTGCCGATGCGCGGATGCTCGCGCGGATCGACCACGAGGGTGCGGGAGGTGCCGAGCGCGTCCGGATGGCCGGGGCAGTTGGCCGCGAACGCTGCCGGCGAGGCGGTGGTCAGCAACCCAAGGAATCCGCCAAGACATAGGACGATCCACGATCGCGTCCGCAAAACAACGCTACTTCCGATCATGAACCCCGTCTGCCCTCATATGCGATTGTCGCCATAGTAGGTCGGAGACACCGGGAAACGGTTCAGGCGCAAGAACCCTTCCCACTGCAAGTCCCCTCAATACTTGCACGGCGTATCATGAACAGACTGTTAATAGGGCCCAAATCACCCCATTTTGCGCCGGCGTGACATTCCGGCATCAATGCGCGTCGGCACTCTTCTGTGGCGTGCCCGCCGGCACGATGTGAACCACCCGATAGCCGTTCTCCTTCAGGTACCGCAGGAAGGCCGGCATGATCGCGGCCGTGCGCGCCTTGGGGTCGTGGAAGAGGATTATGCCCTTGCCGCTCGCCGCGAGGCGCTCGGTGACGAGCTTCAATTCCTGCTCCGGCGTGATCTCCTCCCAGTCGCTGGCCCAGAGGTCAGCCCCGAACACGACGATGCCGCGGGCCTGGAGCAGATCGAGCTGCGCAGGGGTCGATTCGAAATAGGGGAAGCGGAAGAACGGCGTCGAGGGCGTCGTCGTCGACACGCCTTTCAGCGCCATCTCGTCGGCCGCGATCCCGCGGTCGATCTCGCTCTTCGCCTTGTCGAACAGGATCCGCGCCATGAACGGGTGCGAGAAGGTGTGGTGGCCGATGGTGTGGCCCTCGCGCGCGATGCGCTTGACCATGTCGGGATGTTCGGCGGCGTGCAGGCCGATCAGGAAGAAGGTCGCGCGCACGCATTCCTGCGCCAGCGCCGCCAGCACCTTCGATGTGGTCGGCGGATACGGGCCGTCGTCGAAGGTCAGCACGACCTCGCGATCGGCGAGTGGCAGCGTCTGCGGAAAACTCTTCAGACCGACTCGCGGTGTGGTCTTCACGTCGACGCTCAGCACCCGCGAGGTGCCGAGCGTATCCTTGCGCGGGCACTCGGCGGCTTCGGTCGAGGGGAGGCCGGTGAGGGCCATGAGGACCGTGCCCACGGACATCGATGTCCACCTCCGTCGAAGCATCTTTGTCATTGCGCTCGCCGTCGCCTTGTGGGTATTGCCTGAACCCTCAGCTCAGACCAGTCGTTCCAACCTGTCAAATGGGAGCCGCGCCATGGATGAACATATGGACGTTGCCCTATCCGCCGCGGAATCGGTACTCGACCACGTGCCGATGCGCAATGAAGACGGCGAAATTCGTCACGAATTTGTCGAGGAAATTGCCCATGCGATCGAGGCCGGCGACAGTGCATCGTTGCGGGCGATCGTCGCCGAGCTGCACGAGGCCGATCTCGGCGACCTGATCGGAGCGCTCGAGCCCGACGACCGCGTCCGCCTGGTCGAGTTGACCGGCCGCGACTTCGACTTCTCGGCATTGAACGAGGTCGACGAGGCCGTGCGCGAGGAGATCCTCGAGGAGCTGCCGCCGGAGACGGTCGCAGAAGGTGTCCGCGAGCTCGAATCCGACGACGCGGTCGAGCTGCTGGAAACCCTCGACGAGGCCGAGCAGGAGGAGATCCTCGAGAAGCTGCCCTTGCGGGAGCGCGTCGCGCTCGAGCGCAGCCTGCTTTATCCGGAGAATTCCGCCGGCCGCCGGATGCAGACCGAGTTCATCGCCGTGCCCCAGGATTTCACCGTCGGGCAGGCGATCGACTACATGCGCGAGACGCCGGATCTGCCCGACCGCTTCTACGAGATCTACGTCGTCGACAAGGAGCAGCACTGGCAGGGCGCGGTGCCGCTCGACGTGCTCCTGCGCACACGCCGGCCGGTGCCGCTCACCGAGCTCACCGACGAGGACCGTCGCCGCGTCTCCGTGTTGGAGGACCAGTCGGAGGTGGCGCACATGTTCGGCAAGTACAATCTCGTCGCCGCGCCCGTGCTCGACACCCAGGATCGCCTGGTCGGCGTCATCACCGTCGACGACGTCGTCGACGTCATCGAGGAGGAGGCCGACGAGGACCTCAAGGCGCTCGGCGGCGTCACCAGCGACGAAGAGCTGTCGGACACCTTTCTGACCATTGCGCGCGGCCGCTTCAACTGGCTGCTGGTCAATCTCGCCACCGCCTTCCTCGCGTCCTCCGTGCTCGGCCTGTTCGAGGGGCAGCTCGAGAAGATGGTGGCGCTCGCCGTGCTGGCGCCGATCGTGGCGAGCCAGGGCGGCAACGCCGCGACCCAGACCATGACGGTTGCGGTGCGGGCGCTCGCGACCCGCGAGCTCGGCTCCTTCAACGCCTGGCGCGTGGTGATGCGCGAGACGCTGGTCGGTCTCGTCAACGGGCTCGCCTTTGCCGTGATCACGGGGATCGCGGCCGTGGCCTGGTTCAAGATTCCGGGCCTCGGCATCGTCATCGGGCTTGCCATCATCTGCAACCTCGTCGCCGGCGCGCTCGGCGGCATCCTGATCCCGATGGCGCTCGACCGTGTCAGGGCCGATCCGGCGGTGGCTTCCGGCACCTTCGTCACCACCGTGACCGACGTCGTCGGCTTCTTCTCCTTCCTCGGCATCGCGACGCTGTGGTTTGGGTTGAAGTAGGGAAGCGCGCTCTCTCCCCGTCATTGCGAGCGAAGCGAAGCAATCCAGAATCTCTCCGCGGCAATAGTCTGGATTGCTTCGCTTCGCTCGCAATGACGGAGTGTGGGGCAGCCGCGCTGCCTCTCACGTGTCCCGGGGCGCGCTGCGGCGCGTAGCGCTGCTGCGCAGAACCGGGACCCAGAAGGCGACAGGGTACGCTGCGGCGGGATGGGCCCCGGCTCTGCGGCGCACCGCCGAAGAGGCGCTGCGCCGCGTCCGGGGCACGAGGCCGCTATCTTTAATCCGAACTTAAGCGAGTTGCCGCATCATCGCCCGTGCTTGGGGGAATCGACATGCGGTTGCGGCTGAAGGCGGACGGGCGGATCGTCGAGTTGCGGGACGGCCAAGAGCTTCCAGTTCAGCCGCTTCCAGTTCAGCCGCTTCCAGTTCAGCCGTCTCCAGTCCTGCCGGCGGCCAATGCGGCGCCAGGCGAGGCCTCTTCGCTCGCGGTGCGCGATCTGCGCCGTCGCGCCTGCCTGACCCAGATGGAGTTCGCCGCCAAGCTCGGCGTTCCCGTCGAGACCATCCGCAACTGGGAGCAGGGCAAGCGTGCCCCGCGGGGGCCGGCCCGCGCGCTGCTCGCCGTGATCGCGCATGCACCGGATACGGTATTCCAGGCGCTCGCCAAAGCCTGACGTCAAGGCCTCGCGCGAACCACGCGTTAGCATTGCGCTGAATAACCGGCCCGGCGTCCGTTGGCACGATGACGGGCGAAGTCCATAATGGCCTAAAGCATGATCCGGAAAAGTGCGCAGCGGTTTTCCGAAAAGATCATGCTCAAACAATAACCTAAAGCGCGATGACGATTCATCCTGATCTCATCGCGCCTTAGGGGCGACCGCAACAGAGAGGATTCCTCATGCTGTTCGTCGAGGCCAGTGGCGCAAGGATACCGGCGATCGGGCTCGGGACCTGGGAATTGGACGGGCGGCTTTGCGCGCGCGTGGTCGAGCAGGCGCTGCGGCTCGGCTACCGTCACATCGACACCGCGCAGGTCTACGACAATGAGCGCGAGGTCGGCGACGGCCTGCGCGCCTCCGGCGTGCGCCGCGACGACATCTTTCTCACGACCAAGGTCTGGACCAACCATTTCGCGCCCCACGATCTCGAGCGCTCGGTCAAGGAGAGCCTCGCGCGCCTGCGGCTTCCCTTCGTCGATCTCCTCTTGCTGCATTGGCCCAATTCGCACGTGCCGCTGGCGGAGACGCTGGGCGCGCTGTCGCATGCCAAGCGGATGGGCCTGACCCGCCATATCGGCGTGTCCAATTTCACGGTGGCGCTGATCGAGCAGGCGGTCGCGCTGTCGCCGGAGCCGCTGGCCTGCAACCAGGTCGAATATCACCCTTATCTGGACCAGGCGAAGGTGAGGGCGGCCTGCGACCAGCATGGCCTTGCGCTGGTCGCCTACAGCCCGATCGCCAAGGGGCGCGTCAAGACCGACCAGACGCTCGCCGAGATCGGGCGCCTCCACCGCAAGACGCCGGCGCAGATCTGCCTGCGCTGGCTGGTGCAACAGAATGTCGCTGCGATCCCGCGCACCTCCCGCGTCGAGCGGCTGTCGGAAAACATCGAGATCTTCGATTTCGAGCTGGCGGACGATGAGATGGCCCGCATCGCCGCGCTGGCCAATCCCAGGGGGCGCCTGACCGATTTCGGCTTCGCCCCGAAATGGGATTGAGGGGGGCCTCCATTATGCTAGGACCAGCGCGGCAACCCGAAGTCAGTCGATGGAACCGCGGAAGATCATACGGACGGACATTGCGGCGTCGGCGATCGCGCATCTGACGCTGGTGGGACTGATCATCCTGATCAGCGAGGTCCATCCGTTCCATGCCGCACCGCCCGAAACGGTCACTGTCGACATCGTCACGCCGGAGCAGATGAAGCAGGAGGAGGCCAAGGCCCAAGAGAAGGCTGAGGAGAAGGCCAAGGACGAGGTGAAGCAAGAGGCGAAGGAGAAGCTGCCGGAGCCCGACCTGAAACTGCCGCAGCTGGATTTCACCGACAAGGACAAGGCGGCGCCGAAGCCTGCGGCCAAGCAACAGGCCGCCGCGCCGTCGCCATCACCGCAGCCGTCGCCCGAACCGCAACGGCCCGCGCAGCAGCAACAGCCGCAACCTTCGCCGAAGCCGCGCGAGGCCAACGCACAGCCGCAGCAACCGCCTCAGGCCATGCCGCAGCCGCAGCAGCAAGCCGCGCCGCCGCCGGCCTATCAGGCTCCGGAGCCCGACGTCACCATCAAGTACGGCGTCATGCTGGGGCTGCCGCCTGAACTGCCGTCCGAGCCGAGAAACGCCCCCAAGGATGACGGCGGCGATGCCAACGATTCGACCGCAACCAAGCTGCCGGCCGAAGTCATTGCCGCGCTCCGCCGCCACCTGAGAAGTTGCGCCAAGTTGCCGGCCGGGGTCGACCCGACCGACAACGTCCGCATCAAGCTGCGCACGGTGTTCGCCACCGACGGCACGCTGGCGCGCGAGCCGATCCTGATCGAGGCCCCGCCGTCCGCGAAAGGTGTGGCCATGATGAAGTCCGCAATGAGCGCGCTCCAGAGCTGCCAGCCCTACAAGATGCTGCCGGCCGACAAGTATGAGGAATGGAAGGTGTTGGACCTGCCGTTCGGCCCAAGGGATTTCGGCGGGTAGCGTGTGGGCTGCGGGATCCCTCTGTGTCGCCGCCCTGTCAATCCCGGCACGCAAAAACATTCCGCTTTACCGAAATTCGGAATTGGCGTATGTGTCGCCCATCCCGGCTCACCCTTGAGGGGCGGTCATGTGTCGTGATGATCGCAGGGCCGGGCCTGCGGTGGACGCGGCAGCGTCGGGCGCGAGAGGTCAAGGGCAGGGCGGATTGCTCTCCGTGAGCCCGAGACCGCGCGCGGACGAACGGCGCTGTCAGGTTCGTCTCGCCTGTAAGTTTCCAGCCTGGTCGACAGGGCTGGGAAAACTGCGGCGAACAGCGCGCCGTGCGTACGGCAAAACCGTGTGGTCCTGGCCGTCGTTGCTACGGTCAAGCCCTGGCGGATGCGGCAGTCGCGTCAACCGGCGCGGTGCCGGCGACTTTCGCCGGGGTGAGGGAGGCCAGAAGGAACTCGGCTCCCGGGAGAGCACGGCATAAGCCGTCCAACCATCGCGCAGGGAAGGCCGTGTGTTGGGCTTCACCTGTATGCTGCTGTGCGGTTTCTCTGCGTGTGCTTTTCGCGCAGCGGACCGCGGGTGCTAGCTGGCACCCGGCCTTCCCTGCGCCCTCTTGGCTTAGAGGACGGAGCGATCAAGCAAAGCTCGGGCGAAATGAGCCGCGAGGATGCGAAGGCGTGTCTGCAATCCTTCACCGCTGTCATCGCCCGCGAAGGCGGGCGATCCAGTACTCCGAGACGGAAGTGATTGAACCGAGAGGCCGCGGCGTACTGGATGCCCCGCTTTCGCGGGGCATGACATTTCAATTGGAGAACCGAGCCGATGCCCCAAACACCGTCATTGCGAGCCAACGGGTCCGCGCGGAGCGCGGCCCCGTTGGCTCGCAATGACGATGCGGAAGCAGCGAGCGCCAATCCATCCCCGTCACCCCTGCGTAACGGCGAAGCCGTTATCGCTGGAGGTGCGCGCCCTGCGGCGCATCGCGCGGCAGGGTAAGCCTCGAAGGGCGACGGCCCGGCTGCATCCCGGCCGCTCATCCTTCGAGGCTCCCCATGGGACGCGTTGCGTCCCATGCCTCGCACCTCAGGATGACGGAGTTCATAGGGCCGTCATTGCGAGCGCCGCGAAGCAATCCAGAATCTTTCCGCGGTGGCAGTCTTGCTTCGCTGCGCTCGCAATGACGACGTGGAGAAAGCGCGCGCTACATCGCGCACTCGCGGCGCGGACGCATCAATGACCGCGCTTCTTCTCCTCACCATCCACCACCTCCGGCGCCATCGCGGCCCATGCGCTCGATGCGAACTGCCGGCGCCAGGTCACGACCACCACCGCTGCCGTGCTCACGAACAGCACCCAGGGGCTGACGAACCAGCCGAGATAGCCGAGCGCGAAGAAGAAGGCGCGCTGGCCGCGGTTGAAATGGCGGCCGGCGGATTCGAACAGGCGCGTGGTGCGGATGACATGGGCTTCGGCCTCCGGCGTGTCGCGCCGGTCAGCCGGCGGCATGCCGCCGAACAGGATCGCGACATAGTTGAACAGGCGGTAGGCCCAGGCGAACTTGAAGAAGGCGTAGACGCAGATCAGCACGAGGCCGACGCATTTCAGCTCCCACATCGCCGGCGACGTGCTGAGGTCGACCGGCAGCTTGCTCAGGATCGTGATCGCGTCGTTGGTGGCGTGCAGCAGCGCCAGCGCGCCGCCGAGCGCGAACAGGCTGGTGGAGGCGAAGAAGGCGGTGCCGTTCTGGAGCGAGGCCATGATCTGCATGTCGACCATGCGGGTCTCGCGATCGAGCAGCTGGCGCACCCAGACCTCGCGGTAGCGGTTCATGCGCGCCGACAGGCTGTCGCGGCCGTAAGCCGAATGCTCCAGCGTCAGGGCATAGACCAGCCATTCGATGATGAAGAAGCCGACCGCCGTGATGTCGACCCAGTGCCTGCTCATGTCTCTCTCCTCGCGGTCGCAACGATTGCCACGCACGATCCGTTGCGGCAACGATTGATTGGCGGCAGGCGATGGCGCTAAAAGCGGCTCGCTTCAGGACGTCTCGGGAAGGACTGGTGACATGGCTGCACTGAAACTCGCGATCGGCAACAAGAACTACTCGTCATGGTCGATGCGGCCCTGGCTCGCGCTGCGTGCCAACGACATCCCGTTCGTGGAGACCGTCATTCCGCTCTACACCGACAACCCCGCCGACAAGGAACAGATCCTCTCCTTCAGCCGCGCCGGCAAGGTGCCGGTGCTGGTCGATGGCGACATCACGGTGTGGGATTCGCTCAGCATCATCGAATACATCGCCGAGCGCTATCCCGAGAAGAAGCTGTGGCCCGACGACGTCGCGGCACGCGCCCATGCCCGTTCGGTCTGCGCCGAGATGCATTCCGGCTTCATGGCCTTGCGCAACGAATGCGGCATGAACCTGCACCGGCCCGTGCGCCCCGTGACGCTGTCGGCGGACGCCAAAGCCAATATCGCGCGCGTGCAGGAGATCTGGCGCGAGTGCCGGACCCGGTATGGTGCCAACGGACCGTTCCTGTTCGGCCGCTTCGGCGCGGCGGACGCGATGTATGCGCCGGTCGTGCACCGCTTCCGCACCTACGCGATCGAGGTCACGCCGGAGACCAGGGCCTACATGGACACGATGACGGCGATGCCGGCGTTCCAGGAATGGACCCGCGACGGGCTCGCCGAAACGCTCGTCATCGAGAAGTTCGAAACGGCGTAGTCGCGCTGGTGGTCGAGGGACGCCGGGGCGGTGTGCCGCCGGCCGCCCTGAGGGCCGGGCGCGCCTCAACCGGCAATTGCCGCACCCGGCGCGGGGGTATTTCCGGCGGTACGATTGGCGGGTCGCTCGCCCCTCTATCGTTCTGAAAAGACTGAAAAAATATCGCGTGTCCATGCTGGCATGGCGCTGGCCAAAACGGCCGGCCGCGTGCTATACAGCGGCCCGGGTTTCCGGCCGGCCATCGCATTGGGACCATGGGCGAGGCAGGCGCTGTTTGAGTAATGGAGAGGGTGTTGAAGCACAAATTCCCCGTGGGATCGCGCGTCCTGTTCACGGCCAGCAATATCGCGCGCCCGGCTGCCAGCGGCACGTATGAGATCATCCGTCTGCTGCCGACCGATGGCGACGACTGCCAATACCGGATCAAGAGCTCGACCGAAGCCTTCGAACGCGTCGCCAAGGAGAGCCAACTCGCGCTCTCCTGAAGGTTGAGGCTATCAGCGCATTGGTGCCTCCCGGGGAATTGTGTCCTGTCGCCGTCAAAAGGCCCGCTTCGCCTCAACAAGGTGGGCCGGGGGCAGTTGCCGACTCGCGGTGCTCGCTTGACCATCCGCTCTTTGCTCGCGTGAGGGGACGTCGCGCATGAACTGGGCATCGGCCACTTCGCTCGACCAAATCTGGCGCTCGCCGGCGTTCCCGATGTGGATGACGCTGGCGGCCGCCGGCTTCTTCGGACTTATCCTGCTGATCACACTGCTGCGCGCCGAGAGATCGGTCGCCAACGGCGCGCTGACCGTCATCACGCTGCTCTCCATCGCCATCGCGGTGGCGGCCACCGTGCGCGTCTATGGGCCGGCGGGACAGGCTGCTCCGGCCGAAGCGGGCACGCGTGCGGCGGTCACCGCGAGCCTGCCGGCGTTGTCCTGTCTCGACGATCTCGCCGGCGATGCCGTGGCCGTCGGTTGCGAGAAGGCCCTGTTCGGCGCGCCTGACGCGGCGGCCGCAGCCGTGTCCTACACCGCCGCCAGGATCGACCGGTTGACCGCGCTCGGCGACGTCGCGACCGCCGAGAGCAGCCTCACGCTGGACATGAAGGTGCTGCGCAGATCGCTGGAGCGTGATCGCTACGGCCTGGTCGCGCAGGTGCTGGTCGCGCGCGACGGCTGCACGCAGTTCGATTGCGCGGCGTTCCGTTCGCTGACCGACCAGCGCCAGGTCGCCGCCAACATGGATTCCCATCTCTACGACACGCTGGTCGCGCGCTATGTGCCGACCTGGAACGCGCCTGGAACGGCGCCGGCGATGCCGGCCACGGCTGCGCTTGCCGGGCTGCCGCCGTCGATGCCGACGGGCAAGCCGACCAATGCCGAGTTCCCGAGCGCGTCGTCCACGCCGCCGGTGAGCAT
This sequence comes from Bradyrhizobium cajani, assembly GCF_009759665.1. Classification (GTDB taxonomy): domain Bacteria; phylum Pseudomonadota; class Alphaproteobacteria; order Rhizobiales; family Xanthobacteraceae; genus Bradyrhizobium; species Bradyrhizobium cajani. The sequence continues at coordinate 287,476 of NZ_WQNE01000005.1, forward strand.
CATGAATCCGGAGCCGCCCACGGCGGCAACGCGGCAGGCAGCGCCGGCCGCAACCGCAGCGCCGGCTCCCCGCGCGCCGGCAGCTGCCTCCGCGCAGGCCGCAGCTCCATCGGCACCGGCTGCGAAGAAGCCGCCGGCGCCGAAGGCTGCGCGGGCGCCGGCAGCCGCACCTGTTCCGCTCGCGCCGCCGCCCTCGGCCCCGGCCCCCGCGGCTGCGGATAACGAGTAGATCGGCATTCCAAATGAGCGGCTGCCCGGCTAATGCTGGGGCATGCCGCTACACCTGATCAAGCTCGCCGTCGGCTGCGACTCCGTCAAGGAATTGAAGGAGTGGATCGCCGAACGGATGCAGGCCGCCAAGAAGAAGGGTCTGCCGCAACACCACATCCACATCACCCGCATGGTGCCCAAGCGCGACACCGAGATCCTGGCGGGCGGATCGCTCTACTGGGTGATCAAGGGCGAGATCGCCGCGCGGGAAAAGATCATCGGCATCGAGCCGTTCCGCGACAAGGACGGCATCGGGCGCTGCCGAATCGTGATGCAGCCGAAGGTGATCTCGGTCTCGCCGCGGCCGATGCGCCCGTTCCAGGGCTGGCGCTATCTCACCGACGATTCCGTGCCGCCCGATCTCGGCAAAGCCGCCGCGGGCTCGATCGCGGCCATGCCGGAGCCGATGCGCCGCGAGCTGCGGGATCTGGGGTTGCTCTAGCTAGACCGCGATATTGTCGATCAGCCGCGTGTTGCCGAGCCTGGCCGCGACCAGGATCCGCAACGGCCCGTCCTCGCGCGAGGCGACCTGTGCCAGCGTCGCGGCGTGGCGCACCTCGAAATAGTCGAGCGCAAAGCCCGCCGCCTTGATCGTCTCGGCGCCGCGCGCCATCGAGAGCGCGATCGCCTCGCCGGTGCGGATGCGCCCGGCGCTTTCCTTCATGGCGCGATAGAGCACGATGGCGGTCTGCCGCTCCTCCGGCGACAGGTAGACGTTGCGCGAAGACATCGCGAGCCCGTCGCGCTCGCGCACGGTGCGGGAGCCGATCACCTTGACGCCGAGGTCGAGATCCCGCGCCATCTGCGTCACCACCCGCAACTGCTGAAAGTCCTTTTCGCCGAAGATCGCGACATCCGGCCGGCACTGCGTGAACAGCTTGCCGACGACGGTGGCGACGCCGCCGAAGAAGTGCGGCCGGAAGCGATCCTCGAGGCCGGCGAGCGCCGGGCCCTCGGGCACGATGCGGGTGGCAAAGCCCTCCGGGTACATCGCCTCGACGCCGGGGTGCCAGACGATGTCGACGTCCTCGGCCGCGAGCTTGGCGATGTCGGCCTTCCAGGTCCGCGGATAGGCGCCAAAATCCTCGGTCGGGGCAAACTGAGTCGGGTTGACGAAGATCGAAACCACGACGAGGCTGGCGCGCTGCTTGGCGAGGCGCACCAGCGACACATGCCCGTCATGGAGTGCCCCCATGGTCGGCACCAGCGCGATCGTGGCTTTTCGCTTGCGAAGATTGTCGACGGCGCGTCGCAAGGTGGGGACCGTGCGGGCGATCAAGGGGCTTCGTGACATCAGGACTCGGCAGGAGTTGGGGTGGAGGCGGGCGCGTCCCGGCGCCCGGCCGGCTAACCTTAACAAGCGGCGGTCGTGGACGCCATGCATCCGGATGCGGCACAGCATCCCGCGCAGCGCTGCACATGATGTCGCGACATTGTGGGCCGGATCACGGACGCACAGCGACACTGCTATTCATGATGAAGAACGGCGCAGTGCGATTTGCATTTCATGTCACGCATTTCACTTGACCGCAGACGCGGCCAACTCGAAGATATTCGTCAGGGGTTTTGAGGATCACTATGCTTGTGCAGGCTAGCCAAGGCCAATCGGGCTCGGCGCATGTAGTCGTGCTCGGCAACGAGAAAGGCGGATCCGGCAAGTCGACCACCGCCCTGCACATCGCAGTTGCGCTCCTGAAGGCCGGCCAGCGCGTCGCCACCATCGACCTCGACTGCCGTCAGCAGAGTTTCACCCGCTACATCAGCAACCGTTCCGCCTGGGCCCGCCGCACCAAGCTCGGCCTCGAGCTGCCGGTGCATCGCTGCATCAAGCTCGGCGAGACCATGCAGATCGCCGAGAACGAGAATTCCGAGTTCCAGCAGTTCATGGAGGCGGTCTCGGCGGTCGAGAGCAATTTCGACTTCATCGTCATCGATACACCCGGCACCGACAGCTACCTGATGCGGCTTGCGCATTCGATGGCCGACACGCTGGTCACGCCGATCAACGACAGCTTCCTCGATTTCGACGTGCTCGGCACCGTCGATCCCGCCAACTATGCGGTCACCGGCGAAAGCCACTACGCCGAGATGGTGCGGGACACCCGCCGCAAGCGCCGCCAGCTCGACGGCTCGAGCACCGACTGGATCGTGGTGCGCAACCGCCTGTCGATGCTCGGCTCCCGCAACAAGCAGCTCGTCGCCGAGGGCCTCAAGGATTTGTCGCTGCGGCTCGGCTTCCGCTATGTCGACGGCTTCGCCGAACGCGTCGTCTATCGCGAGTTCTTCCCGCGCGGCCTGACCGCCCTCGACGAGATCGACGAGGCGACGCTCGGCATGCGGCCCAATCTCGGCCATCTCACCGCGCGGGAGGAGGTGACGAGCCTGCTGCGCCAGCTCAAGCTGCCGCTCGACGAGCGCGGCCGCCGCCGCGCCGCCAACCGCGCCGAATGGTTCAGCCAGGTCGACAAGCCGCTCGAGGTCCACGACATCCTCGGCGCCTAAGAGCGGTATATCGCTACTTCCGGCCGATCAAAGCGGCCGGTTCCTGGCGGAACCGAAGCCGGCACTGCGTCGTTTTCATTCTGTGTTTACCGTGAAATTGAGCCCGATCGAGATGAGTTGCATCAGATGGTGATCTACACCCTGGCGTAGCGGTATCGGGATGGAGTGCCCAACAAACGTGTGCGGCGCACAACGAAAGGGCTGCCGGTTCACAATTTTTAGCCTTCCTGTCACGCGGCTGTGACATATATTAGGGAATAGGCGCGAAGGGGCCGCAGAGCCCCGGAAGAACACGATTTTCAACAGGGATTCAGGCCGCAAGAGCCTGAGGCTGAGGACGAAAATGAAGCGTGGAATTGCCGTTCTGGTTTCGGTCAGTGCTCTCTGCGGCGTCGCCTATTTCACGGCGAGCAAGTGGGCCATCAAGCACGAAACCATCACCTTCTACGACGCTTCGCGCGACAACCGCCCGGTGCCGGTCGACATCGCCGTTCGCCGCGATAAGGAAATGCAGGCCAATGCCGGCCTGATCACGTTGCCGGTCGCCGTGATCAATCACGGCAACACGGTCAAGAACACCGAGTACGGCTTCCTCGCCAACATCTTCGCTGCGCGCGGCTATATGGTCGTGAGCCCGCAGCATGATCTGCCGACCGATCCTCCGATGGTGACCAAGCCCGGCGAACTCTATGTCGGCCGGCTGCCGCAGATCCTGCGCGGCGTCGCCAACATCCATCTCGCCATGCAGGAGATGAAGAAGGTTCAGCCGTACGCGGACTACGAGAAGGTGACGATGGTCGGCCACTCCATGGGCGGCGACATCACCATGTATTTCGCCAAGCAGTATCCGGACGAGGTCAAGAAGGTCGTCACGCTGGACAATCTGCGCGTGCCCTTCGTCACCGCCGGCAAGTTCAAGATCCTGTCGTTCCGTTCCACCGATCCGCAGTTCAAGGCCGATGCGGGCGTGATCCCGACGGATGAGGAATGCGAGAAGGCGGGGATTCAGGTCGTGAAGACCGAATTCCAGCACAACGACATGCGCGACACCGGTCCGGATGTGGCCAAGAACTCGATCCAGAGCATGCTCGACAAATTCCTGAGCGCGACTGACAGCGAGGTGGCGCCCGTCGACACACAATCGGCCCCGCCCAATATCCTCGAGCCTGGTCCGGTCGCTCTGATGGCGCCTGCCAAGAGCTGACGCCTTTCCGCATCGTCAGTCACGATCTTCAAAGCCTCTGCCGGCCACCGCCCGCGGAGGCTTTGCACATTGACCGGGCTGCACGCGCTAACCACATTAGCGGCTCACGCAGGGTCAAGGGATGGCGGGTGAACCCATCAAGCCGCGCGGTGGCGATGCCGTCTCGACGCAGGCCGGCGGCGCGGTGCCGCAGGCCGGGACGTCGAGCGCGGAGGACATTGCCACCTTCGTTGCCAAGGCGCGCGCGCTGTCACCGCATGCGCCGGGCGCGAAGGGGCGGCTTATCTTCGCGCTGGATGCGACGATGAGCCGGCAGCCGACCTGGGACATGGCCTGCGCGCTGCAAGCCGACATGTTCCGCGAGACCGCGGCGCTCGGCAGTCTCGACATCCGGCTCGTCTATTATCGCGGGTTCAACGAGTGCCGCGCCACGGGGTGGATCTCCGACAGCGCCAGGCTTGCGGCGCTGATGACCAAGATCGATTGCCGCGGCGGCGACACCCAGATCGGCAAGGTGCTGAGCGAGGCGCGGCGTGAGGCGGTGGCATCCGGCGTGCGGGCCGTGGTCTTCGTCGGCGACGCCATGGAGGAGCAGGTCGACGAGCTCAGCGCCAAGGCCGGCGAGCTCGGCATGCTCAAGGTGCCGGTGTTCGTATTTCAGGAAGGCAACGACGCCGTGGCCGAGCAGGCCTTTCGCGAGATTGCGCGCCTGACCGGCGGCGCCTGGTGCCGGTTCGATCCCGGCGCGGCCGCACAGCTCCGGGAGCTGTTGCGCGCCGCCGCGGCCTACGCCGCCGGCGGCCGTGAGGCGCTGTTGAAATTGGCGCAAAGCGCAAGCGGCGCGGCCAAGCTGATCGGCCAGATGAAGTGATGCGGACTCGCCGGCCCGGCTGCGACGGCATGCTTTCTGGCCGCGAGGGGACTATATTCGGGCCATGACCCTGATCGCCGGCGCTGTCGCCGTTATCACGCTTTATCTGCTGCTCCAGATGTTCCGCGCCGCCAATCCGGCGGTGCTGGCGCGCGCCATCAGATTCGGCGGTGGCGTCGTGGCGCTGGCGGTCGCGGCTTTCACCGGCTTGCGGGGCGAACTGGCGGTCGCGATCCCGCTCGGAATTTTCGGCGCCGGGCTGCTCGGCTGGACCCCGTTGGCGAATTCCGGTTTCGGCAACATCGGCGGGCTGTTCGGCGGCGGCGCGACGCGTCCCTCTGGGCAGGCCTCGCGCGTACGCTCGCAGTTTCTGGACATGCAGCTCGACCACGACTCCGGCCAGCTCAAAGGCCGGATCGTTGCCGGGCCTCACGCCGGGCGCGATCTCGACGGGTTCGATCTCGCCGGCCTGCTGGCAATGGTCCCCGAGTTCGATGCCGAGAGCGTGGCCTTACTTGAAAGCTATCTGGACCGCCGGTTTCCCGCTTGGCGTCAGAACGCGCAGGGCGATGCGGCAGGGCGGCAGCGCCGCGCGGCGCCGAGCGGCAAAATGACGGCGGAGGAGGCCTACCAGATCCTTGGCCTGCAGCCGGGGGCGGGGCGCGACGACATCAGCCGTGCCCACAAATCCCTGATGAAGAAACTGCATCCCGACCAGGGGGGCTCGACGTACCTCGCTGCCCGTGTAAACGAGGCCAAGGATACTCTGCTTCGTACGCATAACGGCTAACTCCGGCACCACGCCACAAACGCCCGTACCGTGTGAGCTCCGCTTCTCCGTTTGCCGTCGCCCCGATGCCCGCCATTTATCGGCGTGGTCGATCCCTTGAGGAAAGTTTTAACCGTAAATTCTTGACGAGAGGTTGTCGCGGAACTGGCTTTGGCCCACCGCATGCCGAAAACACAAATGCCCGCGCAAGGCGCGGGCATTTGTTCGGGACGGGGTGGAGGAGGTCAGTTGCGCACGGTGATGCAGGAGATATCGGCGCGCTTCAGGGTGCGGCAGACGGCTTCGGCCTGGTCGCGCTCGAGCCCGGCGAAGCGGGCGCGGTAGAGCTTGCGGTTATCCTTCGCGACGACCGTCTCGGTGAACGGATCGGCCTTGCTGAGCAGGCCGCGGGCCGAGCTGCGCGCGGCGTCGATGCGTTGCTGGGCCTCGTTCTCGCTCTCGAGCGCGCCGACCTGGACGATCCAGCCGCTATGGGCAACGGCCGGCTTGGTCGTGGCGCTCATCTGGATCGGCTGCGGGGCCGGATCGGCGGAGGCAAGCTTCGGGGCGGCGGGAGCTGGCGCCGCTGCGGTCGCAGCCGGCAATACGCCGAGGATGCCGTTGCCGGTGCCGAACCCCGCCGGCTGCGGCGGCAGCTCGGTGCGGGCGACCTCGGCCTTCTGCGGTTCCGGCTTGTTGATGAGATCGGCCCGGGCAACGACCGCGCCGGAGGTTTCCGCGACGTCGGAGCGGGACACAACCGTGGAGGTGACCTGCGGTGCGACTTGGGCCGGGGTGGCGGAGGCGACCTTCACGGCGCCGGCTTTGACCTGAACCGTCTTCACGCGAACCGGCTTCATCGGTTCGGAGGAGCCGGGGATGATGGAGAGCGGCTGGCTCGAGATCACGCCATTGGTCAGCGGCGCGGGCTCGATCTTGGATTCTGTCGGGCGAACTTCAGGCTTGTTGGCCTCAGGCTTGGGCTGGGACGGCGGCATCGCGGCCGTCGCCGCCGCAAGCGCCGACAGGCGCGCGGCGAGACGCTGCTGGGCGGTCTCGGGAGCAGGGGTGGCCGCGGCCTGGACCTGCGGAGCCGGGCGTGCCGGAGTATCCGATGCGTCGGCGACCGCGGCACTGGTGTCAGCGCTGTTGCGCTCGGTGACCGCCGCGACGGTGTGGGTGGTCGCACCCTTCTCGAGATTCTCGGCGAGCAGGTTGCGCATGATGGCGTCGCGCGAGCCGCCGCTGCGGCCGCCGAGTACCACGCCGATCAGGTGGCGGTTGCCGCGGCGCATCGAGGTCACGAGGTTGAAGCCGGAGGCGCGGGTGTAGCCGGTCTTGATGCCGTCCACGCCCTCGACGCTGCCGAGCAGATGATTGTGGTTCCGGATCGACTGTCCGCGCCAATTGAAAGTCGAGGTCGCGAAATAGCGATAGTAGCGCGGGAAGCGCTCCTGGATCGCGCGGCCGAGCGTGGCCTGGTCGCGCGCGGTCGTCACCTGCTCGTCGTTGGGAAGGCCGTTGGCGTTGCGGTAGACAGTCCTGGACATGCCGAGCGAGCGCGCCTTGCGCGTCATCATCTGGGCGAAGTCGTCCTCGTCGCCAGCGATCGCTTCCGCGATCACCACGGCCGCATCGTTGGCCGAGCGGGTGACGAGACCCTTGATCGCGTCCTCGACGCGGATGGTCTGGCCGGCACGCAGGTTCAGCTTGGTCGGATCCTGATCTGCGGCGTGCTGGGACACCGGCATCTCGGTGTCGAGCTTCATCTTGCCGGACTCGAGGCGCTCGAACAGCAGATAGAGCGTCATGATCTTGGTCAGCGAGGCCGGATGGCGGATCCCGTCCGGGCTCGTCGCCTGGAGCACCGCACCGGAATTGCCGTCGACGATGATGGACGCGAATTTCGAGCTGGAGCTCTCGGACACATCGCGCTGCACCCGGTGGTGCGCGTAGTGGCGGCGATGGCGCCGCGCCTCGGCAGCATCGGTGGTGAAGATGACTGCGGTGGTGACTGTAAGAAGCCCGAAAACCCCAACCCGCGCCAAGCGCGAGGAAGACAAGTTTTTACGAAGCATGGAACCCCGTCCCCGTTTCTGACTTGATCACCGGCTCGTGGGGCGAAATTGTGCCCAACGGACCCTGGATCATTACCTGCTCAGACTGTCCCTCCGCTGGTGTTCGCCGCGGGGGACGTTCGGCCTGAGCCGCTATTCTGGCTAAGGTGATGTTCTCAAACGGCTTTTGGCCACTTGCGGAAGCTGAACACGTCCAGGGAATCAGGGTAGGGGGCCGCGGTTTCCAAAAGCTTAAGGAACCCTTGCGGGAAACCCCGGGAATCGGCGCGATTTGTATCTGCTTTTGTGCGTCGCACAAGATTCTTGACTTTTTTGTGCGTTGCACTAATTTTAGGCGAAGTCAGGGAGCCGGGGCTTCCCGACGAGAGCCAGGGAAAAGGATTCCGACATGTTCAAGGTTGAAGACTTTCAGAACTACGGGAAAGAGCAGTTCGAGCAGTGCGTTGCCTCCGCGACCTCGGTGCAGCACGGCCTCCAGGCGATCGCCAGCGCTTATGGCGACTACACCAAGAAGTCGTTCGAGGACACCAAGTCCTTCGTCGAGAAGCTTTCCGGCGTGAAGTCGCTGGACAAGGCCGTGGAAGCACAGACCGATTTCGCCCGTTCCACCTACGAGACCTTCGTTGCGGAATCGCAGAAGATCGCCGGCCTCTACAGCGACCTCGCCAAGCAGGCGTTCAAGCCGGTCGAGACGATCGTGTCGAAGTTCACCCCGGCCGCCAACTAACGTTTTCTAGAAGTCCTGGAATCAAGAAGCCCGGCTGTACAAGCCGGGCTTTTTTATCTGTCGCGACAGATCCGTCCCAGCGCGCCATGCGCAGCTTCAAGAGCGAGCTCTGACTAGCCGACGTGACCAGATAGAACTTGTCGTGCTGCTGGCGCAATTTTGCAGCACGCTCAAGGTCGGATCGCTGCCGGTGTTCACCTGCACCGTGTAGACCGTGGCGTTCGCGGCCTTCGTGTTGTCGCACGGAGGCGCTCGTGTTGCATGAGTTCTGATCGAGAGGTGGATCATCGGGACCGTAGAAGAACGGAGATGTCCCGCGTGAACCGCCTCGCTGCGTCATTGGCCGGTTCCTGATCAACACGTTCTAACCGGCCGAAACGGAAATTTTTGTCAAATCGGTCCGGATTGATTAACCTTGGTCAGGATCGCCCGGATCGGGAATCGGGACCGCCGCGGCCACATCGTCCGGACCTTGCACGCTTGCGGCGAGCCGGACACGGGCCCATATTCCGTGCAACCGATCCGGTTTGGACCGGACCGGTTGGAAGCGGCGATCCAAAAGGCGGCGCGCCAGCGCGAAGCTCCGAAGGGTGGAGCTCGGGGGCGGACCGTCACTCGCTTCCATGGGGAATTTTGAACGCCTGAGCCATGTCGCAACTGACTTCCAGACTCGATCTGTCCGCGGCCGCCGCCGGCCACGCTCCCCGGATGAGCAATGACGAGAACCGTTCCGGCAGCCCGACGGGTCCGAACACCTCTGTCATCACCAAGGTCAAGCCGAAGACCAAGCGGCCGAACCTGTATCGCGTACTGATCCTGAACGACGACTACACGCCGATGGAATTCGTCGTCCACGTCTTGGAGAAATTCTTCCAGAAGGACGTCGAGGCGGCGACCAAGATCATGCTGCATGTCCACCATCACGGCATAGGCGAGTGCGGCGTGTTCACCTACGAGATCGCCGAGACCAAGGTGACGCAGGTGATGGATTTCGCCCGCAAGCACCAGCACCCGCTGCAATGCGTGATGGAAAAGAAGTAACTGCGCGTTCCAATCCAGAGTTCTTTAGATCGGTTCTGTTCGCGCGCTCTGTGACGTCAGTGCATACCGCTGCATGATCCGGCGGACATCGGCGCCGGCGCCAATCCTGCCCAAATGGGTAGTTCTGCCCAAATCGGAACGGGTTTTGCATCGAGTATGCCGTGGGCGCGTAATCCCCGTCGAGTCGCGGAACCGGTCTTTTGCCGCGATCTTGTATAACTATATGTGACAAAGGTTGTTGTTGCCTGACCGGGCGATGGCGATCATGATGGTGGGGGCCATAGAGGACGCGAATGCCGACTTTTTCCCAAAGCCTTGAACAATCCCTGCATCGTGCGCTGGCGATCGCAAACGAGCGTCATCACCAATACGCGACGCTCGAGCATCTTTTGCTCTCCCTGATCGACGACTCCGATGCAGCCGCCGTCATGCGCGCCTGTAGCGTCGACCTCGACAAGCTCCGCACGAGCCTCGTCAATTATCTTGAGACCGAATTCGAGAATCTGGTCACGGATGGCGCCGATGATGCCAAGCCGACCGCCGGTTTCCAGCGCGTGATCCAGCGCGCCGTGATCCACGTCCAATCGTCCGGGCGCGAGGAGGTGACCGGCGCCAACGTGCTGATCGCGATCTTCGCCGAGCGCGAGAGTCATGCCGCGTACTTCCTGCAGGAGCAGGACATGACGCGCTATGACGCCGTCAACTACATCAGCCACGGCATTGCCAAGCGGCCGGGCGTTTCCGAGGCGCGGCCCGTGCGCGGCGTCGACGAGGAGACCGAGACCAAGGGCAACGAGGACGCCAAGAAGAAGGGCGAAGCGCTCGAGACCTATTGCGTCAACCTCAACAAGAAGGCGCGTGACGGTAAGATCGACCCGGTGATCGGACGCAACTCCGAGATCAACCGTGCGATCCAGGTGCTGTGCCGGCGGCAGAAGAACAATCCGCTGTTCGTGGGCGAGGCCGGTGTCGGCAAGACCGCGATCGCGGAAGGTCTGGCCAAGCGCATCGTCGACAGCGAGGTGCCGGAGGTTCTGGCGGCCGCGACCGTGTTCTCGCTGGACATGGGCACGCTGCTCGCCGGCACGCGCTATCGCGGCGACTTCGAGGAGCGCCTGAAGCAGGTGCTGAAGGAGCTCGAGGCGCATCCCAACGCCATCCTGTTCATCGACGAGATCCACACCGTGATCGGTGCGGGCGCGACGTCGGGCGGGGCGATGGATGCCTCCAACCTGCTCAAGCCTGCGCTCGCCTCGGGCACGATCCGCTGCATGGGTTCGACCACCTACAAGGAATACCGCCAGCACTTCGAGAAGGACCGCGCGCTGGTGCGGCGCTTCCAGAAGATCGACATCAACGAGCCGACGGTCGAAGACGCGATCGCGATCCTCAAGGGCCTCAAGCCCTATTTCGAGGACTATCACCGGCTGAAATACACCAATGAGGCGATCGAGGCTGCTGTGCAGCTGTCCTCGCGCTACATCCACGACCGCAAGCTGCCCGACAAGGCAATCGACGTGATCGACGAGTCCGGCGCGGCGCAGATGCTGGTGGCCGAGAACAAGCGCAAGAAGACCATCGGCATCAAGGAGATCGAGACCACGATCGCCTCGATGGCGCGGATCCCGCCGAAGAGCGTGTCGAAGGACGATGCCGAGGTGCTCAAGCATCTCGAGCAGACCCTGAAGCGCACCGTGTTCGGCCAGGACAGGGCGATCGAGTCGCTCGCCGCTTCGATCAAGCTGGCACGCGCCGGCCTGCGCGAGCCGGAGAAGCCGATCGGGTGCTACCTGTTCTCCGGTCCGACCGGCGTCGGCAAGACCGAGGTCGCCAAGCAGCTCGCTGCCAGCCTCGGCGTCGAGCTGTTGCGCTTCGACATGTCCGAATACATGGAGCGGCACACGGTGTCGCGCCTGATCGGCGCGCCTCCCGGCTATGTCGGCTTCGACCAGGGCGGCCTGCTCACCGACGGCGTCGACCAGCATCCGCATTGCGTGGTGCTGCTCGACGAGATCGAGAAGGCGCATCCCGACCTCTACAACGTGCTGCTCCAGATCATGGATCACGGCCGGCTCACCGACCACAACGGCAAGCAGGTCAACTTCCGCAACGTGATCCTGATCATGACCACGAATGCCGGTGCTTCCGATCTCGCCAAGCAGGCGTTCGGCTTCACGCGCTCGAAGCGGGAAGGCGACGACCATGAGGCGATCAACCGGCAGTTCGCGCCGGAATTCCGCAACCGCCTCGATGCCATCGTCTCGTTCGGCCATCTCAGCGTCGAGGTGATCGGCACCGTGGTCGAGAAGTTCGTGCTTCAGCTCGAAGCGCAGCTCGGCGACCGCGACGTCACGATCGAACTGTCCGAGCCCGCCAAGGCCTGGCTGGTCCAGCACGGCTATGACGAGCAGATGGGTGCGCGGCCGATGGCCCGCGTCATCCAGGAGCACATCAAGAAGCCGCTGGCGGACGAGGTGTTGTTCGGCAAGCTCAAGGGTGGCGGCCATGTTCGCGTCGTTCTCGTCAAGGACGAGGCCGATGAGACCAAGGAGAAGATCGGCTTCGAGTTCGTCGAAGGCCCGGTCACGCCGAAGCAGGAGAAGCTGCCCGGCACCCGCAAGCGCCCGCCAGGCAAGCCCAAGCCGGGCGGCCCCGGCGGCTCCAAGGGGCCGACCTCGAAGGGCCCGCTGGTCAAGGCTTGATCGGCACGTCATGACATCGAAAAGGCCGGCTGAAGAGCCGGCCTTTTTGCTGACCTGCAGGCGGCCTAATCCCCCTTCATCCGTTGTCCGTCCTGGATCCGCACGTGCTCGGCGCCGCGGGCGCCGGCGGACGACAGTCGCGACATGCTGAGCAGCGCGCCGCACAGGGCAAAGCCGACGCCGGCGAGGAGCGCGATCCTGGTGCCCTCCTGCGGATAGCGGCCGAGGAACAATGCGACCAGGGCGGCGCCGGCGGTCTGGCCGAGCAGGCGGGCCGTGCCGAGCATGCCGCTGGCGCCGCCGGAGCGCTCGCGCGGGGCGGCCGCGATCATGGTGCGGTTATTCGGCGTCTGGAACAGGCCGAAGCCGAACCCGGCGAGGGCCATGCGCCAGGCGATGTCGAATGCCCCGGGCTCGGCCGGCAGCATCGCGAGCGAGGCGAGCCCGCCTGCGAACAGCAGCAGGCCGATGCCGCCGAGCAGGCCGGCCGGGTAATGCTCGACCAGGCGCCCGGCGAGCGGCGCCGCGAATGCCACCGTGATCGGCCAGGGCGTGATCAATAGCCCCATATGCACGGCCGAGTAGCCGAAGCGGCTCTGCAGGTAGAAGGGGATGGCGACGAAGGCCAGCATCTGGGCACAGAACGAGGCGATCGACGTCGCGATCGACAGCGCGAAGATCGGGATGCGTAGCAGATCGACCGGCAGCAGCGGGGCGGCCATGTGCGTCTCGCGCCAGATCAGGGCGGCACCCGCGATCACCGCGACGCCGAATTCGATCAGGCAGGTGAGGAGCGGCTCGCCATGGCCGACGCTGTCGACCGCGAAAATGCCGACGCCGAAGGTGATTGCGCTCAGCCCTGCGCTCTGCCAGTCGAACCTGTGCGTCGCGGGGCGCGTGTGCGGCAGGCACCGCGCGCCGAGCGCGATCGCGACGGCGCCGATTGGCACATTGATGGCGAACAGCCACGGCCAGCTCCCGATCGCCAGGATGCCGGAGGCGAGTGTCGGCCCGACCGCAGCCGAGACCGCCACGACGAGCGCGTTGCGCGCGATGCCGCGTCCGAGTAGCGCATGAGGGTAGGTGAAGCGCACCAGTGCGGTATTGACGCTCATGATGCCGGCCGCGCCGAAACCCTGGATGATGCGCGCGACCGTCAGCAGCGGCAGCGTATGCGCGAGCGCGCAGAGGGCCGATGCGAGCGTGAACAGCGCGAGCCCGACCAGGTAGACGCGGCGATAGCCGATGATCTCGCCGAGCGAGGCCAGCGGCAGCAGCGAGATGGTGATGGCGAGCTGGTAGCCGTTGACGATCCAGATCGAGAAGGCGGGGCTTGCGTCAAGGTCGGCCGCGATCGTCGGCAGCGCGACGTTGGCGATGGCGCTGTCGACCACGGCCATGATGATGCCGAGCGCAATGGTCAGGATCGCCTGGTTGCGCTGAGGCTGCGGCAGGCCGTCGGCATGCTCGATGGGGGCGGACGACATGATGAAGGCGCGCTTGATTCGAGCCGTGTTGCATCTCCGGATTAGGAAATTGCAGGATTGATCGCAACCCGGCAGGACGCGGACGGTTCCCACGCCGGAAGCTTGGCGCAGGCGTCACGGGCATGGGTCAGGACGGCCTGCGCGGGTTCACCACCGCGCAGGCCGTCCTGATGCAGCTCAAGTCGAGGCCGCGGTCGAGGCCAGGGCGTCGCTACACCGCCGGCGGATTGCGGTCGGTGAAGGTCGTGCGCTGGTGCCAATAGGGATAGGGCAGCGTCACCGTGCTCGCGGCGTCGAGCTTTGCGATCTGGTCCTTGGTCAGCGACCAGCCGACCGCGCCGAGATTCTCGCGGAGCTGTGCTTCGTTGCGCGCGCCGATGATCAGCGTTGCGACCGTCGGACGCTGGAGCAACCAATTCAACGCGATCTGCGAGACGCTCTTGCCGGTCTCCTTCGCCACCTCGTCGATGGCCTCGCCGACGCGATAGACGTGCTCGTCCGGCACCGGCGGCCCGAACTCCGCGGTCTTCGGCAGGCGGCTGACCTCGGGCTTGGGCTGGCCCCGGCGGATCTTTCCGGTGAGGCGGCCCCAGCCGAGCGGCGACCAGACGACGGCGCCGAGCCCCTGGTCGAGGCCGAGCGGCATCAGCTCCCATTCGTAGTCGCGCCCGATCAGCGAATAGTAGGTCTGGTTGGCGACGTAGCGGGGAAAGCCGTGCTTGTCGGCCACGGCCAGCGATTTCATGAGGTGCCAGCCCGAAAAATTCGAGACGCCGACATAGCGGATCTTGCCGGCGCGCACGAGCACGTCGAGGGTCGCGAGCACCTCTTCAGGCGGCGTGAAGGCGTCAAAGCCATGGAGCTGGAACAGGTCGATGTAATCGGTGCCGAGCCGGCTCAGCGAACCGTCGATGGCGGCGAGCAGATGCTGGCGTGAAGAGCCGATGTCGTTGGGCCCGTCGGCGAAGCGGAAGGTAGCCTTGGTCGAGATCAAAACCTTGTCGCGGCGGCCCTTGATGGCTTCGCCGAGAACCCGCTCGGACTCGCCGAGCGAATAGACGTTTGCGGTGTCGAACATCGACACGCCGGCATCGAGGCAGATATCGAGAAGGCGCCGCGCCTCGGTCGCGTCGGTCGTGCCCCAGGCAGCGAGGCGGCCGACGCCGCCGAACGTGCCGGTGCCAAGGCTCAAAGCGGGCACCATGAGGCCTGACCGGCCCAAGCGTCGGTATTCCATCGATATGCTCCTCGGCTGGCCGTTGATTGATCGGTGCGGCCTGATGCCGAAGATAGTGCAAGCAGGCGGCGCGTCCTATCACGCGCTCACATACCGGCCTTGCTTGGGTGGCCTAGTCGTGCAGGCGCATGTCGTCGAATGCTGCGTCGGCAACATGCGATGCGGGCGTCCTCACCAAAGATTGAGTTTCGAGCCTTGTTGCGGGCGAGGGGAGGCACGCGGGTTCGCTGTCACGCGCTTGCTGCGGCAGGAGCGTCAGGCCCCAGCCCACCAGGACCAGCACCGCAAGCCGGATCGCGATCACACCGAGCAACAGCTCCGATCCGCATATCGTGGCGTGAGTCCTCATGCGAGCCAGCCTGATGCAGCCCGCCAGACAAGACAATCTGGAATTGGCGAGCATGGCCTTCGCGGCAAGCGAAGACTCGAGGTGATAGCTGACCGGAATGGATGTCAGTGCCGCAACTGGCTCTGCCTGAAGTCGCGCGGCGACATCCCGAAATGCTCGCGGAAGACGCGGCCGAAATGCGAGAGGTCGTTGAAGCCCCAGGCGAAGGCGATCTCGCTGACATGTCGGTGGGCGAGCACGGGCGAGGCGAGGTCGCGCCGGCATTGGGCAAGGCGCTCTGCAAGCACATGGCGCTGGAACGACGTGCTCTCGTCCGCGAGGAGATCGTTCACATAGCGCGGCGAGATGCCGAGCGCGGCCGCGGTCTCCGCGAGCGAGAGGTCGGGATCAGCGAGATGCGCGCGGATGTGCGCCTTCAGCCGATAGAGCAGGGCAGAGCGATGGGTCGACGACGGCAGCGATGTCTTGCCGAGCCGCTCGCCCAGTGCCATCGCCAGCAGATCGACGGCCTGTTCCGACAGCGCGGCAGCATTGTCCGGAGCAAGCCGGTCCGCGCTCTGGCAGAGCCTGACGATGAAATCGTAGGCGAGCCGTTCGAGCGGCACGTCGGCGCCGAATGACATCGCGGTGAGCGTCTCGGTGGCGCCGAGCCGGCGCTGCAGCATCTCCCTCGGAACCTTGAAGATGGTCTGCGTGAAGGCGCCGTTGAACTTCAGCTCATAGGGACGCGTCGTGTCGTAGAGCGCGAACTCGCCGGGATGGATCACGGTCTCGCGGCCGTCCTGCACCACGCCGCCGTCGCCGCGATTGCCGAGCGCGATCAGGACGAAATCCTGGGCCGAACGCGCGATGCGGGAAGGTGTGCGGAAGACGTGCTGGCGGTCCGAGCAGACCTCGGAACACACCGCCTTGCCGAGCGAAGCCTGCGTGACCGAGCCGCGGAAGGCGCTCCCGAGGTCCGACTTGCAGTCGAGCCCGACGAACACGTCGCAGACGATATCCTGCCAGAGGGCCAGCCGCCGATGGCCGGGGCTGCCGTCTGTCGTGAACTGGATTGGCATCTGGACAGCCTCCCTTTCACATTCTGCAAAACCGCATGTTGGCGCAGATCGAGCCTGACCGGAGGCAAATCCCGTACCGGCCGGCGGTCCCGTCAGTCGAGTTTTTGTGCCGCCGTGGTCGAGCGCCCGGCCGCCCGGCTTGGCCAAATAGACTGCATCGGACGTGGCTTCCGATCAACCGGCAATGGAGGCGGGAATGGGCATCGAACATCCGAAATACAAGGTGGCGGTGGTGCAGGCGGCGCCGGCCTGGCTCGACCTCGACGCGTCGATCGACAAGTCGATCGCGCTGATCAGGGAGGCCGCCGAAAAGGGCGCCAGGCTGATCGCCTTTCCCGAAGCTTTCATCCCCGGTTACCCCTGGCACATCTGGATGGACTCGCCGGCCTGGGCGATCGGCCGCGGCTTCGTGCAGCGCTATTTCGACAACTCGCTGTCCTATGACAGTCCGCAAGCCGAGCGGCTGCGCGAGGCCGTGCGCAAGGCCAGGCTCACCGCCGTGATCGGCCTGTCCGAGCGCGACGGCGGCAGCCTTTATCTGGCGCAATGGCTGATCGGGCCCGACGGCGAGACCATCGCAAAGCGCCGCAAGCTGCGGCCGACCCATGCCGAGCGCACGGTCTATGGCGAGGGCGACGGCAGCGACCTTGCCGTGCATGCGCGGCCCGACATCGGTCGCCTCGGCGCACTGTGCTGCTGGGAACATCTCCAGCCGCTGTCGAAATACGCCATGTACGCCCAGAACGAGCAGGTGCACGTCGCCGCCTGGCCGAGCTTCTCGCTCTACGATCCCTTCGCGCCGGCGCTCGGCGCCGAGGTGAACAATGCGGCCTCGCGCGTCTACGCGGTGGAGGGCTCCTGCTTCGTGCTCGCGCCTTGCGCGACGGTGTCGCAGGCCATGATCGACGAGCTCTGCGACCGGCCCGACAAGCATGCCCTGCTGCATGCCGGCGGCGGCTTTGCCGCGATCTACGGTCCCGACGGCAGCCAGATCGGCGACAAGCTCGCACCGGACCAGGAGGGTCTCCTGATTGCCGAGATCGATCTGGGCGCCATCGGCGTCGCGAAGAACGCCGCCGACCCCGCCGGGCACTATTCGCGGCCCGACGTGACGCGGCTGCTGCTCAACAAGAAGCCCTACAAGCGCGTCGAGCAGTTCGCGTTGCCGGTCGACACCATCGAGCCGACGGATATCGGCGCAGCAGCGAGTTGATCACCGGGATCAAGGGGGGAGCACGATCATGGAATCCGCAATTCCTCTGCATCTCGAAACCCAGCGCACGCGCCACAAGCGCGTGCCGGACGATTACCAGCCGCCATATCCGTCCTTCGTGGCGCGCTATAAGCCCGCCGTGAGCCGCGTCGTGATGGCTTATTTCGGCGTGCAGTATCGCGGTGCGACACCGTCGGCTGCGACGGAGGCGCTGGCCGAAATCGCGCGGCGGTTTACTACGGAAGGCGGACCCTCGCATTGGGACCGCGCGCACTATGTCGACCAGGCCGGCTACGAGACCGTCATCTCCGTTGCCTACTGGGATGACATCGTGCGCTTCGACGCCTGGTTCGCGCCGGTGCGCGAGGCGTGGACCGGCAAAGGGCGAGAGGGCATCGGCACGTTCATCGAGGTGCTGCGTCCCGCCGTCGCACGGCATGAGACGTTGTTCTCCTCGCTTGGAAGGCCTGAAGGTGTCGCGGTGATCGCGGAAGGCATGAGCGGCGAGGTGCAGGAGCACGCCTATTGGGGCGGCATGCGCGACCGCATTCCGCTGTCGCAGACTGACGCGATGGCGCCCGGCGGCACACCGGAGCTGATCCGTGACGGCGCGCGGCTGCGCGTCGTGGCGCACGACAATCTCTGCCTGATCCGTTCCGGCCAGGACTGGAGTGACACGGAAGCATCCGAGCGCAAGCTCTATCTCGACGACGTCGAGCCGGTGCTGCGCGAGGGCATGGATTTTCTGCGCGACGACGGCCTCGGCATCGGCTGCTACGCCAACCGCTACATGCGCGTGCTCGCGGCCGACGGCAGCGTCGGCGAAAAGTCGTACGGCCAGAGCTGGTGGAAGAGTCTCGCCGCGCTCGAACGCTGGGCAGAATCGCATCCGACTCATGTCAGGATCTTCGGTGCGGCGATGAAATATCTCTCGACGCTTGGGCCGTCAGCCAAGCTGCGGCTTTACCACGAGGTCACCGTGGCAGCCGCCGACGAGCATTTCTTCGAGTATCTGAACTGTCACGCCAAGACCGGCATGCTGGCGGCCGTGGAGACCGTCAGCGCCTAGGCCACGCAATGGCCGAGCAGTTCCGGATGCGCCGCGCAGATGTGATGCGCGCCGGCGCCCCTCAGCTCGGCTTCGCTGCCATAGCCGTAGAGCACGCCGATCGCAGTCATGCCGTTGGTGCGGGCGCCGACCACGTCGTGGCTGCGGTCGCCGATCATGATGGCGCTGGCGGGATCGACCTTGGCCTCGTCGAGCGCGTAGCGCAGCAGGTCGCGCTTGTCGACGCGCGTGCCGTCGAGCTCGGAGCCGAACACACGCTCGAAATACGGCTTCAGGCCGAAATGCTCGACGATGCGTGTGGCGTAGACGGCGGGCTTGCTGGTCGCCACGAACATGCGCTGACTTGTCGCTGCGATTGACGACAATGTATCCGTAATTCCGCTGTAGGCCTCGTTCTCGAACAGGCCGATGTCGCTGAAGCGCTCGCGATAGAGCAGGAGCGCGCGGTCGGCGAGTTCATCGGTTCCGGTGAGCTTTCTGAGGCTTGCAAGCAGCGGCGGGCCGATGCACCAGGTCAGTTCGTCTTCGCTCGGGACGGAAACGCCAAGCCGTTCCAGCGCGTACTGGATCGAACGGGTGATTCCGGGCTTCGGATTGGTCAAAGTGCCGTCGAGATCAAAATAGATTGTCACCATCAGGGCGGACCAATGTTGATAGGATCGCCCGTTGCTAGTTCGCTGGGGTTCCAAGTCAAGGTCTGATTTGTCCGATAGCGCCAATGCCATGCGAATAGCTCGGATCATCGCTGTCTTGTGCCAGGTGCTTGTGCTGAGGCCGGCGCTGGCGGAGGAGGCGCCACCCCCCGCCGCGCCGCCGGGTACCCAGGAACCCGCGAAGCCGGCGGACAAACCCGCAGACGCCCGCGAGAGCGACACGCGGGAGTCGATCTGCCTGATCATCGAGGCCGCCGCGCGCGACAATAACCTGCCGCTGGAGTTCTTCGCGCGCGTGATCTGGCAGGAGAGCCGCTTCCAGGCTGACGCGGTGGGGCCCATGACGCGCAGCGGGGAGCACGCACAGGGGATCGCGCAGTTCATGCCGGGCACCGCGAGCGAGCGCGGGCTGCTCAATCCCTTCAATCCGGTGCAGGCGCTGCCGAAGTCGGCGGAGTTCTTGAACGAGCTGCGCAATCAGTTCGGCAATCTCGGCCTTGCGGCAGCGGCCTACAATGCCGGGCCGCGGCGGGTGCAGGAATGGCTTGCGGGTACCGGCGGCATGCCGGAGCAGACGCGCAACTATGTCTACGCCATCACCGGAACGACCGTTGACGCCTGGGCCAAGGCAGGAGCGACCGGCAAGGGCCCGCCGAGCTCGCCGCCGACAAGCTGCCGCGATCTGATGGCACTCCTGAAGCGCGCGCCAAACGCCTTTGTCGCCGAGCTCGAGCAGCATGTCGAGCTGGCTGCCGCAAAGATCTGGGGCGTGCAGCTCGCCGCCGGCTTCGACCGCAACAGGGCACTGGCGATGTATTCCCGCGCGGTCACCCGGCTGAGCGCCGTGATCGGCGAGCGCGATCCAAGCCTGCTCTCCTCGGTGATGCGCAGCCGCGGCACGCGCGCCTTCTATCAGGTGCGCATCGGCGCCGACACGCGTAGCGAGGCGGACGATCTGTGCAACCGCATCCGCAAGGCCGGCGGGGCCTGCTTCGTGCTGAAGAACCGCGGGGTGAGCGGGTAGGGGCGTCTCTCTCCTCTCGTCATTCCGGGGCGCGCCCTCTTGGGCGCGAGCCCGGAATCCATTTTCCCGCAGTCTCTGCCGCCCGATGGATTCTCAGATGCGCAATTGCGCATCATAGCTCGCGACTTCGTCGCGCCCCGGAATGACGGTGGTGGTGTCTCGCGCATGCCAGCTCCGCCGCGCGCTTCCTTGACGCGCGGCGCCGCATTGCCCGTTATGCGGGCACGATTCCTCATCCCCGGCCAAGACTCCCCGTGGCGCTTCCTCCGCTCGATTCACCTCAATGGCAAAGCTCCTGGCGCGCCTTTGCGTGGGGGCTGCGCTCGATCACGCAGACGATCCTGACCATCGTGCTGTTCGTGACCTATCTCGGCATCGGCGCGCTGGCCCACGACACCCATTTCAGCCTGCTCTGGGCGCTCGCCTCGACGCTGTTTGTCTGGGCAGGTCCTGCGCAGATCATCCTGATCACCACGCTCGGCTCGGGTGCGACCATCATCCAGTCGGCGATTGCGGTGACCGTCAGCGCCATCCGCCTGTTTCCGATGGTGGTCTCGGTGCTGCCGCTGATGCGCACGCCGACGACCAAACGGCGCGAGTTGATCTTCGCCGCACATCTCACCGCGGTGACGTTGTGGGTCGAATGCCACCGCTTCCTGCCGCAGGTGCCTCGCGAGCGGCGCATCGCCTTTGTCCACGGGCTCGGCTGCGGCCTCGTCTCGGTGTGTCTCTGCGCCAACACGGTCGGCTATTTCCTCGCCGCCAACCTGACACAGACGCTTGGAGCGGCGATCCTGCTGCTGACGCCGCTGTCCTTCCTGTTCTCGACCGCGCGCAACAGCCGTGAGGTTGCCGACATCGTCGCGCTCGGACTGGGCATATTGCTCTATCCGCTGGCCGCGAAGATGAACTCAGGCCTCGACATCCTCGTCAGCGGTGTCGTGGCCGGCACGATCGCCTATGGCGTGCATTGGTGGCGGGAGGTGCGCGCATGAGCCTTGCGCAGCTCAGCGGCGACTGGCACGCGCTCGCCGTGCTGTTCGTCGCTGGCGTCGTTCCGAACCAGATATGGCGCATGCTGGGCCTGTGGTTCGGCGGCGGCATCGACGAAGGCTCCGAGCTGCTGGTCTGGGTGAGGGCGGTCGCCACCGCGATCCTGGCCGGCGTCATCGCCCAGATCGTGGTGGAGCCGCCCGGAGCGCTCGCCAGCGTGCCGGATGCCTTACGCTATGGCGCGGTCGGCGCCGGGCTCGTGGCCTTCCTGCTGACCCGGCGCTCGATCTTCGCGGGCGTGGTGACTGGCGAAGTCTTCATGCTGGCCGGCAAGTGGTGGTTGGGCTAAAACCGTCGGCGAACAGCAAGGAACAGGAAATATGGTTCGCGAACAGGAGCTCCGCGAGGGCGAGGTCGCCATCGAGCTGCCGCCCGCAGAGGATGCCGGCCTTGTCTTCATCGGCCGCATCCGCACCCCCTGGACGTCGCGGCTGGAGACGCCGCGGCAGGGGCGTCACGATGGCCCGATATGCCGCCTCGAGATTTTCGAACCGTTCGTGCCGGCTATCAAGGGCGTCGATTTCTACAGCAATCTCGAAGTGCTCTACTGGCTCGACAAGTCGCGCCGCGACATCATCCTGCAAAGCCCGAAGAACAACGAGAAGACCCGCGGGACATTCTCGCTGCGCTCGCCGGTGCGGCCCAATCCGATCGGCACGTCCATCGTCAAGCTGGTCGGCATCGAGGGAAATGCGATCCTGGTGCGCGGGCTCGACTGCATCGACAACACGCCGCTGATCGACATCAAGCCCGACCGCTGCGAGTTCACGCCGCTGGCCGCGCCGCAGCCGGGGGATTTCCAGACGGAGTGAGGGGGACTGCGCGCTAACCCCGTCATTGCGAGGAGCCCTTGCGACGAAGCAATCCAGACTGCATCCGCGGAGGGATTCTGGATTGCTTGTGCGCCAGGCAAGCTGGCGTGGTCCAACCGGTGGAAGTCCGGTCCGGGTAAGCGGTAGCGAGCGCCCGGTAGTGAGTGTTGCGTGGCCGTCGGCAACGGCGGCTGCGAAGCGTACACAAC
>NZ_WQNE01000060.1 GCF_009759665.1 Bradyrhizobium cajani
CCCCTGACCCCATCCCCGTGCGGGGCATGCCCGGGTCGAAGCTTAGGTTCAACTCGCCCAATTTTCCCGGAATTCGGGAAACAGCGTCAGGCCTCCGCAGGCATAAATGGTCTGCCCGGTGATGTAACTCGCATCGTCCGAGGCGAGGAAGGCGAACACGGCGGCGATCTCTTCCGGCGTGCCGACACGGCCCATGGGAATGTGGCTGGTGACGACGCCGCGCTTTTCCGGGTCGCCGGTCCAGGCCGCATTGATCGGCGTGTCGATTGCGCCGGGACCGACCGCGTTGACACGAATGCCTCGCCCGGCAAATTCGAGCGCCAGCGTGCGCGTCAGATTGGCCATGCCGCCCTTGCTGATCGAATAAGCGAGATAGCCGGGCTTGGGGATGATCTGGTGCACGCTCGAGCAGTTGATGATGCTGCCGCCTCCGCCGCGCGCGACGAAATGGGCGAGCGCCTTCTGCGCGCAGATCACCGCGCCGTTGAGATTGACGTCGATGATGCGGCGATAGGTTTCGACGTCGAGCGCCTCGCTTGGCGATTCCCGCTGGAAGCCTGCATTGTTGACGAGACAGTCGAGGCGCTTCCAGCGCGAAAGGATCGTCTCGAACATCGCGGCGATGTCCTGCTCGCTGCCGACATCGGCCTTGACCGTGACGTGATCGAGCCTGCCATGGCCGCGGTCGCCCGATGCCGTCCGTGCCAGTGCAAGTGTCTCCTCGGCCTTTTCAGGATGGTCGAAATAGTTGATGGCGACGGTCGCGCCTTCCTGGGCGAGCCGGATGGCGACGGCACGGCCGATGCCTTGTGAGGCGCCGGTCACCAGCGCGTATCGGCCGACAAGGCGCGAGGGAAACGAGGTCGAGCGATCGGTGTGCGGCATGCGGTTCTCTCTCTCTGGAATGCGACATCATCGGCGGAACGCGGATTTTGTTCCATCCTCCCAGCGCATCGCTGGGATTCATTCCGCGCGGTGCGCGAGCGACGAGGTCAGGATCTGGTAGAGGATGATGGCGCCAAAAGTCGCGGTGCCGATCCCGCCAATCGTGAACGCGCCGAATTTGAGCGTGAGATCGCCCGCGCCCGCGGTCAGCGCAACGGCGACGGTGATCAGATTGGCAGGATTGGCGAAGTCGACCTTGTTCTCGACCCAGATACGGCCCGCCATCGCCGCAATCAACCCGAACAGCACGATCGAGAGCCCGCCGATCACGGGACCCGGGATCGACAGGATGAGCGCGCCGAATTTGGGCGAGAAGCCGAGCAGGATCGAGACCAGCGCGGCCACCGCGAACAACAACGTGGAATAGACCTTGGTCGCCGCCATGACGCCGATATTCTCGGCATAGGTGGTGACGCCGGTACCGCCGCCGCAGGCGGAGGCAATCGTCGCAAGACTGTCACCAAGGAAGGCGCGGCCGAGATAGCCATCGAGGCTCCGCCCCGTCATCGCGCCGATCGCCTTGATGTGACCGAGGTTCTCGGCGACGAGGATGATCGCGACCGGCGCGATCAGGACGATCGCATCGACCCGGAAGCTCGGCGTGGTGAAGTTCGGCAGGCCGATCAACGGCGCGGCCGAGAGCTGGGTGAAATCGATCGGCTTGCCCAGGCCAAGGCCGTTCGCCAGCAGCCAGTACAGCAGATATCCGGCAATCGCGCCGAGGATGATCGGCAAGCGCCGCCACATCCCCGGCGCCGCGACGGCGATCACGCCGATGATGAGGACGGTCAACAGCCCAATCCAGGTGTCGAACGAGCTCGCGCTCACCGATTTGACCGCGACCGGCGCGAGGTTGAGGCCGATTGCCGCCACCACGGCACCGGTGACGACCGGCGGCATCAGGCGTTCGACCCAGCCGACACCCGACCACATCACGATCAGCGCGATGGCGCCGTAGAGCACGCCGGCGCCGATGATGCCGCCGAGCGCGACGGACAGATTGGGGTTCGGCCCGTACCCGGTGTAGCCGGTGGCCGCGATGACGACGGCGATGAAGGCGAAACTCGAACCGAGATAGCTCGGCACGCGCCCCGCCACGACCGCGAAGAAGATCAGCGTGCCGATCCCCGAAAACAGCAGCGCAACATTGGGATCGAATCCCATCAGCAGCGGCGCGATGATCGTGCCGCCCGACATCGCGACGCCGTGCTGAAGCCCCGCGACGATCGTCTGGCCCCATGGCAACCGCTCCTCGGGCATGATCACGCCGGAAGTCTTCAGCTTCCAATCGGGGAAATAGCCTTGCGCTTGCTCTTCGGAGCTCTTTGCAGCCGACATGTTCCTCCCCAAGTGCTTCCTCGCCACGTGCGGTGCAGCGGTCGATCTTCGTGCGATCCGACAAAAATGTGATTGTCGCTTCTACGGCGGCCATCACATGATGCAAGACATACAAGATTCAAATCTTGCAAGATTCAAATCCTGCAATATCCAAATCTTGCAAAATCGATACGTTCCGGGGCCACAATATGACAGAAGTCGCGATCCAGCCAGCCGTCCATCGCCGGCATCAGCCCTGGTACAAGATCCTCTACGTCCAGGTGCTGATCGCGATCGTGCTCGGCGTGCTCATCGGCTATTTCTATCCCGATCTCGGCAAGGCCCTGAAACCGCTCGGCGACGGATTCATCGCGCTGATCAAGATGATGATCGCGCCGGTGATCTTCTGCACCGTGGTGCACGGCATCTCCTCGATGGGCGATCTCAAGCGCGTCGGCCGGGTCGGGCTGAAATCGCTGATCTACTTCGAGACGGTCTCGACCGTGGCGCTCGCGGTCGGCCTCCTGGTCGGCGAGATACTCCAGCCCGGGCACGGCTTCAACATCGATCCCAGCACGATCGATCCGAAGTCGGTGGCGACCTACGTCACCAAGGCCAAGGAAGAGGGCATCGTCGCTCACCTGATGGCGATCATCCCCGATAGCTATGTGGGCGCGATCGCCCGGGGCGACCTGCTCCAGGTGCTGTTGATCTCGATCCTGTCGGGCTTCGCCATCGCTTTCCTCGGCAAGGCCGGCGAGCCCATTGCGGACGCGATCGACAAGGCCGCAAAGATGTTCTTCGGCATCATCCGCATCATCGTGCGGGTCGCCCCGATCGGCGCGTTCGGCGCAATGGCGTTCACCGTCGGGGCCTATGGCCTCGGCTCGCTGCTCAACCTCGTCGCCCTGATCGGCACGTTCTATCTCACCAGCATCCTGTTCGTGCTGATCGTGCTCGGCGCGATCGCGCGGCTCGCCGGCTTCTCGATCCTGCGCTTCATCGCCTACATCAAGGACGAGCTTCTGATCGTGCTCGGCACCTCATCCTCGGAAACGGTGCTGCCGCAGATGATCCAGAAGATGGAACATCTCGGCGCCTCGCGCTCGGTAGTCGGCCTCGTGATTCCGACCGGCTACAGCTTCAACCTCGACGGCACCAATATCTACATGACGCTGGCGACGCTGTTTCTGGCGCAGGCGACCAACACTCATCTGACGATCTGGCAGGAGCTCGGTATTCTCGGCATCGCCATGATCACCTCGAAGGGCGCCTCGGGCGTCACCGGCGCCGGCTTCATCACGCTCGCTGCGACGCTTTCGATCGTGCCCGACATCCCGATCCAGTCGATCGCGATCCTGGTCGGCATCGACAAGTTCATGAGCGAATGCCGCGCACTGACCAATCTGATCGGCAACGGCGTCGCCTGCGTGGTCATCAGCATCTCCGAAGGCGAGCTCGACCGCGAGGCGCTGCACGAGACCATGGCCCATCCGCTGGAGATCGGCGAAGCGCTGGAACCGGGCGGCGGCGCGTAGGACCACGTTCCGATGCGGTAGTTTCCCGGAGTGGAAAAACGGTGAGAGACGCGTCACAACAACGGCGTTGGGATCACCGATTGATAATCAATCTTTCCGCCCGACGCGCTGGGGGCAGGGCGTCGGGCGTTTGACAATCTCCATTTTTGACAATCTCCATCACGTCAAGACCGCGAGCCGGGATCAGATGATCCCGCGCTCGGCGCGCAAGATCGATCCGGAGCAGCCAGGCTGAGCCGGCGCGTGATCCCGATCGCCTGCAGGAAGGCCTCATCGTGACTCACGACGAGCAGCGCACCGTCATAGGCCCTCAACCCCGCTTCGACGGCTTCGATGGAGTCGATGTCCAGATGATTGGTCGGCTCATCCAGGATCAACAGCGACGGCGGCTTCGACCCGCCCAGCACGCAGGCAAGGCCGGCGCGAAACATCTGCCCGCCGCTCAGGCTCCCCACGATCTGCAAGGCGGCATCGGCGCGAAACATGAAGCGCGCCAGCGCTGCATGGCACTCGTTCGCGCGCGCCTTTGGATTGAGACGGCCAAAGTTGTCCAGGATGGAGAGTGCCGGATCGAGCAAGCTGACCTTCTGGTCGAACAGCGCGAAGTCGGGCCTGACCCGGACGGAACCCGCGACAGGGTGCAGCTCCCCGGCGATGAGTTTCAGTATCGTCGTCTTGCCGGAACCGTTGGGCCCGACAATCGCCACACGCTCCGGCCCGACGACGCCGAGTGAGACATCGCGCAAGACCGGTCGGTCCGGCTGATAGCCGGCGCTGACGCCGTCAAGCCAGACCACCTCCCGCCCCGCCGGCAGATTGGTCGCGGGCAGTTTCACCGACAACGGCTGAAGAACCTCGATGCGCCGGCGCGCCGTGTCGACGGCGTCGCGCGCTTCCGCGCGCCGCCGCTCGGCGATCTGCGCGTTCTTGCCGCCGCTGTCTTCGCTGCGGTCCTTGCGTGCGCCGGCCAGGATGCGCGGCATGTCGCCCTTGGCGCGCTTCTTCCTGCCGCCGCTGTCCTTGCGCGCCTTCCGTTCAGCTGCCTCCTGCGCCTTGCCATCGATCTCGGACAGGTGCCTCTCGGCCTGCGCGAGGTCGTGCCTGACGGCCGCGAGCTCGATGGCCTTCTGCGCGCGAAAACTGCTCCAATTGCCGCCATATCGCGCAGCCCCGAGGGATGTCAGCTCGACGATCGCATCCATCGTTTCGAGCAAGTTCCGGTCGTGGCTGACGACGATCGCGCCGCCACGCCAGGCGGCGAGGAGATCGGTCACCGCCCTGCGGCCGTCCTGGTCGAGATTGTTGGTCGGCTCGTCGAGCAGCAGGAAGTCCGGCTCGGCAAACACCAGTGAGGCGAGACGAACCCGCGTGATCTGGCCGCCGGACAGGCGGGACAGCTCCGTGTCGGGAGCAGGATCGAACCCGAGTCGCGCCAGTGCGGCCTCCAGCCGCGCTTCGAGCGTCCAGTCGATCGCGGCAATGTCGTCGGCCGAGGCGTCGCCCCGCTCCGCACGGCGCAGCAGCTCCAGTGCCTGCCGCGCACCGAACAGGTCGGCGACCGTCGCACCAGCAGGGTGTTGCACATCCTGGCGCAGCACGCCGATGCTCGCATTGATCAGAATACGCCCGGACCGGGGACCATGTTCCCCCGAGATCGACGCAAGCAGTGTCGTCTTCCCGACGCCGTTGCGGCCGACGAGACCGGTTCGCTCGGCCGCGAATGTCAGATCGATGTTGGAAAGAAGAGAACGGCCGTCAGGCGTGGAAAGCGACAGGTCCGACAGGATGATTGAAGCTGGCATGGAATTCCCCGTGAGCAAGGCAGGTCGGCTTTGCGGTCGGGGTAAAATCCATGGCTGCGAGTATCCTGGTTGAGGAGCGCTCTAACTAGTCCCATCGAAGGGCAAGATCAAGGGCGAGATCAAGTCTTGGCGCGAAGGGACGACAGCGCGCGACGCGCTGACGTCCTCCTCGGCCTGCGATCAGCCCTTCAGCGCGGTGACCACCACCTCGATCAGCGCGCCGCCGCCGAGATCGGCGACGCCGACAGTGGCGCGGGTCGGCAGATTGTCGCCGAAGAACTCGGTCCAGGCCGCGTCCATCTCCTTCTTCTTGGAGAGATCGGTGACGAAGATCGAGGCGCTGACGACGCGGCTCTTGTCGGTCCCCGCGTCCTTCAGATAGCCGGCGATCTTGCCGAGGATGTTGCGGGTCTGATCGCCCATCGAGACCGAGGTGTCGTCGGCGATGGTGCCGCCGACGAAGACGAAGCCGTTGGCCTCGACGGCGCGGTGCATGATGGGCGTGCGGATGCTGCGGGTGATGCTCATGATGTCCTCTCGTTGCTAGAGCGTGGAAGGATGGAAGCGGTCGATGCCGAGATCGCTGACGCGGGTCTGGGTGCCGCCGTTCACGATCAGCTCCGCCATGACGGCGCCGGCACCGGGGCCGAGCTGGAAGCCGTGCAGCGAGAAGCCAAACTGGTGGTAGAGGCCCTTGTGCCGGCTGCTCGGCCCGAACACGGGGATATCGTCCTTCATCTTCGCCTCGATACCGGCCCAGGCGCGGACGATGGTGGCGCTGCGCATCACCGGGAACAGCTCGAACACGGTGCGCGCGCTGATCGCGAGGCTCTTCCAGTCCAGCACCGTCTCGTTGCGGTCCTGATCGGGCGTTGCCAGATGGCCGCCGCCGATCAGCACGGTGCCGTTCTTGAATTGTTTGAAGGAGAGCTTTCGCCCGCGCAGGATCACGACGGGATCGATGAAGTGCGGCACGCGCGAGGTGATCATCAACATCGGCGCCACGGTTTCGACCGGCACGGGCTCGCCCAGCGCGGCGGCAATCTTGCCGGCCCAGGCGCCGGCGGCGTTGACGAGCACCGGTGCGGCAAAGGTTTCCGTGCCGACGTCGACGTGCCACAGGCCGTCGCTCTGCCGGATGTTGCTGGCCGCGACGCCCTCGCGCACGGTCGCCCCTAACTGCTCGGCCTTGCGCCGGAACGCCGTCGTCGTCTGCGCCGGATTGGCCGCGCCGTCACGGCGCGAGACGACGCCGCCGGGACAGGTTTCGGCGACGGCAGGCACCAGGTGCCGCAATTCAGTCGCGTCGATCAACTCCTCATGGGTAAAACCAAGCGCGTTGAGCTCGGCCACACGTGCGCGGCAGACCGCGAGCTCCTCGTCATTTTCGGCGACGAGCACCTGGCCGTAACTCTCGAAGCTGCAATCGTCGTCGAGGAGATCTGAAATCTTCTCCCAGATCCCCATCGAGCGGATCGAGAGCGGAATCTCGGGAACGTGCCGCGCGAGCTGGCGCACGCCGCCGGCGTTGACGCCCGACGCGTGACGGCCGGCATAGTCCTTCTCGATCAGCACCGGCTTCAGGCCGGCGAGGCACAGATGCAACGCGGTCGAGCATCCGTGGATGCCGCCGCCAACGACGATCGCATCCACGTTTCTGGTCATCCGCGCACCACCGCCTTGACGTCGGCCTCACTCTTGGGAACGGCGGCGAGCTCGGCGAGCGTGATCGGCTTCACGGGCGCGCGCAGCCGGTAATATCCGATCTCCTGCGGAGTCTTCCCGCGCGCCTGCGCCATCAGCTCGGTGACGGTGAGGCCGCAGAGCCGGCCCTGGCACGGGCCCATGCCGGTGCGGCGATAGGCCTTGAGCTGGTTCGGCCCGGTCGCGCCGATCGCGACGGAGTCGAGAACGTCCTTTGCGGTGACCTCCTCGCAGCGGCAGACGATCGTGTCGCCCGAGGGAATGCGGAACTGCGGCGATGGGCGAAACAGCGTATCGAGGAAGATGCGGCCGCGCTCGGCCTTGGCGAGATCGGCGCGGAGCGTCGCCATCGGCGCGAGCTTTGCGGCAGTCGCTGGCGCCAGTGCCTCCACCGCCGCGCGTGCCGCGATGCGGCCGCGCACCACGGCGGCATTCGCTCCGCCGATGCCGGCGCCATCGCCGGCGATCGCGATGCCGGGAACGGACGAATTGCCGCTGGCATCGAGCACCGGCGACCAGCACAATTGCAGATCGTCCCAACGGTGCTCGATCCCGGCCGACATCGCCAGATTGACGTTGGGCACGACGCCCTGATGCAGCAGCAGCAGATCCGCAGCAATGGTCTCGCGCTTGCCGCCCGCGACATAGCTCACGCTCGCGAGCTGGCCATCGCCGGCCGCAGCAAGCTCGGTAACGCCGGAGACGACCTGCACCTTGGCCTTCACCTCGCGCATCATCGACAGGCCCTTGGTGAAATAGGGCGAGGTCAGGAACGCAAAGGCATGCGGCAACGCGGCGAAATAATTGCCGCGTTCGGTGGTGTCGAGGATGCGATCGATGCGGCCGCCGAGGCGCAGGATCTGCGCGGCGAGCAGCCAGAGCAGCGGCCCCTGCCCCGCGATCACCGTACGTCCATCCGGCACCAGGGCCGACGATTTCAACATTGTCTGTGCGGCACCGGCGGTCATCACGCCCGGCAGCGTCCAGCCGGGAATCGGGAACGGCCGCTCCAGCGCGCCGGTCGCGAGGATCACGCGCCGCGCCTTGACGAAGGCGGACGCGCCGCCGATCGAGACGGCGATCTCGAGGTTGCGGTCGAGACTCCAGACCGTGGCGCGGTGGATGACCTCGGCGCTGCTCGCGCGCAGCGCCTGCACGAGATCGGCACCGACCCAATAGTCGGCGCCGAGCTGATCGCGCTCGGTCACCGGCGTCGATGCGATGGCCCGAAATACCTGGCCGCCGGGACCGATGTTCTCGTCGAGCAGCAGCGTCGACAGGCCGGCTTCGGCAGAGGTCGCAGCCGCGGCGAGGCCCGCCGGCCCGGCACCGATCACCACGACGTCATAGGCTTCGCGCTTGGGAGCCATGGTCATCGTCCGATCTCCCGCTTGCCCTTCTGGATCTCGATCTGCATGCCGTCGGCGACGGGCACGAGGCAGCCCTGGCGATTGCCGACGCCGTCGATGGTGACGAGGCAGTCGAAGCACACGCCCATCATGCAATAGGGCAGACGCGGCGCGCCGCTCACCGCGGTGGAGCGTCGTGCATCGCGGCCCG
Source organism: Bradyrhizobium cajani (assembly GCF_009759665.1). Lineage (GTDB taxonomy): Bacteria > Pseudomonadota > Alphaproteobacteria > Rhizobiales > Xanthobacteraceae > Bradyrhizobium > Bradyrhizobium cajani. The sequence goes on from NZ_WQNE01000060.1 coordinate 8,867, forward strand.
ACGCCAGCAGCGCAGCCGAGACGGTGTCGCCCTGCCGCGCCGCTACGGCGACGCCGTCGACAAAAATCTGCACTTGCGGCCGCTTATCCTGTTCGGATCGTCTAAACATGGGATGCCTCTTGGCTCCTTAATAACCGCTGTTGTTTGCCGCGCCCGCGCCGCCAAACCGGCTGGCCGAGAACGCGCCGACCAGCTCGGGCTCGAGCGCGCCCTGCGCCACCATGCGCGCGATATCGAAGGCATGGTTGGAGGCGAGCGTCACGCCGGAATGGCAGCAGGCGACGAAGGCGCCGGGATGCGTCTCCGACTGGTCGTAGATCGGAAAGCCGTCCTGCGGCATGACGCGGATGCCGGCCCAGCTCCGGACCACGTTGAGCCGCGACAGATGCGGAAACATGCGTTGCGCGCGATCGGCCATCACGCCGCTGATGGAATGCTTCAGCGCACGGTCGTCGAGCTCGTCTTCCTTGCTGTCGCCGATCATCACCGTGCCCTCGTCGGTCTGGCGGATCGTGGTCAAGGGATGCGGCAGGAACGGCATGGTGCGCTCGGTCACCACGATCTGGCCGCGGGTCGGGCCCATCGGCGCGTAGAGGCCGACCATCGGCGCAAGCGTCTGGTTGGCATTGCCGGCGGCAAGCACGATCTTGGCGGCGCGCAGCTCACCCTGCGGCGTGGTCAGGCGGAATTCGCCACCGCTCTTGCTGATCGCCGAGACCGGCCGCTCCGGAAAATAGTCGATGCCGAACGCCTTGAAGCCGGTGTGGAAGGCGCGGAACGTGCGCAGCGAATTGACGTGGCCGTCGAGCGGACAATAGCTGCCGCCTGAAACGTCGGGCCCGATCAGCGGCAGCGACTTCTTCACCTCGGATGCAGAGAGCATCTCCATCTTGTAGTCGGCGGCACCGACCTGGTTGTGCATGCGCTTGACGAGATCGGTGCGCTGGCCGAATTCGTCCTCGCCGAGCGTGAGGTGGAAGCCGCCGTTCTGCTGGAGGCTGACGTCGAGGCCGGTCTGTTGCTTCAGTTCGGAAGCAAGCCGGCCCCACGCCTGCGAGGCCTGCACGGTCCAGACCGTATAGGCGGGCATGCCGAGCCCCTTGCTCTGGACCCAGACCAGCGCAAAGTTCGCGCGCGAGGCGCGCTTGGTGATGTCGCCTTCGTCGAGCACGGCGACGCGCTTGCCGAGCCGGCCGAGGCCCCAGGCAATGGCGGAGCCGAGCAGTCCGCCGCCGACAACGGCGACGTCGTAATCTCCTGACATAGGTTCTCCTATCGTCCCGGGTCGCCCTTGCCGGCGAGCACGCGGTCGAGCCCGTAGAAGCGGTCGAGCAGAATGAGGGCGGTCATGGTGATTGCGATCACGCAGGCCGAGACCGACGTCACCAGCGGATCGATGTTGTCCTGGATATAAAGGAACATGCGCACCGGCAACGTCTCGGTGCCGGGGGCCGCTAGGAAGACGGTCATGGTGAGATCGTCGAAGGACTGGATGAAGGCAAGCGCCCAGCCGCTGATGACGCCGGGCAGGATCAGCGGCAGGGTGACGCGGCGGAACAGCGTCCAGCCGCCGGCGCCGAGCGAGATTGCGGCCATCTCGACCGAGAGGTCCATGCCCGTTGCGGCCGCCAGCGTCAGCCGCAGCGCGAACGGAAACACGATGATGACATGCGCGATGATCAGCGCCGCAAAACTGCCGCCGAGCCCAGCCGAGGTGAAGAAGCGCAGGAAGGCGATGCCGAGCACGACGTGCGGGATCATCAGCGGCGACAGGAACAGCGCCGCCAGCGCGTCGCGGCCGCGGAAACGGTAGCGCGCGATCGCCAGTGCCGCCGGCACCGCGAACAGCAGCGCCACCAGGGACGACAGCGCGCCGAGCCCGAGGCTGACCCAGAACGCGTGGATGAACTCGGGATAGTTCGCGATGGTCCTGAACCAGCGCAGCGAGAAACCATTGGTCGGCAGCGACAGGAAGCCCTCTGGCGTGAAGGCAACGAGGCAGACCACCAGGATCGGCGCCACCATGATGATGACGAAGATGGCGTGGAAGATCAGCGCGAGTGGGCCATTCCGTCTCATCGGAACACCTCCGCATAGCGGCGTTCGATCAGCGCGTTGCTGCCGACCACGATCAGCACCAGCGCCACGAGAAGGAGCGTAGCGACGGCGGCACCGAGCGGCCAGTTCAGCGTGTTGAGGAATTCGTCATAGGCGAGCGTTGCCGCGACCTTGAGCCGGCGGCCGCCGATGATCGCGGGCGTCGCGAAGGCACTGGCCGAGAGCGAGAACACGATGATCGCGCCCGACAGCACACCCGGCATGATCTGCGGCATGATGATGCGGCGGATGATGGTGACGGGGCCGGCACCGAGCGACATCGCGGCATTCTCGATCTGCGGATCGAGCCGCTGCAGTGCGGCCCACACCGACAGCACCATGAACGGCATCATTACATGCGCGAGCGCAACCACCATGCCTGTTTCGGTGAACATGAAGGGAATGGGGGAGCGGATCGCGCCGAGCGACATCAAGAGCTTGTTGACGAGGCCGTTGTTGCCGCCGAACAGCAGCGCCCAGCCGAGTGTGCGCGCCACCACGGAGATCAGCAGCGGCCCGAGGATGACAAGCAGGAAAAAGCTCTTCCAGCGGCCGCTCATGCGGTTGAGGATGTAGGCCTCTGGTGCGCCAAGCAGAGCGGTGAGCAGCGTGGTCAGGATCGCGATGCGGAAGGTCCGCCAGAACATCTCGGCGTAATAGGGATCGGTCGCAATCTCGTGCCAGTTCTTGAGGATGAAGACGGGCTCGATGCCCTTGTACTGGCCCCAATCGTGGAACGAGAGCATCACGGTCATCGCCAGCGGGATCAGCAGCACGCCGACGAACAGCATCAGGGCAGGCGCCGTCAGCGCCCATGGCGCACGCGCGCTGCGTTCCTCGGCGGCCGCGCTCATGCGCCAGCCCTCGCACGCACGCTCATGTCCTCGGGCCGCCAGGCGAGGCGAACCGCCTCGCCCTCCGCCGGCTGCGCCTTGCCGTCGTTCTGGCGGATCACGATCGCCGGGCCGCATTCGCTGTCGCACTGGAACAGCCAGTGATTGCCCTGGAAGATACGGGTGACGATCTTTGCGCTGATGCCGGAATCGCCGAAGCCGATCCGCTCAGGGCGAATGCTGACGGTGAGAGCACCATTGAGCCCCGCCGGGGCCGGCGCGTTCCAAGAGCCGGCCACGAGTCTCGCCGGTGTAACGGTCCGATCGATCGTGGCAGCAAAATCATTGGTCTTGCCGAGGAACTGCGAGACGAAGGCCGAGGCCGGCTTCTCATACGTCTCCTGCGGCGTGCCGATCTGCTCGATGCGGCCCTGGCTCATCACCACGATGCGGTCGGACAGCGACATCGCCTCGTTCTGGTCGTGCGTGACCAGAATCGTGGTGGTGCCGATGGTGCGCTGGATCTGGCGCAGCTCGATCTGCATCTCCTCGCGCAGCTTGGCATCCAGATTCGACAGCGGCTCGTCGAGCAGGAGCACACTCGGCTTGATCACCAGCGCCCGCGCCAGCGCCACGCGCTGCTGCTGGCCGCCGGACATGCGACGGGGATGCCGATCCTCGTAACCGGCGAGGCCGACCATCGTCAGCGCGGCGCGAACGCGCTCGGCTCTTTCGGCGCGCGGCACGTTGCGCATCTCCAAACCGAACGCGACGTTCTCGGCCGCCGTCATGTGCGGAAACAGCGCGTAGCTCTGGAACACGATGCCGAGCCCACGTTTGGCCGGATGGATCGCGGTGAGGTCCTTGCCCTCCAGACGGATTATGCCGCGGGTGGGATCGAGGAAGCCCGCGATCATCTGCAGGGTCGTGGTCTTGCCGCAACCGGACGGGCCGAGGAAGGAGATGAGTTCCCCCTTCCCCACCGATAGACTGAAGTCGTCGACGACAGTCTGCGCGCCGAACTGTTTTGCGACCCGATCGAGCTCGAGATAGGCCATGACGCTGTCTCCGCCGCGGACGATCAGCGCTCGACCTCGCGGTTCCAGCGCTTGGTCCACTCCTCGCGCTTCTCGTTGATGACGGTCCAGTCCGGATTATAGAGCTTGGCCGCGCGCTCGCCGATCGGCGCCATCTTGCCGAGCTCCGGCGGGATCACCAGCGATTTCAGCACCGGGCCGTAGCCATAATCCTTCAGCATCACGAGCTGGACCTTCGGGTCGAGCAGCATCTTGACGAAGCTCGCGGCGAGCGGCGAAGCGTTGGGCTTGGCGATCGGACACGCGGTCGTCAGCAGAGTCGCGGCGCCTTCCTTCGGATAGACGAAGTCGACGGGGAAGCCCGTATTGGCGAAGCTCTGCACGCGGCCCGTGCCCCACACCGCGATCACGGCCTGACCGGACTGGAACAGCTCGGTCATCTTGCCCGGCGACGGCTCATAGGCGAGCACGTTCGGATTGATCTGCTCCTTGAAGATCTTGAAGCCGGAATCGACGTTGGTCTCGCCGCCGCCATTCATCTTCGACAGCATCACCAGCGCCTCTAAGCCGTAGGTGTTGTTGATCGGCGGGATGACGAGCTGCTTGGCGTATTTCGTGTCCTTCAGGTCATTCCAGGAGGTCGGCGGCGCCCAGCCTTTCTCCTTGAACACCTTGGTGTTGTACATCAGGCCGGTCGCGACGATGCCGATCGCGACCGCGCGATCGTCCTTGAAGCGGGCGGTGTCGTAGAGATCGGCCGGCAGGCCATCGAGCTTGCCGCAGAAGCCAAGCTGGATCGCCTGGTACATGGGGCCGTCATCGACGATGGCGACATCGATCTGCTGATTGCCCTTCTGCGCCTGGAGCTTGGCCAGCGTGTCGGTGGAGTTGCCGGCGACGTATTCGACCTTGACGCCGTTCTCCTTCTCGAAGGCCGGGATCACCTCGTCGCGGATGGTCTTCTCGAACGAGCCGCCATAGCCGGCGACATAGAGCGTTTTCTGCTGGGCCGAGGCGGCCGACGGAGCGGCAATGAGCGCTGCGATGCTGACCGCTGTCAGAAGGCGAAGAGTCTTCATGTGGTCCGATCTCCATACCGGGATGAGGTGACGTGCCGACGAGTCTCCGGCTGAAGCGCCTTCCGCATTTCCTTCCGCGCAAATCCTCAACCCCGACCAAGGCTCCGGCCCCTGCTCGGCGGATTTGGCGCGATTTGAAGGTTTGAACCCCTCCAATCTGCCGAAAAAGCGGGCTGTCTCCAGCTCTGATGAAAAAGATCGCAACCTATACTTCCATCGTCCAATGAATAATGGCACCCTCTGCATGTCGAAATGTTATGAATGGATTCCGGATGGCGCGGATCAATTCGCGGCAGGTCGAGGCCTTCCGCGCGACGATGTTGACCGGCAGCGTCACCGAGGCGGCGAAGCTGATGGTGGTGACGCAGCCGGCGGTCAGCCGGCTGCTGCGCGACTTCCAGGCGCTCTTGAAGATGGAGTTGTTCGAACGGCGCGGCACCGGCCTCGTGCCGACCGCAGCGGCCATGGCACTCTATACCGAGGTCGAGCGTTCCTTTGTCGGGCTCGAACGCATCACCGCGGCAGCCGAAGAGATTCGCGGCCGCCGTACCGGCTCGCTGCGCATCGCCGCGTTGCCGGCCCTGGCGAACGGCTACTTGCCGCGGCTCGCCGGACATTTCCTGATGGAGCGGCCCAACCTCAACCTCGCCTTCTTCGGCGTGATCTCGCCGATCGTGGTCGACTGGGTGCTGAACAACCAGTGCGACATCGGCTTCGCCGAGGTGCCGATCGCGCATTCCGGCCTGCCGAGCCTGCGGTTGCCGGCGCTGGCGCGCGTCGCGGTGCTGCCGACCGGGCATCATCTTGCAAAGAAGGAGGTCCTGGAGCCGCGCGATTTCGAGGGCGAAACATTCATCTCGCTGTCGGCGGGATCGTCGAGCCGGCACCTCGTCGACCAGGTCTTCCACCGCAGCGACGTGCGCCGCGTATTACGGGTCGAGACCACGCTGTCGGAGATCATGTGTGGCATGGTGTCGTCGGGTCTCGGTGTTGCGATCTGTGATCCCTTCACCGCGCGGGAATTTGCGACGCGCGGCGTCGTCGTACGCCGCTTCCTGCCGCGCATCGACTTTGAATTCTCGGCCGTCTTCCCCGCGCAGCGCAGCCCCTCGCCGGTCGCGCTGGATCTGGTGGAAACCATGCGCAAGGCGCTGATTGAATTCGACGACGAAACGCCTCTCAGCCGTTGAACGCAGCCTGCGCTTCCGGCAGGTCCCAGATCTTGCCGATCGCGGCGCTGCCTGCTGCCGTGATCGCCGCTTCATCGGCGCCGAGATAGCGGCCGGCATCGACCAGCATGCGGCCGTCAACCATGACCTGATCGATATTGGCGCGGTTGGCGAGCGCGATCAGCGCGCGGCGCGGATCGAACAGTGGCTGGAGATGCGGATGGGTGAGATCGACGACGGTGAGATCGGCAGTCGCGCCCGGCTCGATCCGGCCGAGATCCGGCCGCCTGATGACATCGGCGGCAACCGCCGTGTTCGCCTCGATCAGCTCCGGCGAGTTGGCGACGTCGGCGCGCTGCGACGTGGTCTTGGAAATGAGCGAGGCGGCGTTGAGCTCGCCGAGCAGGTCCATGTTGTAGCCGTCGGTGCCAACCACCGTGCGCACGCCATGCTCCGCGAAGCGGCTGAACGCTGCGGTAACGCCGGCGCGCGCAAACACGCGCGGGCAATTGAGAACGGTCATGCCGCGCGCGGCCATCAGCTTCAGGTCGTCGTCGCTGCTGAACATGCAGTGCGCCGCCATCAGATCGGGCGCCAGCAGGCCGAGCCAGTCCAGATATTGCGCCGGCGTGCGGCCGCCATAGCGCTTGCCGATGGTCTCGACCTCGGCGCGGCTCTGCGCCATGTGCGTCGTGATGGGCACGCCGAGCTCGCGCGCCCGCGCGGCGCAGGCCTTCAGCAGATCCGGGCCGCAGGTGTCGGTGGCATGCGGGCTCATCGCGAGGCTGATGCGGCCGTCACCACGATTATTCCAGCGCTGGTAGAGCGCATCCCAGGTCGCCATGTCGGCAGCACCGTCGTCGCCGGAATACTGCACCACGCCGTCCGGTCCCGCCTTGGCGTCGGAGGTCGAGAACAGATAGGGCGCGCCGTAGAAGCGGATGCCCATCTCTTCCGCCGCGTCGAACATCTCGGGAATTGAATTGCGGAACGGCTCCATCACCGTGGTGGCGCCGCCCTTGAGGAGCTGGAGGATGCCGAGCCGCGCGACGGCGAGACGCTCCTCCGCCGACAGCAGATCGGCGCCACGCTTGGTCAGCGGCAGCAGCACCGTATAGACGATGCTCTGGTTGTTGCGGCGGCCGTTGCCGTCCTCGGTGTGACTGCGTGCCACCGCCTCGGAGAAGCAGTGATTGTGCAGGTTCAACAGGCCCGGCAGCACGAAGCGGCCGGGACGGTCATAAACCTGATCCGCGCGTGGCTTGTCACGCGTGACCGCAGCGATCTTCCTGCCTTCGACCAGAACCCAATGGTCGCGCAGCACATCCTGCGCGCCGTCCTTCCGTGACAGCACGTAGCTGCCGAAGATTGCGATGGTGTTCATGCGGGGCGTACGTTCCAGAAGACGGCGGTGCCATCGAGAATGCCGGTGATGGCTTTGCGATAGGCGGTCGGCTGCTTGTACAGGCCGATCGGAATATAGGGGATTTCCTCGAACGCCACCGCCTGGATCTCGCGGCAGATGCGCTGCTGCTCGGCGAGCTCGGAAGCCGCCAGCCACCGGCTGCGCAAGGGCCCCATCTTCTCGCTCGCATACCAGCCGGCGACCTTGCCCTCGCCGCGGATGTTGGTGTTGCCGGCCGGGTTGAGCCAGTCGATGCCCTGCCAGTTGCCGACCGCCGCGCTCCAGCCTCCTTGCGGAAGCGGCTCCTTCTTGAGCTGGCGCTGCAACACGACGGCGAAATCGAGCCCGGCATATTCGACGTTCATGCCGGCCTTGCGCAGGCTGTCGACCGCGATCTCGCCGAGCGGCTTCTGCGCCAGCGAGTTGGTGGGCACGAGCACCACGATCTTCTCGCCATTATAGCCGGCGGCCTTCAGGTCGGCCTTGACCTTGGCGTAGTCACGCGGGCCGCGGAACACATCGAGGCCGACCTCGCTCGCCATTGGCGTGCCCGGCGCGAAGTAGCCGATCGGCGAGACCTGGAACGCCGGATCGGTGCCGGCCACCGCCGTCATGAACGCGGACTGGTCGATCGCGCCCAAGAGCGCGCGGCGAATGGCGGGATTGTCGAACGGCGGCTGGAGGTGATTGAGGCGCAGCATGCAGGCGTAGCCGCGGGGATCGAGGATGCGCGTCTCGATGTCGCCGGCAGCCTTGATCACCGGCAAGAGGTCATGCGGCGTGGTCTCCTGCCAGTCCTGCTCGCCGGTCTGGAGCGCAGCGACGCCGGTGCCGGCATCGGGCGTCGTGGTCCAGACCACGCGGTCGTAATGCACGATCTTCGGACCCGCGGTCCAATCCGGCTTGCCGTCGGTGCGCGGCTGGTAGCGCTCGAACTTGGCGTAGGCATTGCGGGCGCCCTGCACGCGTTCGTCGGCAAGATAGCGGAACGGGCCGCTGCCGATGACTTCGGTCAGCGGCTTCAACGGATCCTGGCTCGCCAGTCGCTCCGGCATCATGAAGCAGGCATGGATCGCGGCTTTGCCGAGCGCCTGCGGCAGCAGCGGGAACGGACGCTTGAGGCGGAAGCGGATGGTGCGGTCATCAGTGGCCGACAATTCGTCGGTCGCCTCCATCAGCTCGCCGCCAAAGCCGTCGCGCGCGGCCCAGCGTCGGATGCTCGCGACGCAGTCGCGCGCCAGCACCCGCTCGCCGTCGTGCCAGAACAGGCCGTCACGCAACGTGAGGTCCCATTGCAGCCCGTCACCGGAGATGACATGGCCCGACAGCATCTGCGGCGAGACCTGGAGCGACGAGCTCATGCCATAGAGCGTGTCGTAGACCATGAAGCCGTGGTTTCGCGACACCTGCGCGGTCGAATAGATGGGATCGACGAAGGCGAGGTCGATGACCGGGATAAAGCGCAGCGTGCTCTGCGATTCGGCGCGGACGATGCCCGGCAGCGAAAGCGCCGGCATGGCTGCGGCCACCTTGAGGAGCGAGCGGCGGGAGATGGGCATTACGAGAGGCTCCTGAGGAGATCGAACTGTTTCACGTGTTGAGCAGGACCGCGCCGATCGCGGCCGCGACAGCCTGCTGTGCCGGCTCGATCACGGGCACGCCGATCGCTTCCGCAATCGCTGCGCGGTGCGAAGCCATGCCGGCGCAGCCCATCACCACGACATCGGCGCGGCATTGCGTGACCAGCGCGCGGCCGGCTTCGATCAGCCGCCCGCGGATGTCCGCACCTGCCGTCTCGGCCGCGCTCGCGCCGACCGACCAGCTTCCGGCGTAGCGGCTGTCGACGCCCATCACCCGCACCATGCGCTGCTGGCGGCGGATGCTCGACGGCGACAGTGCGATGACGCCAAAACGTTCGCCGAGCATCAGCGCGCGAAAGATGCCGCATTCGGCAATGCCCAGCACCGGGCGCCTACCGGCCGCCTCGCGTGCCGCATGCAAGCCCGGATCGCTGAAGCAGGCGAGCACGAAGGCATCCGCATCGTCGCGCGACACGCGCCCCACCAGCGGCATCACGACGCTGTCGGCATCGCGCTGCGAGCTGATGCCGGGCGGTCCTTCGGCAAGGCCGACCACCTCGATCTCAGGGCCGCCGGCGATCCTGAGCGGTGCGACCGCATCGTCGATCGCCGCCGTCACCGACGCGGAGGAGTTGGGGTTGATGACGAGGATGCGGCGACGGGTCATGGCAGGGCTCAGCGGTTGGCGGCCTCGTGGCGCAGGAAGTTTTCCGCGATCTTCTCGCCGGTCGTGATCCAGACATCCGGGCACGACTTCACGTAGGTCAGGAACTCGCGCAGCAGACGCAGCCGCATCGGGCGGCCGCTGCATTGCGGATGCAGCACGGTCGTGACCATCGCGCCCCAGTCGCGGACCTCATCCAGCTCGTCCTTCCAGATCGAGAGCACATGCTCCTTGGGAAAGATCGAACGCGGACTGAAGCGGGCGGAGAGGCCGTGCATCCAGTCGTCGTAGCTTGCCGTCACCGGCAGCTCGATCGTGCCGGGCTTGCCGTCGGCGAGACGATGCCGATAGGGCCGCACGTCGTCGCGGAACGAGGAGGTGTAGACGATGCCATGGCGCACCAGCGCCACACGCAGCTCCTCGGTGAACTCGCCATAGGGCGCGCGATAGCCGGTCGGCTTGACGCCCAGCCGGCGCTTGAGCGCCTCGAAACCGCGTTCCAGCTCCTCCTCGATCCAGGGATCGCCGGGATCTGGCAAGAGATGGTGATAGCCGTGATGGCCGATTTCGTGGCCGGCCTTGAGGATGGATTCCGCCATCGCCGGATGCGCATCGACCGACCATCCCGTGACAAAGAAGGTTGCCTTGAGATCGAGCTGATCCAGCAGCTCCAGCAGCTTCGGCGTGCCGACGCGGGCCTCATAGCCGCCGTAGCTCATGGTGATGAGCCGCTGGGCGTGCACCGCGTCCTTGCTGGTCCATGCGCTTTCCGCGTCGACGTCGAAGGACAGGAACATCGCCGAAGTGTAGGGCTTCGGCCAGGGATATTCGGGCGCGGGATCTGCGGTGTTGGCCGGAACGAGCGGGATGCTCTTGAGTGCCTTACTGTCCAGCATTGATGGTCGCCTTCTCTAATCCGTTGTCAGTCAGTTTCCACTTGGCAAGCAGGGTCTTGTAGGTGCCGTCGGCGATCAGCGCGTCGACCGCCTCCAGCATCGCCTGCTGCAGCGCCTTTTCCTTGACCGGCAGGGCAATGCCGGTGAATTGCTGCGCGATCGGCTCGCCCACTGGCACATAGGTCCCGGGCTCGAGGTCCATGATATAGGGCAGCGTCTCGTTGCCCTGGGCGGCGGCGTCGATGCGGCCCTGCCTGAGCTGGGTGCGGGCGTCAGCCGAACCGTCAGTGCCGACGAACTGGATCGGATTGCTGCCGCAGTTCTTCTCGCTCCACGCCGCGATCTGCGCCGGGAACATGGTGCGGCGGCTGGCGCCGACCTTCTTGCCGCACAACGCCGTCGCGTCCTTGAACTCCGCCTTGCGCGATTGCTGCACGAAGAACTGCGGACCGCTGCGCAGGTAATCGACAAAGGACGCGATCTCGTGCCGGCTCGCATAGTCCGTGAAGCCGGACAGGATAGCGTCCACCCGCCCGGTCGAGATCGACGGCATGAACTCGGCAAAACTGGTCTCCTGCCATTCGATCTTGACGCCGAGCTTGCGACCGATCGCCTCGCCGAGCTCGACGTCGAAGCCCGTGAGCGCGTTGGTGGCGGGATCGCGGAACTCCATCGGCGGGTAGTTCGGCACCAGCGCCACCTTGAGGCTGCCCCGCTTGGCGATGTCCGCCGGAAGCTCGATAGCCAAGGCCGAAACGGTCACGGCACCGAACAGCGCCGCCGCAAACAAGAGTCTCTTCATCAACACGCCCCCATCTCAGATCACTGCGGAAAGAAATGCCCTGGTGCGCTCCTCACGGGGCGCACCCAAGACGTCCTGGGCGCGTCCCTGCTCGACGATCGCACCCTGGTCCATGTAGACGACGCGGTCGGCGACCTCGCGCGCGAAGCCGAGCTCGTGCGTCACCACCATCATGGTCATGCCGCTCCTCGCCAGCTCCCTCATGACCGCGAGCACCTCGCCGACAAGCTCGGGATCCAGCGCGCTGGTCGGTTCATCAAAGAGCATCAGCATCGGCTTCATGGCGAGCGCGCGCGCTATCGCGACGCGCTGCTGCTGGCCGCCGGAGAGCTGCGCGGGATACCAATCGGCCTTGGCCGACAATCCCACCCGGCGCAGCAGCTCGAGCGCCTCCGCACGCACCTCATCGGGTTTGCGTCCCTGAACCTGGGTCGGGCCTTCGGTGATGTTCTCGAGCGCGGTCTTGTGCGGAAACAGGTTGAAGCGCTGGAACACCATGCCGGTCTTCAGCCGCTGCCGCCCGATCTCCCGCTCGCTGAGACGATGGAGCCGGCCGCCATGCTCGCGCACCCCTAACAGCTCGTCGTCGAGCCAGATGCCGCCGGCATCGATCGCGGTGAGCTGGTTGACGCAGCGGAGCAGCGTGGTCTTGCCCGAGCCTGAGGCGCCGATCAGGCACATCACCTCGCCGGCCCAGACGTCGAGCGAGACATTCTTGAGAGCCTGAAACTCTCCAAAATTCTTGCTGACGGAGCGGATCGCGACGAGGGGCTTTGTCATCGCGCAAGCCGCAATGTGCCGCGTGCGAAGCGGCGTTCGAGCAACATCTGGAGTGGCGTCAGGATCGAGACGACGAGCAGGTACCAGAGCCCGGCGACGATCAGAAGCTCGATCACGCGGGAGTTCGCGTAGTAGATGTTTTCGGCGTTGTGCAGCAGTTCCGGATATTGGATGACGCTTGCGAGCGAGGTCGCCTTCACCATGCTGATGAATTCGTTGCCGAGCGGCGGGATCACGACGCGCATCGCCTGCGGCAGGATGATCCGCCGCAGTGCGCGCAGCCGCCCCATACCGATCGTCTGCGCCGCCTCGTATTGTCCGATGTCGACCGACAGCATGCCGGCGCGCATCACCTCGGAGGTATAGGCACCCTGGTTGATGCCGAGCCCGAGCAGCGCGGCGAGGAACGGCGTCATGACGTCCACGGCACGCGCGGTCCACAGGCCGGGAATGCCGATGGTCGGAAACACCAGCGCGAGATTGAACCACAGCAGCAGTTGCAGGATCAGCGGCGTGCCGCGGAACAGCCAGGTGTAACCGGCGGCAACGGTCTTCAGCACCGGATTGGGCGACAGCCGCATGATCGCCACGACGATGCCGAGGACAATGCCGAGCGCCATCGCCAGCACCGCCATCACCATGGTGTTGACGATGCCTTCGAGGATGACCTTTGCCGTCAGGAAGCGGCTGACATAGGACCATTCGATCTGGCCGCCGGCGAAGGCACGCACGATCGCCGCCAGCACCAGGACGATGAGCGCCGCGCTGAGCCAGCGAAACCAGTGCGGCTCGCGCGCGATCCGCATTCCCGACAGATCGGGAAAACCTTCCGCGAGTGCCGGCCCCGGCTTCATTGCGGCGCCGCGTTCAGCATGGGCTGGGCCACCGCGTTGGCGCCGAGGCCCCATTTGTCGAGGACGGCCTTGTAGGCGCCGTCGGCGATCATGGCGGCGAGCTTCTCCGTCACCACCTCGCGCAAGGCCGCATCGTCCTTGCGGAACATGATGCCTTGATAGCCCTTGGCGAAGGGCTCGCCGACGACGCGGTATTTGCCGGGCTCCTGCGTCTGCGCATAAGGCAGCGTTTCGCTGCCCTGCACGGCGGCGTCGATGCGGCCCTGCTTGAGCTGGTTGCGGACGTCGATCGAGTTTTCGCCCGGCACGTACTGGATCGCAGGCTTCCCGGCCGGCTCGCAATTCCGCTTGCTCCACTTCTCGATCTCGACCGGGAAGCTGGTGCTGCGGGTGGTGCCGACCTTCTTGCCGCAGAGATCCGTCGCGGCCTTCGCCTCGTTCTCCGCCATGACGAAGAATTGCGGGCCGGTTGCAAGGTAATCCACGAAATCGGCGGTCTCGCGCCGCGAGGCGCGGTCCGAGATGCCGGAGATGATGAAATCGGCGCGCTTGGTCTGAAGCGAGGGGATCAGCTCGGCGAACGGCGTCTCGCTCCAGACGATCTTGAGGCCGCCGAGCCGCTTGGCGAGTTCGTTCGCCAGATCGATGTCGAGCCCGACGAGTTCGTTGGTGGCGGGATCGCGATATTCCATCGGCGCGTAGGTCGAGTTGACCGTGAGCTTCAACGTGCCCGCCTGCCTGATCTCCGCCGGAAGCTCGGCTGCGTGCGCCGACGTCACGGCAGCCAGCGCTGCGAAGCCGAGGAAGTGCGAGAGGCGTGTCATGTCAGCTCCTTTGCCAGTCCCTTTTGCTAACGCGGTGCCATTTTGTCAGTCCGCGTCGAGAACCGCCGGCTCGATGACGCCGGCGCGCTCGGTGATCACCCGGTATTGCTCCGGCCGCCGGTGGGCGGCGAAGTTGAACATCTTGTCCTTGCCCTGGCGGCAGAGGTCGAGATCGATGTCCGCGACGATCACCTCGTCAGTGAGCGTCTGCGCCTGCGCGACGATGCGGCCGTTGGGGTCGACGATGCAGGAGCCGCCGATCAGCCCGGAGCCGTCCTCGTCGCCCGCCTTCGCCACCGAGATTGCCCAAGTCGCGTTCATGTAGGCGTTGGCCTGCGTCACCAGCGTCGAGTGGAAGGTGCGGAGCGTGCCGTCTTCCGTCGTGCCGCCATTGGGATCATAGGCCGCCGAATTGTAGCCGATGCAGACAAGTTCGACCCCTTGCAGGCCGAGCACGCGCCAGGATTCCGGCCAGCGTCGATCGTTGCAGATCATCATGCCCATGATGGCGTGGGCCCAGGCCGAGCCGGCGCGGAAGGCGAGAAAGCCGAGATCGCCATATTCGAAATAGCGCTTCTCGAGCTGCTGATAGCGCGCGCCCGGTCGCGGCTCGACCGAGCCCGGCAGGTGCACCTTGCGATAGCGACCAAGAATCTCGCCGTCGCGGTCGACCAGGATGGCGCAATTGTAGCGCCGGCCGTCCGGCGTCAGCTCGGCATAACCGACATAGAAGCCGACGCGCAGTGCGCGCGCACGATCGAACAGTTTTGCCACGGCCGGGTTCGGCATGCCGCGCTCGAAGTAGCGGTCGAGTTCGTCGCCTTCGAGCAGCCAGCGCGGAAAGAAGGTGGTGAAGGCAAGCTCCGGAAACACCACCAGGCTGGCGCCACGGCCGGCGGCCTCCTCCAGCATGTCGAGCATCCGCGCCAGCGTATGCTCGCGCGTATCGGCTTTTTGCGTCGGCCCCATTTGAGCTGCGGCGGCGCGAAGGACACGAACCAAGATTGCCTCCAATGTGTGCGCGGTGCTGCCTCAATGGGCGAATGAACCCTTTGATGCGACGCGCAAATCCGCTGCCATTACGGGCAAGCGGGGCTGCAAAATCAATTCGTCCTGCTATGATGTTTTGGCCCAGAGTATAATCGGCAGTGATATGAACCTGCGTCAGCTCGAGATCCTGCGTGCCGTCATCCGCCACCGCACCACGGTGGCGGCGGCGGACGAGCTGGCGCTGTCGCAGCCGGCGGTCAGCAATGCGCTGAAGACGATGGAGGCACAGGCCGGCTTTGCGCTGTTCGAGCGCGTCAACAACCGGCTGTTTCCGACCGCCGAAGCGATGGCGCTCTACAAGGAGAGCGAGGCGATCTTCGCGCTGCACGCAAAACTCGAGAACCGCGTGCGCGATCTGCGCGAGAATCGCTCGGGGCATCTTGCCATCGTGGCGACGCCCCCGCTCGCCTACAGCATCATCCCTTCCGCGCTGTCCGGCTTTCTGCGCCGCCGCCCGGAGACGCGGGTGTTCTTCGATGTGCGCCGCTATGAGGGCATCATCGAGGGCGTGCTCAGCCGCGTCGCCGAGCTCGGCTTCGCGCTGGGGCTGACGCATCATCCCGGCATCGCGCATGAGGTGGTGCACACCGGCGAGATGGTGTGCGTGCTGCCGCCGCAGCACCCGCTCGCGGACAAGGCCGTGATCTCGGCCGCCGACCTGTCCGGCCTGCCCTTCATCGGGCTGGAGCGCGGCACGCGGCTCGGCGAAGCCGTCCGCGACAGCTTTGCGCGTGCGGGCGCGCCGTTCCGGCCGACCGTCGAGGTGCGTTACTGCAACACGGCCTGCGTGCTCGCGGCCGCCGGCGTCGGCGCCGCCGTGGTCGATCCCTTCTCGCCGCGTCAGAACGGCGGCAGCGGCCTCGTGGTCCGGCCGTTCGCGCCGACGACCCACGCGGTCGCCTATATGCTGTGGTCGGAAGCCGAACCGCTATCGCGTCTGGCCAAGGCCTTTCTCAGCGAGGTCCGCAAGCAGAGCGCCCTCCTGGAGCGCGCAGCGCCACACCAGCAACATGGGGTAGGAAGCGACTGAGCTTTACCTTTTCCACGAGGGGCATATGGCACGCATCACCATCATCGAGACCGGCAAGGTCCCGCAAAAATATCGCGAGCGCCACGGCTCGTTTCCGGACATGTTCGCGCGCATGGTTCGCGCCGAGGATCCGACGGCGACGATCGACACCGTCAGCATCCCCAACGGCGATGCCCTTCCCGATCCGCGCGGGCTTGAGGCCGTACTGATCACCGGAGCGGCCGCGGGCGTCTATGACGGGCTCGACTGGATCGCACCGCTGGAAGACTTCGTGCGCACCGCTTACGCCAACAGGACACCGATGGTCGGCGTCTGCTTCGGTCATCAACTGATCGCGCAGGCGCTCGGCGGCACCGTGCGCAAGTCGGACAAGGGCTGGGGCATCGGCCGGCACGTCTATCAGGTGCTGCCGGAGAACGGCGTGGTCGACGGCGAAGCCGTCGCCATTGCCTGCTCGCATCAGGATCAGGTGATCGAGCCGCCGAACGATGCGCTCACGATCCTCTCGTCCGAATTCACGCCACATGCCGGCCTGCTCTACGCCAACGGCACCACGCTGACGGTGCAGCCGCATCCGGAGTTCGACGTGGAGTTTGCCGAAGTGTGCTGCGATCTGCGCGACGGCAAGGCGCCGGAAGATGTCGTGGCGACGGCGCGGGCATCGCTGGCGGAGCCGATGGACAACGCCAGGCTCGGTGGCGCGATCACGCGGTTTTTAGCGAGGCGGTGACTTCACCTCGCCCCGCTTGCGGGGAGAGGTCGGATTGCGAAGCAATCCGGGTGAGGGGGACTCTCCACGAGTCCGTCTGCCATCGAGTTTGCTGAGACAGCCCCTCACCCTAACCCTCTCAGCGCGAGCGAAGCTCGTCGCGCCCCCGTAAGAACGGGGAGAGGGGGAGGAAGCAACTCAGAACGGATCGCTTCCCAGCCCCGCCACATCCTGAGGCCGCGGCCCCGGCGCCGGCCAGTGAAACCGGCGGTCCTTCTCCGCGATTGCAATGTCGTTGATCGACGCCTCGCGCCGCTTCATCAAGCCGTGCTCGTCGAACTCCCACTGCTCGTTGCCGTAGGAGCGATACCACTGGCCGCTCGTATCGTGCCATTCGTACTGGAAGCGCACCGCGATGCGGTTGCCGTCGAAGGCCCAGAGGTCCTTGATCAGGCGGTAGTCCTGCTCCTTCTCCCATTTGCGGGTGAGGAACGCCACGATGGCTTCGCGGCCCTGGAAGACTTCGGAACGGTTGCGCCAGCGGCTGTCCTCGGTATAGGCGAGCGAAACGCGAACCGGATCGCGCGAATTCCAGGCGTCCTCGGCCATCCGCGCTTTTTGCGCGGCAGTCTCTCGGGTGAAAGGCGGAAGCGGCGGGCGCGACATGATGGCCTCATCGATTGATTGGGGCCGCAATCTATCGCCGCACGCAGCGGAGTCGAGTAGCGATCCCCTATCGGGCGATCACGAAATCAGATCGGCCTTCATCAGCGCGCGGATCGATTTCGGAATCGGCTGCGCGCGGCCGCCGCTGATGA
This sequence comes from Bradyrhizobium cajani, assembly GCF_009759665.1. GTDB lineage: Bacteria > Pseudomonadota > Alphaproteobacteria > Rhizobiales > Xanthobacteraceae > Bradyrhizobium > Bradyrhizobium cajani. The sequence goes on from NZ_WQNE01000060.1 coordinate 26,494, forward strand.
AGGCGACACGCACCTCGGCCTTGACCAGCACGTCCTCGCCACGCCGCACCTCCTGCGCCAGCATGATCGAGGCGCCCTTCACGGCAACCGGCCAGGTCACGACGTCGAGCACGTCGTCCATCCGCGCGGGCTTCAGAAAGTCCAGATGCATCGAGCGCACCACGAAGGCGAAGCCGGCGCCTTCCGTCTCTACCTGCTCGAACAGCGCCTGCTGCTCGGCGCCCATCAGCCGCAGATGATTGGTCCGTCCGCGCTCCATGTAGCGCAGATAATTGGCGTGATAGACGATGCCGGAAAAGTCCGTGTCCTCGTAATAGACGCGGACCTGCATATGGTGGCGGCCGTCGCGGATCTCGCCGTCGAGATGAGCTGTCACGTCGCGAGCCTCTTCGCATGTCGGTAACCGGCCCGTTTTGCGCAAAAACGGGCCGGCGCGCAAGCGGGGCTAGGACACAACCGACGCGGTTCGCCCCAGCGTCACCTCGACGATTTCCGGCGGCACGCCGAAGCGCAGCGGCATGATGCTGCAACCGAGGCCACCGGAGATGATGACGTCGCATTTCAGCCGGACATGACCATAGGCGAGGCGGAGGCCATGCTGCGGCGGAACCGCCGGCGACCAGCCGAGCAGGCGAACCTGGCCGCCATGGGTGTGGCCGGACAGTTGCAGCGCGACACGGGCGGGCACGCGCGGCGCGATATTGGGCTCATGTGCGAGCAGGATGATTGGCGCGTCATCGGTGACCTTCGCGAGCGTCGCCGTGAGGTCGTCGGCACCGACGCGCCCCGTGCTCCGGAAGCGGCGCGCCGGCAGAAAGGCGAGCTGATCGCCGAGACCGGCGAGCCAGAACGGACGGCCGTCCTTGGTAAGGCGTACGACGTCATTCTCGTAGACGGGAATGCCGGCCGCTTCCAGCGCGCGGTGCGCGACGGTCGGGCCTTGCCCGATCCGCTGCACGGTCTTGTCGTCCCAATAATCGTGGTTGCCCATGACGGCATGGACGCCCAGCGGCGCCTTGAGCCCGGCCAGCACCCTGGCCCACTCGCTCGACGGGATGATCCGCGTGACCTGATGAAGGCCGGCGACATAGTCGCCGAGCAGCACGATGAGATCGGCGTTCAGCGCGTTGGTGCGGTCGACGATGCCCTCGATCCGCTCCAGCGACATCCAGGGATCGCAGGCATGGATGTCGGCGATGACGGCGATCTTCAAGGGAAAATCCGCCGGCCATTGTCGCGGCTTCGGATGATAGCGGGTGACGCGGAGGCGCAGCACCGGCTCGACACCGACGCCGTAGGCCGCGCTCGAGACGCCGAGCGCGGACAGGGCGCCGACGGAACGGATGAAATGACGGCGAGTGATCATGGAAGCCCGCTTCTGATGCAGCTTCTTGATGTGGTCCGATTGAAGCGGAATTGGGGTGCGCTTGTGCAGACGGCCTGCATCCTCGTGCAGAGGTCTGCACGAGGATTACCGGAAGTTCATGACAGCCGGAGCGCCCTGCACTCTGCGCAGATCATTCGTCGCTCTCGTCCGTGCCGAACAGGCCGAACTGCGCCGCGTCGCGCGAGGGCTCAGTGAGGCCGAGATGGCGGAAGGCGTGCGAGGTGAGCAGGCGGCCGCGCGGGGTGCGCTGGAGATAGCCGCACTGGATCAGGTAGGGCTCGATGATGTCCTCGATCGCATCGCGCGGCTCGGACAAAGCGGCCGCCATGGTCTCGACGCCGACCGGGCCGCCGCCATAGTTGAGCGCGATGGTCGTGAGGTAGCGGCGATCCATGGCATCGAGGCCAGCGGCATCGACCTCAAGCGCGCTCAGCGCGTGGTCGGCGATCTTGCGATCGATCTTGTCGGCATCGGCCGCGGACGCGAAATCGCGCACGCGACGGAGCAGCCGGCCGGCGATGCGTGGCGTGCCGCGGGCGCGGCGCGCGATCTCGTTGGCGCCGTCGGCGCTCATGCCGACATTGAGCACGCGCGCGCCGCGGCTGACGATGCTCTCCAATTCCTCGATCGTGTAGAAATTCAGCCGAACCGGAATGCCGAAGCGGTCGCGCAGGGGATTGGTGAGCAGGCCTGCGCGCGTCGTGGCGCCGACGAGCGTAAATTTCGACAGCTCGATCTTGACCGAGCGCGCCGCCGGCCCCTCGCCGATGATGAGGTCGAGCTGAAAGTCCTCCATCGCGGGATAGAGCACCTCCTCCACCGCCGGGCTGAGGCGATGGATCTCGTCGATGAAGAGCACGTCGCGCTCTTCGAGATTGGTGAGCAGCGCGGCGAGATCGCCAGCCTTGGCGATCACCGGGCCCGAAGTCGCGCGAAAGCCGACGCCGAGCTCCTTGGCTACGATCTGCGCCAGCGTGGTCTTGCCGAGGCCGGGCGGGCCGACGAACAGCACGTGGTCCAGCGCCTCGCCGCGCTTGCGTGCCGCCTCGATGAAGATCGAGAGGTTCTTGCGCGCCTGCTGCTGGCCGACGAAATCGGACAACGATTGCGGCCGCAGCGCGGTATCGCCGACATCGTCGCTGCGCCGCTCGGGCGAGATCATGCGGTTGGCCTTGGGATCGCTCACTTCGCAAGCTCCTTCAGGCCGAGACGAATGAGCTGCGCCGTCTCGGCGCCTTCACCCGCGCTGCGCGAGGCCGACGCAATGGCCGCGGCGGCCTGCGGCTGGCCGTAGCCGAGATTGACCAGTGCGGAAATCGCATCCGCCACGGGGCGCGGCGCGCGCTGGTCGTCGACGGCGCCGGCAAGATGCACGACGGCGGGATCGACATTGGCGAAAGCCGGCGCCTTGTCCTTCAATTCGGTGACGATGCGCTCGGCCACCTTGGGGCCGACGCCGGGTGTGCGCGACACCGCGGCCTTGTCGCGCAGCGCAATCGCGTTGGCGAGATCGGCCGGCGCCAGCGTGCCGAGCACGGCGAGCGCCACCTTGGCGCCGACGCCCTGCACGGTCTGGAGCAGGCGAAACCATTCGCGCTCCTGGTCGGTGCGGAAGCCGAACAGTTTGATCTGGTCCTCGCGGACATAGGTTTCGATCGACAGCACGGCGGCCTCGCCCGGCGAAGGCAAATGCTGCAAGGTGCGCGACGAGCAATGCACCTGATAGCCGACGCCGCCGACGTCGAGGATGACGAAATCCTCGCCGTAGGAATCGATCAGGCCCTTGAGCTTGCCGATCACGATTGCGCACCCACAGCTTGAAGGACGCGCGGCAATCTCGGTCCGTTCCCTCCCCCCTTGTGGGGGAGGGTTAGGGAGGGGGGTGCTACACGGGGATTCTCTCGAGAGCGCGAGGATGGGGCGCCGAGCCTGCCGACGACGGCAACACCGTCGCCGCGGCTACCCCCCTCCCCGACCCGCCCCCACAAGGGGGGAGGG
>NZ_WQNE01000061.1 GCF_009759665.1 Bradyrhizobium cajani
CGCCCGATTTCCCTTGCTTTCGCCACCCCCGCCCCTACGGTGCGCCCGCCCGACAGGGGCCGAACAGAGGGACGAAGTCGACGATGGACGATGCCGTGACATGCCCGAGCTGCAACTCCGAACACGCCTACCAGGATCGCGGACTCTGGGTCTGCCCGGAATGTGGCCATGAATGGAGCGGCACGGCCGATGCGGCGGCGGAAGCCTCGAGCGAGGCGGGCGTACGCGATGCCAATGGCAATGTGCTCGCTGATGGCGACAGCGTCATCGTGATCAAGGACCTCAAGATCAAGGGCTCCTCGTCGGTCGTCAAAGGCGGTACCAAGGTCCGCAACATCCGCCTTCAGGACGCGAGCGACGGGCACAACATCGCCTGCAAGATCGACGGCATCGGCGCGATGAATCTGAAATCGGAGTTCGTGAAGAAGGCCTAGCCGCAGGCCGGCGAAACGGCCTGTCCGTCGCGGTAACGCTAACGACGGGTTCCCGCCCCGGAACGCACAATGTTCTTATGGTTGTCGTAAATCTGTGTAATCTGACAAGGCCGGGCAGGCTTTTGCATCGCGTATTGATTTTTTCAACCCGGGGCTGGCTTATCAGGTTTACCTGTTCAATTGCATCACAGCTTTCTGACTTGAGCGGCCGCCTTCGGGCGGCCTTTCTGTTTCAGTGCACCGAAATGCCCAGCGTTCTACCGCTGCCGCTGCGCCAGGTAGAACCCGCACAGCACCGTCACGAGACCGGCGGCCTGTAGCGCGGTTGGCGGCTCGCCGAGCAGGAGCCAGCCGACCAGCAGCGTCAGCGCCGGCACGATTGCAGGAAAGACGGCGGCGCGGGCGACGCCGAGGCGCTGGACCGAGACGGCGAACAGATAGAGCGCGGCGGGACCGGCGAGCACGCCCTGCGCCAGCGCCTGGATCGCGTTCTCGGTGACGCCGATCGCCAAGACGCGGTCGAGCCCGCCGGTGGCGAGATAGATCGGCAGCAACAGCAGCGACAGCACGTTGATGACGAGCGCGGCCGACACGGCGGAGACGCGCCAGTGGCGCAGCAGCGCGCCGAAGCCGGCGAACATGAATCCGGTCAGCACGAAGATCAGGTCGCCCAGTACGCCGTCGGCGCCGATATGGCCGATCGATTCCGCGCCGATCACGCCGAGGCCGCCGACGATGACGAGAGCGCCGGCAAGCCGCGAGGCGGAGATCTTCTCCTTCAGGAACACCGCGGCGAGCAGCAAGCCGCCGAGCGTCGCGCTGGAGGGCTGGATCACGCTGCCATGGCCGAGCGGCACGAACAGGAAGCCGGTGTAGGAGATCAGCGCCATCACCGGGCCGCCCAGCACCATCAGCGCGAGGCCCCTGCCCCAGCCGATGCCGCAGAGATCGGAGACGCCGGCGCGCAGCACCAAGGGCAGGAACGCGATCCCCGACCAGACGTAGCGATGCACCAACAGATCGACCGGCGTGAAGCCGAGCTTGAGCCCGTGCCGCGTACCGGCAAAGCCGAGTGCCCAGAACAACGCCGCGGACAGCCCGCAGACGACGCCCAGCAGCGCCGGCGTCGCGTCGTTGTTCTTCTGAATGAGAGCGTCAGCGCCGCTCGTCCGCTGATCCATGGGGTAAGCCTTATGTCAGCGAGCTCGTCCGCTCAACCCACGTGGTTGCAGGGCTGGCACGCGGCAGAATGCAAGGACTTCTGTAGCCCGGATGAGCGCAGCGACATCCGGGACTCGCCTCGCCACCTTCCCGGATATCGCTACGCTCATCCGGGCTACGAAAATCATCACCCCTCCTCACCGAACACCAAGCGCCATCCCTTGCGCGTATCCATGTATTCGCGCACCTCGCGGATACGGTCGCCCGCCACCGTGAACACGAAGCAATAGTCGTTCTCGTACGGCTTGCCGCCCGGAAGCGCGGCGCGCATCCGCTCCTCCACGATGACCACGTCGCCGTCAGCATAGACGCCGCGAAACGCGATATCGATGTCCGTGAACAGCTTGTGCATCTCCTGCGCAATGAAGCACGCGATCGCCTGCGCGCCCACCATGTGGTCGGTGTGATCGAGCGCGACCGCGGTGGCGTTGCCCTTCGGCGCGATCCATTCGGCATCGTCCGTGAACAGCGCCGCGATGCGCGCGGCATCGCGCGACGAAAAGGTCTTCCAGGCATTCAGGACGATCTCTCTCGGGCTGGTCACGAGGCGCTCCCCGGCTGGCATTGAAACGAGGGCCGCCTTCTAGGCCTTGATGCGGATTGCCGCTCGCCACAATCGGACTCGGTCATCCCCGGCGGCTGTTCCGCCCGCGAGCATCTGCGCTTATCATGCGGCCATGCTGAGCTTCGAGACCTGCAACGCCGCGCGCCTGCGCCGCGACCCCGGCTATGACGGCCGCTTCTTCACCGCGGTGAGGACCACCGGCATCTATTGCCGTCCGGTCTGCCCGGCCAAGCAGCCGCTGACGCGCAACGTCGTCTATTACCCGACGGCGGCTGCGGCCGAAGCCGCAGGCTTCCGGCCCTGCCTGCGCTGCCGCCCGGAGACCGCGCCGTTCTGCCCGGCCTGGAACGGCACGCGCTCGACGGTCGCGCGGGCGATCAAGCTCATCGACGAGGGCGCACTCGACGAAGGTTCGGTGGTGACGCTCGCGATGCGGCTCGGCATCTCCTCGCGCCATCTGGCGCGGCTGTTCGAGCGCCACGTCGGTGCCACGCCGCAGCAGCTTGCCAAGACGCTACGCGTCCAGCGCGCAAAACGCCTGCTCGATGCCGGCGCTCACACCATGACGGATATCGCGTTCCTGTCCGGCTTCGGCAGCCTGCGCCGCTTCAACGCCGCCTTCGCCGAGCTCTACGGCCGCTCGCCGTCAAGCCTGCGCGCTTTGCGCACGCCATCGGGTCTTCGAGCAACTGATCAGAACAATCCGGGGCTGAGATCGAGCCCGTAGGTCAGGCTCAGCACGAACACGAACAGCACCGCGGCTGCGCACAGCACGGCGTGCCTGAGGATGAACGCGCTTGGCGAGGTGCGGGCAATAACGGCTTTCTGTGCAACGGGCATGATGGCGTCCAGTATCAATGCAACAATCAGCCGCGACGATGCGGCGGCCGCATCTGGCACGCACTCCGCAAAACAAACTATTAAAGAGATCACGCTCGCTGTGAACGGGCGTCCATGATCGGCACGTTCACGCGAACTTGTTCGCGGACGGATTCTCGATCAGCGCATCAGCGTGCAATTTCGTCATCGAGTCGAAGATCGCACGCGAAGAGATTGCAACGATCACCGTACGTGCGATGCGCATGCTGGCATCTTTACGTCCGTGGTCGCATGAGGCGGTGAGTTTCGCTGTTCGCGAAACCCACCCGTCCCCGGCGATGTCAGATCAGCGGGCCGCGCCGACGGTCGCGGTCTTCACCTTGTGCGACGCAAGCACCTTCGCCTGGTGGGCCGAGGCGACCGTGGTCGGCGCCGAGACCTGCTGCTCGACATGCGCGGCACCGAGCACGCGAACCTGCAGGGGAGAGACCGGAAATCCATTGGCCTCATAGGTCGGCAGCTCGGCGGCGAAAGCCGAGGTAGCGCCCGCGATCGTCAGGATGGCGGCGGCGATCGTCAAAGTCTTCTTATTCATCGGTGATGCTCCTGGATGAAGATTCGGAGCACATTTAAGCGCGATTTGCTGCATTGCGACATGCATTGCTGCATCGCAACAACGCGCACAGCGCATGGCGATATGTTTAACATGTACAAAGTCTTGGCCGAATCGCGCCCGACGCGACATGGCGCTTTTATGGGCGGTGATCAGCCACCGAGCACATTGCCCCAGCCGTCGAAGACGTAGGCCTTCCAGGCCACGGTTCCGTCCCCGCGCGGCCGGCTCTCCCGCCGATAATCATCGGCCTGCTCGGAGGTCCAGGTGATGATCGTGTCGGAGAGGCGATCGTGCAGGATGGCGGGCTCGGCGGGATCGAAGGCGTCCATCGGACGAAGCGAGGAATGCGTGCTCATGGGCCGATCAACGCACGGCCTCGCGCAAAGTTGCGGAAGCGCCAGCCAAGACGCCCCATCAACAGCCAAAATCGCGAGACTTCTTTCTTTCAGAATTTCGGTTTTACCGTAGTCTGCCGAACATGCCGCGCTGGAACCACAACGGAACCCGCGTTGCAACTTCGCAACACCCCTCAGAAAAGCCTGATTTCGTCCAATTGCGCCATTGCGCCGCCACACCATCCTCCGAACAATCAACGCGCTGCGTGCCTTTGCGTGCAAGACTGTTTGAATCAAACTGGTTGCATCATGACTGTTCGGACCGGACTGGTTCGAACAGAACCGTTTGGAGGCAGGGATCATGAATGATCGGCGGTCTCTTCTGGTGGCAGTCTCGTGCCCTTTGGCCGTCCTCGGCGGTTGGCTGGCGCTCTCACTGTCCGCCTACGCTCCCGCCGTCGTCGAGAACAGCAGCGCCAATGCAGCTGCCGTGTCGCGCGCGAAAGATCTCAGCCGGCTCGAACTCGCCGACGTTCCGCACGCAGCGACCATCGAGGACGGCGTCGCCCTGACCGCCGACATCGCGGCCGCCGTGGCCGCGGCAGGTCCGGCCGCCGCTGAAGCGACAACGCCCGATACGCCCGCCCCTGTCGTCCAACTCGCCTCAACCGATCCCGCCTTGATATTGCCGGCGGAAGCGCCGCCCGCACCTCAGATCTCGCCCGAACCAGCTCCTGTCGTCAGCGAGGCTGCACCGGCGGCGCCGGAGCCAGAGCCAGAGCCCGTCAAACTCGCATCCGCCGACCCCACCGAGATCGTGGCCACGGACGCATTATCCCCCGCGGCGATCGCAAGCGGGCCCGCGCCGGCCGCCAGCAAGGCGTCGCCGCCCGCCGACACCGTCGCCGTGCTCGACGAATGCTTCGTCGTGGACACCTGCATCGACCGCTATCTCTGGGCGCTCTACCAGCGCACGCCGAAGGAGGATTCGATCAAGGTCGAGGAGCGCCGCCCCGTCACCGTCAAGCGCAGGGGCAAGATGGTGACCGTGATGCGCAGCTTCACCAAGCTGGTCGACGAGGATTTCGGCTGGAAGGATCCGAAGGCGGCCGAGCACGCCCGCATGTCGATGATGGACTTCGTCATCGGCGGCATGGACAAGAGCTTCAAGCGAAAACTGTTCCGCACGCTGCTCGCCGCCGAAGCCGCGGGCCTCTCGCCGGGCATCACCAGCGCGTTCCGCGACGACTATCGTCAGTCGATCGCGAGCGGCCTGAAGGCCGCCTCCGACCGCTCCTATCATGGCGGCAGCACGCGCGGCGGCTACGGCCACGGCATGGCCGCCGACATCGTCAGCACCCAGGGCAACAACCGCGCGCAGCGCTGGGTCTCGACCGAGATCCTGTGGAAATGGGTCGATGCCAACGGCAAGGCGTTCGGCATCGGCCGGCCCTATCTCGGCCGAGATCCGCCGCATGTCGGCCCCATCGACGGCCAGGAATACATCTCCCGCCGCGGCGTTGCGACCGACCACAAGGAGGCCGCCAGCGTCAAGAAGAAGATGCGGACCGCGACGCGCGCAAAATCTCCGAAGGCACAGGCCGCACGCGAACCGAAGGGCCCGGCAAAGCCGCAGAAGGCGGCGCAATCGGCCGCGAAGCGGGCGACCTGACCAGCGCTGCTACGCGCCGCGCCCAGGCTTCGGCAGCGGCACGAGGCGCATCTCGGCTGATCCTGCTGCTTGCGTCCGCACCAGCACTGCAAAAATGGTCTCGACCGCAAGCCGCACCGCGACCTCGGTCGCCATGCCCTTGGCGAGATGCGCCGCGATCAGGCCGGTAAGGAGATCGCCGGTGCCGTAGGGACGGATCGGCAGACGCGGCGTCGCAAAGCGCGACAACTGGCCGTCGGCACACAGGATCGTCTCCACCTGCCCCTCCGCCGTGTCGGCGAGCGTGCAGCCGGTCGCGACGACGTCGACACGACGCTGACCTGCCAGCGCCGCGCAGGCCGCGCGCAAGCCCTGCCCCTCTGTGATCGCGACGCCTGCGAGCAACTCGAGCTCGAACTGGTTCGGCGTGGCCAGGTTCGCGGCCGGCAGCAGCCGATGCCGGACGACGTCCAGGATTCCGTCGGCGACGTAGACGCGGCCGTCGTCGCCGATCACGGGATCGCAGAGATAGACGAGCTTCGAATTGCGATTCACGGCCCGCTCGACGAAATCGGCGATCACGGCGGCATTGCCCGGTGAGCCAAGATAGCCGGTCACGAGCACGGCGGCCTCGTCGACGAGGTCGCGCTCCTCGACGCCTCTGAGGAGATCGGCGACCAGCTCGGTCTCCAGCACCCGCCCACGCAGGCTCGGATAACGCGGATGGTTCGACAGCAGCGTCGTCGGCACCGCCGCGACGTTCACGCCTTCCGCCTGCATGGCATAAGCGGCCGCGCTGTTGCCGACGTGGCCATGGACCACCTGGCTTTGAATGGAGATGACGAGCATGCGGAGGTCCGTAAGGTCAAATGCAAGGCGACGCAAGCGTAGCCCGGATGGAGCAACCCGTAATCCGGGAATCAAATGTCAGGAATGATCACGGCGTCGTGCAAGCTCCCCGAGATAGGCGCAGAACATGTCAGCCAGTCCGTCGGCATGACGCGCGATCTCGGCCTCGCTGCGCGGCGCCTCCGAGAACCGCTTGCCGACCTCGCTCAGCGTCGTCGTGATCAGCTCGCCGGCGAGGGTGCGCGTCGCATCCGAGGCCTTGGGCAGCGCCTCCCGCATGAAGGCGGCGACGATGCCCTCGCCGGCTGCCCGTGCGTCCTGCGCCTCGGGCGCGTCGCGATAGAGCGGCGCGGCGTCGCTGAGCGCGACGCGGATCGCCGCTTCCTCGCACTCCGAGCGGATGAAGGCGTGGACCAGCGCGCGCAGCCGCGCCAGCGGCGGCTTCGCCCGGTCCGCGAGGATGCCGGCGAGCAGCTCGCTGGTGCGCCGCCACTCGTCGCTCTGGAGACGAAACAGGATCGCCGCCTTGTTCGGAAAATATTGGTAGAGCGATCCGATGCTCACACCGGCCCTCTCCGCCACCCGCGCCGTGGTGAAACGCTGCGCGCCCTCCTTCGCCAGGACCTGAACAGCAGCATCCAGGATGGCCACCACCAGCCCCGTGGAGCGGGCCTGTTGGGGCTGTTTTCGTGAGGAAATTGAACGGCTTCGACGGTCGGCCATGGCGCCTGCGAGCAATGCGAATAGGAAATGCGACGAATTAGTCGTATTTCAGCTTCCGCGCAAGCACCCGCTTCGCAGCGAACCCCGGAGACTCAGATGACCATCCCAACCATCACATCGCTTGCGCCGCTGCTGGATCGACTGTTCGTCGAGGCCGAAGCTGCAAGCGGCGCAACGCGAGCCGCCGTCGCCGATTTGTCCGATGCCGACCGCGCCCGGATGATGCGGAGCAAGACCGCTTACCGCGACCTCTATGGACGCCTGAAGGACGCACCGCTCGCGGTCTCGCGCGAGACCGGCAGCCTGCTCTACATGTTGGCGCGCAGCTCCCGCGCCAAGGCGATCGTCGAGTTCGGCACCTCGTTCGGCATCTCGACCCTGCACCTTGCCGCGGGCTTGCGCGACAATGGCGGCGGCCGCCTCATCACCAGCGAGTTCGAGTCGTCGAAGGTGGCGCGGGCCCGAGACAACCTTACGGTCGGCGGGCTGATCGACCTCGTCGAGATCCGCGAAGGCGACGCCCTGAAGACGTTCAGTGCCGATCTGCCCGATACGATCGATCTCGTGCTGCTCGACGGCGCCAAGGCGCTCTACCCCGAGATCCTGGACCTGGTCGAAGACCGTCTCAGGCCGGGCGCGATCATCGTCGCCGACAACGCCGACGACAGCCCCGACTACCTCGCGCGCGTGCGCGCGCCCGGAAGCGGCTACATGTCCACGGCCTTTGCCGAAGACGTCGAGCTCTCCGTGCGGATCGATTGAAACCGCTTCGAACGCCGCGACATTCCACAGCCGCCGTACGATTCATCGCGCGGCGGCTCCGTACCGTCAGCCGCCAACCGCGGAACCCCGACCCCCACGCCATCACGTCCAGGCGGCGTTCCGCGCCTGTCGCAGCCTCGTCACTCACACGTGATACCTGCTCCCGGCAAAAGCCACGTTCCGCGTGCTAAAACATACCTACCGCGCGGTATCTTTAGTCGCCGCGCTACGCCCGAGCTCGTCATGACATCCGCTTTCAATGCCTACGCCGCGCTTGCTCTCGCCATCGTCTTCGAGGTCACCGCGTCCGCTTTCCTGCAGCAGTCGGCGCAGTTCACGCGGCCGTGGCCGACGCTGGCGATGGTGCTGCTCTACGTCGCCTCGTTCTATGCACTGTCGGTCGCGATCCGCGTCATCCCGTTAAGCATCGCCTATGCGATCTGGGGTGGAGTCGGCATCATCCTGACCGCCACCGTCTCCTTCGTGCTGTTCCGCCAGATGCTCGACGCCGCGGCCTTCGTCGGCATCGCGCTGATCGTGTCGGGCGTCGTGATCATCAACCTGTTCTCGGAGACCACGGTGCACTGATGCCGGAAAGCGCCTATAGCCGCGCCAAGCAACCCGAGCAGGTGCGGCGCGCCTTGCTCGATCACGCAGCCGCGATCGCCATGGACCATGGTGTCTCCGGCGTCACGGTGCAGGCGGTCGCAGCGGCGGCCGGCGTCACCAAGGGCGGGCTGTTTCATCATTTTTCGAGCAAGCAGGCGCTGATCGAGGGCCTGTTCGCCGATCTGCTCGCCCGCGTCGATGCCGAGATCGACGGCGCCATCGAAGCGGATCCCAAGGCGCGCGGCAGCTTCACGCGGGCCTATGTGAATGCGGTGTTCACCGGCAAGGCCTTCGGTTTCGCGACGCCCTGGGCGGCGCTGAGCATGGTCGCCGTCACCGATCCGTCGCTGCGCCGGCTCTGGAACGACTGGATGAAGGCGCGCCTGAAGCGCCATCGCGCCACCGATAGCGCGCCCGAGCTTCACGTCGTGCGCCTCGCCGCCGACGGCGCCTGGCTGTCCTATGTCACGACGGGACAGCGACGCATGAGCGCCGACCTGCGCGCCGTGCACGACCGTCTGATCGCACAAACCTATCGACGCGCTTAGCCGGGATTCGGGGCCGCCGGCTACTGCCCCTGCACCGGCTTGGGCGGTCGCGGCTCAGATCGGGCCGGCTTTGCGCCGGGCTTGGCCGCAGCGCGCGGCGGCGGACCGTCGACCGACACCAGATAGTCGGCAAGCGCCTTGGCCGAGTCGGAACTGGTGACGTAGTGATCCCTGAGAAACCAGGACAGCGTCAGGCTGAAGCGGCCCTTGGCAAGCCCCCGTGGGCTGCGATGGCAGGTCGCGCAGCCGTCAGCGAAGAGCTTTGCGGGCGATTTGCCGGCGTCGAGATTCTGCGCAGACGCGACAGGCGCCGTCAGCACGGTGGCCACTGCGAGAATCATCAAGGGCGCGATGACATCGCGCCCCGGTCGAAACAGCGTCGTCAAATGTCGGTCCCCTACCCCCGTCTTGCGGTCATGCCGCCAGCAACTGATCGAATTCGGGCGGCGCGTAGGCCTTGCCGTCCTGATCGGTGATGACGACCTGCCACCCCTCGCTCGCCCACACCCTTGCCTTTGCCACGATGAGCAGCCGGCTCTCGCGGGCGAAACTGTACTTCTCATTGTCGCGTTCTGCGACCATTTTGTAGGCCAATGCGCATCCCCTTGCGTTGCCCTGCCACCCGCTTCCCTCGTGGCAGCGGGCTTTGGCGGCAATTCGCCAGGAGCATGGCAATTTGATGCCATCCGCAGGCAGCACTGCGCCGGCCCGCTCGCAGCCGGATGACTGGGAACGCGCCGCATCAGGAATACGATTCGGCTTGTCACGGGCTGGCTCGTCGCCGCGCTTGCGGCGCGGCTCGCCCGTGATCATGTCGTGCGGATCGTCCGCCGGGCCCGTCACCCCGGCGACAGAACCGATCCCGCCACGTCCGAGCCGCTAGTGGACTCGGATGATATGGGGACGGCCGAGATCGATCAGCCCCTGAACCGCCGACAGGCGGTCGTCGAGGGCTGCGATCGTGAGCAGCAGATTGTTGCGGCGCTCGTCGAGCAGACCCATCTCGGCGCCGGAGAGCTTCGTGTTCGCCCGCTCCTTGTGGATCCCCTCCAGGGATTTGCGCAAGCTCGCGATCAGGCCGGCGAGCTGCTTCGCCTCTCTGGTCATGGACCGCTTCGCGACATTTTGGCGGCGCGTCTCCGCCTGGCTCTGTCTCATCGTCATCCTCCCGTGCCCCGCCTGCCCCGAGTGGATGCTTACAGCTTTCGATACAGATATTACGATCGATGAAATCTGCCTGCGAAGAACTATCTTAAATTGTACCCGCCTCAGGCAAGAAAAAGCCCGGCGCGAGGGCCGGGCTTTCGCGATGCTAAAGCGCGATGAGATTAGGATGAATCGTCATCGCGCTTTAAGTTGTTGTTTGAGCATGATCTTTTCGGAAAACCGCTACGCACTTTTCCCGATCGTGCTTTAGTGCTTCTGGTGGCCGCCGCCGGGACCGCCGGCCGGTGCGCCGCCGCCACGCGGTGCGGCACCGACGCGCGGAGCACCGCCACCGCCGGCGTGCGCCTTCGCGGGCTCAGCAGCGCGCGGCGCCGGCATCTGCGCGCGAGCATTCATCGGCGAACCATGGCTCACCTTCGGCTGCGCCACATGCGGCGTCGCGGGCCGGCTGACAGGGGCAGCCGAAACGCGCGGGGCTTCATGAGCGCGCGCCCGCGGGGTTTCAGCGCGTGCCATCGGCTGCGCACGAACCGCGGCGCGGCCCGTAGCCTGCTCGCGCATCACGCGCGCCTGCACGTCGCGCGGGTTGCGGCTCTGCACATTCGCCCGTTCATGGGCGAAACGCTCGCTTCGTGCAGCGCGGGTCCGTTCGGTCGCAACCGCAGCGTCGCGCTTGGCGATCGCAGCGTCGCGCCTGGCGATGGCGGTGTCGCGCCGTGCGGTCGCGGCGTCACGCCCGGAGATCGCGGCGTTGCCCCTCGCATGCACGCCGCTGCGCTCGAGTGCGATCGTCGCATCGCGCGTCGCCGCGCGGCCGATGCGGGCCGCACGCGGATCGATCGTCATCCGGTTCGCGAAGCGCTGGTGCGAGCTCCAGTAGTTATTCCAGTAGGCATGGCGCCGGTACCAGGGACGCCCCGCATAGTAGCTCGACCAGTACGAGCTCAGCACGAAGGGGACGACGGGCACGTCGATCTGGTCGACATAGTCGGGGAGATAGACGTAGCGGTTGCGGTAGAGATATTCGAGATATTGCGACGACACCCAGCCGCGATCGTCGGAGAAGCTCACGTCGCACCAGGCATTGCCGCGCAGGCAACCATGGATATTGACGCGGGCGCCACCGGGGATGCGATCGACCAGGGGAAAGCCCGTTCCCGGCCCGGCGCGCAGGCCGGTCGAGACGGTGACGATGCCCGGCGCGGCCAGCGCGGCCGTCGGGGCGAGCAGCAGTGCGGCGAGCAAAATGCTTCTGAGTCTCATGGCGTGTTCCTCCTCTGCCAGTCGGAACGCGCAAGCGGAACGGGCGTTCCGCGTGTGGGGCCTCATCCGCCGAAAGATTGCGGCGCGTGCCGCGCGCGGTTCAATATTCATTCGCCGTTCATCGGCACAGCGCGGGCGCGCTGCCAGACCGTCAATTCAGTGGCAGCATGAACCCGTCGAAGAACGCCGCGAGGCCCGCGAAGTCATCGAGCGGTAGCACGGTCGCGACGTACTGGTCAGGCCGCACCACAACGATGCAGCCGGCTTTCCGGTCGACGCGGCGCATTGCGAAGACGTCGTGGCCGCTCTTCAGGTCCGGACAGAACATCTTCTCGTAGTCGAGCAGGCCATAGCGTCCCTTGTTCGGACGCAGCAGCGGCGGCAACGTCTCGATGGCGAGATCGCGATGATCCTGCTGAAACACTGCGCGCAGATCGATCACGCTGTCGATGTCGGTGCTCGCAGGCGTATAGCGCCTGATCGGCGACTGCCTGGCTTCGCAAAGGAAGTTGCACAAGGCGCGGATGGCCGAGCCCGAGGCTGCAGGATCTTCCGCTGGTGAGAACGCATAGAGGCGAAAGCGGCCATCGGCCTGCGCGGCATGGCCGAGATGCATCGGCTTGGCGTCGGCAAGCCGGATCACCGGCGCGGAATGGAAGCGCTTGCCGATCGCGAAGCCTTCCGCGAGATGCTGATGCGAGGCCGCCCCCGTGAGGATCGACGGGCGGTAGTGCGTCGCCGTGCCCGCGGTGTAGCGGCCGTGCCGGACAAAATAGTCCTGCGTCCTGGCGGCATCGGCCCCGCCGGCCTTGGCCGCGGAGGCTAGAATCCCCGCCCACTCGCGATCGAAGTCGATCAACTCCTTCGCGACCGCCTGACGCTCCGCCGAATAGGAATGCAAAAGGCCCGGCGCACACTGCTTGCGGAGGACAGCCGCGAGCTTCCAGCCGAGATTGAACGCATCCTGCATCGAGACGTTCATGCCCTGCCCAGCCTTCGGGCTGTGGGTATGGCAGGCGTCGCCGGCGATGAAGATGCGCGGCAGGCGCGTATCGATCTCGGCCTCGGGCACGTCGTCGAACTTGTCGGTCAGGCGCTGGCCGATCTCGTAGACCGACCACCAGGCGATCTCCTTCACCGCGAGCGTATGCGGCTTCAGGATCCGCTGGGCCTTGGCGATCACGTCATCGGCGGTGATGTTGCGATTGGCGACGCGCTCGCCGATTTCGAGCTTTGCGAGCTCGACATAGATGCGGACCATGTAGCCGCCCTCGCGCGGAATGATCAGCAGGCTGCCGTCCTTCGCCGACTGGATCAGCGACTTGAAGCGGATGTCCGGGAAATCCGTCACCGCCAGCACGTCCATCACGCCCCAGGCGTGGTTGGCGGAATCGCCGTGCAGCTCGCGTCCGATCGACTTGCGCACCGTGCTGCGCGCGCCGTCGCAGCCGACGACGTAGCGCGCCTTGACCGTCTCGATCCTGCCCTCGCTTCCGGCATCGACACGTTCGAGCCGCACGGTCACCGCATGATCCCCAGGCCTCGCGGCCGGATCGACCTCGAGGTCGAGCAGGCGGCGACTGTAATAGGGCTCGAGCTTGGCCGGGGATTTGCGCATGACGTCGAGAAAGCCGTCATGGATGCGCGCCTGGTTGAGGATGACGTGCGGGAATTCCGACAGTCCGTCCTCGACATCCTGCACGCGGCCGCTGCGGACAATCGTCTCCGGCGATCGCTCGTCCGGCTTCCAGAACGTCGTCTCGTTGACCCAATAGGCTTCCTTCAGCACACGCTCGCTGAAGCCGTAGGCGTGGAACATCTCCATGGTGCGGCAGGCGATGCCGTCGGCCTGTCCCACCAGCAACCGGCCCGGCTTCTGCTCGACGATGCAGGTCTTGATGTCGGGAAATTGCGCAAGTTGCGCGGCGAGCGTCAGGCCGGCAGGGCCGCAACCGACGATGAGGACGTCGACCTCTCCGGGCACGGCGCCCGCTGCACCCGAAGCCTGAATGCGCTCGGCGGGATCGGCGATCTCAGGATCGCCCGGCTGAAATCCATTGAGATGGAATTGCATGAGCACCTCTCCCGCGAACGTTTTTGGATATTGCTCAGTATGCTGACGATCAGTATACTTGTCAATGATCGGGCGCCCCTCCTGCCCCGAACGGAGAATTCGGTGAAAGACAACAACGACATGCCCGGCCATCTGGCGCGCCGGTTCCAGCAGATCGCGGTCGCAGTGTTCCTGGCCGAGGTCGGAGATGCCGGCTTCGACCTCACTCCGGTGCAGTACGCCGCGCTCGCGACCATCAAGGCCAATCCGGGGCTCGACCAGGTGACGCTCGCGGGACTGATCGCCTACGACCGCACCACCATCACCGGCGTGATCGACCGCCTGGTGCAAAAGGGACTGATGGAGCGTCGCGCCAGCAGCCGCGATCGCCGCGCCCGCGAGCTGGAGATCACCGACGATGGCCGACGCACGCTGCGCAGGATCACGCCCGCGGTCGAGTCCGCGCAGCGCATCATGCTGCGCGGCCTCAGCGCAAAGGAAGGCGACGAGCTGATGCGGCTGCTGCGCAAGGCGATCGCCGCCGGCAATGAGCTCAGCCGCGCGCCGCTGCGCGAGGCGCAGACCTAGAACCTGAAGCGCGATGACGATTCATCCTAATCTCATCGCGCTTTGGTCCCGTATTTTCTCTGCCTCATTGTCGTCGTGCCGCGAAACCTGGAGCTAACCTTCGGCTGCTACCGTCGGCACCATTCGGCGCTTAACGCGCGATTAACTTTGTCGGTCGGGAGTTGGGGATGTCCAGATTCATCATTGTCGCGGCAGCCATTGCGCTCTCGACCATTCCTGCGCGCGCGAACGGCCATGGCGGTGGCGATGCACCTCCTCCGCCCAAGCCCGAGGCCACGACCGCGCCAGCCAAAGTGGTCCTGACCAAGCAGGGTCCCAAGCTCGTCGATCTCAAGGGCATGACGCTCTACTATTACGAGCGCGACACCACCGGCAAGACCTCGAACTGCAACGGCAAGTGCACCGAGAGCTGGGTGCCGCTGCCCGCGACAGCCGACGCCAGGGCGGTCGGCGACTTCACCGTGATCGACCGCAACGACGGCAGCAAGATGTGGGCCTACCGCTATCGCCCGCTCTACACCTCGCCGGCCGACAAGGCGCCGGGCGATGCCAACGGCAATGCCACGACGCTGCAATGGCGTGTCGCCCGGCCTGAGAACTAGGCCAGGAAAAGTAGGCCACGAACGGGGCGCGGCTGCCGGAAATCCGATTGACCGAACGCGCGGCCCTCAGCCGCGCCAGCGCGCGCCCGCCCCGGCCTGCGCGTTCTGCCCGGGCGGCAGCACCACCACGGTCGAGCCCAGCTTCACCCGGTCATAGAGATCGATGACGTCCTCGTTGCGCATCCGGATGCAGCCGGACGAGATCGCCTGCCCGATATATTCCGGCTGGTTGGTGCCGTGAATGCGGTAGAGCGTGTCCTTGTTGCCGACATAGAGATAGATGCCCCGGGCACCGAGCGGATTGGCCGGACCACCGGGAACGCGCGCCGGATACGGTCCCAGCCGCGCCTGGATATCTGCGGTCGGAACCCAGTCCGGCCATTCCGCCAGACGGCCAACCCGCGCCACACCAGAGAACGCCATGGCTTCCTCGCCGACCGCGACGCCGTAGCGGATCGCCTTGCCCTCGGGCAGCACGAGATAAAGGTAGCGCGCATCGGTATC
This sequence comes from Bradyrhizobium cajani, assembly GCF_009759665.1. Taxonomy (GTDB): domain Bacteria; phylum Pseudomonadota; class Alphaproteobacteria; order Rhizobiales; family Xanthobacteraceae; genus Bradyrhizobium; species Bradyrhizobium cajani. The sequence goes on from NZ_WQNE01000061.1 coordinate 15,310, forward strand.
TACCAGGATGGTACCGGGCTGCTCCTTGCGCGGATAATCGACGATGTGACGCAGATATTGCTCAGACACCTTGGCCTGGGCGTAAGGCGTATGAGCCAGCAATTGCCGGTCGCGCGGCGTCATGCTCGCGTCGGTCGACGGTGAAAGCGTTGCCTGCATGCAACCGCCGAGCGGAAGCATGGCAACAATGAGAACAGCGAAAACGGATTTTGGCACCACCGGCCCCCCGATAGCGGATAGCAGCACCCCCAGCCACGCTAGATGCTGCCCAAATCGTGCTGAAAACAAGGCAGCCCGGACACGTCCGCGTGTTTGAGGAGGCGGGTTCCCTCACCACAAACGGCAGAGGAGCGTCGCAGCATCTCCATCCCCTCGCCTTGCTTTGGTCAAACCCGGCTGGACTCGTGCGGTCTCGGGGCTTGGGATGGACTCACCTCAACAGATCGGCTCGCGCCAATGCGAACGACGAAGGCTTCAAAGGAGCTGCGATGCTCGCGACGCTGAACAGCAAGCAAATCGTCGATGAGATCGTGAAGGACACGGTCAAGGACAACGATCCGCACGACGCGGTTCAGATTTCGCCCGAGATGGTGCTGGCCTCGCGCCCGATCAGCGTTGCACCCGCGCTGGCGCCGGAGATCACGTCCCGCCCTGAGCCGAAGTTCGCGCCGCAGCCCAGAATGAATCCGGAGCCGAAGTTCAGTCCTGTCTTGCAGCCGCAGGCGGTCGCCTCCCCGGTCGACGCCGCGGTCCGCGTGACTGCAAGCGATGGCCACAAGCGGCGGAAGCGGTCCGCCGTGGGCAAGTGGTTGCGCGGCGCGTTCGTCACGTTTCTGCTTGCGGGCGGCAGCGCGGCCGCCGCGGTCGCTTGGCACAAACATGGCGACACTGCCCGGCAGATGTTCGCGCAATGGACGCCGGCTTTGACGTCGCTGATGCCTTCGACATCGCAGAACGCGCCGGTCGCGACCGCGCAAGCAGCGCCACCCCCGGCACAAGCCGCAACCGATCAAACGGTCGATCAATCGGCGCCGCCGCCTGCGGTGCAAACCGCCGTTGCAGAACCCACACCCGCCGCGGCGCAGCCCGCCGCAGCGCAGCCTGCCGCGGTACAGCCTATCCCAGCACAGCCTGCCGCAGCGCAGCCCGACGCAATGCAGTCGGTGCAATCGATGACGCGCGATCTCGCCGCGATGGCGCAGCAGATCGAGCAGCTCAAGGCCAACATCGCCGACCTGAAGGCCGGCCAGGAGCAGATGGCGCGCGAGATGGCGAAGCCGCCCGCGCCGAAGCCGGTCGCCGAGATCAAGCCGGTCGATCCGCGCGCGCGCGCTTCCGCGCTCGCGCCGCGGCCAGCAGCGCCGCCGGCTCGCAAACCCAAGCCGCCGGTAACGCAGACCTACATGCCGGCCTATTCGCCCGCGCCGATTGCGCCTCCGCCACCGTCCTCGCAGGCCGTCGCAGCACCGCCGGTCACAACGACGCAGGCCGTCGCCGATGACGACGGACCTGTGGTGCGTCCACCGATGCCGGTGCACTAGACCGGCATCCCATGACGATGGGCGCAGCGTCGCTGCACGCTGTCCGAGTCGATGTGATGCGGTGAATCCGGGCGACTACGGAGAACGTGCCATTGGCCTGCACGTCTCAATGAGAAAAGGCCGTCGGGATCTATGCCGCCGGCCTTCTCTTGCAACTGCCGGTTCCCGGAGCCCGGTTCTGTTGCAATTCCATACCTTATGATCACGCCGACATATTTAATAAAATCTTAACGCGCCTGCACGCTGCACATCATTTCTGCGCCATAAGCACAGAGATTGCGCGCGTCATTCGTTCGATAAAGATCGACTCAGTGGTACCATCCGAGACGTGTTGAGACTTCTCTTGAACGCTTGTTCTTAGGGCTTCTTCTTAGGGCTTGGGTCGTCACACCGGGGAATTCGGATGCCTTACTACTATTTCGATCTTGTGGTTGGTGAAGAGTTCAAGAACCAGGGCGGAATCATCCTCGAAGACATCGAGGTCGCTTCCGACCGCGCCGATCAATTGGCCACCGAGCTGTCGCAGGTGAAGCCGGAGCTGCAACAGAAGGGTTGCGCGGTGCGCGTCACCGATCGCGACCACAATGAGCTCTATCGCACACCGCTCGATCCTGTGCCGGCCTGGCAGCGCTAGCTACTCGTCAAGCGCCGGCGGCTCGAACCAGTTCGTCAGCGACAGGCCTCCGTCGACGACGAAGGCCGCGCCGGTGACGTAGGCTGAGAGCGTGTTCGACAGCACGGTGAGCGCCATCGGCGCGAGATCCTTGGCCTCGCCGAGACGGCCGAGCGGGATATGCTTCGCGAGCGAGGCATCCGCGACGAACCCGCCCGCCGCGATCGCGCCGGGCACCAGCGCATTGACGCGGATGTCGTGACGCCCGAGCGTCTTCGCGAGCTCCTTCACCAGCATCGCCATTCCCGCCTTCGCCGTCGAATAATGCGGCAGGTTACGCGGCGTGCCCGCATGCAGTGAGGTGAGAAACAGGCACGAGCCCGGCCGCTTCGCCGCGATCAGGCGTTTTGCAAGTCCCCGCGCCAGATGGAAGCCCGCATCGAGATTCACGGCGTGCATCTCCTGCCAGGTCCTGCGATCGACCGCGAGCGCATGATCGGCCTCGCGCCGCGGCGGCGACGCGCTATGGACGAAATGAGTCACCTGCCCCAGCGCGGCGTCCGCGGCGGCAAGCAGTGCATCGCAGGCCTCCGGCTTGGCGAGGTCGCCAACCCAGGGTACTGCGAGCTCAGGCCTCGTGCTCGTGCGTGTCGCGGCGCTCACCCGCTCCGCGCTGACGTCGGCGAACACGGTTCGGACGCCCTCGCCGACCAGGGCCTGCGCGATCGCGCGGCCGATGCCGTTGCCGGCACCGGTGACGAGCGCGGCGTCGCGGGCGGGATCGAACGGCGTGCTGAACAGGCTCATGTCGCTCTCCGAGACCGGGGAGCGCCAGGTTAGCGCACCCCGCGGACGGACGACAATCGCATCCCGATCCCATTGCGGAGCGGCGCGCCGGACGCTAGCCTCTCAAAAAAACGCAGGAGGTACCAAGGATGCGCACCGGTTTTCTGATGACAGGCCTGTTGCTGCTGGCCGCGCCGGCCCAGGCGGCCGACGCGCCGCCGCGATCGACCTATGTGACGATGGTCTTGCAGGCCTTCGCCGCCAAGGTCGAATGCCCGGGCACGGATCTCGTCTATCAGGACCTCGTGCAGAAGGCGCAGCAGATGCACCTGCCCGACGGCACCACCGAAAAGGTGCGCAAGGCGATCGCCTGGATGCACACCGGCGGCAAGATGGGCGAGAAGCAGGACGACGATTTGATGGCCGAGGTCGCGGTTGCGACCCAGGCGACCGACATGGACCAGCGCCGCCTCGGCATGCCCGGCTGGTGCGAGGCGCAGAAGACCAACCTCGCCGGATTGATCCGCAGCAAGGGCGGCTAGCAGGCGGCTCTCGCGGCGTTGAGCAAGCCGCGACGGAACGGCCGTCGCGGCAAATAATCGTCACATTTCTCGCAAGCATGCGGGGCTCTTCGAACAGGAGAACCCCATGCGGATTGCCCATCTCGTTTTCGCCGGTGCTCTTGCGACCAGCGCCGTCCTGACCGCGCCCGCGCTGGCCAGGAATTCCGACGCCCAGAAGGGCGAGGACAAATCGGCCTCGTCGGCCTGTAGTGCCTACCAGCAGGCGCCGGACGGATCGTGGGAGCAGCTTCCCTGCAAGGAGACGGGCGAGCCCAGCCAGCCGCAGACGCAGCACAGGTCTGGCGCACAAGGCGCCGATCAAGGCGAGCGCTAAGCCCTTCGATGGAACGGGAACTCTCTGGTTCCAGCGCACGGGCCGAGATCGGATATCAAGGCTGGAGCCGGGCGAAGCTGACCCGGATCAGCTCTGGTGCGGACCGCGCATGATCTTCATGGCGTCGGCAATGTGGCGCCACTCCTTGGCCTCCTCGGCCTCGCCGCGGCCTTCGCACGCCTGTGCCTGCTCGGAGGCCTTTGCAATCGCAGCAAATCCATGCTGTTCGAGCATCTGCCGCGCAACGGTGTGGACCTGGATCTCGGACATCATGGGCGCTCTCCGGTCTGGCGAAACTGCGGTGCATGGCTCCCGCGGGTTTTCACAACGATTGAGCCCCGCGCCTCGTTCCGCGTCCTCGCAAGGGCGCACGACAAAGGCGGCCCGCCATGCCCGGCGGACCGCCTTCTCACCCACCCCAAATTGGCAAGCTTGGCCGCGTCCCCTACGCGACCGCCACGCGCTTGCGCTCGAGATCGTTGGGCACCTCGATATCGACCTCAAGGGTCGACACCTCGTCGCCGCGTTCGAGCCGGACGATGACCTTGGTCGGGTCCAGCGTGACGTGCTTGGACACGACGGCGAGAATTTCCTCACGCAGCACACCCAGCAGATCGGGTTGGCCGCGCATTCCGCGTTCATGGGCAAGCAGGATCTGGAGCCGTTCGCGTGCGACGGGTGCAGAAGCCTTGTTGCCGCGGAGAAGCCGAAGCAGACCCATGCTCATGCAGCCCTCCGTCGCAGCAGGCGATCCATGAAACCCTTGCGCTCCGCCGGCACCTGCATCGGCACGGTGTCGCCGCACAGCCGCCGCGCCGCGTCGAGATAGGCCCGCGCGGGTGCGCCATCCGCGTTCGACAGCGTCACGGGCGTGCCGACATTGGAGGCCTTCAACACGTCCTGGCTCTCCGGAATGATGCCGAGCAAGGGTGTCGCCAGGATCTCGAGGATGTCGTCGATGGTCAGCATCTCGCCGCGCGCGGCGCGCGACGGATCATAGCGGGTGATGAGGATGTGCTTCTCGACCCGCTCGCCCTTTTCGGCCCGCACCGTCTTGGAATCGAGCATGCCGATGATGCGGTCGGAGTCGCGCACCGAGGAGACTTCCGGATTGGTGACGATCACGGCCTCGTCGGCGAAGCGCATCGCCATGGAGGCGCCGCGCTCGATGCCGGCCGGGCTGTCGCAGATCACCCAGTCGAAGCGGCCCCGCAGATCGGCAATGACCTTGCCCACGCCCTCTTCCGTCAACGCGTCCTTGTCGCGGGTTTGCGAGGCTGGCAGCAGCCAGAGATTCTCCAGCCGCTTGTCGCGGATGAGAGCCTGCGGCAGCTTCGCCACGCCCTGCACCACGTTGATGAGGTCGAACACGACGCGGCGTTCGGCCCCCATCACGAGATCGAGGTTGCGCAGGCCGACGTCGAAATCGACGACGACGACCCTGTCGCCGCGTTGCGCGAGCGCAGCTCCCAGCGCGGCGGTCGTCGTGGTCTTGCCGACCCCGCCCTTGCCTGATGTCACGACCAGTACCTTGGCCATCTCTAAAATCTCCTTCTGGTCAGTACAGCGCTGTAATTCGCATGGTGTTGCCTTGCAGGAAGGCCTGGGCCGGCCGGCCGCGCAAGGCGTCGTCGATATCGTCGGCGGTCTGATAAAACCCATCGATTGCAAGCAGTTCGGCCTCGATCTTCTGGCAATAGATGCGCGCGCTCGTGTGTCCGTTCACGCCCGCCATGGCGCGGCCGCGCAGCGCGCCGTAGATGTGGATGGAGCCGCCGGCGACGACCTCGGCGCCGGAGCCGACCGAGCCGAGAATGGTGATATCGCCGTCGGGGAAGATCACGGTCTGGCCCGAGCGCACGGGGCTATCGAGCAGGAGCGAAGTTGGCTTGGCGTCAGCTTTCGTTTCAGCTTTCGTTTCAGCTTTCTTGGGCGCACTCTGCTCGACCACGCAGCTGCGGCCGCCCGAGAGCAGCGGCGGCATCATGGGGGTCAGCCGCGCCTCCTCCACGCCCTCGATGCCGAGCACGCGGATGTTGCGGTCCTGAAGGCTGGTCAGCAGATGTCCGATGCCGGACTGGCTGAGATCGACCGAGGACAGGTCGACCACCACGGGCCGGCCGGCAAAGAAACCTGGCGAACGCGCGATCGTGGCATCGATCTCCTGGAGCCAGTCCTGGATCGGAACCGTGGGCACGAACACGAAGGCCACGTAGGAGCGCCCGCGCAGGCGCACCATTTGGCGTTGAGGTTTTGCTGCAGCCTCCATATCGGCCGACTCGTTTCCTGTTATTGAATGGTTAACGATGCGGCCGATTTGGTTAATGGCCGGTTAATTTCTCCATGGGGCTGCGTGGTCGCTTCGGGATATCTTAAGGGCCAGCCGGAGCGCGTTTATTTCACTTGAGTCTCAATCTACGGGTGTGCGTTACGTTTGCCGCTTCAGCCGTCCACGATGGAAAGCTCACCGCTCACCATTCGTCGGCAAGCAATGGCACTGATCAACGGTAACATCGTCTTCAATTCCGTATCTCGCTACCGCTCAAGCGTTCCTAATGACCATTCCTCGAACAGCTGCACCAAAGCCAATCTCGCTCATCGCGACGTCCCGCCGCTGCAACGCGATCTGGCGGAGCCAGCGAAATGACGCACGCAAAGGTTCAGCGCCTTCGACGAACAGACACCAGAACGTTCACTTGATCGCAGCCCGCGTCGAGACGTCCGCTCCGCCGTCGTATTCGGTCGCAGTCACCACGACTGACTGCCTCCCGAAATTTCCTTGCGCTCGCGCTGCCATTGCGATTTGATCCCTGGATTGAAGACTGAATTGATTTGGTGCGTACGCGTCTCCCGTTCAGAAGTTTATGGGGGGAAGTATGATTGATCTCCAGGGTAAATTGGTGCAGTTCGAAGAGCTCGCCGGTGAGTGCGAACAGATTGCCGAACTGGCCACGGACGGCGAAAAGCGAGAATTGTTTCGCCGCGTAGGCGGCCACTACCGTGAGCTTGCCGCGGACATCAAGACAGCAATCATGAGTTCGTCGAGAGACCGCCCGATCAGTCTAGGCGGCAAGTTGTCATCCTGAGAGTCTCGAAGTCTGATCGCTGCAACACGCGTTGATGCCGACGACAATCGGCGAGCATGCCGGGGCCGAGCCGTGAAACTGGCGGGAGCGCATTCGTGTCCATCTACGATCCATTGCGACATCAACTGGTTCAAGTGCAGGACCGGACGGTGCGCCTTACGTTTGCTGAAATCGAAGCTCTATTAGGGCGATCCCTGCCCGCGTCTGCCTACAGATTCACGGCATGGTGGGGCAATGAGACGTCTCGAACAGTCGGCCACACGCAGTCCAGAGCGTGGCTTCTGGCAGGCTTTCATGCAAGAGTTTCGCTCAAGCTTCGCGTCGTCGAATTTGAGCGTAGCTGAACCATGCGGCCAGGATGACGGGAGCCAGAGTAACGCTCGCTGCTTCCACATCGTCATTGCGAGCGCAGCAAGGTAATCCGGACTGCCGCCGCGGGGCGCGACGAAGTCGCGAGCTATGGTGCGCAATTGCGCACCTGAGAATCCATCGGGCGGCAAGACACGCGGTGAAATGGATTCCGGGCTGGCCAAGAGGCGCGCCCCGGAATGACATTTTATCCTCTGGGCGCGGCGTAAACCACCGCGCCCACCCTCGATCGATCAGGTCTTGTTGCGCATCTTGCTGAGCAGATAGTTGTCGTAGAAGTTTTCCGCGATCTGCGTGTAGAACAGCAGCTCCTTCATATACGCGTCGTGGCTCTCCTTGGTGCGCTTGAACAGGTCGCTCTTGGCGGCGAGCTCGTTCAGATGCTCCTGGGTCGCGTTGTAGCAGGCCTCCAGCACCGGCTGCGGGAACGCCTTCAGCTCCGCACCGTTGGCGATCAGCCGCTTCAGCGCCGCCGGATTCACGCTGTCGTATTTCTCCAGCATCCAGGCGCCGGCCGCCGAACCGGCCTGGTTGACGATCGCCTGGTACTGCCTGGGCAGCGAAGCCCACTTCTCGTCGTTGACGATCATGTGCAGCATGGCGCCGCCTTCCCACCAGCCGGGGAAGTAGTAGTACTTGGCGACCTTCTGGAAACCGAGCTTCTCGTCGTCATAGGGACCGACGAATTCCGCGGCATCGATCGTCCCTTTCTCGAGGGCCGGATACACATCGCCGCCGGCGATCTGCTGCGGGACGACGCCGAGTCGCGCCAGCACATGGCCGCCCATGCCGGCGATACGGAATTTCAGGCCCCTGAGGTCGTCGACGGTCTTGATCTCCTTGCGGAACCAGCCGCCCATCTGGGTGCCGGAATTGCCGCAGAGGATGGCGTGCGCCTTGAAGGGCTTGAGCGCCTCGTTGGTGAGGTCGGCACCGCCGCCGAAGTGCCACCACGATTCCTGATGGCGATGGTTCATGCCGAACGGCGCGCCGGTGGCATAGGCCAGCGCGGGCTCCTTGCCGATGTAGAAATAGAGCGGTGTCTGCGCCATCTCCACCGATGCGGTGCTGACGGCATCGAGCGCCTGGAGACCAGGAACGATCTCGCCGGCCGCAAAGGTCTGGATCTGGAATTTGTTGTCGGTGGCTTCCGCAACATATTTCGCGAAGGTCTGCGCCGTGCCGTAGATGGTGTCGAGCGACTTCGGGAAGCTCGAGGTCAGGCGCCATTTGATCTCGGGTGCACTTTGCGCGATCGCAGGGGCCGCAACCAGCGTCGTCGCGCCGGCGAGCGCGCCGCCCCTGAGGAATGTACGGCGTTTCATGGTGGGGTCTCCCTTGAAGCAGTTTCGAACATATGGCGCTGAGGTCGCGGTGCTCGCGGACCGTTTGCCCGTTCCCGTAGCGGAGTTCAAGCTGCGAGGGATAGCTCGGACGAAGGTACTCCCGGGGCGGGCCCGCTCAGAGCAGCTTCGCGCTCACGAACAGCGCGCGCACGGCGTTGGTCGCCTGCACCGCCAGCATGGCATTGTCGGCGGCGCCTTCCAGCGCCGCGACGGCGTCCTGGTGCAGGGAGCGGAATTCCATCCACTCGACCGATTTGAAGTTGGTGAGGAACTGATAGGCCTGGCCGACAGTCGCGATCGCCAGCGTGTCACCGTTCAACTTGATCTTGAACGTGGTGCGCAGCGGGGTCTCGGAGCTTGATGGATCACTCATGGGCTGCTTCTGGACGATGACGGCTTAACGAAGGGGAAACGGCAGCCCCACCGTGCCAGGCAAATATCAGGAATCGGTGCTCGCGCGTTGCGAGGCGGTCGCCGATCCGCTCAGGCGCGGCACCACGACGAGGCGGTTGAACTCGCCATTGTCGTAGGCCTTCAGGAAGCGATCATAGTCCTTGATCGAGACACAGCCGTTGGAATCCCCGCGCGGTCCGAGCATGTAGTTGTGGGTGAGAAGGCCGACGCGGCCGAGTGCGCTGGTGCCCTCGGCGGGGGTCATGCGCAGCGCCCGGACGCCGTGGAACAGCTTTTCGCGCGGCTTGAGGTCGTAGGTCGCGGGCGGCGTTGCGCCGACCATGCGCTGATCGACATGCTGGGGATCGTCCATCAACGGGCCCATGCCCGAATGGGCTTCCAGCGTCACGCCGCTCGGCAGGTAAAGCGCCTTGGCCGAGATGTCGTAGACCGCGGTCCGCGAATCGTAGCCGAGAGCGGCGAGGTCGGGCGCCTTGGCGAACAGGCCGCTGTCCGGCGTCAGCGAGGCCAGCTTGATCTTGTCGGTGAATTTCTCGAAGAAGTTGCGGTTGTCGACCCGGGGGCTGGTCTCCGCATAGGCCTGGCTGGAGGCGGCCTGAGAGGCGAAATCGGCCTGGACCGGGCGTGAGCGCGGCACCGGGACGGCGTCAGCGCGCTGCGGCGGCCGAACCTCCTCGGTGGCGTGCCGATCGTCCTCGGTCAAGGTCGAGCGCCAGTCGTCGCCCTGAAGCTTCTGAGCGAGCATCGCCTTGGCGTCCCGCAGCTTGAGCTGGACGGCACTCACGGCGGAGCGCTCGAGCGCTCGCAGGCCGAAGTCACGGGCGGCCGGGTTGCCGGACGCCGACGCGAAACGGTCCTCGAATGAGGGTGCGTTGGCCGGCGGCAGCGCGGCGGTGGCGGTGACGAGCGGGGTCGAGCCGGCCAAATTCGAATCGCCGAGGTCCACGACCCAGGCGGCGGCCCCCAGCGCCAGTGCGACGGCGGCCAAAGACAGCATTATTGTCTCGGCTCGCCCAATACGGCGGCGCGACAACAGCCTCTCGGCTTGTGCGGCGTCGGAAACCATCAGATCCCCAAATCG
>NZ_WQNE01000062.1 GCF_009759665.1 Bradyrhizobium cajani
ATGACGCTGATCCATTACCGACACCTCACTCCAAGGCATGGACGGCCTCCCGAATCGACCAATCCAGCCATGTTGATGTGTCAGCTATGTCTCCGAACACCCGTCAGTGATCTGTCCGGGCTAAACACTGCGCGGGGCATGACAGCGGGCGTGCAGTGGCGGCGACGCGCACTAATTTGCAACACTCATCCGTGATCTTGCGCGAGCCCCGTTGCAAATCGCAAACGACACATCTATAAAGCGCACCTCATTCAATCGAACCGGGGAGGGATTTGCATGATTTCGTCGCATTCGCAGATCGTACGCCCGCTCTCGATGATGTTCTGGCTCGGTATGTACGCGGCCTGCTAGAGGCCTCTTCCGCCAGCTTCGATTGGGCCAAGGTCTCGACCCAGCGTCCCGATCGCTCCGCTTCCCAAGTCAAAGTCAGTTTTGAATGACGCCGTTCCGGCCCTCGTGGCCGGCTTGCGTCCGTCGATGGAGCCGGCCCGCGCGAGCGGCCGGGTGATGTCATGACCGCTCTGTCCAAAAAGCCCGCCGCAATTCGCGTGGTGCTGCCCTTCGTATTCCGGCACTGGCTGAAGCAGCCCGGGCGCGGCCTCATCGTGGCCGGCGGCCTGCTGGGTGCGACCATCGCCGACCTGTTCATGCCGGTGTTTTCGGGACACCTGGTCGATGCGCTGACGCGCGGCCCGTCCGATCCCGACGCGCGCCACGCGGCGCTGGTGGCGTTCGGCGCCATCGTGGCGCTGGGCGCGGCCTCGATGGTGCTGCGGCTCGTCGGGCTCCAGGCGATCGTGCCGTTCACGCTGAAGATCATGTCCGACGTCGCGCAGGACGCGTTCATGCGCGTGCAGCGCTTCTCGACCGACTGGCACGCCAATTCGTTCGCGGGCTCGACCGTACGCAAGGTCACCCGCGGCATGTGGGCGATCGACCTGCTCAACGACACCATCCTGATGGCGCTGGCGCCGTCGCTGCTGGTGCTGGTCGGCTCGATGGTCCTGATCGGCGTGCATTGGGCCTCGCTCGGCCTGGTGATCGCGCTCGGGGCGATCTTCTACGTCACGATCACGGTGGTGTTCTCGACCCGCTACATCGCGCCGGCCGCGCGCGTCTCCAATGCCTGGGACACCAAGGTCGGCGGCACGCTGGCGGATGCACTGACCTGCAATGCCGTGGTGAAGTCGTTCGGCGCGGAAGGGCGCGAGGATGCGCGGCTCGCCCGCGTCATCAATCGCTGGCGCGTGCGTGTGAGGCGGACCTGGTATCGCTACAATTACACGGCCATGTCGCAGCTTTCATTGCTGCTGTGCCTGCGCGCGTCCGTGATCGGCGGATCGGTGCTGCTGTGGATGTCCGGGCACGCCTCGCCCGGCGACGTCACCTACGTGCTGACGAGCTATTACGTCATCCACGCATACTTGCGCGACGTCGGCATGCACATCAACAACCTCCAGCGTTCGGTCAACGACATGGACGAACTGGTGGCGATCCATGACGAGCCGATCGGTATCGCCGATGCTTCCGATGCGCGGCCGATCGCGATCGAGGGCGGCGAGATCGTGTTCGACGACGTCACGTTCCATTATGGCGGCCACCGCGCGCCGCTGTATGACGGGCTGTCGCTGACGATCCGCGCCGGCGAGCGTGTCGGCCTCGTCGGCCGCTCCGGCTCCGGCAAGACCACTTTCGTCAAGCTGGTGCAGCGGCTTTACGACGTCACCAGTGGCCGCGTGCTGATCGACGGGCAGGACATCGCGCTGGCCACGCAGCAATCGCTGCGCAGCCAGATCGCGATCGTGCAGCAGGAGCCGATTCTGTTCCACCGCTCGCTCGCCGAGAACATCGCCTATGGCCGGCCGGGCGCCAGCCTCGAGGCGATCGAGCAGGCGGCGCGGCTTGCGAACGCGCACGACTTCATCCTGCGCCTGCCGAAGGGCTACGGCACGCTCGTCGGCGAACGCGGCGTCAAGCTGTCGGGCGGCGAGCGCCAGCGCGTGGCGCTGGCGCGTGCCTTCCTGGCCGACGCGCCGGTGCTGATCCTGGACGAGGCGACCTCGAGCCTCGATTCGGAATCGGAGGCGCTGATCCAGCAGGCGATGGAGCGGCTGATGAAGGGCCGCACCTCGATCGTGATCGCGCACCGGCTGTCGACGGTGCGCAGCCTCGATCGCATCCTGGTGTTCGATCGCGGCGAAATCGTCGAGCAGGGCACGCATGCCATGCTCGCGGGCAAGCCGGGCGGCATCTATCGGGGCCTGTTCGAGCGCCAGGTGGTGGAGCTCGGACACGTCGCAGCAGCGGAGTGAGAGGCGTGGCCGGGGACGGATCCCGGCTACGCTGCCACGGGGGAATGACATGAAAGACCTGACAGACGGCTCCATCGTGAGACACATCCTGGCCATGGCGCCGCCGATCATGGTCGGCATGGTCACGATCATGATCTGCCAGTTGGTCGATCTGTATTTCGTGTCGGGACTGGGCGACGCGGCCGTCGCAGGCGTCGCCGCAGCCGGCAATGCCGGCTTTCTCGTCAATGCCCTGATGCAGGTACTCGGCATCGGCACGGTTGCGCTGATGGCGCATGCCGTGGGGCGCAAGGATCGGCAGGATGCCAATCTGATCTTCAACCAGGCGGTCGTACTGTCGATGCTGTTCGGCCTGCTGACCCTCGTCATGGGCGCAGCGCTGTCGCGTCTCTACATGCGCTCGATTGCCGCGGACCAGGCCACGATCGAGGCGGGGACCACTTATCTGTTGTGGTTCATGCCCGCGCTCGCGCTGGAATTCATCATGCAAGTGACGGCATCCGCGCTACGCGCGACCGGCATCGTGCGCCCCGCCATGTTGGTACGGGTCCTCGCGGTCATCATCAACATCGCGCTTGCGCCGGTGCTGATCTCGGGGTGGGGCACTGGCTACGCGTTCGGCGTTGCCGGCGCGGGGCTGGCGAGCTCGATCGCGGTGGCGATCGGCGTTGTGATGCTGCTGGCATACTTCCGCAAGGTCGAGCGCTACGTCGCCTTCGATCCGGCGCAGTGGCGCCCCCAACCGCGCCATTTGATGCGTATCCTCAATGTCGGCCTGCCGGCCGGCGGCGAGTTCGCGATGATGTTCATCTTCATGGCCGTGGTCTACTACGTGCTGCGCGATTTCGGCGCGGCGGCTCAGGCGGGATTCGGCATCGGACAGCGGGTGCTCGGCCTGATCAACATGCCGGCGCTTTCCATTGGACTGGCCGCTGGGCCGATCGCCGGTCAGAGCGTCGGTGCCGGAAACGCCGCGCGCGTGCGCGAGACCTTCGTCAAGGCGGCGCTGATGACCACCATCGTGATGATCGGCTTCATGATGCTTGCGCAACTGAAGCCGGAACTGCTGCTCGCCGGATTCTCGAACGACCGGGAGACGATGGAGATCGCCTTCCTGTTCCTGCGGATCATCTCGCTCAACATGGTGGCGCAGGGGCTGATCTTCACCTGCTCGAGCATGTTCCAGGGACTTGGCAACACCAAGCCGGTGCTGTGGAGCTCGGCGACGCGCGTGTTCACCTATTCCTTGCCGGCGATCTGGCTCTCGACGCGGCCGGGCTTCCGCATGGAATACGTCTGGTACCTGTCGGTCGCGACGACCACGCTCCAGGCCGCGCTGAGCCTGTGGCTGCTGCGCCGCGAGCTCAGGAGGCGCCTTGTGTTGGGGCCGAACGACAAGACTCTGGAGCAGGAGAGCCCCGAGCCGGCTGCGCCTCTCGCCCGCGAGCCAGCGTAGCGGCAACTCGTTCTATCCCCGCGGCTCCGGCCAGGTTGCCGGGCCGTGGGGGATGGCAGACATAGAGCTAGTGCGCGCCAAGACTATTCCAGACCAGGCCGAGGCCGGACAGGAACAACAGGCCGAGCACGACATCGCCAAAGTGCCTGTCGCTCAGCGCGTGGTAGACACGCGCGCCGGCCCATGCGCCGATCAGCGTGCCTGGAAACGCGACCAGCGCGAGCCAGACCACTTTGAGCTCGACGAGGCCTGACGCCGTCTGCAAGACCAGTGCGGTTGCGAGCACCGTGAAGTTGAAGAGCTGGAAGATGCCGCGCCGCTCGTGCTTGTTCCAGCCGCGGATATTGGCCCACAGGATCGGCAACGGCCCCGACAGTCCGGCAAGGCCGCCCAGAATGCCGCCGGCAAATCCGATCGCACCGTCGGCGATCCGGCCGCCGAATTTGATCGCGAGCGGCTTCTTGTTCAGATACAGCGCGCTCGAAAAGATCAGCAGCAGCACGCCGACGCTCAGCTTGAACACTTTCGGGTCGGCGGAGGCGACCATCGTGGTTCCCAGGGGAACGCCGATCAATCCGCCGATCAGGAACGGCCAGACCAGCGACAGGTCGAAGCTCTTCCACATCGACGGCAACGTCGAGAGCTGCGCGATCACCGAGCAGATCAGCACCAGGGGCACCGCGAGCGAGGGCGGCAGCACGTAGAGCCAGATGCCGAGCGCCATCAGCGCCGTGCCGAATCCGGCCAGCCCCGAGACGAAGCCTCCGGCCAATGCGCCGAATAGCAGCAGCGCGTAGGTGAGCGTTTCCAACGGATTGTCCTTGTCGCGATCGGCGATCCCGAACAGTTGATCGCCACCGCCCGCTTAGCACGCTTGCTGCCGTGCAGGTCAATCCGTGCCGCACGCAAGCGTGGTCTGCGGCGTCGGGCTTTCGAGCAAGACACGCCTACGTGACGCTCGTACTTCAATCCTGGGGCAATGCTCTAGACGATCTGCCTGGTGTCCGCGGGCCTGTGCAGCGCGCCGACCAGGATGCGCAGCGCCTCCGTCAGTTCTGATCGATTGCGCGCGGCGCCCAACGAGACCCGCGCCGCATGCGGCGGTGTTCCGTCGACAGTGAAGGCATCGCCGGCGACGACCGCGAGCCCATTTCGCAGCAGATGGGCCGCGACGTCGGGCCGGCCCTCCGGCAGCCGTAGCCAAAGATGATGGGCGGCGGACTTGGCCAGGAACTGAAAGCCTTTCAATGCGCGTTGCGCGAGTTGCTGGCGGCCGACCGCTTCGTTGCGGATGGCGGCGATGATGCGGTCGGCGATGCCGGTCTCGATCCAATGCGTCACCAGCGCGACCATCAGCGGCGCCGGCATCTGCACGGTGGCCTGCAAATAGCTGCGCATCTGAAGCTGTGTGCCACTGTCGGGCGCCAGCAGATAGGAAACGCGCAGCGCCGGCGCGATGCATTTTGACAGCGTGGTCGCGAGAAAAGTCCGCTCCGGAATGAGGCTGGCGATCGGCGATGCCGAGCGGTCGAGTAGCCCGTAGGCGTCGTCCTCGATCAGCGTGGTGTCGGCGTCGGCGATGATCCTTGCGATGGCGTCGCGCCGCGCGGGGACAAGTGTTGCCGTGGTCGGATTGTGCAGTGTCGGAATGAGATAGACGGCCTTCGGCCGGTGTGCGCGGCAAGCTTCCGCCAGCGCCTCGGGCAGGATACCGCCGTCGTCCATGGCGACGCCGACGAGCTTGACGCCGAGCCGTGCTGCGGCGGCCTTGATGCCGGGGAAGGTGAGCGCTTCCGTGAGCACGACGTGGCCCGGAGGCGCAAGATGCGCGAGCAGGTTGAACAGGATCGTCTGCGTGCCGGGAAAGATCACGAGCTTGTCGGCATGCGCGTGCGGAACGCGTGCGCGCATCCAGCGCGCCGCCACCTCACGCTCATGCGCGCTGCCGCCGGGCGGCTGGTAGTTGAGATGCGCGGTCAGGCCGGATTGCGCGCGGATGGCTTCCATCCCGGCGATGATCCGCTCATCGAGCTGCGCCTCGAGCGGATGCGGCGGCACGTTCATCGAGAGATCGATCGCGACGGGATGCGGCAGGTCGACGGCGCGGCGCGCGCTGGTCTCGGACACGAACGAGCCCTGTCCGACCCGGGCCTCCATGATGCCGCGGCGCCGCGCCTCGGTATAGGCGCGCGTCACGGTCGTCAGATCGATGCCGAGCGCTTTTGCCAGTGCGCGCTGGGTCGGCAGCTGCTGTCCGCGCACCAGCCGGCCCGCGGCGATGTCGGCTTCCATGGCATCGACGATGCGCTGGTAGCGCGGCCCGCTCAGCTCCGAGATTGTAGGGGTCCAATCCATGCAATTTAGGCCCATATGCTTTGAATGTATGGATGCAAGATACTATTGTATGGATCGTCGAAAAGGAAGAGGTGTGGTCATGGCGACGGTCTCTCTGGCGAAGGCGATGTGGCGCGGCTTCAGCGGCAAATGTCCGAATTGCGGGGAAGGGCACATGTTCGGCCGCTTCCTGAAAGTGACCGACACTTGCGACCATTGCGGCGAGGAGCTGTTTCACCAGCGCGCCGACGACTTTCCGGCCTACCTCGTGATGGTCGTCGTCGGCCATCTCGTTGTTCCGGCGATCCTCGCAATCGAGACCGCTTACGCGCCGCCGGTCTGGCTGCAACTCGCAGTGTGGCTGCCGGTGACGCTGCTTGCCTCGCTCGCGCTGCTGCAGCCGACCAAGGGTGCCATCGTCGGTCTGCAATGGCAGCTCGGCATGCACGGCTTCGAGGCGAGCAAGCTGCGGCGCGAAGCTGCACAGCTCGCGCCAGCGCTGGCGAAGGCGGATACGCGCGCGGCCTGAAGCGGCCGCAGCGTTTACATCGCGCGCTCGGCCGCTACACTCCATCGTAGCAAACAAGAACGATGGAGACGCCGATGGCCGCACGCCCGAAGACTTTTCTGCTCTGTCATGGCGCATGGTCCGGCGGATGGGCCTGGAAGAAGATGCATCCGCTGATGGCGCAGGCCGGCCATCGCCTGGTGGCGCCGACCTATACCGGGCTGGGTGAGCGCGCGCATCTGGCGAGTCCCGCGATCGATCTCGAGACGCATATCCAGGACATCCTCAACGTCATCGCCTTCGAGGATCTCAGCGACATCGTGCTGCTCGGCCACAGCTATGGCGGCATGGTCGCGACCGGCGTCGCCGATCGTGCGCGCGAGCGCGTGACGCAACTGATCTATCTCGACGCCTTCGTGCCGCGCGACGGCCAGTCGCTGTTCGACCTCAACGAGGGCGGGCGCGAGCCGATGCGCAAGGCGGCCGCTGCCGGTGACGGCTATCGCATCCCGCCGAACCCGCCGCCGCCGGATACACCGCAGGCGGATCTCGACTGGCTCAATGCGCGCCGTATCAACATGCCGATCAAATGCTTCGAGACGAAGCTCAAGCTGGAGCATGGCGAGGCGGCGATGCCGCGCAGTTACATCTACTGCACCCGCATTCCGCCGGGCGATGTGTTCGGGCAGTTCGCCAAGCGCACGAAGGGCGAGCAGGGCTGGCGCTATTCCGAGCTCGATGCCAGCCACGCGCCGAACGTCACTGCTCCGGAGGCGCTGATGGGCGTGTTGGGGAAGATCGTGGCTTAATCCCACGCCCGTCATTCCGGGGCGTGCGCAGCACGAGCTATGATGCGCAATTGCGCATCTGAGAATCCATTCCTCCACCAACTCTGTGGCCTGATGGATTCCGGGCTCTCGCTTCGCGAGCCCCGGAATGACACCGTTTGAGTGGCTGCTTGCTCGGCCCAAATGGTGAGGGGCCCGATGCGCTAGCATCGAACCCCTCGTCGCAAGACATCAGCCGGCCTGTAAGCCGGGTTCTGTAGGGCACCGTCCGCTTGCGCGGACGATACGTGACGGCCATTCCTCTGGGGTCATGTTTGCACATGGCCTCGAGCAACCTACCCGGACGGCGGGCCTGACATCGCCCCGCGGCGTTATCGCTTGCGCGAACAGCCCGCTTTAGCCGTCCCTATTCGGTTTTGCTCCCGGTGGGGTTTACCATGCCGGCTCCGTTGCCGGACCCGCGGTGCGCTCTTACCGCACCTTTTCACCCTTACCTGCCTACGCAGCTTGCGCAGCGACGGCGGGCGGTTCGTTCTCTGTGGCACTTTCCCTGGGGTTGCCCCCGCCGGACGTTATCCGGCACCGTATGTCAAGGGAGCCCGGACTTTCCTCCCCGGCGGCCTTTCGGCACCTGCCGGAGCGGCCGTCCGGCCGACTGACCGGTTACGCATGGAGCATTTGTGACGGTTCCGTCAAGCCGATATCGATGCGCACGCTTCGCCCAAAATAATTTATCCTGAAGATGTCGTTTGGTGCGTGCCCCGTTCGACTGGATGTCGGCGACACAGCCGAGCAACAGGAGTGAAGCGATGCAATATCTGCTGATGATCTACCAGAACGAGGTCGAGTACGCGAAGATCGACGCTGCGACCAGCCAGAAGATGCTGGCCGAATACCAGACCTTCACGCAAGGCATCATCCAGAGCGGCAATTTCAAGGCCGGCGATCGGCTCCAGCCGACCACGACCGCGACGACCGTGCGCGTGCGCGACGGCAAGCTGCTCACGACCGATGGACCGTTCGCGGAGACGCGCGAGCAGCTCGGCGGCTACTATCTGGTCGAGGCCAAGGATCTCAATGCTGCGATCGAGATCGCGGCGCGTATTCCGAGCGCGCGCATCGGGTCGATCGAGGTGCGGCCGATCTGGGTGTATGAGAAGTGACAACTTTCGCCTTCGTCATTCCGGGATGCGCCGCAAGGCGCAGGCCCGGAATCCATATCCCCGAATCGTGGTTATGGATTCCGGGCTCGCGGCTTTGCCGCGCCCCGGAATGACGAGAGGAGAGTGTTCGCGTGGCATGACCCCTTCCGAGATCGAAGTTATCTTCCGCGACGAGGCGGGGCGGGCGCTGGCCACGCTGATCCGCCTCGTCGGCGATTTCGATCTCGCCGAGGACGCGCTTCAGGACGCCTTTGCCGTCGCGCTGGAGCACTGGCCAGGGTGCGAGGTCCCGGGCAATCCGCGCGCCTGGCTGGTCAATGTCGCGCGCAACAAGGCGATCGACCGCATCCGCCGCCAGGCCGTCTTCCGCGGCAAGCAGCAGGCTCTGGTGCATGAGCTCGAGCTGAACGCGCAAGTCGCCGACGAGCCGGAGGCGATGCTCGACGACGACATGCTGCGGCTGATCTTCATCTGCTGCCATCCGGCATTCGCGCCCGAGATCCGGGTCGCGCTGACGCTGCGCACCGTCTGCGGGCTGTCGACCGCGCAGGTCGCCCGCGCCTTCCTCGTCAGCGAGGAGGCGATGGCGCAGCGCCTCGTCCGCGCCAAGCAGAAGATCCGCCTCGCCGGCATCCCCTATGAAGTGCCGGAGCGCGACGCGCTGGAGCCGCGGCTCGATGGCGTGCTTGCCGTGATCTACCTCGTCTTCACCGAGGGCTATGTCGCGACGTCGGGCGCAGACCTGATGCGGCCGGATCTCTCGGTCGAGGCGATCAGGCTCGGCCGCCTGCTCGACCGCCTGATGCCGGAGCGCGCCGGCATCAAGGGCCTGCTGGCTTTGATGCTGCTGCACGACGCGCGACGCGCAGGACGAGAGACCGCGGCCGGCGACATCGTGCTGCTCGAAGAGCAGGACCGCTCGCTGTGGAATCGCGCACAGATCGATGATGGCCTGCAGCTGGTGGAGGACGCGCTGCGCGTGCCGGGCCGGCCGCAACCCTATGCCGTGCAGGCCGCGATCGCGGCGCTGCATGCACGCGCGAGAAGCTTTGAGGAGACCGATTGGCCGCAGATCGCGGGGCTCTACGAGGTGCTGCTGCGCATCAGTCCCTCGCCGGTGATCGAGCTGAACCACGCCGCGGCGGTGTCGATGGTCGATGGACCGGCACGCGCGCTCGCTCTCGTCGATGCGATCACCGCGCGCGGCGGGCTTGATGGCTATGAGCTGATGCCTGCGGTGCGCGCGGATCTGTTGCGGCGGCTGGGGCGGAAGGAGGAAGCGCGCGAGGCCTATCAGGCAGCAACTGCGGCGACACAGCTGGAGCCGTTGCGGCGACTGTATGCGCGAAGGATGAGGGAGATGGAGTGAGGCTGCATCAATATCGTCATTGCGAGCGCAGCGAAGCAATCCAGACTGTTACCGCGGAAAGATCCTGGATTGCTTCGCTCCGCTCGCAATGACGGAGAATGTGGCCGTCGCCGTCACTTCGACGCGATAGTTGTCCCGTCCTGAGGCAGGCTCTCCAGCAGCGCCTGCAAGGTCGACAGTGTCGAGTGGTCCGCAACGCCATCGAGCCGCGCCGGGCGGAAATGGCGCTGGAAGGCGGTGACGACTTCCATTGTCGCGGCGTCGTATTTGCCGGTCAGCGGCACGCCGTAGCCGTATCTGGCGAGCGCCTGCTGGAAGCTCAGCACCGCGTCGCTGATGGTGCCGAGCATCAGGCTCTCGCCGCGCACGACCGGCGCGGGCGTCACCCAGTGACCGACGCCGGAATTGGCCAGCGAATGCCATGGAAACTTTTCGCCGGGATCCTTCTTGCGCGCGGGCGCGACATCGGAATGGCCGAGCACCCGGTGCGCCGGCACCTTGCGGCGGAGCATGATGCCGCGGCACAGCGCGATCACGGCGGCGACCTGGCGCAGCGGATATTCCGGATAGCCCCAGTCATGACCGCGATTGACGATCTCGATGCCGATCGAGCAGGAGTTGACGTCGTCCTCGCCGGCCCAGGAGGAGATCCCGGCATGCCAGGCGCGCTTGGCCTCCGGCACACATTGCACGATCCGGCCGTCCTCCAGCACGACGTAATGCGCCGACACTTCGGAGCCGGCCGTGCACAGCCGCGCCAGCGCGCCCTCGACGTCGGGCATGCCGGTGTAGTGCAGCACGATCATGTCCGGCTCCCGTCCCTTGTTGCGCTCGCCATGGTTCGGCGAGGGGATGATGTCGGAGACGATCGAGGAATCCGGATCGAACGTCCGCATGTTCGCCGCGGCCTTGGGAACCGGGAGAACGCGATGACGCTTCGAATCAGATCCAGATGGCGTGGACGAACCGGACGGCATGGACAGCTCTAGTCGGACGGAGAGTGGGCCAAGCCCTTCTCTTTACTATTCCTTTACGTTCCGGCGGGCGCAATCGCGCGGCGCGGTTAACGGATGCATTTTGGCGCAGGTGTGTGGATGGAGCATCACCGCCATCTCACCTTTTCGACTTGTAACGGGCCGATCAACGCTTTCTTAACGCTAAGGGCCGTTACTGAGGGATGAAGAGCCGACCCGCGTCCGGAGGCGGCCAAAGCGTATTTTGGCTCGAAATCCCATGGCTGCCCGACAAATTCCACTGGGAACATTGGGTTTGCGGCCCGGGACGGCCGGGCTCGGTAACCATGCTGGACGGGGATTGGGTCGTGGAACCGCCGCGACGCGGAATCATTCGAGGCGTTATGGGCTGGTTCGCCCCCGATCCCGCTTGGGCAATCGGCTGGGCGTCCGGCAGGCGTGGCGCATGAATTCGGCTCCGCACATTCCCGTTCTTGGCCGCGAGGCCATCGACCATCTCGCCCCGCGCGCGCGCGGGATCTATGTCGACGCCACCTTCGGCGCCGGCGGCTACAGTCGCGCCATCCTGGACGTTGCGGGAACCCGTCTGATCGCGATCGATCGGGACCGCACCGCGATCGTTGGTGGTGCCGAACTGGTCGAGCGCTCCGCGGGCCGGCTGACGCTGGTCGAGGATCGCTTCTCCAATCTCGCCGAGGTCTGCGCGGCGCAGGGCGTCGATGGCGTTGACGGCGTCGTGATGGATGTCGGGGTGTCCTCGATGCAGCTCGACCAGGCCGGCCGCGGCTTCTCCTTCCGCCTCGAGGGTCCGCTCGACATGCGGATGGGGCAGACGGGGCCGACGGCGGCCGATGTCGTCGCCCGCGCCTCGGAAGGCGATCTCGCCGACATCATCTATCTCCTCGGCGAGGAGCGGCATTCGCGCCGCATCGCCCGCGCCATCGTGGCGGACCGGCAGGAGACGCCGTTCACGACCACGCGCGCGCTCGCCGATCTCGTCGGCAGGGTCGTGCGTTCGAAACCCGGCGACATTCATCCGGCCACGCGGACGTTCCAGGCCCTGCGCATCTTCGTCAACGAAGAGCTCGACGAACTCCAGACCGCGCTCGCGGCCGCCGAGCGCGTGCTCAAGCCGGGTGGACGGCTCGTGGTGGTCTCGTTCCATTCCCTGGAAGACCGCATCGTCAAGAATTTCCTCGGCGAGCGGGCCAAGACCGGCGGCGGCTCGCGGCATCTGCCGGAGGTGGCGCAGGCTGTGCCGAGCTTCCAGCTCCTGACGCGGCGGCCGGTGGTCGCCGGCGAAGCAGAAGTCGCAAACAATCCGCGCGCGCGTTCCGCAAAGCTGCGTGCCGCCGAGCGCACCGCGGCGCCCGTGCATGGCGACCGCGAACCCTCGCCCTGGCCGAAGCTCGCCGACGTCATGAGGGGCGGCTAGGCATGCGCTTCATCCACCTCCTCGTCATCGGCGCGCTGATCTTCGCGGCCGCCCATGTCTACCGGATCAAGATGGACTCCACCGCGCGCACCGAGAAGGTGCTGCGGCTGCATGCGGAGATCCGCGAGCAGCGCGATGCGATCGCATCGCTGCGCGCCGAATGGGCCAAGCTCGACGCGCCCCTGCGCCTGCAAGGCCTCTCCGAGCGACATCTGCCGCTCAAGCCGGTCAACGGCACGCAATATGATTCGCTGAAGAACCTGCCGGAGCGTCCGCCGCGGATGTTCAGGCCAGGCGAGCCCGACCCGATCGGGGCTATGCTCAACACCATCGAGGCCGCGAGCGACCCGGACACGGTCACGGGCTCGGTGCCCGAGCCCGAGGACAAGCAATGAGTGCTGTGACCGCGGCCAAAACCACAGCAAAGCCGACTGAGCCTTGGCGGCAGCGGCTGATCCGCAGCCTGCTCTACGGGCGCAATGTCGATCGCGCCGCGAAGGCGCGCGCGCGCGTTGGCCTTGCGATGCTGGCGTTCGCTTCGGTCTACGTCCTGATCGGCGGCCGGCTCGTGATGTTCGCGATCGGCGCCGACGCCCACAGTGCACGCCGCGCCGCGGCGCAGGAGGTGGTTGCGACCGCGCGGCCCGATATTATCGATCGCAACGGCGCTATCCTTGCGACCGACGTCAAGGCGGCGAGCCTGTTCGGCGAGCCGCGCCGCATTATCGACAAGGACGAGGCGATCGAGCTTCTGACCGCCACCGTGCCCGACCTCGACGAGGCCGAGGTGCGCGAGCGGCTGAAGACGCGCAAGGGTTTCGTCTGGCTCAAGCGCGAGGTCACGCCGAAGCAGCAGCAGGACATCCACAAGCTCGGCCTTCCCGGCATCGGCTTCCTGCGCGAGAACAAGCGCGTCTATCCGACCGGCAACGAGGTCGCCCACCTCATCGGTCTCGTCAACATCGACAACCAGGGCATCGCCGGCATGGAGAAGTGGCTCGACAATCAGGGGCTCGCCGATCTCCACCGCGCCGGCTTTGCCACCGACCGGCTGCAAAAGCCGATCGAGCTCTCGGTCGATCTGCGCGTCGAGCACGCTCTGCGCGACGAGCTCCTGAAGGCCAAGGACAAGTTCCACGCCAAGGCCGCCTCCGGCATCGTCTCCAACGTCAAGACCGGCGAGATCGTGGCGATGGTCTCCCTTCCGGACTTCGATCCCAACAACCCGAAGGAAGCGCACGACCCCGACCGCATCAACCGCCTGACCACCGGCGTCTACGAGATGGGCTCGACCTTCAAGGCGTTCACGCTGGCGATGGCGCTGGATTCCGGCAAGATCAATTTGAACTCGTCGTGGGATGCGCGCGGAAACCTGCACTACGGCAAGTTCACCATCCACGACAGCCATCCGCTCGGACGTTTCATCAACACCAAGGAGGTGTTTACCTTCTCGTCCAACATCGGCGCGGCGCGGATCGCGCTCGGCCAGGGCGTCGAGGCGCACAAGGCGTTCCTCGCCAAGATGGGGCAGTTGACGCGGCTGCGCACCGAGCTGCCGGAGAGCGCAGCTCCCCTGATCCCGCGCCGCTGGGGCGAGTTGAACACGGTCACGATCGCTTTCGGCCAGGGCATGTCGGTGGCGCCACTCCAGGCGGTGATGGGCATCAACTCGCTGGTGAACGGTGGCTATTTGATTCCGCCGACCTTCATGAAGCGCAGCGAGGAGGAAGCGGCGGCAATAGCCAAGCGTGTCATCAAGCCGGAGACCAGCGACAAAATGCGGTACCTGATGCGGCTCAATGCCGAGATTGGCACCGCCAAGACCGCCGACGTCAAGGGTTATTACGTCGGCGGCAAGACCGGCACGTCCGAGAAGGTCATCAACGGCCGCTATGCCAAGAAGCGCGTGCTCAACTCCTTCACCGCGATCATGCCCTGCGACGATCCGAAATATCAGATCCTGATCATGCTGGACGAGCCGCAGGCGATTCCTGAAACGAAGGGTTTCATCACCTCGGGCTGGAACGCGGTGCCGACCGGCGGCAAGGTGATCGAGCGGATCGCGCCGCTTCTGGGGGTCGAGCCACGGTTCGACCTGCCGCCGTCCGACCGCCTTATTCTTGCAGCATCCAGGACAACCCAGTAATCACCGGGTAGGCCATCGCTGGGCTGAGTCGGGGTCTCCCGAAGCTTCGGCTTTCCCGCACGGCATGTCGACTGGAAGACCATGAAGCTGCGCGACCTCATAGGTCAGGACGTTCTGGGCAATGATGCCGCAATCGAGCCCGCTGTCGCGGCGCTCGATGTGACCGGCGTTGCGCTCGACAGCCGCGTGGTGAAGCCCGGCGATCTCTTCTTCGCGCTCGCGGGCAGCAAGACCGACGGCGCACGCTTCATCGATGCTGCGGTCGCCGCAGGCGCGGCGGCTGTCGTCGGCGATCACGCGCCGGCGGCCTGCAAGGTTCCGTTCGTCACGGTGGCCAATCCGCGCCGCGCGCTGGCGCTGGCCGCGGCAAAATTCTTTCCCGCACAGCCCGCGACGATTGCCGCGGTGACCGGAACAAGCGGCAAGACGTCGGTTGCCGCGTTCACGCGCCAGATCTGGGAGCGGCTGGGACATGCCTCCGCCAGCATCGGAACCATCGGTCTCGTTTCGCCCAGGCGTACCGTCTACGGCTCGCTGACGACGCCTGACCCGATCGCGCTGCATCGGCAGCTCAATGAGATCGCGCGCGACGGCGTCACGCATCTTGCCTTCGAAGCCTCCTCGCACGGGCTCGACCAATACCGCCTCGACGGTGTGCGCGTCTGCGCCGGCGGCTTCACCAACCTCTCGCGCGATCACATGGATTACCATCCGACCGTCGCGCATTACCTTGCCGCAAAACTCCGCCTGTTCCGCGAGCTCGTGCCGCCGGATGGGGCGGCGGTGATCTCGGCCGATCACGACTGCTCGGCGGAAGCAATCGAGGCGGCGACGGCGCGCGGCCTGCGGGTGATGGCGGTCGGCCGCCGCGGCGACGGGGCAGGCGAGGGTATTCGTCTTGTTGATGCCGAGGTCGAGGGCTTCTCGCAAAAGCTTGCGCTCGAGCATCGCGGCAAGCGTTACACGGTCAGGCTGCCGCTGGTCGGCGAGTTCCAGATCGAGAACGCGCTGGTCTCGGCGGGCCTCGCGATCGGCACCGACAGCGATGCGGCCAATGTATTTGCAAGTCTCGAACATCTCGAAGGCGCCAAGGGCCGGCTCGAGCGCGTCGGCGAGCGTAACGGCGCGCCGATCTTCGTCGACTATGCGCACAAGCCCGATGCACTGGCAAAGGCATTGCAGGCGTTGCGTCCTTATGCGAAACGCCGGCTGGTCGTCGTGTTCGGCGCCGGCGGCGATCGCGATGCCGGCAAGCGCCCGATCATGGGCGAGATCGCAGCTGAAAACGCTGACGGCGTCATCGTGACCGATGACAATCCGCGCAGCGAGAAGCCGGAAATCATTCGCGCCGCAATCCTCGCCACGGCCAGGGGTGCCCGCGAAATCGGCGACCGTGCCGCGGCGATCCGCGCCGCGATCGAGGACTTGCAAGAGGGCGATGCGCTGCTGATCGCCGGCAAGGGCCACGAGACCGGGCAGATCGTCGGCGGCGAGGTGCTGCCGTTCAGTGATCACGAGGCGGTTGCCGCCGCATTAGCGTCGAGGGTCGCATGAGTGCGCCAATATGGACCGTTGCCGAGGTGGCGCGTGCGCTGGGTGTCGCGGGATCGTTCCCCAACACGCCGATCGACTTCATCACCCAGGACAGCCGCCTGGTGAAACCGGGCAGCCTGTTCGTCGCGCTGAGCGGCACGCCGAGCGGCGGCTTCGTCTCGGCCTTCGCCAGCGCGCGTGACGGCTGGGAGTTCGCGGACAAGGCGGAAGCCGCGGGCGCGGTGGCGATGATCGTGCCGCACGAGATCGCGGGCATCCGCGTGCCCCAGATCGTGGTGAAGGACACGCTGATCGACGGCCTTTGGGGTCTCGCGCGCGCTGCCCGCGCGCGCTTTGGCGGGCCGGTGATCGGGCTCACCGGCAGCGCCGGCAAGACCAGCACCAAGGAATTCCTTGCCGCTTATCCCAACGCCTATGCGAGCCCGTCGAGCTTCAACAATTTCTGGGGCGTGCCGCTGACGCTGTGCAACGCCAGGCCCGATGCCAGCCTTTGGGTCGTCGAGATGGGCATGAACCAGCGAGGTGAGATCGCGCGGCTCAGCGAGTTGACGCGGCCGACCGTCGCGCTCGTCGTTAACGTCCAGCCCGTGCATCTGGAGAAGCTCGGCTCGCTCGAAGCCATCCGGCGCGAGAAGGTGTCGATCGCGCTCGGCCTGCCCGGGGACGGCGTGCTGGTGCTGCCTGCCGGGCTCAAGGCGTCCGAATGGAAGGGCAAGGTGGGGCGCTTCGGTGAGCATGCCGAGGTGCACGAGGTCGCGCACGCGCCGCATGGCGAGAGCTGGCAGGTCGTGGCCATGATCGGCAAGAAGCAGATCGCGTTCAGCCTCACGCCGGGTGCGCCGCACCGCGTGCAGAATGCGCTGGCCGCGCTCGCCGCGATCCGTGCGGCGAACCTCGATGCAGCGACGCTCGCGATCAAGCTCGACCGCGTCGGCATCATGACCGGCCGCGGCGTCGAGCAGATGGTCGGCGGCGTCACCGTGATCGACGACAGTTTCAACGGCAATCCGGCCAGCGTCGCCGCCGCGCTGCAAAGCCTTCAGGCGCGCAACATCGGCGGCGGACGCCGCGTTGCGGTGCTCGGCGACATGCTGGAACTGGGGGACGATGCGCCGGCCTATCACAGCGGCCTCACCGAGCATCTCGACGGCATCGACGCCGTCTACTGCGTCGGCCCCCTGATGCGCCACCTCTACGACGTGCTGCCGGCCGGCAAGGGCCTCGGCTGGCACGACGACCCGGCCACGTTGAGACCGGGCGAGGTCGCAAGCCTGCTGAAGGCAGGCGATGTCGTGGTTGTCAAGGGCAGCAAGAAGATGTTCTGGGTCAACAAGTTTGTGCCGGGCCTAGTGGCCGCCTTGCAGGCAAAGGCGTAAACTGCTTGGAAGGCGCTGTTCCCGATCCCACCCATTGCGGCGCGAAGCCGTCCGTTTTCCTGGAGGTCGCCCGACCCCATGATGAAGACCAGCGAATGCGCGTGCCGCATGTGAACGTGCAAAGGCGCCATAGGACCGTTTGAATGTTTTACTGGCTGATCGAGCTCTCGAATACATTTCCGAGCTTCGGTGCGTTTCGCACCGCCCTGAACGTCTTCCGCTACATCACCTTCCGTACCGGCGGCGCAGTCGTCACCGGCGCGCTGTTCGTGTTCCTGTTCGGGCCCTGGATCATCGATCACTTGCGCATCCGCCAGGGCAAGGGCCAGCCGATCCGCACCGACGGTCCGCAGTCGCATCTCGCCAAGAAGGGCACGCCCACCATGGGCGGGCTGATGATCCTGTCCGGCCTCACGGTCGGTACCGTGCTGTGGGCCAATCCGCTCAATCCCTACGTCTGGATCGTGCTGGCCGTGACGCTCGGCTTCGGCTTCGTCGGCTTCTACGACGATTATCTGAAGGTGACCAAGCAGACCACGACCGGCTTCGGCAGCAAGCTTCGCCTGCTGATCGAGGCGATCATCGCACTGGTCGCCTGCTATGCATTGGTGCGGCTCAACCGCGACCCCGCGTCGACCGCCCTGACGATTCCCTTCCTCAAGGACACCGTGCTGCATTTCGGCTGGTTCTTCGTCGTCTTTGGCGCCTTCGTCATCGTCGGCGCCGGCAACGCGGTGAACCTCACCGACGGTCTCGATGGCCTCGCCATCGTGCCCGTGATGATCGCGACGGCGAGCTTTGCGATGATCGCCTATCTCGCCGGCAACGCGGTGTTCGCCGACTATCTCCAGATCAAATACGTCGCCGGCACCGGCGAGCTCGCGGTGCTCTGCGGCGCGTTGCTCGGTGCCGGCCTCGGCTTCCTCTGGTTCAACGCGCCGCCGGCCTCGATCTTCATGGGCGACACCGGTTCGCTCGCGCTCGGCGGCATGCTGGGCGCGATCGCGGTCGCCGTGAAGCACGAGATCGTGCTCGCAGTGATCGGCGGGCTGTTCGTGCTGGAGGCGGTCTCCGTCATCGTGCAGGTGGTGTCGTTCAAGCTCACGGGCAAGCGCATCTTCCGGATGGCACCGATCCATCACCATTTCGAGCAGCTCGGCTGGACCGAGCCGCAGATCGTGATCCGCTTCTGGATCATCTCGGTGATGCTGGCACTCGCCGGCCTGTCGACGCTGAAGCTGCGGTGATGATGGTCGCCGTGATTCATTTTTGCTGTCATTCCGGGGCTCGCGAAGCGAGAACCCGGAATCTCGAGATTCCGGGTTCGACGCTGGCGCGTCGCCCCGGAATGACAGAGGCCCAATCATGATCCCCGTCACATCCTTCGCCGGCAAGACGGTCGCGGTGTTCGGCCTCGGCGGCTCGGGGCTCGCGTCCTGCCACGCGTTGAAGGCCGGCGGCGCCGACGTGATCGCCGCCGACGACAATGCCGACAACGTCGCCAAGGCGGCGCAGGCCGGTTTCGTCACCGCCGATTTGCGCAACGTCTCATGGACCAGTTTCGCAGCGCTCGTGCTGGCGCCCGGCGTGCCGCTGACCCATCCGGTGCCGCACTGGAGCGTGTTGAAGGCGCGCGAGGCCGGGGTCGAGGTGATCGGCGATATCGAGCTGTTCTGCCGCGAACGGCGGCGGTATGCGCCGGACGCACCGTTCGTTGCCATCACCGGCACCAACGGCAAATCGACCACGACGGCGCTGATCGCGCACCTCACAAAGGTCGCCGGTTACGACACCCAGATGGGTGGCAATATCGGCACCGCGATCCTGTCGCTGGAGCCGCCGCGCACGGGCCGCGTCCACGTCATCGAGATGTCGTCCTACCAGATCGACCTCACGCCTTCGCTCGATCCCTCCGTCGGCATCCTGCTCAATGTCAGCGAGGATCATATCGACCGCCACGGCACGCTCCAGCACTACGCCGAGGTGAAGGAGCGCCTCGTCGCCGCCGTACAGGCGCGGGGCACCTCCATCGTCGGCGTCGACGATGGCTTTTGCCGCGACATCGCCGACCGGCTCGACCGCGCCGGCAAGAACGTCGTGCGCATTTCGGTGAAGAATCCGCTCGCGAGCGGTATCTATGTCGAGCACGGCACCATCGTGCGTGCCTCGGGCGGTGCGAAGAGTGAGGTCGCGAAACTCGGCGGCATCGGTTCGCTGCGCGGCCAGCACAACGCGCAGAACGCGGCCTGCGCCGCCGCTGCCGCGCTCGCGATGGGCATCAGCCTGGATGTGCTCCAGAACGGCCTGCGCAGCTTTCCGGGCCTTGCGCATCGCATGGAGCAGATCGGCCGCCGCGGCAATGTGCTGTTCGTCAACGATTCCAAGGGCACCAACGCGGACGCCACCGCGCATGCGCTGTCGTCCTTTTCGGACATCTTCTGGATCGCCGGCGGCAAGCCCAAGGCCGGCGGCATCACCAGCTTGACCTCCTTCTTCCCGCGCATCCGCAAGGCCTATCTGATTGGCGAGGCCGCGCAGGAGTTTTCCGGCACGCTGGGCACACAGGTGGCGCACGAGATCAGCCAGACGCTCGATATTGCGGTGGAGCACGCCGCGCGCGATGCGGAAGCCTCGGGCCTTGCCGACGCCGTCGTGCTGCTGTCGCCGGCCTGCGCCTCCTTCGACCAGTACCGCAATTTCGAGATCCGCGGCACCAGGTTCCGCGAGTTGGTCCAGGCGCTGCCGGGCGTGAAGCCGGTGGTGTAGGGCGCGCCGCTACCTCCTGCTCTGCTGTCATCGCCCGCGAAGGCGGGCGATCCAGTACTCCGAGGCGGTTGTGGTAGGCCGAGGGGCCCCGGCGTACCGGATGCCCCGCCGGAGCCTGTCATCGGGCTCGCCGAAGGCGAGACCCGGTGGCGGGGCATGACCCTGTGTCTTGTGGCGGCAGCGGAGATCATCTCCAAACATCCGCGATTCCTTAACCCCCCGGTAACCAACCTCGGCGACCAATGGACGGACCTCTGTCCGAAAGCGGCCGCCCATGCTCTCCCGTGAAGAACGCACCCCCTTTTCCGAGTGGTGGTGGACCGTCGACAAGCCGCTGATGGGCGCCATCCTGGCGCTGATGCTGACCGGCGTGATCCTGTCGCTGGCGGCGAGCCCGCCGGTTGCGACCCGCATCGGGCTCGATCCCTTCCACTTCTTCAGCCGCCATGTGATGTTCCTGGCGCCGTCCTGCATGGTGCTTGTGGGTGTCTCCTTCCTGTCGCCGCGCGCGATCCGCCGCAGCGCGCTGCTCATCTTCGCCGCCAGCATCATCCTGATTGTGCTGACGCTCGCGATCGGCCCGGAGGTGAAGGGCTCGCGACGCTGGATCACGCTGCTCGGCGTCAACATCCAGGCCTCGGAAATCGCAAAGCCGTCGTTCGTCGTCATCGCCGCCTGGCTGTTCGCCGAATCGACCAAGCGGCCGGAGATGCCGGCGACCTCGATGGCGCTGGTGCTTTTGCTGATGCTGGTGTCGCTGCTGGTGATGGAGCCGGACTTCGGCCAGACCATGCTGATCCTGATGGTGTGGGGCTCGCTGTTCTTCATCGCGGGCATGCGCATGATCTGGGTGTTCGGCCTTGCCGGGGCCGCGGCCGCCGGCCTGTTCAGCGCCTATCTGTTCGTCCCGCACGTCGCCGGCCGCATCAAGCGGTTCATGAACCCGGCCTCAGGCGACACCTTCCAGGTCGATACCGCCATGGAAGCCTTCTACAACGGCGGCTGGTTCGGCCTCGGGCCGGGCGAGGGCATCGCCAAGCGCAGCCTGCCGGACAGCCACACCGACTTCGTGTTCGCGGTTGCCGCCGAGGAGTTCGGCATCATCCTGTGCCTCGCCATGCTGGCGCTGTTCGCCTTCGTCGTCATCCGCACGCTGTCGCGCGCCTATGCCAACGAGGACATGTTCTCGCGCTTTGCGGCCTCGGGTCTTGCGATCCTGTTCGGCGTGCAGGCCGCGATCAACATGTCGGTCAATCTCCAGCTCATCCCCGCCAAGGGCATGACGCTGCCGTTCATCTCCTATGGCGGCTCCTCGATCGTGTCGCTCGCCTATGGCGTCGGAATGATGCTGGCCCTGACGCGGCTGCGCCCGCGTACCGAGGTGGAAGCAAGCGGCCACGCCGAGGCGATGCGCAGCTACGCGTAAGCGGTCATCGCGAGGAGCGAAGCGACGAAGCAATCCAGACTGTCTCCGCGGAGGCAGCCTGGATTGCTTCGCGGAGCCTGTCATCGGGCCGCGCTTCGCGCGGACCCGTTGGCTCGCAATGACGATGGAGACACTGTAAAACCCTCACCATGGATACGTCCCCCCTGATTCTTCTCGCCGCGGGCGGCACCGGCGGCCATCTGTTTCCGGCCGAGGCGCTCGGCGTCGAATTGATCCGGCGCGGCTTTCGCGTCCGCCTCGTCACCGACGAGCGCGCGCTGCGCCTTAGCGGGCTGTTCAGCAAGGACATGATCGACGTCGTCGCGAGCGAGACTGCGCGCGGCCGCAATCCGTTCCAGCTTGCCTATGCCGGCCTCACCCTCGCCACCGGCACGCTGTCCGCTTACCGCCTGATCAGGCGATTGAAGCCCGTCGCCGTCGTCGGCTTCGGCGGCTATCCGACATTGCCGCCGCTGGTCGCTGCGAAACTCGCCGGCGTGCCTGGTATCATCCACGAGGCCAACGCCGTGCTCGGCCGCGCCAACCGCTTCCTGTCGCGCCGCGTCCGCGCCATCGCAACGTCGTTGCCGGGTGTGCTTGATCGCGATCCAGCGCTGTCGGGCAAGACCACGACGGTCGGTACGCCGATGCGTCCGGCGATCCTCGCAGCTGCCGCTGTGCCATATGCTGCACCCGAGGTGAACGGCCCGCTGCGCCTGCTCGTCGTCGGCGGCAGCCAGGGCGCGCGCATCATGGCCGACATCGTGCCGGGCGCGATCGAGCGCCTTGAACCTGCTTTGTGGAGTCGGCTCGTCCTCACCCAGCAGGTGCGCGAGGAGGACATGAACCGCGTGCGCACGGTCTACGACAAGCTCAAGATCAAGGCCGAGCTGGCGCCGTTCTTCACGGACCTGCCGGCGCGGCTCGCCTCAAACCATCTGGTGGTGTCACGTTCCGGCGCCGGCACCGTGGCCGAGCTTGCCGCGATCGGCCGCCCCTCGATCCTGGTGCCGCTGCCGGGCGCGATCGACCAGGACCAGTTCGCCAATGCCGGCGTGCTGGCCAAGGTCGATGGCGCCATCCGCATCCCGCAGACCGAGTTCACCTCCGACCGTCTCGCCTCCGAGATTTCCGCCGTCGCCGCCGAGCCCGCGCGCCTTGCCGCCATGGCCGCGGCCGCGAAGGGGGCGGGGCGGCTCGACGCCGCCGAGCGGCTGGCCGATCTGGTGGTCAAAGTCGCTGGAATCTGACGCGAAAAAGCCCTTGTCATCGCCTTCTAAAGCGGGGCATCCAGTAGGAGAGGCGCGCGGCTGATTTGGCCGTGACCTTCGCCAGATGCCGCCTTCTTGAGACGGCGAGGTCAGGGAACAGAGCATGAGACTGCCGCGCGAGATCGGACCCATCCACTTCGTCGGGATCGGCGGGATCGGCATGAGCGGCATCGCCGAGGTGCTGGTCAATCTCGGCTATGCCGTGCAGGGCTCGGACGCCGCCGACAATTACAATCTCGACCGTCTGCGCAAGAAGGGCGCAAAAGTTTCGGTCGGCCACAAGGCGGAGAACGTCGACGGTGCCGAGGTCGTCGTGGTGTCCACCGCGATCAAGCGCGACAATCCGGAACTGATGGCGGCGCGCGAGCGGCGCATACCGGTGGTGCGCCGCGCCGAGATGCTGGCCGAGCTGATGCGGCTGAAGAGCTGCGTCGCCATCGCCGGCACCCACGGCAAGACCACCACGACCACGATGGTCGCAACGCTGCTCGACGCCGGCGGCCTCGATCCCACCGTCATCAACGGCGGCATCATCAACGCCTACGGCTCCAACGCGCGGCTTGGCGCCGGCGACTGGATGGTGGTGGAAGCCGACGAGAGCGACGGCACGTTCCTGAAGCTGCCGACCGATGTCGCGATCGTCACCAATGTCGATCCCGAACATCTCGATCATTTCAAGACCTTCGAGGCCGTGCAGGAGGCGTTCCGAAACTTCGTCGAGAACCTGCCGTTCTACGGCTTCGCCGTGATGTGCATCGATCATCCCGTGGTGCAGAGCCTCGTCGGCAAGATCGAGGATCGCCGCATCATCACTTACGGCGAGAATCCGCAGGCCGATGCGCGGCTGGTCGACCTCACGGCAGGCGGCGGCGGCTCGAAATTCAAGGTCGTCATCCGCGATCGCAAGAGCGGGGCTGTGCACGAGATCGCCGATCTCGCGCTGCCGATGCCGGGCCGGCACAACGCCTCGAACGCGACGGCGGCGATTGCGGTCGCGCACACGCTCGGCGTTTCCGACGACAATATCCGCAGCGCCATCGCAGGCTTCGGCGGCGTCAAGCGGCGCTTCACCAAGACCGGCGAATGGAACGGCGTCACCGTCATCGACGATTACGGCCATCATCCCGTGGAGATCGCGGCGGTGCTGAAAGCAGCGCGCGATTCCTACACCGGCAAGGTGATCGCCGTGGTGCAGCCGCACCGCTACACCCGCCTGCAATCGCTGTTCGAGGAATTCTGCACCTGCTTCAACGATGCCGATGCGGTGATCGTCGCCGACGTCTATGCCGCCGGCGAATCGCCGATCGACGGCATCGACCGCGATCATTTTGTGGCTGGCCTGCGTGCGCATGGACATCGCGAGGTGATCCCGCTGCCGGCGGCATCGGAGCTTGCGGGCATCGTCAAGGGACTTGCGAAGGTGGGCGATCTCGTCGTGTGCCTGGGCGCCGGCAACATCACGCAATGGGCGTACGCGCTGCCGGGCGAATTGAAGGCGCTGGGGTGAGCAGGCTGATGAAGGACTCGCAGCCAGATGCACGGCAAACTGGACTCCCTCCCCC
>NZ_WQNE01000063.1 GCF_009759665.1 Bradyrhizobium cajani
CTGCGTGCCAATACTCCGCCGTCGTCCCGGACAAGCGTAAGCGCAGATCCGGGATGACGAGCATTGCTGGTGTGCAGCACATAGCTGCGCTAGGATCACCTCGCCGCCGGGCCGTAAGCCTGTGGCATCTCGGGATGCGCATCCCTTGTCTTCAACAAGCCTGACCGCAAGCCCGCATCCTTCGCGTGGCCAACGATGAGATATGACATGCGCGTCCTCACCTTCCTCGCTGCGCTTTCGTTCAGTGCGACCTCCGCCCTCGCCGCCGACGAGCCCAGCGGCTGCGACAAGTTCAAATGGCCGATCGAACGCGAACGCGCGGCGCTGGTCGCGCCGGATCGTGCCAGGCTCGCCTCGGGGAGCGAGCAGGCGACGTTGCCGTCAACGGCCATCACGCTGGGACTGGTCGCGCCTGGCGATGCGAAACTGCCGACGCCGCCGGAGCGGGCGCCGAAGGACGGCACCTTTGCCGGCTTCACCAGCATTAAGGCGCCCAAGGCCGGGCTCTACACGATCAGCCTGTCCTCGGGGGCCTGGATCGACGTGGTCCAGGACGGGCATGTCCTCAAGCCCGCGGCCTTCAGCGGCGCGACCGACTGCGACGGCATCCGCAAGACCGTGAAATACCAGCTGTCGGCACAGCCCTTCGTGCTCCAGGTCAGCGGCGCCAGGGAGAATTCGCTCTCGATCGCGATCCTGCCGGCGGAATAGGCGCCTTTGACGTGACGCCCCGGCCTGCTATCTTCGCCGGCAGCGATATCCCTGCCGGCCGTAAGCCGTCGCAAGGACACGTGGAACAGCGCTTCCGCCCGTCGCATCAGACTCACCCAACGCCAGATTTGCGCGCGCATGCGCGCGTAAGCTCGCACGGAGCGCTACCCATGATTCGTATTGCCGGACTTTTCACCGCCTTCCTCATCGTCGCGGGCGCGGGCCTCTCGCCCGCCGCCGCCGAGGACAAGACCATCACCGTGTTCGCCGCGGCCTCGATGAAGAACGCGCTCGACGAGATCGACGCCGCCTACACCGCCAAAACCGGCGTCAAGTTCAGCGTCAGCTATGCCGCAAGCTCGGTGCTCGCCAAGCAGATCGAGCAGGGCGCGCCGGCCGACGTGTTCGTCTCCGCCGACACCGACTGGATGGACTACGCGACGGCCAAGAAGACCATCAACGAATCCACCCGCGTCAATCTGCTCGGCAACAGCATCGTGCTGATCGCGCCGAAGGACTCCAAGATCGACAACGTCAGCATCGCGCAAGGCTTTGATCTCGCCAAGCTCGCCGGCGACGGCAGGATCGCGACCGGCGACGTCAAGTCGGTGCCAGCAGGCAAATATGCCAAGGCCGCGCTCGAGAAGCTCGGCGCCTGGCAGGCGGCCGAGCCGAAATTCGCCATGGCCGAGAGCGTGCGCGCGGCGCTGACGCTGGTGGCGCGCGGCGAGGCCGTGCTCGGCATCGTCTATTCCACCGACGCCAAGGTCGAGCCCGGCGTGAAGATCGTCGGCACCTTCCCGGCGGATTCGCACCCCGCGATCATCTATCCCGTCGCGGCGACCGCGACCGCGAAGGACGGGACCAGCGACTATCTCGCCTTCCTGCGCTCCACGGCCGCCAAGACCATTCTGGAAAAATACGGCTTCAAGTTCCTGGTCAGCCCGACGACCTGATTCCCGCGACTTGATTTTACGACCTGATTTTATGACTTGATGCTCGACATCTCTGCCGCCGAATGGACGGCGATCCTGCTCTCGCTCAGGGTCGCCGTCATCGCCACGCTGGTCGCAACGCCGTTCGGCATTGCGCTGGCATGGCTGCTTGCCCGCAAGGATTTTTGGGGCAAATCGATGCTCGACGCGCTGGTGCATCTGCCGCTGGTGCTGCCGCCGGTCGTCACCGGCTATCTGCTGCTGCTCACCTTCGGCCGCCGCGGCCTCGTCGGCGCGTTTCTGGCCGACTATCTCGGCATCGTCTTCGCGTTCCGCTGGACCGGGGCTGCCCTCGCCTGCGGCGTGATGGCGTTTCCGCTGCTGGTTCGCCCGATGCGGCTGTCGATCGAGGCGATCGACCGCCGGCTCGAGCAGGCCGCCGAGACGCTTGGCGCGGCACCGTGGAAAGTGTTCTTCACGGTGACGCTGCCGCTGGCGCTGCCCGGCGTGCTCGCCGGCATGGTGCTCGGCTTCGCCAAGGCGATCGGCGAGTTCGGCGCCACCATCACCTTTGTCTCCAACATTCCCGGCGAGACCCAGACGATTTCCTCCGCGATCTACTCGCTGATCCAGACGCCCGACGGTGACGCCGCCGCGGGCCGGCTGGTGATCGTCTCGATCGTGCTTGCGATCGGCGCTCTGATCGCCGCCGAATGGTTCGCCCGCCGCGCCACCGCGCGGCTGCACGGGAATTGACCATGCTGCGCGTCGATGTCGAAAAGCAGCTTGGCGAATTCTCGCTGCACGCCACATTCACCAGCGAGGGCCGCGTCACCGGCCTGTTCGGCGCCTCGGGCGCCGGCAAGAGCTCGCTGATCAACATGATCGCAGGGCTTGTGCATCCCGACCGCGGCACCATCGTGATCGACGGCGAGACCGTCGACGATACCGCGGCCGGCATCCACGTGCCGACATATCGCCGCCGCATCGGCTACGTGTTCCAGGATGCGCGGCTGTTTCCGCATCTCAGCGTGGCGCAGAATCTCGACTACGGCCGGCGGATGAACCGCCTGCCGTCCGATCCGGCCCAGCACAGGCGCATCATCGACCTGCTCGACATCGGCGCATTGCAGGATCGCCGCCCCGGAAAGCTCTCCGGCGGCGAGCGCCAGCGCGTCGCGCTCGGCCGCGCGCTGTTGTCCAGGCCCCGCCTCCTGCTGCTCGACGAGCCGCTCGGCGCCCTCGACGAGGGCCGCAAGCTCGAGATCCTGCCCTATCTGGTGCGGCTGCGCGACGAGGCCAACGTGCCGATGGTCTATGTCAGCCACGACGTCGCCGAACTGCGCCAGCTCGCCACGCAGATCGTGATGCTGAAGCAGGGCCGCGTGACCTCGTTCGGCGGGGTGAAGGTGCTGAGCTAAAGCGCGTGTAGCCCGGATGGAGCGCAGCGTAATCCGGGACTCTCCCGCGCAGACGCAGCGGTCCCGGATTTCGCTTCGCTCCATCCGGGCTACGAACAGCTACCAACCGCGATCGACGTTGCGGACCTCGCCCGTTCGGGCATCGACGTCGACCTCCATCCAGCGACCGGTGCGGTCGCGGCCCTCGATCTGCCATTCATCGCCCGCGAACTGGGTATGCGAGACGGTCATGACGCCGAGATCGGTCGCGACGTCGAGCGCAGCCTGCATCGAGATCTGATCGCCGGTGTCATAGGCCATCGCCGGTGCCGCCGATCCGAGACCGACCGCGATGATGGCCGGCAAGATGAGTTTCCGCATGGGATTGTTCCTGTCGAATACGTTGCTTGCTACGCGGCTAAGAACGAGCGGCATGGCGGAGCGTTCCGGTCAGCGTCTTCACGAAACGGCTGAAAATTTCAGCGGTTGCGGCGATTTCGTGGCGGTTCTCTGGTGATTGCTGCTCCTGTTCCAGAGGGTCACGATCTCGCCGTAGAGTTACAGCGCTTCCAATAACACCGTCATTGCGAGCGCAGCGAAGCAATCCAGAATCTTTCCGCCGAGAGACTCTGGATTGCTTCGCTGCGCTCGCAACGACGAGCCTGAGGCTCGTTCGTCGCGTCAAGCTGAATGCGGAATGACCGCGGAGGATCTAAACCCCCGCCACCGACGTCCACAAATCCACCAGCTTGCGCCGCAGCGCTTGCCTGCGTGTCAGCGGCGCCGGCGTCTCGTCTTCTTCGGGCAGGCGCAGGCCGATGACGTTGACGCGGCCGCCGGAGATCGAGCGCGCCACGAGCACGATCGTGTCGAGCGCGAGCTCCGCGCCCTCCTTCGGCGCACGGTCGAGATGGACGTCGAAATAGTCGGCCAGGGTCAGCTTGCCCTCGTCCTCGCCGATCTTCACGCCGTAGATCTCGGCGAGCTCGGCGAGCGTGTGCTCGCCCGAGACCATGAAGTCGCCGAGCAGATGCGGATCGGGCGCCGAGCTCGGCTGCATGTCGACGAAGAAACGGTCGAGCGCCTCGGCCTTTTCCGGCGGCGCCAGCAGGTAGATGTAATCACCCGGCGCGATCGGATCGGCCTCCGTCGGCGTCAGAATGTTCTCGTTGCGGATCACCAGCGTCGGCTTCGACCAGGACGGAATCAGGCCGCGGCGGAAATACAGACTCTTGGGCCGCACCGGATAACCGACCAGCTGCTGCTCGAGCTGGCCGGGCAGATCGAGCTCGACGCGGCGCGGGCCGCGCTCGGCGCGCGGCAGCGCCACGTGCAGCTTGCGCGCCGCCGGCGCCAAGGTCCAGCCTTGCAGCAAGAGCGAGATGATGACGACGACGAAGGCGACGTCGAAATAGAGATAGGCCTTGGACAGGCCGACCAGCATCGGGATCGACGCCAGGAAGATCGCGACCGCACCGCGCAGGCCGGTCCAGGCGATGAAGATCTTCTCGCGCCAGTTGAAGCGGAACGGCGCAAGGCACGCGAACACGGCGAGCGGCCGCGCGACCAGCATCAGCACCAGCGCGACGGCGACGGCCGGCAGCACGCTCGAGCCGAGCCGGATCGGCGACACCAGGAGGCCGAGCAGCACGAACATCACGATCTGCGCCAGCCAGGTCGCGGCATCGAGGAACGCGACCACCGAATTATGCGCGCGGGTCGGCCGGTTGCCGATGATGATGCCGGCGAGATAGACCGCGAGGAAGCCGGAGGCATGCATGATCTGCGAGCCGCCGAAGATCACGAGCGCGCCTGTCGTCACGAACGGCGCATGCAGGCCCTGCGGCAGCGCGACCTGGTTGAGCGCGATGACGACGAGACGCCCGCCGATCACACCGACGATGGCGCCCAGCACCGCCTCCTGGACGAACTCCACCAACACATGGCCGGGCGAGCTCGATCCCAGCGAGATGTATTCGACCAGCATGAGGGTGAGGAAGATCGCGAAGGGATCGTTGGTGCCGGATTCGGCTTCCAGCGTCGCGCCAACGCGCGGGCGCAGGCGCAAGCCCTGGGTGTGCACCAGCAGGAACACCGCGGCCGCGTCGGTCGAGGCCACGACGGCACCGACCAGGAGGGATTCGGACCAGTTGAGGTCGAGCGCGTATTTGGCGAACGGCGCCGTGATCAGCGCGGTCAGCAGCACACCGACGGTCGCCAGCACCACGGAAGGCGCGAGCACGGTGCGGATGCTGGCAAAGCGCGTCCGCAGGCCGCCGTCGAACAGGATCAGCGCGAGCGCAACGGAGCCGACCAGATAGGTGGTGCGCACGTCGTCGAACTGGAGCTGCCCGGGCCCGGAATCGCCGGCCAGCATGCCGATCACAAGGAAGACGAGCAGCAGGGGTGCACCGAAGCGCAGCGCGAGCAGGCTGGACAGGATGCCGGCCATGACGAGGACGGCGCCGAGCAATATCGCGAGACTGACGGAGTCGAGGGAAGCCATCCACCTTCCGGGTACAATTCGCTGGAACTGCATCCTTATCGTCGGCAGACTCGCGCGCCAACCCATTTTCTCCCGCTCGCGGCAATCTGCCGTGTTTTGCGCCCCTTAACGCGCTTCACTTAGCGGTGTATCGATGGCCCGGCCGCACCCTTTGTGGGATTCTGCGGCCCCTCGAATCAAGCCCTCCCGCCCGCTTCCCGACGAGACCGCCCAGATGGACATGGACCTCAAGGACTTCATGGAGTTCGTGCAGACCACCGCGCGCAGCGTCGGGGCGGAATTCTCCTCGCCCTGGTTCTACCTGCAATTCGGCCTCATTCTGGCCGCGGCCGGCATCGCCTACGCCGCGGAGGCCGGCGTTCGCAACCGCCTCGACATGACGTCGCTGGCAATAGGCTGGCCGCTGCCGCTCCGGCACTTCGCCCGGGTGATGGCGAGCACCGCCTCGACCGCGGTGTTCACCCTGCTCGTGATCATCTCGCGCGTGGTGATGTCTCACGCGACCTGGCCGAGCCGCAGCTATCTCCTGATGGTCGCCGCCAAGCTGGGCCTCGCCTGGCTCGCGATCCGGCTCGTGACGTCGGTGCTGCGCAATGCCTTCATCGTCAAGCTGGTGTCGATCACGGCGTGGTTCGTCGCGGCGCTCTCCATCGTCGGCCAGCTCGATGCGACGGTCGAACTGCTCGATTCCTTCGCGATCGTGCTCGGCGGCTTGCGGCTGACGCCGCTGCTGGCGATCAAGGCCGGCGCGCTGCTGATCATCGCGCTGTGGCTGACCAACATCGCCAGCAATTTCGCCGAGAGCCGGATCAACGCGACCACCGATCTGACGCCGTCGGTACAGGTGCTGCTGGTCAAAATCATCCGCATCGGGCTTTTGGCCGTCGCAATCGTCATTGCGCTCGGCGCCGTCGGCATCGACCTCTCGGCGCTCGCGGTGTTCTCCGGCGCGGTCGGCGTCGGCATCGGTATCGGCCTGCAGAAGATCGTCGCCAACTTCATCTCGGGGATCATCCTGCTCGCCGACAAGTCGGTGAAGCCCGGCGACCTCGTCACCATCGGCGACAACACCGGGCGCATCAGCGCGATGAAGACGCGCTATATTTCCGTCGCCGCCGGCGACGGCCGCGAATTCCTGGTCCCCAACGAGGATCTGGTGACGCAGAAGGTGGTCAACTGGACCTATACCGACAAGAACACGCTGGTGAAGATTCCCTTCGGCACCAATTACGACGCCGACCCCAAGCTGGTCTGCAAGCTCGCCGCCGAGACCGCCGCCGCCCATCCGCGCGCCCAGAAGGGCAAGCCGCCGAATTGCATCCTGACCGAGTTCGCGGAAGCCGGGATGAAATTCTCGCTGACCTTCTGGATCGCCGACCCCGACGGCATGGACACGGTCAAGAGCGACGTGATGCTGGCGCTGTGGGACGCCTTCAAGCGCGAGGGCATCCGGGTTCCCTATCCCGTCC
Source organism: Bradyrhizobium cajani (assembly GCF_009759665.1). Classification (GTDB taxonomy): domain Bacteria; phylum Pseudomonadota; class Alphaproteobacteria; order Rhizobiales; family Xanthobacteraceae; genus Bradyrhizobium; species Bradyrhizobium cajani. The sequence goes on from NZ_WQNE01000063.1 coordinate 7,022, forward strand.
GCGAAATCCGCATCCGCGGCGGCGCGCTGCCGGTCGAAACCACCGTAGAAGTCCCGAATTGAGCCCGCTTTCGGGCGCATGATGGAGGCTTGGCTTGCATGAAGGCCCGCAATCATTAAATTAGGGCCTGAAATCAAGCCTTTCCGCCGACATCGGACCAGCCCCGGAAGATCGCACAAGCATGAGCTACATCGAAGCCACCGATACCTCGCTGCGCAAGACCGGACAGATCAAGCTGCATGGGCCGAACGCCTTTGCCGGCATGCGCAAGGCGGGAGCGCTGGTGGCCAAGTGCCTCGACGAGCTCACCGACATCGTCGGGCCCGGCGTGCCGACCTCGCGCATCGACGACTTCGTCCGCGACTTCGCCTTCAGCAATAGTGCCTATCCGGCGACGCTGATGTATCGCGGCTACCGTTACTCGACCTGCACCTCGCTCAACCACGTCGTGTGCCACGGCATGCCCGGCGACCGTCCGCTGAAAGAGGGCGACATCGTCAACATCGACGTCACCTTCATCGTCGACGGCTGGTATGGCGATTCCAGCCGGATGTATGCGATCGGCCCGATCGCGCGGAAGGCGGAGCGCCTGATCGAGGTGACCTATGAAGCGATGATGCGCGGCATTGCCGCGGTGAAGCCCGGCGCCACCACCGGCGACATCGGCCACGCCATCCAGAGCTTCGTCGAGCCGCAGGGCATGAGCGTGGTGCGCGATTTCTGCGGCCATGGCCTCGGACGCCTGTTCCACGACGAGCCGAACATCATCCATATCGGCCGCCCCGGCGAGGGCGTTCAGCTCAAGCCCGGCATGTTCTTCACCATCGAGCCGATGATCAACCTCGGCAAGCCGCACGTCAAAATCCTCTCCGACGGCTGGACCGCCGTGACCCGCGACCGCTCGCTGTCGGCGCAGTTCGAGCACTCGGTCGGCGTCACCGCCACCGGCGTCGAGATCTTCACGCTGTCGGAGCGGCACGGCGAGAAGCAGATCGGGTTGTAATACCCCGTCATTCCGGGGCGCTGCGCAGCAGCGAACTCTGGTGCGCGCTTGCGCACCTGAGAATCTCGAGATTCCGGGTTCGCTCGCTGACGCGAGCGCCCCGGAATGACAACCAAACTTCCTATCGCTTGCGACGGAACGACGACGGCGGCCGCTTGTACGTTGCGACGAATGCATCGTTGAATCTGCGGATGCTGCCGAACCCTGCCGCGAAGGCGATCTGCGCCAAGGTCATGCTGGTCTGATCAATCAATCGCTTGGCTTCCTGCACGCGCCGCGTCGCTGCGATCTCGCTCGGACTGGCGCCGGCATGGCGCATGAACAGACGGAGCAGATGGCGCGGCCCGATCCCCAGAGCTTCCGCAAGCTCCGCCATGGAGGCCCGATCCAGGAAACCCTCGTTGATCAGGCGCATCCCGCGCGCAACCGTGGTGGCCGTTCCCACCCAGGCCGGCGACCCCGGTGCCGTCTCAGGCCGGCAACGGAGGCACGGGCGGAAGCCGGCCCGCTCGGCTGCGGCCGCGGTCGCATAGAAGGTGACGTTCTCGGAACGGGCGGGACGAACCGGGCACACCGGCCGGCAATAGATGCGCGTCGATCGCACGCCGGAGAAGAACAGGCCATCGAACGCGCGGGCGCGCGCGAGGCGTGCCCGGTCGCAGGTTTCCCAGTCGAGATGCGGTGGCAGCGTCTGCCGATGCGCCGGGCCTGTCGCCATGACGGGAGGATAATGCGCGCGCCGCCCGCCGAGTAGCCGAAACCGGACTCGGTCGGACGATGAGGTCCGAATTCGGCCAGCCTGTCGCGCCGCTCCGGATCATGGTCCCGATCGATCCGGGAGCAGGTCACATGAGCACGCAGGCAGCACAGGCAAGGTCAGGGCAAACCAGTCTCGCGCCGGAGATCTGGCTATTGCTGCTGCTCTCGCTGATCTGGGGCAGCTCGTTCACGCTGATCAAGCTGGCGATCCCGACGATCCCGCCATTCACCATGGTTGCGGTCCGGGTGACGATCGCGGCGATGCTCTTGCTTCTCGTCGCCGTCGCACAGGGCCACGCCCTTCCCCGCCGGGGATCGGTCTGGGCGGCTTTCCTCGTGCAGGGGCTGCTGCAAAGTGCGCTGCCGTTCACCCTGATCAGCTGGGGCGAGGCACATATCGCGAGCGGACTGGCCGGTGTGCTGAATGCAACACCACCGATGTTCGTGCTCGTGATCACGATGCTGACCGCGCGCGGGCGGCAGACCGTCGGCGGCCGGAAGATCATGGGCGTCGGGCTCGGCCTTGCCGGTGTGACCGTGACCATGGGCGTCGACGCACTCTCCGGGATCGGCACAGCCGCGCCGCTTGCGCAGGCCGCGGTGCTGGGCGCAAGCCTCTGCTACGCGCTCGCGCCGATCTGGGGGCAGCGGTTTTCGCACCTTCCCGCGATCGTCACCGCAGCGGGAGCCATGCTTTGCGCCGGGACGCTGATGCTCCCGGCGGCCGCCATGGTCGAGCGGCCATGGACGCTGGCGCCGCCACCGGCACAGGCCATCGCCGCGGTCGTCGCCCTCGCGGTCGTCTGTACCGCCCTTGCCATGGTGATCTATTTCCGGCTGATCCGCACGCTCGGCCCACTCGGCACGACCAGCGGCAGCTATCTGCGGGCGGGGTTCGCGGTGGCGCTCGGCATGACGTTTCTCGGCGAGCAGCCGACCTGGTCCAGTCTCGCCGGAATGGCGCTCATTGTCACCGGAGTGATCGCCGTCACGGCTCCCGCGCCCGCCGGAAACGGCCGGACACGTCCGGGCTGATTGCCGCCATCATCGCAGCCCGATCTTGCCATCCTGCCTGCCGATGACGATCTCTCGGAAGTCGGACAGGAGCAATGAAGTGGGCACGTCGACGCGTCGCGGATTCCTCGGTTTCGTATCGGCCAGTGCAGCCGGCCTGTTGCCGGGCCGCGCCGCTGCTGCTGCGACGAGCGATGAGCCCGCCTGCATCCTGACGCCGCAGGCGGACGAAGGGCCGTTCTATTCGGACCCGAAGCTGGTTCGATCCGACGTCACGGAAGGCAAGGCCGGCGTGCCGCTGACCCTGCGGCTGCGCGTGATCGAGGCCGGGCCCTGCACGGCCATCGGCGGCGCACGGGTCGATATCTGGCATTGCGACGCCAAGGGGCTGTATTCGGCGTTTCCCGGCCAGGGCGATGCGCACAACATCGACGCGTCGAGCCAGACGTTCCTGCGCGGCACGCAAACGACCGACGCGGCCGGCTGGGTGTCCTTCAACACCATCTATCCCGGCTGGTATGACGGCCGCACCACGCATATCCATTTCAAGGTGTTTCTGGACGACCGCACCGTGCTGACCGGGCAGACCTTCCTGCCCGACGCGCTGAACGAGTTCATCTACACCCGCGTGCCCGATTACGGCGGACGCGCGCGGCAGCGCATGGTGATCAACGCCAACGACCATGTCATCGAACGTTCCGATCCCGAACATCGCGCCTTCTGCGCGGTGAAGGAGGAGCGCGACCGTTACGTCGCGAGCCTGACGCTCGGCGTCGACCGCCGCGCGGAGGCGACGGTCGGGCGCGCCGCGGCGCCGCCGCCGGGACTGCGCAACGGACCTCCGCCGGGCCCGCCGCCCGCCGGCATGTTCGGCAGGCCCATCAAGGATCGGCTGGCCGCGCTGGTGCCGGGGTTGAAGCCGCGCCGCTGATTTCACCGCAATTGGCGGTTGCAAAAGCGGCGGTCCGCGGCAATGCTGGCGCGCGATGCCCGCCAAGCCCAGCCAGCCGTCCAACGCGCCCGAGCCGGACCCGCCGCACTATCACGGCCATCGCGAACGGCTGCGCGAGCGCTTCTACAGCGCCGGCGCGGATGCGCTCAGCGACTACGAGCTCCTGGAGATGGCGTTGTTTCCGGCGCTGCCGCGGCGCGACACCAAGCCGCTGGCGAAGACCCTGATCAAGGCGTTCGGCTCGTTCGCCGAAGTCGTCCATGCGCCTGTCGCCCGGCTGCGCGAGATCGACGGCATCGGCGAATCCGCGATCAACCAGCTCAAGCTGATCGCGGCGGCGGCGCATCGCGTCGCCAAGGGCGAGGTCAACAGCCGCAACGCGCTGTCGTCGTGGAACGAGGTGATCGACTATTGCCGCTCCAGCATGGCGTTCGCCGACAAGGAGCAATTCCGCCTGCTCTTCCTCGACAAGCGCAACCAGCTCATCGCCGACGAGGTGCAGCAGACCGGCACGGTCGACCACACCCCGGTCTATCCGCGCGAGGTGATCAAGCGCGCGCTCGAACTCTCCGCGACCGCGCTGATCCTGGTCCACAATCACCCCTCAGGCGATCCCTCGCCTTCGCAGGCCGACATCCAGATGACGAAGGCGATCATCGACATCGCCAAGCCGCTCGGGATCGCGGTGCACGACCACATCATCGTCGGCAAGAGCGGGCATGCGAGCCTGCGGGGGATGCGGTTGATCTAGGCATCGCCTTGTCGGCACGCGAAGGTGCCGATGCCGGTTCGGATCGCGCCGATCGCTCAGTAGCAATATCTGTGATCGACCCGGACGTAATAGCCGTCGGGGCGCTGCATGTAGCAGCCGCGCTGATAGGCGTAGTAGCCGGAGCGGCGGCGCTCGCCTTCGGAAGCGATCGCGGCGCCGGTGCCCGCTCCGACGACGGCGCCGATTGCGGCGCCGCGGCCTCCCCCGAGCGCGCCGCCGAGGATCGCCCCGCCGACACCGCCGATGATCGCGCCGCCGATGGCGTCCTGGGCTGCGGCCTCATGCGCCGGCATCGCCATCGCGACCGTCAGACAGGCCGCGATTCCCAAACTTCCAATGCGCAGACCTCGAAGCATGCTCGCCCTCCCTGTGGTGAGGCGAGTCATAGCGCCACAGGCCGGTTCGGGCCAGACAAATTGCCGGCGCCGCGGGCCCGCCGATTCCGTCTCAGGGATCGACCCAGCGCTGCACGGCCTCGACGGTGTCGGCGGGTGTGGTGTTGAAGCAGATCGCGGCATTGGGCGCGAGGCGGTGGACCAGGTTGAGCACCTTCTCGAACAGCAGCAGGCGCTCCTTCGGCTCGCGCAGGCCCGCACCAATCACGATGCAGTCGAAGGTCTCGTCGCGCAGCGCCGCCGTCACGACGGCCTCGGCAGTCGTATCGAGATCGATCAGGCAGCTCGTGACCTCGAAGCCGAGACCGCGCAGGCGCAGGAGCTGGGCCTCGATGTAGCTGCGGACATGCTCCGGCGTGAGCTGCGGGAATGCGCTGTAGTCCGCATTGCCGGGTTCGATACCGATCGCGAGGACACGCTTGGCCATGCAGGCTCCTTGCCGGACCGTCCGCATCGCTAACGGACGGACGACCCTGCCGGTTCCCCGGCAGTGACGCGACGAGCCCGGTGCTGCCGCTGATTTCCCGCAGAGGCTGTAATCCATTTCACATGCGCCGAGCCGGCGACCTGCCAGATTTACCGGAGATCACGCTGGAGTCACGGCAGGTGATTCACCTTGAGTTGCATAGAGATTCGATAATTCATCAATTTGCGGGAGCGGAAAATGGTGTCATTCGCGGGTTTGAAAAACCAATATGAACGGAATTGGACCAGTCTCGAGATCCGGCCTTCGCGCCTCCCCGATGCCAATGCGGTCGCACGCAAGGCCCTCAACGGCAAGGCGACCTATCAGCAGATCGAGCGGCTCACCGGCGTCCCCTGGTATTTCACCGCCCTCTGCCACTACCGCGAGTCCAATTTCAATTTCGACACCTATCTCGGCAATGGCGAGTCGCTTCATCGGGTGACGACCATCGTTCCGAAAGGGCGCGGACCGTTTGCCACCTTCGTGGACGGCGCCGTGGACGCGTTCAGGGTCGAGAATTTCATCGGCGCGCAGGACTGGGGCATCGCGCGGATTCTGTTCCGGCTCGAGGCGTTCAACGGCTTCGGTTATCACGCCAAGGGCTGCAATTCGCCCTATCTGTACGGCGGCTCGACGCTGTATGGCCCGCCCGAGGCAAGGGCCGGCAAATTCGTCCGCGACCATGTGTTCGATCCGAACCACGTCGATTCGCAACTCGGCACGGCGGTGATCCTGCATGCGATGATGGCGCTCGATTCCTCGATCACCCTCGACGGCGGCCCGCAATTCGCGGGGCGCGCCGAGCCCGAGGACGATGCGGCATCGACGATCGTTCTCATGCAGCAGGCGCTCAACAAGCTCGGCGCCAATCCGCCGCTCGCCGAGGACGGCATCAGCGGACCGAAGACCAGGACCGCGGTCTCGCAGTTTCAGCAGCAGAACGGCCTGAGCGACACCGGGCTTCTCGACGCGGCCACGGTCGCGGCCATCACGCGGGCGGCGCAGACCGGAGGCTCCGTGCGGAGCGGCGAGCTGTCCCATGTCCTGAAGCGGCTGGAAGATCTCGCGCAGATCATGCGGGGCGGCGCGCCACAGGGCGGCACACCACAGGGAGGCATACCGCCAGTGATCATACCGCCCTCCACCAGCGATCCGATCAGCCTGTTCGAACGGCTCTTCTCCCTCATCAACAAGACGACGCCCATGCCAGGACCAGTGACCCCGACCAACCCCGCCCCCGTCGATCAGTTGAAACAGGTCGTCGACCTGCTCAGCACGCTGCTCAGCAAGGGCGGCAAGCCCGCCCTCGGCCAGGTCAACGGCGCGCTCGGCGAGACCGTCGGCAAGCTGCTCGACGGCAAGAAGACCGCGCTCGGCATCGGCGGCTCGCTGATCACCGCGCTGCTCTCGTCGGTGACCGCGAGCCCGACTGCAGGGGGCATTACCGGACTGCTGGGGATGATCGTGTCGGCGGTGCCGGGCCTCGGCCAGTTCGCGATGCCGATCTCGCTGGCGCTCGCGGCCTGGGGCGTGCTCGGCAAGATGGAGAAATGGGCGCAGGGCACCGCGCCGCCGCCCAAGCCGATGACGTAGAGCGGTGAGATCGGGGCTCGGGTGCATCTCCGGGAGAAATGCACTCCCTCCCCCGCTTGCGGGGGAGGGCTGGGGAGAGGTGTCTCCACAACGAGACAACCCCCAAGAGGAGAAAGCCCTCACCCGGCGCTTCGCGCCGACCTCTCCCGCAAGCGGGCGAGGTTAAGAGGAGCCCCCGGCTCTATCGGTCAACAGAAGGCCGTTCCGCTCCGGAGCATGACGACTCCGCGCAGCCGCGGACGTCGCCTACTGGCGCAGCATGATCAGGGGATCGGCGGTATCAGGGACGCGCCGCCACTGCGCGTTGTCATCGGCCTCGAACTGCCAGGCATCGCCCGATTTCGACATCAGGATGATCTGGCCGCGCTCGAGCCGCCATTGCGTCGGGTTGAATTGCGCGATCGCCGGATCGCATTTCGGCTTGAGGAAGACCTGGAAATTATCGGGGCCCGCCTCGGTGTTGGTCAGCGTCAAACCGCAGACCGGCTGGCCGTTGCCGCGCACCATGGCCCAGTCGCCGATCATCTGGTCCATCGACTTGGCCATCGAACGCGCGGCGGCGAGATCCTGGAGGATGTAGACGCCCTCGCCCTGCCGCAGGCCTTCGAAGATGCCGGCCTCGACCTCGGTGAAGTCGATCACGGCTTCACCGGTCGCATCCTGCAGGCGGACGATGTCGAGGCCCTTGACGCTCCAGGCAACGATGGCCTTGGTGAAAGGCAGCGCGGTCTTGCAGGCCGGCTCCAGCTCCAGCTTGTAGCCCTGCGCCGCGGCGTCGGCCTTGAGCGTGACCACGCAGGTCTTGCTGCGCTCGGTGGTCGAGAGCTCCCATTGTCCGGGCATCTCCTTCTTCAGGGTCGTCGCATCCTGCGCCTGCGCGATGCCGATCGCGGCCAAGTGGGCCGCGACGGCGAATGCAACGCCCCGAAGAGCTCTCATCAGCGCCCCCTAAACGGCGTTTCCGCAACCGGCGTCAGCGGTGCCTTGCCGGCGAACCAGGCCTTGAGGTTGTCGACGACGAGCTGGTCCATCGCGTTGCGCGTCACCACCGAGGCCGAGCCGATATGCGGCAGCAGCACGACGTTCTGCATGGACTTGAGCTCGTCGGGCACGTTCGGCTCGGCCGCGAACACGTCGAGGCCGGCGGCGAGGATGGTGCCGGACTTCAGCGCCTGGACCAGCGCCGGCTCGTCGACCACCGAGCCGCGCGCGACGTTGATCAGCACGCCGCGCGGGCCGAGCGCCTTGAGCACCTCGGCATTGATCATCTTGTTGGTGCTGGCGCCGCCGGGCACGATCACCATCAGCGTGTCCACCGCCTTCGCCATCTCGATCAGGTCGGGATAGTGCTTGTAGGCGACATCCTTCGACGGATTGCGCGAGTGGTAGACCACCGGCACCAGCGAAGCATCGAGCCGGCGCGCGATCGCCTGGCCGATCCGGCCCATGCCGACGATGCCGACCTTGCGGTCGCGCAGCGAGCCGACGCTGAGCGGATAGTTCTGCGTCTGCCAGAGGCCGGAGCGGACGTAGCGGTCGGCCTTGATGAATTCCCGCAAGGTGGAGATCAACAGGCCCATCGCGACGTCGGCGACCTCCTCGGTCAAGACGTCGGGCGTGTTGGTGACGATGATGTTGTGCTCGGCCGCGTATTTGGCGTCGATGTGGTCGTAGCCGACGCCGAAGCTCGCCACCATCTCGATCTTCGGCAGCTGCGACAGCGAATCCTTGTCGGCGCGCACGGTGTGATACGTCACGGCGACGCCGCGGATCTTCTCGCGGATCGCCGGCGTCAGCCGCTCGAGGTCACCGCGGGTCTCGGCCTTGTGCACGACGAAATGATCGGAAAAACCGTTGTCGAGGATCGGCCGCACCGGTCCATAAATCAAAAGATCGATCTTTTCGGACGAAATCGAACCGGTAGACATCAGCTTTCCTTTCCAAGCGCGCTCTCATGCCAGCGCCGTAAAACGAGGTGGGAAACTAGCGCCAGCACCCCATAGATGACAATCCCGGCAAGCGACAACAAAAGCAGCGCCGCGAACATGCGGGGTATGTTCAATCGATAGCCGGATTCGGCGATCCTGTAGGCGAGCCCGGAGCCGGCACCGGCCGTGCCCGCCGCGATCTCCGCCACGACCGCGCCGATCAGCGACAGGCCGCCGGCGATGCGCAGGCCGCCGAGGATGTAGGGCAGCGCCGCAGGCAGCTTCAGAAAGCGCAGGGTCTGAGGCGGCGAGGCGCCATAGAGCTGGAACAGGCCGGCGAGATTGCGATCGACCGAGTTCAGCCCGAGCGTGGTGTTGGCCAGCACCGGGAAAAAGGCAACGATGAAGGCGCAGACGACGACCGCGGTCTGCTGCTCCAGATAGATCAGGAGCAGCGGCGCAATCGCGATCACCGGCGTGACCTGGAGGACGACGGCGTAGGGGAACAGCGAATATTCGACCCATTTCGACTGGTTGAACAGGAGCGCCAGCGCGATGCCGCCGATGCTGGCGGCGACAAAGCCTTCGAGCGTGGTCAACAGCGTGGTCGCGAGCGATTGTGACAACACCGCCCAGTCCTTGATCAGCGTCAGGAATATGACGGAGGGCGCGGGCAGCACGTAAGGAGGGATGTCCCTGATGCGGACCACGAGTTCCCAGGCGAGCAGTCCGGCCGCGAACACGATGACGGGAAGCACGAAACGCAGCGCGCGCTGCGCGCCCGACGGTTTTGCGGCGGCAGCTTGCGCGTTCATAGTGTCGACTGCCCCGAATAGGACGGCGCCAGCGCGGCCGACACGCGTCGGCAATAATCGGAATAGGCGGCCGAGGTGCGAAACTCTTCGCCGCGCGGCTCGACCGTCTCGATGCGGAGGTCGGCCTGGATGCGGCCGGGCCGCGCGGTCATCACCACCACGCGCTGCGACAGGTAGACGGATTCGAACACCGAATGGGTGACGAAGATGACGGTCTTGCGAAGGCTGCGCCACAGCGCGAGCAGATCGTTGTTGAGACGGAAGCGCGTGATCTCGTCGAGCGCCGCGAACGGCTCGTCCATCAGCAGGATATCGGGGTCAGTGACGAGGGCGCGCGCCAGCGACACCCGCATCTTCATGCCGCCGGACAATTCGCGCGGAAAGGCCTCGGCAAAATCGGCGAGCCCGACGCTGGCGAGCGCCGCGTCGGCACGCGTGCGCGCCTCCGCCTTCGGCACGCCTGCGAGCTTCAAGGGCAGCCGCACGTTCTCGCGCACGCTGGTCCAGGGCATCAGGGTCGGCTCCTGGAACACGAAGCCGATGCCGTGGCCCGGCTGCGGCACGCCCTCGTGGCGCGCCACCCGCACGATTCCCGACGACGGCGCACTCAGCTCTGCGATCAGCCGCAATGCGGTCGACTTGCCGCAGCCGGATGGACCCAGCAGCGAGATGAACTCGCCCTTGCGGACGGCAAGATCGAGCGGACCGAGCGCCATGACGCCGTTGTCATAGACCTTCGTCACGCCGCGCAGGCTGACGGCGAGAGCCGTCAGGCTGGCCTCGACTCCAGGCGAAGGCTTGCTCGCTACCATTGATCGCTGGCTCTTGCGTGACTCGGTCGAGCCGCAATTTTCACCTCTCCCCAACGGGGAGAGGTGAGCGATGCCGACCCACCGTGGTCTAACCTCAGCATGCGCTATGGCTTGTTCGGGCGCAGTTCGACGCCGACGCCCTTGTTGACGAAGCGCAGCGTATAGGACTTGCGGAAGTCGAGATCGCTCTTCACGACGCCGGCCTTGACCATCTTGTTGAAGAAGGAGGTGTAGCGTTCGTCGCTCATGGCGCCGATGCCGTTCTTCAAGCTGTCGCCGGAATCGACGATGCCGTATTCCTTCATCTTGGCGACGGAATAGGCGAGCAGGTCGTCGGTCATCTCCGGATTGAGCTTCTTGATCATGGCATTGCCGGCGGAATTGTCGCCGTAGATGTAATTGTACCAGCCGATCATGGAGGCATCGACGAAGCGCTGCACGAGGTCGGGCTTCTTCTCGACGATTTCGCGGCGGGTCTCGATCAGCGTCGAATAGGTGTTGAAGCCGTAATCGGCGAGCAGCAGCACGTTGGGCTTGAAGCCGGCGGCCTTCTCGACGGCGAAGGGCTCGGAAGTGACGTAGCCCTGCATGGCGCTCTTGGGATTGGCGATGAAGGGCTGCGGATTGAAATTATAGGGACGGACGTTCTTCTCGCTGAAACCATATTCGGACTTCAGCCACTGGAAGTAGCTGCTCATGCCCTCCTTGGAGACGAACAGCGTCAGCGGCTTCAAGTCCTCGATCTTGGCGACCTTGGCATCCGGCTGCGTCAGCATCACCTGCGGATCCTTCTGGAAGACCGCGGCGATGGTGATGACGGGGACGTTGTTGGCGACCGCGTCGAACGACATCAGCGTGTTCGCGGCCATGAAGAAATCGATCTTGCCGGCGATCAGCAGCATGCGGTTGTTTTCGTTGGGACCGCCGGGGACGATGTTGACGTCGAGCCCGTACTTCTTGTAGGTGCCGTCGGCGACCGCCTGGAAGAAGCCGCCATGCTCGGCCTCGGCGACCCAGTTGGTGCCGAAGGTGACCTTGTCCAGGGTCTCGGCGCGCGCCGGGACGCTGCAGACCAGAGCGGCCATCAAGCCCGCCGTTAACGTTCGCCGCAGATGAGAGGGGGTCATGATGGGACTCCGTCGATCGCTTCTAGCCGATACCAAACCAACGCGATAAAACCGCAAGATATCAGGGGACGCGAGCCGGCCTGGCCCGCGTCCCCTCATAACCCCAAATTACGTGACAAATTCGGGCAAAGAAACCTCGATGATGCCGTCCCGCGACTGGACCGAGATTCGCTGGGCCGATGCTGCCCCTGCGGAGGCGTCGCGCTGGATCGCGGTGCTGCCGCTGGCGGCGACCGAGCAGCACGGCCCGCATCTGCCGCTTGAGACCGACGTGCTGATCGCGGACGCCTATCTGGCCCGCGTGCGCGAGCTGTTGCCGGCGGACGTTCCGGCCAGTTTCCTGCCTGTCGAGCCGGTCGGGATTTCCACCGAGCATATCGACTATCCGGGCACGCAGACGCTGCCGAGCGAGGTGGCGCTGAAACGATGGACGGGAATCGGCGAGGACGTCGCGCGGCGCGGTGTGAGGAAGCTCGTCATCATCACCAGCCATGGTGGCAACAGCGCGGCCATGATGCTGGTCGCGCAGGATCTGCGCGCGCACCAAAAAATGTTCGTGGTGACGACGTCGTGGTCGCGCCTGTCGGGCGCCGACAGGCTGTTCCCGGCCGACGAAGTGCGCCACGGCATTCACGGCGGCGCGGTCGAGACCTCGATCATGCTGGCGCGCTATCCCGACCAGGTGCGCAAGGATGCGATCGCGGATTTTCCCGCGAGCAGCATCGCGCTGGAGCAGCAATATCGCTGGCTCTCGACACAACGGCCTGCGCCATTCGCCTGGCAGGCGCAGGATCTCCATGCCAGCGGCGCAGTCGGCAATGCGACCTTGGCCGCAACAGAAAAGGGCGAGCAGTTGATCGATCAGGGCGCACGCGCCTTCTGCGAGTTGCTCGCCGAGGTCGATAACTTCGACGTGAACAGGCTCGCCAAAGGCCCCCTCGGCTAACGCACATCCTCCTGGAATCACTCAGGAAAGAGCATCGCTCCGGGACCGCCTTTGCGGCTTTCGAACCGGACGCGAAGAGCCTCCGTCCAACTGGGCACGCGGGCCGCAACGGACCGCCTCAACCCGGATGGAATTTCACATGTCGATCAAGACCAGGATTGCCGCCGCAGCTCTCGCTGCCCTCACCGTGACCGGCAGCATCGTGTCCACCACCTCCTCGGCCGAAGCCAAGCAGCCCGGTTGGGTCTTTGGTGTCGGCGCCGGCATCGCCACCGCCGCCGTCGTCGGCTCCGCGATCGCCGCCAGCAACGACCCCTATTACTACGGCTATCGCCGCTGCGGCTGGGTCGCCCAGTACAACGCCTTCGGCCAGTACGTCGGCCGCGTTCGCACCTGCTACTGATTTGAGTACCTGAGGCCGATCTCACGTGGATCCTGCGTCCGACACGGGCGCCTCATCCACCCCGTGT
>NZ_WQNE01000064.1 GCF_009759665.1 Bradyrhizobium cajani
CGCCGAAGGCGCGGGTGAGGGCTTTCTCCTCTTGGGGGTTCTCGCTTGCGGAGAAACCCTCTCCCCAACCCTCCCCCGCAAGCGGGGGAGGGGGCGGACCTCCGGCGCGCTAGCACCTAGACCTAATCTTGCCATGCTCTAAAACAGACGCATGCTCGGACGCATCTTCACGGTTGGCGGATATACGCTGCTCTCGCGGCTGACGGGATTTGCCCGCGACATCATGCTCGCGGCAATCCTCGGCGCTGGCCCCGTGGCCGACGCCTTTTTCGTGGCGCTCCGCCTGCCCAATCATTTTCGCGCGATCTTTGCCGAGGGCGCCTTCAACGCCGCCTGGGTGCCGGCCTATGCGCACGTTCATGGCGAGCGCGGGGAGGGGGCGGCAAAACTGTTTGCCGACCGCATCTTCACGCTGCTGCTGGCCTCGCAAGTTCTGCTGCTGGTCGTCGCCTGGCTGTTCATGCCGCAGGCCATGAGCTTACTTGCGCCCGGCTTCAGCGAGGATGCCGAGCAGCGCAAGCTCGCGATCGAGCTGACCCGGATCACCTTTCCCTATCTGCTGCTGATTACGCTGGTGACGCTCTACGGCGGCATGCTCAATGTGATGCAGCGCTTTGCCAGCGCCGCGGCCGCGTCGATCTTCCTCAACGTTTCCATGATGATGACGCTGGCGCTCGCCGCCTGGTTTCCCGGCGCGGGCCATGCGGCGGCCTGGGGCGTTCTGATCTCGGGTTTCCTGCAATATTTCCTGCTCGCGGGCGATCTGGCGCGCCATGGCGGCCTGCCGCGCTTTGCTCCGCCCAGGCTCGACGAAGACGTCCGCGGATTCTTCAAGGCGCTCGGGCCGGCGACGCTGGGCTCGATGGGCACGCAGGTGGCGATGTTCGCCGACACCATCATCGCGACCTTCCTGCCCGCGGGCGCGCTGTCGGCGCTCTATTACGCGGATCGGCTGTATCAGCTGCCGATCGGCGTCATCGGCATCGCCATCGGCACGGTGCTGCTGCCGGAGATGTCGCGCCGAATCACGGCCAGCGATCATGACGGTGCGATGAAGTCGCAGCGCCGTGCGTTCGATTTCACGCTGCTGTTCTCGGTGCCGTTCGTCGCCGCCTTCCTGACCGTGCCCGACGCGATCATGCGTGCGCTGTTTGCCCATGGTGCCTTCTCCAGGGCTGACGCGGCGGCCGCCGGCGCAACGCTCGCGGCCTATGCTATTGCCTTGATCCCGGCCGTGCTGATCCGCAGCGCGGTCGCGACATTCTATGCGCGCAAGGATACCGCGACCCCGGTCCGCGCCTCGCTGACGGGGATCGCCGTCAATGTCGCGCTGAAGTTCGCGTTGATGGGGACGCTCGCCCAGATCGGCCTTGCGCTCGCGACCGCCGTCGGGATCTGGACCAATCTCTTGCTGGTGCTGTTCTTCGCCGTGCGGCGCGGCTTTCTCGTGCCGGACCGCGCCTGGCTGTTGTCGCTCGCCAAATTCCTGCTGACGGGGATCATCCTGGCCGTCGCCTTCTGGCTGATCGCGCGCTTTGGCGGCGCCTATCTTGCCTCGGTGCGCTTCCACGACGAATTGACGCTGGCCCTGTTGGCCGTCGGGGGCACAATCGTCTACGCGCTCGCGATTCTCGTATTGTTCGGCCGCCGCTGGCTGGTCTCGCTGGTGCGCGGCTAGGGCAAGGCGACGGCTAAGGCGAGGTTCTCGCCTTCAGGATGTGGCCGAGCTCCGTACATCTCTTGATTTTGCGCGGTTCCTCCGCTATGAACGCCTCATGATCAAATCGTCGCGCCAAGTCAACCTCAACCACATGACCCGCTTTGGCTGGGCCGTGGGAGGAGTCGTGCGCTAGGATTTCGACGACGACATCTTTTCCACCAGGCCCCGCCGGCATCGGACGGGGCCTTTTCTTTGGCCACGCTCCCTGCCGGCACGACAGCAGGAGCGTTCGATGCCACCACAACTGACAACCATCACATCGGAAACGAAGGGCAATGCCGCGAGGCGCGGCCTCGACTTCTCCATCGTCTTGAGCCTGCTCAAGCGGTCTTGGCGTGCGCTTCAGACGCAGCGCCAGCGCACCTTGCAGGACCTGAATGACAGGGAGCTGATGGATATCGGCCTGACGCGCGGCGAGGTCGATTCCATCGCGCCCGAACGTGCGATCGAGAGGCTGAGAGATCGCACGACGAATCTCTGGATCCAACGTGGGATGTAACTCGTTGAGGAGGCGGTGGGCTGCCGCTTCGCGGCATATCGTTCAAGGCGCCCGCTCCTGGCGGGCTCCTGCGGCTGGTCTGCCCCTGCTAAACCCGTTTGCCTTGCCACTTTTTCCACGGCAATATGCCGGCAAAACAACCATGAGAACGGGAAAACAAAATGGCGGCTCCCATCAAGTTCGGCGTTGGCCAAAGCGTGCTGCGCAAGGAGGATGACGCGCTCATCCGCGGCAAGGGCCGCTATACCGACGATTACGCGCCGCAGGCTGCTCTGCGCTGCCTGATGCTGCGCTCGCCGCATGCCCATGCCAAATACACCATCGATGTGAGCCGTGCCCGCGGGCTCCCCGGCGTCGCGCTGATCCTGACCGCCGATGACGTCAAGGATCTCGGCAATCTGCCCTGCCTGTTCAACCTCGAGACCGACCCCTTCACCGGCCCGCCTTATCCGATCCTGGCCAAGGACGAAGTGCGCCATGTTGGCGATGCCGTCGCCTTCGTCGTCGCCGAGACCATCGACCAGGCCCGCGACGCGATCGAGGCGATCGACGTCAAATGGAGCCCGCTGCCGGCGGTGACCGGCGTCGTCAACGCCGTCAAGAATGGCGCGCCGCAGGTCTGGCCCGACAAGGCCGGCAATGTGCTGTTCGACGTCTCGATCGGCGACAAGGCCGCGACGGAGGCCGCCTTTGCCAAGGCGCATGCGGTCGCCGAGATCTCCATCGTCAATCCACGCGTGGTCGCGAACTTCATGGAGACGCGTGCGGCGGTCTGCGAGTACGACGCCAAGCGCGACCATCTGACGCTGACGGTCGGCAGCCAGGGCAGCCACCGCCTGCGCGACATCCTCTGCCAGAACGTCCTCAATATCCCCACAGACAAGATGCGCGTGATCTGCCCCGACGTCGGCGGCGGCTTCGGCACAAAACTGTTTCCGTACCGGGAATACGCCCTGATGGCGGTCGCGGCGCGAAAACTGAAGAAGGCGGTGAAATGGGCGGCCGATCGCTCCGAGCATTTCATGGGCGACGCGCAGGGCCGCGACAACGTCACCACCGCGAAGATGGCGCTGGCCGAGGACGGCAAGTTCCTCGCGATGGATTGCGACCTGATGGGCGACATGGGCGCCTATCTGTCGACCTTCGGGCCCTACATCCCCCATGGCGGCGCCGGCATGCTGCCGGGTCTCTATGACATCCAGGCCTTCCATTGCCGGGTGCGCACCATCTTCACCCACAGCGTGCCGGTCGACGCCTATCGCGGCGCCGGCCGGCCCGAGGCGGCCTACGTCATCGAACGCCTTGTGGACGCCTGCGCGCGAAAACTCGACATGACGCCGGACGCCATCCGCCGCAAGAATTTCATCCCGCCGAAAGCGCTGCCGTACAAGACCGCGACCGGCAAGGTCTACGATTCCGGTGACTTCGCCGCGCATCTGAAGCGCGCGATGGAGATCGCCGAGTGGAAGGAGTTTCCCAAGCGTGCCAAGGCGGCCAAGAAGCAGGGGCTGATCCGCGGCATTGGTCTTGCGAGCTATGTCGAGATTTGCGGCGTGATGGGTGAGGAGACGGCCAATGTCCGCCTCGATCCCGGTGGCGACGTCACCGTCCTGATCGGCACGCAATCAAGCGGGCAGGGCCATCAGACCGCCTATGCGCAGATCGTCGCCGAGCAGTTCGGCCTGCCGCCGGAGCGCGTGCATATCCGCCAGGGCGACACCGACGAGATCGCGACGGGCCTCGGCACCGGCGGCTCGGCCTCGATTCCCACGGGCGGCGTCTGCGTGGAGCGCGCTGCGGGCGAGCTGGGCAAGAAGCTGAAGGAGTTCGCGGCGCAGGCGCTCGAAGCGAGTGCGGGCGACCTCGAGATCACCGACGGCGTGATCCGGATCGCCGGCACCGACCGCTCGATCTCCTTCGCCGATCTTGCCAAGCGCCCCGGCGCCGATCCGTCGAAGCTGAACGGCAGCGCGACCTTCGCCAGCGCCGACGGCACCTATCCCAACGGCACGCATCTGGCGGAGGTCGAGATCGATCCGGCCACCGGCATCATCAAGATCGTCAACTATGTGATCGTCGATGATTTCGGCAAGACCCTCAATCCGCTGCTGCTGGCGGGCCAGGTGCATGGCGGCGCCATGCAGGGCATCGGCCAGGCGCTGATGGAGCAAGTGGTCTACGGCGCGGGCGATGGCCAGCTCATCACCGCCACCTTCATGGACTATGCGCTGCCGCGGGCGGCCGACGGGCCGTCCTTCGTGTTCGAGACCAGCAATGTTCCCTGCAAGACCAACCCGCTGGGGGTGAAGGGGGCAGGCGAGGCCGGCGCGATCGGCTCCTGCCCGGCCATCGTCAACGCCATCGTCGATGGGCTCTGGCGCGAATACAAGATCGACCACATCGACATGCCGGCAACGCCGGAGCGGGTGTGGATCGCGATCAACGAGCATCACCGGCGCCACAGCCTCTGAACGGTGATCTTTCCCGCGGGCGGGAATAAACGCCCGCCGCGGGGTTCTATCCATCGATGGCCAATCCCCAAGACCTCTGCGAGCCGGAGACCCCAGCCAATGAAACGAACGATGATTGTCGCGAGCACCCTGCTTCTGGGTGCGGGCGCCGTGATGGCGCAGCAGGAGATTGCCGTTCAGCAGGACAAGCTGATGCGTTCGCAGGCCAAGAGCCTCTACACCGTCATCCAGAAGATGACGAAGGGCGACATTCCCTACAACCAGAAGCAAGTCGACGAGGCCATTGCCAATCTGGAGGCGGACGTCGCCAAGATCGCGAAGACCTTCGAAGTCAATCCCAAGCAGGACGTGGTCGACGCCACCTACGGTTCGTCGCCAAAGGTGTGGCAGCAGAAGGCCGATTTCGATTCCAAGATCCCGCCCGTGCAGAAGGCGATTGCCGAGGTCAAGGGCAAGATCAAGGACGTGGCGAGTCTCAAGGCGGCCTACACCTCGATCAATGACCGCTGCAGTGATTGCCACGAGACGTATCGGTTGAAGCTGAAGTAACGGGCTCGAGGTTCATAGGTTCGTAGCCCGGATGAGCGTAGCGACATCCGGGACCAGCGCCCCCCGCATGTCGCTGCGCTCATGCGGGCTACGGTGCCTACGGCCGACGCGCCAGCCAGTAGAAGCGGATAGGTCTGTCCCGGATTGCTCCATCCAGCGCCGCCGTGAATTCTGTTCGCATGGCCTGACGGATCGCTGTCAAAGAGGTTATCCTTGGTCGAGCCGCCGCGGCGGTGGTGCCTCACGAGGTTCGGAGTTCCAACGCCCGGCGCGGATCTCAAACAGCGAGACAGGCCATGGCAAAACCGTTTCCATCGAAGACCCATATCGGCAACCATATGCTGCATCCGGAAACGCTGATGCTGACCTATGGCTACGATCCGCAGCTGTCGGAAGGTGCCATCAAGCCACCGGTATTCCTGACCTCGACCTTCGTGTTCAAGACGGCCGAGGATGGCCAGGATTTCTTCGATTTCGTCGCCGGCCGGCGCGAGCCGCCGGAAGGCATGGGCGCGGGCCTCGTCTATTCGCGGTTCAATCATCCCAACAGCGAAATCGTCGAGGACAGGCTCGCGGTCTATGAGCGCACCGAAAGCTGTGCGCTGTTCTCGTCCGGCATGGCGGCCATCGCGACGACGATCCTCGCTTTCGTCCGCCCCGGCGACGTCATTCTGCACTCCCAACCGCTCTATGGCGGGACGGAAACGCTGCTGACGAACACGCTTGCGCGCCTGTCGATCGGCGCGGTCGGCTTTGCCGATGGCGTCGATGAAGGCGCGGTCGGCCAGGCCGCGGAAGAGGCCATGCGCAAGGGCCGGGTTTCGATGATTCTGATCGAAACCCCGGCCAACCCGACCAACGGGCTGGTCGACATCGCGATGATGCGCCGTACAGCCGAGGCCATCGGTAAGGCGCAGGGACACACGCCGATCGTCGCCTGCGACAATACGCTGCTCGGACCGGTGTTCCAGCGGCCGATCGAGCATGGCGCGGATCTCTCGCTGTACTCGCTGACCAAATATGTCGGCGGTCATTCCGACCTGATCGCGGGCGCCGCGCTCGGCTCGAAGGCGATCATGAAGGGCATCAAGGCGCTGCGCGGCGCCATCGGCACCCAGCTCGATCCGCACTCCTGCTGGATGATCAACCGGTCGCTCGAGACGCTGAGCCTTCGGATGGAGAAGGCCGACGGCAACGCGCGCGTCGTGGCGGATTATCTGCGCGATCACGACAAGGTGGCGAAGGTGCACTATCTCGGCCATCACGATGAGGCGTCTGCGGCGGGACGCGTGTTCGCGCGGCAGTGTCTCGGCGCGGGCTCCACGTTCTCGTTCGACATCGCAGGCGGCAAGGACGCGGCGGTCAAATTCCTCAACGCGCTGCAAATCTTCAAGCTCGCGGTGAGCCTCGGCGGAACGGAATCGCTCGCCAGCCTGCCGGCGACGATGACCCATTCCGGCGTTCCCGCCGACATCCGCCACAAAATCGGCGTTCTCGATTCGACGATCCGGCTGTCGATCGGCATCGAGAACCCGTCGGACCTGATCGCGGATCTCACCCAGGCGCTGAGTGCGGCCTAAAGCGCGATGAGATGAGGATGAATCATCATCGCGCTTTAGGTTGTTGTTTGAGCATGATCTCCGCGCAAACGCGTTCCGCGTTTGTCGCGAGGGAAAACCGCTTCGCACTTTTCCGGATCATGCTCTAGCGCGGCAACGTGTCGCCGCAACGGCGGCCAA
This sequence comes from Bradyrhizobium cajani, assembly GCF_009759665.1. Taxonomy (GTDB): domain Bacteria; phylum Pseudomonadota; class Alphaproteobacteria; order Rhizobiales; family Xanthobacteraceae; genus Bradyrhizobium; species Bradyrhizobium cajani. The sequence continues at coordinate 6,979 of NZ_WQNE01000064.1, forward strand.
GGCGGTTTGGTCGTGCGGCATGCCTGGCGCCAAGAATCGAAAAGGCCGGACGCTCCCTCCGAGCGTCCGGCCTTTGCCGTTGAAGCCGCGTTGCGGCCTTACTTCATCACCTGACCGCGGATCTCGCCGCCCGGATTGGCGGCCGTGTGGATGTTGATGTAGTACTTGCCGGCGAGGAGATCGGCAGCCTGTGCGTCGGTCAGCGTCGCCGAGCCTTCGACCGGGCTCGATGCGATATTGGCGATCGGGACCGCGACGCCGGCGTTCTTGCCGGCCTCGGCGGGACCGTGGAAATGGCCGGCGGTGGCGGGGCCGGAGAGACCCGAATAGGTGAGCTTCCAGGAGAGCTTCTTGCTGGCGGCGTCGTAATCCAGATCGGCCGTTCCGGTGCCGCTGCTTGTGACGGCGGGCACTTCGGACTTGGCGTCCAGCGTCGCCTTCAGCTTTTCAGCGCTGGCGGGGCCGGCGAATGCGACGGCGGCTCCGAGAGCCAGCGTGGCGAAAAGAGCTTTGTTCATGGATCTCTCCCTGTTGACGCCTGATTGCTGTCACCCCTGCAAACAGTGCGCGTCCGACTTTATTCCCACGGTCCGGTCAAGCCATCTAAATTATTCGTGGCTGGAGCGGGGGCGGAATGATCCGTAAGGTCGCCGCGGTCCCGACGGAATAACTCGATGCTGCGACGAACGATCCTTGCTGTCCTGATCGCCGCGGTTGCGGCTTCTGGCGTCTATTGGTGGCTGAGCCTGCCGGCCGCGCTGGCACTCACGGCGGCAACGCGCGCGCCTGATCTCGCCAACGGGAAGGAGATGTTCAATGCCGGCGGCTGCTCGTCCTGTCACGCCGTGCCCAACCAGGGCGATCGCTTGCGGCTCGGTGGCGGCCTGGCGCTCGCCTCGCCGTTCGGCACGTTCTACGTCCCCAACATCTCGCCCGATCCCAATGACGGCATCGGGCGCTGGAGCGAGAGCGATTTCGTCAACGCGGTGATGCGGGGCATCGCGCCCGACGGCACGCACTATTTCCCGGCGTTCCCCTACACGTCGTACCATCTTGCGAAGGTCGACGATGTCCGCGACCTCTTCGCCTATCTGAGGACGCTGCCTGCCGTGCAGGGCAGGTCGCGCGATCACGACATTCCGTTTCCCTTCAACATCCGCCGCAATATCGGCATCTGGAAATTGCTGTTCATGGGCACCGGGTCGTTTGTGCCGGACCCATCGCGCTCGGCGCAATGGAATCGGGGTGCCTATCTGGTCAACGCTTTCGGCCATTGCGCCGAATGTCACAGCCCGCGCAATTCCCTCGGCGGCATCATCCGCGGCGAGCGCTTCGCCGGCGGGCCCAATCCGGACGGCGAGGGCTGGGTGCCGAACATCACGCAGAAGGGCATCGGCACATGGAGCGAGAAGGACATCGCCGATTTTCTCGAGACCGGCGACATGCCCGAGGGCGACAGCGCCTCCGGCGCGATGCGCCCCGTGATCAAGAATCTGGCGCAGCTGACGGCGGAAGATCGCGCCGCGATGGCCGCTTATCTGAAGTCGCTGCCGCCGGTGGACGGGCCGACGCCGCCCAAGCGCAAGGAAGGAAGCTAGCTAGCCCGTCCCGAACGCCTTGAACGTGATGATGGTACGGGTGTCCTGGATGCCGGGCAGCACCTGCACCTTCTCGTTCACGAAGTGGCCGATGTCGGTCTCCTTGTCGACGTAGAACTTCACCAACAGGTCGTAGTCGCCGGCGGTGGAATAGATTTCGGAAGCGATCTCGGCTTCGGCGAGCGCATTCGCGACCGTATAGGACTGGCCGAGCTTGCATTTGATCTGGACGAAAAAGGGTACCATCGCGGTCACTCCGAAAGCATATCTGGCCGGCTAGAGCATCATCGGTTCTGATGGAATCAGAACCGATGCTCTAGATTCTTGTATTGACGCGTTTTCTTCACGCGAACCGGTGTCCACTTCGCTCGAAAACGCTCTAATAGGCCAAAACCGGCCGGGCTTGGCAAGCGAACTTGCTGGAGCGCCGGAAACGCCGCCGGGGCGCGCAGACGAGGGCCGTCCTACGAGGTCACCGCCACCGCGGCGAATGCGTCCCTGATGCGCCGGGCGAGCTCGACCTTGCGATAGGGCTTGGTCAGAACCACCGATTGCGCATGCGCGCGGCCCTGTTCGACCAGGGTCTCCAGCGCGTAGCCCGAGGTGAACAGGACCGGCAGACCGGGGCGCAGCCGCCGGGCCTGTTCGGCGAGCTCCCAGCCGCTCATGCCGCCAGGCATCACGATGTCGGTGAACAACATGTCGATGCTGGGATCGGTGCGCAGCACTTGCAGGGCCTCCTTGCCGTTGACGGCGGCGACCACGCGATAGCCGAGCGCCTCCACCCTGCGAATGGCCGAGGAGCGGACGAACGGGTCGTCTTCCGCGATCAGGATCGTCTCGTAGCCGCGCGGCGCCGCCTCCTCGCTCTCCAGCGCGTCGGCGAGGGACCGGCCGGCGTCGGCGCGCGGCAGGTAGATCCGGACCGTCGTCCCGAGGCCTTGCTCGCTGTAGATCGAGACGTGGCCATCGGACTGCTTGGCGAAGCCATAGACCATGCTGAGGCCGAGGCCCGAGCCCTTGCCGACTTCCTTGGTGGTGAAGAACGGCTCGAAGGCGCGTTCGATGACGTCGGGCGTCATGCCTTCGCCGTCATCGGTGACGGAGATCAGGGCATAGCTGCCGGAGGTCACCTCCGGGTGAAGCGCGCGATATTCCTCGTCGATGGTCGCGAGCTCCGTGCTCAGCGTCAGGTGCCCCCCGGCCGGCATGGCGTCCTGCGCGTTGAGCGCGAGGTTGAGCACCGCGGATTCGAGCTGGGTGCGGTCGGCAAAGGCCTGGATCTTGCCGGCCCCGGAGGCGGTCCTGATCTCGATGTCTTCACGCAGGGTGCGCTTGAGCAGCTTGAGCATGGAATCGAGCAGGCCGCGGCAATCGATCGGTTGCGGCTGGAGCAGCTGGCGGCGGCTGAACGCGAGCAGCCGCTGCGTCAGCTCCGCGCCGCGCTCGCCCGACTGGCAGATGTCGTCGGCAAAGCGCTGCAGGTCGGGCCGCGCCTTGAGCTGCTCGCTGAGGTGCTCGGCGTTGCCGATCATGACGGTCAACAGGTTGTTGAAGTCATGGGCGATGCCGCCGGAGAGCTGGCCGACGGTCTCCATCTTCTGCGCCTGCTGGAGCTGCTGCTCGGTCAGCTTGCGCGCGCTCAGGTCGTGGACGATGCCGACGAAGATCAATTCGCCGTCCTGCCGCGCCTGGCCCACCGACAGATTCATCGGAAAGGCGGATCCATCCTTGCGCAGGCCGACGGCCTCGCCGCCGGTCGCAAATCGTGTCGCGTTGCTGTCGGGCGCGGTGCTCGCCTCGCCGGGCATCAGCATCCCGACGTTCCGGTTGATCACCTCGTCGACGCGGTAGCCGAACAGGCGCTCGCAGGCCGGGTTGAACAGCAGGATCCGGTTCTGCGCATCGAACAGGATGACGCCGTCGACCGCGGTCTCGACGACGGCGGTGAGGCGTATCACGCTCTCGCGCATTGCGCGCTGGGCATCTTCGACCTGCCGCAGCAGCAGCGTGGCGTCCCGCATCTTGATCTCCTCCTCCTCGAGCGCGGCCTGGACCTGCCGCAGCTCGAACGGCGAGGGGATGGTCAGGATCTTTGGCAGCAGCGGCCAGAGCGCGGCGGCCGTGAACACGGATGCAACCGCCGTCGCCGCCTTGACCAAGCCCTCGATGCCATAGGCCGGGACCCAGAGCGTGTAGATCGACAGCACATGGGTCAGGCCGCACGCCATGATGAAGATCGCGAACGCCCAATAGACCCAGCCGAACTTGAGGTCACGCCTTTTGATGACGAGGATCGCAAGGGCAAACGGGATCGAGAAATACGCCGCCGCAATGCAGGCGTCCGCGACGACATGCAGCCAGATCAGCTCGGGCTCCCACAACAGGCAGATGCCGTGCGGCGAAAACATCGACGAGTCGAGCAGACGTTCGAAATAGGCCCACATAGTTCCACCCCGGGGAGACGTGCACGATTGGCATCGCTTGACGGTTCCACCACCTAACGTCGCACTCATCGGTGTAGTCGCCAAGGGCACGCCATCAAGGCTATGACGCGGCTCGATTTTTCAAGCCCGCACGATTGCGGGGGCCATGCCGCGCCGAATTGTGACCGGCGTGATTCGCGGCCCGCTTGCCGCTGTTCCATGGTCGCGCTAGGACAGGCCATGATGGAGCCCGTAGCAAGCAGGTGGATCCCGCGATGACGACGCCCGTGGCGCTCACCATCGCCGGCTCCGATTCCAGCGGCGGCGCCGGCATCCAGGCGGACCTGAAGACCTTTGCCGCGCTCGGCGTCTATGGCGCCTCCGCCATCACGGCGCTGACGGCACAGAACACGCGCGGCGTCACCGGCATTCACGCCGTGCCGGCCGAGTTCGTCACCGCGCAGATCGACGCCGTGTTTTCCGATCTCGATGTCGGCGCGGTGAAGATCGGCATGGTGGCACAGGCTTTGAGCATCGATGCGATCGCGGCCGCGCTGTCGCGCTGGGCGCCGCGGCACGTCGTGCTCGATCCCGTGATGGTCGCGACCTCCGGCGACCGCCTGCTCGCCGCCGAGGCCGTCGACGCCCTGCGCACCAGGCTGATGCCGCTGGCGTCGATGCTCACGCCGAACCTGCCCGAAGCGGCGGCGCTCCTCGACGAGCCGGTCGCGGCAAGCGAGGCCGAGATCGAAAGCCAGGGGCGCCGCCTGCTGGCGCTCGGCTGCCGCGCGGTCCTGATCAAGGGCGGGCACGGCGAGGGCGCCGAGAGCATCGACTATCTCGTCGATTCGGAGAAAACGATCCCGCTTGCCGCCCCGCGCATCGCCACCCAGAACACCCATGGCACCGGCTGCTCGCTGTCCTCGGCCGTCGCGGCGGGCCTTGCGAAGGGCGAGGACCTCACGAGTGCCGTGCGCAACGCCAAGGCCTGGATCAGCGCCGCGATCGCTGCCGCCGACCGCTTCAGCGTCGGTCACGGCCACGGGCCGATCCATCATTTCCACAAATTTTACTGACGCGGACCTCGCGCGGCGCGACGGCTTCCGCCGTTAACCAATGGGGTGATGGGGTTCCGGACTTTTGCGGGCAACCATTGCCGCTTCATGTCGCCTGATTGTCGCATGCGACTGATATTCGCGGGGAGGGCGAGGCAAGGTTTGATTCGTATTCGAGGGTGCCTCAAGGGTTCAATTGGTCATCCCCCTGTCACGGGACATTGTTACAGGCTGGCGCGCATGGGAAGTTACGATGTGAGTGACGAGAGCCCGGAGCGGCGCTTTCGCACGTTGTTCATCTCCGACGTTCATCTCGGAGCCCGCGGTTCTCAAGCCGACCTTCTGCTCGATTTCCTGCGTTATCATGATGCCGATACCATTTACCTCGTCGGCGACATCGTCGACGGCTGGGCGCTGAAGTCGAGCTGGCACTGGCCGCAATCGCATAACGATCTCGTCCAGAAGCTGCTGCGCAAGGCGCGCAAGGGCGCCAAGGTCATCTACATTCCCGGCAATCACGACGAGTTCCTGCGCAACTATTACGGCACACATTTCGGCGGCATCGACGTCGTCGAGAACACCGTCCACACCGGCGTGGACGGCAAGCGCTATCTCGTCATCCACGGCGACATCTTCGATCTCGTGGTACAGAACGCGCGCTGGCTCGCCCATCTCGGCGACAAGGCCTACGACTTCGCCATCCAGATGAACCGCTTTGTCAACTTCTTCCGGCGCATGTTCGGCGTGCCCTATTGGTCGCTGTCGCAATGGGCCAAGCAGAAGGTCAAGAACGCCGTCAACTATATCGGCGCGTTCGAGCAGGCCCTCGCCGCCGAGGCACGGCGCCACGAGGCCGACGGCGTGATCTGCGGCCACATCCACTATGCCGTGATCCGCGACGAGGCCGGTATCCGCTACATGAATTGCGGCGACTGGGTCGAGAGTTGCACGGCGCTGGTCGAGCACGACGACGGCCATTTCGAGATCATCACCTGGGCGGACCAGTTGCGGAAGGCGGTGCCCGTCCCGCAGGTCGCGGCGCGGGCTGCCTGATGCGCATCCTGGTCGCGACCGACGCCTGGCACCCGCAAGTCAACGGTGTGGTTCGGACGCTGACCAAGCTCGCTGACGCCGCCAAGGGGCTCGGCGTCGAGTTCACGTTCCTCACTCCGCAATCGTTCCGAACCTTCGCGATGCCGAGCTATCGCGACGTACGCCTCGCGATGCCGCGCCCGGCGCGAATCGCAAGGCTGATCGAGGAGGCGCGCCCCGACAGCATCCACATCGCGACGGAGGGGCCGATCGGCCTGATGGTCCGCCGCTACTGCCGCCAGCGCAAGCTGCCGTTCACGACCAGCTTCCACACCCGCTTTCCCGAATATGTCCGCGCCCGCGTGCCGGTTCCCGGCTCCCTGATCTGGCGGGCGCTGCGTCGTTTCCACAGCCCGAGTAGCGCCGTGATGGCGGCGACCCCGGCGCTCGCCCAGGAGCTCGGCGAGCGTGGCTTCGACAATGTCGTATTGTGGCCGCGTGGCGTCGATACCGGGCTGTTCCATCCCCGCAGCATCGATCTCTGCCTGCCGGGGCCGGTGTTCCTGTCGGTCGGCCGCGTCGCGGTGGAAAAGAATCTCGAGGCCTTCCTCGACCTCGACCTGCCCGGCACCAAGGTCGTCGTCGGCGACGGCCCTGCGCGCGTCTCGCTGCAAGAAGCCTATCCGGACGCGATCTTTCTCGGCGAGAAGCATGGCGAGGCGCTGGCGGAGATCTACGCCGCGGCCGACGTCTTCGTGTTTCCGAGCAAGACCGACACGTTCGGCCTGGTTCTCCTGGAAGCGCTCGCGAGCGGCCTGCCGGTTGCGGCCTTTCCAGTCAAGGGACCCCGCGACGTGATCGGCGATGCGCCGGTCGGCGCGCTCGATCACGATCTGCGCAGCGCCTGCTTTGCTGCACTCGATATCTCCCGCCAGGACTGCGTCGAGTTCGCCGCCAATTACACCTGGGAGGCCTCGGCACGGGCCTTTGTCGCCAGCATCCAGGCGGTCGGCGCGGTGTTGCCGGGCCGGAACGGGGCGGAGCCGGAACGCTTCGTCGCCTGACGGGGTAGCATCTTGTTTTGACGCGTTTTCTTGACGCGAACCGGTACCCACTTCGCTCGAAAACGCTTCTGGATCCTCGCGCGGAGGTGTCTTGCCCGCGGCTCAATGGCCGCGATAGGATCAGGCATGACCGAACAGCTCCTTCCGGTCGGCCCTGCCGACATCGATGCCGCGGCGCGCGTGATCGCGCCCTTCGCCATCCGCACCCCGCTGTTGTCGTTTCCGGTGCTCAACGAGCGTGTCGGTGCAAAAGTGTTCCTCAAGCCGGAGATGCTCCAGCGCACCGGCTCGTTCAAGTTCCGCGGCGCCTTCAACAAGGTGTTCTCGATCCCGCAGGACAAGCGCGCCGGCGGTGTGGTCGCGTTCTCCTCCGGCAATCACGCCCAGGGCGTGGCCGCGGCGGCCAAGATCCTCGACATGCATGCGACCATCGTGATGCCTGCGGATGCGCCACTGTCCAAGCGCGAGCGCACCAAATCCTATGGCGCCGAGGTCGTGCTGTATGATCGCGACCGCGACGACCGCGAGGCGATCTCGCGCGGCATCGCCGAGAAGCGCGGCGCGACGCTGGTGAAGCCCTATGACGATCCCTACGTGATCGCGGGGCAGGGCACCGCCGGCCGCGAGATCGCGGAGGACATGGCCACACTCGGTCTTGCGCCCGATATCGTGGTGGCGCCGGCCTCCGGCGGCGGCCTGATCGCGGGTGTGGCGACGGCCGTGAAGGCGCGTTATCCGCTAGCCGAGATCGTGGTGGCCGAGCCGGAAGCGTTCGACGATCACGGCATCTCGCTGACCGCAGGCCACCGCGAGCCGCATCCGCCCGCCGGCCGCACCATCTGCGATGCGCTGATGGCCCTGATGCCCGGCGAGATGACGTTCGCGATCAACAGCAAGCTGCTCGCGCGCGGCGTGACGGCATCGGACGCCGAAGTCGGCGCCGCCGTTGCCTTTGCCTATCGCGAGCTGAAGCTCGTGGTCGAGCCCGGCGGCGCCGTGGGACTTGCCGCGCTGCTGGCGGGACGCCTCGACGTCGCCGGCAAGAACGTCGTCATCGTGCTCTCCGGCGGCAATGTCGATGCCGACCTGTTCGCCGAGCTGGTGGCTTAGGCGTCATTCCGGGGCGCGCGCGAGCGCGAACTATGGTGCGCAATTGCGCACCTGAGAATCCATTTCCCCGCCGACTCTGCCGCACAATGGATTCCGGGCCTGCGCCTCTCGGCGCATCCCGGAATGGCGGTGTTCAAGAGCTGACACGAAGAAGGGCGGAGCGTTTCCGCTCCGCCCCTTTGTCGTTGTGTGGTTGTCCGCGATCAGTGCATGAAGCCGCTGCGACGGTTGTTGCCGCCACCGTTCATGCTCGGCGCCTGGTTCATCGACTGGCGGAAGTTGTTGCTGCTGTTGACCACGCGGGTCGGCATCGTGTTGAGCTGCGGACGGTTGTTCTGCTGGCTGTTCTGGACCTGCACCTTGTTCACCGGCTTGTTGTTGAGCTTCACGATGCCGGTGTTGCCGTTGTTGACGCGGATCGGGTGGTTCTGAACGTTGACGGGCTTCGTCTCGACAGTCGAGCCGCCCTTGCCGACGTTCACCGGCATGCTCACGATCTTGCCGGGATTGCCGTTGGCGTTGCCGCCGTTCGGCGTGGTGTTGGTCGCGGGCAGCGTCACGATCTTGCCGATGCCGCCCTTGGGGTTGGTGGTGTTGGTCGGCGCGGGCAGGGTGACGATCTTGCCCGGGGTCTGCGACGGCGTGCCGTTCGGCTGGTTCGGCTGTTTGTTGCCGAGCTTGCCGATGACATTGCCATCGACCGGCTTCTGCATGACCGGCAGGTTGCCGCCCATCTGCGCACCGCCATTGCCCTGCTGTAGCAGCGGCATGTACTTCGATTGGCCGAGATTGCCGAACTTCAGCGTCGGCGTGATGGTCTGCGGGGCCAGGAACTTCGTCGGCTGCAGCAGGGGGATCAGCTTCGGCTGCGCGGCGAGCTTCAGCGCCACTTGCGCATAGGGGCTGCTCTTGTAGCCATCATAGAAGGTCTGGTAGCCGAGCGGCGAGTTGACGAGCACCGCCTTGTGCCAGGCCTGCGAGAGCAGGAGATTGTTGAGCAGCCAGCGGACGTGGTCGCACAGCGGATCGTGCGGGTACATCCGGATGAACTCCTGATAATACTCCGGCCGTCCCTCGGACACGACGTAGTCATAGGCTTGGCGCGTCGAGCGGCTCGGCAGGTTGGAGGCCATCTGCACCACCGGCGCATTCACCGGCGCGCGGCTTGCGGCAACGGCGGTGTCGCCGAAGAAGGTGAAGTCGGACGTCAGCGACGAGCTTTCCCATGGGATCTGCGCGCCGCTGGTGGTCTGGTTCACCTGGAGGCGCACGCGCTTGAACAACTGCTCGATCGGCACGTTGGGCTCGCGCGCGACGTTCAGGAAGGCCTGCGTATACGGGCTGTGGCCGCCGGTGCCGGCGAGCGCCTCGGCGCCCGGCGCGGTCGAGTAGCCGACGATCGAGCCGTTCGGCGCATCGACGATGGCAAGGCCGCGGCCAGCGTCGTTGACCTGAGGGAAGGGGTTGTTGCGGCAGGCATCGAGGATGACGATCCGCATGCGGCTCGGGATCGTCTCCAGCGTCGACATCACGTCGACGAGGCGCACCGAGTTGCTGACGAGCTCGGTCGGGCTCGACACCTTGGCATCGACGGGAACGAGATAGTTCTCGCCGGCGAGCTGCACGCCATGACCGGCATAGTAGACCATCGCCACGGTGTTCGGGCCGCGCGCGGACACTTTTGCGGAAAAGTCCTGCACCACGCGCAGCATGTCGTTCTGGCCAAGGTCGGTGGCGGCGACCACCTCGAAGCCGGCCGAGTTCAGGAACTGGGCCATCGACTGGGCGTCATTGTCGGGATTTTGCAGCTGCGGCGCGTTCTGGTAGTTCGAATTGCCGATCACCAGCGCGACCCGCTGCTCCGGGCCTTGCAGCGCGGTCGGGGCCGGCGCGACGGGGGCGACCTGCGCGGAAACGGGCCCGCAGGCGAAGCCGAACAGGCTTCCCAGAAGGCCTGCTGTCATCAGGAAAGGCTTCAGGCGGAACATGGCGTGCTCCTTTGGCACTCATCTCGATGCGAGATTGGTTGCGCCCAACCTAAGGCGCGTTCGAGCCGGGGAGCGTGATGCCGCGCACTCAGCCATCCAGCGTGATCCAGGTCACGGCCGGGTGCCCGTCCTGGTTAAGGAATTGCTGACCGGACAGGTTTCGGCGGCACGGTTTAGGCCGGACTTTGATCGCGCGGCCGCTCCGAGTTTTGGTGTGATGCCGGCCGCGGAACCTCGCACCGCGATTTGGACGACCATCGCCCGGACAACCGCCTGTCGATCGCCGGACGATGCCGCGAGTCCTATGCCTGTCCGTTGCCCTCGCGCTATTGCTGTCCTCATCGCCGCGCTGGCGGATCCCTCTCGTAAACGTCCGAAGCCGGTGCGGCGCATGACTACGGCTTCTTGCCCGGCTATCGTCAGCCGCTAAGCAACGGCCTGCCGCTCTACGAACGCAAGGGCGCGATGCTACGTCTCGCGCACGAAAACCGGCACCCTTGGTACGTTGACCATGTTCCCCACAATCACCGCTGGCACGGCGGCGGGCACTATTTCGACCGGCCCGGCTTCGGCACCGGCTGCTACAACGGCGGCAGTCTTAGTACCTGCCGGTCGCAAACCCCGATCGGAGCGGCGGCCCAGATCCGCTATGGATTGACGTGACCAGGGGGAGGGGTGGTATTCAGGCGCAATGGGCGCTCTATCTGTGGCATCTAAGGATCGTGCCGCCAAGAAGCGATGGTCGAGTGGATATTATGCACGGCAAACCGGGGGATGACCGCCATTGGCAACGTGGTGCGAGCGATCGAATCCTGCCGGAAGTCGAGGTGCTACGTGCGATTGCGATCCTGTTTGTTCTGATTGCACACAATCGTACGGCGCTGTGGTGGCGCGTGCCAACATTCGAGAACTACCTGAACTTCTCCTTTGGTGTTGATCTGTTCTTTTGCGTATCCGGATTCGTCATCACGCGTGCATTCTATCGGGATTTCGTTCTCGCCGCGGGTAAGGGGGGGCTGGCCTATTGGCGTGTCGTCACCGATTTCTGGATACGCCGCGCCTTCCGCATCATGCCTTTGGCCTGGTTGTGGCTGCTCATTCCGATCGTCATGTCGGTCGTCTACAACAGATCCGGGGCCTACTTTACCCTGCTCGGCAATATCGGCGATTTTCTTTCCGCCGCCCTCAACGTCTATAATTTTCACTACGCGCATTGTACGACGTCGCCGAACCTCTGGTGCGGCTCCTCAGGCGTCTACTGGTCCCTCAGTCTGGAAGAGCAGTTTTATCTGGCCTTTCCGCTGCTCGTTCTGCTTCCGCGTCGCGCCATGGTACTTGCGCTTGCCGCGGTCATCCTCTGGACAGCGACGCGAGAGCTGACATCTCTGGCCTGGATGACCCGCTTCGACGCGATTTCGCTCGGCGTGCTGATCGCACTATTCAAGCAGAGCGCCGCTGACGTGGCCTTCACCCCGCGCTTCCTAGAGAACCGTTTTGCGAGATGGCCACTTCTTGTCATCCTGCTGCTTGCGCTGGCCGCCGCGGGCGGCGGCCCTGGCCTGGTCACGTTCTACCCGTTGGTCACAACGCTGGTCTGCGGCGTCTTGGTCTATATTACGTCCTTCAACAGTGGATACCTGCTCGCGCCCGGATTGCTGAGGTCAATTCTGGTCTGGATCGGGACAAGGTCGTTCGGGCTGTACCTCATGCACAACCCCGTGATTGCCTTTGTGCGTGAGACCTGGGAACGGTCCCATCCTGGAGAGGTGCCGACAGGGGTGATGAGGGCCGTGATCATCCTTGCCGTTGTCGGGCTGCTCGCGTTGCTCAGCGATCTATCACTGCGATATTTCGAGCTGCCGCTGCGACGGTATGGCAAGAAAATCGTAGATCGGCGTAATGCCGTGTCTGCTTTGAATGCCGGCGATTTGGCGGATGCCGATAGCGACTCGGCTCTTGGGGCGCGTGTAGCCATTCGTTGACGTGGCGGGCGACCTCGGCCTGGCGGGCTTTCATCTGAATCACGCTTGGAACATGCTATGGTTGACGGCCGGTTGCCGGCGAACGAAATGTTCGGGGATAGAGCCAACATGCTGAAATCGATCGATCCAATCCTCACGCCCGACCTGCTCTGGCTGCTCGCCGCGATGGGCCATGGCGACGACCTCGTCTTCGTCGATGCCAATCACCCGTCCGCCCGCATCGCCGCGGCAACGTCCTCACAGCGCCTGATCCACTTGCCGGGCATGAGCATGGAGACGGCCATCCGCGCCATCATGTCGGTCTACCCGCTTGACGATTTCGATCCCGATCCGGTGCGCGTGATGATCCCGGTCGACGATGCCGACCGCGTCCCCGAAGTGCAGCGCGCGGTGCTGGCGGAGATCGAACGCGCCGCGGGCCGTCCGGTCAGTCCCGGCAAGCTCTCGCGCCCCGATTTTTACCGCGCGGCAGCGGCGGGCTTCGGCGTCGTGCAGGTTGGCGATAACAGGGGCTATGGATGCTTCCTGATCCGCAAGGGCGTGATCTAAAGCATGATCCGGAAAAGTGCGCAGCGGTTTTCCGAAAAGATCATGCTCAAACAACAACCTAAAGCGTGATGGCATTAAGTTCGATAGCCTGAATTTTTGAGGTAGTTGGCGCACTCCTCGGAGGTGAAGGCATCGAGTGCGTGGCCGATTGCGGCGCAGACGGCGTCGACGGTTCGTGCGGCAGC